>JANLFP010000021.1 GCA_024655905.1 Tepidanaerobacteraceae bacterium
CTTGACTCATCAAAATGAGTCAAGGAACCGTCACCTGACTCAAATCCCTGACTCAAAAGAAATTTTTGAAAGGGCTTGCAAAATTTTCATAAGTGAAATATAATATAATCAAAGGTCAGAGAAAGTCAAATTTTTCACCGGGAGGGGGAATTTGATGGCGAATCTTGCGGACCTCATCGAAGATTTCATAAAAGAGATGTTCAGCCGGATTCCGGGCGGCATTCTGGATATTCAAAGGAACGAAATGGCAAACAGATTCGGGTGTGCGCCATCTCAGATAAATTATGTGCTCACCACCAGGTTTACCCTGGAAAGGGGATATTTTGTAGAAAGCCGCCGGGGAGGAGGAGGATACATCCGCATAAGGAAATTGAAAATAAGAGAAGATGAATTTTTAAAAGAAATCATAGAATATATAGGAGACTCCATTTCCGGTTCAGAAGCTCGAGCAGTTGTGGCAAGGCTTAGCGAAGAAAAAATGATAAGCGAAAGGGAAAAAGAGATCATCAATGCGGTCATAAACCGGTATAATCTGGCCGTGCCTCTTCCCGAGAGGGATAGGCTCAGAGCCAGGATACTTAAGGCCGTGATAACGGCTATAATGGATTTTGAAGCGAGGAAAGGGGGAGAATTATCATGATGTGTCAGGAGTGCAACATGCGCCCTGCCACCGTTCACATCACAAAGATAGTCAACGGTGAAAAAACCCAGATGCATTTATGCGAAGAGTGTGCAAGACAGAAACATCTCGGGATTTCCATAGGGATGAATCCTTTTGATTTTGACAATGTTCCGGGATTTTCTCTGGGAAAGCTTCTATCAAGCTTTTTCGAGGAACCGCAGCAGGTGAGGCAAAAATCCGATGAGCTAAGGTGCAACCGATGCGGGTTGACCTTTCCGCGGTTTACAGAGACCGGACGGTTCGGGTGCAGCAACTGCTACAACTCTTTCAAGGGACAGTTGGATCCCATGCTCAGGAGGATTCACGGCAAGACCTATCATGCGGGCAAAGTGCCCCGCCGCAGCGGCAGCGATATAAGACTGAAAAATGAAATAAACAGATTAAAAAGAGAACTGCAGGAAGCCATAAATGCCGAGGAATATGAAAGAGCGGCCGTTATCAGGGATAGAATAAAAGAGATTGAACAAAAGAAGAATAAGGAATAGGAGGTGGAGGGATGGGAGCAAGCGAACTGGTTGATCCTGCCCGGATAGGCTGGATAAATGCCCCGGGCCCCGACGGTGACATCGTTATCAGCAGCAGGATAAGGCTTGCCCGCAACCTTAAGGATGTTCCATTTCCGCATCTCCTGTCGGAACACGGGTCAAGGGAAATAATAAGCCGGGTTTACGAAGCCTTTCAGGCAAACCCGGTGCTTTCAAGGGATGCCGAACTTTTTATAATGGATGAGCTTTCTTCTGAACAGAAAAATATGATGGTGGAAATGCATCTCATAAGCCTGGATCTTTCGACTTCAAAAAAAGGTGCGGTGATTATAAACCAGGACAGAACTATCAGCATAATGATAAACGAAGAGGACCACCTGAGAATACAGACTATGTTTCCGGGCTTGAACCCGGAGAAGGCTTATGACCTGGCGGATAAAGTGGACGATGTGCTGGAAGAAAAACTGGATTTCGCCTTTGATGAAAAAATAGGTTATCTCACGGCATGTCCAACCAATGTGGGAACGGGCATACGTGCATCGGTCATGATGCATCTTCCTGTGCTTACCATGATGAATCAGATCGGCCAGATTTTTTCCACCATAACCCAGCTGGGACTTGTGGTTCGTGGGCTATACGGAGAAGGGACTCAGGCAAACGGAAATCTTTATCAGATATCGAACCAGATAACTCTGGGAAAATCCGAAGAGGATATCATTAGAAATCTGATCGGTGTGGCCCGCCAGATAATTGCCAGCGAGAGAAAAGCTCGTCAGAATCTCTCTGGTGATGCCAAGCTGCGGGTGGAAGATAAAATTTTAAGGTCTTACGGCCTGCTCACCAATGCAAGGCTAATGACTTCCCAGGAAGCTCTGGCCTGCATCTCCGATGTAAGACTGGGCGTGGACATGGGCATAATAAAAAATCTCAAACCCCAGGACATAAATCAACTATTCATAATGACGGGTCCGGCATATATCCAGGAAATATCCGGCAGGCCCCTTTCTCCTACGGAAAGGGATTTGAGCAGGGCGGATTTTATAAGGCAAAAAATGTTGAAATGAGGTGAATCAAATGAACGGAAAATTTACCGAAAGAGCGCAGAAAGTGGTGGCATACGCCCAAGAAGAGGCGAGGCGGCTGAACCACAATGTGATCGGAACGGAACATCTGCTGCTGGGGCTTATCCGCGAGGGCGAAGGGGTAGCCGCCAGAGCATTGAAAAGCATGGGCGTCGACATACAGAAGGTTCGGCAGCAAGTCGAAATGATGATAGGCGTGGGGCCTTTTGCCATCCAGGGTCCAATAGGCTATACTCCCAGGGCAAAACGGGTGATGGAACTGGCAATGGACGAATCCCGCAAGCTGGGGCATAATTATGTAGGGACCGAGCATATTCTGTTGGGACTCATCCGGGAGGGAGAGGGTGTGGCTGCTCAGGTGCTGGCAAATCTGGGCATCAACATGGAAAAAGCCCAGGCGGAGGTTTTGAACCTTCTGGGAACCGATCCCAAATCAGCCGCCACTTACAAAAAGCCATCCAATACCCCAACCCTCAACCAGTTTGGCAGAGATCTCACTGAACTGGCTTCCGAAGGAAAGTTGGACCCCGTGATAGGCCGTCAGAAGGAAATTGAAAGGGTGCTGCAGGTCCTCACCCGCCGAACCAAGAATAACCCGTGCCTCATAGGTGAACCGGGGGTGGGGAAGACCGCGGTGGTGGAAGGCCTTGCCCAGAGAATAATTGAACAGGATGTACCGGAGATTTTAAAGGATAAAAGAGTGGTGAGCCTTGATATGGCTTCCATGGTGGCGGGCACAAAATTCCGCGGGGAATTCGAAGAAAGATTGAAAAAGGTAATAAACGAGATAAAGCAGGCCGGCAATGTGATACTTTTCATCGATGAAATGCATACTATCATAGGAGCCGGAGCTGCTGAGGGAGCCATAGACGCTTCCAACATATTGAAACCGGCGCTGGCCAGGGGCGAACTCCAGACCATCGGAGCCACTACGCTTGATGAATACAGGAAACATGTGGAAAAAGACCCGGCGCTGGAAAGGCGCTTCCAGCCCATAATGGTGGAAGAGCCATCGGTAGATGACACCATAAGCATTCTCCAGGGCTTAAGAGACCGGTATGAAGCCCATCACAGGGTGAAGATATCCGATGAAGCGCTTGTGGCTGCAGCAAAGCTATCGCACAGGTACATCACCGACCGTTTTCTGCCTGACAAGGCCATTGATTTAATCGACGAAGCTGCTTCCAGAGTTCGGCTGAAGACCCTCACTACACCTCCGGAGTTGAAGGAACTGGAGGATGAACTGGATGCGGTGCGCAAGGAAAAGGATGCGGCAATAAAAGCCCAGGAGTTCGAAAAAGCAGCAAGGCTTAGAGACAAGGAGCAGGAGATTAAGGCAAAAGTTGACAGCCTGAAGGATAAATGGCACAAGGAACACAAGCTGGATCACACCACCGTTACCGAAGAAGATATTTCGCAGATAGTTTCAAGCTGGACCGGAATACCGGTAAAGCGTCTGGCCGAAGAGGAATCCGAGCGGCTGCTTAAGATGGAGGAGATACTGCACAGAAGGGTAATAGGGCAGGACGAGGCTGTAAAAGCTATTGCCAGAGCATTAAGAAGGGCCAGAGCGGGGCTCAAGGACCCTTCGAGACCCATCGGATCCTTCATATTCCTCGGCCCCACCGGCGTGGGCAAGACGGAGCTTGCCAGAGCACTGGCCGATGCCATGTTCGGCGACGAGGACGCCATGATAAGGCTGGACATGTCCGAATACATGGAGAAATTCGCCGTATCCAGGATGGTGGGAGCGCCTCCGGGATATGTGGGGTATGAGGAAGGCGGAGAACTAACGGAAAAGGTGCGCAGAAAGCCTTACTCTGTAGTGCTTTTTGATGAAATAGAGAAAGCCCATCCGGATGTTTTCAATATACTCCTGCAGATACTGGAAGATGGCAGGCTGACCGATTCCAAGGGCAGAACAGTGGACTTCAGGAACACCATAGTTATTATGACTTCCAATGTCGGGGCAAACCTGATACAGAAATCAAGGGTGCTGGGTTTTACTCCCGAGCAGGAAGAGGAAAGAAATTATGCAGCAATGAAGGATAGGGTTCTGGACGAACTCCGCCGCACCTTCAGGCCCGAATTTTTGAACCGGGTGGACGAAATCATCGTGTTCCACGCTCTGACAGAAGAAAACATCAGAGCCATAGTGACCCTTATGGTAAACGAAGTAAATGACAGATTGAAGGAAAACGGCATATCCATCGAAGTAACCGATTCAGCGAAGGATTTGCTGTCAAAAGAGGGCTTTGATCCGATGTACGGCGCAAGGCCCTTGAGAAGAGTAATTCAGAAGCGCATTGAAGACCGTCTGTCCGAAGAACTGCTTAAGGGCAACATTACTGCGGGAGATACGGTGCTCATTGACGTGCAGGATGGCGAACTCACATTTAGAAGAAAAGAATTATCAGTGACAAACAGGTGACGGAGGCGGTAAGTCAGAATATAACTTAATTATAGGCGTTGCAAAAGGAGAGGGGTTAAAGCCCCATCTCTTTTTTTATTCCGTTAACCTCACCGGCAGATTATGTTATAATTAATAGAGCAGAAGCCGAAGCCGGGGGAACGTCTTCCGACATTGATAGGAAATCGAAGGCCGGAGGTGAGAAGACGGAATAAAGGGATTTACAGAAAAGGCAAATCCGACTTAATCCGACTTCCGATTTCTGACCTCCGACTTCCGATATTACGGGGAGGCGAAAAATTGAAAGAAAAAAAGAGATATGTATGCCAGCAGTGCGGTTCGGTAGCCGTAAAATGGATGGGGCGTTGTCCCGAGTGCGGAAGCTGGAACAGCATTGTTGAGGAGACGGTTCATGCCCCAAAAAAAAGTATTGCTGAGGGTGCAAAGCCCGAACTCATCGATGAGGTTGAATATTCTGAGGAAGAGCGCATACACACTTCAATCGCTGAACTGGATCGGGTGCTTGGAGGCGGCATAGTTCCCGGCAGCCTGGTACTTGTAGGAGGTGATCCCGGTATAGGCAAATCCACCCTCATGCTCCAGGCTTGCGGTTGCCTGAGCAGCGATAAAAAAGTGCTCTATGTATCGGGAGAAGAATCGGCGAAGCAGTTGAAACTCAGGTCAAGCAGGCTTGGAATAGGCGGAGGCCAGCTCTACATACTGGCAGAAAATGACATAAACGTCATTGAAGCTGCTGCAAGAGAGCTTTCGCCGCCCGTAGCGGTAATAGATTCCATTCAAACCGTCTATGCTCCCGAGATGGATTCGGGTCCCGGCAGCGTAAGCCAGATAAGGGAGGCCACTGTGAGGCTGATGAAGCTGGCCAAAGAAGCCGGCCCTGCCGTATTTATAGTGGGACATGTTACGAAAGAGGGAAACCTGGCCGGTCCAAAGCTGCTTGAACATATGGTGGATTGTGTGCTTTATTTCGAGGGAGAACGGTATCACTCTTACAGGATTTTGAGGGCTGTAAAAAACAGGTTTGGTTCAACAAATGAAATTGGCATATTTGAGATGAGAGATAAAGGTCTAGCGGAAGTGGATAGCCCGTCAAAGTATCTTCTTTCTGGGAAGCTGCGTGGGGTTTCCGGTTCGGCTGTAGCATGCATCATGGAAGGCACAAGGCCTCTGCTTGTTGAGGTGCAGGCTCTGGTGTCCGATTCCGGCTTCAACATACCGCGGCGCCAAACTTCCGGCCTGGATTACAACAGGGCAATGCTCCTTGTGGCGGTGCTGGAAAAAAGGCTTGGATATGCCATGGGACACGAGGATGTATACATAAATGTGGCGGGAGGCATAAAAATAGAAGAACCCGCGGCGGATTTGGCGGCGGCAGTGGCGATAGCGTCAAGTTTTAAAAATCGCCCGGTCCGAGAAAATATGGTCATAATAGGAGAAGTAGGGCTTGCGGGAGAAGTAAGGTCGGCGGGTTTTATGGAAAAACGAGTGCAGGAAGCGGCAAAACTGGGCTTCACCGAAGCCGTAGTCCCCTATGAAAATATAGCGGAGCTTAAATGCATGAATATAAAAAAGACCGGTGTGAAGACTGTGAGGGAGGCGGTGGAAGCAAGCCTTATATAGGATAATATTTGATTCTAAATGCTCGGGTGAATGCCCGAAGCGATTAAAAGAATCCGTAGACTCTTTTGAAACTTTGCACGGTATCATGCCGCTTCCAACTCTTATTTCTGGCCTCCGAAATTTGATCTCAACATCAGTCTTTATGACATATTGTATATCCCCAGAGTCGACAGTTTTTCGTTTTCGGTCAGCAAGATATCGTAAATATTCAAGTCCAGCAGGTTGCAAAGTGCAGCCAGATAAAAAAGATGGTTTCCAAGCTCCTGCTCCAGCACTTCTCTGCAGGAAGGGCAAAGCTCGCCTTTTAAATGAGTGTCCATGTATGAGCCTAGTTCCTGAAGTTTTATATTTGCGGGGATTTGCTGCTTTTTTGCGTTTATCTGCAGGCATCCGCAGCCGGTTACCGATTTTGCCACCGCTCTGTTGACCCTGGCGGATGTTTCCTGAATCTTCGTAAGCACATCCAGAATGCTCCGGTGCCTTACAAGACAATTGGAGACCGTATCCTGAAACTCATCGCAGATCAGATCCTTCAAGCTAATTCCCCCCTCGTTTTTTCTATAATTAATTATAGACATCGCATGGAGCTTTTGTCAAACGATAAGAGTTAAATTTAAAGAAGCTTTTGAAACGGAAAGGTGAAACTGAAGATGAAGCGTAGTGAAGATGAACACAAAAATGCATAAAAATACTCATTGACACATTATAAGCATTGTAGTATAATAAAAATTTAACTTGACAGATAATTTGAAATGTGTTATTTTTTTTGTAAGATGCTTTCAGGGGGGAGACTCTAATGTTCAACATCGGGGATAAGATTGTATATCCCATGCATGGAGCAGGAGTGATAGAAGCCATAGAAGAACGGGAAATTCTGGGAGAAAGGCAAAAATATTATGTAATGAAGATGCCCATCGGAGATATGAAGGTAATGATCCCTATAAACAATATAAAAGAAATCGGAGTCCGTCAGGTGGCGGGCGAGGAAGAGATACAAGAGATGCTGAACGTCCTGAGAGGCGAAAAGAGCAAGATGTCTTCCAACTGGAACCGCCGCTACAGGGCAAACATGGAAAAGATAAAAAGTGGAAACATATTCCAAGTGGCTGAAGTGGTCAGGAATCTGGCCCTGAGGGAAAAGGAAAAGGGTCTTTCCACAGGGGAGCGGAAAATGCTGGAAAACGCAAAACATATATTGGTGAGCGAAATAGTCTTGAGCAAATGCATAGGAGAACAGGAGGCTCTTCAGTTAATCGAAAGCGCATTTAACTGAAGGCTTTTTTTAATATGGCTATGCCATATTTTACTATTTTCAGGGTGGATTTAATCATTATTTTATTATATAATGTAAAATGTATAGAAAATAACGAAGAAAAATGGCAATAATTTTAGCAGGAGGTGAAGATGTGATTAATAAAATTATCAGAATAGCCATAGCACTCGCCGGATTTCTGGTGGGATATCAGTTTCTGGCTCTGGCGCTTTACATCAACCGCGTTTTGAGATTGATAGAGCCGGGTTCGATTCCGGTGCTGATTACCGAGCTTGCCGGAGGCTTGATTTTTGCAATCATATTTTTTATTTTAAGTTCGGGGCTGATAAAGGGCGGCGCTCTGGCCAGGGAATGGGTAGAAAATAGGCTGCAGAAGACTCCCATGAGGGATATACTTTACGGTTTTCTGGGGCTTATAATGGGTCTTCTTGTGGCCAACCTTTTCGTGAGGGCTTTTGTAAGCATTCCATGGATAGGAGGATATCTTCCCATAATAGCGAATATAGTGCTGGGTTATCTTGGAGCCAGCATAGCCCTCAAGAAAAAGGAGGAGCTGTCCGGCATTATCAATTTTACGAATCTGCTGAACCAGAGAAAGAATAACGCGCCTACCATCGTAAATTGGGTAAAGCCGAAGATTCTGGATACCAGTGTAATAATCGATGGCCGCATAGCGGATATCTGCAAGACCGGCTTCATTGAAGGCACTCTCGTGATACCGGGCTTTGTTCTTGAGGAGCTCAGGCATATAGCCGATTCTTCGGATGCCCTTAAGCGAAACAGGGGCAGGAGGGGGCTCGATATTCTCAATAAAATCCAAAAAGAATTAAATATAGATGTGGAGATATATGAAGGAAATTTTGACGATATAGCCGAAGTCGACAGCAAGCTGGTAAAGCTGGCGCAGATACTTGACGGGAAGATAATCACCAATGATTTCAATCTGAATAAGGTGGCAGAATTTCAAAATGTCCAGGTCTTGAACATCAACGAACTGGCAAATGCGGTAAAACCGGTAGTGCTGCCCGGAGAAGAGATGATGGTGCAGGTAATAAAGGACGGAAAGGAAACCGGCCAGGGGGTGGCTTATCTGGACGACGGCACAATGATAGTAGTGGATGGAGGCAAAAAGCACATTGGTGAGACCATCGGCGTGATGGTTACAAGTGTGCTTCAGACAGCCGCCGGCAGGATGATTTTTGCAAAGCCCAAATCCCTTTCTTGAGGTGAATCTAATGCAGATTGGCGCCATAATAGCCGCCGGTGGCAGAGGTAAGCGCATGAATGCCGGTGTGCCTAAACAATTCCTGGCGATAAAAGGTCACCCCATACTGTATTACACCCTGAGCATTTTTGAACTTATAGGCCAGATTCATGAAATTATACTGGTGGTGGGAAAAGAGGACCTGCGCCTTGCTAGGGAAGAAATAGTGGAAAAGTACAGGTTTAAAAAGGTCAGGATAACGGAGGGTGGTGCCGAACGTCAGGATTCGGTATATAACGGTTTGAGGGAACTTTCCCCCCAAACCGATATTGTTGTTATACACGACGCCGTGAGGCCTTTTGTCGCCAAATCGATTATAGAAAAAAGCATACAGGCTGCCGGGGAATACAGGGCCGTGGGGGTGGCTGTGCCGGTAAAGGATACAATAAAAGTTGTTGGCAGCGGGAATATAATAAAAAATACTCCCGACAGGAAAACCCTCTGGGCGATGCAGACGCCCCAGGCCTTCGATTACGGGCTGATAATTGAGGCTCACGAGAGAGCGCGGCAAGAAGGATTTTACGGCACCGATGACACCGTGCTGGTGGAGCGCATGGGGCTGCCGGTGCGGGTCATCGAGGGAGCCTATGAAAACATCAAAATCACCACTCCGGAAGACATCATAATAGCCGAAACCCTAGTAACCTTGGGATACGGTGATTTCAGGAGGCAATAATGAGAATCGGAATAGGTTTCGACGCCCACAGACTTGTTGAAGGCAGGAAACTGATCCTGGGCGGCGTTGCGGTACCTTTTGAAAAAGGTCTTCTTGGACATTCCGATGCGGATGTGCTGGTGCATGCCATAAACGACGCCCTGCTTGGAGCAGCAGCGCTGGGGGATATCGGAATGCATTTCCCGGACACGGACATGCGGTATAAGGATATCAGCAGCATATTGTTAATGAAAAAAGTAGGAGAGCTTTTGCGCGAGGCTGGATTTGGCATAGTGAACATCGATTCGGTGATTTGCGCGGAAAAGCCGAAGCTTTCTTCATTCATACCGAAAATGCGGCAAAACATTGCCAGAGCTCTTCGTATCGAGGAGGAAAAAGTGAGCGTCAAGGCCACGACAACCGAAGGCATGGGCTATGAAGGCAGGGGCGAAGGCATTTCCGCCCAGGCAGTATGCCTGGTTAAAAAAATATAGGAAAGAAGCAGATGGGGTGGCATGAGAAAGCAAGCATGGAAAACCAATCAAAAGTTTAATTATCAAGATTATCTAAACTGGCCTGATGATGAGAGGTGGGAATTGATTGACGGTACACCCTATGCTATGGCCCCGGCACCATCCCGCAAACATCAGGAAGCAGCGGTAGAGCTTCTTAGACAATTCTCGAATTATTTATTAGATAAATCATGCAAGGTGTATGGTGCTCCTTTCGATGTCAGATTGTCTGAACAGGAAACTAGAGATGAAGATGTCGAAACCGTAATACAACCTGACATACTGGTGGTATGCGATGAAAGCAAGCTGGATGATAGGGGCTGCAGGGGAGCGCCTGATCTCATTATAGAGATAGTATCCCCCTCTTCGGCTTCTCTTGACTATATAAAAAAATTGGAATTATATGAAAGATACAAAGTAAAGGAATACTGGATAGTACAACCAGTAGATAAAATCGTAATGGTATATAAAATAGACCCGAGTGGAAAATACGGAAGACCCGACATTTATTCGCAGGAAGATAAAATAAAAGTAGGCATTTTTGATAATTTGACCATAGATCTTGGAATGGTTTTTAAAGAATAATTCAAGTTGCACAAGAATCAGCAAGCGGCGAATTCCTTTTCGCGAAGGCGCCGCATTTTTTATAAGCAACTTAAGCCAATGTCCCGGGTATGCGGACGTTTGTTAACATAAAATTAACATAAATCCTGACACAAAACCTGACATGAAACTTGACATATGCATTCTCTCGATTGTATAATTATAAAAAAATTATTAAACCATGTATACAATTATACAAATCTGTTGTCGGAAGGGTGCCTAGGGTTCCGGCTTTTATGTGACTGGACCGAGCGGCACCGGCCGGCTTGCCGGTTACACCGTTGGGATAAAAGCCTTTCGGAGGGTTCCAGACGAGAATCTTTCGGAAGGTTTTTGATTTAACGAAAAGGTGGGGGAGGAGAAAAATTGTTCAAAAGAGCTGAGACAAAGGACATTTCAGGTTGTGCCGTCGTGGGCATCATGAATGAGAAGGGCAAAACCATCCGCGGCGATGTCATCACAAGCGCCATCGCAGTAATGCACGAAAGGTCCAATGGCCTGGGAGGAGGTTTTGCCGCGTACGGCATTTATCCCGAATTCAAGGATTACTATGCTTTTCATATTATGTTCGAAGATGAGGGAGTAAAAGATTCGGTAGAAACTTTTCTGCAGGACAGCATGGTGGTCGTGAAAAGCGAAGCCATACCCATCCGTAAAAAGATGAGCCTGGCGAATACCCCGATATTGTGGAGGTATTTTCTGGAAGTCCCAAAGAGCAAGATACCGGCCGGGTTTTCAGAAGAAGATTTCATAGTGTCCGTGGTGATGAGGATAAATACTCGCTTTAACGGTGCATTCATCTTTTCTTCCGGAAAGAATATGGGCATTTTCAAGGGTCTGGGATACCCTGAGGATGTCAGCCGATTTTTCAGGCTGGAGGAATACGAAGCTTATCTGTGGACCGCTCACGGCAGATTTCCCACCAACACTCCCGGCTGGTGGGGCGGGGCACATCCTTTCGGGCTTCTGGACTGGGCGGTGGTGCACAACGGTGAGATCTCGTCATACGGCATCAACAAGCGCTATCTGGAGATGTTCGGCTATGAGTGCACTCTAATGACGGATACGGAAGTAATAGTATATATGCTGGACTTGCTTTTAAGAAAGCATAATCTTCCTCAGGATATCGCCCTTACCGCTCTGGCGCCTCCTTTCTGGAAGGAGATAGACGAAATGGATAAAAACAAAAAGGAAGCCATGACCGCCCTCAGAATGGTCTACGGAAGCGCCCTTTTAAACGGGCCTTTCAGCATCATCATTTCCAGCACAAGTTCAATGATAGGCATGACTGACAGGATAATGCTTCGGCCGCTAGTGGTGGCGAGAAAGCAGGATACCGTCTATATGTCTTCGGAGGAATCGGCCATACGAGAGGTATGCCAGGACCCGGACGAAGTCTGGAGTCCGCAGGGCGGAGAACCGGTGTACGCCAGATTGGAGGAGAGAGCATGAGGATGATGCCACCGGAATTCATGGTAAAGATAAGCGATTCATGTATTAAGTGCAAACGGTGCATAAATGAATGCAGTTTTGGCGCTCTCAGGTTTGAAAACGACAGAGTGGTGGCCGACCATGATAAATGTGCGGCATGCCACCGCTGTACCGCTTTCTGTCCTGCCCATGCCATTACTGTGGAAAAATTTCCGGCCATATTCAAAGACAATTACTTATGGAGTCAGGATGTATTGAAAAGCCTGTGGAAGCAGTCCGAATCCGGAGCCAAGATACTTACGGGAGCGGGCAACGACAAACCTTATCCGGTATTCTGGGATAAAATGCTATTGGATGCGTGCCAGGTCACTAATCCTTCCATCGACCCTCTCAGGGAGCCCATGGAACTTCGGACATATCTAGGCAAAAAGCCTGACAAGCTGGAATTTTGGCAGGATAAAAAAGGGGACATCAAACTGACCACGGTTATGGAACCGCAGATAAAACTGGAAACCCCGATAATTTTTGCCGGCATGTCTTACGGCGCTGTGAGCCTTAATGTGCAGCTAATACTGGCCGGTGCCGCCCGGGAGCTCGGCACCATCATGAATACAGGCGAGGGAGGGTTGCCGCAGGAGCTTTCCGAATACAAGGACCATATAGTGGTGCAGTGCGCTTCTGGCAGATTTGGCATAAACCTTTCGTATTTAAATTCATGCGCTGCCATAGAAATTAAGATTGGCCAGGGCGCAAAGCCCGGCATAGGAGGACATCTGCCCGGTGAAAAGGTGACCGAGGAGATTTCCAGGACCAGGAGAATACCATCAGGCACCGATGCCATTTCTCCGGCTCCGCATCACGACATATATTCCATAGAAGATTTGCGGCAGCTGATATATGCTTTGAAGGAAGCCACCAGATATAAAAAGCCAGTTGGTGTAAAGATTGCAGCGGTCCACAATGTAGCCGCCATTGCAAGCGGCGTGGTGAGGGCGGGCGCTGACATGATCACCATCGACGGTTTCAGGGGCGGCACCGGAGCAGCTCCGCAGGTCATACGGGATCATGTCGGCATTCCCATAGAACTGGCCCTGGCCCGCGTGGACGAACAGCTCCGCCGGGAGGGCATCAGGCATATGGCCTCTATTATCGCCAGTGGCGGCATAAGACAGAGCGCGGACGTGCTGAAGGCCATAGCCCTGGGAGCCGATGCCGTGGCCATAGGAACGGCCGCACTGGTGTCAATGGGATGCCACCTGTGCCAGAAATGCCATACCGGCCTCTGCGCATGGGGCATAGCCACCCAGAAGCCTGAATTGATAAAGCGCCTCAATGTGGAAGAAGGTATAAAAAGGCTTGTGAACATGATAAAGGCATGGAATCTCGAAATAAAAGAAATACTGGGCGCTCTGGGGGTAAACTCGATCGAAAGCCTTAGAGGCAGCAGGGAGAGGCTCAGAGGGGTGGATATGGATGAAGTATATCTGGATGTGCTGGGCATAAAGCCCGCAGGAAGATGAGAATGGGGAGGAATAATCCATGAAAATCGATGCCAAAGGCTTAAATTACAGGGAGCTCAACGAGAGGATTCATGATGCGGTTTCCAACGGCGTTGAGGAAATTGATCTGGTGAATGTACTGGGCCAAAGATACATCGGCACGGGGCTTGATAGAGAAGTTACCCTCAATATTTACGGCACGCCGGGCAGTGACTTGGGAGCTTTCATGGACGGCCCCATAATCAATGTATTTGGCAGCGGACAGGACGATATCGGCAATACCATGAACGGAGGCAGCATAATCATTCATGGCGATGCGGGCAATGTGGCGGGGCTTTCCATGAGGACAGGGAAGATTTTTATAAAAGGCAGCGTAGGATATCGGGCGGGCATTCATATGAAGGCTTATCAGGATCAGTGCCCCGTCATGGTTGTGGGCGGAAGGGCCGGAGATTTCCTGGGAGAATACATGGCCGGAGGAAAACTCATTCTTCTGGGAATCTTCAAAAAGGAAAAGGATCCGGTGGCAGGCCGCTATATAGCCACTGGCATGCACGGAGGAGTCATATACGTTCGCGGTGGGGTGAACAAAAACCAGGTGGGCAAAGATGTGGCGGTGGAAGAAGTCGACAACGAAGAAAAAGCAGAAATCAAAAGTGAAGTGGAGGAATTCTGCAGACACTTCGGCATCACCAGAATAGATGACATAATGGCTTCTCCTTTCGTGAAACTTTTGCCGAAAAGCAGCAGGCCGTACGGAAAATTGTATGCATATTGAGTCAGGGGACGGTTCTCTGACTCGCTTGAGTCGGGGAGCAGCAACCCGACTCAATACCATAACTTGTTTTTGGGGCTTGACTTTAAACAAAAGTTTTAATAAAATAAAATCAATAAATTTAATAGGATATAAAGCTTGGATGGGGATGGTAGATTCGACACCCCTTTAAGAGAGAAACCGTCACCGGCTGAAAGCGGTTTTAAGGAGGACGATATCGAAATTGCGCCCCGGAGCTCAAGCCCCGAATATGTATTATGTAGGGGTTTTGCGGCAAAGCCGTTATCGATAAAGCGATAAACCAGAGTGGGACCGCGGCCTTTCGCCTCTGAACGGGGCGAAAGGCTTTTTTGATGATTGAGGAGGGGATGAAATGTTTAATACTATTAAAGAAGATATCAGAGTAGTATTTGAACGGGATCCTGCTGCAAAGAGCGTGATTGAGGTTATACTTTGTTATCCGGGCTTTCATGCCATCGTGATGCACCGAATTGCTCACTTTTTATATAATAAAAAACTGCTGCTTCTTGCCAGGATAATATCCCAGATAAACAGGTTTATAACCGGGATAGAGATCCATCCTGGCGCCAGGATCGGCAAGGGATTTTTTATAGACCATGGCATGGGAGTGGTCATCGGCGAGACCACCGAAATCGGAGACAATGTCACATTATACCAGGGAGTGACTCTGGGAGGTACCGGAAAGGATAAAGGCAAGCGTCATCCTACTCTGGGCAACAATATTGTTGTGGGGTCGGGAGCCAAAGTCCTGGGGCCCCTTAAAATAGGCGACAATTCAAAGATTGGAGCCGGGGCGGTAGTTTTGAAGGATGTGCCGCCGAATTCCACGGTGGTCGGAGTTCCGGGCAAGGCGGTAGTCAGGGAAAAAATTGATTACTCCGATGTGGACTTTACCAGAGTGGACTTGAACCACCATCTTTTGCCGGATCCGGTGGCGGACATGATGAGGTGTTTGCAGAAAAAGCTGGAGGATTTGGAGGCACGCATTTCAAAGCTGGAAGGAGGGAAACAGGATTGATAAAAATTTTCAATACGCTCACCCGCAGGAAGGAAGAATTTGTTCCGCTTGAGGACAAGAGAGTAAACATGTATACCTGCGGACCAACGGTGTACGATTTTTTCCATGTGGGCAACGCAAGGGTATTCATAACCTTCGACGTGATTCGAAACTATCTGCAATTTCGGGGATATGATGTAAGGTTTGTGCAAAATTTCACTGACATCGACGATAAGATGATAAAAAGGGCGAGCGAGGAGGGCGTTGCCGTAAAGGAACTGGGGGATCGGTTTATAGAAGAGTATTTCAAGGATGCCGACGCTCTGGGCATAAAGAGAGCGGATATTCACCCCAGGGCAACTGAACACATCGGAGATATTATTGAAACAATCAAGATACTGGTGGAAAAGGGCTATGCCTATGAAGCGGACGGGGACGTGTATTATGAGGCAAGAAAGTTCAAGGATTATGGCAAGCTTTCCCATCAAAATCTGGATGAACTGGAAGCCGGGGCTCGAGTTGAGCCCGGCGAGAAGAAGAGGGACCCTATGGATTTCGCCCTGTGGAAAGCCCAAAAGCCGGGCGAACCGGCATGGGAAAGCCCATGGGGCAAAGGCAGGCCAGGCTGGCACATAGAGTGTTCAGTGATGTCTATGAAATACTTAGGAGAAACCATCGACATCCACGGGGGAGGACCGGATCTCATATTTCCCCATCATGAAAATGAAATAGCCCAGAGCGAAGCGGCGACGGGCAAAACCTTTGCCAGGTATTTCATGCACGTGGGGTATCTCAACATAAACAACCAGAAGATGTCAAAGTCCCTGGGAAATTTCTTTACCGTAAGGGATATTCTGAAAAAATATGATCCGGAAGTACTCAGGTTTTTCATGCTGTCATCCCACTACAGAAGCCCCATAAATTTCAGCGAAGACCTTATGAGGCAGGCACGAAGCGCTCTGGAGCGCCTGTACAACACCCTTTACGCCATGGAGCACCTGGAGAAAACTGCGAAAGATGCGAGATGCCTAGATGAAGAAGAATATTTGATAGCGCTTCGGCAAAATAGAGAAAGATTCATTCAAAACATGGACGACGACTTCAATACTGCGGATGCTATTTCTGTCCTTTTTGACATAGCAAGGGAATTTAATTTAAAAATGAGCATGCTTTCGCAAAAAGCCATTTCACAGACTGCTGAGTCTCTGCTGGAGCTGGGAAGGGTCCTGGGTTTCTTCTATAAGTTTGGAAATGGCGAACTGCTGGATGATGAGATTCAAAAGAAAATAGAGGAAAGGCAGCGGGCCCGAAAGGATAGGAATTTTGCACTGGCAGACAGAATAAGGGATGAGCTCAAAGAAAAAGGCATCATTCTGGAGGACACCCCGACGGGAGTGCGCTGGAAGCGGCTGAATTAGAGGTGAGAAGTGGAAAGTCAGAAGTGGGATTAAGCAGAAATTTGGCTCTGCCAAATTTCTAAAGATGAGTTGGGCGACGGTTCTGTGACTCATTTCACAGGAGTTGATTTGATTGGAGTGAACTAAAGATGAATAATGATGGTGAAATACCCGGAAGAAAGGCTGTCGATGCGGATTCACTCTCTTCGCTGGCGCTGGCTTTTGTGGGAGATGCGGTTTTCAACCTTTTTATCAGGACCATGCTGGTGGGCAGCGGCAAGAAAGTGCGGGACCTCCACCGGGATGCCGTGCGTTTTGTGAAGGCTTCAGCTCAGGCGGGGATACTCAAAAAGATAGAGGGGTTTCTCACCGAAAAGGAAAAAGATGTAGTTAGAATAGCACGCAACGCAAAAGTGAACACGGTGCCCAAAAATGCGGATATAATGGACTATCATTACAGCACGGGATTTGAAGCCCTGCTGGGTTACCTGTACCTCACGGGTCAAAACGAGAGGCTGAATAAAATCCTCATGGCATCATTCAGCCTCATATCTTCTCCCATAACGGATAAAAGAGACCAGATATCGGATTAAGTCGGATTTGCCGAAACGGCAAATCCTAGACTTTAGGCCTCTTGGCGGGATGCCTCCCGCAGCCGAAGCTACCTTCCGGGCAGAAGCCCTCGGTCTCACAGGGGGCTCCAGCCTTCTCGAATAGGCCGGGGGCTATTTTTTTTACTTCTGCAAGCATCATCTCCGCCAGGTGTCGTATCTCGCTCTGGGCGCGCCGGCAGCAACGCTGATGGAAAAAGTTGTAAAGGCTCCGCACGTTCATTGTCATCACAAGCCTGGTCTGAGTGCCCATGGGAAGGATATAACGGGCATCTTCCTGCTCCACGCCCATTTTGACGAGCTCAATGTAGCTGTTCTTGCAGCATTCAAGGCCGCTTATGTAGGTCAAAATCGCTTCGGGGCTTTTGGCAATACTTTCCGGCAGGGTGGAATAGCAGCAACTGTCAATGTGATTTTCCGCGGCTTTAACAAAAGCTTCGAAGAATTCGGGGGACTTCCTGCACAGCGCCGCCAGTGTTTCTCCGGAATAGTCACGGGAAGCAAAATCCAACTCGCCGTAAATATAAAGGCAGAAGTTTAGAGCGTCTTCTTTTTTCATTAATAATTTATTTCCTTCTAAAGTAAAATTAAAAGGGGACTTGTTTAAAACAGCTCCCAAACTTTCAGGAAAAGAGATAGCAAGAATCGGGCCATTTTCCAGAATGCCACCCCCTTCAAATATTCCCCTTAGGTATTGCGGGAAAAAGTCTTTCAGTATTTTTTCGGAAATATACCCCGCAATGCTGTCTTTGTCAAAAAGCTCATTTTGACATGGGTGCTGCCTGCCGCAAAGCTTGCTGGCTAAGTCGAATCCTTCTTTGTATGCCTTATGGCGCGCTTTTTTTACTTCATCGTCGGAGGAATGGGCCATTTCTTCTCTGAATGGATTGTTATATCTGAGGCTCTGCACCGAATATGAAGCTATGCGGTGCCGCGTCAACTGGGCCAGCAGAGCGCGGCTTACGCCGTCGATTGCAAAAGTGAAGCTCACATGCTCCACCGGAGACATATGACCCATGTCCATAAGCTTTTTTATGAACAAGGCGGCTTTTTCCCCTGTGAAATTTTCCATTATCTCTGATGCACTGATGTTTGAATAACAAAGACGGGCTGCGGCAGCCACAGTTTTTTCAGGTTCCGGCGTATGAGAAAGCACCGATACTTTCATGAGCGACCTCCTTGACTTTTTTGGAAAATTGAAATATTATTGGTACAAACCTTTTTTATGATTATATCACAGATTGATGGCAGATGGTGAAAAATTTGAGGAGTGATTGGTATTCAAAAAGAAAGGATAATGGGCCGAAACGCCGTGCTGGAGGCCATGCTTGCGGGCCGCCCGATATATAAAATCTATCTGAAAAAGGGGGAACGCCATGGCGCGATTTTCAGGATAATGGAACTGGCGAGAGAAAAAGGCATTTTGCTCTCCGAAGTAGAAGTGGACGCTTTTTACAAGATGGCGGGTTTCTCTGGCCATCAGGGAGTATGCGCCGTGGTTTCGCCGACACAATACGTGGAAGTGAACGACATCATAAATTATGCGGGCGATTTGAAAGAAGACCCTTTTTTGTTGGTATTAAACGAGCTTACCGATCCCCAGAATCTGGGCAGCGTCATTCGAACAGCGGATTGCCTCGGGGTTCACGGCATTGTGATTCCCAAAAACAGGGCATGCGGCGTAACCCCCGCAGTGGTGAAAGTATCGGCCGGAGCGGTAGAATATATGAAAATCGCGCGGGTCACCAATATAGCTTCCACTCTGGAACACTTGAAAAAAAGAGGCCTGTGGGTGATGGGTGCGGATGGCGATGGAAAAAACTGTTTTGATGTTGATTTGACCGGTCCAGTAGCTCTTGTGATTGGCGGCGAGGATAGGGGGCTGGGGAGACTTGTGCGCGAAAAATGCGATATGCTTATCCGTATTCCCATGAAAGGCCATATCGGTTCATTCAATGCTGCGGTAGCGGCTTCCATACTTGGTTACGAAATAATGAGACAGAGGTTATCGAAAAATGCCGGCGGCTCACGATGAATACCTTTTGGTGGACGGATACAACATCATTAATGCATGGCCGGAGCTTGAGGAAGCTAAAAGTATAAGTCTTGAAGCCGCAAGGGAAAAACTGCTGGACATAATGGCAGATTACGCAGGCCACACAGGCATTCGAGTCATAGTAGTTTTTGACGCGCATCAGGTTGAGAAAAGTCGAGGCATGCAATATGACAAGAATGGTGTGAGGGTAGTATTCACAAAGGAAGGAGAAACGGCGGATCATTACATTGAAAAATTGGCCGACCTTTTTGCGCGGCAGGAAAAGGTCAGAGTGGCCACATCCGATTGGATTGAGCAGCAGATAATACTGGGCAGGGGAGCCACTCGGATTTCTGCTAGGGAGCTTCTTCAGGAAGTGAATGCCATCGTAGGAAAGCGGCGTGCGAGCGAGAAAATGAATCTGAACGAAAAACAAACCCTAGGAGACAGGGTGCATCCGGATGTATGGAAAACAATAGAGAAAAACATAAAGAATAATGGATAATGTCGGCAGCATGGCAAGCTTGACTACATTTTGCATAATGATATATAATAAAAAAGGCTCTTCTCGTTTTTAATATTATATGGGGGCGATTGTGTTGAGTGTCGGGCTTCCGAAAGAAGATTTGGCATGCTTTGAAGATATGCACGACGAAGAGGTGGTCTGCGAAGCTATAAACGGCAGTCATGAAGCATTGGAATACCTTATAAACAAGTATAAGAATTTTGTAAAATCCAAAGCCAGATCTTATTTTTTGATTGGTGCGGACCGAGAGGACATAATTCAGGAAGGCATGATAGGACTTTATAAAGCAATAAGAGATTTTAATCCCGAAAAACTTTCTTCATTCAGGGCCTTTGCGGAGCTGTGCATTACCAGGCAGATCATAACGGCCATCAAGACCGCAACCCGTCAAAAACACATTCCATTAAATTCGTATGTCTCTTTGAATAAACCCATTTACGATGAAGATTCCGACAGAACACTGCTTGACATTCTTTCCGGAGTTAAGATTTCCGACCCCGAAGAGCTCATAATAAGCAGGGAAGAGTTTGAGGATATCGAGGGCAAGATGGGGCAGATTCTGAGCAAACTTGAATGGCAGGTATTGATGTCTTACTTGGGGGGAAAATCGTATCAAGAAATAGCAAAAGACCTTAAGCGGCATGTAAAATCCATTGACAATGCCCTGCAGAGGGTTAAAAGGAAGCTTGAGAAATATCTGGAAGTGAGAGAATTAAATTGAAATAAAATCATATTTTGCTATTGACCGCAGATATTTTTCCTTTTATAATATATAAGGTGTGGAGAGATTCCCGAGCTGGCCAAAGGGGGCAGACTGTAAATCTGCTGGCGGTGCCTTCGGTGGTTCGAATCCACCTCTCTCCACCAGAACAGAAGTCAGAGGTCAGAAATCAGAGGTCAGAATCGAAGGATTTTGCCTTCGGCAAAATCCAACTTAATCCGACGTCCGACATCTGATTTCTGGTATCTGATATGTGCGGGAATAGCTCAGCTGGCTAGAGCGTCAGCCTTCCAAGCTGAATGTCGC
>JANLFP010000022.1 GCA_024655905.1 Tepidanaerobacteraceae bacterium
CTGGACAGTAAAAACTTATAGCCTTTGTCGTATTTGTTATGGAGGGGTTTTTCGCTAGTGTTTGCTTGATTATCTATGCACACTATAGTATTCCCCCTTTTTCACATTAACACAGGTTTTTATATCTTTTTTATGTATTATATCACAGTTTTCATTATGCTGCAAAAGTCTGCTTGAGCCCGGATAAGCATCAAGTATTTATAGACTGCCACCTTTGCTTATCATAAGAAGTATCGTATTCCTTGGAGCCTTCGACCGTTATGCTTATAGTCTTATTATCCTTTTCTTCATCAAGTTTTGTGATTTTTTCTCTAATGTCTATCTTCCTATACTCGAAATAAAGAAGTTTTCATCGTATTTTTCCACGGTGACATACTCTTCCCCTGTAGAGCTTCCCGCAGAAGTCATCCATAAAATATCGACCTTCTATCTGCAGCTTCCATCCTCTCCTCTTTCGAGCTCAGTTATTTTGTAGCTATCTACCAACTGAAATCAAGAAGATAGCAATTACAGGCAATGATTTCATGTTCATTGTTAGCCCCTCCGATTATTACGTTATTTTTAACAAAAACAACAAGTGAGTGTTGCTTATTACCCTAAAAACTTTTTAAATCCCGCAGATATTGCGCTTCATTCCATCAATTATAGCACGTCGGCCTCCCCTCCCTTCAACGTTATTCACCATTCGCTGTAACCGGTACGAAGAAAAGCCGAAAAAGTTCCATTAAAAAAGCGGAACTTTTTCCGACTTTTTTCGTCTAACATAATAGAATAATAAAAATTATTTTAGGCTTTACTTGCTTAATTTTGAAGAAGGGCGGCGCTCCATGAAGAAGACCATCTTTATAGTTGTTTTTATTGTTATTTTCATTATTCCGATTACTTATTACACATTAAAGACCCAGGCTTTGACGGAATCCCTTTCTCGAGTAAATCCTTCTTCAGAGGAAAACTCAAAAAGCAATGATAATAAAGATAAAGCCCCGGATATAAGTTCACAGGTTTTTTCCCCTGAAAAGAAAAGTCCCGCAAAGCCGGAACTTTTACCCTACAATGGCCCTATAGAAAATATATTTTTTCATCCACTCATTGCATACCCAAAACTTGCCTTTGACGGGGACTATCTTTCAAAGGGATATGATGACTGGTTCGTCACCGTAAATGAATTCAAGAGAATCCTTGAGGCTCTTTACAAAAACAATTACATGCTGATAGATACGAAATCTATTTTTGAGGAAAAGATAGTGGATGGAAAAAAAGTCCTGGTTAAAAAAACCTTGATGCTTCCCCCGGGTAAAAAACCCCTTATAATATCGGTGGATGACCTCAATTATTATGACTACATGATTAAAAACGGCAATGTTTTCAGGCTGATACTGGACGAAAACGGAAATGTAGCCACCTATTCTGTTTCTCCAGAGGGGGAAGTAGTTATCTCGCATGATAATGAAATAATTCCTATTCTTGATAATTTTATAAAGGAACATGAGGACTTTTCGCTTCATGGGGCAAAGGGCATTATTGGCCTCACGGGTTATCAGGGCATCCTGGGGTATAGAACCAATGAAGCGGACTCTATATCCTATGAAAGGCAAAAAAGCGAAGCCCTGCAGGTGGTCAAGCGCTTAAAGGAAACCGGGTGGGAATTTGCCTCCCACAGCTACGGTCATCCTGATGTGAGAAAAATTAGTTTAGAAAAGTTGAAAAGAGATACCTTGAAATGGAAAAAAGAGGTGGAACCCTTGATAGGCCCGACAAGCATATATATCTACCCTTACGGTAGCAGCCTTTCTTCAAAGGATCCCAAGTTTAAATTTTTATTGGAATCGGGATTCAAAGTTTTTTACGGTGTAGGACCAAAACCTTATGAAAACTTTGAGAGTAATTTTGTAGAAATGGACAGAAGACATATAGATGGCATGGCCCTGAAGACTCAAGGCAAGATGCTCTCACCTTTGTTCGATGCCCGGGAAGTCATAGATAGCGTAAGGCCTGTATCTTCAACTCAAAATTTGCCTTTTTTTACCGGCTTACCATAAACGGGCATATATATTCTTTTAACTTATCTGGTCCTTTGCAATATCAAAGAAAGGAGCTGAAATTACCAGCCCCTTTCGTGTTCTTTACAAAATTATTTCAATTCGGTAAGTAGCCTTACGCTATATTCACCTGCTGAATCCGAAAGTTTTCATCATTAGCCTTTTATATCGGTGTTATCCATATGTCTGGCAAAGTCGGAAGCATTGGGTCCGTAAGCCATTACAGCTACGTCTGCTCCGGTATGGCCTCCGGAAGTCCAGCCTACTAAAGCCCTCTTGCTCATTATATCGGCAGCTGTATTTGACACAGCGTAGGAATCTGTTTTCTGGGCTTTGAAAGCATCCAGCATGGCAACCTGCTCATAGGGAGTAAGGTCTGTAATGCCAAAATACTGGGCAAAAATATCCTTATAATTATCCGCTGTAAATTTGGATGCTATAACATCTTCAATGGAGTTCTTTTGAACTTTTAAAACTTCGGGCTTGAAGTTGTACTGGCCGTATCCGCCGATGGAAAGTCCGCCGGTTTCATGGTCCGCAGTTACGATAACCAGAGTATCTTTGCTGGATTTTGCAAGTCAAGAGCTACCTTTGCGGCATCATCAAAGGCTATGACATCTTTGGCCACAGTTGCTGCATCATGGCCATGAGAGGCGTGGTCGATGCGGCCGCCTTCCACCATAAGGAAGAATCCTTCCTTATCCTTGCTCAAAATATCGATAGCCTTTTTGGTCATTTCTGCAAGGCTGGGTTCTTTTGCAGCATCTCTGTCAATATCATAGCTGGCATGGCTGCTCTTAAAAAGGCCGAGAAGTTTTCCGCCGGTGACCTTGTTCATTTCATCCCTGGTTTCCACAAAGGTGTAACCCATGTTTTTGGCTTCGGCAATAAGGTCCCTGCCATCTTCTCTCTTGCCGCCCTGGTCTTTAGTCACGAAATATCTTTTTCCACCGCCTAAAAGCACATCAACTTTATGGTTAAGCATATCAACGGCTATTTCATTTTCGGCATCGAGGTCCGCATTGTGGGAGGCAAAAACGGCAGGAGTAGCATGAGTGATTCTGGTGGTAGTCACAAGACCGGTAGCCTTGCCGTTTTCCTGGGCATATTCGAGTATAGTCTTTACAGGTTTTTTGTTTACATCTACACTTATGGCCGCATTGTAGGTTCTAACACCTGTAGCAAGAGCCGTTCCGGCGGCCGCCGAGTCCGTGACCCACTTTTCGACAGGGTCATCGGGAATGGTAGAATCCATATTAAAATATATGCCATATTTCCCGGGAAATAGACACCTTTCCGACACAAAATGCCCCCACCGGTAAAATATCAGTGCCGGCGAGGACATCTATGCAATTTATTTTGTTCAATTTTCATTATTTCTGCCAAAAAGTCCTTGGGATTCAAATCCAGTTCCTCGGACTCTCCATAGCCCGGCATTTCCGGGGCGATTGCTTGAACCCCCTGCCTTTCAAGGGTTTCCATCGATCCCGACTCCACCCAGTCCCGGGCTGTAAACCTCTTGCCGTGTAAAAGCAGCACGATATCGCCGCTTTCCTGAATGTTTTTTACATAATGGATTTTCCTCCCTTTAATGTCTGCATATTCATCCATTACATTCATTTTTAAAGCGCCCCTTTCTCTATATTTTCAGTGAAATTTCCGCCCCGTTCCTTATGGCCTCAACGGCTGTGGCCACCACATTGCAGTCGCCTACAAAGGTGTATTTTTCATGGCCTTTTAATTTTGCAAAGGTTTCATCGGGCTTGTTGCCCACCGCCAGGACAACATCGTCAAACTCCAAGAGCTTTTCGACACCATATACAGTATATGACAGCTTTTTCCGGACCATGCGGTTTATCTTCACCTTTGTAACTACATTTACATGCAGCTCTTTTAATCTTTTTAAAAGAAGCTTTTTTACCATCGAAAATACCCCTGCAGCCACATCGTCCTGCATTTCCGGGACTGTCACATCCTTGCCTTTCTGGGCCAGAAATTCAGCAGTCTCAAGGCCTGTGAGCCCTCCGCCATATGGACGACGAGCTTTTCATAATATGTTCCAAAAATCACCTCTGGGCCGCAAGAAAAAAAATCGGTCCAGGGGCAATATCAGAGCAAAACATCATAATACGTGAACAGGGCAGCGGCACTCGGGAAGTTTTTGAAAACACTATGTCAAAACATATTATCCCCTACAGTATAAAGCACGTGCTGAACAACACCGAAGCCATAAAAAAGGCCGAAGAGGCGAATATTGGAATTTCTGTAGTGTCGGAAATAGCCATAAAAGAAGAAATTAAAAGCGGCAGGTTAGTAAAAATTAATTTAGCGTATGTTCTTAAGAAAGTTCAACACAATCTACCACAAGGACAAATATCATTCAAAACTCTTCGAGGAATTTTTGAGGCATCTATGTTCTGGTAGGTTCTGACACTTAGCTCCTCCCAATACCTCCACATCATAACCCCGGCGCGCAATCAGAAGCTTGCCGCATTTTGGGCAATAGGTGTTGCTGCCTTCCTCATCTGCCACATTTCCGGTGTAGACATAATCCAGGTATTTCATAGCAACTCTCCTTGCCCGCCGGATGGTCTCCACCGGCGTGGGCGGGAGGTCCAGCCTGAAATTGGGGAAGTAGCGGGTGAGGTGAAGCGGAATATCTTTTCTCAGGGATGCCAGCCATTTTGCTAGGGATTCTATTTCATCATCACCGTCGTTCATACCGGGTATGAGGAGGGTGGTTATCTCCACATGACAGGATTTCTGGGCTATTTCCACCGTCCGCTTCACCGGAGATAGCTTCCCAAAGGTCATGTCCCTGTAAAAATCCTCGGTATATGCCTTTACATCGATATTCATGGCATCTATATAGGGCAGGATTTGCTCCAGAGGTTCCTGTTCAATAAAACCGTTGGTCACCAGGACATTCTTTAATCCCTTTTCCCTGGCCAGACGGGCACATTCTATCACATATTCGTACCATATCGTGGGCTCATTATATGTGTAAGCTATGCCTATATTGTCCTTCTGTCTTGATGCCGCATTAACCAATTCTTCGGCGCTTATCTCTTCCGTCGGAATTTCGGTAAGCTGTGCAATCTGCCAGTTCTGGCAGAACCTGCACCGGAAATTGCATCCGAAGCTCCCCACTGAAAATATCCAGCTTCCGGGAAAGAAGTGATAAAGGGGCTTTTTTTCTATTGGGTCCATGCCCCAGGAGGACACCCTAGCGTAATTTTCGGAATAAAGAGTGCCATCTATGTTTTTTCTCACCCTGCATGTCCCGGCCCTGCCTGGAGCAATCCCGCAATGATGGGGGCAAAGTAAACAGTGGACCATGCCATTTTCTGTTCTTTCAAAGAACAACGCCTCTTTCATTTCCCATTTCCTTTCTCATATACTGGCTTTATTGTTGCGGGGAATATGTAGGCAACTGACTTTAAAAAAATTTATGTCACTTGAGATTCGGATATGCAACCGATTGATGTTTAAGAGTGAACGCATTGTGAAACCCATTAGCGAACTTAAACATCAATCGGTTTGCGTACTTTAGGCAGAACTCCATAAGCGCAACACCATGTTGCCATATTCGCCGCAACCCTCAATAATGCCTCACCACTTCAAACCTCTCCAGCTTATAATCTTCATCGGGGCTGATGCCCGCCTTCCTCAGGGCTATGCTTATCTGCTCCTCCACCGTATCCACGCCCTCCAGGTCCGGCAAAAGCAACCCCGATCTGTAACCCTTCTTCACAATGACGCCGTACCTTTTCGGGTCCAGTTTATCGGGTGAGTCTACGGGCTCCGGCTTAGTTAGCACATCCACCGAATATACAAGCTCGGGAAGTTCTTCGGGCTTGACGGGGTCGAACCTGGGGTCTTCGCATCCCGCGCTGATGGCGTTGTGCTGTATTTCCTCCGCAATGTTTTTCCTGGTGGGCAGATAGGTTCCTATGCACCCCCGAAGCTCTCCATGCTTTTTAATGGATACGAACACCCCGGCCCTGCCGGCAAGCATGTCTTCAGGCAAATCCGCCGGAATTTCAGGTATCCTGCCTTCTTTCACATAGGTCTCCAGGGTTTGCCGCGCAAGCCTCACATAAGGGTCTTCGTTTTTTCTGCGATTTTCGATTTTTTGCCGCCTTTTTTCATAAAGTTTTTTCAAAAGGCTCTCCCTATTTGCTTCGGGGTAGAAGGAAGCCACACAGTAACCTACGCCAAAGGGACCTTCGTAAGAAAGCACCCGTGCTTTAACTTTGCATCCGTCCAGGGCTCCCAGCATAACCCATATGGACCTCAGGCCGCACTCCCCGGCCTCCTCTATTAAGCCGGATTCCAATTCGGCTATTTTCTCCACATCAAAATTCTCCAATAAAGAAACAAGTTTGTGGTCAAATTCCGCTCCCCGGGGACTGTACCCGGCAGGCGCGCCGGGAATGAGCCTGTGGGAAAGGTCGCTGCTCGCAACTACAACAACTCTTTTCCCGAGAGCTTCCGCAGCGTCGCTTATCGTCGCGCCGAAGGCATATAAATCCTCATATGGCAAAATTCCGTACGCTATCGGAAGCAGGCGGAAACCCGAAGCAAATTTAGACACGAAATGCATAGGCACTACCACGCCGTGGTCCAGTTCTTCCTTTATGCCGTACCTGGAAAGAAAAACATCCCGCGATCTCACGACGGTCAATCTCTTTTGCCCGGCCATCTGCAGTATCTCTTTTTTCAGTTCCTCGTCGCTCTCAAACTCCATTTTCACCCCGGCCGCGCCGAATGAAGCCAGGCTGCCTTTTAGGGGAAAGTCGTAAATACATACGGCATCCCGAAACACCGGGCCATGGGGCGATACAATCACAACCGTATCGGCAGCCAGTTCCCGAATCTGCCTTCCCACCTCCTCCGCAGCATCGATGGTGGATTTTACTTTTTGAGTCTCTACCCCGCCCACTTCCCTCACCATTATGGGGGGATGCGGCATATGAAACCCCGCAACAACAGCCATTGCAAACCCTCCTTAAAATTTATAATATCAAGGTTAAATCCCTTAACGCTGATATCCGATGAATTAGCATCAAAATTCGGCATGATTTCTCTACAGGATTTCCTCTCCCAAAGCCGCTGCTATGAGCCCTACTGCAACGCTAGCAGTTTCATTGCCCCGGTCAAGTATGGGATTTACCTCCACGAATTCCAGCGATTTTATTAACCCGGATTCTGCCAGCATTTCCATTGCCAGGGCTGCTTCCCGATAGGTAATCCCGCCTCTGACCGGTGTTCCAACGCCAGGAGCAACCATGGGGTCAAGGACATCCATGTCGAAGCTCAGATGTATGCCCGTAGTGCCTTCTCCCGCAAATTTTATTGCATTTTTTATGACATATTCCATGCCATGCCGATCTATTTCGTTCATCGTAAACACATTTATTCCCGCTTGCCGTATCAGTTTCTTTTCGTCCCTATCTATGGCTCTTGCCCCTATCAGCACGGTGTTTTCGGGAAGTACCTTCGGCGAAAAACCGCCGATATTGACCAGGATATCATTTCCTATCCCGAGGTTTGCTGCCAGCGCCATTCCGTGAATATTGCCCGAAGGAGTTGTATGATGCGTATTAAAATCGCCATGAGCGTCTATCCATATAAGGCCTACTTTTTCTAATACTCTGCTTGCACCCATCACCGTCCCCAGGGCAATGCTGTGGTCGCCTCCCAGCACCAGGGGCACAAATCCGTTTTCCAGAGCATCGCCCACCGCATCAGCAGTGCGCTCGGAAGACTCCACTATTTCGTGAAGATATTTCAATTTGGCATCCTTTATTTTGCGGCTTTCGGGAGTAGCAACTTCAATGTTTCCCCTGTCTTCCACTTTAATCCCGTTTTCTTCCAGACGCTGCTGCAGATGTGCATAACGAATGGCGCTTGGCCCCATGTCCACGCCGCGCCTGTCAGCTCCCAAATCCATGGGAACACCGATAACTCTTACTCTCATTCGGACACCCCTTTTTTAAAATGCAATATACTTCAAAATATAATATACCTCATAATTCCATTTTAACAACTTGGTCCGATTATGACCACAAAAAAATATGTTGCATTCTATTTTCCCATTTACCAAAAATGTTGGCAAGTATCTTTATGTAATGATTTATCAATATAATAGACGGTAAAAAACAAAAAAGTTTCATAAAATATTTTTTAAAATGAAAAAGCCTTTAGTTATTTTATGAAAAAAATAACTAAAAGGCAAAAGCTTAATATAATATCAAAAGAGGAGCACCGGACAGGATACTTCTGATGATATCCTCGACAAATACCTTGTTTTTTTAGTTTAAGCCGATATTGCCATGTTCAATTAAATCACGGACAGTATTCACAGCGTCTTCCGCTAATTCTACAGCTTTCACAGCGATTTCCTTATTATATATCTTTGCCGGAATACTGTCAGGGAGCCCATTGGGGTATCTTGTGGGAATATAATAACCATCCAGTATGGACCATCTTTCGCCCTTTTCAACTATGCGTTTATCATATTGGCTGGCTTTTTGAGAAAGTGAGTTCACAGAATGGCCTATTACTATGGTCTCCCCTTTGGAGTACAAAAAAGCTTTAATGGCTTTTTCAGCCACCTGCTGGGACAGAAAACAAGCTATGTGATATCCCCCCTCTTCTGCCAGCCTTTGCGCCCACTTTAAATCTTCTTTTGCTTGCTCCAGCCATCTTTTGCCCTCTTCAATCCCTGACTTTCTCAAAAAGAACCCTCCCTTCAGCAACAGCTTTTTTAAAAAAGTTTTTCTCTTTCATAATACTCCATTCCATTGGTGTATACACAAGTATATCTGCAGCTACTTTAGGAACAATCTTTTGATAAACAAAACCCATGCGCTCTACAAAAGGTAAATCGCTTTTCAACACAACAATAATATCCAGATCGGTAAAAATATCAGCCCGATTTTTAGCGTAAGAACCAAACAGAATTATTTTTTCTGCGCCAATGTTTTTCAATTCTTCAGTGATTCGCTCAAGTTCGCTTTCAAGTAAAGCCCTATACTTTTTCTCTTCAAGGTATACATCCATAACATTTTTCACCCTGATTGAAATTTTTACTTTGAGTTCATTATACCAATTTTTTAATTTTATGCAAAGTTAGGGTTAGGGCTCATCCCCTTCGCCATTCAGACTCCCATGGCTTTGAGTTTCATCATCGGATTTGTGAGGCCGGCTTCCATCAGGGTGAACACCACCTTGAGACAAACGTTGATTCCAGCATTCTATTCATGATTGGTAAAATCATCAAGTCTTGTTAGATAAAGTTTATCATTTTATAGCCTTTAATTCAACAATGTATTTCTTTTATCAAAAAAATTAAACCGAATCAAAGCTGGCCATGAGAAATAGACAAGAGACAAAATCATGTCTTCCTAACGATGAATGCAGACCATAATTATAGTCGTATAAATAGAATTGAACAAAAATATAAAAAAGCTAGTAAAATTTCTTGTGGTGAAAAATTCTTGGCAGCAAAATGACGGATAAAACTACAAGCTTCAGATAAAATAATAAAAGATATAAAAAAATATAAAAAATTTTTCAATCCGGGTATTGATATTTTTTTAACAATATAATATAATTATAATCGAAAGAAGTTAAAAATTTCACAAGGAGGCTGTTAATATGTGGGAAACCAGAATCAACACCAGCAGGGTATTCGAGCTTCGCTGCAGGAATACAACATATTTCGGAATAGGGAGCATAAAAAAGATAACAGACATCCTTGGAGTTTTGAAAAGCAAAGGCATAAACAATTGTCTTCTTGTAACAGGAAAAGGTTCTTACAAAACCAGCGGCGCCTGGGGCGAGGTAAAACCGGCCCTGGAAAAAGCCGGATTTCATTACTCGCTTTATGACAGAGTTGGTCCCAATCCCACAGTGGACATGATCGATGAGGCGGCAAAAATCGGCCGGGAAAGCGGCGCAAGGGCCGTTATCGGCATCGGCGGCGGAAGCCCCATCGACACTGCCAAGAGTGTAGCCGTATTGCTGGAATATGCCGATAAAAACGCTAGAGAGCTATATGAAGGAAAGTTCGCCCCGGAAAAGGCAGCCCCCATCATAGCAATAAACCTTACACATGGCACCGGCACCGAGGTAGACAGATTCGCGGTGGCAACCATTCCCGAAAAGAACTACAAACCCGCCATTGCCTATGACTGCATTTATCCGATGTATGCCATAGATGATGCTGCTCTCATGACAAAGCTTGATAAAAAGCAGACAATAGCGGTTACGGTAGATGCATTGAACCACATCACCGAAGCTGCCACAACTCTTGTGGCTTCACCTTACAGCATTCTTACGGCAAAAGAGACGGTGAGGCTCATCGTTAGATACCTTCCTGCAGCCGTAATCGACCCCGAAAATTTGACAGCCAGGTATTATCTGCTTTACGCTTCCGCTCTGGCCGGAATTTCTTTCGACAATGGGCTGCTGCATTTCACCCATGCCTTGGAGCACCCCCTGAGTGCGGTAAAACCCGAGATAGCTCATGGCCTGGGCCTCGGAGCCATACTGCCTGCGGTTATAAAGACTATTTACCCCGCGGTTGCCGAAGTGCTGGCAGACGTGTATAGCCCCATGGTTCCCGATTTGAAAGGCATTCCCGCCGAAGCGGAATATGCAGCCAAAAAGGTGGAAGAATGGCTTTTTGATGTGGGATGCACCCAGAAGCTTTCGGATTTTGGATTCACAAAAGATGACATCCCCACTCTGGTGAAACTGGCGAAAACCACGCCTTCTCTTGACGGGTTGCTTTCCCTGGCGCCGGTGGAAGCAACGGAAAAAGCGATTGCAAAGATTTACGAGGAATCCCTTTAAGTTAACCCCACAGGCTGCAAGGCCTGATATCTTAAAAAGTCCGGATAAACCGGACTTTTTTTAATTCTGTTCTAAATCCAATAAGGGCTCGACATGCACAATTGCTTTAGAATTGATTCTCGATTCAATGGCCCTTTCCACCTGTTCCGATATATCGTGTGCTTCTTTCAGCGATAACTGGTTTGCCACCTGGATGTGCAGGGAAATCATCTTTCTGTCGCCATAATCATGCACTTGGATTTTGTGAATACTGGTCACTCCCGGCACGGAAAGGGCTATTTTTTTTATGTCATCTATCATTTCCTGATCTGCCGCCTCTCCGATAAGCTTTGAAGATGATTCTCCGGCTATGCCTATGCCGGTATATATGATTAGCGCCGAAACGCCCAGGCCGAATACGGCATCCACCTTATAATAGCCGTATTGCGAAGCCATTATCGCCACAGACACCAGAACCGACGCTACCCCGTCCGTCCTGTGGTGCCATGCGTCAGCTATCAATGCTGGAGCGTTTATTCTGGTGCCCAAATCTATGGAAAACCGGGCCATCCATTCCTTGAATGCGGCGCCCGCCAACATCACAGCAGCCACGGCAAGGCTGCCCCTGACCGGTGTATTCGATACAAGGCGGCCATAGGATGACTTGCCGAATTCCAAGCCTACGATTATCAGCATCGCCGCTATCAGCAGGGTCGCAAGAAATTCTATTCTGCCGTGGCCGTAAGGATGTTTTTCATCAGCCGGTGAACTGGACAGTCTGAATCCCAACAGCACAACCACCGATGTCAAAACATCCGAAGCCGTATGTGCCGCATCCGCCAGGAGTGAAATACTGTTCAACATCAGGCCGAACATTATCTTGATTGCTGCTAGGAAAAAATTCCCTATTATGCTGACCCATGCCTCGAGATAAGCATATCTTTTTCTGGTATCGGACTCCGTAACTTTCTGAGACGATTTTTCCCCTCTTAAAAAATGGGTTATCATAAAATCCACGGTCTTTCTAACCATATCGTTCATGTTTCATCCCCCTCTATTCTCAATTTTTAGCGTATACGTCGTATCTTCCCCATTTTTATTATATATAAAGAACTTGCGGTATGAGTCCCGCAAGTTCTTCTTGCTGCGCAGCTGCGCCCGGTATTTTACCTGTTCTCAGCATGTTGATAATATAACATGAAACTCTTGCAAAGTCAAGCAAGATATTGATTATCAAGTGATAGTGAAATTCATGCTTTGACGTATACGGTGCAAAACGCATCATCATCAGATGATGAAAATATTTCTCTATATTTTCAGGATAGCTAACTACATTAATCTGCCTTCATTTCCACAGGGTCGACATGGATTAAGACATCATTTATCTTCCTGTTGTTGCCCAGGATTTTATTTTTTACTTCTACTGCAACATTATGAGCTTCTTCAAAAGACATGCTTTTATCCACGCCTATTTTCAAGTCGATATATATGAAAGGCCCACTCTGCCTCGCTTTTATAGCCTTTATTTCGCAAACCCCCCTGCAGCCTTTCACCATATCGGAAATATCATCAATCAATGACCTGTTGCCAAATCCATCCATCAGCTGGTTTATTCCATCAGCAGTGATGTCCCATCCCATTTTGATTATGAATACAGTAACTCCTATACCCGCAATAGGGTCGAGTATTACAAAACCGTGCCTGGCCCCAAATATGCCGATAAGCGAGGCTATCGAAGAGTACGCGTCGGAACGGTGATGCCATGCATTGGCAATTGTGGAAGGGCTCTGAATCTTCTTGCCAATCCTGTAGGTATATTGGAACATGCCTTCTTTCACTGTTATTGATAATATTGCCGCCAGCAGCGGAAGCAGCCCGGGCTCGGTCACATGGCCCGTAACTATGGATTCCACCGCCGAAAAAGCTATATAAAATCCTGCCAGCAATAAGAAAACTCCCACTGTCGCCGTAGCCAGGGACTCGGCCTTACCGTGGCCGTAAGGATGCCCTTCATCGGCGGGCTTTTTGGCAACCTTCAAACTGAATAAAACCACGATGGATGCGATTATATCAGAGGCGGAATGAGCGGCGTCGGCCACCATGGCAGTGCTGTGCCCGACAATTCCGGCTGCCATCTTTGCCGCAGTAAGCAGTATGTTGCCAACTATTCCAATCCATGAAGCTTTCTCACCCTGTTCGAAATACTGGCCATCCCTTTGTGTTTCCTGCTCTTGCTGCTGTAAGCCACTGCTCTCAATCATATTTCTAAACCCTCCAAAATAATGTCGCGTTATTTATGTGTCAAATAATCCGTTCCGAGCTGTGAAAGTCTGCAAAGCATGCCGCAAAGTGCCCGGGTGCTTTTTCCACAAGTTGCGGATCCTCTTCTTTGCATCTTTTCATGGCGTAATGGCATCTGGGGTAGAACCTGCATCCAGGAGGCGGATCAACGGGTGAAGGGACTTCACCCTGCAAAATCTCCCTCGGCCGCCTCAGGCGGGGATCTTCAATGGGTACCGCCGTAAGCAAAGCTTCCGTATACGGGTGCAGCCTGTGGGCAAATATTTCCTCCGTCGGTGCCATTTCAACCATTTTGCCAACATACATCACTGCTATATAATTGGAAAGATATTGCACGACCCTTATATCGTGAGATATAAAGAGATAAGTCAAATTGAACTTTTCCTGCAGGTCCCGCATCAGATTCAACACCTGGGCTCTGACGGAAACATCCAGAGCGGATATGGGCTCGTCGCCCACTATAAACTTGGGTTTTAAGGCCAGAGACCTTGCAATGCCCACACACTGTTTCTGGCCGCTCGATAATGTATGAGGATATTCTCTGGCGATTTCGGGTTTCAAACCCACCGTCCTCAAAAGTTCTGCAACTCTTTCCTTCAGCTCTTTCCCTCCGGCCAGGCCATGAACTACCAGCGGTTCTCCCACAATGCTTTCGACATTTTTTCTTATGTCAAAAGAACTGAAAGCGTCTTGAAAAATGATCTGAGCGCATTTGCGGAATTCTTTTTCACTGCACTGCTTCTTATCATATATATTCTTATTTTCAAAATAAACTTCTCCGCCGGTTGGCTTTATCAAGTTCAATACAAGACGGCCAACGGTAGTCTTGCCGCATCCGCTTTCTCCCACAAGCCCTAGGGTTTGACCCTTTTTTATGGTAAAAGAAACGTCATCCACGGCATGGACCCAGGAAGTCGGTTTTCCCATCAAACCGCCTCTTACAGGAAAATGCTTAATCAGGTTTTTTACTATAATAATGTCCTCTGCATTCGTCACCTAAAACCCTCCTTTAGTGGCGGCCCTTCTGTAACGGGTCGAATTCTTCCCTCACCCAGTTGCCCACAAGATTGAGGCACAGTACGGTTATGCCGATAATGAGACCGGGGAAAACCACCAGCCACCATGCATTCGTTATATACTGGCGCCCTTCGCCTATCATGAGGCCCCAGGAAGAAGCCGGGGGTTGAATGCCATAACCGAGAAAGCTCATATTTGCTTCTGCTTCGATCATATGGGCCATTTCCAGCACATATGTGGTGATAAGCGGAGAAATAACATTGGGCAGTATGTGGCCGAACAAAATCCTGGGCATGCTGCATCCGATTGCCCTGGAGGATTCTACCATCGTGGACTCGCGAGCGGTTAGAACCTGACTCCTTGCCATTCTGGCATGAATCATCCAGCCTACGATCAAAAGCGCTATTGTCAGGTTCCTCTGACCGGGGCCGAGCACCATAACGAATGTCAGTGCTACCAGCAAACCCGGAAAAGATGATTGTATATCCACCAGGCGCATAAACACCAGGTCAACCCATCCGCCGAAATACCCCGATATAAGGCCGATTACCGTTCCTATGGCGCCCGCCACCGCAACCACAGCAAAGGCCACGCTCATGGAAACCCTTCCACCGTATATAAGTCTTGAAAGCACGTCCCGGCCCTGCTGGTCGGTGCCCAGAATATGCGGAAAGCCTCCTTTGGCCGGGGCAGCAAGCGACGGCGGCTGAAGCCTGTGGACTATGTCGCTTTTTGCGGGATCATAAGGGGCTATATACGGTGCAAAAATACTCACCGCAATGATTACCATCAGTACGATAAATGCTATCAGAGCCAGGCTGTTTCCTGAAAAGCGCCGCAAAAACCTCTGAAAGGCATTCCTGTTTTGTTCGGGCTCCCGCAGTTCTATCTGAATTTGTGCATTTGTTTGAATGTCCTGTGACAACTTTTAGCCCCCCTCAATACCTTATTCTGGGATCAAAGTACCCGTAGGATATGTCAACGGCAAGATTTATGAAGCATATAATAACTGCTACCAGGAACACTTCTGCCTGAAGAAGTGGAAAATCCTGCCGCCCGATGGTGTCCACTATCAGAGTGCCAAATCCCGGCCAACCGAAGACCACCTCCACGGCTGCCGTTTCTCCTGCGAGAAGCCTCCCCAGGTCCATTCCGCCCATCGTTACTATCGACGTGGCTGCGTTTTTCAGTGCATGCGCAAAGAGCACGGCAAAATCACTGGCACCTTTAGCTCTGGCTGTTATCGAATACTGCGCATTCAATTGCTCGGCCATGGAGAACCTGACTATCTGTGCAAGATGGCCCATCGGAACTACAGACAGGGTAAGGGCCGGGAGGATAAGGTGTCTGATTGTCCCATATCCCGAGGTATAGAACCAGCCCAACTTGACCGCGAAAAACAGGACGAACATCAGTCCCACCCAGAAAGGCGGAAGGCATATGCCTATCAATGAGGTGGTTGTAAGAATCCTGTCAAGCAATGTGCCGGGTTTGTACGCCGCTATGATTCCAAGGGGTATGGCTACAACAACTGCTATAACGAGAGCCGTTGCCACAAGCTGCAGTGTTGCCGGAATTTTATGCAGAACAATACCCAGTGCAGGCACCTGCTGCCACCAGGATTTTCCAAAATCCAGCCGGAACATTCCTCCCAGAAACTCCGACAGCTGCACCATGAGGGGCTTGTCAAGACCCAGCTGGTGTTTCAGAGCCGCCCTTTCGGCATCGGTAGCCTGCAGGGGAAGCATGGTGTTCACCGGATTGCCAATGACGTGTGTTATAACAAAAACCAGGATAGATACACCGAGTATTACTACAACCGTATACAATAATCGCATTAAAATATATCTTTTCATATGGTAACCCCCTATTAGATAGGGGGGAAGGCTTAAAAACCTTCCCCGCAAGGATTCTATTGCAATTTCATCTCATATACCGTTATCCTGGAATCCTACCTGGGTTCCCATTCCAGCTTCGGGGACATTCCATATATATCTTTCAGATTCAGGAGAGGAATGCCGAATGGATCGTCATACACCGCCTGGGACAATTCCTTGTAAAGCTGAAGGCGCTTCTGAACATCCATTTCGTTTCTAGCCGCATCTATCTTCTTGTCTATATCGGGATTGGAATATGTGGATTGTGGCCCTCCCGTCTTTATAATGGCCTGGTAGAACCTGTCCATATCAAACAGCTCGTTGCCGTTTGAGCTGAACATGATATCCGGCGCCTTTTCCACATTGAACAGTGTATCCAGCCATTCCTGCCAGCTCAGGAATGTAAGCTTTACGTTAAATCCCGCGTCAGTGAGCATGGATGCCACAGCTTCCGATAGCTCACCATCTTTGAGCCATCTTCCGCGTTCAGAAACCAATTGGATGACTTCTCCATTGTAGCCGGCTTCTTTGAGGAGTTGTTTTGCTTTTTCGGGGTCATACGGGTACGGCTTCAGGCTGTCGTTAAATCCAAAATAGCCGGGTTTTGCCATCTGACCCTGTGCCACATTGGCGTATCCCATGAAAAGGCTCTTGGCCAGCGTATCCCTGTCGATTGCATAGCAGGCCGCCTGTCTTACCAGTTTATTCTTCATGGGGCCTCTCAAAGTATTAAATCTCAGGAATGTGAATTCAATACCGTCGGATGTTTTGTAAGCAGGCAGCTGGTCGACATACTCGGGGAGCATATTGACCGCCAGATCAATTTCACCGGCTTTCAGAGCCGAGAGCCTTGTGGAACCCTCCTGTATAAACCTGTAGGTGGCGGCTTTAATGGCGGGCTTATTGCCCCAGTATCCGTCAAAAGCCTTTATCTTTATATCCACACCACGGTTCCAGGACTCAACCTGATAGGGACCGGTACCTACCGGAGCGGTGGCAACCTTGTCCGGATTTGCCTCGACATATTTTTTGTCTACGATATCCAGCTTGGTCAATCTCTTGGGTAGAATTGGGTCCGGCCCGTCAGTAATAATCTGAATTGTTTTGGCATCAACAACTTTCGCATCCTTAATAGTTGAAAAATTGCCCGCTATCTGCGATTTATAAGCAGGGTCGATAATCCTCTTTATGGAAAAAACCGCGTCTTCCGCCGTAAACGGATCTCCGTTATGGAACTTGACCCCTTCTCTCAATGTAAGCTGCCAGGTGGTGGAATCCACAGCTTTTATATCGGTGGCAAGCCCGGGTTTCGGTTCCAGCGTCCTGCCGTCAAGCTCCATAAGCCTCTCAAAAACATTGTCGGTTACAGCCCTCATGTTGCCGTCATCGGGATACTGAGGGTCGAGAGTAGTGGGCTCGCCCTGCAGAGCTATCACTATAGAATCCTTTGCGGGAGCAGAAGTATCGGAAGATGCATTGCCGGAAGAACTTCCCTGCTGGGATTGCTGCGCTGTGCCTCCGCAACCAGCCACCAGCGCCACTGTCAAAATCAAAATCAGTAATGTTAACCAGGTTTTTCTCATGATTTCTCCTCCTTTTGAATTTTTTTAATGTCCTATATCAGCGGAAAATGGCATCTCACCCAGCGGCCGTCTGATCCCTTCACCCGCTTATAATCGGGGTCCTTTTCGCGACATATTTCTTTTGCAAAGGCACACCTCGGGTTAAATCTGCAGCCGGGCGGCGGATTTAATAGATTTGGCGGATCTCCGGGTATCACCTCCAGCCTGTGGTTTTTATCTTTCAAGTCCATTATTGTCCTGACAATTCCTCTGGTATATGGATGCGCCGGGTTGTGGAATATGCTAAATACATCCGCCGTTTCCACCACCTGCCCGGCATACATGATGGTGACTCTATCGGCCATTTCTGCCACAACGCCCAGGTCATGGGTTATAAGAATTACAGTGGTCCCTATCTCCCTTTTCAATTGTTTCATGAGCTCCATAATCTGGGCCTGTATGGTCACATCCAGGGAGGCAGTAGGTTCATCGGCTATTAGGATCTGGGGCCTGCAGGCCAGAGCCATGGCTATCATGACCCGCTGTTTCATTCCGCCCGAAAGCTCGTGAGGATAGTTGTTGAATCTGCTTTCAGCCGCAGGTATCCTCACCAGCTTCAGCATTTCTATGGCTTTCTCCTTTGCCTCTTTTCCCTTAATGCCCTGATTGAGTTCTATGGCCTCCATAATCTGACGGCCTATGGTCCAGGACGGATTAAGGGAAGACATGGGTTCCTGAAGAATAAGGGCTATCCCCTTGCCCCGGATTTTTCGAAGTTGGCTTTGCTTCATGTGCAGTAGATCCTGCCCTTGGAAAATCACGTTTCCGGATAGAACCTTCCCCGGCGGGGAAGCTATCAGGCGCAACATGGACAGGGCCGTCACCGACTTGCCGCAGCCGCTTTCCCCTACGATGGCGAGGGTTTCTCCCTTTTCCACATGAAGGTTAACCCCATCTACGGCATGGACTTCCCCTTCCCTGATAAAAAAGTGCGTGACCAGATTTTTGACAGAAAGTACGGTATCTCTTTGCTGTACCGCTTCAACTTGAGATGGGCTCAAATGCATCCCTCCTAATCCAGCCGGTATTTTTGAATGTCTCCAAACTCTGGCAAAATGACTTTTAATTGTTCCAGCTTTTCGCCCCCCTGTTCAGGATATGGACGCCTGGGTTACCCACAGGCAATCCCAGTAAATCCATGGCCGCTTTTACCACTATGGGATTTGACAGCCAGTAAAGTGCCTGTAAAAGAGGATAATATTTTAAATATAAATTCCTGCATTTTTCAATTTGTTCGATGCTATCCCAGGGCTTTGAGATCTCAGCCATTTCTTCGGGTATGATATTTCATCCTATATTGGCCGTTCCATGTCCGCCAAGGGCTAATGTAGGCAACACTATGGAATATTTGGGAAAATCGCAGCACAGAATATGGACTCTTTCGCCCACCCGCCGTCTTACCTCCACCAGTTGGCTTACATGGGGCATAGCCTCTTTGTCGGCTACAAAATTGGGGCACTCATCGGCCAGAGTCTCTATGGTATCCGGTTCAATATTCACTCCCACCCTGCTGGGATTGTTGTAAACACCTACGGGTATGTTTACGGATTTAATGCATGTGAGCATGTGTTTCAAGACAGCCTCCTGTGGCGGCAAAAGATAGGGGGGGACACTTAAAATAAGCCCGTCGGCTCCTTCGGCCTCACAAAATTTGCAAAAATCCACGGTCTCCGCCATAGTGGGAAACGTAGCGCCAAAAAATACCTGTATCAGTCCTTTTGCCATTTTCGATACTTTTCGAACGATCTCATGCCTTTCCTCCGAAGAAAGCAGAGTGACCTCTACCGCAGATCCCATGACCAGCAGTGTCGAAGTCCCGTGTTTTGCATGGAATTCCAAAAGAGTCCTGAATCCCTCATAATCAATGGTTCCCGTTTCATTAAAGGGCGTAGGAATAGCTACCCACGACCCTGCAGGTTTATACATATTAATACCTCCGTTGTTAAAAATAATCAGTTTTTCCAGTAAGTATGCGTCTTTTCCAATAATTCCCTCATCAATGATGAGGAGCAAAAAGTTATGCGGAAGCGCAAATCCTTCGTTTTAACTTTTTCTCATTACTTATTTTTAATATAATTCCTGAAGGTAGATTTATTTTTCCTTTTCATTCAATTATTATATTTGATATATATTCGACGCGAAAAATAAAAATCCTCTTTTTGTCAGAATTTTATTTTATTTTTGATAACAATTATCATATATTAGTCATTATCACATATTAATGATTATCAAAATCAGGTATCAATAAAAAACGGCAAAGACATGTAAGCTGTCTCCTGCCACTGACATTGACTCCTTGCACTGGATACTATTAATTCCACCTTCATGAACTTATATATTACTTTTGAATAATAGCAATCTGGATGAATTCAGCACCACCATGACAGATGCCACATTATGGACAACGGCCGCAACTATGGGCGACAGGATGCCTGTTGAAGCCAGCGCAATACCCGCGATATTCACCCCTACGGCAAAAACCCAAATATTTGCATTAATGGTGCTCAGCACCTTCCGGCTCAAGGCGAACACTTCCGGAATCATGGAAAGATTATCCGACATGAGGGCGATGTCTGATGATTCCACGGCCACATCGGTACCTGCCGCGCCCATAGCAATGCCTACATCGGATAAAGTAAGAGCCGGGGCATCATTTATGCCGTCGCCCAGCATGGCTACTGTTTCCCCTTTTTTCTGCAGATCCCGTATGATATTAAGTTTATCCTCTGGTAAAAGATTTGCCCGGAAATCTTCTATACCTGCCATGGATGCAATAGTCCTGGCGGTCTTTTGATTGTCCCCGGTGAGCATTATAATATGCTTTACTCCTGATTTTTTTATTTTTTCAATCATTGTACGGGCTTCAGGGCGAATGGTATCGGCTATGGCTATGCCGCCCAACACTTTACAATTCTCTATTACCAGAAGCACCGTGAATCCTAATTCTTCCTGTCTATCCAGAAAATCCATGATATCGGATGTAATATGGAGCTTTTCTGATTCAATAATCC
>JANLFP010000023.1 GCA_024655905.1 Tepidanaerobacteraceae bacterium
ATTCTTTTGTTTCCGGTGCCTTTGAATTTTTATTTTTCATAAGTATATTATATCTTATTTTGTTTCAAAACACCAGTACTTTTTTAAATGCCATTATTTTCTGAGCTTATTGTTGACTTTGACGAAGCCCTGGCATAAGTAATCCTCCCATTCATTATCATCTACTTTAATGATAACATACTGCGAAAAAAACTCAACGGTGTTATATTTTAAAGAATTTGCAGCCCACTCATCGATCTTGTAAATTACCACCGGGCTAAACACTTTTTTTGAGCTGTTTAATGACTCAAAAAGCCTGAGCCTTATTTTTGATGTAAACATAATCTATCTTGATATGTGTGTAAAAGTTACAGTTATGGTTCAGAAAGAGGAAAACTGGTACGTCGCAAAGTGTATCAAAAATAACGTGGCTTCACAGGGTAAAACAATTGAGAAATTGCTAAATAATTTACGGGAAGCATTGGAGTTATATTATGAAGACGAAAAACCAGATATCACCAATTATCAGACCTTTATAAACACCATGGAGGTAGCGCTATAATGGGATCAAAGTATCCTGTTCTCCCTCCAGAAATTGTGCGTTTTGGTCCAATTCTCTTAAGAGGCCAGCAAGTATCGCGGCGTAAAAGTCGCTGTGTCAGTCGTTCATGTTCCATTCTCCTGTTTTTATTATAATTACTTTGGTTGTCCGGTATCAATTGATTTCAGCAAACCTTTTTTCAGTGTCAGGGTCATCTTTTTTTCTATATTTATTCTGCTACCGGGCGAAATGGCAAAACAGTATTCTCTTACTTGTGGGACAGCGGAACTCATAAAATCAAATTCGGTAACTATTAGTTCCTTAGATCCCGACACTTTTTCTATACCGCATCCCATTACATCAATATCCAAAAAATTTCTCAATGGGATACCGCCTGATAAATAAATCTCCTCTCCTTTTATATCCAGACCCCAGTATTGTCTTGTTTCTTCATTCGATATAGTTTGCACGGCGAAAAATTTTAATTCGCCCATTCCGTATCTTGCATCCTGACCGACGAAAATACGTTCAGCATTTTTTATCGACTCTATCTCTTCTCTTTCAGCCTTTAAAAGTCCGGTCCAGTAAAGCCTGCTTCTTTGCACCACGCCTTTTTCTCTCTTTTCTGACGGCAAAATTATTTCTATCTCATGGGTTAATTTCTCAGCAGCACTTTGACTTGCGGGATCAATGGCAGTGGAAAAATACAAATTCACAAAGCGCCTTCTAAAATCATGTTCATCGTAGTCAACTTTTTCGCTTTTAAGATGAAGCCCGTCCCCACTTAATTCAGGAAAAAGTATATCTTCATTTTCAGTGCCTAGTGCCGGAAAAAAGCAGGTGATACAGCTTAGTTTTTCTTTCCAGGCTTTAAAAGCATCTGGTGACTTCTCCCGCAGGGCATAGGCATTTACCAGAGCACCAAATATTGTCCATCCCGGCATGAAAAGCCTGGTTTCGGAAATGACTCCGTATTTTTTCCCGCCAATATTAAGCGGCTGCTTTTGTTCTAAGATGATGCGATACCATTCAGCCATATTTCAATCACCTGCTTTTCTTCACAGCTTTGGCGTGGTATCGGGCGTATATCAGCGCCGTTTCCATGTAATTTCTGAAAGCAAGCATTTTGTTCAAATCCTCCGAAAGGCTAGAAAAATATTGTTCAACCTCGCCTTTATCGCTTTGATTATTATTTATTTCCAAATTTATATATGGTTTGAGTTTTTCCAGCGGAAGTTTGATGAAAATATCTTCTGCATCCCTGCTCTTATCGTTGTCCTGTGCCTTGCAAAACACATAATAAGCGTATACACCGTCGTTTGCCAGCACTCCAAGGGCCTTATCAATAAGCCTTAATAATTTTTCGCTATCCCCTCTTTTCTTAATTTCCGCCACTATTTCATAACCCAAGTTGTTTAGTACTGCTTCAAGATTCACTCTCGCCTGACTGCTCATCACCTTTTTCTCCCCCTTCGCAGCCGTGTGATTTGTTCTTGCAACAGTCCGAGAATATCTTTATCCTACCGAATCCCCTGGTAACCATGCCGCCAATACCGAATATCTCATAGTATTTTTTGCTATCTTCCAGTGCCTGCCATATATCTTCAGCGGAAAACTCAGCGCTGCCCCTATCCCCTGGCTCTGCCAGCACAATTTCACTCACAAACACAGTGCCCCTGGGCACCGCCTCGGAAGTAAAAAGCGCTCCTTCTTTCGCTGCCCCGGTCATTGGATCAATGGAGACCGAAGTCCTTACCTCAAGATTGGCGTTTATAATGTTGGAAATCAGGGTATCAGCCACTACAACATAGTTTTTCTTCAACCGCTCTTTCCAGTCTTTATCAAGCGGCAGATTGTCAATGGTTTGATTCATACCGCTTTCATCTTCATATTCACCTGCAGAAAGATTCATCCAGCCAAGATTTATGCTGCCTGCCCTACCAGCTTCTTGTTTCGGCATTAACGCCTGCCCTTCGGCAGGGATAGGGATTTTGCATATATTAGGTCTCACCCCTTGAAGAAGTTCCGGCGATGTCACCCATCGGGTGCCGTACATGGTGTATACGGGAAAAAACAAAATATATAAATCAGAGAAGAAAGCCCTGCCTCGCCTGGATTTATTATTCTTAGAAAAACCAAATGTTTTGCATACTATACATCTTCCGCAGTGACCGGTCTCCGGCACATCCTGGGCATTTTCATCAATAATATTTTTTTCAGGGCTCTCATCCTGCCCTGCGCAATTGATTGCTGCATATCTATTGCCTTCATGCTTTACCCATTCATGCGCTTCGCCTTCAAAAAGTGCCGCCATATCCTTGCCATTTCTTTTTTTCCTTTCCATCCTGTATTCATCTTTAAAGTGCGAATACAGCTCCAGCATCATATAGTAGCGCCATGTGCCAGCAATACTGGATGCAGGTATTTGGGGGATTCTAGTTACGGGGTCCCGAACAATTGTATTGTCCACCCTTCCTATAGTATAACCTCCGGTGCCGATGTATACAGGGTCCATGGAAATAGCTGCAAAGCTTTTTTTCTCATATACTCCCATTTCAAAACACCTCTTTTTTATTTTTTTATACTCCGCCAGAATTCGAACATGTCGATGAAGCGCTTCATGCCGTTTTCAAATTCATTTGGCGGCATATTTATGACTTCTTCCCAGCCGCGCTTTCCAAAAAATCCGGCAAACTTTTGCTGCTTTTCTTTTGTTTTTTCATCATTTAACCCGAAGATATTGGTGATTGCCGATAAAACCAGCTTCTTTACCGCATCGCTGTCATCCCACTCAGACAGCTTTCTGTATACAAGCTCTGCCATCTTGTGCAGCCTGCCAGCCGTCTTACTATCCTCGGCAAGCTGGATGAAATTCTTAAAATGGTCCCACTCTTCCCAGCAATAAGGGCGGTTTTGCTTTAATCCGTCGATGCGCTTTCCTTTTTCATAGAAGATATCGTCTCGGCGGATATTTGAGTCGATAAACTCAAAGTCAATAGTGCAGGGATACGCTTTTATCTTGGCCTCATCAGGCACCTGGGATGGATAATCCAAGTAAGAAGGCTCATCATCTTCAGGCCTCATGTAAAACCTGTAACTTCCGCCTGTGGCTTTGAGCGGATACAGTCCATAGTACATTGCCATATTGTCATTTTGCTCGTAAAGATAATCTTTTCCAGACTTACCAATTGGTAAAACGGGCCATTCGTCTTTATCCACGCATATTTCAATATCTTGCAATCGCCTTATATTTCTTCTCATACTCCTCAGGGCTTTTATGCCAACATAAAGCGGCATTTTATAGTTTTGAACGATAATACCTATGTGAATCGGAAGCTTTCCGCAGACGTATTTAAACTTTTTAAAATAAAGCTTTTTTGCCGTATCGACAAAACCCGGAATGCAATCCGCCGGGATGATGAACTGCCAGGAAGCCGGTGAAGGTTCGGTTATGGAATAGAGAGGTATGAAGCAGGAATAAGATGCTCTGGCTTTATTCAGACTGACTTTTTCCTCCGACTTCGAAAGCCCCGTAATTTGGATTTCATCTTTGAGCCAGCTCATATCGCCGTTAGAAATCATTTTCTTGATTTTATCCTCTTCTTCCCTGCTGAATTTCCCGGGGTATTTTCGCAAAACGGGTATGGCTCTTTCCAGCGAAGATATGAGATATACCCTGCAGTCCTTTGCCCAAAACTCAAGTCCTGCATACTCGTATTCCCCATCCTTAGCGGCAGCAGCCTCCCAGACTATCCTTTTGCCGCGCCATTTTTGCACCAAATCTTTTTCCAATATAGCCTTCAATTTGTCAAGATATTCTCTTGTAGACGACCATATGCGGCTCAGCCTTGCAGGAGACGGCGGCTTCCTGAGCAAGAACTGCAGCATGATTTCGGCCATAAACTTGATGCCGTCATCCGTCACCTGATCCCAGATTATTCTCTCAGTATCCCAATCCACCGTGCCCTGCCCCATTTTCCTATCCACTAAACCTTTCCATCCGGTGCCTTTGCAGGTCTGGATAAAAACCTGGGCAATAAATTCATTCAAATCATGGTTGTAAGCCTCTTCAGCTAAATGTTCAAAGATAGAAAATTTAAATATTTTAACATACTTGTCAAAATCCCTGTTGTTTCTAACTAAAGTGTTGATAGGGCTCCTGTCTCTTAATTTTTTTAATTTATAATCTATTTTAAATTTCGATTCGAGTTTCTCGGAAATGCCATCCAGAACATTATCTATTCTCTGTAAAAATTCAATTAATTTGTCGTCTAAATTAAAATTTATACTTTTGAGTCTATCATTGTATTTCTCATACAATATTTTATATATCTCATAAACGCTTTTATCTCCTGTCCTGAAATGCTCCAAAATCTCATTCTTTTTCTCCTGTTTCATTTTCAGCGATTTTATTTCATTTTCAAGCCTTTCATATTCCCTTTTTTCCTCAAGCTTCACAGCCCTTACAGAGCGCAGGGTCTCCAGCATCTTGGCGTATAAATCGCTGTAGTTATATTTATGGCCTATATTCACCAGCGCAGTGGAAAGCATATTTCCGTTTTGCCATTCTTCAAGCTCGAATTTCATGGTAATTAATGCTATCCTGCCGTTTTTGTCCTGCAGGTCCCCGGTCCATATAGTCTCTCCTGCCGGATTTTTCACCCAGTCATCAAGCCTATTTTTCATGCGCGCCTTGCACTTATCGCATGCATCAAGCTTTGTTTTATCACCATTCTTATCTTCGCAAACCATTTCCATCCCGCATATCCGGCATATAGTTTTGAAAGACCCCTTCGAATCATCTATAGACGGCATGTCCCATGATGCGGGCATCAGATAATTCTCCGGTGCTTTTGAGATCATATCCGTCAAGGCATAAAGACCCCTCGAAGCTTCAGTCAGAAATATGGCCGGAAAGGTTTCTTTCCCGAATACATGCTTGAAGACATTGAGTATATCTTTTTGGAGTTCGGCCATGTCTTGATGCAAGAAATACAGCCGATTTTCATCCTGTTTATCTCCATCCAAATAATCCTTATAATCCTTTTGATTGCCTGCTAAATTTTCTGCCACCGCAAAGTATATGCCTGTCTCATCCCTGTATATTTCATTTCCAACCGCATATTGTTCTTCTACGATTCTTTTGACCATATTGTCCGCTCTTTCACAGGCTATCCTGTACCAATCGATGAAATGGCTTTTCAAAGCCTTCTCAGAAAGGCCCAGCTTGTCGTACTGCACTCCCATGATGCGCCACCTTACGCTGGATGGCCTGTCCATATACTGCTGATATAGCATGCCATCCGGCGATGAATCTAGGCATATCGCAGCCAATGCCGCCTTAAACATGCTTGCAGTCATATACGCCTGCTCCCACAAAGTTATATCGTTTAACGGCGCACGGCTGTCGCTTCTGATATTGGAATACCAGTTACGGATCTTATCCTGAATAAACCTTCTCAATCTCCTCCATGCGAAGTCCTCATAATCGGCAAGCGGCTTTCTAAAGCCATCCAGAATGCCCGAAAGCTCGGCAAAAAAATTTTCCCGCGATGCATCCAGATGGCAATCGTTTACTTCTGACTTATAAGCCCCAAAGGCATTGGAAAGCCATAATTTCTTCATCTGTTCTCTCGGAAATCCCTTATCCATGCCGGAGTTTATATTTTCACAGCCTTTAAAGAAAATATTTTCGACAAAATCTATTATCGGCTGCTGGTCGCCTGAATCTTCCTTTAAAACTTTTCCTATGGCATCGCCATAGGCAATATGATAAATCTTCAGCCTGTTTTTCCTGAGATTCCCGCAGTCCAGCAGCACATCCGAATTGAAAAATTCCTTGAGACGATTACCCCCAAATCTTTTTACTTCTTTCCAGAAGGGAGTGTCTGGTTTATCTTTGGAATAATAATTTCTATAATCTTTAAATATTTCATAACCGTATTTAGTTTTAAAATTATTTTTAAAAATATCATCTAGAGTAAAATATTTAACATTATTTTTTTCTTCATTTTTTTCTTCCCAAAATCCTATATGCGTCTTTCCAAGGTTAAACATCAACGCCCCGATTTCAGCCTTGAGTATCTCCGCAGATTTTTTTCGCAGGTTTTGAATATTTAGCGCTTCCATAAAGCTCACCTCCAATCTTGGAGCGTATTGAAATGGGAATCAATCCTGCACAGGCCCCATCCGTATTTATTTTTTGCACCTATTCCATGCTGCATAAGAAGCCTTTTCACCCATTTTTCCAGGAAAATGCAGTCTTTCTTTGCTTCCTCGCATAAATCAGCCTTTTTCAATGACATCAAGGCGTCGTGCGGCACATAAATCATCTGCAAAAATCCTTTCGCTCCTTTGGGGACTACCTCAAAATAAATCGGCCCCTTACCAACCTTTGTCTTTCTTTTGTGCGGATTTATGATTTCCAGAGAGAGCCTGTCAAAAAAAATTGGATAAAAAATAACTCTTCCTCTGTGAGACCCAAAACCAGTTTTTTGCTGGTTTTGTTCCTTTATGTAATCAAAAATCTGCTGGGCATAAGACTTGTCCGATCTAGCCTCAATGCGCAGATTTGCACTCAACTCTGAAAAAGCATATTTTATTAAAGATGAAAGAACTTTTTCCTCGCATTTTTCTTTTATGTACTCATCAATGATTTTTTCCACTTTCCGAAATTCATCGGAACCACTCCCGAAAATCCTGTAAATGCCAAAAAAAGTTTCCAGCACCTCATCGGCATCCCCATTTTCCACTGCTTCCCAAAATGCTTCCTTAGCTGCGGCGAAAAGCTGCCCTTTTATACTGCTTGCCCTCAGCATGGGCACCTTCCAAACCTTCTCCTTCATCACCGGGTTTTGTACGACATAAAAATCTTCATCATCCCTTGAAAAATAAGGAGCCTGCAGGGTAAACTCAAAACCTATACCGAAAGAGCCGGGCACAAGTTTTTTCACTGCCTCTGCCATCTCATCCCTGGTTTTATATATACCGCACAATCGATGCATTAACTCAAGAGATTCCTTATTTATTTTCCAATGATAACCTGCAGCATCTTGATTTGCCTTATTCTGCTGCACCTTCCTCGACCCGTCTGTATCTTTCATTAATGTAGATTTAAACCATTCCAGAGGTAAATTTTCAACCCTAATATTTTTATAATCTTTGAACTCTCTACTATTAACAAATACCTCCTTGGCAAAAGGAAAAAGCACCTGCAACCGGCTACTGTCCACATATTTTAATTGTTTCCCACATTCGCTGCAGCCTACATATTTCTGTGCATATTTCAAAAAATGGTAAATACCGTTATTTCCAACCGGCTTTTTCAAATCTGTCAATATAACTTCATAAGGCATATTCTCACTGCCTCCTCTGGCTTCCGAAGTCCTTCATAAAACATACCGAAACAAAGCCGCACTCGAGTTTGTCCCCTTCTCTTTCGCCATACCATGGAATTATTTTTGTGGCATTGGGACCTTCAATATCACCAAATTTATCTTTTTGTATGGAGCCGAAAATGAAATGACGCATTGCATCGTCCCATCTCTTCTTTTTATCATTTGATTTTTCTTTATATTTTTGGTTTGATTTCTCCTCAGCTCGCTCCTCTGCCTTTTTCCTAATGAGAAACTTAATTGCATCAGAATAGCCAATGTTATGATTTCTATCGCTGTCATTCAGCTCTTTTCTTATATTTTTATGCGCATCTTTATAATCATATCTGAAAAGCGCCAACTTATCGCAGCTTATCAAGTCATCAAATGAATTTACTTCTTCTACTGCATCTTTTATCTTAATGTCTGGTACATTTTCAAAAATACGGCTGAATAAAAACTCGTCTCTCCTCATCCGCACTCTCGCACGGCCACTTGCTTCATAAAACTTCACCCTGCCGAACCCCATATTGTTTTTCCCGCCAAGAAATCCGTAATCCTGAATGAAGGAAAGCAGAGGAAATAGCAGGGCTTCTTTCAGAATCGGATCAGCGCATGTAAAGGAAATAACACCTTCACCGCAAAAAATTTTTTCAGGGAAAAACCACAGATGATATTCTTTTCTGTCATAATTTCCAGGCTGTCTTAATGTTATTTCTTCCCATTTTCCTTCATGTTCGTTTCTTTTTTTCGCTATAGCATAAGGCAGGCCCAGCTTTTTAGACAGCATGGCGGGCGGGCCGGTTATGCTTCTTATACCTATGACCCCGCGCCAACCTTCGCAGCCGAAGACAATTGAAGAAAGCGAAAGGCCCTTTTCAGCAAGAGCTTTCATCGAAACCTCAAACATCCCGGCATTAGGATACAACTCGATAAAACTCATCGCCTTTTCGTGAAATTCTTTCATATTGACGCTTTCCCCATCATATGCTGCCGTTTTCAAGCCTGCTGCCAGACAAAAAACATCAAACCAGTACCTCATGCTTCCCAGGATAGACTGCGGCATAATTACCCTATTTTCCCCCCAGGCGTCGCCTGTCCACAGCGGAGTTATAGTCCTGAACCCGACATCCACCTGCTCCAAAATCCTCACCATCCTTTATATGTTCTTACGTTCCTTATTTCAAGTATAATTAACTGGTTTCCGATATGATAAACTAAGGTGTTGTTTTTTGACTTTATCAATTCCTTAGTAGCTTCACGGTTATCATCCATAACTTTTATAACGGCCATATACGGTGACAAGATGGATGGCTCATTTTTTATTCTTCTATAATTATCCATATATATCAATTATCCAATCTTCAAAACTTGAGCTACAAATTTTCTCCATTTAGCAATTGCCATATTCTTCGATAATCACTCCCAGACAAAGAAGATTTTTCAGGAAGTGCCATTTGCCACTTTTCATCATGTAGTGACGATAACCATCTTCTTGTTTCAGAAAATGAAGGATATTTTTTACTAAATTCTTTTTTTAGCATAACAGACATTTGTTTAGCAATTCTTCTAGGCACATTCAACATTCTTAATAAAACAGCTTCTTCGCTATCAACCCCATAATAAATCATCGCAGGTACGTTTCTTAAATGACGTTTTTCCTCTTCGGATAAATTTTCAAAATCTATATTTGACATTGTTTGTAAAGAAGAAATTCCCCAGGTAGCAGCTTGAATAAGTTTACCATATATGGCTCTGCAACAATTAGTAAGGGCATTTGTTGGAGAATTATCTTTTTGAAAATATTTTTTTGCTATTTCTGGCAAACTACAACCCGATACCCAGTCTTGTGTCATTTTAGCTAAAAAGTGACCATCGGGTAAATCTTTATTGCTAATTCCTTGCAGAGTAGATTTTAATTCTGGAATCGATAACATTATCCCTATTAAATCGCGTAGCGGTCTTTCACCTGAAAAAAGACGACTTGCATACCAATCTTCTTTTTTAATGTTTATCTTTTTTACTCTACTAATTGCTTCTGATACCGCAGTCGGAGAAAACCCCGTTTCATCAGCTAGTTTTAAAAGTCCTGGAGCCTCATTCATATAATCTGCATAATCCTTTACTGCATCTAATAACTTTTTTGCCTTACTGGGTGACTTTTTTTCAAGTTCTTGATAACCAAATGTGCCTCGTAAAACAAGTTCCGCCTCTGTTAAAAATTTTTGGTGATCTTTTAGCTGCCTGTATGTGTGTGCTAAAAATTGAGTAAAACTAGACCAGCGTTCATCATAGTATAACAATTTTAGATTAAGCTCTTTTCCTTGTTTTTCAACATCTTCTATCATTTTTTCCAATGCTGAAGTTAATTTACCTATCTGTCGGTTGATAAATGATTCTATTTCAGAATCATATTCCTCTAAAGAAGCAAATACAACTAAACCTAAAGTTTTCTGAAATAATCTGCCCGCTCTACCAGCTAAATTCCAGAAATCTTGCGGCGGCATTTCACCAACAAAAGGATATTTGTAGCCTGACAGTACAATAGAGGATACAGGAAAATTCACTCCTTGAGCTATTGTTGTAGTAGCAACTAAAATATCTATTAAACCATTTTCAATCAACCACTCCATTAAAAATTTTGTTTCATCCGATAAACCAGCATGATGAACACCTATACCACATTCTAGCATCGAAATTAATTCAAATTCATCGCCCATTTCATCTTTTAAATATTTTTGGACCAAATGAACTCTAGGATCTAAATTATTTTTAGGGCCAATATATTCCTTCAAAGTTCGTGCTATACTCCACGCCCAATCAGGCCTTTCAGCAAGGATAATAGTTGTTCCGCGCTTTTTCAGTACCTCTGCTATTGCCGCAGCTATTTTTAATCTGGTTTTTTTTACCTGATTATACGATATAGGTAGAGGCGCTAAATTACTTAAAACTAATTTTTTGTTGATTTGTATAGTATCTTTTGAAGTATACAAAGTTCTAAACCCAATACCCCATTTTTTCTCTTGACCTTTATCAATCGGATATCCAATTCCAATAACCCTTTCGTTAGGCTTCCACGACATTCCAAAACTAATCGATTGAGAATTTTGCACATCGAGCCATTTTGCCAAATCTTTTCCATTAGGTACAAAAGGAGTCAATAATAAAAATTGAGCATTTTTGCATTCCCGATTTATTGTTGATAAAAGCAATTCGATTTTTATACCTCTGTGTTCATCGGCAATATTATGAGCCTCATCTAATACTACTAAAGTTAGTGGCCTTCCAATATTTTTTTCCCATCCTCGTCTTATCATTAAATCCATTTTCTCCGGTGTTGTAACTAAAACATTAAAACCATGTTTATCTCTTAGCAGTTCTTCTTCAAAGCTGTCTATTTCTAAAGCAGGGCTCACTTTTTCCACTTTAATATTTAATGGTTGAAAATCTCGACTTAAACGCTGCCAGACCTGGTTAACCAAAGTTCGAGTGGGTACCAAATAAGCAACCCAACCATTTTCTTCTGCAAATTGATTTAAAGCTTGAAGAATTCGAAATTGCGCCAGCAATGTCTTGCCGCTTGAAGTAGGAAGTTCTACGACTATTGCTCGATTAGCCGGATCGAGGAGGCCTTCTTCTAAAAGAGATTTTCGCTGCGGAGGAAGCAATTCGAAAATAGGTTTTGTATTTTTAGGATTTGTTAAATAATTTACATATTTGGTAATCCTGGAATTATAAGAGCGAGTAATCATCCATATACAATTCATCGCAATTTGCTTAGCGGACGATTTTAGTAATCGTAAAAGTAATTCTAGTTCTATTATGCCTGACATTTGAGCAGCAGAAATAGAACGGTCAAAATGAAAATCCAATTGTTCCAGAATATCTTTTGGTTCCCCTTGTTCAGAATATATAGCTAAAAGTTCTATAGCTTTTGCCAGATGATACAATGCTATTAATTCTAAAGCCGCACTTTGTGAGCTTGATTTTTCTAAATAGGATTTTTCGTAATCTGACTGATCTTTACGTAGTTGAACAATAAGTTTATTTACTGTATGTAGATCTTCCCACCCATTTTTCCTTATTAATCTAAACCACGCTTCAGCAACATTCGAGAATACACGTATATCCCAATTAGTGGAATGTATTGGTAAATCTACCCATGGATGTTCATATAACCATCTGCGAATATCTGCACTTTTTTGCCCCAATAGAGCAAAACACGACATTCTGATATATTGCTTTGCTGCTTTAATACTATCTTCTTGCATGGGTAAAGCTCTGCATAAAGAAAACGCATCAGCGCAATATTTATAAAATTGATTCTTTTCCTCTAAATATCCTTTATCTTTAGATACTGAATTCATTAAATCAATCAAAGCAAACTCTGCTGCCCGTAGCGCCGCTTCTAATTCACTTTGTGGTAATAATAAATTTCTATAATCGCCTGATTTAATTTCTTCAAATGCTTTTATTAAAAGCCACTGTTGCGAAGATTTTATGGCATTTTTATATCTTTCTTCTCCAAAAGCCTTTATTGCCCAGTGTTCCATATTATTCAAACCCCACAGTTTTTATTATATCAGGCCACATTTGGATGGGAATAGGTAAATAATAAGCATATAAATATATTATAATCTCTGAGTTGGCTCCTGAAACCAATGAATTCCCACTAGATTCTAAATCTTTTAATGTTGGAGATGTATCTCGAATTAAAATACCATATAAAAATACGTTCCTGTCATTATTTAGATATGCTATTGCAGCTTCTTTAAATTGATTTTCCCACTTTGCACCTTTAGCACGACATCCCAACCAAAAAAATAATTGACTTCTCAAGCTTTTATCATTTTTCAATTTTTCTAGTTGGAATGACATGCCACTTCTTCCATACATAACTTTTGGCGGTGCATTAACATCCTCTGAAGTTTTGACTTCACCAAAGGCAAATCGAATGCCATTCTCTGTCACTATAAAACCCACCAGATCTGCACCAGGTAAACTAGCTTTTAATACTCTGGCATCTCTCCTAGTATTCCACGGGAAAATAATTTTAAATTGATCCTCTAAAAAACATTGCGCCAATGCTTCTCCGATCTCCCAAGGTTCAAACTCAATATTTTTTTCAATTACTCTTGCAAGATTTTGTTTTAAAAAACCCGTACTTGCCATATCTTGCAACAATTCTTTTATTTCATTCTGCCCTTCAACATCAATAAGTTTTGCATAAACACGATCGCATAAATATTTGTTAAACTGAGATGAATCTTTAAAGACCCAGCCACTTATATAAATAGGAGGGCTTTCTAGGGAATATTCGTTTCTCAGCCAATTTTTAATCATAACAAATAAAACTCCCCACGAATTATGATGATAGATTCTCATGGCTTATCCTTTAAAAGCAGCAAATTGCTGGGAAAAGCCCATATAAAGGATCTCTAAAATACTTTTTAAAATTATTCGATGTTTGAATTCTTTGCCTTTTTGTCATAAATATTCCGCTTTTTCCTCTTTTCCTTTTCGGAATGTTGATATTGTTATAGAATATATGTTCGCCATAAATTTCTATTTTCCTGCTGCAATTTATAATATATTAATCAAAAAAAGAGGCGTAAGTAAGAGAGAAGAAAAAATAACTGATATAACAAAGCTAACCTTTAACCTTTAATTTTCAATCTCTCTATTTGAATTCTACTACCATTTCTTCCCTCATCCCCCGACTTCTCACATAACTACATATTTTCTTTCCGAAAGCGAAAACTAGTATGTACTATCTATGAACCAGTACCGTTTCCCTTCCGTCCTTTGACGGATATGGAATCTTTAAAGGTTTGGAACCAGAACGAAATATATAAAATATATAAAATATATAAAATATATAAAATATATAAAATATATAGTAATAAAGAAACGAATGAGCATCTGATTCTGTAAAAAAATTAAACGGCCATTTTAGGAACTTCTCCTCGAGAGAATTAATACACCTTTCAATCTCCAAATGTAGATCCATCATCTTTCATACTTCTTAACATAAATCCGATAATGTCAAATAACGTTCTGTGAATTCCCGAAGTCTGGTTACAACTTTCATATTTTTCAGATTTCGGGAATTCACTGTTAGATGAAGTTCCTGCCTTCCTTGAATAACTACAAAAATTATGGTGTTTGACAAAAGTAAATAATTTTAATATCTTTTATCATTTGTTTTAACTTACTCATTCGTTTGTACTCTAAATCTAATAATTCTTCAAGCAATGGTTTTATCATATAAAATAAGCTAAATATCATTATTATCATAAAAAGTATTAGGATTACTAAGTATGCGCCTTCAGCTTCTTTACTATCAAGTATCCATTTTACTAGCATTGTTACAATTGGTATAACGACAATTGTACTTAATGAATAAAAGGGCTTTATTAACGATTCGATAGTTTTAAGCTTTGGTAATTCTTCATCAATCTGCTCAATTAGTAAATTCAATTGATTACTAGAATATAGCTTCCGACGTTCTAAAATGTTTCTTAGCCCATAATTCGCAGGTCACCGAATTCGTATCATGGTAAGTAAAAACATACATA
>JANLFP010000024.1 GCA_024655905.1 Tepidanaerobacteraceae bacterium
GTATGTATGTTTTTACTTACCATGATACGAATTCGGTGACCTGCGAATTATGGGCATAGATATTTTTCAATTTTGGATTGTTTTTGCCACTCATCAAGGTATTTGTTGAATTCCTCGTCTTTTCTGCTGCTTTCGAGATTGCTCTTAATATAATCCTTTACGTCGTCGAAACTCAGCGACGTTCTCTCTCCGGTAACCTTTATGATGTGGTAGCCGAACTGGGTTTTGACAGGCTGGCTCACTTCTCCCTGCTTAAGGGAAAAGGCTGCTTTCTCAAACTCGGGATCCATCGTGCCCTTGCCGAAATATCCCAAATCACCGCCTTTGTCCTTTGAACCCGGATCGGTGGAGTATTTTCTGGCCAGATCGGCAAAATCCTTCCCCGCCTTTATTTCATCCAATATCTTCCTGGCCTCATCTTCTGTAGCCACCAGAATATGGCTTGCTCTGATTTCCGGAGCCGGGAGCTTGAACATGTCTTTATTGCTGTCATAGTATTTTCTCACATCTTCGTCTGTGACTTTAACATCGGCTGTTAGTTTTTCCTTTAAGTTGTTTATTATCAACTGGTCCTGCAGAAGTTTCTCAAAACTATTTCTGTCCATGCCCTGCTGCTTCAGGTAATTGTCCAGTGCGTCTTTTCCGCCGTGATAAGTTTCAAGCTGGCGTTCAGCCTCCTCCAGTTGATTTGGTTCTAAAGCAACATTTTGCTTCTTCGCCTGCTGGAGAGACAGCACATCCTTAATCATACTCTCCAGCACTTTCTTTTTCATTTCCTGAAGGTTTTTTTTGCCTTCCTCAGTGGAAAAATCCTGCCCGTTGGCTTCCAGGGCGCTTTTAACCTGATTGACCTGCCTGTCGAAATCGGACTTCAAAATGTTTTCACCGTTGACAACGGCAATGACCTCTTTGCCGTCGATTATCCTGCCCTCGGTGGTATCCTTCTGTATTATTCCGCAGCCGGAAATGCCTATTAATATGGCGATTGCGAGACCCAGGGCTTTTATTTTCAAATTCATCAGCATCCTCTCCGTATTTTTCTTGTTTTTAATATTATACTACACTGCAGGATTCCTGCATAGTGTTCATTTCATCCAGCAGCTTTTCTATGCGCGTCAGCAGCTTATAGCCTTCCATGCCGCGGGTCCTGAGGCTAAAAGCCGGTACCGAACTACTCGTGAAGACTATTTGTTTTTGAAAGACCTCGCTGAGTCTGAAGATGGTTTCCGGTGTCAGGGCCTGGGCGTCCCGGAATTGAAATCTTATGATTTCCCCCTGCTGGTTGATGCTGGTTATTTTAAGTTTCCTGGCCAGCACTTTAATCCTGGAGATTTCAATCAGGTTCCTGGCAGGCTCGGGTATATCCCCGAAACGGTCTTCGATTTCATCCTCCAGGTCGCAGACCTCCTCTACAGTCTCTACGGCGGCAATGCGGCGGTAAATCTCCATTTTCTGAGCGGTATTCTTTATATAATCATCGGAAATATAAGCGCTGACGGGAAGGTCTATTGTGGGCTGAACTTCTTCCTCCACCTTTTCGCCTTTGAGTTCTTTTATAGCAGCTGAAAGCAGCTTGTTATACAGGTCATATCCAATGGCCATCATGTGTCCGTGCTGTTCGGTTCCGAGAATGTTGCCTGCTCCGCGAATTTCCAGGTCCTTCAATGCAATCTTGAATCCGGAGCCGAATTCGGTGAATTCCCTTATTGCAGAAAGCCTCTTTTCTGCGGTTTCGCTCAATATCCTATCCTTTTTGTAGGTCAGATATGCGAACGCCTGACGGTTGGACCTCCCCACCCTGCCCCTGAGCTGGTAGAGCTGGGATAATCCCATTTTATCCGCCGATGTGATTATTAGAGTGTTCACATTGGGTATATCAAGTCCGGTTTCTATGATTGTGGTGCATACCAAAACATCAAAATTGTGGTCATAAAAGTTCAGCATAACATCTTCCAGTTCATCTTCGTCCATCCGCCCGTGAGCCACCGCAATCCTTGCTTCCGGCACAAGTTCCTGAAGGCGCCGAGCTTCTTCATGGATGGTTTCAATTCTGTTGTGTACATAATAAACCTGTCCATTGCGGGACAACTCTCTGAGAATGGCGTCCCTTATGAGGGATTCATTGTGTTCAACCACATAAGTCTGAATGGGGAAGCGGTCTTCCGGAGGCGTCTCTATGATGCTCATATCCCTAACCCCGCTCATGGCCATGTGCAGCGTCCTCGGAATAGGAGTGGCGGTAAGAGTAAGCACATCCACATTTTTCTTCATCTGCTTTATTTTTTCCTTGTGGGATACCCCGAACCTCTGTTCCTCATCCACTACCAGCAGCCCCAGGTCTTTGAACTTCACATCTTTCTGCAGAAGCCTGTGGGTGCCGATAATGATGTCCACTTCGCCGCTCCTGAGCTTCTTCAAGGTTTCTCTTTGCTCGGCCGGGGATTTGAATCTGCTTATAACGTCAATTTTCACCGGAAAAGGGGCAAATCTTTCGGTAAAAGTATGGTAATGCTGCTCCGCCAGAATGGTGGTCGGCACCAGCACCGCAACTTGCTTTGCATCCATCACCGCTTTGAAAGCCGCTCTCAATGCCACTTCGGTTTTACCATATCCCACATCGCCGCACAGAAGGCGATCCATCGGCCTGTCGCTCTCCATGTCTCTTTTTACCTCTTCAATGGCGGTAAGCTGATCGGGGGTTTCTTCATAAGGAAACATATCCTCGAATTCCTTCTGCCAGGGAGTATCTTTGGAGAATGCAAACCCTTTCATGGCCTGACGGGCGGCATATAGCTTTATGAGTTCCTGCGCCATCTCCCGAATGGCCTCCTTGGCCCTGTTCTTTGCCTTGCTCCATTCATTGCTCCCCAGTTTGTTGAGCTTTGGAGGGGTTTCATCGGAACCGACATATTTTTGAATCAAATCCACCTGGTCCGTAGGCACATAAAGTTTATCCCCTCCGGCGTAGCTCAAGGCAAAATAATCCTTTTTATGGCCCGCCACTTCCAGGGTTTCCACTCCCAGATATTTCCCAATGCCGTGTGCCGCATGCACCACATAATCTCCCACGGCGAGCTCCTGAAAATCCTCAATCTTCCTGCCCCTCGCCGATGATTTTGGTCGCTGCTGCTTTTTCGGTCTGCCGTAAATTTCCATATCTGATATGATGACAAATCTGGCCTGGGGTTCTTCAAAGCCCCGTTCCAGAGAACCCGGCAGTACGGCCACCTGGCCGGGTTGGACTTCCTCCAGGTTCGAAGCCGAAACGGCCTCAATACCCCGCTCCCTGAGGCTTTTTTGCATGTGCTCTCCCCGTTCTGCCGTACCCGATAGCACCAGGATGCGGTATTTCTTTTTTTTAAGCCTGGTTATTTCTTCCACCAGTAGATCCAGCTTTCCGTAAAGGGGCGTCATGGAGCGGAACTGAAAGGAATAAAGGCCTCCCGCTTCAAATTCCGGATGTATCTTCGGAAGTGCAGCCATGTAGACGACTCTGAATTTTTTTAGTCTTTCCAGCATCTCAAAAGGGCTGAAATATATGCTGGCCTGAGAGGCCAGAATTTCCCCTTTTTCCAGCAGTCCCTTGAAGGTTTCCTCCGCCTCGAAAGCCGCATTTTTCTGCGCCTCGCGTATCCTTCCGGGCTCCACAAGCACTGCGAAGGGCTTGCGTGAAAAATAGTCAAATATAGTGGCGCAGGAATCGTAAAGGTGGGATATGTAAAGCTCCGCACTCTCGAAAAAAAGCCCGCTTTGAAGCTTTTCAACATGTTCCTGCACTTTTTCCTCGAGGCAGGCAGCGGTTTTATGATGTCCCAGGGCAAGCAGGACTTCCCTTCGCTCTTTAAGTTCCCGGGCTATATTGATTGCCGCGGCATTTGCCGTGTGCGCGTCGTATATCACTTCTCTGGCAGGCCCTACATGCGCCTCCTCCAATTTGCTTCTTGAACGCTGGTCTTCCGGAAGGAATTCCCGAATGGAATCTATAATATCATCGAAAAATTCCAACCGATAGGGATGCTCTGCAGCAGGAGGATAGATATCCAGAATCCCTCCCCTTGCAGCAAACTGACCGCGGCCTTCAATCATTTCCACCCGCTCATAGCCCATGGCCGAAAGTTTCATTAAAACTTCCTCCATCGAAACGGCGGTGCCCACTTTAAAATATAATGTGAATTTTTTAACAATATCCGGCGGCACAAGCTTATTCAATAAAGCCTGCACCGATGCCACCACCACAACCGGTCTTCCCGAAAGAAGCATATCCATAACTTTGAGTCTCTGGGCTGTGGATTCCAAACTTCTGGCAGCCGTCTCGTACGGTATAACGCTGCTGGCAGGGTATAAAGCTACCTCTTCCGGCTTTAAAAAAAACGAAAGGTCCTCGGCGAGCTTTTTGGCTTCCAGCGAGTCCGAAGTTATCACAAGAGCCTGGGATTTTATCCTGCTTTTCAGCAAAGCTATCAAAAAAGCCCTTTGGGAATCCGAGACGCCATAGGCAAAAAGATTTGAAAAACCTTTTTCCATGTCGCCAATGAGCCTATTGAATTCGGGGATTTCTCCGCAGATATCGGTAATGCTAAACATCTTTCTCTCCTTATTTTTTTAAATGAGTCGCGTTACCTTTAGAATATTCTGACAAACATCAAAAAGCCCTTTAAGGTAAAGGGCTTACCATTTCTTTTTTATTATACTCCAAACGCGAATTTATTGCAAATTCGAATGATGGAATAGCATGAAGTCAATTATTTTTTAGCTTTAATATTTATCCGTGTTACAGCATAATTCCAGCACATATGACTTATGACAGCGGCAGCGATTCCCGGCAGCAGGCTTTTCAAAAAGCGCCCCGAACAAACGGTGATCGCCCCAAAAACCGTATGGCTGATAAGGCCCGCAGCACCAGCAGCATATGAAAGCCTGCCGCGGTTTTTTATTATATCGCATGATGCTTCCGCTGCACCGAAGATTATATGGGAAAGAAAAATATCTCCAGAAAGAAGGACGGCAAGACCGGTTTTTGATAACTCCTCTATCACCGGTGCGCCGTAACTTATCGCAGCTTTTCCCATGAGAGCCAGGGCTTTGCCGTTCAGATAATAAGATGCGGCGGCTGCTAAAAGACCGGCCAATATGGACATTTCGATTTCCGGATTGATTTTAGCAATCAACGGGTAACTTATCAAAACCGCCCCCCTGAAAAGATGCAGAATGTTCCCTCCGGTGCCGAGTCATTTCTTTATTCTTGCTATTTATTATTCCATAACGAGCGAGTAAATAATATTTTTGTTTTCTTCACTCCTTAAAAAAGCCGCATCGCTCTGCAAAAACCTATCGACGGATGTCATATCGAAGCATTTTGTTCCCTTTGCATCAAGGAAATGACGCATAGCATCCGGGTCATCATAATATGCATCTATACATTTCATCATGGCCGCTTCAAATAGCTCGGGCAAAGTCGCCCTGCGGAATTTGGACAGATATTCTTTTGCAGCAAGAATAATGATAGTTTTTGGTTCAAACGCGGAAGAGTTATTCTCACATCTGCGGATAAGCGTTTTCGCCGGTTTCCTGAAGTTCAGAATCAGATCTCTTTTGAGAGAATATCTGGACCATGACTGCACAAAAGATTTGCTCAGCGGTTTCTGCGGCACCACGTTCACCTTTTCAAACCCGGCCGCCCTGCAGGCGTTCAAGAGGGCCGACCATACCCCTGGGGTGCGGTTGTTGAAGGTCACCGAAAGCCAGTGCCCGGGCTTTAAGACCCGGTAAACTTCGCTGAAGGCTTTTTTCAGCATGTTTTCAAAGGCCCGCTCATCTTTGTTCTGAAAAGTGTTTATTATTATCTCATCCTTTATAAAGCTATCATCCATCCCCAGCCAGGACCTCCACAGGAGAGTAAGCTCACCATACTGGATACTTCCGCCGTAAGGCGGGTCCGTAAAACAATAGTCAACGCTTTCGGGCGGCAAATTTGAAAGATCCTGAGCCGGTCGGTTTAAAAGCAAAAAAGTCCCCTCTTTTTCCATCCCGAAAAATTCCCTCACGGGCTTAAAATAATCCCCGATAAGGCGGTTTGTTTCCCTTTTTCCCTCTAACACGCCCCAGCGCCACAAGATTCTGTTCTCAAACCTCTCCCACACGTTCTCCTCTATCCAGTCGCCCATGCAGTAATATGAATTTGCCGACATGGGTCGCAGGTCTTCGCTTTTGAGCTTGCTGGCATGCAGCAGGGTATTTGAAAAAGCCGTCAGCATCAAATCCCTGACGGCTTCATCGGTTATCTGCCGGATTTCATGGTGAACCATAGAAAGAGCCACAAGATTTCTTCTGGTAAAAAGCTGATGAATATGAGTAATACCCGCGCTTTTGAGCCTCATAATCTCGCGACCGTCTGGCAGTTCGCCGTCGGGATGCCAGAAAGGGATTGCAGCGTCCTCGATTCTCGATATGTCGGACTTTTCTTCTTCTGTAAGAAGCCTGCGCACATTGAATCCTCTGCCATGCCCATTCCTGCACCTGGCATCCACAATCCAGGCTCCATTTTTCGCCGGCCCCCGGACCACATGCCTTGCGTAAAGGTATTCACCGCAGATCGGGCATTTCTCTCTCAGACGATACATGTCCATTATTTTATCCTTAATACGGGCTTCAATCTTTTTTAATTCCGCAAGGAACAGTTCCAGATCCACCGGCGAGCGGCAAGTATTTTTTGCAATGAAAACCGCCATTGGATTCAAATCGTTTAATACCGTCCTTCGACGGTTTATAAGGGCTTCGCATCCAACAACTCCCCCGCCGCAGAATGGGTCGAGCACAATATCCCCTTCACGCGTGAAGTGCCTTATGTATTCCGCCACCACATACCATGGCTTGCCAGCCCAATATTTGTGCATCTTGTAGCGGGCACAGTCCCTCTGCGGAGGTATGGCACAGTCTATGGGAGCATCCACGGTCAAAGGACCACATCCCTTCCCGATTTTACATGTTGTGAATACATTCCATTTTCAGTCAATCGGAAATCGGAGCAAATACACAATAAAGAAGAATCTCGCCGTCTGTATCATTCAGGACACCGTGGTCGCAGCCGGCAGGCACATTGACCAATTCTCCCTTTTTCACCCTTTTTCTCTCACCACCTGCCAGCACGTTGCCTTCGCCCTCAAGGAAATAAAAAGTCTCCTGATTTTTGTGAGTATGGGGCATTATCTCCCCTCCCGGCATGATTCTGGCAAGCCTCACTATCACATTTTTATTTTCATTTTCATCCAGAAGAGTGTTGATATAAACTTCCCGGTGCGCTGGATTTTTCACCCATTTGCTTTCATCAACTTTTTTAATTGCCGTCTGCATGTCCATAGAATCACACCTCCATTTTGCACAGTTTCCCGCAAAATCAATCTACTTTATGATACCAGCATTGAAATATTTTGTAAATACATAAAATAATTCTTTTTGCGCCTCGGGCTTTTATGTTTTTCTTTTGCGTTCGGGCCCCAAAATCAAAAAAAGAATATGAAGTATCAAGGTAAATATCCCTCCCCAGTAAAAATTCCTCGACTTGGCTCCAGCACCCATATCCTCCCATGTGAGCATCAGTTATGGGAGCGCCGGGAAAGGCATCTATTACTTTTTCAAGTCTTTCGGGAGGTCAATGGCAGGGACCGGGCAGCCCGATGCATGGTGCCAAAAGCTATTATCCGACTGTCCTTATGGCACTCTCCTTTGCAAATCACATTCATCGTATCATATTCCGATTTGAGAATCATTATGCCACAAATTCCCTCTTTTCAAAACATGTGTTTGGGTATATAATGTATATAATAGAACATTTGTTTGTATTAGCGGTTAGAACGCCTAACTTTGGACCGAACATCGAAAAGGGGTGATAATATGGCTTTCTGCCATCTGCATGTGCATTCCGAATACAGCATGCTGGACGGCCTTTGCCGCCTGCCTCAGATAACGGATGCGGCGGCAGAGCTTTCCATGCCCGCTCTTGCCCTGACGGATCACGGGGGTCTGTGGGGTGCGGTGCCCTTTTACAAGCTTTGCAACGAGAAAGGAATTAAGCCCATTATCGGCTGTGAAGTTTACATGGTAAAGGATATTCGCAAAAAAGAAGGCGGGGAAATTCCCCACCATCTTGTGCTTCTGGCCGAAAACGAAGAGGGCTATAAAAACCTCATAAAGCTGGCGACCGCTTCCAATCTGGAAGGTTTCTACTACCGCCCCCGGGTGGACAAAGGCCTGCTTTCGCAGCACAGCCGGGGGATTATAGCCCTGAGCGCCTGCATACGCGGCGAGGTGTCCGCCCTCATATTGAAAGGCGATGTGGCAGGGGCCCGAAGGGCGGCGGCGGAGTATGCCGACATCTTCGGGAAGGAAAATTTTTTCCTGGAATTGCAGGATCACGGCCTTGAGCAGGAAAAGAAGGCCAATTTCTGGCTGCAAGCCATGGCCAAAGAACTGGGCACGGGGCTTGTGGCCACCAATGACGTTCATTATTTGTCTTCGGAGGATGCCGAAATCCACCGGGTGCTGCTTTCGGTGCAGACCCTTTCGGCGCTGGGGGAAACCATCTCAATGGAGGGCAAAGAATATTACTTCAAGACCTCCGAAGAAATGGAAAGGCTTTTTCCCGATATCCCAGAGGCTATTGAAAATGCGGGAATCATAGCCGAAAGATGCAATGTAAGACTCTCTCTTGGGGGCATAAACCTTCCGGAAATCCAGGTGCCGCCGGGATACGACGCCAACAGCTTTCTTGAAAAGCTGACCCTGGAGGGGGCCCGGGCCCGCTACGGCGTGCCGCTGCCGGAAAATGTCCGCCAACGCTTGGAATATGAGCTTTCGGTGATAAGGCAGACAGGATATGCGGGATACTTCCTCATAGTAAAGGACATAGTGGACTTTGCTGAAAAAGGCGGCATACCGCTTGGCCCGGGCCGGGGTTCCGCTGCGGGAAGCCTAGTGAGCTACTGCCTGAAAATCACTGATGTTGACCCCATAAAATACGGTCTCATCTTTGAGAGATTTTTGAATCCCGAGAGGGTTAGCCCTCCGGACATCGACGTTGATCTGTGCCACAGGGGCCGGCGGGATGTGCTGGAATACATCAGGCAAAGGTTCGGCAGGGAAAGGATAGCCCACGCCGGGGCCTTTTCCACACTTCAGGCGCGGGCGGTCCTCCGGGACACCGGCAGAGCGCTGGGCATGGCCTATGAAAAGATAGACGCCATGTGCTCCCTCATCCCCTATTCCCATATAAGCCTAGAAGGAGCTCTTGAGCATCATCCCCAACTTGCCGCCCTGATCCGCCGGGACCCGGAAGCAAAACACGCCTTCGAAACAGCCCGGCATCTGCAGTGCCTCCCCCGCCATATGACCCAGCACTCCGCGGGGGTGGTGATCGCCGAAAAACCCCTGACGGATTACGTTGCCCTTCAACGGGCCTCGGGAGAGGAAATCATCACTCAGGCGGACATGGGCATGCTGGAAGATTTGGGCCTTGTGAAAATAGATCTGCTGGGATTGAGGTTCCTGACGGTGATAAAAGATACGTTGAGGCTCATCAAGACACGGCGGGGCATAAATTTGACCGCGCAGGACATACCGCTGGACGATGAAGCCACCTTCGAGGCCCTGCGCCGGGGCAATACCACATGCACTTTCCAGCTGGAAAGCACCGGTATGAGGAATATGCTCCGAAAAGTTCAACCCGAAAATATCGAAGACCTCTCGGCAGTGCTGGCTCTGTATCGGCCCGGCCCCCTCCAGAGCGGCATGGCGGATGAATTCATAGCGCGGCGCCACGGAATAAAGCCCGTAACCTTCCTCCATCCCTGCCTCGAGCCCATCCTTTCCGAAACGTACGGCGTTTTCCTTTACCAGGAGCAGCTCATGCAGGCTGCCAACGCCGTGGCGGGCTACACCCTGGGGGAGGCGGATCTTCTCAGGCGGGCCATAGCAAAAAAGAAGAAGGAGGAAATCGAAGGGCAAAAACCGGTGTTCATCCGGAGGGCCATGCAGCGGGGCATCGACGCCAAGACCGCCGGCCAGATTTTCTCCGTCCTGGAAGCCTTCGGAGATTACGGATTCAACAAATCCCACAGCATATCGTACGCCATCATGGCAACAAGGACCGTATATCTCAAGGAGCATTTCCCGCTGGAGTATTTCTCGGCGCTGCTTTCGCTATACATGGACATCCCGTCCCGCCTGCAGCTTTACCTTTCCGAAGCGAGGCGCATAGGCATAAAAATAATGCTTCCGGATATAAACAAAAGCGGTGTGGGCTTTTCTCCCGAGCCATATCAAGCATGTCAAGGGGACGGTTCTTTCGACATGCCATCTTTTGATGCACCAAATCATACCAATCATATAAATAGAGCAGGCCATGTAACGGCCCATATGAACCAGATTGAAGGTCAAGGCGCAAAAGCAAAAACAGTTTCGATAGCCCTGAAAAATGTCAAGAGAACCGTCCCCGTGACAATAAGGACCGGCTTTGCAATGGTGAAAAACCTTGGGCCCAGGGGTATAGAGGAAATACTGAGAGCCAGGCAACAGGGACCATTCACTGGATTCTTCAACTTCTGCCGGCGCACCGACAGGCGTGCCATAGCCGGCAAAGCACTGGAGTCCCTGATTCTGGCAGGAGCCTTCGACGCTTTCGGCATCCCGCGCCCCGCCCTGCTTCTTTCATTAAAATCCGCCATCCTGGAAGCAAAGGCGGCTGCATGCGGCACTGGATATTCCGGTCAGGTCTGTCTTCTGCCCGAAGACTCCCCGGCAGAACGCCTGGCAAGCGATGTGCTTCTACCGGATTTCTCCCGGGAACAAAAGATAAATCAAGAACTCCAGGCGCTGGGACATTATATAACCATTCATCCCATGGAGATGTGGGAAGACGCTGCCGCAAAACTTCGCACCCACACAGCCGCAGACATAGCCGAAATCAACAAAAAGCAAAAAGTGCGCCTTGCGGGAATACTGCTGGATACCCGCTGGGGGCGCACCCGGAGCCGCAGCCGCATGATGTTCGCGCAACTGGAGGATCTCACCGGTGCGGTGGAGCTAGTGATCTTCCCCAGGGAAATGAAACTTTTTTCCCACTATCTTTTCATCGGCTCCCCCCTCACGGTCGACGGCTGGACGGACCTAAACGATGACGGCCGCCGCACAGTGGTGGTGGAAAAAGTAATGCCTCTAAAGAACTCCGTCAAAGGTCCGGTATCGGTGGTACGTGCAGATTGCAGCGCATTTTCCGTTTAGACATACATGATGTGAAACGCATCGCCATCAGATGATGACTATTAGTCTACGAAAAAACCTGTCGCGGATGGGAGTTCATAAAAAGGAACCCCTAGTGTTTGTTGAATAAAACTATGCGATTGGTGTTGGTGCCATGAGTATTATTATTGATTCCCCATATATTGGAAGTCTTTGTGAACTCCTGCAGGTTTACAAGTATACCTTCGCACTCAAAGCCTGCAGAAAGGCCAAGGGGAACTACGTATTCATCGAGCATTATTGATCCGCCCCTCACCTCGCCCACTTCAAAGGCCACCCAGCCGCCATTTTGGGTTATTCTGAAAAGCTCACGGAATACATCGCCCATAACAGCGCACCATTCCTTAACACTTTTTGTCATGGTTATCTTATTTGATACTTCCTCAGCATCGATGGAATTAAACCAGCAGCGGAGCCAGTTGTCCCGGGAATACTGAACCACATTCAGGAAAGGCGGGGAAGTAACGGTAAGCTGCACGGATTCATCGGGGATGAGGGTCGTATGCCTCGCGTCCTCCGTCAAAAACAATGCGCTTTCTCCAGCTTTTCTGAGGCTTTGCTTTTCTTTCTGTGTTAAATCCGCCACAAGGCTCAGCGATTTTTTCAGTATTATTTTTCTTGTATCTCTATACTCGGGCTTTTGGCGTCGTTTCTCATTGATTTTTATCTGCCTCTCGGGGCTTGTGGCCTGATTCGGCGGCAGCGTATACACCGAAAAAAAGCCTGGCGAATGGCCTGTCAGCCGGTTCGTGGCCACCATGCGTATCCAGCCGTCGATATGGTCCTCGCGGCCGCTCAGTTTTTTGTCAAAAAGATAATTTTTCAACGATGCGATTTCAGCTTCGGTGTCAGGATGATAGAACATTGAAAGGTCTATATCGGCACGCAAGTTCTTATAATATGGAATTTCATAAAGCCTCTTTTCCACATCCTTCAGATCGGGTATAAGGAATCTCGGCTTTGAAAGCACCTCGCTCAGGGGATTTATGTCATTAGAGATCACCCTGCGGCCCAGAAGCCCCGCCTCAATAACGGTGGTGCCCCTGCCGCTGAAGGGGTCATATATTGTGTCGCCCTCCTGCGTCAAAAGCTCAATAAAAAAGCGCGGTAACTGCGGCTTGAAACATGCCCTGTATGAAATTTCATGGATGGATGACGCCTGTCTTTGCCCCGAAGTCCAGTATTCGTTTATGTATCTTGGAATCCTGTGTTCGCCAATCTTCACATATTCTATCTTGGTCCCGTATTTTTCGCCGCCAAAGAGGCTCAGATTTTCACCGTCCCAAAGGCGAAACTCAGCAAGGTACCTTGATATGTCGATTTGCCTCGCTTTGTACATGATTTCTGCCTCCCGATTTTACTTATGCATATTTGATTCTTATGTAGAAAGTCCTTTCTTGCCGGAGATGGCCCGTTAATGGACTGAGTTTTCACATTCAAGTTATATTACATTCGATACTCATTCATTATTTTCCTTCTTGGTTTTTAAAAATTACCGGTACCGCATGATAAAAAGCTTCTCCTGATAAAATATTGTCAAATCAATATTTTAATTGCCTCTTTATTATTCGCTCAAAAAATGGTAGACTGATAAAGAGGAGGTTGAATATTTTGAAAGCAAAGATAATAACCGATTCTGCCAACGACTTGCCGGAGGAAATACTGAAGAAATACGACATCAAATTCGCCCCCCTATCCATCGCCTTCGAGGATGGGACCTTTCTCGATGGTGTGGATCTGAGCCGAGAACAGTTTTACGAAAGGCTCATCAATGCCCGGCAAATCCCCCGAACCAGCCAGCCGTCTCCCCGGGCCTTTTATGACCTCATGAAAGATGCGCTTCAGCAAGGCCTGGAAGCGGTGGTAATAACCCTGTCCTCGGGGCTCAGCGGAACCTATGAGAGCGCCCTTGCAGCGAGGGCAGAACTTGAAAAAAAAGAACAGGAAAGAATACATATCGTTGACTCCCTGGCAGCCTCCACCGGCCAAGGCCTTCTGGTGTACGAAGCCGCCAAAATGGCACAAAGCGGCAAAAGCGCTTCCGAAATTGCAGAAGCCGTGGAAGAATTGAAAGGCAGACTTTGTTCCATCTTTACAGTGGATACCTTCGAATATCTTTTAAAGGGAGGCCGTGTAACCAGGATGCAGGCTTTTATCGGAACGGTGCTGGATATAAAACCCGTGCTTCATCTTGATTCCTCAGGCAGGATAGTTCCCCTGGAAAAGGTGCGGGGAAAGCGCAAAGCCTCAGCGAGGCTGCTGGAAATAATGGCGGAACAGGGCCGCGACCTGGACAGGCAGACGGTGGGGATCGTCCATGCCCATGCGCCGGAAGAGGCTGCAAGACTTGCGGAGCAGATAAAATCCAGGTTCAATGTGAGGGAATTGGTAATAGGGGAGCTTTCGGCCAGTATAGGCACCCATACCGGTCCCGGATGCCTGTCAGTATTTTTTTATCGATGATAAAATCAACGATGAATTTATTTCATGCGGGAAGGAATATCAATAAAAACGTCGAATACCATTACCATTAGGAAAGAAATAGCAATTTAAAATTTTTTGGAGGTGAATGTCGTGGAGGAAGGAAAAACCACCATCAATGATTCTGTATTTGTGGAGATTGCCCGAGAGGCCATTCAAAAGGTGGAGGATGTCTTCCGGCAGGAAAAGAAAGGAGCCCTGCTGGGTCTCACCCGAGTGTTCACCGAAAGAGTCGCTCCGCAGATCACCGTGAAAAAGACCGAAGGCGCATTGTTGGAAAATGGTTTCGGCACGGTTTCCCTTGATGTAAAAATAAGCGTGCTTTATGGAGTGAATATCCCCGAAGTGGCGAAAAAGGTTCGTGAAAAGATAGTCAGCGAGATAGAAACTCTCACAGGTTATACAGTTGAAAAAGTGGACATAAACATTGAGAAAATAGTAAAACCCGAACAGGTAGCGGAAGAAAAGGAAAAAATAGAAGAAAAATAAACTCGGCGCCTTGAAAAATAATACCCCCCCCTGGTCCATGATGGACAGACCAGCTAAAAAAAGTAAAGTAGAAAAACAAAACAATTTCTATGGTGGCTAAAGTTGTCAAGACATTTTTTTGACCTTATATAAGGTGATAAAAT
>JANLFP010000025.1 GCA_024655905.1 Tepidanaerobacteraceae bacterium
TCACCTTTGACCGGGTCAAGATTCCCTCCGGTGGGGGTGTTCCAAATAAAGACCCGAAAGCAAGGGGACTGAAAGTGCCGTAAAGTCTCTCTATGGCTGAAACTTTCACGAAGTTCCAAATAAAGACCCGAAAGCAAGGGGACTGAAAGTTTTTTCAGATCCACGTCACTCCACCGGAGGCCGAGGTTCCAAATAAAGACCCGAAAGCAAGGGGACTGAAAGAGGATTCGATGAGCCAGTGGAGGTGTCGGAGGACCAGAGTTCCAAATAAAGACCCGAAAGCAAGGGGACTGAAAGACGAAACTGACCCGGCGGCACTTTTGCAAAAGACTTGGTTCCAAATAAAGACCCGAAAGCAAGGGGACTGAAAGTACCAGGTGGATTGTGTTTCTGTATGCGGAGCTGGTCGTTCCAAATAAAGACCCGAAAGCAAGGGGACTGAAAGAAATTTCGGACATATGGCCGAGAACCGGGCTTTCCGGTTCCAAATAAAGACCCGAAAGCAAGGGGACTGAAAGTTATTTAGGTTGAGCGGAAGGGCCTTGCGGCCCCGGCCGGGTTCCAAATAAAGACCCGAAAGCAAGGGGACTGAAAGGTCGTTGGAATCATCAGGACCGGCGAGCCCATTGTTGGTTCCAAATAAAGACCCGAAAGCAAGGGGACTGAAAGCACGAACATGATGCTGGTAGGACAGACGATGAGAAGTTGTTCCAAATAAAGACCCGAAAGCAAGGGGACTGAAAGAACCATATTACATTATTATTCTGCAATATAGCTAATCGTTCCAAATAAAGACCCGAAAGCAAGGGGACTGAAAGGTAACCCTTGGAAGGGGTGTTTATTTTGTTTTTATCAAGTTCCAAATAAAGACCCGAAAGCAAGGGGACTGAAAGCTAATTGTAATTGATTACCACAAACTGGGCATCTATTATGTTCCAAATAAAGACCCGAAAGCAAGGGGACTGAAAGTTATTCTAATACATTTCCTACAGCAAGAATTATATGCGTTCCAAATAAAGACCCGAAAGCAAGGGGACTGAAAGTGATTTAAAGCAATGGGTTAGGCCGACATGGTATGGTGTTCCAAATAAAGACCCGAAAGCAAGGGGACTGAAAGTGCCCTGCTTTGCCTGCCCTGCCTGCCTGTGCCGGTCGGTTCCAAATAAAGACCCGAAAGCAAGGGGACTGAAAGCCCCCACGGCGGGTGTGCTGAACGATAGAGGGCCATGTTCCAAATAAAGACCCGAAAGCAAGGGGACTGAAAGTTTTTGATAATGAAGGCTTTGACAAAGAGCTTGCACATAGTTCCAAATAAAGACCCGAAAGCAAGGGGACTGAAAGTCCTGGATCATATTGACCATGCCCAGCATCTAAACACACGTTCCAAATAAAGACCCGAAAGCAAGGGGACTGAAAGCCTGCTTTTAACGCAGGACCCTAATGTTACACAATTAGTTCCAAATAAAGACCCGAAAGCAAGGGGACTGAAAGATTGAATAGCCCGGCTAACTCCATTAATTACATTCTGTAGTTCCAAATAAAGACCCGAAAGCAAGGGGACTGAAAGCCAGGCGGCCAACGTTGAAATCGTCTCTTGCCTGGCCGTTCCAAATAAAGACCCGAAAGCAAGGGGACTGAAAGGCGGGGGAAAGTCAACATCAAAAGCGCTCAATACAAGTTCCAAATAAAGACCCGAAAGCAAGGGGACTGAAAGCCAAATAGAGCGGGAGCTGATAAAGAAAAAGGCCCTCTGGTTCCAAATAAAGACCCGAAAGCAAGGGGACTGAAAGCAGGACCCTGACCGATGTCCTGGAGGGGTCAATTACCGTTCCAAATAAAGACCCGAAAGCAAGGGGACTGAAAGGGCTAGGTCGGGTACGGCCCGGCTTGGCATGGTGTGGGTTCCAAATAAAGACCCGAAAGCAAGGGGACTGAAAGATATGCCAGTCACCCCAAAAAGCTATTCCAACAGGCTTATGTTCCAAATAAAGACCCGAAAGCAAGGGGACTGAAAGTCCCCATGCCCCCGCCGTTTGAACTGGCCCGGGCGTAGGTTCCAAATAAAGACCCGAAAGCAAGGGGACTGAAAGATCTTGCATAAGCAATCATAGCTGTCCATCTATCCAAAGTTCCAAATAAAGACCCGAAAGCAAGGGGACTGAAAGCTGGCGGGAATGTTAAACAGCTTTTTGCGGCAATGGGTGTTCCAAATAAAGACCCGAAAGCAAGGGGACTGAAAGAGCGGTTCCGCTACCTTCTGCGCCTCTTCCTGAGTTATGTTCCAAATAAAGACCCGAAAGCAAGGGGACTGAAAGGCTTAGGAATCCCCTGCTTTGCGGCTTCTGTTCTTCCTTCGTTCCAAATAAAGACCCGAAAGCAAGGGGACTGAAAGCTCTGTACGGCCCGCATGCCTATGAGGTGCTTAAACCGTTCCAAATAAAGACCCGAAAGCAAGGGGACTGAAAGTTTTGTAGACGTATGGTATAATCGTATAAAGAAGGGATTAGTTCCAAATAAAGACCCGAAAGCAAGGGGACTGAAAGCACTGAAATAAAGTTCATAGGGTCGCTCAGCATTATAGTTCCAAATAAAGACCCGAAAGCAAGGGGACTGAAAGATTTTCACGTCGGCGTCGAAGGGCACCCTACCGTCAAGTTCCAAATAAAGACCCGAAAGCAAGGGGACTGAAAGGAAGACAGGGAATTACTTCAATAATTCCCTGTCTTCATGTTCCAAATAAAGACCCGAAAGCAAGGGGACTGAAAGAATTCCAGAGCCAATGGTGCTTTTTGCTTGTTTTTGAGTTCCAAATAAAGACCCGAAAGCAAGGGGACTGAAAGCTACGGGAGTTAGTCCCGCCTCGAGTGCTTCAAAGAAGTTCCAAATAAAGACCCGAAAGCAAGGGGACTGAAAGTATGCAATTGAAAATAATATTTATATAATAAATGCCGTTCCAAATAAAGACCCGAAAGCAAGGGGACTGAAAGTTAATACATTTTTAATGTATGTTAAAAGTTGACTATGTTCCAAATAAAGACCCGAAAGCAAGGGGACTGAAAGCACCATTTTTTTTAAAAAAGTATTGACAACAAAAATAAGTTCCAAATAAAGACCCGAAAGCAAGGGGACTGAAAGTTGAGCTTATAAGCAGCGCCATATCCATTTGGATTTCGTTCCAAATAAAGACCCGAAAGCAAGGGGACTGAAAGTAATGCAATCTTCAAGCATGGTATCTCCTATCAATGTTCCAAATAAAGACCCGAAAGCTAGGGGACTGAAAGATATATCCATTTTTTTGTTCAATTATTAGCTGTATAATAACATGTTCCAAATAAAGACCCGAAAGCAAGGGGACTGAAAGGTTGTCTTGTACCAGCAAGTGTAGTACCCAAATACGGTTCCAAATAAAGACCCGAAAGCAAGGGGACTGAAAGATTCCACTTTATAAATGCTGCCTGTTTGTCGGTTTTGAGTTCCAAATAAAGACCCGAAAGCAAGGGGACTGAAAGGGAATGATGAAGCCGTTAAGCAAACAATGGGGGAAGTTCCAAATAAAGACCCGAAAGCAAGGGGACTGAAAGAAGCCTTCTTGAATTCCTCTTTCATCTTTGCAATTTGTTCCAAATAAAGACCCGAAAGCAAGGGGACTGAAAGGCTACGGTTCGACGGCTTGTTGCTCTCATCAAGTCAAGTTCCAAATAAAGACCCGAAAGCAAGGGGACTGAAAGTTTCCCTTGACACCTCCCCTATGCTCTCTCTAGCAATGTAGTTCCAAATAAAGATTCGAAAGCAAGGGGACTGAAAGCTTGAATGCCATTCAAGGATTTTGCCTTATGTTAAGGCTGTTCCAAATAAAGACCCGAAAACAATAATATTTTTCAACATACCCGTGATTTGGGTATGTTTTGTTTTATAATATAATTGAAATTTTAACAAGGGAACCTTTCCGGGAGGTACAATATTAAGGCCTTAAATAAAAATTATTCCTCTGGCAGGATTTTCTAATAAAATGTAGAATATTACAACATTGGACAAATTTTATCATATAATGATAAAAATTTATTCGGCTCAGGAGCAGATTTTATGAGAATAAAATTGACGTTTAGCACCGATAGAAATCTCATAATTCCGGTGCAGTACAATTATTCCATTCAGAGCATGATTTACCGGAATATATCTCCTGGCCTCGCAGATTTTTTGCACGATCAGGGGTACATATTAAACGGCAGGCAGTTCAAGCTTTTCACCTTTTCACGTCTGGAAGGCCGTTTTACCATGAGAAACGATAAAAAGATAGAATTTATGCCCCCTGTGCGCTTAACGGTAGCTTCTGCGGTGGAAAGATTTTTGAGAGAACTGGCGGAAGGCATGCTCAGAAATGACAATTTGAATTTATATGGGCAAAAACTGATGCTGGAAAGTGTAGAGGTATCCCAGCCGCTGGAAGATGAGGATTTTGAAGAAGAAATTACTATAAAAATGCTGTCTCCCGTGGTGGCTTACAACACAGTGGAAAGGGATGACCGCGCCAGGACATATTATTTTTCTCCGTGGGACGAATGGTTTTCGGAGCTGATTACTGCAAACCTGGAGAAAAAATATGAGCTGATCTTGGGGAAAAAATACATTGGCGGCAATGTCCGCATCATTCCTATCGGTCCCAGAGATGAGAAGTATTGCAAGGTGCTCGACTACAAAAATACTGTGATCAAGGGATGGCTTGGCATATATCATGTTAGGGGCGATAAAAGGCTCATGAAGATTGCCTATGATACGGGGCTCGGGAGTAAAAACCCGCAAGGATTTGGGTGTTTTGAGATAATCGCCGGCATAAAGAACATGCCGAGAAAAAGGTGGCTTTGAGGGAATATGCATATAGAGCGATTAACCTAGGGAGGCGAGCGTATGCTTTCTGCAGTGAAAGATATCGGGAAACTCATTATAGAAAGGGAAGGGAGGGATCTTTTAAGCATACTGGTGGAAGACCCGGACTCCAACGGCAGTTATAAAAAGGTCATCACGATTGTTTTGGAGCAAAAAGATAAAGTATTTGAGCTGGCCGGAGTGGAGACGGAGGAATACGACAGTGGCAAAATAATGAAGTATTTGTACAGAAGCGGCGCCGCTAACGGCGCGGACCTTTCTCCTACGGCAAGGCTGACCGAGCCGGAGGGCACTTTTGACAGAAAAATCCTGGGCTGGTTTAATATCCTGGACGACAGAAAGACAAAGCTTACGGATAAAGAAAAGGCTTTTCTTAGAGGCATCCGGGATGTCCTCAAAGAAAACGCCGGTTGTATAAAAGAAGAAATCCATGCCATTCGGGAAAAAACGCCGAAAAAAGAAAAGATGGTGGTTACTTTAAAGATTAAAAATCAGAATACTGCAAAATATGTGGGAGACCTTCCGATTTTCAGGGAATTTTTGAAGATTCAGGTAAACGATAAGGATTCCAGCATTTCCGCGAAAGACAAGATGTGTTCCATTTGCGGCGAAAAAAAGGCAACTGTTTTTGGAAATCTTGATGTTTACGCCTTTTATACGCTGGACAAACCCGGGTACATAACCGGAGGCTTTAACGAATCGAAAGCCTGGCGAAACTTCCCGGTCTGCCCCGAATGCAAACTGGCGCTGGAAGAGGGCAAGAAGTTTGTGGAATCAAACCTGACCTTCAGGTTCTGCGGCATCAGATACAATCTCATTCCAAAGTTTATTCTCGGGGAATGCGGAATAGCGGATGATATAATAGACATTTTTACGAGCACTTCTCGCATTGTTTCCCTGAAGCAAAAGGTCATGGAAAGGATTACAAACGATGATGAAGAAATCCTTGAGGCCTTAAAGGACCTGAAGGATGTAATCACGTTGAACTTCCTTTTCATACAAAAATCCAATGCGGCGGAAAGGATCCTGCTCAACATAGAAGATGTCTTCCCATCCCGGATAAGAAAAATCTTCGACACAAAGCACGAAGTTGACAAAATCTACACCAGCAGCTTTACTTTCGGTACCATTAGGAACTTCTTTGCCAAATCAGATCCAAACAAAAGGGATTACGATCTGGACGGATACTTCCTGGATATTGTCGATAGAATCTTTAAAGATCGACCGGTAAACTTCTATTTCGTCCTGCAGTTTATCATGAAAAAAATAAGGGATGAATTCATAAACGACCGCTATTTTTATCAATCAGTGAAAGACGGCATGATGGCCGTAAGCTTTCTGGAAAAACTTGAACTTATAAAAATGGAGGAAGATGTCATGGAAGAAAGGATTTTTGACGGGATGTTTAAAAAATACGGCCCTGCCTTTGAGACGCCTCTCAAGCGCGGGTTGTTTCTCATGGGATCTTTGACGGAGCTGCTTTTGAGAAAGCAGTTCAAGGAGAGAAGTGCAAAGCCTTTTATGAAAAATTTAAAGAGCCTAAAGATGAATGAAAGGGATTTTAAAGGCCTTTTGCCTGAAGTGCAGAACAAGCTGGAAGAATATGATTCCTTCGACAAAGGCAAGAGGATGCTGGCAGCCGAGGCGGCAAATTATCTACTGCAGGCGGGGGATGGCTGGAAAATGCCCGTGGATGAAATGAATTTCTATTTTGCCTGCGGCATGAATCTGGTAAATGATGTTGCCGCCATTATTTACCCGGACAAGAAAGTAGCCGAGCAGGAGCTGGGGCAGGAAGAGACAAACCCGCAGCCGTGAAGACGGCGATTTGCGGCATAGCTTTATATTGCTTTTATCTTTGACAGCAGGGATTGTCAGATTGCAAACCAATTTTTAAAAAACAGGAGGAGATAAAAGATGGCAAACATTAAAAACCGCTCGGAGATTTTATTCCTGTATGATATTACTGATGCCAATCCTAACGGGGACCCGGTGGATGAAAACAAGCCTAGGATCGATGAAGAAACGGGAGTAAATATCGTGACTGATGTCAGGCTGAAAAGGACTGTGAGAGACTATCTGCATGACTATAAGGGCGAGGAAATTTTCATACTGGAAATAAGAGACGACAAGGGGAATCTGAAGACAAAGGAAGACAGGTTGGCACAGTTCAAGGACAACACTGATTTGGTTAAAAAATGCATAGATGTGAGGCTTTTTGGAGCGACTACAGCGGTAAAAGAAAAAACAATGACATTGACCGGTCCGGTGCAATTCAAATACGGAAGGTCTCTGCACAGGGTGGATGTAACTTATGTAAAAGGTACTACAGTTATGCCTTCGAAAGAAGGCAATAAGCAGGGCACCTTCACGGAAAGGTACATCCTTCCCTATTCCCTCATAGCCTTTTACGGCGTAGTGAACGAAAATGCCGCAGCGGCACAGGGCATTGACCTTTCCGAAGAAGACGTAGCCCTTCTTCTTGAAGGCATATGGAACGGGACAAAAAACCTCATGTCAAATTCCAAAACAGGCCAGATGCCCAGGCTTTTGCTCGAAGTGGTATACAAAGAAAAGAATTTCCACATGGGGGAACTGGACAAAAGGATAAAATTTGTGAGCGATAAAAACGACGAAGAGATAAGGGATATAAAAGACGGAAAACTGGATGTAACAGAACTAATAAAAGCCCTGGAACTCCATCAAGACACCATCGAGCGGATAAACTATAAAGTCGATGAAAGACTTACTCTGATTCTGGAGGGAAAGGAAATCTGCCTGAAAGAGGCACTATCCGGTTTTAATGCTAACGAACTTTCATTTTAGAGGGGAATAAATGATGAAAACGCTGGTATTTGACGTATACGGGGATTTTGGCCATTTTAAAAAATTCTATACCACATCATCCCCTCTCACCTTTTCTTTTCCCCCGCCTCCCACCGTGAGGGGGATGTTGGGTGCCATAATGGGCATAGACAAAAACGAGTATCTCGATGTGCTGTCGCATGATAAATGCAAAATTGCCGTCAGAATACTATCGCCGGTAAAAAAAGTCCGCATGGGGCTAAATCACATAAATACTAAAGGAAACTATTGGATTCCGGCCAAAAAAGGGACCCATGAGGCCAGGACCCAGATACGCACCGAATTCTTGAAAAATCCGGCCTACAGGCTTTACATCTGCCACGAGGACGAGCAACTTCTAAAAAAACTTGCAGAAAATATTCGATCCCACAAAACGGTATATACGCTGTCCCTCGGGCTCAGCGAGCTTCTTGCCGATTTTAAATTCGTGGGACTTACCGAGTTTACCGAAAGAAAAAATGGGGAAGGCCATATAACCACCGTAATTCCTATGTGCGTTATTGATGATTATGGCATAACCTTCGAAAAAGACAAAAAGTATTTCAAAGAAAAAATAGCGGTGGAAATGACCCGGGACCGCGTTGTGGAAAGATATGAGGATGTCATTTTCGAGGTCCAGGGGAAAACAATTTATGCCCGAACCAGCATTTACTGGGAGGATGAAAAAGGTGAGCGCATCATCTTCTTCTAACCTGTATTCCCACCCGGAAAAAGCCCTGGAGGAACATCTTGTCAATGTGGCAAAAATAGCACAGCAAAACTTTGAACAAAGTCCTGCCGATTTTACCGGTATAATGACCAGGGGCAGGCTGATGAGATTGATAAGGATTTGCGGGCTGCTGCATGATTTGGGAAAAGCAACCGGCTATTTCCAGAAGTATCTTTTTGCATCTGAGGAGGAAAAGAAGAATCTGAAAGCAATGGAAGAGACCCATCATGGGCTTTTATCGGCAGTGGCATGCTTTTATGCGGCAAAGGCTGAATTTGAGCATGATGAAGAATTAAAAGGCGATGACAGGGCATTTTTGTCCTTTGTCGCCTTTTTGGCTGTAAAAAGGCATCACGGCAATCTGGAAGACATATTGGATGAAGCTGTCCTTCGCGATAAAGAACAGGTGCTTATGGCCCAAATAGAAAGCATTGATGAGAAAAAGCTTGCTGTATTAAATGCGATACTCAAACAAAACGGTTTAAATCAGGATTTGACCGTAGAAAATTTGAAAAAATGGGCCATGGATATATCGGCAGAACTAAAAACCATACGGAGAAAACTGAGGGGCCTCGAGCGCAGCAGGAGTATCGATCCGTATCTTGCCACCAACTATGTTTTTTCCCTGCTGATAGATGCCGACAAGAGCGAGGTATCCACAGGAAAAGTTCTGGCCAGATGCGATGCAAATCTTGATTCATCCGTTGTGGATGAATATAAAAAGTCCATGAAATTTAAAGACACGTTTTTGAATAAACTGAGGCAGGAAGCATATGATGAGGTGCTCCTTGCCCCTGTGGACCTTGAAAAAAGAGTGTATTCCATAAATCTACCGACCGGCCTGGGCAAGACTCTGACGTCTCTTGCCTTTGCTCTGAAACTTCGAAAGGATATCCATGCAAAAAAAGGCTTTATCCCCCGCATCATATATTCGCTGCCGTTTCTCAGCATCATTGAACAAAATGCCGGCGAATTTGAGAAGGTGCTCAAAGCCGGCGGCCTGGATGTGGATACCAGCCTGCTCTTAAAACACCATCACCTGTCCGAATACACCTATAAAAAAGGCGATGAAGAATTTGAGCCGGACGAGGCCAAAATTCTCATCGAAGGTTGGAATTCGGAAATAATAGTGACCACATTTGTACAGCTGTTTCATGCGCTTCTATCCAACAGCAACAAAAACCTTCGAAAGTTTCACCGGCTTTCGGGCAGCATAATCATACTGGATGAAGTCCAGTCCATACCGTTTAAATACTGGCTTTTGGTGAGGGAAATCCTGAAAACTTTGACTGAAAAGCTGGACTCCTATGTGGTTTTTGTAACTGCCACAGAGCCCATGATTTTTTCGAGAGACGAGGTTTTTCCCCTGACGGATAGAAAGAAATACTTCAATATTATGGACAGGGTTGTGATAAAATCGGAGATAACGCGCGACATGAGCGTAGAAGAATTCGCCGAAAGCCTTGAAATAAAGGATGGCAGAGGTTATCTTTTTATATTGAATACCATAAAATCTGCGAAAGAATTTTATGATTTGCTGAAACAAAAGGCAGGAAAAAGAGAAGTAGCGTTCCTCTCCACCCATGTGGTTCCTTTTGAGCGTCTCAGGCGCATAGAAAACATGCGCAGCGGCAGAGTCGGCCTTGCTGTTACCACCCAGCTGGTAGAGGCGGGAGTGGACATTGACTTTGACGTGGTATATAGGGATCTTGCGCCCCTTGACTCCATAAACCAGTCTGCCGGCCGCTGCAACCGGAATTGGGGGGAAAAGGGAGAATTAATCGTGGTTTCTCTGAAAGATGAAAAAAGGTTGTATTCATCTTATATTTATGACGGCGTACTGCTGGACATAACCCGCCGCATACTGCAGAAAAAAGATGTTATAGAGGAAAAAGATTTTCTTGAATTAATCGAATCATATTACAGCCAAATGCAGGATAAAAAATCCAGCGACAGGTCCCGCGAGCTTCTTTGTGCAGTTTACAGCATGAAATATACCAGCGTGGATGAAACACCGTGCATTTCGGATTTTAAATTAATTGATGAGGATTATCCCAAACTGGATGTATTCATCGAGTTGAACGATAAAGCGGCAGAAATATGGCGCGATTATATTAGAATAAAGGAAATAAAGGATTTGATAAAGCGCAGGCTCGAATTCAACAAAATAAAATCCGATTTTTATGAATATGTTGTATCAATACCCATGAATATGCAAAATTTGCCTCCCGAGGTAGCAGGCTTTCGCTATGTTAACAGGAATTCCCTGCAGGATTATTATGACGAAATCACCGGCTTCAAATGTGAAGGAGTGACAGCTCTGTGGTGAAACTCATAACCGGGACACTCATACAGAGCTATAACATTTGCAAAAGGCAGACATGGCTCATGGCCCACCAGATAGTACCTGACCAGGAGCATCCGTATATAGAAATGGGCAGGCTTATAGACGAGGAGAGCTATGACAGAGATAAGAAAAAAATAAATTTTGAAAATGTGGTACTCGATCTAGTGAAATCCGATGAAGGGGATATAATAGTAGGCGAAGTTAAAAAAAGCTCAAAAGCCCAGGAAAGTGCCAGGCTGCAGCTTGCGTTTTATCTATACAAACTAAAAGAAAGCGGAATCAATGCCCGGGGAGTCCTGCTTTTTCCAGAAGAAAGAAAGAGGATGATGGTAGAACTCACACCTGAGCTTGAAAACGAACTGGAAAAAATATTCAAGGACATAGAAAGGATCATATTTCAACCCGTGCCGCCCCCCTTTAAAAAGATAGGCTACTGTAAAAATTGTGGATACAAGGAGTTTTGCTGGTCGTGAAAAAGCCGATTTTTATATTTTCAAATGGAGAACTTAAAAGAAAGGACAATACCATATTTTTTGAAAATGAGGAAGGCCAGAAATTCATTCCGGTAGAAAACACCAGTGAGATATACGTCTTTGGCGAAGTGAATGTAAATAAAAGATTTCTGGAATTCATAACCCAGGCCGAAATAATACTCCATTTTTTCAATCACCATGACTACTATGTAGGGTCCTATTACCCCAGAGAACATCTCAACTCTGGCTTTATGATATTAAAGCAGGCTGAACATTACCTGGATGCCGGCAAAAGGCAAAAATTAGCATCAGAGTTTGTCATGGGAGCATCCAAAAACATACAACAGGTACTCAGATATTATTCCAACAGAGGCAAGAATTTAGCTGAAGTTGAAAATGGAATAAAAAATCTGGAACAAAAAATCTATTCCTGCTCAAATGTCGAAGAACTTATGGCGATTGAAGGAAACACCCGGGACTACTATTACATGGCCTTTGACCATATCCTGGAAAAACCCGAGTTCAGTTTTGAACAGAGGACCAGGCGGCCACCACAGAACAATCTAAACACGCTCATAAGCTTTGGCAATTCAATGATATACACAATAGTATTGAGCGAGATTTATAAAACCCATCTGGACCCAAGAATAGGATACCTCCATGCCACAAACTTCCGCCGATTTACCCTCAATCTTGACATATCAGAGATATTTAAACCCATTATAATCGACAGAGTAATCTTCACCCTGATCGGCAGAAACATGATAACAAAAGACGATTTTGAAAAAAGCACCGCAGGTTTGATTCTCAAAGAAAACGCAAAAAAAACCTTTGTAGAAGAATTGGAAAACAAACTGAAAACCACATTCAACCACAGGACCCTGGGCAAAAACATCTCATACCGCCGCCTGATAAGACTGGAACTGTATAAGTTGGAAAAACATTTGATGGGCGAAGAAGAATACAAACCGTACATAGCAAGCTGGTGAAAGAATTAAATAAATTATCTGGTTTTTGGGCAAATAGCAACCTTAAAGAGCGCATTTTGAGCAAATCCAATTTTTATTAAAAATTGAAACTATTAATTAAAACGCTCATCAACAATAATTAGGATTTAAAAATTTTCTACATATTGCAATTGTAAAACATTCTTCAAGAGAGACTATAGGTATCATTGAAGGCATAGATGAAAAAATAATTTAAAAGAAATTAGTCGTCGACCTGGAAAAGTGCAAAAAATTCCGGACATCGACGACATTGTTTTTTCTGGCGATAAGTCCTGCCGAGCCTTTATTTTTTTGGTGAAAAATGATATAATTTACTAAAAAGTAGGCTTTTCGCATATTGATCAAATAATGATAATACTATATGTATCCCGCATTTTTTGCCTAGTTGGATTGGTTTTTAGCCTCCCTACGAGGAATTGAAACATGCAAGAGCTTTCTACTGTCGAGAAGGCTTTTTTAGTTTTTAGCCTCCCTACGAGGAATTGAAACCTTTCACCTGCTCCTGCATGGCCTTTGCCTTTGTTTCCGTTTTTAGCCTCCCTACGAGGAATTGAAACAAGGCGCAATATGGTGGGACATAAAAGAAATACCAAGTTTTTAGCCTCCCTACGAGGAATTGAAACCGCAAGCGCAGAAATGCGCTTGCAA
>JANLFP010000026.1:0-208 GCA_024655905.1 Tepidanaerobacteraceae bacterium
TTCCTCCTCTCCTCATAAGCCCTGATGATAGCCTGGCGGACCAGAACTGGTGCACTCTTGCAAAGTTCAGAGTAAGTATGGTATATATTTTCTGTCAATTGGGCTTCCTCCTCCTTTCCTCTAAAAGTTTTAACAAAACTTTTAACGGAGGAAGCCCCGCTTTTTCAAGTGCCAATCTGAGAAAAGCCTTGGCTTCTTCAGGTGCAAT
>JANLFP010000026.1:218-9963 GCA_024655905.1 Tepidanaerobacteraceae bacterium
TATGGCCGGGCGGCCACCGCGCCGCCTCCAAATACTTCCCTTATCCTGGATACCATGTCTTAACCTGAAAGAAAAAAGTGTTTGACAAATATTAATTTATGTTGATAATTATAAACGTAATCGGTTTGAAAGGGGCTAATGGCCATGAAAAAAAGAGAGGTCATTCTGGTCGCAATTCTGTTACTAATTCTCGTGACCACAATGGCTTCCTTTGCCTGGAGCGATGCGCTGGGGCCTGGAGGAAGCAAAGGCAAAGGAGGCAAACGCGGGGTTGCCGAACCTGTTTCAATTGTTTTAGTAGGGCTTGGGCTGGCCGGAGTGGGCATATATGCCTACAAGAAACGTAAAAAAGGCTGAGATTACCGGATAACCTGAGCGGGGCCAGGTTAATTAAAGGTTTCTTCTAGTAGATGTTGGAGTCTAATAAAAGGCCGTTATTTTTTTTCCTGCTCTGCCTTTCCTATCTTACGGCAATTTTACTGGCTTATCAGCCGGTAAAATTTATCCTGTCCGATCCAAGAATTGATTTATACTATACGCATATTCCAATTATTCCCCTTATCAGTGGCGTTTTGCTGCTAAGAGAGAGAAAGAAATATTTTTCAGACCAAACACCCTCTCCCCTTCCGGGCATTGCGATAACCATTGTCAGCATTTCCTTATACATATTGGCCATGCGCTCTTTATCAAAAACTGAATATTCAGTCGGCCTGGCGTTATTCTCAGCAATCCTCTTCTTCGCAGGGATGCTAATCACCCTTTACGGATTTAAATCTTTCAAGATGGCCTTCTTTTCCATTGCTTTTTTGCTTTTGGCCATACCTGTACCAGAATCTTTAATGGACAAGGTCGTGACTGAAATTGCCAGTTCCTCTGTCCATATCACCGATCTTCTCTTTAACCTCATAGGCATTCCTTATGTCCGCCAGGGAATCGAGATTTATCTCCCCGGATATATTCTGGTGGTTGGACCTGAATGCGCCGGCTGGCGTTCCAGTATCGCCCTCCTGACAATAAGTTTCCTGGCCGGTCATATTTTCCTAAAAAAATTCGGGCATAAAATCCTGCTGGTCGCCCTGGCCATACCCATGATCATTATCAAGAATGGCACGCGTATAGTCGTCCTATATTTAATTGCCTACTTCGTTGACGAAAGATTTATGGAGCCCGGATTCATCCACAGGTCAGTCGGATACGGGATGTTTATTATTGTTTTGATTCTCATGGGCTTGATTTTATGGTCCTTGGAGAAAAAAGAATTGAGAGAAAGCGAGAATATCAAGAATCGTTCACCGGATTAGTATTAATATTCGCCACCCGCCTGACTCTGGGAGCTGACAATCCGGACGCTTGAAAGATGAGGTCAAAAAAGGGTCCGGACAAATAAAACTAATTGAAATCCCCTTCAGGTTTTAATTAATCTAATACAAAGAATTTATGAAAAAAGCCGCTTGGTTGGAAAGTATTCCTGAAGGCAGACTCCTTTCACTCGATGTCTATCGCGGCTTCGTCATGCTTTTCCTGATTACGGAAACTACAGGGCTTTATGACCTGATGATCTCACCTGGTCTCAGGGGGACTCTAATATATTCAATAGGGCAACAGTTCCATCATCATCAGTGGCACGGGCTGACCCTGTGGGACATGGGCCAGTCTTTCTTCATGTTAATAAGCGGAGTGGCCATGGCCTTCTCCTATGGAAAAAGACTGGAGCGGGGCGAATCCTGGCCCAAATGCCTTAACCACGCAGCTCTAAGGGCCTTGTCTCTTTTCCTTCTGGGATGGGCCATCTACATAGTAAATCCACCTGAGGGAGCTCCGGGATGGGCCTTCCTGCTTGATGTCCTGCCAGCCCTGGCCTTTGGCAGCCTGGTAGCTTTTCTGATAATCAAATGGCCAGCGCGTTGGCAGCTCGGGTTTTCTGCGGGATTGTTGATCATCACTGAACTTCTTTATAGATTCTGGCCGGTTTCGGGATTTAATCAACCATTTGTACCGGGACACAACTTTGGAGCTTATCTTGACCTCAAGCTCTGGGGAAGCACAAATCCTGAAGGCTGGGTCACCTTCAACATGGTGCCATCAGCCGCCTATGTAATCTGGGGCCTTGTAGCGGGCAAGATTCTCAGAAGCAATATTTCCATTTACAAGAAACTCAGAATTCTCATCATAAGCGGAATAATTGGGGTCGGACTGGGTCTGGCCCTTGATCCCGTTACCCCAACAATCAAGAAGATTTCCACAAGCTCTTTTATGCTGATAAGCCTGGGTTTCAGTCTGTTATTCTTGGCCCTTGCCTTATGGATTATTGATATGCTGAAATTTCGTCGCCCATTCCTTATCCCACTCGCAGTCGGGATGAATCCTCTCTTTATCTATCTTTTTGCCCGCTCTGGCGGTGCCGACTGGTTCCTAAAGATAGCCCAGCCTCTCTCCTGGGCTCTTCTGGGCTGGGCCGGTCAAAGCTGGGTAGCAGCAGCCACCGCCCTCGGCTGTCTTACTTTGATGATTATTTTAAGTTTAGTTTTATTTATAAGAAGATTGTTTTTTATAATATGAGAGGACATCATGTGATTATAGTCGAATACGATTAATATAAAAATTACCCTTCTATATGATCACACGGATTAATAATCATATATTCTTACAGCTAGTTATCTTAATTTTATCTTTCTTAATATACGCTGCCAGAGCTTATAAAATAGACTAATAGTGAAATAAGCACCTGGTTTCCAATCCGAACATGAATAAATCGGAAATACCTTCTCACCTCTTAATGATTTTAGCCATTGCCAGAAATTTAATTGGTCTGTTTTTCGATATTCAAAAAAAGCCCTCAAATCTCGCTGCCAATCCACCCAGATCACTCCCTCTCGGAATTTCAACTGCTTTTGTACTGGGATTTCTTTTGCATAACAAAAAGCAATATAGGGGAGGTTTACTCCACAATATGCCCCAAGCCCATCCCACATGCCAAATCTTGGATTAAATTCTATAATCTTATAAACTCCATCTCTATTATCCTTCTTGAATTCGATTCCTCCAAGCCCTTTATAGCCGATATCCTTTAGAAATTTTGTCACAACGGGCCTTAGATTCTGGTCATCATAGCTTTTCACATAACTCGCTGAACCAAAACCTTTGGGTATAACTCTATGCTTTCTGCCTGAGAAATAGCCGAGAATTTCTGATTCACGATCACAATAAAAGGCAACATAGACTAGGTTATCATCTTTGCCTGGGATTATTTCCTGAATCACCACTCGGTTATCTATATTAGATATTCTCTCATAATTTCCTTCAAGTTCGGCCCAACTTTTACAATAAACTACCTTAGGCCTTCCAGAAAATAGTCCTTTTGTTAATATCTGGGATGCCTTTTCTGAATACCAAAAAGAACTTTCTTCTGGTTTAATTATAACCGGAAAAATAATTTCTTTATATATTAATTCCAAACTGGACTTGTTATGTACAAAGAATGTCTTGGGAGCAGGGACAGAATGTTTACAGGCTAAATAATAAAGACCATCCTTACAAATCAGCTTTTCAACAAGTTGATTATCTGGAATAAGAAAAGCATAATATTTACTTAATTCAATTCTATATTTAGAAAAAAGATATACATGATCATCGCTTAAGGGATACAAAACCGCTTTTCCGCCTATCGATTCCCCGAATCTTATCAAAAATTCGATGAATGCTTTTTCATCATTTTCTGAATATGGACAGTATTTGTATCTAATATGCTTAGAAAATCTACCTGGAATATCATAGTTATGATCGACACCAAATACAGAAATGCCTCTCAAGGATAATATCCTTGCAATGTCCAGCCCCATGTGATCGTCGACAGGGCAAATCACAGCACTGAATCCCTTAATGCTGCTATTTTCTTTCCTTACTCTCATTTAATTAATAGGGTCTAAAATCAAGAATGCCCTCTTGGATATTAAACTTTCGATCACATGCAGGACATAAATAGGTTCCCTGGATGTCTTGAACTGAAACCCTGCAAATCGGGCACACAAGAAGACCTGTCAATTTCGAACCCAACATCAATTCAGGTCTATTCCTTGGCCTTGTTCTTCCTATCATCCATGGAGCCAGCCATAATTTACCCATGAATCTTGCCCAGTGGCTTCCAGATACACCCCTGCTCAAAATTTTTTCTCTTAATCTCGCTATTTGTTTTAAATATACGGCGCCTAAGTAATAAGGACGTTGAAAACCAGCTTTGTGCAAACCCTTCTCAATGTAAGCGGGATGATGAGATACAAGGGCCGGGCTTACTTCTTTAGATTTTTGGGAAAACGGATTATCTGTTTCTCTTCCGAGAAACCAATTCAAAATACGATGTGCATTCTGCTTATTATGATAAGAAAAAACAAACTCACCAGCCCTTGACATTACCCTATATATTTCGCTAAAGGTATTTTCCAATTCAAATAGGTGCTGCAGTACCCTAATCATCAAAACACAATCAAATGAGGCTTCTCTAAAAGGAAGCAAGTTTACATCCCCTGCAATAAAAAAGACATTGTCTCGTGATTTTCCATATTTATTTAATGCTTTTTTTAACAGGTTGATAGAACCATCGAAAAGGATAACTGTATGAAATCTGTCCCTATAACATTCAAATAACCGACCGTGTCCGCATCCAACGTCTATAACTCTTAAACCTCTTGTTGGCAGCATTTTTGAGATAAGATATTTTTCCAGTTTATCCTGGAAATTTTTATCCCAATCCTTCCAAAAAGCATCGTACTCAACATCATCATAAAGTTCCCATCTTTTCTTCCCATTGTTTAGGGATACAGGAAGTTTTTTTACCACTAAAGCACAACCTTTCTTATTTTTCTTTTTCGGTCTACCACTCCCTTTCTGAAACAGAGTATCGGTTCCGAGGCCCACCTGACCGGAAGAACCTTATGGCGTAACCTCATTATGTTCCTAAAGGCCAAAGCTTTTATTCTTGATCGCTCATATAGTCTCCGATATCGGCTGCTTCCGCCAGGCATAGCTATATAAACCGTATCAAGCCAAAATTCAAACGTTGATACAAAATCCCTTAATGTTTTATATGTATAATAACGGACGTGAGCATAGAATTCATACTTTTCTTCCTCAGAGCCAAAGGGCTCATGGAAGGATCTTCCCCAGAGCAACGGTTTTATTATATATTCAGGAGCTGCATAATTAGGCGCACAGATATAAAAATATCCCCCAGGTTCAAGTATCCTATTTGTTTCCCGTAAAAAATGATCTGGATGAATTAGGTGCTCGATGGTAGCCAGAGAAATGGCTGCATCAAAACTGGCATCTTCAAAAGGAAATGGACTCTCTGGATCATCTATATTAAATGACACCGTCTTTAAACCCTGCTGTTTCAATATATTAAGGCACGTTGGAGCAATATCATTGCATATTATCTCCGCACTATATAGATCTTTTATCCTCCTGGCAACACATCCTACACCTGCCGACAAATCAATAATTTTCTTATGCTCACGATTCTCAAAAACAGCGGGGAAAACTCTGTGTCTTTCCTTAAACCAGGGATAATCCTCTATCTTTTCTATACCTTTTAGCCTACCCTCTTCAATTTCAATTGCATCATTTACCATTTCGCCACCCTGCTTAATCTAGAATTTGCGAAATAAAATGGGTCTGATTAAATCATATAAAACAACAATCGGATAATATAATAATTTAGAATGAATATTTTTGAAACGTCCATAATTTACTTCTTCTCCGCCAAACTTGGCTTTGAAATCTCGGACACCATATTTTTGACCGGGCCTACCAGCCCCTCCAAAGTCATAGATTTTATAGCCATTAAGGCAACCCCATTCAAGCAGTTTCCATGTAAGCAATTCGTTTGGCAAAAACCTCTTATACCTCCGATCTACTCCACCATACCAACCGTACATAATATTCTTAAATAAAAGGTCAAAAGAAACCGCAGCGGGCTGGCCATCCACTCGGGCCAGAGTAATCTTTAGCATTCCTTTGGGTAATAATATTTTATAAGCAGCCTTGAATAATGAAATATCCGCCAACGGCAAAGCGGCCCTTTTATATGTAGCTAAAAGAAGGCTATAGCACTCATCTATCTTATCCAGTTCGTTAATTTCTTCTATTTGAACAAGTCCCCTTTTTATAGTCCTTTTTATGTTCTTTTTAGTGCGGGCTCCAATCCGACGAAATACACTTTCAGGATTATTATCAAGCCTGATCAAATAATTTAGATGATTTTCATAATAGAATCCTAATTCTTTCATCAAAGATTTGAGGTGATAAATATCACATAGATTTCGCATCTCAGTAAAAAGTGCTCTTTCCCTTGCCTGCCTGGAATAAGCTGATATCAAGACCGATATGGCCGTATTCCCATCGATTCCTTCTTCATCCAGAACACTGCCAAAACTGACCGCCCGGGTGGTCAGCCTGTTAAATACCGCAGATGGAAATAGACTCATAAATACAGGCATGAATAGAGCCAATATCCTTCCATTTTTTACTGCCACCCATAATTGGGGCTGATAATTTTTTGTCTGCAAGAAAACAGAAAACATTTCTTTTGTATGAAAAATATTTCCCCCTCTTTTTTTATATACGAATTCAGCCCACAAATTATCAGGTATTTCATTTATAATTTCAATAGACATATTGACTATGTGATATTATTTTAATGCCTGCCGTCTGCCCAAGTCAACGATTAACCTTACAAATCTTTATATATATGCTAATTTTAACTTAATCCAGAAGATATCTATTAAGACTGCAAATGATTACAAAGAACTTCAATAAAATAAATTCTCACCTATGAGCTTTAACGGAGATGTAAATATGTGGAATTTAGAAGCACCGTTTTTCCGAAGGCCAGTATCCCTTCAGAAACCTTTATTACCCATAATATAAACCTTACAGTTTCTCCAAAAAGCTTTGGGCTGACTTGAAGTATAGCAATAACAGGAACATAAAAAAGGCACTGAAACCTAGCTTGAATACGAGATTCGAAAATAGCTGGCAGAGTATGGAAGATTTCTACAGACCACAAGTTATGACGCATAAACACCATGGGTTGCCGCAGCCACTTATGTGCTTTAGAGTAATTCACAAAGAGATTATCTAAAATGGTTTAGGTATCATTGCCCAAATTAATTATAAGAACAAAATGATAGCTGCTCCTATTTATTTTAATAAACGGGCCTTATTCAAATTCTGGGCTTCAGATCGCGGATACCATCAGCTGCGACCAAACAATCTTATTATGTGAGAAGCAATCCGATGGCATAAGGAACATGGTTGTCATATCCTCAACCTCGGACGCACCGAGCAGAATAAAGAAGGTCTCTTAAATTATAAAAGTCCCAGGGGAACTCATGGACAGCTATTAGAATATCATCATTTTGATTTCCGCCGAAGTTCATATGTCAAAAAAAGCAATTAGTTAAATCTTCCACTGTTCTTTCTAGCCCCGTTTTTCCCTCTATAAAATATTTATTATATAGAGATCTTAATTGATTATATTGAAACGGGTTACCCGCTTTGCCTTAAATTTATTTTGAATCTATCTGGTATATTTATAAACCCAAACGATATTTTTGTTATATATTAGCTCAATGTAAATATTCAACTATAGCAGGTTTGATGGCCTTTTGTTTTAAAAATCGATTTTCGGCAAAGGCTATTTTTGGGATATTAACTTCAAGTGTCTAACACCTTCAGCAATCACTTTCTGGGATGCGATAAAGCTGGCTAAAGAAGTTGGCTACACATAATTTTATTTAGGCATCACATCAAGCCCAAATAAAACCTAGATTACATTCAAGTGCCATTGGGGCACCAAAGAAATCGAAATGCCCAAATCTATATATGGAGTTCAAATATCAATTGCTTTCTCTGACAATTTTGAGAATAAATCTATAGAAAAAAATATTGCCTTTTCATTTTTTTCCAATTGTCCTAATTTCTTTTTTGAGAAGGTTAGTAATTTCTATTACAGATATTTCTCTACCTAATTGATTAATTAGATTACTTTAAAACATCAACTCTAAGCAATCGCTTTAACTACTGATTTATTTAATAAAAGATATTCTGACACCATTAGCTAATGGCGGCATAAAAAATAAAATAATTCTTTTACTGGCTTGCAAGAAGTGGCACTTTTATATAAAGTTATTTAAGGGCAAATGTTTAAAATAACCTTTTACTATCAATTTAAACCTTTAATTCCTCGGAATATACAAATAGCTTTAAGAAGAACAATAAGTAAAAAAAAGAGAAAGTCCTATGCCGATATCTGGCCAATTCATCCAGAAGCCTGCGATGCACCTGAGGGCTGGGTGGGCTGGCCTGACGGTAAAAAATTCGCACTTGTACTTATGCACGATGTGGACACAGCGATTGGCTACAAGAACATCCTGAGCCTTATGAATCTGGAAAGAGAACTTGGATTCAAATCATGTTTTAATCTTGTCCCGGAAGGTTATAAGAGCGAACCTGAGCTGAGGGAATTGATTAAATCTCAGGGTTTTGGCCTAGGGGTTCATGGACTTACCCATGAGGGACGGGTTTTTCAGAATAGAAAAAAATTTGAAAGAGCTCTTCCTAAAATAAATCAATATCTGGCCGACTGGTCAACAGCTGTATTCTCATCACCATCCATGCTCGGAAATCTGGACTGGATTTCACAGCTCAACATTGAATGTGATTGTTCAACATTTGATACTGATCCTTTCGAACCGCAGGCTAATGATATTGAAACAATTTTTCCCTTAATAATCGTTAATACCAATAAAACCAGATCATATGTGGAATTGCCATATACCCTTCCTCAGGATCATTGTCTTTTTATAATTCTTAAACAAAAAGATATAAACCTCTGGAAGCATAAATTGGATTGGATTGCAGAAAAAGGCGGGATGGCTCTAATCAATACTCATCCGGATTACATGCAATTCCCCGGTCAAAAACAGCGATCCGAAACCTATCCGGTTGACTTATATAAAGAGTTCCTTCTCTATGCAAAAAATAGATATGGAGACGAGTACTGGAACGCACTCCCCATAGAGGTGGCCTGCTTCTGGAAAGAAAAGATGGGTCACCATCGGTTCGTTCTTTCCAGAAAATACCGGAAATCCGCACTGAGCCACCTAAAAAAAAATATCTGGATAGACCTGGATAATACTCCCCATGTTCCCTTCTTTATTCCAATAAAAAGAGAGCTCAAAAGAAGGAATTATCGTGTATTGCTTACCGCCAGAGATGCCTTTCAGGTAAAAGAGCTGGCACAGCAAAACAATCTTTTCTTCAAAACAATTGGCCGTCATTACGGAAGGCATAAATTGAAAAAGTTGGCCGGGTGGTTTTTAAGGTCCCTTCAATTGATCCCTTTTATAATAAAGTATCGTCCAGACATAGCTATTTCGCATGGTTCGAGGTCCCAAATATTTGCCTGCAATCTGTTCGGAATATCAACTATACTCTTGATAGATTATGAACACAGTAAACCTGCGCCTTTTTCTCATCCAAAGTGGCTGATAGTTCCGGAAGCGATAAAAGAGGTTAAGTTAATATCAAAAAGAGTATTGTTTTACCAGGGACTTAAAGAGGATGTCTATGCGCCAAATCTCCAGCCAGATAGCAGCCTTTTGCAAGAGCTTGGGATAACAGATCAAGACCTTATTATTACCTTCCGCCCGCCGGCTACCGAGGCACATTATCATAACCCTGCCGGAGA
>JANLFP010000027.1:0-5431 GCA_024655905.1 Tepidanaerobacteraceae bacterium
CTACACCGGCCGTCAAATGTGGATAGGCCTGAACTTTTATCCGTGATAATGAGAAAATTGGCCAAAATATCAAATAAAATGCCTGTCATCTTCCCCGTACATCCCAGAACAAATAACATGCTGAAAGAAATTAATTTCCGGGCTGAGTCTTATAGCCGGCTTATGTTGATTGAACCGGTTGGCTATACCGATTCGCTCTGGCTGGCTAAATATGCCTTTTTTGTTTTGACCGACTCTGGAGGACTGCAGGAAGAGACCACCTTTTTTAAGACTCCGTGTCTAACTCTAAGGCCCAATACAGAAAGACCGATAACAATTAGGCTCGGCACCAACAAATTGACAAGACTCGATAATCTGGAGTCAGACATTGAAGAAATCATTTCAGGGAAAATAAAACGCGGAACCATCCCCAAGTACTGGGACGGAAAGACCGCCGAAAGAATAATAAAACACCTTATAGCGGCATAACGAGGAAGCAAAAGAAGTGATACAGGGCGGAATTCATCATTAAGGCTCAAGAGTGTGGACAGAAGCAACATAAATCCAGATGAAATCAAAGAAATTACAATAAAGCTATGGCGATACTGTGAGCAAAATGATTTCGCCGGCTACGATCCCTATGATGCCCTTAATAGCAGGTTATTGAAAATAATTCCCGGGGCTAACAACAGATTTTTCAGGCTGGCTCTCACCCAGTTCCTTAAAAGGCTACCGATTAACTTGAGGCCGTTGTTATTGATCCCAAAGACACAGAACCCAAAAGCGCTGGCTATTTTATTAAAAGCTCTGATAAAACTTTCCTGGGCAAAAATCGTTGATTGCCCAGAAACAATCAATTATCTGATAGAACGGATTGGTCAGCTAAAGTCAGAAGGTGTCCCCTACTTTTGCTGGGGATATAGCTTCCCCTGGCAGACCCGTACATTACTTGTCCCGGCTGGATCCCCCAATCTGGTCTGTACAGTGTTCGTTGCTGATGCCCTGCTGGATGCCTATGAAGCCACGAAAAACAAATTATGCCTGGAAATGGCGGTGAGCGCCGGTGCCTATATATTTAATGAACTCTATTGGTCTGAAGGAGACCAGGCTGGATTCAGTTATCCGCAGCCAGGGCTAAGATTTCATATCTATAATGCCGACCTTCTGGCCGCTGCCTTATTGTCCAGATTATCGCAAACAACTGGCGATAACAATTACAGATATCCAGCATTAAAAGTAGCCAGATATGCTGCCAAGCACCAGAATGAAGATGGCTCCTGGTTTTATGGAGAAACACCTGGCTCCAGATGGATTGATAATTTTCATACGGGCTATAATCTTCTTGCTCTTAGAGATATCTCCAAATACGCCGAAACTGAAGAATTTATACCTACAATAATCAAGGGCTTAAAATACTATAAAAGTAACTTTTTCCATCCCGACGGCGCACCAAAATATTATCACAATAAACCCTACCCGATTGACACACACTGCGTGGCCCAGAGTATAATTACCCTGGAGACTTTAAATGACCTTGATAAGACCAATCACGAGCTTGCCGTGTCTGCTCTTACCTGGGCAATAAAAAATATGTGGCATAAGAAAGGATATTTTTATTATCAAGTTCACAGATTGTATAAGAATCGTATATCCTACATGCGATGGTCCCAAGCCTGGATGCTCCTGGCGATGGCAAATATCTTCAAATACCAGCACCAATCCAATTATTAAGTAATATTTCTATCGCTTACTCGCTTTTAACCTCTAAAGGAATTCCCGTGCGCAGAGAATCAACTATCTTAAGCGTAGCTAATGTTGTGTAATAAATGGATTCAAAACTAATGGGAGAGGGCAATCCGTTTTCTATTGAGGACATGAACTGCTCGATCTCCTCCTTATGTCCTTTACCTGGCTTTTTTAGTTTCTTCACTCTATTTGTTCTATATATAACCGCTTCCCTGAAATCATTTATTATGAAAGAATTTCCCCCACCGTGGATTTCAATTCTCTCCTTTTCAAGCTTTGAGCTTCCGCAGCTGGTGTAGCTTATCACTCCTACAGAACCATCCATAAGATGGATTGTAATTATCAGGTTATCATGAGCAGGCATTTTCGCGTTTTGGCTATATATACATTCAGCAAAAACTCTCCTTGGAATAGAGTTGGTTACAAATTGAATAAAATCTACAAAATGACAGACCTCCCCAAGAATCCTCCCGCCACCTTCTTCTGAATAGATCCAGTGTTCAGGAGGAATATAGCCGGCATTTATTCTGTAATTAATAATTTTCGGATGACTAATCCCCGAAAAAATATTATAGGCCTCCCCAGCCATATGAGAAAAACGCCTGTTAAATCCAACCATTAAAATGCGATTAGAGTTATTATATGCTTCCACAATTTTTTCGAGCTGATCATAATTGAGGGCCAGGGGCTTTTCAACAAACACGTGTTTACCGGATTTGATGGCGGCAATTACATAACCAGCATGGGTATTATGCCTGGTTGCAATAAAGACTGTATTTATTTTTGGATCCGTAAAAATATCATCAACATTTGATGAGCAACGTTCAAAGCCGAATTTATCAGCCACATTTCGGGCAGTGATACCATGGGCAGTTACGACTGATATCAACTTAGACTTAGTTCTCACCTCAGGTATCAGATATTTTTGAGCAAAGCTTCCGGCACCAATAAATCCAACCCTGATTTCCTGTTCGGGCGTGCTCTCATGCTTAACAGAAATTGACTGCTTAACCCATTCATCCTTTTCAGTGCCATAAGAAAGTAGAACTCCTATATAAAATTCTTTGCGTTCTCCGGTTATCAAATCATAGGCTTCAGCAGCTTTATCTATGTCAAATACGTGGGTTATCAGCGGCCTTACATTAACTTTCCTTGTTTCCATAAGCTTCAAAAAGGCTTCCATGTTCCGATTCTCTGTCCAACGAACATAGCCGTAGGGATAATCCTTCCCGCCTTCTTCATATTGCTGATCGTATCTACCAGGTCCGTATGAACAAGACATTTTTAATTCCAGCTCTTTCCTATAGAAATCTGGGTCCCGTGGCACAACGATAGGAACGGCTCCTACCAATACTATTATTCCCTTTTTTCTTAGTATCTGCGTCGCTAATACCAAAGGGTCATTGGTCTTAGCTGAGGCAGTAATAATAACAGAATCGAATCCATGCCCTGCAGTAAAGGCATCGATTTCTGAATATAAGTTTGGGGCACTTCTAGTTAAAGCCCTATGGCAGCTCAGTTCTTTTCCTAGTTCTATCATTTTTTCAGAAATATCTATGCCAAATACCTGACAACCATTGGCTTTTAGAATCTGCGCAGTTATCTGACCTATTAATCCCAGCCCTATGACACAAACCAGATCGCCAATTTTTGGATCTGCTTGCCTGACACCTTGCATAGCTATGGCTCCTACCGTCGTAAAAGCCGCCAGATCTAAATCAACTGAATCTGGAACTCTAGCAACAAGGTTCTGTGGAACAAGTATTAACTCGGCATGACAGGCATAATTTCCGCCACAGGCAACTCTGTCGCCCGGCTTGAAATAATTATTAGTGTCCATAGAGATTAAGACCTCACCTGCACTACTGTATCCCAATTCCCTCGAAGAACTTAACTTTGTTTTAACCTTTTTCAGAGTTTCGGCAATTCCTTCCTTTTTCAGGTTTTCTATAACCATTCTGACCAGGTCAGGTCTCTGTCTGGCCTTACCTAGAAGCGAGGCCCGGGCAGCCGAGACGGTCATTCGTTCGGTACCGGCACTTATCAAAGAGTACCGATTTCTGACGAGAACATAACCAGGAATTATTTTGGGAGCTGGAACTTCACCTAGATAAAGCTTACCCGTCTTGAAATCCTGAATTACCTGTTTCATTTTAATTTGTTTCCTTAATGCAAAATAAGAAAAATTATGTTAATTCCTCTTTTCAAATTCGCCATTATCATTCAACCGAAAACAAGATAGCTTATGGTGTTCGGCATCTACAATATCTCCCCCTTTCAATATTCTTACCCCGATATTGTAAATAAGAGACCTTATGGGATTTATAGAATATTTCCACATGTACCCACCATGTAATTTCCCACCAAATCGCTCTTTATACATGATTAGCCCCGCTGCTTTGCTATCCTTATCGGGGGCTATTCTAGCACCACAAAAATCATAGCTTCTTACACCAATCAACTTAAGATCTATTATTGATCTCCATTGTAAATAATTCATACTCCCTGTGAGCGGTCTTGTTGCTGTCCCACCATAAAGATAATAGGCTCTATAAAGGCTGAATGGTATTACCGCACAGGCTTGTACATTTCCATCATACTCAGCCAGCATGACTTTTACATGGTTGCCCAGACTGTATATCATCCTTTTGAAGGATGATAAACTCATAAGTTTCATGTTTGATCTCTGGAATGTTTCTTTGATCAAATTATAAGCCACCTCGATATATTCCGGACCCTCAACTATCTTTACTCCCTTCTTTTCAGCATTACGGATTACATTCCTGTGCTTTTGATGAACGTTTTTCCATAAATTATCTTCCGTCTGCGTTAAATCAATTATGTGGCTGCCATACGGTGCCGCCTTGGCCTTTTCAGGATAAGTACGAAACAGGCAATTGGTAGAAGCAGGAATAATCACATCTACCTTTAATTTCCTCAAATAATTCACAGTCAGATTCAAAAACTCAGTTTCTTGTCGATTTGAAACTTCCGGTTCTATTCTAATCGTCTCAACTCGGAATCGAGCCATCTTGATCGGCCCCATTTTGATTATCGTATAAGGTAAAACGCAGAGCATCCTATCCTCCGGATCGAACCCTCCAATCCACCCAAATTCATCTGAAACACCTTGTAAGAATTCTTTGGACGCAAAAATTGAATAATTTTGATTCCAATCAAACTCTACTGCTCTAACTATCATCGATTTTATTCAGCTAAATTTATTATCATTGGCTTAGGCAGCTATACTTTTCCAGATCCTATTAAAAGAATCAATAATCTTCCCAATTTCTTTTTCACTCAACTTATGATAGCAAGGTATATTCAATACTCTTTCAGACAAGCTCTCACTTACGGGACATCCTCCCTCATAACCGAAATACCGTCTGGCTACTGGTACCAGCCCGTCAAGATATTTCATGCTGTCTATATTTTCTTTCAATAATAATTCGGCCATTCTATCTCGCAATAATTTGGAGGGAAAAGTAATCGGGAAATAAAACCTGTTATAATAAGTGCCCGGCTTTTCCCAAGACAACATTTCCTTATCAATTTTAAGTTCCTGCATATAAATCGCCGCTATCTTCTTTTGTCTTTGTAAAACAATCTCAAAATATTTCAATCTCTTTTTTATAAGGCACAGATCCGATTCATATATTCTGCTGAGATATATACTTTCCCTTTTACCAATCCTCTCATAATTGCT
>JANLFP010000027.1:5441-9426 GCA_024655905.1 Tepidanaerobacteraceae bacterium
AACCGCAGACCAAATTCTTTGACCCATAATTCCATAAAAGGGGCGCTGCCTTAAAAGAGATTTCAAGGCAACCTTAGACATGTGCTGTACTTCATCTATCTTACCTGGCTTGGGCAACCCCTCTATTATTCTGGCACTGGCTTTAAATATATCTCTATCAGCAGAATAAATAGCACCGCCTTCGCCAGCCGATATATATTTGCCCGATCTGAAACTGAAAATAGAAGCTTTTCCAAATTTTCCTGCGGCTCTATTATTGTACCTGGTTCCCAAGGCTTGGGCACAATCTTCGATTATTGGAATTCGGCCGGCAATATTAAGGATATCTTTCATATTAGCAGGATTTCCAAACATGTGAACTACAATAAGGCAATCAAGATTCTTTATCTTTTTCTCCAAGTCAGTTGCAGATAAGCAAAAATGATCCTTTTCGATATCAATAAAAACTGGACTTCCTCCAACCCTCTCTATGGCCTCAAAAACGACAGGGCAACAGAATAGAGGGACACCAATACTTGCTCCCGGGGGCAATTCTAAAGCCTTAAGAGCCACGACCAAAGCAGCTCTCCCGGTATTTATCGGAAGACAATCGCCCAAATTTTTTAATTTAAGATAAGACTGATAATAATCTCTAGTTTCTTTAAGCTGATATTTCAATTGATAAATAAAATCGCTGGGCCTGTATTCCCACAAGTCTCTCGGGATAATATCCTTCATCTTACTATAGTTAACCCGCCTCTTGTTTTTATTCTTCGTTTGTATTTATACACCCTTCTTTCAATAACCTATACTAAAAGATTTTAAGTCTGTTGTCAAAATCAGCTCCGGGAATAATGAAGACCGATCAGGCGGATATTTTAGGTAATATTTGCTTAAAAGTGACGATTCTCAAATTACTTTTTTTTATGAACTTGAGTATTCTCTCTACCTTTTTAAAGTCCTTTAAATTTTTTGTGTGACCAACAAAAACGATCGGCTTATAGTCACCACCCGTCTTTTCGTCAAGCAAAACCAGTTTTTTCAATGAGTTCAATATTTCATCTAAGCTCATAAAACAATAATCTAATTTTCTCGGATATTTAATTCGAAAATAATCACTAAATCTGGCCCAATGCTCTATTATTTTAAATTGCCGCTCCGATTGAACTTCTTCCGTATTGTTTTTAGATCCTTTATTAAAGAATCTCGGAATCATTTTCCAGAAAGGAACCAGCTCCGTATAAATTGGGACCTCCCATAATAATCCATCGTCTTGATGTTTGTTAACATCATCCAATATTCTCCAATAGTACTGGTTTCTTACACTTGGTCTATAGTCTACATTATATTTTCTTATTCTTCCCCCCTTGAAAAGGGTTGAGTCAATCTTTAAATTAAATTCACTCAGAATTTTTGTGATTTCTTTCGTGGGTTGCATAATCCAGAAGCCATTTCTAAATACAACCGGTTGATATTGAGAATCATTAAGAAGTCGCCTCAGTATATCCAGACCCCTACTTATAATCTCTCTTATTCTGTATTCGGGCATGCTACATAGGTTGGCCTGGCTAAAATCTAACTGCCATCTACCACTTACAAACGTGGCACCCACCCACCATGAATGTAAATGTAAGCCTACTTCATTTCCTGAATTTAAAATCTGCTGAAGTTGTAATCCTACCTGACCGATATCATGATCTGAATGGTATTCTTCAATCTTCTCAATTTCGAGTACTTCAGGAAATACAACTAAAGGATATCCATACCACTTAAATATATTTAATAACTCTTCTGCAGGGCGAATGACGCATTCTCTTAAATTACCACTGCCATCTCCATAAATCTCATAATCAAGGGTAAAAATGAATTCTAGCAATTTATTATTTACCTGACTTTTTGTTCCTGATAGTCTGCCGGCAGTGTTCGAAATACTCTACCAGAGCATCTTCAGTCTTAATTCGTGGTTCCCATCCGAGAATTTCTTTGATCTTTTTATTGCTATATCTTGTCTTCTTCCAATAAGCATGCCATTCTCTCCTGGTAAAAGTTGGCGGAACCTGCCCCCTGGACCATTTAGCAAATAGCTCCCATCCGGTACAAAATAAGAAGCTTAGTACCTTGGGCACAAATACTGTTTTTATAGGAAAGACAATTGTTTTATATTGTCGCAGAAAAGCTCGGCATGTAGGGAGATTATCATCCACAATATTAAAAATTTCGCCCTCAATACCTCGGACCAAACCAGCTAGGACTATGGCCTCAGCACAGTTTACCACATATGATAATGGTAAGGGATTAGAACCTCCCAAATGAAGAAACGGTCCAAAAGAATCTATCCCAACCCTTCCTGGTATAAAACACTTTCCCGGCCCATAAACCGTACCGGGTCTGACGATAACATATGGCAACCCCATTTGCCGACCATAGTTAATTACAAGTTCATCTTGTTTGACCTTCCCATAACAATAGGCCTCAGCTCTTGATTCTGGGGAAGTTTCTATGGGACATGTTTCATCCAGTATACCTCCTGTTTTTTTATTTAAGTTAGTGTAGACAGCAAAACTACTTACATTAACCAGCCGCTTCAAGCAGCCGTGCTGCAGGCTGGCTTCTATCAAGTTCTTTGTAGTTACTACCGAATTTAGATATGCTTCAGAAAAAGATTTAGTCCCCGTTCCAGCTGCCAGATGATATATAATTTTCGCTCCTTCCACAATTTTATTACAGTCATCTGCCTTCAGCAAATTTCCTATGACTATCTTGCATTTATCCTGTCCTTTTTCTCTTCTAATTATGGATTTTAATCCACAAATATCGCTCGTTTCTCGTACTAAACATCTTATATTAGAATAACCCTTTTTAAGGAGCTCTCCCACTACGTGCCGTCCTATGAAACCAGAAGCACCCGTTATTAGAATAAGCTCGTCAAAGCTGATTATAAATTCTATTTTTTTATTATTCATTTCCATCTGTTCTTTTTGTCGCCCACTCATCAAATATCGAGATAATTGTTCGCATATTATCAAGTAATTTTCAAGCCTAGTTTTCCAAAGACTTTAAACAGGCCAGAAAACCGGCACATAAATTATCAATATGGCCCTTGGTTAATATTTCTTCTCGGGCATTGCGACCTAACTTTTCTCTGAGATCATCATCGGCCAAGAGCAATGATAACTTTTCAGCCAGAGCAACTATGTCTCCTTTTGGAACCATAAATCCGTTTACCCCATCCTTAAAATACATGATTTCCGGACCATGATCTACATCTTCCGTCACAAGGGGTAAACCGCAATACATGGAATCAACTATTCCCAGACCAACAGCCCCCGGTATACAACAAACATCACTTGCGGAAAGAACATCCAGGGCTGACTTGCCGTACAAGGGTCCTAAATAAAATATTTTAGGGTTTTTCTTATATACTTTTTTCAATATTCCATTTTCATCTGGCCCAATTATTATTAGACCAACATCTTTATCTTTAATTAATTCAAAAGCCTTGAGCAAATCAAATAATCTCTTACGGAGATCAATCCTACCGGAATAGACGATATTCTTTACAGTGGAGATATTATATAGATTTAGAATCTCCTTTCTTCTATCTCGCTGAGGCAAATAATCTGTGAGATTTAGGGTATTATTGGCCACAAAAGATTTACTCCAATGCTTCCTTAACAGATATTTCTTAGTATCTTCTGAATATAAGATAATCCTATTACAAAGCGAATGTTCAATATGGTGAGCTAGTCGACTCATCTTATTGTTTTTATCTTGAAAATTTATTCCATGTGTCCAGGTTACAACTTTCTTACTCGTAGAATTTAAATATAGGAGAAGAGGGTAATAATATCGTTCCCTATGGTTTATGAATAAGATATTTACCCGGGGATTAAAGTTATTTATTAATTTTACTAATGAAAAAATAGAAAACGGTAATTCCATCTTTGGAAATTGGACCAACAGCCCACCCAATGGCTGGCACTCCTCTGAAACGACTGTCAAATAA
>JANLFP010000028.1 GCA_024655905.1 Tepidanaerobacteraceae bacterium
TCATAAGAGATGAAAGCAGCAGAATTTCTTCCATCGAGCTTAAATATGAAGCCAGCAACAATGACAGGTTTTTCACCATAGAGGAAACTCCGGTCACCAGACCCACCGCCTTTTCTTACAATTTCAGAAAAAATGATACCGATGTCAAAACAGTGGATCTGAATGGTATTGAGGCCACACTCATTTGGTTTAAGAATAACGATACCCGCCAGCTCATGTGGCATACACCGGCGATGTTTTACAGTATTTCCGGCCCTCTGGCGGAGGAGGAAATTATAAGCATTGGAAAATCTATAAGGTAAAACTAAGACCGGTTAAAAGCCGGTCTTGATATTTTAATATTTCCTTAAAAATTTCTAGTGTATATAGTTACCGTAGTAAACTTCTGCCGGTAGTACGGCCGGCTAGGCCTTACCATAAAGTTTTCTGCTATATGCTGTGCGCCTCATCATAACTTGATGGAATGCTACCGACATTTAACATGAATCTCAAAGCTCTTCCCATTTCCTCCTGAATTTATTTCGGTTTGATATTAACATATTTATTAGTTTAGGGGGCATAGCTTAGGGGTCAGGCTTGAATAATTCCCTTATTCGTTCCCATTTTTCAACCAGATCATTTACACAAGTTGTTATCCTGGATGCACCGTATTTTTGAAATCATTTATGGGGGCAGATTGATCATTTGCTCAATCACTGAATTTGATGCACCGGAGAACTTTTCACTAAATGGCTTTCGTGTGAATAAAAAATATGCGGGTTATACATCTTTCAGAGGCTTCCCAGGCACCGATTTTTTGTCCTGACCATTACATGGTATAAAGCTCCTGGATATGAATACATGGTCTCCTTGCCATTCATAACACTCTGGATAATTGTACTATGAATAAGGGAATTATTCAAACCTGACCCATTTTACCCAACATGTGGACGAGACATATTGTTGACAATTTAGGTCCGTCCCCATTTGTCCCTTTTTCTCTTCTTTCATGACCAAAGAGCCGCTTCCGTTTTGCCCACCCGATTTCTCTCGGTTATCCTATCTCAAGCTCAATAATGAATTCTAAAATCCCTGATGTAGTTCTTACCTTTTGGATGGCCGGACTTAAGGGCTTTTTAATATAATTTATACAGTAGCTCCTTTCTTCCATTAATAATTAGCTTCATTGTTATGTCTTTAAAATCGTCGCCGTATTTTTCGTAAATATCAGAAGTTATTGTTGTCTCAATTCGATTCGTCATTTCTGCATTAAGAGGGAATTTTTAGCGCAAAGTTCTAAATACGGTAAGTACCCTTTTTCTCCCAGAAGATTTTCTATTGCTTTACTGAAATAACCGACAGCTTCAATGTTTACAGGCTTTTCTGTGTTATCCTTAATTAATATTACATACTTTACATTATAAGATTCTTCATGTGTTGGGTCTTTGTCTATAGTTGCTGATAAAAGCTTCACCGTAAAATCTTCAGGTTTGAAAGAAGCAAGAGAGCGGTTTTTCATAACCATATATGTTGTTAAAGACAAACTCAGAGCTAAGATTATAACCGCTACGCATATAAAGATTGAAGCCCTTTTTTTATTCATTACCTTGAACTCTTCTAATTTTAACTATTTTGGGAAACCATATGCTTTAATAGTACCGGATTGATACGTTTCGCAGTTTCCATAATATCGACTATTATAATTACTTATCGCTCTCTCCATTATTAACCAGTCCTTATCATAGAAATGTTTCCCATATGACTCTTCAAGTGGTTTGTAGCCCTCCTGAGGAAGATAATCTTTTGTTTCCCTGTCAATGGGTTTTTAAGTGGTCAGGCTTGACCGATTTGTCTCTCAGAGATAGTCCTACTTCTTGGTGTTTTAATCTTAAAATTTCTCTTGCTTTCAGCATATCCAGCCTCCCCATCGATTGACCCCCTTCCGATCGTTCTGACTAAAGGGTAGCAGTTATTTTATCATCTCGACAAGGTGTCCGGATGTGCCGTTATGCTGTCGGGATGCGGCCGAAATATGCAACCAATTTTCTGGCACGGTACCAATTACCTTTTCATGTATCAATATATTTTGTTGACAATTTAGGTACGTCCCTATTTGTCACCTATGCAAGCGACTATGCATTTTTCATATTTTGTTATCCAAACCAAGTGATACTTTAGGTCATATGTTGCATGCGATGATTTTCTATATCCTTGCATCTTCTATCACCTCTAATTTAAGTATCCCTTTTCCTAGAGGTGAAGATACTTGCCGTTAATTTGTTGACCTAAAGGCTTCGGCTGAAGCCGAGGGATTTAACCCCATTATACAGACATTACAGACATTAACTGTGAATAAGGGAATTATTCAAGCCTGACCCATTTTCTTTTTCACCTAAAGTTACTCAATATATCCAACATCTAAATCAACTTGTACTCTTTTCCCAAAATATTTACCTAAAAGGATTAGTTGGTGATAATATTTGGATTCACTGTCATCCTGGAAATCTAGCCCGTGAACTGTTAATGTCAAAGTGCTAATACTTTTAGGAAGAAGTCGTGTGTTTGCCATATCAATCGTAGTATCTTGAGCGTTTAGATTTGTTACACATTTTTCTGCATCGGTGAAGAATACTTCATTAATTTCGGAATCAGAGTCTAATGGTAGGTTTATATGTATTTTCTGTAGAACTATAGCAAAATTACTTACATTCTCAAAACTGTATGAAATAGTCCATGTTTTTTCCTCAATGTGTTCAATTGACCATGCTCTGAGCGATATGGGAGCTTGTACTGTAATACTATGATATAGATATATAATCACTAAAAATACAACAATTACTTTCAATAAAATAGAAGTTGTTTGTCTATAAATATTCAACACCTCCAACTAATTAGGGGTCGTTGAACATCAGAATTTTATCTGTTAAGCTGTGATTTCAGCTGACCAAAAGTACATTCTGAAAAAAGTGTTAAAAGAATCTGGAGTTCTCGCTACAGATTCATGACTAATATTTACATGGCAATTACCGTCTCGCTAGTATCCCAAAGGCGTGTCATGATCCGTCCCAGACCATAGAAAGAAGCGTTTTCCTTCTCCGAATACTCCTTTAACGATATTTCTGACCTTTGCATCGTCACGCTCTTCGCGTCGTTGTTGTTTAAGTATTTCTGGATCCTTAACCGAGCGGTCGAATGGCCGACCGGAAAGGCGAATGCCTGAGGACTTGCAGTACTTTGATGCTATCACAGGTGCGATAGTTTTTGTCTGCAATCACGACTTTGGGATAGCAGACAAATCGGGCGTTTGTGATGTTTGTAAATGAAATCAGCCTCCAAAGTGCACGGTTTTTGCTAGGAAAATGCTGTTTTCAATGTACTTATTATATCACCGAAGTGCTACAATATGTAGTATTTACAAGGGTTTTCGGGGTTTTCAGCAACCCCCTAATTGATTTTCAACCTGCTAAGATCAAAAACTATAAGCTCCATGAATATCTGTTGAATATTTCTATTGCCAAAACTACCATCTTGATTTAGCCGACCATGAATTAATTCCTGCACTGTACTTGGAGGCTGTATCCCCAAAAGATGTAATGTAGATACTATATAATAGATATTTTCCAATGACAACTCATCTTCTCGCTCATCAATCAAAAGAGACATTAACCAAGATGTTACACCTTCTATTTCTTCAGCGGACAGTTCATTTAAGCGCCAGAGTATTTCTACAGATAAGAATGTCGTCTTCATGTCTTCCCCATCTCCTATGGAATATGAACCATCTGCAGTTTGTAAGGACTTTATCCTTTGTACCACAAGTTGACGTTGTGCAATGTTTTTTTCATCCAATATTTGCTCCATACGAAGCAATGATACTAACCGTTGAAGATCAGAGCTAGAATTTATATTCCATTCATACCAATCAATTGAAACTATAATTTTGGGTATATCGTCATTTAAAATTTTCATAGCTTCTAGTATTATCCACAATAAATATGGATCTGGCTTAGGTTGGGCTATAATATCCTGTAACGTACTACGTAAATATTTTTTTAAAGCCATGGAATTAGGGGGGGAATTCTTAAGTATATTGTAACTCATGAGTGCCATATATGTCAAAGTCAGATCTGAGGATCGTATTATTTTTGTTGGAAAAGTACCATTGGATAACTGTATATTCAGAATCTGATCTATAACATGGTTAGTTTTCATATAAATTCCTCCTGATGCTTCTATAATTTTAATCGCCATAATGGTGTGATAAGGATCGAGTGTTCCCTCATTTATAACGAAGTCAAAACCTCCCCCATTTAATTCGATTGAATAAATATATTCCATTACTTCAATGGGAATTTTGACAGCGCTACCAAGCAACTCGACACTCTCAATTCCTGCCCAAATATCTATTAATGACAAAGGTGAATGAAATTCTTCCGTAGATAACTGATTTATTCTTTCAAGCAACCATTTATTCAAATCAGAAGAATGTGGCATTTCTCTGATATCTACCCCCATTAATTTTAGTGTCTTAATTAAGGAATGTATAATTGTAAGGTGATAGTTTTGGTTTGAATAAAGAATCTCATCCCTCCAAAGTTCGTGTAGCTGCTTTCCCAGCAACATTGGTGCATCTGAATCAATAATATTTCCGATTTCTACAACCATCGCGGCCTTTCGAATCCAATCTCCTACAGTCATTTCATTTTGGTCATTTTTAAAATAAAAGTTAGATTTGTCCTCGTTGCTTACTAGTCTATATTCTTGAAGACGAAGTGCCATATGATAGATATCCCAGGAAGGGTGTATATCCGGCACCTCTCCTAACTCAAACATAGTAGCAATAGCAAAATACATGGTTTCAAGATTTATCAATAAATCTTCTTCTTTTGGAGCTTGTCGGTTCAATAATGATGTTAAATATGTTTTTGGGGATGGAAATGTTGTATTAGGTGCATATGTCTTGAGTAATTGTATGGCATGATAAGTTCTTTCTAAATCTGGTATGTATTCTCCCATATCATTATAACCACCATCGTCGGCCCTATAGCTTTCAATCTCGGATATAGTCATTTCAATCCAATATGGCGGTAAAGCGCTTTCTATTTCTTTGTTTAACATTGGCGAGGAAACAATAAGTATAGTAATAATTACAACGATAGGAGTAATAAAACAAAATCTTTTTAGTCTCACAGTCTCACTCTCCCACTTTCAAAACAAGTACGATTGAAGGAGTAGGTTAACCTACTCCTTCAATCGTCGTTGCTGTAAATTATTTGTAATTATTCTAATTACTATATACCAGCCCAATCCCAATTAACTTTTACTTCGGACGTAACACCATACGCATTGCTACCAAACCTGAACGTTACAAATCCAGAAGCACCTGTAGCGGTAATTCCAGTTGTAATACCATCCGCCTCACCATGAATGCCTGTAAAACTATATGTGCTATTCCATGTATTGTTCCATGTTACGGTTGGCCAAGAAAATGTTTTGGTATTACCTGAACCACTAACACTTACACTGGGAGGATAAGAGATAGAAAAACCTGATCCAGAGAACCAAATCGTTTGAGTAGGCTTAATACTAATTGAATCAGCATTGTAAGGTGAATCACCAGTCCAAATACCCTCAACAGAACCGCTAAGATCAACCCTTTGCGGCACGTGTAAGATACCCGGATCATATGTCTGCGTTAATCCGATCTCTGATCTCAATTCGCCATCACTGTATTCTCTCGAAACTCCGTCTACATAAGTATTAGTTTTTGGGTCCCATTTAACTGAGTATGAAAAGGAATCATACATTGGCCGAATATTGTATCGTTCTTCATCAATGAATTCGGCCTTATCACCATAAAACACTGTAACTGAATAGCCTGGTCCAGATACAACTTCAACTTCCCCATCCATTAAGTTATTACTCGTAGACGCATAAACAGGCGTAACAGTAATAATTAGTAAAGCAAGACATATTATTAATATTCTCTTCATTTTTTTCACCTCCTTTTCCCATTATTAGAGTATATTGAAGCGGCATCTTGCAAACCTATAATTGTATGTTATAAAATAGTTATGAGGGTATGGTTTGCGCTTTGACCTCTTGTCTGCTGGGATGCTACAGAGAGTAATGCCGCTGTACTCTCTTTTTTAGAACAACCATAAATAATTAGAAGTTAAATTTATAACATTTGTTGAATCATAAAGGGTATCAATAGATGATATCTTACCCCCATATCATATTATTTTTAAAATCAACCGGGGATATTAACTTTAAAGATAATCATTCAACGGAACCACCCTCTTTCGCCTAAATTTTTCCCTCTACTATATAAAATTACATCCACACCTAAAAAAAGCAACCTCTCGTACAAAAAAATAAAAAAATATTTGAGCTTTTAAAATTCGTTTATATGGCATGAATTTAATCGTCTTTCATCTTCCAATACTTATCCTTTAGATACTCTTTTCTCAATTTATCCAATGCTCTCTTTTTTGCCTTATGTACTGCCTGGCGGGATGTTCCAAACTTCTTCGCCGTCTCGGCTTCTGTGTAGCCAAGTAAAATTGTATATACTACTGTCATTTTCTGCTTTTTCGGCAGCCTTGATAGTTTTTGTTTAGTTTCTATATCGCTGCAAATATCATCGACCATATCAGCATTTTCATCGGCAATCTGATCTATCATCTCTTCTTCATTGTCATCATAAGCAGGACAATTAAGGATGGGCGTTTGTGTGTTATTATATGTCTCATATTTATCGGCAAGGCGTTCAACGGCATGTTTCATAGAGTTTTTTACCCATATTACGAGATTTGCTTCCAATAAATCCATATCATAATCTTCCGCTGGCCCCTTGTTCATGTTATAAACTTCGGGATTAAATTTGTGAATGGCACATATCAACTTTTCTATTAATTCTTGTGTGAAGTCATCGTCAGACCACATTTGATAATTATATCTTTTTATCATTGGACTAAATCTGTCAATAAGTTTTACAAATGCTTCCTCGTCTCCCGATTTCATTTTTAATATCAATTCCCCGAGCCTTTCTTCATGTTTCACGTTTATCCCTCTTTCCGTGATAAAATCTGGGATAAAAAAACCGTGCAAAAAGGCGCGGTGGATGAACCACTGCAGATATCCAACAAGCAGCCAGGCTGTCATAGTGCCGGGGCTTTAGACCCTGTGGCTTTGCGCCCTTACCTTTCGATAAGTTTGCCTTTATTGCTGATATTTATTTTTCTTGGCGTTCT
>JANLFP010000029.1 GCA_024655905.1 Tepidanaerobacteraceae bacterium
GCTCCGTTTTAGAAATATGATTATCTGGGATGGAAATTCTACGGTTATTTGTTCGTCTGGTTTTATTTTTCGAAAGTCCAGGTCGTCTATGGCGATTCTGAATCCGTAGTCTATCATGCGGATTATTAGTGTCCTGTCGTTTAAGGTCTGGAATTCTATGTGGTATTTTGTTTTTTGTTCGTTTATTTCTATGCTTAAGACGGTGTCGGCTATGGCAGTGGTTTTGTCTAGTCTTGTGTATTCCCGGTTTATTTGTTCTATTTTTGTGTTTTCGTTGAAGTTTTTTTTGAATAGTGAGTTTATGGCGTATATTGTGAGTCTCGTTGAGATGTTGAAAAGGTTTTTGAGGGTTTTGTCGTAGTGAATAATCTTTTTTCTCCCGTTTTCCATATTAAGCTCCCTTTGCATTTATATTATCATCTTTAATGATGATTTTCAATTATTTTTCGTTTTTAAATGAAACATTTGTTCTTGAGGTTATTATATAATTTTTTATATGTTTGGTCAACAAAAAATCTTGCAGGCGTCCGGGGGGCAGGGCGTAAAAAAATCGTGGATAAAAACAGGCTTTTGCCGAAGCGTCGCAGCCTATTCCAATAAGCCTTCGGTTTTTGCTACAATAGTGGTGCAGACCATGTCTCCCCATACATTTATCGCCGTGCCTGTTACGTCTAGATAAGCAAAAATTGCTGCAATCCACGCAACTATTTGCGTGGGAAGGTTAAATGCTTGAATCAATATTGTCGCTATTGCCAGGCCGCCACCGGGTACTCCGGCGCAGCCGATTGAAAAGAGAACACCAAGAAGCACAAACTGAAACAAATCTACAATATTTGGATTCGTCCCGACAGCATACATTCCCAGCATAATGTAAAGGGGTATTTCTATTGCCATCGAATCCATATTGAATGTAACTCCAAGAGGTATGCCAAAATTAGAAAGTTCATCCGACACCCCGACTTCTTTCATACACTGAAGGGTTACCGGCAAAGTAGCTGCGCTGCTGCATGTTGTGAAAGCCGTAATCAAGGCTGGGAAAATTTTTTTGGTAAAGGCGAACGCATTGAGTCTTGTGATAAGCCAGAAAACTAGGAAATACATCAAAGCAATGTGAACCACAAATCCTACCGTATACGCAGCAATAAAGCGAATCATTTCAGATACGAGAGCACTCTTAAACGTTGAAATGGACACGGCCATCAATGCAAAAACGCCTATGGGAGCGTAATACATAACGTATTTAGCGATAGTGACAAATAAAGTCATTCCCGCATTTAAAATATCGCGAAGAACAGTCTTGTCTTTGCCGTTTTCAAGCAGCACTACAACCAGACCGGCGATCAAAGCAAATACGACAATCTGAATAATATTGCCTTCGGTGATAGCGCCCAATGCATTGCTCGGTATCCAATCTAAAAAAGTATTAACCGTCAGTTTGTTGACTTGTTCTATTTTCTGCCCTTCTATTACAAGGCCTGTTCCCGGTTTCCATATTAAACCGGCAATAATTCCAATAAATGTTCCGATCAATGTAGTCAAAAGGAACCAGCCTACAACTTTTCCCGCCCATTTCTTCAATTTTCTAACATCTGAAATGTTGGCAAAGGAAGAAGCTATTGAGAAAAATACCAGGCCTGGTACTATCATAAACAATAGTCTTACAAACAAATCGCCCAGAGGTTTTATTGCCGTTATTGAATCGCCGCCTATAAATCCGACAATTATGCCCAATATTGATGCTATTAACAATATTTGTGCAAAATTAAGCCTTTTAGTCATATAATTCCCTCCTTGCGAAGAAATTCTTCAATGCCGTAAAGCAATGCTATTATGTTTATTCGACATGCATTTTTACCCATATGGCCAATTCTGACGGTTTTCCCTTTCAGTTTTCCAAGCCCGTCTGCAATCAGGATATTGTATTTATTTTTTAAGTGGTTTATAAGTTTTATTGAATCCAGGACTTCCGGCATCTTTGCTACAGTTATCACCGGCGTTGGTTCGGCTTCTTTGCAGAATATATCAAGCCCCATTTCATTTAATTCCCTTCTCAGCATTGACGCAACGTCGCAGTGCCGCTTGTATCTTTGTTCTATTCCTTCTTCTTTTATGGCTCTCAGGCATTTGTTTAATGCGAAAATCAGATTAACGGCCATACTTATGCTATACGGCTGAAAGTTTGTCTGTTCACGGCGGAACCTGTCCCAAACGGAAAGGCTCGCATACCAGCCCGGAGTAGGCGCTTTCCTTTTCCTGATAATTTCGAGAGCTCTCTTGCTTACTGCAAGTATGGCAAGCCCCGGGGGTGCACCAAAGCCTTTCTGAGAAGCCATCGCGCATAAATCTATGCCATAATTTTTCATGCCTATTGGGACAATTCCGGCTGAAGACACGGCATCCACTGCGAATGCAACACCATGCTTTTTTGCAATACATCCTATCTCTTCCAATGGATTTAAAGCTCCCGTGCTTGTTTCACTATGTACCAGCGCCAGTGATTTTACAGCAGGATTTTTTGAAAGGAATCTGTCCACTTGTTCAGGTGCAGCAGCTTTTCCCCATTCTATTTCAAGCACCTTCGGTCTTATACCGTACGTTTCTAATATCTCAATCATTCTGTGAGCAAAATGGCCGTTATCGACAATGCCAATTTCTTCACCACTTTCGCCAAGAGCCAGGACCATGCTTTCCACTGCAAGATGGCCGGAACCGTTAACAATAAAGACTTCTCCCGGAACCTGCAATAATTCTTTTATCAAATCACAAGTTTTATTGTAGAAATCCGCCCATTCGGCACCGTAATGGCATACTACCTGTCTTCCCATTTCCAGCAAAACATCCTGTTCCACATCGCAAGGGCCCGGTATCATCAAAACATTTTCCAACAGAAGTTCCCCCTCGTAGTGGCATTAAATTTAACAATTGATAAGACAAAACACTTATAGTATTATAGAAACATAGGGCATTTAAGTATTAAAGTAGTTTTTTTATTTTATTTGTTTTATATCTCTCCTCTCTTATACTAATATTTTAAAATGCTTTCCTTATTAGTTTAATCTATTAGTTTAATTAAATCAATACTATCTAGACCTTATTTAATCTTGTTATTTAATATTATGATAATTTATCTCTATCTTTTATTATATTTCTTGCAATTTTAGTTTAATTCGCTTTATATTTGTTAATCTTATGGTTTAAGTTGGGATGATTATAATGGAAATAGGCAAACGTATAAAACAAATAAGAATATCAAAAAACATGCTGAGCGGTGAACTTGCTTCTAAAGCAGGAATATCCAATGTTTATTTAAGCTATATAGAAAACGGAACAAAGACTCCAACTATAGATACTTTAAAAAAAATATGCAGTGCGATGGGAATAAGTCTTGTAGAAATATTTAAAGAAGATGACAATGAGTTTAATAAGGAATATCATGAATTGCTTGAGAATGCAAAAGGCCTTTCTCCAAAGCAGCTGAAAATATTGAATCAAATAATCAAATTGATTAAAGACGATGAATAAACTTTTGCCTTGCAGAAGCCAAGGAATTAGTTGAAACAACGAGAGATTTGGGAGCCAGAGGCGCAGCGTAAAAAAAGCTGCGATTTTTCAAACGGAAGTTCCCCCTTACTTATTCTGCGTCTCTCTTCCTTGATTTTTCTATCATCTTATAGTAACATTAAAAATATCACAGGCATTTAACTTAAAAGTATCTGAATTGCTGGATGAAACTCCCTCCAATCCCTTGAGCCCGGAGCTAAAAGAATTGGTCGAAACAGTAAGAAATTTCAAGCCGGAACAAGTAAAATTGTTAATCGATTTCCTGAAGTCAATAAAATAACAGCATTTAATATAAACTCGGCTGGACAAAAAAAGCTGCGGTTTATTGCAGCTTTTTTTTAGACATACATGATGCAAATCGCATCACCATCAGATGATGAAAATATTTATCTATAATTTTCGGGATAGAGAGATAATTTTGTTAAGAATATGTGGAAAAAAACAGATAATAAGTAAAAAGCTCTGGCTCCGAACGCCAGCGCTTTCGTTTATATATTTTTGCTATAAAATTTTAAGCAGGCTATCTGTAAAAAATTACCTTAAACTCCTGCAGGTTTACATTTTCTATGAATTCGGGCTCTTTTATGCCGGCTTTCCTGCATTCGGATATCATCCGGCGAATGCCGGAACCTATGCCGTGATAAGGGATTTTTAGTTTTGGTACAAAGGATAGAAGGATTGGGTTTCTTGCAATCTGGATGCCTTGCTTTATGTTTTCTATGGTAGCAGTGTTGGGCAGTTTGCCGGGGCTTATGATTTCTACCCTGTCATCGAAAACGAATATGCGTATGCTGCTGTCTATAAAATAATCCCTGTGCACCAGTGCATTGACGACAGCCTCCTCCAGGGCTATCTCGGGAATCTCCAGTATGCCCGGAAGATTTACATTTTGGCCCCGCTGGACTTTTTTCAGGTTTCTTTTCAAAAAGGCCATGGCATCTTTATATTGGTGGAATAATATGCCGTCGATGTTTTCGCTGTCGAGGTATTCATTTCCGCTTATATCAGTGCCCGGAAATGCCACTGCCTTTATAATGTACTGGGGCCTTATCCTGGAAGGTTTAGCGCCGAAGATGAGAAGTCCGGCCAGGGTAAGATTGCCTTCTTTTAACAGCTTAAGGTTTGTGAGCAACTTTTCAAGGGGAAGGCCATTTTGATCCAATGACATCCCATATTCTTTTTCATAAAAGTCCCTGAATACAAACATGTCGATATCATCGATGGAGGTGGTTGGAATAATCATTTCATCAGCATATATGGTTCCGGATGCCTGCATGAGCCGCCTTAATTCCTCCCGGGTAGCCCTCCTTTTGTCCGCTCCAACTTTTATCCAGTAGTCGGTCCTATTGGCCGCATAAGGCTTGTTCTCGCCCCGGGGAACATTAATAATGACAATTATTCTGTCATTGCATAGTATATTTTCCGTGGTGACGCTTAAAGGAGGTTCCAATTTGCCGGATGCGGCGTTGGAAATAGTTTGATTCAATCTATAGATATCGTCTACTCCGGCAAGTTCACCTTTATCTGTGACTCCAATGATGATTTGACCTCCTTCGGTGTTTGCAAATGCACATATCTCAGCGGCCAGGGCGTCTATACTTTCGATTCTTTCTTTGAATTGAGTTTTGGAATCCTCTCCCTTTTTAATCAGCTTCAAGAGGTCGCTGCATTCCATTTTCTCACCTCTCATCTACATCATTTTTCCACAATCTCATATTTATCCTTGCCGATGAATATGAGCAGGGCCTGTTTAAGGTCTTTTTTGTTTTCCAGGCGGCGGCTTGTTTTATAGCGTCCCAGCTGCTCCTGACCTTCAGCCTTTATTTTTTCAATGTATTGTGCAAAGTCCGGCCTCTGACTTTCACTTTTTTTGATATATTTCAGTTCCAAAATCCATTCATATTTCACATCAGGGGTACGCATATCCCGTTCGAGATAAATATCCATGTATCCGGTTTCGACTTCCCGCTCGCTTAGGGGTATATAAACCGGGCTGATATTTAAAAGGGACAGCAAGATTACTTTTATATATTTTTCATCGAAGTCGATCATATCCCTATTGGACAGGGATTTTAGGATATTCTGGCTTACATATGTGATAAACGGCTCTATCGTGCCGTTGTAGGCCATATCTTCTATAGCTTTTTTTAATTGAGTGGTATCAATTTTTACACCGTAGTCTTTTTTAAGAGAATCAGCTATATATTCCCAGAATACGGTTTTAATCACGTAATTGGGTATCTTGAGTACGAGTCTGGTCCTTTCTTTTCTATCAATGGTCAGAAGGCCCATGTAAAACAGCAGGGATATGAAATAATCCTGATCATACATCCTGTCAAAGGAAAATCTTGTGACTATATCGGAAGTGATGCTTTCATCCTGTATTATTTTCTCCAGCATTTTTTTATTTTCTTTATTTACCGCAAGACGGTTTAACCTTCCGTAATCCATCTTCACGTTGTCGTCTATCAGTCTTTCTGGCATTCTTTTTTTTCTAATATACTGATCAAGAAAGTATAACATCATGTCAGGATTATATAATCTTTCATTTCCTTCAGGATGGAATAAATAGCCATCGTAATATTCCTTTATTTTTATGTCTATTTCTGTTTGGCCTATCCCCAGCTTTTCGCAGGCGGATCTAATTTCTTCCCGGGTAAATCCCAGCATTTCGTTCATTTCATGTTCCATGGTGATGTTCATGGCTATGTTGAAGCCGCTGGTTAAATCATCCAGCATAATGGGGGATATGCCGGTGATGAATATCCTGTCTATGACGCTTTCGGTGCCTATCTTAACGGTTTCATAAAAATCTCTCACGAATCCTGAGGCCCTTATTATTTCCTTATAAAAATCGTTATCCCCCATAGCGATGATGTCGTTGGCAAAGTGGTCGTATTCGTCGATGATGAGGTATATTTTTTTTCCCGTTGTTTTTACTGCATCTATAAATTTTATGAGGGCTGAGCCTGTATCGTCCATATGCTCGATTTTTTCTTTTATCCCGAGCATATTTTCAAAAGAACTGCTATA
>JANLFP010000002.1:0-73729 GCA_024655905.1 Tepidanaerobacteraceae bacterium
GGTGCAGCAGGAGTAGATTCGTTTATTCGCTATCTGCTTGGAAGAATACGATGTGCCTACCCTGCGAATTATGGGCTTAGGAGGTCATTAGAGGCAATCTTTGATATTGGAAGGCATATTTTGGCAAAGACTGGTCATATAGACTTTTCCATCGAGTATAAATCTATAGCAATATAAATCTATAGTAAAAGGCCTGCAAAAAGAAAAAATCGCAGTAGCAAAGATTGACAGCAAGGGCAGGTTAACATTACCAAAAAATATAAGGAAGGCCTTGGGAATAGATAGCGGTGATACGTATTTATTAAATATACACCCAAAGATAAACAGTTGCACGTTATAATGATACAGCTTTAGGACCTTGGTCGTTTATGGCAAGGAAACCTCGATGCACATATTTTGGTTATAGGTCAAGATTGGGGGAGATGAAAATTATTATATAACAGGAGGGTATTCAGTGAAAAACAGAAAAGAGGCTGTAAAGCATTTATCTATGATATTTAATGAATATCAGATTTATCCATTATCCTGTTACAAAGAAAACAGTCCTGTGAGGGTTTTTCAAAAACTTTATCCTGATAACTATTACGCTGGCGACATTGAAGATTTCCTGTCATTACATGATTATAAACGAATAAGAAGGGGGGCGGATCTCCCTTGGTGGGGAGAAAAATACTTTGAAAATGACAAAAAGAACAGAGTAATGATAATAAGTCAGGATTCACTTGCTAAAGATGCGGGAAGTATAGTGTTTTGGGCAAATCTTTTTAGGATAATCCGTAACAAATACGATTACGACAGATTTACAGAACTCCTTGATGATCCCAAAGTGTTTGAATATAACAAATGGGAAAGGGCTTACAGCCAAATAATGAAGTGGAAAATAGATTTGGAACATTGCTATATAACGGATGCATCGAAGGTATATTGGTCAGATTTACAAAATAGAAAAGGCTTTAATAAAGAAGCGAGTAAAAGGCTCCTCGAAAGAGAAATAGATTTTTGTAAACCTGATCTTATAATACTTCTTGGCGCAGAATCCCTTAACCTGCTTTTTGGTCTAGAGTACAAAGATGTTGTTGAAAAAGGGGAATATATTTTTATTAAGGGAATACCATGTGTGGTTTCACCTTTTATAACTGGACAGGGGCATACTCAAAAAAATTATCATAAAAGACTTGAAATTGCATCCAAGCTTATTATTGAAAAAGTAACAAATTAAGGCTATGAAACTTAAGATAAATCCAGGATTATAGAGACAAAAAAACAGCCGCTTTTTCAATGAAAGTAATTTCCATGACATCCCCTGTTCATCGTGCTCGTGGTATTATGTAAGCGTCATTAAAATGTGTTATAATATATTAGAGGTGGTAATAATGAAAAAATATAACTTCACTATTCTTATAGAGAAAGACGAAGATGGGATGTATGTGGCATCAGTTCCGGCTTTAAAAGGCTGCCATACACAGGCAAAGACAGTGGAGGAGCTGCTTCCCAGGATAAAAGAAGCTATTGAACTATGCGTGGAATGCGAAAAAGAAGATATTTTACAAAATGAATTTATTGGTGTTCAGCAAATTGAGGTAGTAGTATGAGCAAATTAACTGTTGTTTCCTCAAAAGATATGGTAAAAATATTAGAAAGATTAGGCTTTATTGAAATTAGGCAGAAAGGTAGCCATAAATATTTTAAACATAAAGATGGAAGGTCTACTGTCATTCCGTTTCATGGAGAGGATTTAGGAAGAGGTTTAATAAGAAAAATACTCAAGGACATCGAAATATCCATAGAAGAATATGAAAAAATAGCTTGAAAAATAACTTTTCATTACTATTTGTGCCGCTAGCGGCAGCGGCGGAATGGAGGTTAAAATGATATTGACGACAACGCCTGATGTTGAAGGAAAGAAAATCGTGGAGTACAAGGGTATAGTTTTTGGAGAGGTTATCTCGGGTGTGAACTTTATTAAGGATTTTGCAGCAGGGCTTTCAAACATTTTTGGCGGCCGGTCAAAGTCCTATGAGGGAGAGCTGCTCGAAGCAAGAGAAGCCGCATTGAGGGAGATGGAGCAAAGAGCGGCGTCTCTAGGAGCCAATGCTGTAGTCGGCGTGGATGTTGACTACGAAGTGCTGGGGCAAAACGGCAACATGCTCATGGTGACCGCATCCGGCACGGCGGTGGTAATTGAGTAAATTGATGCAGCATGAGGGGAGCGCCTGAGCGCTTGTGGGATTGTTGTACGGCAAAGATGAAGCCTTTCAAATTGCCCGTGGATATGAATGTAAATTTTATTTGAACATTTCAAGGAAGTATTGTTTTCCGCTCCATTTAATGTTATAATTTATCACAATAATATAAAAGCCATGAAGAGAAGAGTAGCGGGGACTGCAGCGGCGAAAGAGAGTCGGGGCTGGTGAAATCCGATGCCGTAGGTTCTCAGCGAAGATCGTCTCAGAGCTGCCGGGATGAAAAGAAAGTAGTTCCGGCCGGATCCCCATGGGAATCGGCTCCCGTTAGAGCGGCCGGGTATCGGGCCTTCAGCCCTGTACCTGTTGAGGTCCATGCTGCGAGGCATGGACGAATCAGGGTGGTAACGCGAAACCCTTCGCCCCTACATATAGAGTAGAGGTGAAGGGTTTTTTGTTTGCAAAAATTTTTTAAGAGGTGAGAATAATGACCGGTGCGGAGCTTTTGCTGAGGACATTGGAGGAAATTGGCGTGGACACCATTTTCGGTTTTCCGGGAGGGTCGGCCCTGCCCATTTACGATGCCCTTTACAGTAACAGGAAAATACGTCATATTAAGACGGTGCATGAGCAAGGAGCGGCTCATGCAGCAGATGGATATGCCAGAGCTACAGGCAAGGTGGGGGTGGCTTTGAGCACCTCCGGACCGGGAGCAACCAACCTGGTTACGGGCATTGCCACTGCGTATATGGATTCAATACCTATGGTTGCTTTTACCGGCCAGGTATCTTTGAGCCTGCTCGGCAAAGACTCTTTTCAGGAAGTGGATATCACTGGAGTTACTCTGCCTATAACAAAGCACAGCTTTATCATTCGGGATAAAAACGATATAGTGAAAAAGGTCAAAGAGGCTTTTTTGATAGCCACTACTGGAAGACCCGGGCCCGTTGTGGTGGATTTGCCGAAAGATGTTATGGCAGGGGAAGTAGACGAATCAAATGTTAAAAAAGACGTAAACGGCTTTATGGCGTCTTTTACATCAAAACAAAAAGTTTCCGAAAGCTGGCAGAAAAAGCTGCATGAGGCTGCACGGATGATCGATGAGTCGAAAAGGCCTGTTATTTATGCGGGCGGGGGGGTCGTGACTTCCGGTGCGAATGATGAGCTTTTAAAGTTTGCGGAGAAGATAGGCGCTCCTGTCACAACAACGCTGATGGGCATAACAGGCTTTCCTTCCGAACATCCCCTAGGCCTGGGGATGCTGGGCATGCACGGCACCGCATATGCCAATATGGCCGTTACGGAATGCGATCTGCTTATTGCAGTTGGAGCACGCTTTGACGACAGGGTTACGGGTAAAGTAGATGCTTTTGCTTCCGGTGCGAAAAAAATCCATATTGATATTGATCCGGCTGAACTGGGGAAAAATGTTGATGTAGATTTGGCTATCAAGGGCGATGTAAAGTCTGTTCTAAGAACTCTGGTAGAGTTGGTTTCGATTCGTAAGCCGGAAGGATGGTTGGAACAAATCCGCGAATGGAAAAAGAAATATCCTTTGAAGTATTGCGACAAGGGCCTCAAACCGCAGTATGTGATAGAAGAGATCTCCCGAATAACCAACGGTGATGCTATTATTACTACCGAAGTAGGGCAGCATCAGATGTGGGCAGCGCAATTCTACAAATTTAAAAATCCCAGAAGCTTTATTACATCTGGAGGCCTTGGGACCATGGGGTTCGGACTCCCGGCAGCAATAGGCGCAAAATTGGGCAAGCCGGATAAAGTGGTATTCAATATAGCGGGAGACGGAAGTTTTGAGATGAACTGTCATGAACTCATTACAGCAGCAGGCTACAATGTTCCTGTAATTAATATTATTTTCAACAATAGGACTCTGGGGATGGTGCACCAGTGGCAGGAAATGTTCTATGAAAAACGGTTTTCTCATTCTGAACTGCCGGAAATTACGGACTATGTAAAACTGGCCGAAGCCTGCGGAGCAGCGGGATTCAGAGTAACGGAAAAGGAAGATGTGACGGAGACGATTATTAAAGCAATAGAATTAAATAGGCCGGTGGTCATAGATGTCCGGATAGACTCTGGGGAAATGGTAATGCCCATGGTGCCTGCAGGGATGCCCATAAACCGCATGATTGGGTTAGATTGATGTTGACATGATGTTAAAAAAGTATTATGTTAAATTTAACAATATCTAGTATAATGATTATTCGCAAAAACAAAACAAGGACAGTATAGTGAAAAAATCAGGGAGGTCTTCAAGATGAGCATTCAGGTTTACGTAAACGGGAAATACTATCCGAAGGAAGAAGCGAGGGTATCGGTATTCGATCACGGTTTCTTATATGGAGATGGAGTGTTCGAAGGCATCAGGGCTTATGACGGCAGAGTGTTCAGGCTGAAAGAGCATATCGACAGGTTGTATAATGGAGCCAGGGCAATTATGCTGGACATCCCCATCACAAAGCAGGAAATGACAGAAGTGGTGCTGGAGACGCTGCGAAGAAACAACCTTCGCGATGCCTATATTCGGCTGGTAGTATCCAGAGGCGAGGGGGACTTGGGCTTGGATCCGAGAAAGTGCCGCAAGCCTACAATAGTTTGCATTACCGACTCAATCGTGTTGTACCCTGATAAAATGTACGAAGAAGGGCTTGAAATCATAACTGCAGCAACCCGGAGAAACCCGCCGGAAGCAGTCAACCCTCAGATGAAATCCTTAAACTACCTGAACAACATTATGGCTAAAATTGAAGCAAACCTCGCCGGAGTTCCCGAAGCTTTGATTTTGAATGTTGACAACTATGTAGCGGAGTGCACAGGGGACAATATATTCATTGTTAAAAACGGCGTGGTTATCACTCCTCCGACATATGCGGGTCTGCTTATAGGAATTACCCGTGACGCCATAATAGAAGCTGCTGAAAGGATCGGCTTAAAGGTTGAAGAAAAATTATTCACCCGCTATGAAGTATTTACTGCCGATGAATGCTTCCTGACAGGTACCGCAGCCGAAGCAATACCGGTGGTAAAAGTTGATGGCAGGATAATCGGCGATGGCAAGCCCGGGCCGATAACATGGCAGATTCTTGCAGCTTTCAAAGAATTGATAAAATCCGAAGGCGAAAAGATTTATCCTGAGGAATAGTAATTGCGAGCACCACAATCATTTCATATATTCTATTGACATCCGTATTTAAAAGAAATATAATATCTATCAACAAAATACGTTTCTTCGGGGCAAGGTGAGGGGATATTTCCCCAATTCCTGACCGGTGGTGATGCTCCCTTTAAAGAGGGAGACAAGTCCAACAGCCTCAACAGTTGATCCGGTGAGAATCCGGAACCGCCAGTAAAGTCTGATTGGGCGAAGATTTTAACAAAGATAATGTTAAAGATAATGTTTTATTATCTTTAACCGATGTCTTTGGCCGTAAAAAAACCTCGAAGAATCGCAGGTTTTATTTTTTTTACGGAAAGGGGATTTTTTATGGCAGCATCAAATTACTTGAGGACAACAGTTTTGACGGCGCTGTTTTGCGCGCTTGTGGCTATTGCCACAATGGTCATTAAGGTGCCGACCGTTGCGACCCAGGGCTATATCAATATAGGCGACGCTATGGTTTTTATTGCGGCAATGCTTGGCGGCCCTAAAATCGGATTAATAGCAGGGGGTGTGGGTTCGGCGATGGCCGACTTACTCTCGGGTTACGCCGCATGGGCGCCCTGGACCTTGGCAATTAAAGCTATTGAGGGACTGATAGTGGGGATGTACGCTTGCAAGAGCTACCGCGATACTCAGAAATTAAAATCAAAAGAAGTGGTGGTATTGGTAATAGCGGCGGCGTGGATGGTTATTGGCTACTATATCGCCGGAGGCATAATGAAAGGCTTTGCCGTATCTCTGGTAGAAGTGCCCGCCAATATAATACAGGCTGTTGGCAGCCTGATCATAGCAATTCCACTGTTGATAGCACTTAGAAAAATAAAAGTATAGTGCGACAGTGCGAGAGAAATGAATGATAAGAATGCGAAAAGCCGCATTATAGTAAGGGGATTATAAAAGAGAAGATAATAACGGAAAATGAATAAAAAATGAAAGACCTGAGGGAGGAATTTGGAAAAATTAAGCTATCTGAATATATCGATAAAGAGTCTACCTTTTCGGCGGGCGTTGCAATAGCCCGCTTAAAGACTCCCATTTCAGAAGTCCTGAAGTGGGCCAGAAAAATGGAAAAAGAAGCAAAAGAAATAAATGACTGGGGAAAAGATGCTTTCGGCATAGCAGTTTTAAAACGGTCCGGTGAATCAATAGAGCCGGAATATTTAACCAATGATCTGTGCTTGCCTGGGCAAAGAACAACTCAAAAGCTTCTGCCGAGATAACCAGCATTCTGAAGATTAAAGAAAGCCTTAAAGATGATTTGGAAGTATATCTCTTAGCCACGGATACCGTTGTCTCAAGGTTGGCGGCAGAGATAATTCAAGAAGTCCTGCCGGATTATGGAAATATAAGAGTTGTGTTTAATCCCAAAACCGATGTTATTGAAGGTCTGCAGGTAGATGACTATAAATCTTTTGTAGAAACCGGTCTGCGCAAACTGGTTGAGAGAATTGATCAAATAATAAATTACTATCCTGATAACGTCGTCTTTAATATTACCGGCGGTTATAAAGGAGTAATACCATATCTCACTATTCTCGGGCAGATTAACAGGTGTGAAATTGTATATATCTATGAAGAAACAGAAACTTTAATCACCATTCCCAGAGTGCCCATTTCTGTAGATTTCCAGGTCTTTGATAGATACTACGAAGAAATACTCCAACTGGAAGAAGCAATAGATAATTATTCGAAGAAAAAAAGCGAGAATTTTGAGCCATTTGAAGTACTGGAGAAAATGGGGCTGGTGGAAAAAAGGGATGGCGGAGCGGTACTAAGCCCCATAGGTATAATCTTTTTTGAAAGTTTTAAAAATCAATATTTTGTGTTCTACTGCAGCGATGATGTATGGGATGAAATTCAAAACCAGAGGGACATCCAGAGGGTACTCACTGAAAAGTTCTGCAATAAACAAATTAGAGAAAATAAAACAGAAGATAAAAATGGCCATTGTGTCTACGACGATGGGGATAATCCCAACAGAATATATTACTTCGAAAAGGACGGAAAAATTTATATTTATAAGACTTTTGAAGACGAAGAGGCTGCAAAAGCATATATTAAAAAATCTATTGATAAAGAACAAATAATTAAAAAATCAAAAAAGCGGGAATGGAGGTTAAAAGATGTTTAAGCTGGCCAAGCCGTTTTTTATGATTTGTGAAACTCCGTTGCATGCGGGCAGCGGAAACGATCTGGGTTTTGTCGATTTGCCCATACAGCGGGAAAGGCACACCGATTTCCCCAAAGTGGAAGGCTCCAGTTTGAAGGGATGTATCAGGGAAGCGTTTGAAGACCTCGAAGAAATAGATTTAAATGACAGCAAATTGACTGAAAAAAATAAGAGGGAAGAAGCTGTTATACTTGCTTTCGGTCCCGAGAAAGGAGACCTTCATGCCGGCGCTCTCGGTTTCACCGATGCCAGGATACTTTTATTCCCGGTTAAATCCATGAAAGGCGTTTTCGCGTGGATCACATGTCCCAAGGTTTTAGAGAGGTTTAAAGGCGATCTCTTCCTTTCCGGCATTAATAAGGATGTCCCAAAACTGCCTGAAACCGGCACCGTCCCCTACGGCAGCAGTTTGCTGTTTGAGGGGGACAAGGTTATACTGGAGGAGTATACTTTTAATGTAAAAAAGCCTGCAAAAGGGGATGAATGTACCAGGTTTGCGCAATGGCTGGCAGATAAAGTTTTTCCCTCCTGTGAGGAGTATAAATACTGGTCGGAAAAGATGAAAAAGGATATTGTCGTCCTCTCCGACGATGATTTCAGAGACTTTGTGAACTTGTCAACGGAGATTGTAACGAGGACAAGGATCGACAATGATACCGGAACGGTTCAAGGTGGCGCACTCTTTACAGAAGAATACTTGCCGACCGAGAGCGTGCTTTATTCCCTGGCCCTGGCAAGTCCCATTTTCAGCGAGAATAAAGGCGTATTTGAAAATAAGGATAAAAAAGAGGAAGAAATGATTCTGGAATATTTCACAAACAATCTTCCCGGGATTATTCAGCTCGGTGGAAACACCACCCTCGGGAAAGGGATAATCCGCACGCTGATAATGGAGGTGAGCTAGAATGGCCGAAAAGACTGTGATAAAAGGGCTGGAACAGGGAAGGGCTTCTTTTGCGTATCAGTGCGCGCGAGCGGGAAATCAGATTGATAAGAGAAAGGAATACAAACAGTATGTCAAAAAACTGCCCATGTTGATAAAAACCAATGGCCTGGGAGCTGCTCTGGCGTTTGTGAAATCTAAAATCAGTGATAAAACAAGTGAATCGGGCCATGCGTACAAGCTGATTTACGATCAAATAGCAGAATGGCTGAAGAAAGATGACAAAAAGCTGATAGACCTTTCGGGTGATGCTGATTTGGTGGCAGCCATTATTTCTCTGGATTCTTCTCAGTACAGAGCTGTTACGATAGAGGTGCTGGCGTTTCTCAACTGGCTGAGAAGATTTGCAGAAGGTTTGATAGAAGGGTGATCTTGGATAATGGACAATAAAGGGAAAACCAAAAAACAGGTGGCATGGTTTGTTTCGTATAATAAGAATAAAGGATTCGGCTTCTTGAAGAATGAAAATTATAATAAGATTTATTTTAATAAGGAGATCCTTCATGAAAATAAAATCAAAGAAAAAATGCTGAATGTAAACGCTATTTTTGAAATAACTGTGGGAGAAAACGAAAGGGGAGTGAATGCTGAAGAGATCACGTACATCCGTTATCGAATGCCGCAAGATACAAGAATCCTTGTGGAAAAAGAACATAATGAGCAAGAGGTGGATAACTTTTATTTGAGGTTGAATAAAGCAGCCTGTTTCAATATCGACAGATTTGATTTTGCCGGGGCGGTAAAAAGCAAAAGCATGGAATTTAAAAAAGTCCCAATCGAGTCTCTTGTCAATCGGCAACTGCTTTATCTAAAAGATATGGGAATTCTGTATCAAAAGATAGACTTCGTCCCCCAGTGGCGCCTTGTTGTGGGTCTGGGACATGAATCCGTCTATGAAACATCCATGACTCTGCACCATATATACGGCATTCCCTACATACCCGCTCAGGCTATTAAGGGAGTTTTGAGAAACTTTATTATCAACCAGCTCTTTGCTGAAAATGAAGAAGGAATTCTTGATTTGGAAAATGCGGAAAAGAGGGCTTTAACAGATCTGGGTTTTAAGTATATTTTTGGAGATGAGAAACAGCAGGGCAAGGTGATGTTTTTTGATGCTTACCCCGCATCCAGTATAAAAATTGAACCGGATATAATGAATCCACACTACGGTCCCTACTATAGAGGAGAAGGAAAGTACCCCGGGGACTACTACGATCCCGTGCCTGTTACGTTTTTGACTGTAAAGGAAACCAAGTTCCACATATATTTTGGTATAAAGAAAAAAGATGATATGATTATTGAAAAAGGGAAATTTGAAGGTCAGAAACCTTTAGCTGTTATATGCTGTTGGTTGGAAAAGGCATTGAAAGAGCATGGAATTGGCGCAAAAACTGCTGCGGGCTACGGATATGCGTGAGGGAGCTCTTCTGGAAAAAGAAAGAGGGGAAAAAGGATGATAAAATTTCTCTCGTTTTTGGGGGCGAGCAAGTATGAAGTGTGCAATTATTTTTACCAGGACAAAAAAGTCGAAAATTGCTGCTACATCCAGGAAGCCCTGCTCTGGTGGAAGGCGATTTTGGCGCCACTTACGCGGCGGTGGGCTACTGCAAGAAAAAAAGGTATAATTCCCGTCTATTCCACGACGGAAAGAAAAGTCGCAGAGGAACATGCGGATGGCGAAGTGAGAACCTATAGATCCTTCAGGCATGTAAGATATAGAGTCTATGGGGGATGAATCCCCCTTAATTTTTTTCCGTTCTTCATATCACAAAAATCTTTTACCTTCCGTTTTGCTTGTCAGCATCTTTAAAATACACCTTTTTACCCCGAGGCATTATATTATAAAGGAATATATTATAAAGGAACTTTTTTTATTTTTTTTCGTCTATAACTATAACAGGAATCATTGAGAATGTCACATTTCGTTATTTTGCTGTGTTTATATATATAGAAACCGGGCCCGGCGGAGGGGGGTGTTCTTCTGGAATTTAAAAAGATATTCATGGAATACTATGACAGGATCGAAAAGCAGCTTATATGCATGTTGCATGACCAGTATCTGGCAGAGGACCTTGCGCAGGAAGTCTTTTTGAGGCTTTATGAATGCCCCCCGAAGAATGAGGAACATATAGGGGCATGGCTTTATAAGGTTGCGAAAAACCTGGCTTTAAACCATATAAGGAGTGAAAGAAACCGCATGTTGAGAGAGACCAGAGTGGGGGCTACGGATGCCCTTCCTGCATTTACGCCGTTTCAGCAGGACGATGCAATAGCCGTCCGCGAGGTTTTGCGAAGGATGCATGAAAGGGACAGGACCGTCCTGATAATGAAGCATTCGGGCTATTCCTACGCTGAGATAGCAAAAGTCATCAATGTTAAAAAGACTTCAGTAGGCACCCTTGTGGCCAGATCCCAGAAAAGATTTAAAGAATTGTACAGGGAGGTGTGAAGCATGTGTTATGACGAGGGCATGATCCAGGCATATATTGATGGTGAGCTTTCCCCGAAAGAAATTCAAGAAGTTTGCAAACACCTGGAAACGTGCGAAATATGCAGGGATAGGTTTGACGACCTGAAAAAAATTGATGCCTTTGTGAAGGGCAGGATTGACCTGAAGGAGATCTCAAATCCTCTCAACAGCGAGATGGCATGGGAGAGATTCAGGAGAAAGTTGGGTAAAAAATCTTATGAAAGACAGGGAGTGTTTTATATGATGAGGAAGTATAAAAAGCTGCTGGCAGGAACGGCTGCGGCAGTGCTGATTTCTTCAGCTATATGGGTGGCTCCGGTGAGGGATGCGGCAGCAGATTTTCTGAGCATTTTCAGGGTATCGCAATTCAAGACCGTAACCCTCACTTACGACGATCTGGCAAGTATAAAGGATCAGCTTGAAGAAAAAGGTTTAAAGGACATAGATTTAAAACAGTACGGAAAGATAAAAATAGACGGAGGAGAAATGAAAAAAGAGTATCAAATTGATGATGGCTCTTCTCTGGATAAGGCTTTAAAGTCAATTGAAGATGAAGTTGGTATCAGCATATTTCCGCCGGAAGCTCCCAAAGGGTTTAAACTTACAAATATACGTGTCTCAAATCCCGCGCGTATAGATATAACCCCGGATGTTAAAAACCTCAATCAATTGATATCCACCTTCGGAGGGTCGGCATTTTTCCCCGAAGCCCTGGATGGCAAGAAATTCACAATTTCAATAAACAATGACATCCTGTTGCTCTACGAAAGCTCATCAGAGCAGGAAGGCGTAACGCAGGATATAATCATACAGAAGACAAAGCTTCCCGACATTCATGTGCCCGATGGCGTTGACATGGATGCTGTAAGGCACGCGGTAATCTCCATTCCGTTCATTCCGGAAAACCTGAGGAAACAACTGGCAGACATAAAAGACTGGAAAACAACGCTGCCGGTGCCTGTTGGAGAGGATACTGATGTCAAGGAAATTAATGTAAACGGCAACAGGGGCGTGTTTATGTCTGTGAAGCATGTTGATTTTGCTGCAAATACCGTCATATGGTCCGACGGGGAATTCATGTACTGGTTAGCTTCTTCGCTGCCTGAAGACAAAGCACTTCAGATGGCAGAGTCTTTGAGGTGAAAAGATGGTTATAGAAACGTTCAACCTTACGAAGCAGTATAACGGCCGGGGCGGATGCATGGACATCCGCCTCTCGATCGGTGAAGGGACGGTCTTCGGCCTGCTTGGGCCAAACGGTGCCGGCAAAAGCACTCTGGTAAAGACACTGGTTGGGCTTTTGCATCCCACTTCCGGCACTGCGAGCATCCTGGGAAAACCTCTGGGGGACATACAGGCAAAAAGCCGCATAGGTTATCTGCCGGAAAACTTCAAGTACCACGACTGGATGTCTGGGCTGGAGGTTTTGAGGTTTCATGCTGAGCTTTACAGGCTTAAAATTACACAAAAAAGGATTTACGAGCTGATCGATCTGGTTGGGCTTGCGGGACATGAGAAAAAAAGGGTTTCGGGCTACAGCAAGGGCATGCAGCAGAGGCTGGGCCTGGCTGTGGCGTTGCTCCCCGACCCGGACCTTGTGTTTCTCGATGAGCCCACATCGGCACTGGACCCGATGGGAAGAATAGAGGTGCGCGGAATCATCAGGTCGTTGAAGGAAAGGGGCAAGACCGTATTTTTAAACAGCCACCTGCTGAGCGAAGTGGAAATGGTATGCGATGAGGTTGCAGTAATAAACCGCGGGAGGATAATTGCCCAGGGCAAACTTGAAGATATGCTGGAGGCGGGGAAACGAATGGAGGCCGCCATATCGCGCCCATCAAAGACCCTGTTGAGCTCGCTTGAAGGGAAAGCAGAGGATTTAAAGCTGGATGAAGGCATGCTATCCTTCAAGGTAAGAGACAGGCGGGATTTGCCGGAAATCATCAAAATAATTGTGGAATCCGGGACTTTGCTGTATGAAATAAAGCCCGCAAACAATTCCCTGGAAAGCTTTTTCGTGAAATTGCTGGAAGAGGGGGACAGGCATGCTGACAATAGCCAAATACTCGTTTAAGGAAATGCTCAATAAAAAAGCCCTCGGCCTTGTAATCCTTCTTACCATATTATACCTGACTCTTTACGGCTTCGGCTTAAGAGAGGTTTACCTGCACGGTTCTTCCAATGAGATCTATAGAGCGGCACTTTCCTCACAGCTGATTTCCGTGGGGCTTTATTTTGCAAACTTCATTATCGCGTTTCTGGTGACTTTCTCGGCAGTGGGCGCCCTTTCGGGAGATGTGGAAAGCGGCGTCATGCAGGCTTTGCTGGTAAAGCCCATCCGGCGCCGGGAAGTGGTGATGGGAAAGTTCCTGGGAATAGGAGCCATGATATCCCTTTACAGTGCATTGTTTTTCACGGCCATTATCGCCTTAAATAAAATTCTGGGGGCGAAGATTATTATTCAACTTCCGAATTTAATACAGGGCATGTTGCTGTTCATACTGGGCCCCATTATCCTGCTTTCGGTGGCCCTGTGGGGCAGCTCTAGGCTTTCCACCCTCAACACCGGCATCCTGGTGGTTATGCTCTACGGATTTGCGATGGTAGGCGGTATGCTGGAACAGGTAGGCTACATGATGGCCATGGCCGGCCATAAGATTCAGGGCCTGGTAAATGTTGGCATCATATCAAGCCTGATCATGCCGAGCGACGTGATTTTCCGAAAAATGAACTCGGTTCTGTTCACTTCGGGCGGCATGGATTTTTTGACCGGTGGATTTTTGGGTGCAGGGTTTGAACCCAGTATCTGGATGATGATATATACAGCATGTTACATTATCGCAGCTTTATATATGTCTGCAAGGTATTTTGAAAAAAGGGACATATGAATAATTTAGACATAATCCCCGAAGGCCGGGCATAAGTAATTAAATGTAACATTAACCGGCGGAGGGGATTTTTAATGGAATATTTGGGCACAGATTTGAAAAAAGGCTTATCTAGCCGTGAGATACCTCTTAAAAAGAAACTGTTCGGAGAAAACCGGATTGAAGAAAAGCGCAGAATTTCTCCGTTGAGGATTTTTATAAATCAATTTAATGACTTCATGACCATGACCCTCATAGGAGCCACAGTTATATCAACCTATCTGGGCGAACTGGCGGATGCTGCTGCCATCACCGCCATTGTCGTCATTAACGGCTTACTGGGTTTTATTCAGGAATACAGGACCGAAAAATCGCTTCAGGCTTTGAAAGAACTGGCAGCGCCTGTGGCAAAAGTACTGAGGGATGGGCAAATTAAGGCGATTCCGGCTAAAGATGTGGTTCCGGGAGACGTGGTACTGCTGGAAACCGGCGACAGGGTGCCGGCTGATGGCTTACTCATTGAAATACAGGGGCTTTCCATAGACGAGTCAATACTAACAGGGGAATCGCTGCCGGTGAAAAAGTCAATTGAACCCGGAGAAACCCCGGATATAAAAATTCACAGGGAAGATTTTGCCTTCATGGGCACCCTGGTCGTATCCGGCCGTGGCAGGATGCTTGTGACCGATACCGGCATGAGCACCGAGATGGGCAAAATAGCGGGCATGATGGAAGGGATAGAAGAAGAAGAGACGCCGCTGCAGAATCGCTTAAATGTCCTGGGCAAACAGCTAGTTCTTGCCAGCCTTTTTATTTGCGCGATGGTGTCACTCCTTGGCATCATCCGCGGGGAAAAAGCGTATGACATGTTTCTTTTCGGAGTAAGCCTGGCTGTTGCCGCTATCCCCGAGGGTCTTCCGGCTATTGTCACCGTTGTTTTAACCTTAGGAGTGCAGAGGATGATTAAGAAAAATGCGGTCGTAAGAAGGCTGCCGGCAGTTGAGACTCTAGGATGTGCCACCATTATCTGCAGTGATAAGACAGGCACTTTGACCGAAAACAAAATGAGCGTGCGAAAGATATTCATAAGCGGCGAAACCATAATGGTTGCTGGCACCGGTTACAAGCCTGAAGGTGATTTTATTTCATCTGACGGCAGACTTTTCAAAAAACCTGAGGGGGAACTAAGGCGGCTGCTGGAAATCGGTGCATCGTGCAACAATGCAGCAATTGAACAGCAAAAGGGCGGGCTGTTTAGGGGATTTTTAAACACCGGAGAACTGGTGACTTCCGGAGACCCTACTGAAATTGCCATACTTGTGGCGTGCTTGAAGGGCGGTATTCAAAAAGAAAATGTAGATAGAAATTATAAAAGAATAAAGGAAATACCCTTTGATTCCGACAGAAAAAGAATGTCGGTAATTGTGAAAAACCGTAGAGGTGAAATCTATCTGTTCTTAAAAGGTGCGCCCGATGTCGTATTGTCCTTGTCAAACCGAATAGAAAAACACGGTCAGGTGCTTCCGCTTGATAAAAAAACCGAAGAAGAAATTTTAAGGGTAAATGAGGATATGGGCAAGGAAGCCCTTCGCGTGCTGGCGTTTGCCTACAGGAAATTGAGTGTGCAGCAAATGGATGAAAGAGATCCGGAGCATGACCTTGTTTTCGTGGGGCTTATGGGCATGCTCGACCCTCCAAGGCCCGAAGCTGCAAAAGCAGTGGAAAAATGTTTTTCAGCGGGCATCCGACCTGTCATGATAACCGGGGACCACAAAACCACCGCATGGGCCGTGGCCAGGGAATTGAAGATGATTACCAAAGACAGTAAAATCCTGACAGGCCGGGAATTGGATGAAATGACTGAAGCCGAATTTGCAAACTGCGTGGAAGACGTGGCTGTCTATGCCCGAGTAACCCCACGTCACAAGCTTAAAATAGTAAGAGCCTTAAAAAAGAAAGGCCACGTTGTGGCCATGACCGGGGATGGCGTAAATGACGCTCCCGCCGTAAAAGAGGCCGATATCGGCATATCTATGGGCATGAGCGGGACGGATGTGACAAAAGAAGCATCCTCCATAATCCTGATGGATGATAATTTTGCCAGCATAGTGGCTGCGGTGGAAGAGGGCAGAATTATTTATGACAATATAAGAAAATTTATTCGGTATCTTTTGTCCTGCAACGCCGGCGAAGTATTGACCATGTTCTGGACATCAGCCCTGGGGCTGCCTCTGCCGCTTTTGCCTATTCAGATTCTATTGATGAATCTTGTAACCGATGGACTTCCGGCTATGGCTCTGGGGGTGGACCCTCCCGAAAGGGATGTAATGAATAGAAGACCCAGACCAAAAGGGGAAAACATTTTTTCCGGCGGTCTTGCAAAAAGAATAGCCTACAGAGGCATCTTCATCAGTATTGCAACGGTTTCGGCTTTTATGCTGACAGGATATTATAGCGGAGGCAACTTGATCTTGTCAAGGACTGCGGCTTTTGCTACCCTAGTACTTTCTCAGTTGATATTTGTTTTCGAGTGCAGGACTGAAAAGCGCGGCATATGGGAATTCAATCCTTTTTCAAATATATCCTTGACTCTGGCTGTTTTGCTTTCGCTGATTATGCTGGCAGCGGCAATATATTCGCCTTTTTTGCGGAACATTTTTCATACAATCCCTCCTGATAGAAATGTTTGGATGTTGATAGTATCTCTTGCCGGACTGGGTGCGCTGATATAGTCTTTTTGTTAGATTTATCCTCTGAAAAAATCTTGCGGCGTTTTTTGAAGCGAATTACTTTAATGATTTGCCAGGCAGGAAATTTTGATATTTTGTGGAATAATTAATTATAGCACATGCCGGGGGGTTATATAAATGTTCAAAAATCTGGAGTTTTCCATCAATCTCTATTCTGAAGGTGAAAAATTTTTCGACATACTTAAAGCATTCATACGGGACTCAAGGAAATCCCAGTGGCCCCATGAGAGGGAAAGAGTAATGTTTGCGCGGGAATTGTTCAGAAAAGCCCTCGACACTTTCGAAGGAGGAATAAAGGCTGCTGAAACCAAAGCTGAAGAAGGATTCCATACCGAACAGGATTTGAAGCTGATTAAAGAAATGAGAGCCAGATGCGATTACTGGAAGAAAAAATTTGAGGAGGTGGCAGTCGATTGATGAAAGCTGTTGTAGGGGATATAACCGGGGCTACAGCCGACGTCATAGTCAACGCCGCCAACGGTATCGGCCCCATGGGCGGAGGGGTGGCTTATGCCATAAAGAAGGCCGGAGGCAAAATTATTGAAGACGAAGCTGTAAAAGTATGCAAAGAGCAAAACCCGCAGCCAGGGGATGTATATGTTACTACTGCCGGCAAGCTTAAGGCCAGATATATTTTCCATGCGGTCACAATGAAATATCCCGCGGAGCCTTCCAGCGTGGAAATAGTAGAAAAATGCCTAATATCGATACTTAATAAAGCCCGGGAAACAGGCGTAAAATCAATTGTAATCCCGGCACTGGCCACCGGCGTAGGCGGCGTTCCCAAAAAGGATGTGGCCCGGGTTTTCAAGGAAATTCTGGGGGAAATAGAGGACATCGACATTACGGTTATGGACATAAATCGGGATTTTATAGACATGTGCAATCAAGAAAAATAAAAAAATCTTAATAAAAGCAGGAACGCTCCTGCTTTTATTCTTAATTTCTTGATTTTGCGAGGATGGTTTTTGTATAATATATGAGTAAAGTTGTGCAAATGCATTAAATTTACTGTTTTGCTTCTGACAACCGACATATATAAATAAAAAACTAGCAGGGGGAAAACTAATTGGAACTCATTAAACTTAAAGGTCATACTTATTATATTCCCGGAGCTACCAATGTGGGGGTTTACAGATTCAAAAACGGCTTTTGCGCTCTTGTGGATACAGGCGTTGAAAATACTGCCGGCAAACGGATTCTGGAGACACTGGAGACGGTGAATTTGAAGGTGAAATACGTTATAAATACACACGCCCATCCCGATCACTTTGGAGCAGATAACTATATAAAGGAAAATCATACCGGCACGCTTATTGCAGCGTCGAAAAATGAAAAACTTTTTATGGAAAACAGTTCCATGGAAGGTATCGTGTTTTACGGGGCAAGCCCCATGCCTGGCCTTTCTGCAAAATTTGTGAAAGCCAAGGAAACTCGCGTAGACATTGAACTGTCGGAAGGGCCTTTGGAACTTTCTGACAGGAAATTTTCAATAGTGCCGTTGAAAGGGCACAGTATCGACCAGATAGGCGTAGTCACCGAGGATAATGTGATTTTTTGCGGAGATGCCTTTTTCAGCGAGGAGAAACTCTCCAAGTACCCTTTTCCATTCCTTTTCGATATAAAGGAACAGTTCAAGACGCTGGAGTTTTTGATGGCATCAAATTATGATTTTTACATCATTTCCCACAGTGATAAGCCCACTGATGACCCTAAGGCAGTGATTCGGAAAAATATCGACAACTTGAATGAAAACATAAACATGATTTTAGAATGCCTTGCTCAGCCTTTGACGAGGGAAGACCTGGCAGAAATGATAATAAAAAAGCATAGCATTCCAATGAACGTTTCCCAATACTTTATAACCATGACATCGGTGAGCGCATTCCTGACATATCTATTGGAACGGCAATCCATCCACATGGATATATTGGATGGAAAAATGTATTTTTATGTTTAGAAATACATGATGCAAAACGCATTACAATCAGATGATGAAAATATATATCTATATTTTCGGGATAAATAAAATAACTATATTTTTCGGTTAAACACAAACACAATTCAATAGGAGAGAGATAATAATGTTTTTGCAAAGAGACGATGTTAGAAATATAGCCATTATAGCCCATGTAGACCATGGCAAAACAACTCTGGTGGACGGCATGCTGAAACAGAGCGGTATTTTCCGCCAGAACCAAAGGGTAGAAGAAAGGGTCCTGGATTCCAATGTACTAGAAAGGGAACGAGGCATAACCATACTTGCAAAAAATACTGCCGTAACTTACAACGGCGTCAAAATAAACATAGTGGACACCCCGGGACATGCGGATTTTGGCGGTGAAGTGGAACGCGTTTTGAAGATGGTGGACGGCGTCCTTTTGTTGGTGGATGCCTTTGAAGGCCCCATGCCGCAGACGCGGTTTGTGCTGAAAAAGGCTCTGGCCCTCGATTTGCCTGCGATAGTGGTTATTAATAAAATTGACCGCCCAGATGCCCGGATAAGCCAGGTTCTGGACGAAGTGCTGGAGCTTTTTATTGAGCTAGGAGCAAGCGATTCACAGATAGATTTTCCGGTGGTTTATGCATCGGCAAAAGACGGTATAGCCAAGTCTTCGCTTGAAGAGTCTTCTGGCAATTTAAAACCGCTATTTGATACTATCATAAGCCACATTCCCGCTCCTGCGGGGGATTCAGAGGCGCCGGTTCAAGTATTAATTACGACTCTGGATCATGACGATTATGTGGGGAGGATTGCCATAGGAAGGGTGTTTCAGGGAACCATCATTTCTGGAAGCGAATACGCAATATGCAAGAAAGATGGCAGCATGCAAAAGACAAAGGTAAGCAATCTTTACGAATTTTTGGGGTTAAAAAGGCAGGAAACATCCCGCGCCACCGTTGGGGACATAGTGGCTATTACGGGAATTCAGGATATAGACATAGGGGAGACCATAGCGGACCCGGAATATCCCGTGCCGGTTCCATATGTGGACATTGATGAGCCCACTCTTTCTATGATATTCAGCGTCAATAACAGCCCTTTTGCGGGCAGGGAAGGGCAGTATGTCACATCAAGGCACTTGAGAGATCGGCTTTTCAGGGAAGCGAAGAGTAACGTTAGCCTCCGGGTAGAGGAGACCGAAACCCCCGACAGCTTCAAGGTATCGGGGCGGGGTGAACTTCATCTGTCCGTATTGATAGAAACCATGCGGCGTGAAGGATATGAATTCCAGGTGTCAAGGCCGATGGTAATTATAAAGGAAGTAAACGGCAGAAAGATGGAGCCACTGGAGGCAGTGGTCATAGATATTCCGGAAGAATACATGGGTGTCGTTATGGATAAAATGGGTGCGCGCCGGGGAGTTCTTACGAACATGGAAAATATGGGCAATAGTGCATTGAGGCTGGAATTCGAGATTCCTACCCGAGGGCTTCTGGGATACCGCTCGGAATTCATAACGGACACCAAGGGAGAAGGAATTTTGAACTCCGTTTTTGCCGGGTACACCCCATTCAAGGGTGAAATTCCCACCCGGAACCGTGGGGCGCTGGTGGCTTTTGAAAGCGGTGAATCCAGCACTTATGGACTTTACAACGCTCAGGACCGGGGAACCCTGTTTATCGGACCGGGAGTAAGAGTGTATGAAGGAATGATAGTAGGCGAAAATTCCCGGCCGGGAGATTTGGATATAAATGTCTGCAAGAAGAAGCATGTGACAAACCTGCGCTCATCCACCGCAGACGAAGCCTTGAGGCTTACTCCGCCGAAGGAAATGACCCTGGAAAAGTGCCTGGAGTTTATAGAAGACGATGAACTGGTGGAAGTGACCCCCAAAAACATCCGCATGCGCAAAGCCGTGCTTTCCAGGCAGGACAGGGCCCGGAGCAGGGCAAGGGGAGCATAGGGAAAAGTTATGGCATTTAGAAAAAAGTCCTCATAGGTATGAGGGCTTTTTTAGTGACCTTTTTGAAAGGCTTCCTTAACGGCATTTATATTCTGTGCCGTTTTTATCATTATGATTGTGATCATAACCGATAAAGTCAAAAATCAACCGAAAAAGTTTAAAAATTGACAGCTGAAGTTTCAAAGCATGCAGACGAGGATGTTTAATACAAAAATGGTTACTCCTTATTACTAGGTAGGATTTAGTGAAAAAGGTTATTATATTTTTGTAACATCATCATTCACAGAAGAATATCTAAAAAACAAAGTAATCCCCAATACTGAAAAGAAAAGAGCAGCGGAAGAAAATGCAAATCTGGTTCGCCAATTACAGGAATTCTTGATCACGAAATTACAGAAATAAATCTGCCCGAGAAAATACAGAAAATTTCAGCCGGATATGATTGTGCCCTTGCTTTGAGTGACTCCGGAAATGTATATGTATGGGGCAATAATAAAAGCGGTCAATCGGGCTTGCCATCGTGGATACTGATTATAACGAGGCGAAAAGATGTCCCCAACCTCTTTAGGTGGGGAGTAACGATTTGTTTTTCATGCGGCGGATTCTAATCCCCAGCCTCGTTGCAGTGGCGTGTTGAAACTGCTCCGCAGTTTTTTCCGAATGCTTAGACCGATAAAGTTGAACATCGACCGAAAAAGTTCAAAAATCGACCGTTAAAATTCGAAATATGCTGATAAGGGCATTTTATCCAAAAATAACTAAAATTGGTGGTATAATATAATTGATATTTCATTCATTTGAAGAAAACCGAATTGCAAACCGGAGGTATTTATGAAGAGCTTCATAAGGAAAAGCTTTATAAGAGTTGTTTGTTGCCTTTTGCTAGTCAATTTAACTGCTTGTTCGAATCCTGAAACCAGGCTATCCAGCCAGCAAGTTGCTGTTGGCGATGGTTTCAGTTTGCGTATTTCACAGGATGGAACTCTTTATGCATTCGGTGGTGCAGCAGGGAATCAAGAGACTGAAATTATGCCCGGTAAAAAATTCAAAAAGCTAGACGCGAATCGCAGTTGTGCTGCAGTCATAGACGAAGAAGGCAATCTTTATCTTTTAGGAAATATTGCTTTTTCACGTGAAAATGCCACAGAGGCAGGCAGCAGCGACTTAACATCGCCGGCAAAACAACCATTGGAAGAACCGGTACAGGAAGTATCTGTAGGCGCGCATCACATCATTGCAGTAACCGAGTCGGGGAAGCTTTACGCCTGGGGAAACAACGAATACAGTCAGCTTGGAGGAGTGGAAGGTGTCAACAGCAACACTATCCTAACACAGCCGAAACAGATAACCCGCGCCGGCAATATAATTTTTAAAAAAGTAACCGGCGGGCAATTATCATCTCTGGCAATCGCCCAGGATGGAACGGTCTATGAGTGGGGAGATTTTAATGTCCCCATAACAGGGGATATATTCGACCAGGCAACAGGGATAGGTGTTCCAACACTTATTCCATCATTGAGCAAAATCGCAGATGCAGACAGCGGATTTTTCTTTGATTTATTGCTTACCGAGGATGGCAGGGTGTTGGGGCGGGGCCATAATGAGTATGGGCAAAGCCAACCCGGCGGTGAGATATATATTGACCGGTTTAAAGAAATAAATCTGCCCGAGAAAATACAGAAAATTTCAGCCGGATATGATTGTGCCCTTGCTTTGAGTGACTCCGGAAATGTATATGTATGGGGCAATAATAAAATCGGTCAATTGGGACTGCCATTGTCGGATGCTGTACCGCCGACCAAGCTTGCGCTTAATGAGAAAATTGTTGCACTTTCGGCCGGCAGAAACCATAGTCTGTTCCTCACCGAAAACGGTAAAAAATACGTAACCGGCGACAACACCTCCCAACCCTTCGGTCCTTTAGATAAAGGGAACACGAATATTGAGAGCCTATATGTGACGAATTCCATGCCGCCTGAAAAGCCTGAGTTCTTTATACAGCTAAGTTCGGGATATTCTATGAGTGCAGCCATTGATGACAAAAAAAGAGCATACGTGTGGGGAAGTTCTTGGAATGGCTGCCTTGGCCATAAAAGTGTAACCGACATAGCAGAACCCACGGCCCTGGAGTTTTTTGATCAAAATTGCGCCCAAATCGACACGACCTTTGGAGTTACCACCATCCTTTTGGAAAACGGGGACATTTATAACTGCGGCAATAATCAGAATTACCGGTTGGGCCTGGGACATTCACTGAACATGTGGGAACCCGCAAAAGTCGAATTGCCAAGCCCTGCATTTAGATTCTATGCCGGAACTAGTGCTACCATCGCACAAACAGTAGATGGAAAATGGTTTGCATGGGGAGATAACGAATTTGGCAGCCTCTTGACGGGAGACCAAGCGGTATATTCCAAGCCGGTAAAAATAGACTTACCCTTTTCGGTGGAATCTATTTCCAGCCATACAATTCATAGTTTATTGCTTAATACAAACGGCATCGTTTATCAGTGGGGAAGCCCTACTGATACGGAAAATCTAAAATTGGCCTTTCAAAAAGTTGACATACCTGAAAAAATAACCGGTATCGCCACATCTTCTAGCGGCTGCTTTGCTTTGTCCGAAGATGGGAATTTATATGCATGGGGCGATAATAGGAACGGAGCTCTCGGTCTGGCGCAAAAGAAATTATACACCACGCCTTCAATGATACCGCTTAAAGCAAAAATTGCTGAAATAGCCGTATCTCCTGTCTTTGGAGTAGTAATGGCGCTCAGTACCACAGGGGAGGTTTACACCTGGGGCTATGATGTGCTTCGCAAAGGAACGGACGAAATCTTAACCAAACCCATTTTGGTCTCTCTGCCCGAGAAGATTTCAAGGGTCGTTGCCGGCGATGTTACGGTATATGCAATTTCGCAATCCGGAAATATCTATACATGGGGAGGCGTAATTAACAATGCCCAATGGCAGCCCCAGAGAACGCCGATTTTAATGCCCTTTAAATGTGCGCTGGAAAGACCTTATTTCTATGGATGGGACGAGGAAGAAATGCGGTATATACCCTATGAAAATCCTAATTATCCGGGTTGGCTATAGTATTTCAACACAGCAACAACCCTGGCAAATTTAATGCTCAGGAGGTGATGGGTTTCAATTTTTATGACAGGCTTTTGCGTTATGTTGAAATAAAATAACCATATCGGAAAGGAGTATTATGATGAAAAACACATTATTAAAGCGCGTAGGGATTATTGTTACTGTTATTTTTATGATGATTGCATTGGCAGTTCCGGCATTAGCCGGAGACGAATACAAAGGCAAAGATGAAAAGACTACGAATGCTGAAAAAACATCATCCCGGGAAGAGCCTTATTTCTATGGATGGGATGAGGAAGAAATGCGGTATATACCCTATGAAAATCCTAATTATCCGAAAGAAAACACAACCATGAACCTGCCAAAAAGAAAGAGTGCCTCAACTGAATTAGGTATTACGCTGTCTCGCAAAAGCTATAATGTGTATACCGCGCCTTCCACCAGCAGTACAAAGGTAGGTACCATTGGTTCAACAAAGAGCCGGGAAATTGTTAAAGTAAATTCGGAGACTACGGCTGACGGAGAAAAATGGTACTATATTACCTATAAGACATCATCAAGGGACAAGATGGGTTATATTCAAGCAAAATATATTGATATCCCATCCAGGAAATATAGCTACTCTAAACCCGTAACCGGGGGAGTATGGACACAAGATTATGGCTATAAGGGTCATGAAGGTATAGATATTGCTGGCTCACAAACTGTATATGCCTTTACATCCGGCACCGTCAATTATAAGTATGCTAAATTTCAACATCCAGATGATGATAAATGGTATTTAATCAGTTATGGCAATTATGCTCAGCAAAATCCTTCAATTGGCAAAACTACTTATGCTCATTTAAGTTCATTTGCCAATGGTGTTTCCGCCAGTGATATGCCATCTAAGCAATTAAGCACGGGAAGCGATATCGTACAAAAGAATCTGAGCAGATATGAAGTAGTTAATGCTGGCAATGTAAGTATTTCGGCCGGACAAAAAATTGGGAAGACAGGTTCCACAGGTAATTCGACAAGTACTCATCTTCATTTTGAAATATCGGGAAAAGATCCTTTTAAATATGTTTTGTTTCCTGATTACGGATATGTATCTCAGTAGCTATAGTTGAGCATCATATTCACACCAGAATTTTCGCTATATCTCGAAGATAAAGCGGAGGGAAGATAACATCCCTTCGCTTTAGCTTTCGGCTGTTTTCTTTACCTGTTCAATGCCATAACCATTTTTTTTTGTAAATTCGTTAAAAAAAAAATGGAACATTTTTGCCGCTTTTTCCGTCTATATTACTGGAAAAGAATTTGCCTGAATTTGGTAGTATATCGGAAAATATACCACCAAATTCGGGAAGGAAGGAGATATAGGCGGAAAATGAGCAATGTAGACAAAGTTTGTTTTGACCTTAAAGACGAAAACGAGATTGTTTTCCTTACTCCAAATGAAATTGTAATGATCTGCTGTATAAAAAATAAATTAGCCGAAATATATACAAAAACCGGGGAAACTTATACTATTAAAAATACTTTAAAGGAGATCGAAAGCAAGTTGAAGGGTTGCAAATTTTTTCGTAGCCACAAATCATATCTGGTAAACTTGGCTTATGTTAAGAAAATTATTAACAATTATGGTGAGTGGGAGATAGAGTTTTCTTGTATTAAAGAAAGAGCAGGTATCAGCAGAAGAGGCAGAAATGAAATAAAAAAGTTGTTGTAAACCTAAATCAATGATTCGCATTTATGTTTGTTATGATCGTTCCTATGCTTGCGTCCTGTTCGCCGAAAGCAGAAAACAGTATTGATGAAAATACGGTTGCCAAAGCGGAGGATGAAAGCCCAAGCAGCGAAAGTGCACCGTTTTACCGCAGCAAGGTGGCATATGCAGCCTAAGATGGACTTTATTGCACCAGCATGGACGATGGCAAAGTAACTCTACTTGTTAAGGGAACCGGCATTTCAAATCCCAAATTTTCAGGCGACGGCAATACTGTTGCCTTTATGCAGGGCGGCGCTCTGCATGCCTATGATTTTGCGACATCCCAAGCGCGGATACTGCTTGAAGGTGTGGACTCTTATTGCCCGGGAAAAAAAGGCGAGTTTTACGCTTCCTTGCAAAAGGCGGGCATAGTAGCTGTAAATCCCCAAACGGCCGAAAGCTCAACGATCGTTCCTGCAGGAGAGGATATTTCATATATAAACCTGAAGCTGTCGCCGGATTCGAAATATCTTGCATATGACTCCGTTAAATCCGGTGTTGAAGGCTTAGATAAGGAGGGTATATGGCTGTATGATATGTCGTCAAAAGAGGCGAAGATGATTGTAAAAGTCACAAAAGAAGATTATTCCGTAGGCCCAAGTGCCGGGAAATGGTCGCCGGATTCCGGCAAAATTCTTATATGGATTATGCCGCGTTCCGCATCGCTGTCTGCCGATTGCGTAAAATCGGCAGTTTATGATGTGGCCGGCGGAAAGTTGACGGACCTTAAGACCTGTGCGCTTGCATATGATGAAAATGTGAGCTTCGCAGACACAGGTGCTTTCGCTATGATTACCGGTGGCGGAAGATCGATGCTTGAAGCTAAAGCATAAGTCTTTTTGATCTTACAAGTGGCCAGCCTGAAAAAACTCTTGAGTTACCGGGCATGGCTGCTGCAACCCCATGTTATTCTTCAGACGGAAAAAGCCTTGTATCTGCTGCGTCGCCTTCCGTTAAAATCGTCGATGATTACGAAAAACAAATAGCTGCATTATCGAAACGTCAGATTGAAATATACCGGGACGGTAAAACAATTCCCCTTACAGACGACGGCACATATTACTTGTTGCCTATGTCAATATTGGTTGTATTATTTTTGTATTTTATTAAAGTTAAGGAAATAATAATCCTGAAAATAAAATTTCAGGAGGGATAATGTTATGGCCAAAAGAAGGATGCCGAGGGACAGAGTTGAAAAAAATAAACTCATCCCTCAAATGCAGAAGATGAGGCTCAAGGGCGATCTGGTGGACGACGAAAGGCCGGAAAACTATGAACTATCCGAAGAATTTGCGAGAAAAAATCCTCTCAAAACACCGCCAAACAATCTCACAAACAAGGACAAGGAAACGGAAGAAAAGGCCTGATTCATGCAAAGGCAGGGATTTTTATGCTCAATTCCATTCGCGAGACTCGGACCGTAAAAGAAGGCATGCATAATATCATGCTGGAAATCGCTGAAGAAACATACACTACTTTCTATGGCAATATCAGCGAAGACAATGCTATGGATATCTTAAAGCAGTATCTCAATTACCATCAGGACGACGGCGTACCCCGGGATGTAAAGATTAAGCACAACCGAAATACCCATACCGTAAATATATATGCCAACCTTCATTATCTGGACAATGAAAAGAGCTCCCCCAGGTATTATGCTGATGACGTAATCGACGGGCAATAAAGAAAGAAGTGACGGTTCATAGACCGTCACTTCTTTCGTCATTATTTTGCCTGGGGGATTTCAACGATATTGTCTATCTTATAATTACCGTATTGGTCCTTTTCCTGAACGGGGACTAATTTGAATACCCTGCTTTGACCCCAGCGGTCTTTCATGACCACTGCAACCCAATCGCCGCGCTGGGATTCAAAAATATCCACAGCCGTCACCATACCGTAGGGTATTGCCGAGCCAATTCCTTCAGTCCCCAGCTTTTCTCTGTAGGCGGTAGAAAGATATTTTGCCGCCTGTTCATAGTTGCCGCTCATTCTAGCCGAAAGCAGGGATTTTGCGGTAGATATCCTCTCGTCATATTTGCCGGGCTTCTCGTAGCCTCCGCCATTTCCACCTTTTATATATGTCTTGGCATAACCAACCCTCAAAAATCTTCCGTGTGACTCTGACCATTGGTAAGTGTATGTTTCATTGTAATAGCGGCCATCATATCCGACATTCGTGATGTCAAAGGAATATTTATTGATTTTTATGGATTTGCCCTTGCCTGAGAAAATACGGTAAGTCTTATTGCCTGAAAAAGTGTAAATGTCCAGATATTTATCTCCTTTGCCGTTGGAGGAAATAATGCCCACATCGAGCTTTCCATCACCGGTAAAATCCTTAATGGTCACGTCCAAGCCGTTGATGTAGTCGGATTGCCGATGGTTTTTTGAATAATCGGCGAGCATTGAATTTAGCTGTGTCCCCGTTATGGAGTATTTATTTGTGTTGTTTTTCAAAATGCCCGTCATGACCTGGGATTTGATACTGTTCTGCGGGTCATCCTGAGCTGCGGATGCAAAGCTTGAAAGGATTACACCCAAAACCAATGTCAATGTAAATATTAAACTTAATTTCTTGAACAAGCTTTAGCCCCTCCTTTTTAATTGGGATATTTCTCCTTAATTGGGACATTTCTCCGCTTCCCGCGGATTTCTGCCCTAGCAAAGGAGGCATGTCCCTTTCCTTAATAAAAAAGTTTACATAACACATGTTAACATAAATAAGGGTTGCGGGCGACGGACACTTTCAGGAAACAGAGGCAGGAGATAGCCGCCTTGTCATTTTGTTCCTGCAGGACTAAACTCTCGACCGAGATATGGCGCTGAGACTTCTCAGGCAGAAAAGCACTTTTTAGTATGGCCGGACAAAATTTCATTGCGGCGATAGGATCATTCTGGCTTGTTCTATATCGAATAAAACAGTATAATAATGATATAGGAATCCAACGGAGGAAGATTATGTCTGCAGAAAAAAGTATTGAAATAGTCCGCGACAAGCAGAACCCCGACCGGCTTCTCATGATGCTGCTGGCAGCTAAAGGCGGTTATGTTTCCGGGGAGGAGATAAGCCGTAGATTCGGGGTGAGCCGTTCGGCAGTGTGGAAACAGATAAATCGCCTGCGGGAAATTGGATATGAGATAGAATCTTCCACGCGCCTGGGATACCGTATTTCAAAATCATCGGATCTTATGCTGCCAGAGGAAATATGGTCAAAATCAAAGCTTTCCTTTCTGGGAGACAGGATATACTACTATTCCACTATAGATTCAACCAATACTCAGGCGAAAAAACTGGGACAGCAGGGAGTTCCTCATGGCACGCTTGTTATTGCTGATGAGCAAACGGGGGGCAAAGGCAGGATGGGACGGAGCTGGCTGTCCCCGGCAAGGGAAGGCATATGGATTTCCGCAATATTAAAGCCGCAATTGATGCCATTTGATGCGCCAAAGCTGACTATACTCACAGCAGTGGCGGCTGCCGAAGCCATCAGGGATAAAATTGGCATCTTAGCCGAAATAAAGTGGCCCAATGATATATTGATTGAAGGCAAGAAGGTGTGCGGGATTTTGACGGAGATGAGCGCCGAGCTCGATGCGGTAAATTTTGTGGTCATAGGAATAGGAATAAATGTGAACAATGACTTTTTCCCCGAAGAAATAAGAGATAAGGCAATTTCACTCAAAATGGCGGCAGGCGAAATGGTGAGCCGTGCCGATGTGACGGCAGGTCTTCTGGAAAGATTGGAATATAGTTATAATGTTTCCATGTCGCAAGGGTTTGAACCGGTATTCGAGAAGTGGAGGAAACTTTGCCGCAATCTTGGGAAACCGGTGGAAATTGTTGCCGGAAGAAGAATTATTGAAGGCATTGCATTGAATATCGATGAACAGGGCGCCCTGATGATAAAAAAGAATAACGGGGAAATTGAAAGGGTTTTGAGCGGAGAAGTGTCGCTAAAATATGAGAAATGAACGCTCGGACGTTGGATATAAGGAAAGATTTGCAATTAGCAAATCTTTCCTTAATATAGAGCAAATCTTTTTTCGAGCCCTTTCAGCCATAGGCATTGACCGTCGATACCGTCGATGTTATCAATTCCCCAAAGAATAAAAAACTCTTTTAGAGTTAAAAATAAAGTCAAAGGGCAACAGCATCGGAAAGGCAGAAACTATGCGAATATATATGGTGTACAGACATAAGGAGGATTTCGCGTGGATAGGGATACGCAGATTGAAGAAATCATCGATTTTGTCAGCAGGCATAAGAGTTCTCATGCCAGCCGCACTGTGTGCGCCAGGATTCTTGGCGACAGTTTTATGGGAATAGATGACGAAGCAATAGATGAATTAAGATCCAGGCTTCCCAGGGCGGACAGCGATGAATTGGAAGCATGCTACTATATAATAAAATAAGGAAACTGTTCGGCATTATGCACTGATGCAGCGGTTTTTAGCCGCTGAACGGTTTTAATGCCGCTGCCGTGATTCCGGGCCCAATGCTACAAGGCGTACATGGGAACCGGAATCTTTTTATGTAAAAATTATGTAAAAAATTTTTGATTATGAAGGAACATTCTTCTTTTTATAGAATAATATATGTTTAAATAGTTTTGGAGGGATTTTTTATGCTGGAGTTGATTCTTAGCGGAGCAAAAGGCAAGATGGGGAGGACTGTCGCAGAGCTTGTTGGAGCACAGCCAGATTTAAAGATTGTGGCGGGAGTCGATATTACCAGGGGAGAAGGAGATTTTCCCATATACGACAGCGTGTACGAAATTGCGCAAAGAGCCGATGTTATCGTGGATTTTTCCAATCCTAAAGCTCTCGAGAGCCTTTGCGGCTTTGCTGTGGAAAGGCGAATTCCTATGGTAATAGGCACCACTGGACTGGACGACATACATAAAAAATTGCTGCGGTATTCATCGGAAAAGATACCTGTATTTGTTTCCCACAACATGTCCCTGGGTGTTTTTTTGCTTGTCAATCTGGCTAGTCGGGCAGCCGCAGTACTCGGCGATTTCGACATAGAGATAGTGGAAAGGCATCACAATCAGAAAATAGATGCCCCCAGCGGCACATCTCTGATGATTGCGGATGCTATTAAAGAGGTGCGAAAAGATGCCGAATGTGTTTTCGGCCGCGCGGATAAGAGCAAGCGGCGTGAAAAGAGCGAAATAGGAATACATTCAATCAGAGCAGGGAACCTCGTGGGCGAACACCGGGTGATATTCGGCGGCGAGGATGAAACCATAGAATTATCCCATACAGTGACATCAAGAAAAGTCCTGGCGGCCGGAGCCCTGAGAGCAGCTCGATTTATTGTTTCTCAATCTCCGGGATACTATAGCATGCCGGATTTGGTGAAAAGTCTCGGCGGATTATAATTTCGTGCCGCAATAAGGGCAAAAGTTGTAGCCCGGATTGACAAAATTTCCGCAGTTTGGGCAATAGCCGCCTGTTGCCCCCAATTTTCTCAACCTGCCGAAATCTATTTCGCTGCCCCTAATAATATCCGCCGCATATTCGCCATCCGATTCATAAAGGCTTCCACAGCACCGGAGCCTTAAATAATATTTGCGGTTCCACTTGAACAGGGGGATAAAAAAGAAATGAAAATAAGTGCAGTATTCTATGAACTCGGCTCTGGACAGCCTGCCGCAGGTCGGGCAGATAATATTGTCAAATTCTCTGATTAACCTCTCTTTGTTCTGTATGCCGAATATTCCTATAAAAAACATAATTACCTCCCATAAGTTTAGTTACTTGTTTTTGTTTTTATTATACAATATTATAATATATATAGTTTTTTATGGCAAAGAGAGATTGATATGAAAGACATTGCTGTATAAAAATGCGTAGAATAAATGCAGGCAACAGGGGGTTAAAAGTTGAGAGTTAAAAAAAGCGGAATTTATAATACTTTGGTAAATTGGAAGAATTTTAAACAAAAACTTATTGCCGAAGGCCTTGCAATCGGCATTGCAGCGGGAGCTGTCGCCGCTCTGTACAGGTTTATTATAAAAGAAGCCGATCTATTTCGAGAACAAATATATCATAATCTAAGGGCAAGCAGTAATTCCGCTATTCTTATCTGGTTTGTATTTCTATTGGCCACGGCCTATATTCTCGGTGTTATTGTAAAAAAAGAGCCGTCTGTGAGCGGCAGCGGTATCCCACAGGTCAAGGGCGTATTATCCGGCCAGATGCGTATGAACTGGATAAGGGTAATATTATATAAATTTTTTGGCGGCATCATCGCTCTGGGGGTTGGACTTTCCCTGGGGAGGGAGGGACCGTCGGTTCAGCTCGGAGCCGCAGCTGGGCAGGGCGTGAGCAGGATTCTCGGAAGGATAAAAGTAGAAGAGAAATACCTTATCACCTGCGGCGCCAGTGCAGGGCTTGCGGCAGCTTTCAGTGCTCCGCTGGCCGGTACCATATTTGCCCTGGAGGAACTGCACAAAAACTTTTCACCATTGGTTCTGGTGCCTGCCATGGCTGCATCAATGATGGCGGGATTCATCTCCCATCAGTTTTTCGGGCAGGCGCCGGTGTTCAATTTTGGAAGGCTTGATCCGATACCGCTCAGATATTATGGCTATGTGTTTATAATGGGGATAATCATTGGAGTGTTTGGCGTTATCTTTAATCTGGCACTGATAAAAACTCAAGAAATATATAGAAAACTAACATTTCTCAGACAGGAAACGAGACCCGTCATACCTATTTTTATGGCGGGAGTATTGGGATTTTTTATGCCCCAGGTTCTGGGAGGCGGAAATGCTCTAATAAATTCACTTGATAAAATCCAATATGCAGTAGGTTTTATTATCATTTTGCTTATAGTAAAATTTTTATTTACCATGATAAGCTATGGTTCGGGAGTACCAGGCGGCATATTTTTGCCTTTGCTTGTCATTGGTGCGCTGGTGGGCGATGTCTACGGAACTTTTATAGTAAACGTTCTACACATAGACCCCGGATATGTCAAAAATTTTATAGTGTTGGCCATGGCCGGATACTTTTCTGCCATTGTAAAAGCCCCTATTACAGGCGGTATACTGATAACCGAAATGACGGGATCCTTTGTCCACCTTCTGGCATTGACCTTAATTTCCCTCACTTCCTATCTTACCGCCGACCTGCTAAATGGCCAAGCAATTTATGACCTGTTGCTGGACAGGATTCTTGATGAAAAAAAGAAAAGGCAAATTGTAAGCGGCAGCGATAGAAAAGTCTTGATGGAGATTCCGGTATGCGTAGGGTCCGAATTGGATGGGAAAAGGATCAGAGATGTGGAATGGGACCCGCACTGTCTGCTGGTTAGTATTAACAGGGGCACAACCGAAATCATCCCTAGGGGCTATACGAGAATTTATCCCGGAGATTATTTGGTAGTGCTTGCCGATAATGATAGGGCTGCGGAGATAAGAATAAAATTGACGGCAATGGCTGAAAAAACCTGAAGCACAGAAGCTCTAAAAGGAGTATTGTAATGTACCGACCGTTTTTATTTTCGGCTGTATTTTTTCTATCCGGAATAGCGGCAGGGTACTTTATTAAAAGCATCCGGCTTTTTTTACTATTTATCGCAATAAGTTTCTTTGGCCTGCTGTTTTCCAGAGGGAGAAAAACTAAAAGCATTTTAATCGGCATTATGATATTTTTCGCCGGCGCATTTTATTATAATTTCAGGGCTGTCGGGACAGCCGGCACCATTGTAAATTATGCCGGAAAGCAGCAAATTGTGGTCGGTATGGTTAACGATTCCCCTGCCATTGAAGCCGACAGGGTGAGATATGATATTAAAGCTTTGTATATATTAGGAAACAACAGATATAAAAAGGTATCCGGCAGGATACTGCTTTCGGTGCTTCGGGATGAAAAAAACCATTACATCTTCAGATATGGAGATGTGGTAAAATTTTCCGGAAAACTCAAATTGCCTCAGGGAAAACGCAACCCAGGCGGGATGGATTACAGAGCAAGCCTTTTGCAAAAAGGCATTTCCACCACCATGTTTTCCCGGGAAATAGAATATGTATGCCCCTATAATGCAAATTTGTTTATCAAAGCCGCATATTCTCTGAGAGAAAGCATTTCCGCATTTTATGAAAAGAATCTTCAACCAAACACTGCATCCTTACTGATGGGCATTGTCCTGGGCTTGAAAGGCGGCATTTCGGGAAATACCCTGAGGGCCTTTTCGGATTCGGGGACAATTCACCTCCTGGCAGTATCAGGGATGAATACTGCGATAATCTATGGAGCTCTCCAGTGGCTGTTTGACATTTTTCATATCTCCCGAATCATTTCGTTTCTGGCAGGTTCGTCGGCGATAATATTTTATTGTTTCATGGCAGGGCTTTCCCCTTCGGTTTTAAGGGCTGCCATAATGATAATGGTTTTAATGCTGGGCCGGGCGGCAGGAAGAAAAAACGACCCTTTAAACTCCCTGGGTCTGGCGGCGCAAGTTCTACTCCTGTTTAATCCGCTGTATCTTTTTTCCGTAAGTTTTCAGCTCTCCTTCGCAGCCACCCTGGGGATTATACTCTTTTATAAGCGCTTCAGGGATTTTCTTTCACCCCTTCCGCATTTTCTGAGAGATTCTCTGGCCGTGATAATATCCGCACAACTTATGGTATGGCCTTTTGCCGCGTATTACTTCCACAAAGTATCACTAATAAGTTTTTTTTCTAATCTGGCAATAGTTCCTGCCGTGGGCCTTATATTGATTTTGGGTATTGTATCGGGATTGATTGGGCTTGTTTGTCTACCGGTCGGAATTATACCTGTTAAAATAACAGGTGCGTTATTATCTGCTGTGGAGCACGCCGCAGTTTTCAGTTCAAAACTTCCCTTTGCCACCAGAGCAATACCAAACCTATCACCGTTTATTATCATACTTTATTTTATCCTTACAGGCGTGATTTTTAATATCATTCAACCACCTTTCTATAGCGCTCGGAAGGCAAGGAAACTTGCTTCGATAATGCTTGCAGTGCTGGTCTTATTCGTTATAATTCCAAAAAATTCCGGCCTTGAGGTGACATTTGTAGATGTAGGCCAGGGGGACTGCATCTTTATAATGACAGAAAACGGCAGTACGGTATTAATAGACGGCGGCGGAGTGCCATCATATTATAATGCAGATTTTGACGTAGGCTCGGCCGTTGTGGAGCCATTTTTATACGGCAGGGGTGTCGACCATATTGATGTTGCGGTTTTCAGCCATTTTGACGACGACCATGCCCGAGGGCTTTTGACTATTTTAAAAGATATAAAGGTGGACACGGTTATATACGGCAAGCCTTCAGATTCTGCGATTTATAAGGATATGCTGGAAATCGTCCGCAAAAAAAATATAAAACTTATCCAGGCGGGCAGGGGCGATGAATTTTATGTTGGGAAAGCGGTATTCGAGGTAATAAATCCTCCGCGGGAAAACGCTTTTGCCGACGAAAACGACAATTCGGTGGTGCTGAAGATGACATGTGAAAACATCCGATTTTTATTTACGGGAGACCTGGGCTTTGAAGGGGAAAGGCAGCTTGTAAATTCGGGATTGGATCTCGGAGCAGTGGTATTAAAAGCGGGCCATCACGGCAGCGCCACATCCACCTCGGAGGAGTTTCTTTCAAAAGTGAATCCTGCTATTGCGGTAATTTCCGCAGGCAAGGACAACAGCTTCGGCCATCCTTCTCAGAGGGTTCTGGATTTGTTTAAAGAAAAAGGCGTCAAAATTTATCGGACAGACCTTCAGGGAGCGGTGACGTTTAAAATACAAAAAAATAATGTTAAGATATATACATCAATACCCGGGGAGATGGAAGAATGATGAACAATAATATCCTGCTGTTTTTTGGCGAAGAAAAATTTTTAATAAAAGAAGAGATACGGAAAATAAAAGAATCCATGATACCACCTCATATGGAAGCTGTAAATTTTATGGCGCTGGATGGCAGGACCGCGTCCGAAGACGAAATAATTACTAATGCCATGACTATACCCATGCTTGATGATAAAAAAATGATGGTGGTTGATAATGCTCGCTTTTTTGAAACCGCAACAAAGGGAAAAGAAGGGAGCGACTCCAGCAAGGATGATGAATTTATACAAAATTTAAATAAAATCCCATCATATACTCTGTTGATATTCACATGCGAGAAAGCGGACAAACGAAAAAAAATATTCAAATGGCTCCAAAAAGAAGGCGCTGTCAGGGAGTTTCAGGCACTATCCCTCAAAGACAAGGCGGTATGGGTGCAAAAAAGGGTTGCATTTTACGGCAAGAGAATTGATTTGTCTCTGGCGTATTTCATCGCCCAGAACACGGGTGACCTGTATCAAACCGAAATGGAATTGAGAAAAATAACCGATTTTATTGGTGGGGAAGAAATACGGAAAAATGATATAATGGCTGTATTTTCGGGTTCGCTGGAAAAAAACATTTTTGATCTGACCGATTATATCGGAATGAAAAAAACTGATATGGCGGTTTATGTTTTGCATGATTTGCTTTTAAAGGGCGAAAAGGGCATAGTTATTCTTTATATGATATCCAAACACATCATGGACCTCATATCTGTAAAATTGCTCAAAAACGCAGGGTTTCAGGAATTGAAGCAAAGACTGGGAATGCACCCTTTTGTTCTTAAAAAAGCCGTCGAGCAGGCGGAAAACTTCACATTGGGCGAATTGGAGCGGAATTTAAAACTTTGCCAGCAGCTGGACCTTGACATAAAAAAAGGAAAAATCGATGATAAAAAAGGCATCGAATTGCTTGTTGCAAAAATGACAGAATAAAATAATCCATTATTGAAAATAAAGAATCCAAAATGTTAGGGCCGCTATTCCCGGCAGGGGAAAGCGGCCCTTTGATTTACTGATACCTGGGAGGCTGCTGGTTTCTGGCAGGAGCTGCCGGCTGAACAGTATGCTGGCCAAATTCCTGATTATAAGCGGAAGCCCGATACTGCTGTTGATCTTTTGCAGGTGACACGGTTTGAGCGGTATGCTGACCGAATTCCTGGCTATAGGCCGATGCCCTGTACTGTTCCTGCGGCCTTGCCGGTGACACGGTTTGTGCAGAGTGCTTTCCGAACTCCTGGCTGTATGCTGCAATTCTTGCCTGAGAAGCGCCGGCATACATGGGCTGGCCTGCTTGTGCCTGATACTGCTGGGTCACCTGCGTTGCAATATCACGGCTGACGGAGGATAATTGTTGCAGTTGCCGCGAAAGGTCGCTGCACATTTTCTGCATCATGCTGAGCTGTTCCGTAGCTTTCTGTTCTGTCTGCTGCAGTTGCTGCAATTTTTGAGCTGTGGCGGATTCTGCGGAAAACAGTTGTGACAACTGAGCTGCATTGTTCTGCTCGGCCCGGGAGAGCTGGCTTACAATCTGATTAAAATTGTTTAGATTCTGCTGGAACTGTTGAATCTGCTGCTGAAGAGCCATTACCTTATCCAAGACAACCACCTCCAGGCAATTTTGAGATTAGTACGCTCTAATCTCATTTTTATTTTTTCACAAAAAGCTTAATATTAAACTGGAAAAAAAATCGCGTAAGCAACGGCTTACGCTGATTTAACTTGCTGCTGTGCCGGATTGAGACATCCTTCTGTAAAGACTGGATTTTTTTCTCGCAGCGGCATTTTTGTGAATTACGCCTTTGGAAGCGGCCTTGTCTATAGCTTTAATGGCATTGACCAGGCAAGTCTTGATGTTGTCCGAATCGGCTGTTTTTAAGGCTTCGGCGAATTTTTTAACAGCATACCTAACCTGAGATTTTACCATATTATTTCTAAATGTGCGCTTTCTGGCCTGGCGGACCTTTTTCTTGGCCGATGCTATATTTGGCAAAACTTTTCACCCCCTTGAAATGCTAAAAACTATTTTATCATTTCATTTGTTAAAAAGCAAGGGACAAAAAGATTTTAAGGCATCATGGCATTTTATGCGGATTAAAAGCTGCTTTTGCATATGTTTCTGCATATTATAAAAATCTTAAGGTTAATATAATAAAAGAATAAAAACGGAGGTGATAAAAAATGGTAGGTATGATAATTAGATTTATAGTTTCAGCGCTGGTTTTGATGCTTGTAAGCTTCATACTGCCCGGTTTCAAAGTGGCGGGATTTACGGGAGCCCTGATTGCGGCTATTGTCATTGCCATACTGGGTTTCATTGTCGAAAGTCTTTTGGGAAACAAGATTTCCCCCCAGAACCGTGGAATAGTAGGTTTTATCACGGCGGCTGTGGTAATATATTTTGCCCAATTTCTGGTTCCCGCCATGAACGTCACATGGTGGGGAGCTCTGCTGGCTTCCCTGGTGATTGGCATAATCGATGCCTTTGTGCCTACCGAGCTTCGATAAGGAGGGATAAATTATAGAGAAAAACATTCGCACCGATCTTGCTATAGAAGCAAGAGAGCTGACGGGTGGCGGGGAACTTGCAGGGGTGCAGGTGGAAACGGAAAAATCTGATGAAATGACCATAAGCAGGGTAAGGATAGAAAATGAAGCCGGTGCCGAAGCCATGGGAAAGCCGATAGGATATTATGTAACGCTGGAAGTGCCCCGCCTTAAAGAAAGAGATCCTGTACTTGCGGAAGAAGTCAGCAAAAACATGGCTGAGGAACTGAAAAATATGATAGAACTGCCGGAGGATGCCACAATACTGGTTATAGGTTTGGGCAACTGGAATGTAACGCCGGATTCACTTGGTCCGAAAGTCATCAGCAGGTTAATTATCACCAGGCATCTTATGGAAATGATGCCTGACAAATATAGTACGAAGAATGGCATCAGGCCTATCTGCGCTCTGGCTCCGGGAGTTCTTGGAATAACAGGCATAGAGACCGGTGAGATTATCAGGGGTCTGGTGGAAAAGATAAGACCAAAGCTGATAATAGCCATTGATGCGCTTGCAGCCAGGAGCATGGAGCGCATAAGCACCACAATACAGATATCCGATACCGGAGTATACCCGGGGTCTGGCATAGGCAATCGCCGTATGGGCATTACTGAAGAAACGATGGGTGTTAAAATAGTGGCGATAGGGGTGCCGACTGTAGTGGATGCTGCCACAATGGCAAATGATACGTTGGACATGCTTATAGGTCAGTTCACGCGACAGGCCCGGCCCGGCAGTGAATTTTACAGGATGCTGCAGGAGCTTGATAAAGAAGAGAAATACAGACTTATTCACGAAGTGCTTTCTCCTTTCGTGGGACAGCTGGTAGTAACGCCGAAAGAGATAGATTCCTTAATAGACAACACTGCCAGAACGCTCGCTGGAGGTTTGAACCTGGCTCTTCATCCGGGAATCAGCTATGAGGAGGTGAGCACTTTTCTTCAATAATAGTGAGGCAAAAAGGCCTCATTTTTTTTGTGTACATTGAATATGTTTTAGAGAAGGAAGTGATAACCTTGATAAGATTTAAAGTTATAAACGTCAAAAAAAACATGCAATTTGCAATCATCGGCATCATACTGCTGATGTTTGCTGCGTTCATTGCGGGAGCCTGGCGTTCAACAAAATCTATTCCCGTTTTTGGTGGAGGAATGAGCAGGAGCATTAATGAGGGCATAAATCTCGTCCAGCGGTTAAATGAAGGGGTTTTCATGAAAATGATCTGTTGGAGCTTACCTGTGATTGATGCCGCATCCGATGAAGAATTTTCTCCAGTCAACTTGGTGTCGCTCGCCAGGAATGCATTCAAAATGCTGACGAATGCAGACATCGATAATCCAAAAAGCTATTTTTCACTACAGGTTCCGATTATGAGCCTTGCCGCATCGGAAATGGTTTCAACACCGGGAGTAGAAGTGCCTGAAAAGGACCCTGCGGTAGTGGAGAACGAGCATGTACCGGAACAAAATCCCCCGGCGGCTCCGGAACCCGAAATGTCGGCAGAGGTGGAAAAAATAGCGCCGGTCAAAGGAAAACCGCTGGTTTTGATTTACCACACCCATACCACCGAATCTTACACGCCTTCAAAAGCATACAACTATAAACCCAGAGATAATGCATACCATACTGACGATCTTAACTTCAGCGTAGTAAGAGTCGGGGATGTAATGGCCGATGAATTGAATAAGATGGGTATTCCTGCTTTGCATAACAAAACCATACATGATGTGCCCACATATATGACCTCATATACCAATTCCTTGAAGACTTGCGAACAGATTCTAAAAGCCAATCCATCCATAAAAATATTGATAGACCTTCACCGTGACGCTCCCGTGGCAGACCCTCAAAAATCAAGAGAATTGACAACAGTAAAGATCGACGGCAAGACATATTCAAGAATCATGCTGGTCATCGGAAGTGACAAGACATTCCCTCACCCTCACTGGAAGGAGAACTATCAATTCGGTGTGCTGGTCGACAATAAGCTGGAAGAACTTTATCCGGGCATTTCCAGAGGAATAGATTTGAGAAAAGAGAGGTTCAACCAGCACCTTTCCAATAAAGCAATTCTGGTGGAAATAGGCAGCCACGGAAATACAATGGAGGAATCCATTGCATCGGCAAAAGCTTTTGCCAGAGCCCTTTCGGAAGTGATTAAAAATCTGACATTGTAGAATGAAAATCGAAGTATTAGCCAAGAATAAAAAACGAGTATAAAAATCTAAAGAAAGTACAATCATGATTCGAAGATTACTTTTGCGGAAAGCAGTTTTCAATATATGTCTAATTTCATAATGTTGCGGACGCAGGAGCTTTAAAGCGAGAAAGGTGAGTATGCGTGAATTATAAAGATTTATTTACATTGATTATAATCTTTTTCTTTGTTCTTTGCATGGGGCTTCGGTTGGCTGAGGCCGGAGTTTACACTATGATGGGTCTTGATAAAAAGCCTGATAGTTTTGATTTTGATTTTGACTTTCAAAGCAGGGTTTATGAAATCTCGCTAATGGGCGCGCGCCGGCAATTTTACGGGACCTTCAAAATAGCAGATTTCTATGCAGACAAGAAACTGGTCCGCATAAAATTGTCAGGCAGGGATTTCACACTGCACCCTTTGATAGATTTGGGATTTATATTAAAGAGCGGGGTGAATCTTGATAAAAAATCCACCAAAATGTATAATTGAATGTAAAATGGAAAGCAAAATGAGGTGGAATATATGTCTATACCCCGCGAAAGAATCAGGAACTTCTGCATTATAGCCCATATTGATCACGGAAAATCCACTTTAGCGGATAGACTCCTGGAGTATACGGATACCATACCCGCCAGGGAGATGGAGGACCAGGTCCTGGATAAAATGGAATTGGAGAGGGAGAGAGGAATAACAATCAAAGCCCAGGCGGTTCGGATGATATATCGCGCGGATGATGGGCAGGATTACCTGCTTAATTTGATTGATACACCCGGACACGTGGATTTTAATTACGAGGTTTCAAGAAGCCTTGCAGCCTGCGAAGGAGCGCTGCTGGTGGTGGACGCCACTCAGGGGATTGAGGCGCAGACATTGGCCAACACATATCTTGCGTTGGAACATAACCTTGAAATAGTGCCGGTTATAAATAAAATCGACCTTCCAAGTGCCGATCCTGAAGAGACAAAAAGAGAAATAGAAGACATAATCGGCCTTTCCACCGAGGAAGCGGTACTTGCATCGGCCAAAGAAGGCATCGGGGTGAAGGAAGTGCTGGAGGCTGTCGTAAAGCTTATACCTCCGCCAAAAGGGCGCATCGAAGACCCTTTGAGAGCTCTGATATTCGACTCTTTTTATGACTCCTACAAGGGGGCTGTCGCCTTCGTGCGAGTTATGGAAGGAGAAATATTTCCCAAAAAGATTATAAAAATGATGTCTACGGGTAAAACTTTTGAAGTTGCCGAAGTTGGAGTTTTTAAGCCGGACATGGTGGCTGTCGACAGCCTTAAGGCCGGAGAAGTCGGATATGTGGTGGCCAGCATAAAAAATGTTACCGACACCCGGGTGGGCGACACCATTACCGATGCCGAAAGACCTGCGGAAAAACCCCTGCCCGGCTATAAGAAAGCAGTGCCGGTGGTGTTCTGCGGCATGTACCCCGCAGAGGGAGAGGATTATGAAAACCTGAAAGATGCTCTGGGGAAACTGCGATTGAACGATGCATCTTTATTCTTTGAACCCGAAACTTCGGCGGCTCTAGGATTCGGATTCCGATGCGGCTTTCTCGGACTGCTTCATATGGATGTAATATGCGAACGGCTCGAGCGGGAATACGACCTGAACCTTATAACCACTGCACCCAGCGTAATCTATAAAGTTACAAAAACCAACGGAGATAAAATCGATGTGGACAATCCCACAAATTTTCCGCACCCTACGGAAATAGAATATATTGAAGAACCGTATGTGGATGCTTCCATAATGCTTCCCACCGAATACGTGGGAACCGTAATGGAACTGTGCCAGGACAAGCGCGGTACTTTTAAGGATATGCAGTATATAAATCAAAAAAGGGTTATATTGAAATATGACATGCCGCTCTCTGAAATAATATATGATTTTTTCGATCAACTAAAATCCCGGACCAGAGGATATGCTTCGCTGGATTATGAAATTTCGGGCTATAAAAAATCCGATCTTGTCAAGCTGGACATACTTATAAACGGCGAAGCGGTAGATGCGCTTTCTTTCATTGTCCATAAGGATAAGGCCGCAGGCCGCGGCCGTCAGATGGTGGAAAAACTGAAAGAAGTAATTCCCCGCCACCTCTTCGAGATACCCATACAGGCCGCCATCGGAGGGAAAATAATAGCCCGGGAAACGGTGAGCGCCATGAGGAAAAATGTGCTTGCAAAATGCTACGGCGGGGATGTGACCAGAAAGAAAAAGCTTCTCGAAAAGCAAAAGGAAGGCAAAAAAAGGATGCGCCAGCTGGGGAATGTTGAAGTGCCGCAGGAAGCTTTCATGGCGGTTTTGAAAATTGAGTAGCAAAACGAGAGATTTTTCACTGTATATCCATATTCCCTTTTGCGCAAAAAAATGCAATTACTGCGACTTCAACTCATATGTTGCCCCGGAGCTTGTTCATCCTTATTTAGAGGCTCTGCAAAAAGAAATTTTATTGTACAGCCATATAGAGCGGCCCGTCAAAACAATTTATATCGGCGGCGGTACTCCGACCTTTTTGAGCGAAATCGATTTGAAAACATTGATTGACTGGATTATGCGGCACTTTCGTATAAAACACGGCATTGAATTTACCGTAGAAGCAAATCCGGGGACTTTGAGCCGCCAGAAACTTCTTGTTCTGAAAAAGCTGGGGGTAAACCGCCTAAGTCTGGGGCTTCAAGCTTATCAGGACAGGCTTTTGAGAATGATGGGCAGAATTCATTCTGCAAAAGAATTTGAAGAATGTTTTAAAATGGCTAGGGAAGCTGGCTTTGACAACATCAATGCGGATGTGATATTTGGATTGCCCGGGCAAACTGTTTCGGACTTCATGGAGACCCTGGAATATCTGACTGCGTTTTCTCCCGAACATATATCCTGCTATTCGCTTACTGTTGAAAAGGGCACGATTTTTTTCGAAATGCAGGAGCGGGGGCTGCTGCAGCTCCCGACCGAGGAAGAGGAACGGGATATGTACCATAAAGCGGTGAAGTATTTAACCGGAAATGGATTTATACATTATGAGATATCCAATTTTGCTGTTCACGGCCGAACGTCCCGCCACAATACAGCCTGCTGGAAGTATGAGGACTATCTGGGGCTGGGCGCAGGAGCCCACTCTTTCATGGATGGTTGCAGATTTTGCAACTTTCCTTCGCCTGATGAATATATAAACAGTCTTTTGCAGGGCATACTTCCGGTGGAAAACAAGGAATATCTAGATGCCATGGAGCAGCAGGCTGAATTTTGCTTTTTGGGGCTGAGGTTGTTGGAAGGATTGGATAAGAGGGCTTTTAGAAGGCGATTTGGAAAAGATATTCACGAGATTTATGACCGTGCTGTTCGGAAACTTTCATCATCGGGCCTCCTGGAAGAAGATGATACGCACATTAAACTTTCTCCAAAAGGCCTGGATCTGGCCAATGAAGTGTTTGCAGAATTTTTGCCTTAATCTTCTTGACAAACAAAAACCGAAGTGATATTTTTTTAAGTAGAATTTTAGCACTCTCGCATAAAGAGTGCTAAAAAGAGGTGAAACTTATGCTTGATGAAAGAAAGATGAAAATCCTTTCAGCAATCATAGATGACTATATAGCTACGGCCGAGCCTATTGGCTCCCGGACCATTGCAAGAAAATATCATATCGGAATCAGCCCCGCCACCATCCGCAATGAAATGGCGGACCTGGAAGAACTGGGGTATCTCTCGCAGCCCCATACATCAGCGGGGCGCATACCGTCAAATAAAGGTTACAGGTTTTATGTCGATTTTCTTATGCCTTCCAGGAAACTGGACGATTATGAACAGTCCATTATTAAGAGACTTCTCAAAAAGCGTGCAAAAGAGCTGGAAGAACTGATTGAGGAAGCCGGGAAGGTAATATCCAAGCTTACAAGCTACACAGCCATTATCCTGGGGCCCCAGCTTGAATCCAGCAGATTGAAGCATGTGCAGATAATTCGGTTAGAAGAAAAGAAAGGCCTCATGATAATAGTGACAAATTACAGCACGGTCAGCCATCATATTATCGAGATACCGCAAAATTTGACCGACTCCGATTTGCAGAGGATATCAAATGCATTAAACAGCAGTCTTGCGGGCAAAGCCCTTGAAGACATAACTCAGGATGTTATGAATTCCATAAAAGATGATATGATAGAGTATGACAATGTTTTAAACTTTTTGCTTGACTTATTGATGGAAAATCTTGACGATACAAAGGAGAACAACAGGGTCTACGCGTCGGGAAGCTCAAAGATGCTCGAATTTCCGGAATTCAGAGATGTGGAAAGAGCCAGGAATTTTCTATCGCTCATGGAAAAGCATGATTTGATTATAAGAGCTCTCAAGACTTCCTGCAAGCCAAATAATATAACGGTCACCATAGGAAGCGAGAATCCGTGGAGCGAATTTCAGGAACTGAGCATTGTCACCACAGGATTTTTTGTTGAAGATAAAAACTTGGGCATTTGCGGAATAATCGGCCCAACCCGTATGGAATACTCCAGAGTTTTTTCTATACTTGAAAAAGTTACGGACTATCTCAACAAAGCCATATCGTCATTATTATAAATAATATGAAGCACTAAGAATTAATTTGAAGCACTAAGAGCGGATTGCGAACCCCGACCTGCGGGCGGGGTTTTCTTCCGCAGCAGCAAAACATTAAGGAGGTTTTGATTTTGACGTTTAAGAACAACAACGCCCAGGAAGTTGACGAAAAACTGGCAGCTCTCATTACAAACTCAAATGCCATAAGAGCCGTAGCTTCAGCCGTTGAAGGCACAATAGGGCCCAAAGGACTGGATATAATGCTGGTTGACAGGTTCGGAGAAGTTACCATCACAAATGACGGAGTCACAATATTGAAGCAGATGGACGTAAACCATCCCGCTGCCAAAATGCTAATCAACATTGCAAAAGCTCAGCAAGAGGAAGTAGGTGACGGCACAACCACAGCCACTATAATGGCGGGAACCATGGTTTCGGAAGGCGTAAACCAGATTTTGAAAGGTGTTCCTGTGGCGAGGGTTATAGAAGGTATAAAATTCGGAGTGAATAAAGCTCAGGAAATTCTCAGCGCAAACATTATTCCCGTAAAGGACATAAACGACCCCGCACTGAAGAGTGTAGCCCTGATAGCCGGGCGGGAGCATGAGGATATAGCTGAGCTTGTTACCAAAGCTGCAAAACTTATCGGAGAGGAAAAGCTGAAAGAAAAGAATTTCAAATTGAAAGACATCGTAATGTCCCGGGCGGGGGCAGAGAATGAAGTCTTCATGGGCATAATAATAGATAAGGAGAAAATGAATAAGCAGATGCCCGGCGAAATCAACGATGTGAGGATACTTTTAGTGGACGACGCACTGGAACCCGAAGAGATAGCTCCGGAGGCCCTTAGGACTGAAGCCGGGTTTGCCCGTCATCTTGAACTCAAGCAGGAATTTGCGGAGAACATTAAGAAAATAATAGATTTGAACATTAATCTCATTCTTGTGGATAAGAATGTAAGCGACGAAGCCGAGGAACTCCTGACGGATGCCGGTGTAATTGTAATTGAAAGGGTGTCGCGAAAAGATCTGGAAAGGGTGTCGGAACATACGGGCGCCAGGATAATAAAGCGCATGGGCCTTAAAAAACCGGCACAGGAGATACAAAACTACATAGGCCGTGCCGACAGGGTGTATGAAGATGAGAAGCTGGAACAGATAAGGATAGTGGGGGGCAAGGGCAAACCGATAGCCACCATTCTGGTGGGTGCGGCAACTGAGGAAATAGTGGGGGAGAGAGAACGCATAGCAAAAGACGCCGCATCATCCTTGCAAGCCGCCGTGCTTTTCGGAATGGTTCCGGGCGGAGGAGCCGTGGAAATGGCAGTTTCCAGGGAACTTGAAAGAGAAAAGGAAAAGATGAAGAGCATGGCCTCATATGGTGTGGAATGCGTATGTACCGCACTGAAAAGACCGCTGGCACAGATAGTGTATAATGCCGGATTCAACCCGCTGGAAAAGATGGAGGAAGTGAGCTTTTCCCAGGCCGAGAAAAACAGATCATCCATCGGAATCAACTGTGAAAGCGGAGAAGTTGCGGACATGGTGGAACTGGGAGTGCTAGATCCCGCACTGGTAAAGCTGCATGCCATCAAGGCTGCGGGTGAAGTAGCCGAAGCCATACTCAGGATAGATACGATAATCAAGAAAAGAGATGAATCAAATCCGGGCAAACCCGGAGCGGACACAACTGGTGGATTGGGGGATATGGACTTTTAAACTAAAGGTGAGGTGATTCGAATGAATTTAAAGCCCGGAGAAGATAAAGATAAAGAAATAGAAAATTCTTTTGCGGAAAAAAGCCATACAAGTGCAAAAAAAAGCGATGAAAATATGGCTGATGAAGCCAAAGAAAAGGAAATCAATCAAACTGATGCCAGCTATGATGATTTGAAACAAAAAATAGAGGCTCTGGAAAAGGCTCTGGATGACAAACAGAAGGAGATAGATGAATACAAAAGCCGCTGGTATAGAGTTCAGGCGGATTTTGACAACTACAGAAAAAGGACGCAGAAAGAAATTCAAGAAATACACCTTTATGCGGCAGAACAATTGATAAAAGACATCCTTCCCGTGGTGGATAATTTTGAAAGGGCCCTGGATTCCATAGAAGACAGGGAGGGTCCTGTATATAAAGGAATACAGCTGATTTACCAGCAGCTCAAAAATTTGCTGGAAAGATATGAGGTCAGAGAGATCGAGGCTGTGGGGAAAATTTTTGACCCGCGGTTTCACGAAGCGGTTATGCAGATGGAGAGCCATGAACACGAGAACGACACTGTAATTGAAGTTTTGCAAAAGGGTTACCTTTATCATGCTAAAGTAATAAGACCCAGCATGGTCAAAGTCGCAAAAAAATAACGGAGGTGTTTTTATGGGCAAAGTAATAGGTATTGATCTCGGCACTACAAACTCGGTAGTTGCATATATGGAAGGAGGCCAGCCTGTAGTAATCCCCAACAGCGAGGGATCAAGGCTTACACCTTCTGTGGTCGCTTTCACAAAGGATGGAGAACGCCTGGTGGGGCAACTGGCAAAACGCCAGGCTATTACAAATCCCGAAAGGACAGTAATTTCAATCAAAAGACATATGGGAACCGACTACAAAGTAAATATTGACGGCAAAGCTTATACACCTCAGGAAATTTCTGCCATGATTTTGCAGAAGCTTAAACAAGATGCCGAAAGCTATCTGGGTGAAAAAATCACTCAGGCTGTAATCACAGTTCCGGCTTATTTTACCGACAGCCAGAGGCAGGCGACGAAGGATGCAGGCAAAATTGCGGGCCTGGAAGTGCTGAGAATAATCAACGAGCCTACGGCTTCGGCTCTGGCTTATGGTCTTGATAAGGGCGAAGATCATACAATACTGGTGTATGATTTGGGAGGCGGCACTTTCGATGTTTCCATACTGGAGCTCGGCGACGGCGTCTTTGAGGTAAAAGCCACCAGCGGAAACAACCGGCTTGGAGGCGACGATTTCGACCAGCGCATCATCGACTATGTAGCTAATGAATTTCAAAAGGAACACGGCATAGATTTGCGGAAAGACCGCATGGCCCTCCAGCGGTTGAAAGAAGCGGCTGAAAAAGCCAAAATCGAACTGTCCAGCATGGTGACCACAAATATCAATCTGCCTTTCATAACCGCAGATGCAAGCGGCCCAAAACATTTGGACATTACCCTTACAAGAGCTAAATTTGAAGAGCTTACGCGGGATCTGGTAGAGGCAACCATTGGGCCCACCCAGAGGGCTTTGAGCGATGCAGGACTTAAACCACAGGACATCGACAAGGTCATTCTTGTTGGAGGTTCCACAAGGATACCCGCGGTTCAGGAAGCCATTAAGAAATTCATCGGCAAGGAACCGCACAAGGGCGTAAACCCGGACGAAGTGGTGGCCATGGGCGCGGCCATCCAGGCGGGCGTGCTGGCGGGCGAAGTGCATGATGTGGTGCTCCTGGATGTCACACCGCTTTCGCTGGGCATTGAGACCCTCGGCGGTGTATTCACAAAGCTTATAGAACGGAATACCACCATACCAACATCCAAGAGCCAGATATTCACCACCGCTGCCGACGGCCAGACTGCCGTGGATATACACGTGCTTCAGGGCGAAAGGCCCATGGCAGCCGACAACGTTACACTGGGCAGATTTCAGCTTACTGGAATTCCTCCGGCTCCCAGAGGAGTTCCCCGCATCGAAGTGACCTTTGACATCGATGTAAACGGCATAGTACACGTTTCCGCAAAGGATCTGGGAACAGGCAAGGAGCAAAAGATTACCATAACTTCATCGACAGGTCTGAAAGAAGAAGAAATACAGAAGATGGTCAAAGACGCGGAAAAATATGCCGAAGAGGACAGGAAGAAAAAAGAAAAGATTGAAGCAAAGAACCATGCGGATTCTCTGATATATCAGTCGGAAAAGATGCTGGGAGACTTAAAAGACAAAATTAGCCAGGAAGATGCGGAAAAGGTGAAAAAAGAAATAGAAAATGTTAAAAAATCTCTTGAAACAGATGATGTCGAAAAGATAAAGAAAGCTACCGATGATTTGACAAAGGTATTTTACGACATTTCATCAAAACTGTATCAATCCGCGGGTCAGGGGAACCCCGGCGAGGCGAACTTCAACCCCGGAGCCGGATCGGGTCCATTCGCTGGCGGTACCGCCGGAGAAAGAAAAAAGGATGAAAAGGTAGTGGATGCGGATTATAAAGTGATGGACGATAACGACAAGAAATAAAGGCAGGCCCTTTTGGGCCGGCTTTTAATTGGAGTGATGCCGATTGGCCAAAAAAGACTATTATGAAGTGCTCGGCGTAAAAAGAGACGCATCAGAAGATGAAATAAAAAAGGCTTACAGAAAACTGGCGCGACAGTATCATCCCGATGTGAACAAAAATGATAAAGATGCCGCAGAAAAATTCAAAGAAATAAACGAAGCTTACGAAGTACTGAAAGACCCCGAAAAGCGGGCCCGGTACGACCAGTTCGGCCATGCCGGCATGGGTCAGGGCGATTTTGATGCCGGCAATTTTGGCGGGTTCGGAGATTTTGGCGATTTCGGCAGTTTTGGCGGAGATTTCTTCGGAGATATCTTTGAAAACTTTTTCGGGGGCGGATTTGGAGCAACAAGGCGGCAAGGGCCTGTTCGCGGAGCTGATGTGCTTTACGATCTGGAGATTTCCCTGGAAGAAGCGGCAGCAGGTATAGAAAGAGAAATACAGGTTGCCCGCATGGAAAAGTGCGAAAGATGCCAGGGCACCGGCGCCAAACCCGGGACGCGTCCCAAGACATGTCCGGTATGCGGGGGCACCGGCCAGGTTAGAAACGTGCAGAACACGGCCTTCGGACGCTTTGTCAATATAACCACGTGTACAAGATGCGGCGGCAAGGGCACCATCATAGAAGAGCCCTGTCCTCATTGCAGCGGCAGGGGAATGATGAGGGCGCATCGAAAGATAAAAATAAAAGTTCCCCCGGGCGTGGATACCGGTTCCCGCCTCAGGGTAAGCGGGGAAGGAGAGCCCGGGGAGCGTGGCGGCCCCCCGGGAGACCTGTATGTGGTGATTCGTGTGAAGCCGCACAAGCTGTTCATAAGGCAGGGAGACGACCTGATTTACGATGCACACATATCTTTTGTGCAGGCGGCTCTTGGCGATGAAATAGAAGTGCCCACGCTGGACGGCAGGGTGAAGCTCAAAATCCCCGAGGGGACACAGCCGGGTACGAATTTCCGCCTGAAGGCAAAAGGCATTCCTCATATTAAGGGATACGGTCGTGGAGACCTGCACGTAAGGGTGAATGTGGTCATACCCGAAAAACTGAACGAAAAGCAAAAGGAAATTCTCAGAAAATTTGCCGATATAAGCGGCGAAGAGATAAAGAGTCCGTCAAAAGGGTTTTTCGGCAAGATGAAAGATGCCTTTGGCGTATAGCTGGGAGGTAAACATGAATTGGGTTGAAATCAAAATCAAAACTTCCACCGAAGCCATTGAAGCCGTGGCAAATCTGTTCTATGAAGCCGGCGTTATGGGCGTCGTGATAGAAGACCCGAGAATTTACCTTAGACCTCAGGATGAAGCACAATGGGATTATATGGAAGTACCTGAGGGTATCGATTTTGAAGAAGCCGTGGTAACCGGCTATCTGGTGGAAGACAGCAGTCTTGCCGAAAGAGTCAGGGAGATTGAGGAAGGAGTAAAACGGCTTCCGGAATTTGGTTTGAACATGGGCAGAGGCGAGATGGCAATTACCATCATTTCCGATGAGGATTGGGCCAATGCTTGGAAGAAATACTACAAACCCACACGCATCGGAAAAACTTTGGTAGTAAAGCCTTCCTGGGAGGAATACCTTCCGCAGGCGGGTGAAGTCGTGATAGACCTGGACCCCGGCATGGCCTTTGGAACCGGTACGCATGAAACCACAAGGCTTTGCATGGAACTTCTTGAAAAATATATGAAAAGAGATTTTAGTGTGATAGACATAGGATGCGGTTCGGGCATTCTTTCCATAGCTGCCGGGAAACTTGGAGCTTCCCGGGTGCTGGCCATTGACAGGGATGAAGTATCGGTGAAGGTTGCCGGGGAAAACGTTGAAAGAAACAATTTGAACGCTGTCGTAAAGGTGATAAAGGGCGAAGGATTGAGGAATATTTCTTTCAAGGCGGATATTATTGTAGCCAATATAATTGCAGACGTCATAATTGATTTGAGCGGGCAGGTGCCCCTGAGCCTCAAGGAGGGCGGCGTTTTTCTAGCGTCGGGAATTATAAGAGACCGGAAGCTTTCTGTGGTGGAAGCCCTGGAGAGAAATGGATTTGATGTGATTGAGGAGTCTGAAAAGGGCGAATGGGTTGCGCTGGCATCGAGACAGGCCCCCATCGGAAACTGATGGGGGTGAATTTTACGCCCAGGTTTTTTGTCTTTAAAGATTTTTACCTAAATGAAACCGTGGTAATTTCCGGAGATGACGCCCATCATATAATGAAAGTGTTGAGGCATAAACCCGGTGACATTCTCAGGCTTTCCGACGGCAGGAACACAGAGGCAATAGCAGTCATAGAGGAGATAGATGCGAAACATATTCAAATAAAAACAAAAATTATAGAGAAAAATATAAAAGATAATATAAAACCGGTAATCACCCTGTTTCAAAGCTTGCCTAAAGGGGATAAAATGGATTATATCCTTCAAAAAAACACTGAAATAGGCGTATCCAAGTTTGTTCCGATGATAACCGAAAGGACGATAGTAGAACTTTCACGGCAGAAGCTTTCAAAACGGATGCAGCGTTGGAGAAAAATAGTGATGGAAGCATCAAAACAGTGCATGCGCATGGATATTCCCCAGATATTCGATGTCAAGGGCTTTGACGACAGCCTGAAGGATATAAAAGATTATGATATCGCCATCATACCATGGGAACAGGAGAGGTCGTGCTTTTTGAAGAGTGCTCTGACTCAAGCAAATAACTATAATACGGCAAAAATTGCGGTCTTTATTGGGCCGGAAGGAGGCTTTACAGGAGAAGAAATAACAAAGGCGAAAGGCTTCGGTGCCGTGCCTGTAAGCCTGGGACCGCGGATTTTGAGGTCTGAAACCGCTGCCATAGCGGTTTGCGCCGCAATAATGTACGAACTGGGCGAACTGGGAGGTAAAAATGCCTAAAGTAGCTTTTTATACCCTAGGATGCAAAGTAAATCAGTATGAATCGGACGCCATGGCCGAACTCTTTAAAGAGCGCGGATATGAAGTGGTGGATTTTGAAAACCGGGCGGACGTTTATGTAATTAACACATGCGATGTGACAAATGAAAGCGCCCGAAAATCAAGACAGATGATAAGGAAAGCTTCCCGGATAAACCCTCAGGCCAGGGTGGCGGTTGTGGGATGCTATGCGCAGCTCAAGGCTGATGAGATATCCCGAATAAAGGGGGTGGATGTGGTCATCGGAACAAAAGACCGAAGGCGCATAGTGGACCTCGTGGAGGATGCAGTCAAAAAGCACCAACAAATCGTCCGTGTGGATGACATCATGAGCGAGAGGACCTTTGAGGAAATAGCTTTCAAAGGTCTGCGGCAAAAGACCAGAGCCTTTTTGAAAATACAGGAAGGGTGCAATATGTTCTGCTCATACTGCATCATACCCTATGCGAGGGGGCCAGTCAGGAGCAGACCGCTGGAAAGCGTTATAAAAGAGGCGAAAGAACTGGCTTCAGAAGGATTCAAAGAAATTGTGCTCACGGGAATTCATCTGGGATTTTATGGACATGACTTTGGGGAGAAAAATAATCTTTTACTGGAGGCGGTACGTAGAATTTCCGATATCGAAGGCATAGAGAGAATAAGGCTTAGCTCGATAGAAGCTCTGGAACTCACGGATGAATTTGTAGACGGACTAACTGTACTGAAGAAATTCTGCCATCACTTTCACATACCGCTGCAGAGCGGCTGCGACAGCGTGCTTGAGCGCATGAACCGCCGCTACACCACCGCACAATTCAGCGAAAGGATAGAATACATCCGGATAAAAATGCCCGATGTTTCCATTACCACTGATGTCATAGTGGGCTTTCCCGGGGAAACGCGGGAAGAATTTGACATAACCTTTGATTTTATACAGCAAACGGGCTTTTCCCGGCTCCATGTTTTTCCGTTTTCACCAAGGGAGGGCACCCCTGCGGCCAACATGCCAAACCCTGTAAAAAAGAGCGTGAAGGAAGAGAGGAGCCGTCGGTTAATAGATTTAAGTCAAAAAATGGAAAAAAATTTCCGGCAAAAATTTTTGGGAAAAACGGCGGAAGTATTGTTTGAAGAAAAGACGGATATTAACACATATGAAGGGCTGACCGGAAATTACATGAAGGTTGTGGCTTCATCAGGAGAAAACCTTCACAATAAGCTCGTGATGGTGATTCTAAAGGATAATACTTCGGATCACCTCATTGGAGAGATGATTGATTAATTTTGGATAAAAAAATTTTGCCGCAAGCAGGAAATATAGACTTTGGTGTGGAATAATTCTAAGAATAATATTCAATAACTTCATGACAAGGAGGTGGGAAGTAATGGACTGCATATTTTGCAAGATCGCCGAGCATGAAATGGCTGCGAATACCGTCTTTGAGGATGACGATGTAATAGCCTTTAAAGACATTAATCCTCAAGCTCCTATCCATCTCCTGATAGTTCCCAAAAAACATCTGGCTTCAATCATGGAGATAAATGACGAAAACAAAGAAATTTTAAATAAAATCGTCAAAACGGCACAAAACCTCGCCAGGCAAAATAATATAGATAATAAGGGATTCAGGCTGGTTGTCAATACAGGAAATGATGGAGGGCAAACGGTGAGCCACCTGCATTTTCATCTTCTTGGAGGCAGATTTATGACATGGCCTCCGGGTTGATATTGACGCAAGCGTTTCAAAACCTTATAATAATGAATGTTCCAGCAAAAGAGCAGCGGAGGGAGGGAGTAAAATGGCGGAAGTAAGAGTAGGGGAAAATGAATCACTGGACAACGCGCTTCGGAGATTCAAGCGCCAGTGCCAAAGAGCTGGCGTGCTTTCGGAAGTCAGGAAGCGCGAACACTATGAAAAACCCAGCGTGAGAAGAAAGAAAAAATCCGAAGCGGCCAGAAGAAGAAAATTTCACAAGTATTGAGGAGAGATGGCATGTCTATTAAGGATGTGTTGAATCAGGACATGAAGGCCGCCTTAAAAGAGGGCGATAAGGACAGATTGTCGGTGATAAGGATGGCCAGGTCCGCTATTCTTTACGCCGAAAAGGAAAGACTTCATGAACTGGATGATGGAGAGGTCATAGAAGTAATATCCAGGGAAGTAAAGAAACTGAAAGACGACAAGGATGAGTTTGAACGGCTCGGAAGGACCGAACAGGCTCAAAAGCTGGGACAAGAAATAGATATATTGATGAGTTACCTCCCTCAGCAGTTGACCGATGATGAAGTGGAAGAAATAGTGCGCCAGACCATATTTGAAGTCGGCGCAAACAGCGCAAAGGATATGGGCAGGGTCATGAGCGCCATCATGCCGAAAATCAAGGGCAGGGCTGATGGCAGAGTGGTGAATGCTCTTGTAAAAAAGCTGCTTCAATAAAAAAAGAAATAAGAAGCTTAAGCCAAGGGATGCAGAAAGGATTTGCCGCAGGGCAAATCCTTTTTAAGTTCTAATCCTTTTTAGTTATTGAAAAGCCTGTAAACATTTTTTTGTAATTTATCCTGCATTTGAAGAATAAATTTTTAAAGAATCCATATTAGTTTAAGAAGGGATCTAAATGGCAGACGGAATTAAAAAACGAATTTCCAATGCATTGGACCTGCCGGGGGATATCGTATTGAATCTTCCGAGAATCGTCATTACCGGCAGCATTGCCCTTTTTATCGAAAACCATAGGGGAATAGTGGAATACACCCCGGATAAAGTTCGCTTGAATATGAGTGAAGGGGCTTTGATTGTAAAAGGCGAAGACCTTCTGATAAAATCCCTGATAGCTGACGAGGCAGCCATAGAAGGCCGCATCAAATCCATAGAATTTGAGGATTGAGGCCGCAGGGGGGGGCGGAATTGCTACTAATAAGGCTATGGAATTATTTTCGGGGATATGTTATTATAAAAATAACCGGGGAACACGCCGAAAGGCTTTTGAACCAGGCCGCTTTGAAGGGCATATATCTGTGGGACATAAAGCGCATTGATGATAATACTTTAACAGCCGGGATAAATGTCAGCAGCTTTTTCAAACTGAGCCGCTTGACAAGAAAAACGGGCTGCCGCATTTTTATCCTCCGCAGAGCGGGCCTTTTATTAATGCTGAACAGTCTGAAGAGGCGAAAAATGCTTCTGGCAGGAGCCGTAATGTTTATCGCCTCGATATACTTTCTGTCTTCATTCATCTGGAGCATAGATGTCATATCTCAGGATGCAGAAATAAAAAAGTCGATTGAAAATGATTTGAGGCGGTGGGGGCTCAAAGAGGGCACATTCAAGTACAGTCTGGATAAAAAATATTATATTGATAAAATCCTTCAGCAGCATAAAGAAATTGCCTGGGGAGAAATCCGGATAAAAGGTTCCAGACTGGTAGTGGAACTGGTAAAAAAGAAATTGCCGCCGGAACTTGAAGAAAATTCACCTTGTGATATAATAGCTTCGAAGGACGGTATAATTTATGAAATCATACCTTTCAAAGGAGAAGCGCTGGTAAAACCGGGCGACACTGTAAGCGCTGGGGATATATTGATAACCGGCAGGATTTTGAACAAACCGGACCGAAAGCAAGACGATGGACTGCTGAACCCATCCGAAGCCGTACTTGTTCATGCCAGGGGTATCGTAAAAGCGAGGACATGGTACCAGAAGGCTGTAGTCGTGCCTCTGGTGATGGAGGAAAGGCTTCCCACGGGCCGGGTTAAAAAGGCTTACAGGCTGCATATGGGAAAAAGCACATGGAGTTTTCAATGGGGAAGCCTGCCGTTTGCACTTTATGAAATAGAAACAGCAGGCCAAACCAGATTGCTGCCGGAAAGCCTGGGGAATCTCATTTTCGATGTAATATATTACAAGGAAGTGGAGTCCAAAAAGAAGTTCATCGGAGTGGACGAAGCAACTCGGGAAGCCGAAAAACAGCTTATGGAGCAGCTAAAAAGCCTTCCTGAAGATATCAAAATAACCAGAAAAAGCATGGATTTTTCGCTGGACTCCGACGAAAAAAGCATAATCGGAACCATGACGCTGGAAGTCGTTGAAGATATAGGAAGGGAGCAAAAGATTTATTAAGGAGGAGAAAATTTGGGGAAAAACCTGGCAGAATCGAAAGTATCGGTGAATGATATCACCAGTCTTGCGTTCCTGTTTGGAAACAGAGACGAGAACATCAGATTTATAGAAGAAGCATTTAAGGTAAAAGTACTTACCAGGGATGGCAATATAACCATTCTGGGCGACTCCGAGAATGTGGAATCGGTCCGGAAACTTTTCACGCATTTGCTGGAAGTCATAAGAGGAGGCAATCAATTGACCGCCGCGGAAGTAAAATATTTTGCAGGCCTTGTAAGAGACGGCAAAGAGGAGAAAATTACCGATTTATACGATGATATTGTCTGTTTCACACACCGGGGAAAGCCAATAAAACCCAAAACTATCGGCCAAAAGCTTTATATTCAGGCCATTAAAAACAACGATATAGTCTTCGGAATAGGCCCTGCAGGAACCGGAAAAACATACCTTGCAATGGCAATGGCTGTAACTGCTTTTAAGGAAAAGGAAGTAAATAGGATAATCCTGACAAGACCCGCAGTGGAGGCGGGAGAAAAACTCGGCTTTTTGCCGGGCGATTTGCAGGATAAAGTAGACCCTTACCTAAGGCCGCTTTACGACGCACTGTACGATATTCTTGGGGTTGATACCTTCCGCCGCCTTATGGAAAAGGGCCTGATTGAAGTGGCTCCCCTGGCGTACATGAGGGGCAGGACACTGGATGATTCCTTTATCATCCTGGATGAAGCACAGAACACCACTTCCGAGCAGATGAAAATGTTTCTTACCAGATTGGGATTCGGCTCCAGAGCGGTGGTCACCGGGGACATCACTCAGGTGGACTTGCCCAAGGGCGTATTTTCCGGGCTAGAAGAAGTGAAGCAGGTGCTGAAAGGGATAAAGGGCATCGAATTTATATATCTTGACGACAGGGATGTTGTGCGTCATGAAGTGGTGCAGAGAATCATAAAAGCTTACGAAAGATTTGAGGAAAAGCGCCAGCAAAATGGGGAGTGATTTTGTGGCTATCGGCAGCAATTTGCGCCCAAAAAAGTTACGCGTGGCGTTGTTATACAATAAAATTGCAAGGAAAACGGCGCTCGGTTTTTTTTTCTTTATGGCATTGGCCACTTTGATATATATCAGCATACTGCCACAAAAATATGATATAAAAGTTGGGGATGTGGCTCAGGAGGACATTAGGGCGCGCAAAGATGCCGTCAATACCGTCGCCACCCGAAAACTCCGTCAGGCTGCGGCAGATTCTGTGTCAAAAAAATATATACTGGATCACAGCATTGCACAGGAAGCCAAAAATGAAATAACACAGATATTTTCAAGCATAAAGCAGGTAAGATCCAGGGATTATCTGGACGAGCAGGGAAAAATTGACGCTTTGAAGCACATCATAAATAAGAATCTTGCCGAAGAAACATATTCGCAGGCTATTCGAGCGGACAATTCAAGCCTGATGGAACTGGAGACTATTACGAAAGCCATTCTGGAAAAGGTTATGGAAGGCGGCGTAAAAGAGGATTCCATAGACAGAGCTAAAACATATATTATAGAGGAATTTCGAAACATAAAACTTCCCCAGCAATTGAAAAACATGGGGGAAGACATAGCTTTTTCTTCAATTAAACCCAATATGGTTTATGACCGGGAAGCAACCGAGAAAGAACAGCAGGCAGCCATGGATTCCGTTGAACCGGTAAAAATAGCCAGAAATCAGATATTGATAGAAAAGGGAGCAACCGTAACCGCAGAACAAATAGAACTTTTAAAGGAACTCGGTCTGCTGGCTCAGGACAAACGCGCCAATTTGAGCCTTTTTGCAGGAACCGTGCTCATATCGGCTCTGCTGGAAGGCATTTTGATATTCGCCATATATTTTTTTCATAGAAAATTGTTTGAAAATGAACACTATTTAAGCCTCTTGGCATTGATAATCCTATCCACCCTTGTTATTTCCATGGCAGTTAAAACCATTTCAAATTACCTTATTCCCCTGGCTGCCGGCAGTATGCTCATATCGATTTTGATAAGCCCGTCCATTGCACTCGTTTCTGGCTTTATCATGAGCATAGCAGTGGGATTGGTGCTTGGAAATGATTTTATCGTTTCTACGGTAGCTTTTCTCGGAGCCGTAGTGGGAGTTTTTTGCACTGTCAGGGTATCGCAGAGGGTTGACCTCACAAAGTCCGGAGGTATAATAGGTGTCGTGGATTTTGTTCTCATAATGGGGCTGGAACTTTTGAACAACGACCCCTTATGGGCTGCAATAAAACAGAGCAGCTGGGGTATTGCGAGCGGACTTTTTTCGTCGGTACTGACCATAGGCACTCTTCCGTTTTTGGAAAGCGCCTTTGATATAACGACCTCTATGAAACTGCTGGAGCTGTCAAATCCAAACCAGCCCCTTTTGAAAAAACTGATGATAGACGCTCCCGGGACTTACCACCACTCCATTATAGTGGGGAACCTCGCCGAGGCTGCAGCGGAAGCTGTTGGCGCTGACCCGCTTCTGGCCAGGGTAGGGGCCAACTACCACGATATCGGGAAGCTAAAGAGACCATACTTTTTCATCGAAAACCAGCTTACATCAGATAACCCTCACGACAAACTGAACCCGACGCTGAGCGCCCTTATTATTACATCTCATGTAAAAGATGGTATGGAAATTGCCGGCGAATACCGACTTCCGGAGGTAATAAGGGATTTTATTTCTCAGCACCACGGTACCACGCTGCTCTCATACTTTTACAATAAAGCAGGTGCGGGGGACAAAATGCCCGAGGAAGACGGCTTCCGGTACGGAGGTCCCAGACCACAGACGAGGGAAGTGGCCATAGTTATGCTTGCGGATTCTGTAGAAGCTGCGGTTAGATCCATGTCAAGCCCTACCCCGGGCAAAATCGACGGCCTTATCAGGCAGATTATAAAGGAAAAACTTTCCGACGGCCAGCTGGATGAAAGCGATCTGACCCTGAAAGAACTGGACAGAATAGCCGGAGCATTTTCAAGGGTTCTCACCGGCATATTCCATACCCGCATAGAATATCCGGATAGATTGAAAGAATTGGAGGGAAAGCAAGCAAAAAATGCCTGAAATCATCATCGGAAACCGTCAGGAAAAGATTCTTATTGACGCTGGCCTTGAACGAATGCTTGAGGATATTTTAAAGTTCGCTATGGCGCAAGAAAAGGCACCGCAAGATGCCGAGGTAAGCGTTGTGCTGGTGGATGACGAATACATCAGCAAGCTGAACCGGCAGTACAGGGCGAAGGATGCGCCTACCGACGTGCTTTCGTTTGCCATGAGAGAAAGCGCGCCCGGCGGGGAGATTATACAGGAAGGGCCGGAAGCCGAAAAACTTCTGGGGGATATTGTGATTTCTGTGGAAAGGGCCCGGGAGCAGTCGGAAGATTACGGGCACTCCTTCGAAAGAGAGATGGGATATCTGGCAGTTCACGGGCTGCTGCATCTTCTGGGATATGACCATGAAGACGAAAAAAACAAAAAAATTATGCGAAGGAAGGAAGAAGAAATTTTGGAAGCTTTTAATTTGAAAAGAGAGGCTTTATGATAACATGAAAAAATCGAGAACCCTGCTGGAAAGTTTCAATTACGCAATAGCGGGTATAATGTATTCCTTTAATACCCAGAGGAATGTCAGAATCCATTTTTTAATGGCGGCACTGGTGCTGGCCGTTAGCCCTTTCTTCAGTTTGAGCGCATTTGAACTCATGATAGTCATTTTTACCATAGCGATGGTGATAATAACCGAAATGATAAATACGGCCATCGAAAACACCGTAGATATGGTAACGGAAAAATATCATCCCTTGGCGGAGATTGCTAAAAATGTGGCTGCCGGTGCGGTATTGATAGCGACTTTAAATGCATTGGCTGTGGCCTATTTAATATTTTTCAGGAGGCTTTTGAAATTTTTCTTTTAATGACGATGTTGAGTTTTCTGCAAATGGGATTTCCGGAATGATAGATTTCCCGGGACAGGAGGGTATTTGAATGTTAAAAAAGAGATGGATCGTTTTTGCAATTATTTTTGTGTTATTTTTGCAAACGGGCTGCAGTAAAAAAAATACGGATTTGCCCGCTCAAAATCCTGCTGATGCGGATAATTCCAGACAAAGGCTTGAAAATACCTCCCCTGCGACGCCGGAATCCCCGAAAGCCGTAAATCCTCTGACCGGATTGCAGGATATGGATGAAATATATTCAAATCAAAGACCTCTGGCAGTCATGATAGAAAACGAGTACCATGCGAGACCCCAGTCGGGGTTGGATAAGGCAGGCGTTGTTTACGAAGTGCTGGCGGAAGGCGGTATAACCAGATTTCTGGCAATTTTCCTGGGGGCGGATGTGCGTGAAGTGGGGCCTGTAAGGAGCGCCCGGCCATATTTTATCGATTACGCCATGGAATACGACGGCATATATGTGCATTACGGTGCAAGCCCGCAGGGTTATTCGGATATCAAGAAATTGAAAATCAATGATATCGATGGCATATATGACAGCGTTACCTTCTGGAGGGATAGTTCCCGCAAGGAGCCTCACAACGCATACAGCAGCACCGAAAAAATGCTTAAAACCTCAGAAAAACGGGGATATTTGAAACCCGTGGATTTGAAAGCATGGAAATTTAACGAAAAAGATGCGGCTCCGGATGGCGAAGTCATGGAACAGTTTAAACTGACATATTTCAATAATTACAGAGTAAGCTATACATACGATTCAGGCAAAAAGGCATATGAACGCTTTATAAACGGTAGCCCCCATGTTGATAGAGTTACCGGTCAGCCTATATTCGTTAAAAATATAATTATTCAGTTCAATGATACAAAAGTAACGGATAAGCAAGGTCGGCTTGAGATAAAAACTACCGGTTCCGGCAATGCATATTACATAAGCGACGGCTTCTGCACGGAAATCAAATGGAAAAAGAGTTCCAGAAGCGCAAGGACTATATATACCATGGCTGACGGCGCCGAACTTAAGATAAATCCGGGCAACACCTGGATTCAGGTATTGCCTCAGTGGGGAAAGTTTGACAGGGGCCAGCAATAATATTTTCGAGATGGAGAGAAAATTGATGGGTCTTTACAGGACCGATGCCATAGTTTTGGGACACAGGAATATTGGTGAAGCGGATAGGGTAATGACACTTTTTTCCCCTGAAAAAGGAAAGATAAGTGCAGTGGCAAGGGGTGTCCGCAGGTTGAATAATCGCCTGCTTGGAGGAACCCAGCTTTTCACTTTCAGCAATTTCCTCATCATGGAGAACAGGAATCTTGACAGCATAAGCCAGTGCGAAATTAAGGAATCCTTCCACAAAATCAGGGCAAATCTGGAGCGTATGGCTTATGGGCTGTATTTTGCAGAAATGCTGAGGGCATCCACTCCTGAAGAGGATAAGAATCACGCTCTCTTCAACTTCTTTCTGAAAACATTGTATTTCCTGCAGGAATGGGATGACCTGGAGCTCTTGAGCCGCATATATGAGATCAAGCTCATGGCTATTCAGGGTTATTCTCCCGAAATTTCCCGATGCGCAAGCTGCGGCAAAAAGTTGACGGAAAAAATGAGGTTCAGCAGCAGGCTTGGTGGAGCAATATGCTTTCGATGCTTTAAAGATGATGCCAGCGCGGTTGATATAAGCTGCGAAACGGTGAAAGTTTTGCAAGGCTTCATTAAGAAACCTTACAGAGAATTAATCAATCTGGATTTACAGGAAGAAATCAAAAAGCAATTGAAAAATGCCTGTCAGCCTTTTATATTCCATCACCTTGATCGGAGATTGAAAACTCTCGAATTTATAGATGACATTAACAGCCTTAAAGCGTAATCCGGCCCGGCGGGATGATAGGATTACACCATGCTCTTGCTTTTTTTGCGGTATCTATTGAACCAGCCGCGAGGTCATGCTTTGGCAAAAAATTTATATAAAAAAGAGGAACTTAACATTTAAATGTAGTATATATATAATTGTTTTTTGTGTACACTAATTATGGCAGCAGGGGAAAGGAGTGAGGTTCGATAGAATTAACGCCCAGACAGGCAAAAATAGTGGAAATAGTAAAAAGAAACGAGCCCATAACCAGCGAGCAGATAGCCGAAATGCTGCATTTGACCAGGGCTGCATTAAGACCGGACCTTTCTATTTTGACCATGTCGGGCATTTTGGATGCGCGGCCCAGAGTGGGGTATTTTTTTTCGGGCAAGACTGCAAGAAATATAATCTCCGAGAAAATAAACAAAATAAAAGTGGACGAAATAAAAGCCGTGCCAAAGGTGGTAAAAGAAGAATCCTCGGTTTACGACGCTATTGTTACACTGTTTCTGGGAGATGTGGGAACATTGTTTGTGGTGCAGGATGACGGCAGCCTGGCAGGTCTTGTTTCCCGCAAGGATTTGCTGAAAATAGCCATAGGCAATGCAGATATTCACAAAATACCGGTGGGCGTTATCATGACCAGGATGCCGAACCTTGTGACCGTAACGCCGGAAGAAAGCGCCTATGATGCGGCTCGAAAGATAGTTGACCATCAGGTGGACGCCCTCCCGGTGGTAAAGATAGAAAAAGAAGGGGACAAGGTTAAATACAAGTTGGTGGGAAAGGTTACAAAAACGACTATAACAAAATTGTTTGCAGAACTGGGAAAGGCTTAGGAAAGGGAGGGATCAACAATAATAGATAAAGACAACACTCCGGTAGTGTTTGCAGTTTCCGATTCCATCGGCGAAACTGCCGAGCTTGTCACACGGGCTGCCATGATTCAATTCAATTCCGGCCATGTGGAGATCAGGAGAATCCCCTATGTGACCGATGAGGAATATGCCAGAGAAGTCATTGAAGAGGCCCGGGAAGTGCCCAACTGCGCCATAGTGTGCACAATAATTCTGCCTGAGGTCAGACGGCGAATCATAGAACTTGCCCGGGAAAACAATATACATATAGTGGACTTAATGGGGCCAATGATGGATGTTCTTTCGAAGATAACGGATCTTTCGCCCCGGCTGGAACCCGGGCTGGTACACAGGATAGACGAGGATTATTTTAGAAAAATGGAAGCCATAGAATTTGCAGTGCAGTACGATGATGGAAAAGACCCAAGAGGCCTGTCGCGGGCTGATGTGGTGTTGATAGGCGTATCCAGAACATCAAAAACACCGCTTGCTCTTTATCTCGCCCACAAGAGGCTGAAAGTGGCCAATCTGCCCCTGGTGCCGGAAGTAGCACCTCCCGATGAGCTGTTCGAACTGCCGCCCCGCTCGATTATCGGTCTAACCATAACACCCGAAAAGCTCCACGAAATCCGCCGGGAAAGGCTCAAAGCCCTGGGCCTGAGCTCGGATGCCAGCTATGCAAGCCCCGAGCGCATACATAAAGAACTGGAATATGCCGAAAGCGTGATGAAAAAAATCGGCTGCCCAAGAATTGATGTTTCAAATAAAGCAGTTGAGGAAATAGCCACGAGAATACTTGAAATTATAAGGAAAGGAGAATAATAATATGACCAAAAAATTTGTTTATAATTTTAGAGAAGGCAAAGCAGACATGAAGAGTCTGCTCGGCGGCAAAGGAGCAAACCTTGCCGAGATGGTACATATCGGCCTTCCGGTACCCATGGGCTTCACGGTGACGACCGAAGCCTGCCTCAATTACTACGAAGAGGGTGAAAAGATTTCGGATGAAATCCTGGCTCAGATTTTTGCCGCTCTGGATGAACTTGAAAAAGAAAACGGAAAGAAACTGGGGGATCCCCGGAATCCCCTCCTGGTGTCGGTCAGATCCGGCGCTGCCATTTCCATGCCCGGCATGATGGACACGATATTAAATCTTGGATTGAATGACGAAAGCGTCAAAGGACTAGCTGCCGTTACCGCCAACGAGCGCTTTGCCTATGACAGTTATAGAAGGTTCATCCAGATGTTCGGAAATGTTGTTCTCGGCATTGAACATGAAAAATTCGAGTCAAAAATCGACTCGGTCAAGGCCAAGAAAAACGTCACCCAGGATACCGAACTAGGCGCCGAAGACTGGCAGGAAGTCATCAAGCTATATAAACAGCTGGTAAAAGAGGAAACCGGAAAGGACTTTCCTCAGGATCCCAAAGAACAGCTTTTGATGGCTGTTGAAGCCGTGTTCAAATCATGGAATAACCAGAGGGCCAAGGTATACAGAAAGATAAACAAGATTCCGGACACCCTTGGCACTGCAGTGAATGTCCAGACCATGGTCTTCGGCAACAAGGGAGACGACTCCGGAACGGGTGTAGCATTTACGCGCAATCCATCCACCGGGGAAAAGAAGGTTTACGGAGAATTTCTCATGAACGCCCAGGGTGAAGATGTGGTTGCCGGTATAAGGACTCCCAAGAACATATCCGAACTTGAGAGCGTTATGCCCGAAGTTTACGAGCAGTTTACCGGGGTGTGCAAGCTTCTGGAAAACCATTATAGAGATATGCAGGACATAGAGTTCACCATAGAAAACGGAAAGCTCTACATGCTTCAAACCAGAAGCGGCAAGAGGACCGCTCAGGCCGCCGTCAAGGTCGCGGTGGACATGGTGAAGGAAGGACTCATCACAAAAGAAGAAGCGCTGCTGCGCGTTTCGCCCGAACAGGTGGTGTCCCTGCTGCACCGCAGGATTGACCCATCCGCCAAAGTGGAAGTTATCGCGAAGGGGCTTCCGGCTTCACCGGGCGCAGGTTCCGGGCATGTGGTATTTGATCCCGACGAAGCCGAAGAACTTGGAAACCAGGGCCAGAAGGTTATCCTTGTGAGGACGGAAACCACTCCGGACGACATACACGGCATAGTGGTTGCCCAGGGCGTTCTTACAAGCCGCGGCGGCATGACCAGCCACGCTGCAGTGGTGGCCCGCGGCATGGGCAAACCGGCGGTGTGCGGCTGCGATGCCATAAAGATAGATGTTGAAAAAGAGGAATTTCAAGTCGGTAATCTCACCGTTAAAAAAGGCGATGTAATCTCCATAGATGGTGCAACGGGACAGGTAATACTTGGCGATGTCCCCATGATTGACCCCGTTTTGTCGGATGAATTCAAGGAACTTCTCGGATGGGCCGACGAAGTGAGAAAACTATCCGTAAGGGCCAATGCCGATACGCCCAACGATGCCAGAGTGGCAAGGGAGTTCGGAGCAGAAGGTATAGGGCTGTGCAGGACGGAGCATATGTTTATGGCTGTGGACAGGCTGCCGGTAGTTCAGGAAATGATAATGTCAGACACGAAGCAAGAAAGAGAAAAGGCTCTCGAGAAACTGCTGCCCTTCCAGCAGGAAGATTTTGAAGGCATACTGGAGGCTATGGAAGGCCTACCGGTCACCATACGCCTGCTTGATCCGCCACTCCATGAATTCCTTCCCAATGCCGAGGAACTCATTACTGAGATAGCGGAACTCAAAGCTGCCGGAAACACGGATGAACTTGAGAAAAAACAGAGCATGCTCAAAAAAGTTCGCTCGCTGCATGAATTTAACCCCATGCTGGGTCTTCGCGGCTGCCGCCTGGGCATCCTTTATCCCGAAATCTACGCCATGCAGGTAAGGGCTATCTTTAAAGCCGCGTGCAAACTCGCAAAGAGAGGCTTGAAAGTTGAGCCCGAAGTGGAGATACCTCTGGTAGGCCACGAAAATGAGCTTAAAGTCATGCGGGACCTGGTGGAAAAGACGGCTGCCGCAGTGCTCGAACAGGAAGGGGTAAAACTCGATTACAAAATTGGAACGATGATAGAAATTCCAAGGGCCTGCGTCACAGCCGGAGAGATCGCAAAACATGCTGATTTCTTCTCTTTCGGCACAAATGATTTGACCCAGACCACTTTCGGTTTCAGCCGCGATGATGCAGAGGCTAAATTCCTGCCCCACTATATTAATGAAAAGATATTAATAGATGATCCATTCATCGTACTCGACAGAAACGGCGTCGGTTCCCTGATGAAAATGGCGGTAAAATCCGGCCGGGAAGTAAAGGCGGACCTTATGGTCGGCATCTGCGGCGAACACGGTGGAGAACCAAGTTCCGTAGAGTTCTGCCATATGATTGGTCTTGACTATGTGAGCTGCTCGCCATTCAGGGTTCCGGTAGCCAGGCTTGCCGCAGCACAAGCACAGCTAACAAATAAAAAATAAGCAATAAATAATCGGGGGCTGATACGGCTTCCCTCATGCACCAGGGAAAAATGCGGGGGACGGTTCTTTGTCTGCGTTTTGGCACATAAGAACCGTCCCCGTGTCTTTGTGGGGTTTTTAGAGTAGATAAAAAAGTGTCCGGCATATTTATATAATAAAAAGAGGAAAAATGAAAATTGTATAGAATAATAAAAAAGTATATTTAACCATCTGTTCAATATGGCAGCATGTATGAATTTGCTTATTACCAGCAAAATCTTGCATTTCACGCATTAAAATCTGGAGGGATGGGCATGAATTTCAGAGAGCGTACTGAAAAACTTGAAGAAGAAATCCTTTCCCCTTACGCCGCCCTTAGCAGCAGGAGTAGGGGCAGGAAAGTTCCCGAAGAAAAATGCAGCGTACGCACGGAGTTTCAAAGGGATCGGGACAGGATACTTCATTCCAAGGCTTTCAGGCGCTTGAAACATAAGACCCAGGTCTTCATCTCTCCTGAAGGGGACCACTACAGGACCCGCCTCACACACACTCTGGAAGTGGCCCAGATTGCAAGGACCATCGCCAGAGCGCTGCGCCTGAATGAGGATTTGACGGAAGCCATAGCTTTGGGACATGATTTGGGGCATACGCCTTTCGGCCATACGGGAGAAGAAGTCCTGAATCGGCTTATGAGAGCCGGTTTCCGTCATGAGGAACAGAGCCTACGCGTGGTTGATGTTCTGGAGGGCCGAAAGGGGCTAAACCTGACGTGGGAAGTGAGGGACGGCATAATCAATCATACTAGCAGAGGGACTCCCCATACGCTGGAAGGTCAGGTGGTAAAGATTTCCGACTGGATAGCGTATATAAACCACGATATAGACGACGCTCTGAGAGCCGGGGTGCTGAAGCCCGATGATTTGCCGGAAGACTTGATGAGAATACTGGGGGACAGACACAACCGTAGAATTGATACCATGATTAAAGACGTTATAGGGGAAAGCCTGGATAAGCCTGTTATAGCGATGAGTGAAAGAATCAGAGAAGCCACAGCGGCTCTAAGACAGTTTATGTTTGAGAAAGTCTATGTGGGCTCCAGTGCAAAGGCCCAGGAAAACAAAGCTAAGGTCATGCTTAAACTTCTATTTGAATTCTTTCTGGAAAATCCAGACAAAATGCCCGAAGAATTCAACATCATTTCAGAACAGGAAGGAGCAGACAGGGGTGTCGGAGACTATATAGCAGGCATGACAGACAGCTTTGCACTGGCAAAATTCAATGAATTTTTCATGCCTTCGTCATGGCCCCTGGATTAGGCAAAAAAATTTTATGCAGAAAAAGAAGGAATAATACACATTGACGTAGAATATTGTGTATGTAAAAAGGCCTTCATTTATTAAAAACAATTAAACAGCGGCAGCTTTTGAAATGCATTGCGGAAAGCCATAGATTAAGGAATATTTGTGCTTTCCAATGCATTATAAAAAGAAGATGGGAGGAGATTTTATCCGACAATCCGTTTTTATGCGCGCTCAGTGTCTTAAAGCAGATGGAAATTCATACTCCTCATCTTTGACATGGGGTATTTTTTTTTAAAGCCGGTGGTTTTAAATGGGGTTTTATTCTGAAGATATTTTGAGTGAAATACGTTCAAGCGCAGATATAGTGGATGTCATCTCGCAATATGTTTCTTTGCAAAAACGCGGCGATAACTATGTTGGGCTCTGTCCCTTCCATTCCGAGAAGACCCCATCGTTCCATGTAAGTGCTGAAAAGCAGCTGTTTTACTGCTTTGGATGCGGTGCCGGCGGGAATGTGTTCACATTTCTGATGAAGAAAGAAAACATCAATTTTCCAGAAGCTGTAAGGCTGCTGGCGGACAGATTGAATATAAATCTTCCCCCAAATGAATATGAAAGAGGAACAAGCAGGGAATTCAGGCAAAGGCGTGAACAGCTTCGTTTGAATAAAATGGCGTCGGAGTATTACCACAATGTTTTGCTCAATACCAGAGACGGCAAAAGGGGCCTGGAATATCTGAAAAAGAGGGGAATAACTCTCGAAACCATCGAACGGTTTCGGCTGGGATACGCTCCACCGCTGTGGGATGGCCTTATCAAGCATTTTCAGTCCATGGGCGTTGATGCAAATACATTAGCAAAATTGGGGCTTGCTGTAGCAAAAAAAAACGCAAGTGGATTTTATGACAGGTTTAGGGACAGAATAATATTTCCCATTGAAGATGCTGCAAAAAATGTGGTTGGTTTTGGCGGCCGGATAATTGGCCCCGGAGAACCCAAATACTTAAATTCACCTGAAACACCCGTTTTTTCCAAAGGAGAAAATCTTTATGCCATTTCCATGATAAAAAAGGATCCGGCTCTGGATGTAATTATAGTGGAGGGCTACATGGACTGCATATCCCTGCAGCAGAGCGGTTTTACGCAGACCGTTGCGACTTTGGGCACCGCTCTCACACCAATGCAGGCAAAACTTTTGAAAAATTACACTGGTGGAGTTATACTGGCTTACGATACGGATTCCGCGGGCCAGGCGGCAACCATGAGAGGCATGGAAATTCTGGCAAGAGAGGGCCTGAACGTAAGAGTATTGAGGCTGGCGGAAGAAAAGGACCCGGATGAATTCATACGCAAAAAAGGCAGGGAAGCTTTCGAAAGGCAACTTTCGGAAGCACTTTACTATATCGATTATAAGCTTTATCTGGCAAAAAACGATACGGACATCACGGCGCCTGAGGGCAAAATCAAATATATAAAAAAAGCCGTTGAAGTCTTATGCGAAATTGAGAACAAAGTGGAAAGAGAAGTATACCTGCAGAAGATATCGTCGGAATTGAATATTCCGGCACAGGCGCTGAAAGATGAAATAATAAAGAAACGTTTTCCAGACAATGGATTTAAGTATAAAAAAAGCCCAACAAGGGATAATAATAAAGAATTTAGCAAAATATCACCAATAACGGGTGCCTACAAAGCCGAGAGATTGATAATAAAACTTTTTGTAGAAAATGAAGCGGTCAGGGAAAAGATCGCTGAAAATCTGACTCCCTCTTATTTTCTGAATGAGAGGACGAGAAAGATAGCCGGTGCGTTGTTTGAAATGCTGCGATCCCAAAAGCCCATTGAACCGGATGAGATATTCAATCATCTGGATCAGGACGCCTCATCGGAACTGTCGGGCATAATCATGACGAATTCAGAATTTCGGGAAGACGGGATGATAGATTCACTTGTTAAAAAAATTAAGGAAAATTATTTGAAACATGCCATAAAACAGGTGAGGGAACAAATACAAAAGGCCGAGGCCGTAGGAGAAAGAGAGGAGACTATAATTCTTTTGAATACTTATCAAAAATTAAAATCCCAAATGGATGAATTGAAGGCTAATCTTAATGCGGAAAAGGGGGGAGTATAATGGCAAAAGCAGGCAAAGAAAACGCTAAAAAATCTCGAGATGACAAAATGAAAATCGTAAAGGATTTAATCGAAAAAGGCAAAAAAAACGGCATGCTGTCTTACAAGGAAATCCTTGATACCCTGGAAGACATGGAAGATCTTGATGCCGAACAGATCGACAAAATATACGAATCGCTGGAAGAAATGGGCATAGAAATCATCAACGACACTGAAGATGTGCCTGCAGAAGTCGTTCTGGAGGATATTCCCGAAGAGGAAATCGATCTATCAGTGCCCGAAGGTGTCGCTATCGATGATCCGGTCAGGATGTACTTGAAAGAAATAGGCAAAGTGCCATTGCTCTCCGCCGAAGAAGAAATCGACCTTTCCAGACGCATAGAAAAGGGAGACAAGGAAGCCAAAAGGCGCCTGGCGGAAGCCAACCTCAGGCTGGTGGTCAGTATAGCCAAAAAGTATGTGGGCAGGGGCATGCTGTTTCTCGACCTTATTCAGGAAGGGAACCTCGGTCTAATGAAAGCCGTGGAAAAATTTGATTACCGAAAAGGTTACAAATTCAGCACTTACGCTACTTGGTGGATAAGGCAGGCCATCACCAGAGCCATAGCAGACCAGGCGAGGACCATACGGATTCCGGTGCATATGGTGGAGACCATCAACAAACTCATCAGAATCCAGAGGCAGCTGCTCCAGGAACTGGGGCGCGATCCGCTTCCGGAGGAGATAGCCGAAGAAATGGAAATGCCGGTGGAAAAGGTAAGAGAAATAATGAAGATTTCCCAGGAACCCGTTTCCCTGGAAACGCCAATCGGCGAAGAAGAGGATAGCCACCTGGGGGACTTCATCCCGGACGAGGATGCTCAGGCTCCCGCCGATGCCGCAGCTTATCTGCTATTGAAAGAACAACTGGAAGATGTGCTGGAAACCCTTACACCGAGGGAGGAAAAAGTTTTAAGGCTGCGTTTCGGGCTGGATGACGGCAAGCCCAGGACTCTTGAAGAGGTTGGGCAGGTATTCGGAGTAACCAGGGAAAGGATCCGACAGATTGAAGCTAAAGCCTTGAGGAAACTCCGCCATCCCAGCAGGAGCAAAAAACTGAAGGATTTTCTTGAGTGATTTTAAATAGTGGGGCAGTGCCTCCACTTTTTTTGCAAAATGAGGCGAAGATGAAAATTAATTTGAATAACAGATTGCTGGCAGTAGCAAACATGATTCCCAAAGGGCATGTGGTCGCCGATATCGGTACCGACCATGCGTATCTTCCCATATATTTAATTCAAGAGGGTATTTCCCCAAGGGTTATCGCCACGGAGATAAAGCAGGGCCCGTACAAAAGAGCCCTTATAACCGTCAGAAAAGCAGGGCTTAAGGATTTCATTGAAGTACGGCTCGGTTCGGGTCTGAAAGTTTTAGAAGCGGGTGAAGCGGGGATAGCAGTTTTAGCCGGTATGGGCGGCGAAACCATATCGTCCATAATAAGGGAAGCGAGGCCTGTGGCTGACTCAATGGAGTTTATGGTGCTTCAACCCATGCAAAACCTGCCGAATCTTAGAAAAAACCTGTACGACATGGGATATAAAATAATTGACGAGGATGTGGCCATCGAAGGCTCAAAATATTATGTTGTAATGGCGGTGTGCTGTCAAATTCCTGAGCCTTTTGATGACATTGACATCACCGTGGGGCCCGTGATTCGCAGAAAGAAAACCCCAGAAGTATTAGCATACATCAGGCGAAAAATAGAAGTAATCGAAGGGTTGATTGAATCGATGAAAACAATAAATACCGCTCCTGGGCAAAAAGCTCTGGCAAAGCACGAAGGAGAACTTGAAATGTGGAAGGAGGTGTTGAAATGATTTCATGTCAAACCGTAGCAAACATGATAGAAAAACTGGCGCCCCAAAAAATGGCCATGGAATGGGACAACCCTGGCCTTGCGGTGGGAGACTTTGCGGCAAAAATAAATAAAATACTTATAGTGCTGACCGTCACTTTCGAAGTGGTAAGCTATGCGGTTAAAAACGGATTTGATATGATTATTTCCCATCATCCCGTGATTTTCAAGCCGATCAAGTCTCTACGAAAGGACCTGCCGCTCGGAAAAATATTGTATGAAGCCGTGAAACACGACATAAACATATATTCAGCCCATACCAATCTTGATATAGCACAGGATGGCGTCAGCGATGCTCTGGCCAGGATATTCGAACTGGAGGATGTCATTCCGCTGAAAAAAACATCCGCAGAAGCACTGAAAAAAATTGTGGTTTTTGTGCCCAGAGGCTACGAAGACGCTGTAAAAAATGCTATGGGAGATGCCGGGGCGGGATTCATAGGAAATTACAGCCATTGCAGCTTCAATGTATCGGGAACGGGAACATTTAAACCCGGAGAAGGAGCAAAACCGTTTATAGGTGAAAAAGGAAAACTCGAAACAGTGGATGAAGTCAGGATAGAGACCATAGTCCCCGAATCCCTGGTAAGAAAAGTTATAAGTGCCATGATAAAGGTTCATCCGTATGAAGAGGTGGCATATGACATATATCCATTGGAAAATACGGGCAAAGAATTCGGACTTGGCAGAGTTGGGAAAATTAAAAATCCCATTTCACTGCAATCTTTTTGCGAAACCGTAAAGCAAAAACTTTCCCTGCCTTATGTGAAAGTAGTCGGGGAGCCGTCTGGAGAGATTTCAAAAGTGGCGGTTTGTGGCGGCGCGGGAGGGGATCTGGTTTCTGCAGCTGCCTTCGCGGGGGCGGATGTGCTCATCACAGGCGATGTCAAGTATCACGATGCACTGGATGCGAAAACCTTGGGTCTTGCTGTCATAGATGCAGGACATTTTTCAACCGAAAACCTGATTCTGCAGGTTCTGGCAAATTTTTTAGAAAAAGAGTTGAAGTTGTTGAGCCTTGCAGGTGAAAATATTGACATTCAGATTTACGAAGATAAAGATCCTTTCAGCATTGTTTAGAGAATGGGAAATAAACCTGTTCTCTTTTATTTTTTAAAATAAAATTATAAGGAGGAGCTTGAATGCTAGGCGAACAGCTTCAAAAACTCTATAACCTCCAGGAACTGGAAAGACAATCCGAACAAATGGAGGATAATTTGAAAAGACATCCCGGCAAAAAAGAACTTTGGAGTTTAAGAAAAAAAATAGAACAGGCGGAGATATCCTGCAGCGATATGGGTGAAAAAATCGCTTCATTAAAAAAAGAACTGGCAAGCACAAATCTTAAATCCAGGGAATTGGACAGTGAAATTAAGACGCTGGAAAAAAAGATCTACAGCGGGGAAGTAAAAACCATGAAAGAACTGAGCAAACTCCAGGGAAAGCAGGAAACACTGAAGAAAGCTTTAGATGAAAATGACGAAAAAGAATTGAAGCTAATGGAAGAACTGGAAATATTGGAAAAAACACTATTCAGCGAAAAACAGGAAATGATTAATATGAAAAGGGAATACAATCAAAAAAGATTGAAAACCTTAGAAGAAATTGATAAAATAAAAATTGAGATGGAGAGGATAAATACAGAGCGCGATAAGCTTTTGACCGATATCTCTTCAGAGCTTTTAGACAAATATGAAAAGGTAAAAAAACAAAAAAAACAACCGGTTGCCTTTGTTCAAAGTGGCAAATGCAGCGGATGCAGAATGGAAGTGTCGGTTATGGTGGCTCGGGAGGTGAACCGCCACGAGGGCATAGTTTATTGCGAAAGTTGCGGTAGAATTCTCATGTAAAAATATTATGGGAGGTAATATGAGAAAGTTCACAGTTTATACCGATGGAGCTTCGCGGGGAAATCCCGGCGATGCGGGAATTGGCATTGTTTTTATTGATGAAAGCGGGGCTACGGTTAAAGAAATAAGCGACTACATCGGCCAAACCACAAACAATATAGCGGAATACACAGCTCTCGTCAGAGCACTGAATGAAGCCATTGAAATGAATTGTGACGAGATAGACATCATTTCCGACAGCGAACTAATGGTAAAGCAGATAAACGGCGAATACCAGGTCAAGAACGAAGGCATAAAAAATCTGCACAAACAGGTTATGGATATCTTAAAAGAATTCAAATCTTATTCGGTCATCCACGTCCGCCGTGAACAGAACAAAAGGGCTGACGAACTGGCAAACAGAGGCATAGATGAAGCCTTGGATGAGGAAGAAATAGAACTGTAGTTTTACAGTCGCATCACAGTCAACCTTAAAATACCAGTATACAATAATAAAAGACTGTGATTAGACGACTGCGGCTCCAAAGAGTTGCACAAAGTCGCATCACAGTCAACCTTAAAATACCAGTATACAATAATAAAAGACTGTGATTAGACGACTGC
>JANLFP010000002.1:73828-374914 GCA_024655905.1 Tepidanaerobacteraceae bacterium
AAGTCGCATCACAGTCAACCATAAAATACCAATATACAATAATAAAAGACTGTGATTAGACGACTGCAGCTCCAAGAGCTGCACAAAGTCGCATCACAGTCAACCATAAAATACCAATATACAATAATAAAAGACTGTGATATAATATAATTCCTCCAAAAAACAATCCAAAAAACAAAGCGTTATAATGAGCAGGTCAGATGGTCGCGAGCTTCGGCTCGAGGAAAGTCCGAGCTCCACAGGGCAGGGTGCTGGGTAATACCCAGTGAGGGCGACCTCAAGGATAGTGCAACAGAGATATACCGCCCCGTCGGGAAGCGAGAGGTGTAAGGCGAGAGGCGCTAGCACCGAAGACTTCGACACCATCATCCCCGGGGCAAGGGTGGAAAGGGGAGGTAAGAGCTCACCAGCGGAATGGCGACTTTCCGGCTATGTAAACCCCACCTGGAGCAAGACCAAATAGAGGAGCATATGCGGTGGCCCGCCGCGCTCCCGGGTAAGGTCGCTGGAGGTGTCAGGCAACTGGCATCCTAGATAGATGACCATCCATGACAGAACTCGGCTTACAGACCTGCTCGTTTTAATGAAAACAACGTCTGAAAAGGGCGTTTTTTATATTTATATCTATTGATTGAAAAGAAACTGCCAAAAGGCAGGATTTTCTTTTAAAAAAGGCAGGATTTTCTTTTAAAATGAAGAAAATATACCACATTAAATAAAAAATAAAATATTAAATCGACAAATCAGAGAGTAAAATCGCTGTGAGAAAGGAGACTGCATCGTGAAGACCGTTGAGATCAAAACCACACAAAGGATCCAAATGTTGAATATCACCCATGAAGTGGAAACGGCGGCGAGAGAAGCAGGGGTTCGGGATGGGCTGTGCTATGTTTTTGTTCCGCATACAACGGCGGGAATAACAATAAATGAAAATGCCGATGAAGATGTAAAGTCGGATATCATAAAAGAACTCAGCAAAATTGTTCCATATAATGACGGATATAGACACGTCGAGGGCAATTCCGATGCTCACATAAAGGCTGTGATTACCGGAAGTTCTGTGACAGTAGCCGTGGAGGACAACCGTCTGGTCCTTGGAACCTGGCAGGGTATTTATTTTTGTGAATTCGACGGCCCCAGAAGGAGAAAAGTCTATATAAAATTCATCAATGCTTGAAGCCTCAACATCCGCCTTAAACTATGGCTCTATATTATTTATGCGAAAGGAGTTTTATTGTGAAATTCGAGGCAGTGCTTTTTGACCTGGACGGAACCCTGCTTGATACTCTAAGGGACCTTGCAGATTCGATGAATAGTGTGCTCGAGAGTATGGGCTTTCCAGTCCACGATGTAGAAAAATATAAATACTTCGTGGGAGACGGAATGTACAATCTTGTTATAAGGACTATTCCTTCGGATAAAAGAGAAGAAAGCATAATAAAAAAATGCCTGATTAAAATGAACGATGAATACGGTAAAAGGTGGGCCGATACAACCAGACCGTATGAGGGTATTCCGGAACTGCTGGACAGGCTCGGCAAGTTGGGATTGAAAAAGGCTGTTCTGTCCAATAAACCTCATGATTTTACAAAACTGATAGTGGATAGGTTGCTTGCCAGATGGAAATTTGATGCAGTGCTCGGGCAGAGGGAGGGGGTGCCCAAAAAGCCTGATCCGGCGGCAGCACTTGAAATCGCCGATAAGTTGAAAATACCTCCCGAAAGGTTTGTCTACCTTGGCGACACAAATACAGATATGAGAACTGCCAATGCCGCCGGCATGTATGCGGTCGGCGTCCTATGGGGATTCCGGGAAGCGGATGAACTCATCGAAAGTGGGGCAAAAGTACTCATAAAAAGACCTTTGGATTTGTTGAAAATTTTGAAGGCTCAATAGCGAGAAGGCTTAATATCGAATACGATATGATAAATGGCATAAAAAATATAAAAGATAAAAAATTTATTACTCAAACAGCATTATCCCGAGGGCCTTATACGTTTTGTCATCCATGCTGCCGGATGGGTCAAGACCATTATCCTGTTGAAAAGCTTTTACGGCTTCTCTGACACCCCGGCCGTATATGCCGTCGATTCGGCCATTGTAATATCCGTAATTCGAAAGACGTTTTTGAACTTCCATCACATCAGAACCCTTGGAACCCTGAGTCAAAGGTTTTAAACCGAAGGTGAAAGGGCCATCTACCCCGCCGATGATGTATACTTTTGTACCTATTTTTACCCAATCATACACCTGTTCCACATGCTGATTGTGCATTCTTATACAGCCGTGGGATTCAAAATTTCCTATAGACCAGGGTTTGTTGGTTCCGTGTATGCCGTAAATCCCCCATGGAACGCTAAGTCTCATCCACCGGGAACCGAAGCCCTCCCCCCATATATCTTTCTGGGTTATTGTAAAAAGGCCTATGGGCGTTGGCGTATCGAAGGTTCCTACCGCTACGGGAAAAGATTTAAAGGGCTTTCCGTCAGACATGACCACAAGCTTTCTTTCCAGCGTAAAAATAATTATTGAAACTTCTCCGCGGGGTTTTTCTGAAGGAAGTCTGGCGGCGGGTTTTTCGTAAATTTGTGCCATTTTTAAAAGGGTTTTTGCGCCGAAGATTCCGTCCGGATTGATACCCTCGGACTTTTGAAAGTCTATGACAGCTTCTGAAGTTTTTTTGTCATAAATGCCATTGACAACACCCTTATAATAGCCGATTTTTTTCAATTGAAATTGTATTTCCGTAACATCAGAGCCTGTCATAGGAGGATTCTGAAGGCGGAGAGTTCTGTCTTCACCGCAGGAGCAACGCGGTGCACCGATAATATAAGCAGGATGGGAAATTAATATGATGGCAGCAATAAATAAAAAAAGCTGCTTTATCCTCATTCTTGACATATTATCACCTTTTGCTCAAGAATACGAATATATTTTTTGTATTTTTACATATTTAATTCTGCAATGAGTTGCTGACGTGTGGAACTGCTGAAATTGGCGGGTATGACACCCTTGATATTCATGTAAATCGAACTAATCCAGGAAAATGTCCAGGTAAAGCTGCATGGGGGCAAATTTTAAATAAACTGCGGGATGCAGGTTCTGCCTGTGTGAAAGTGATGGAAAAATAGCATGAAATACAGAAGAATCAGTAATTAGCATCGCATTGCATTAGAGGCTTGAAATATTTTGGAGGATATGCTAATATATTAATTGCAAATGTGCCGAAGTGGTGGAACTGGCAGACGCGCTGGACTCAAAATCCAGTGGTAGCGATACCGTGCGGGTTCGACTCCCGCCTTCGGCACCATTTTTATTTTAAAGCCTTGTGAATTCTACTATATTTACTATATTGCATCGGTGACAGCCATAAAAAATTTGTCTAAGATTAGAGCCCGTTGGGCTCTTTTTAATTTTTGTTCGTGCTAATTATCGTCTCATTAACTTATTCAATTCTACGGCTATTTTTGCACCTACGCATGCGTTGTTTCTTACGAGTTCAATATTTGCTTTTAAGCTTTCTCCGCCTGTCAAATCTTTTATTCTGCCAAGCAAAAATGGCGTGATGTTTTTACCCTTAACGTTGTTTTTTTCAGATTCTTTCAGTGCCCGTTTAATAATGCCGTCGATATAATCTTTATCGAGGGAATATTCCTCAGGGATCGGGTTTGCGATTAATAGACCACCGCGCAGTCCCAGGTCCCATTTTATCTTAATCGCCATTGCCGCTTGCGTTTCGTCGCTCACCATGTAATCCACTTTAAGCCCGCTCTTTCTAGTATAAAAAGCGGGAAACTCATCAGTCCTGAACCCGAGCACGGGCACACCGTGGGTTTCGAGATATTCAACTTTCCCTTGATGTCAAGGTTGGCGCCGCCTATTACGGTTACTGCTCTGCAGCCTTTTACCATATATGCTCTACCCAGTATAAATCCTTTTTTAACGAGGCTTGCAATATGCCCAGCAACAGCGGACCTGCTTATGCCGACAATGTTTGACAGATTTCCTGCGATATCATGGGATTTGCCTGAATCAGCTTCAATACTTTTTTTCCCTATATTCAAGTCGCGTAAAAGCGCGACTTTTTTTTGGCCTATACCCGAAACAGTGATTTAATATATTGGATTTAAAAATTTTTTATGATGTCGTTCAATATTTTAAGCTGTTCCGGAGAAAGGTTTTTGGCGTTTTTTATAAGTTCGAGGTATTCTGGATTAGTTCTTTCGCCATCGAAATTAAAAAAATCTGACAGCGTGATACCCAGCGCATTGCATATTTTTTCGATGGTCTCTATGTCAGCCCTGCGTGAGCCATTTTCAATCCGATACATAACTGGTTGAGATAAACCTGCTTTTAAAGCTAATTGTCGGTTTGATAATCCCATTTTTTCCCTTAATTTCCGTATTCTATCACCAATGTTCATAAGCTACTGCTCCATATTCTAAAATAGAATATTTACAGATTAAATATATATGAAAATCTATGAAAAAACAAGTAATTATTAGAAAAATATTAAACGATAAGATGTATTATTCGTAAAAAGAATAAAAAATAATTGATTATTATGCGAGAATAGAATAAGATATTTAAGGTAGGAAGGAGGGTTGCTTGTGATTGGCCAGAGAATTAAGAAGCTGCGGGAAAAAAAGAAGATGTCGCAGCGTGAGCTGGGGGTGAGAACCAGAATCTTTAATCAGTCTCAAATCAGCAAAATAGAAAACAATGAAAGGTATCTGAAGGCCGACGAGTTGAAGATTATAGCGGATGCGCTGGGGGTGGCGGTAATAGAGCTTGTGGACAGACCCGCCTGAAAAAAGAGCTATATTTCTCGAGCTCTTCTCGGCCAAATAAAATGGTTGGGGGTTCAGTGATGGATTTACAGCGGAATGTTTTACAATCCTGGCTTAATGAAGACCTGGTGATAACCGGCATGGAGGCGGACTGCTGGGAAGAAGCATTGAAGATTCTCAGCGGCCGGCTGAAAGAAAAGGGATATGTAAAAGATGATTTTTATCGGGCACTGGTGGAGAGGGAAAAAAGTTTCCCTACAGGGCTGCCGGTGGAAGGAGACATTAAGGCTGCCATACCTCATGCAAATCCGGACTATGTGATAAAGCCCGCCGTAGCGGTGGGGGTCCTAAAAACCCGGTGGCTTTCGGAGAAATGGGCACAAGCGACAGGCAAATCCAGTGCAAATTGATTTTTCTGCTTGCCCTCAATGACTCGAAAAATCATCTGGACCTTTTAAGAAAGCTGATGGATTTTTTTGTAGATGGACGGAACTTAAAAGAAATTGCCTGTGAGCCCGAAAGCAAAAAGATAATTCGAATTCTTGTTGAAAAAATTTCATGAAAGGAGATGGATAAAGCAATAATCGGCATGTGTTTTTCAAAAATAATTTTGGAGGAGTGATGCTGTTTGAGAAAAAGGATAGTTGTCGCATGCGGTTCGGGAGTCGCCACTTCGAATACCGTTGCGGAAAAGGTGAAAGATTTATGCAAAAAGAGAAAAATCGAAGTTGATGTCCAGGCGGTGGATTTTCGGTCATTGAAAGACTATCTGAAAGGCGCCGATGTATTTATTTCCATCGCCCCATACGATAAGACGGACTACGGTGTGTCCACCATAAGCGGCATACCTTTCCTCACGGGCGTGAAATGTGATGAGGCCATGCTCGAACTGGAAAATCTGCTGAAAAAATAAAAGGGGGTTTGCTAAATGGATATGTTTAAAAATGTAATTCAATATATCCTTGACCTCGGGCCATCCATATTTTTACCATTTGTGATGATAATTCTGGGCCTCGCTATGAGGATGAAGTTTTCAAAGGCTTTTTCCTCGGCTTTAACCCTTGGTGTCGCTTTTCTGGGCATGTCGGTGATACTGGATTTTATGATGGGAGCCATTTCTCCAGCCGCCAACGCCTTTGTCAAAAATACCGGTCTGCAGTTAAACGCCCTGGACCTTGGCTGGACGCCCAATGCAGCCATCGCATGGGCTTGGCCCTATGCATTTTTCATGTTTCCCCTTCAGATAACGATTAATATAATTATGCTGGCGATGGGATGGACCAGCTGCTTGAATGTGGATATGTGGAACGTCTGGAATAAGGTGTTTACCGGGGTTCTGGTGGCCGGCGTAACCGGGAGCCTGCCGATTGCCTTTATTGTATGCGCAATTATGGTTGTGTTTGAACTGAAAAATGCCGACCTCACCCAAAAGCAGATTTATGAAATAACAAACATTCCCGGCATCGCCCTGCCGCACAGCATGGCGCTCACAGGCGTGATTCTGGCACCTCTTAACAGGCTGCTGGATTTTGTGCCGGGCATCAATAAGGTAAAATTTGATGCCGACGCACTTAAAGAAAAACTGGGTATCTTTGGGGAGAATCATATTCTGGGGTTTATTGTCGGCCTGATTATAGCACTGTTTGCAAAATACGATTAGAAGGGGACACTGACTCTTGCGGTACAATCGGCGACCGCCCTGGTTCTGTTCCCTATGGTGGCGGCACTTTTTATGAAGGCGCTGGCCCCCATTTCTGAAGCTGCAGCCGATTTCATGAAGTCACGGTTCCCCGGGCGGGAGTTTTACATAGGCCTGGACTGGCCTTTTCTGGCGGGGCAGCCCTCTTTATGGGTGACCACTATCATTCTCGTTCCTTTCATCCTTCTTATGTCAGTGGTTTTGCCTGGGAACACCACACTGCCTTTTGGCGGTATCCTCAATATATGCTTTGCCGCCACAGCCCTGATTATCACACAGGGCGACCTGTTCCGTATGATTATACTGGGGATTATATCCACTCCGTTATATCTCTGGGTAGCCAGTTACTTTGCCCCAATTATAACCGATCTGGCAAAAAAAGTGGGTACCATCAATATCCCGGCGGGACAGATGATTACGTGGAACGGAATGGAGTGTCCGGAATTCAGATATTTTATGAGCCAGATAGGTTTGATTTTCAAGGGACATCTGTTCCCAGGGATATTGATACTACCGCTGTATATTCTACTCATATGGTATTACTGGAAACACATGAGCCTGCGTGAAAAGGAGGCAAAAGAAAGGCTGGATGCGGGAAATTGATGCTATAAAGGAGAATGATGGCTTTGATATGCACCGTTACATTAAATCCGGCGCTGGATAAAATCCTGATTATAGATGAAATATGCCGGGCGAAAACAACAGATTATCTGATTTTAAAATAGATGTGGGAGGCAAAGGGACACATGCAGCCGCTGTATTGTCGGACCTGGGGGTTGATAATGTTGCGACCGGTATTCTCGGTGGCGATAACGGCTGTAAGCTGCAGCGACTTTTGGCGGCAAGGGGCGTTACATGCGATTTCATATGGAAAGAAGGCTATGAAACAAGGACAAGCTATATCGTGATAGAACGCCAATACAGCAGGCATTTCATGCTTACGGAGGAAGGAATTAATGTCGATGCTGAGACCGTTGATAAAGTGAAGGCAAAAGTCCAAGAGCTTTCTCGCAAGTGCGAATATATGGTTTTTTCAGGAGGGGTCCCACCAGGCTTTAACAAAAGCATCTACAGAGAACTTATAGAGATATCTAACAAACACGGTGCAAAATCGGTGCTCGACGCAAGCGGAGAATTTTTAAAGGAAGGCATAATCTCAGCGCCTTATATGATAAAACCGAATTGCGACGAGTTTTCACAAATAGCTGAAAAAAATATGCAAGACGAGCGGGAAATAGCCGATTATGCAAAGCAATTGCTTGAGAAAGGGATATGTGTGGTTGCCGTATCGCTGGACAGGCGGGGTTCGCTTATTGTTACAAAAGAAAAAATATGGCGGATATATCCTCCTGAGGTCAATACTGTGAATACTGTAGGCTGCGGAGACGTATTTCTGGCTGCCGCACTGAAAAAAATCGCTGACAAAAATAGCCTCGATGAAAGTTTCATATTCGCTACTGCTCTAAGTGCAACTAAAGCTATGCAGATTAAAACTTCCAAATTTGACCTAAAAAAGGCACAAGAACTTATTAAAAAAATAAAAATTAAAGAATGGACATAAAGGAGGAGTTTTTTTGCAATATATTGAAGAAAGAGAACAGATGTGCAAATTAGTGAAGATTATGTTTGACAGGTTCGTCACGAATGCAGTGGGCGGCAATGTTTCCGGTTCTACTTAATGAAGACAAAATCACCATTGAGGGTATCATAATGGTTAGCGCCGGAATACTTGATGCCAATAAGACAATATATCCAGGATAATACAGGGTATTGCGATTTATGACGGAAGCGGCCGATATTATCACAGGCAGAATTTTGGAACTGGTGCGGATTGAAGAAAGCAACACTGATGGGCACTCTATATTTTTTAATTTTATCAAATAGATTTATAAAAAAGAAGGATTTTTGAATTTGATGCAGAATAAATATTATATAAAAAGACATCATACGTCACACGTAATACGTAATACGTAATATGTAATATGATAGGAGGCCAGGGCTGTCAACAATGGTTAAAAGAAAAAATTTATCCAATGAGGTTGCCGGTGAAATAAAAAAGATGATACAAAACAAAGAGTTTTTGCCCGGCAGCAAGCTGCCGAATGAAACGGAGCTTTCGGAAATGATGAATGTCAGCAGGACAACGGTCAGGGAAGCGATTAAGCTGCTTGCCTCGAACAATATTGTGGAAATAATAAGAGGCAGGGGCACATTCGTCAGCGAAATGCCGGGTTTAATAAAGGACCCGCTGGGGGTAGGTTTTATAGAAGATAAAAATCTGCTGTATTCCCTTTTTGAAGCAAGAATATTAATCGAACCAAAAGTCGCATCAATTGCAGCGAAAAGAGCCACTCCAGAAGATATAAAAAAAATAAAGGGACATCTTGATGAAATGAAGGAGGTGATAAGCGGAAAACAAAGCCATAAAGAAAAAGATATAGAATTTCATACCGAAATCGCCAGAGCAATGAAAAATCCAATAATTGAAAGAATTGTGCCCATAATCATCGAATCAATAACCAAGGGTTATTACGAAACAATAAATGTTCCAGGCAGTGCGCAAAAAGCTGTTTCAAGTCACGAAAAAATTTATATGGCGATTAAAAACCATGATGCTGCGGCAGCGGAAAGCGAAATGAAGCTTCATCTGGAGGAAACTTTAAAAGACATCGGCTGGTCGCAGGAAAAAATTACAATTTAAGAGAGATATTAGGAGGGATATTTGTGAAAAAATCATTGAAAATTCTATCTCTGACGGTTTTAATTTTTTTTGTGCTCGCATTGCTGGCGGGCTGCGGCAGCTCAGGCAATTCCGGCAACAGTTCGGAACCTGCAAAGCAGGAGAACAAAAACGAAGTTGTAAACTTAAAACACTGGGTCTGGCTCGACAACCCGAACGACCCCACCTTTTCACAGCTTGTGAAAGAATTCAACGATACGCATCCAAATATTCATGTGGATGTGGAGGTCATCGGGTGGAACGATTTCCATACGAAGCTGCTGAGCAGCGTAACCGGAGGAAGTGGCCCGGATACATCTTCATTCAAACTGACCTGGCAGCCAGAATTCATAGGACAGGATGCACTGCTCCCTCTGGATGATTATCTGAACGAATGGGCAGGCAAGCAGGATGTTGTGGATAATCTCTGGGATGTCATGAAATATAGCGATGGGAAACATTATGTGATGCCATGGGAGCTGCAGGTGCTGTACATGTATTACAGGCCGAGCATGTTCAAAGCTGCCGGCATAACTGAAGTTCCAAAGACTTGGGATGAATTTTTGAAAGATGCCCAAAAATTGACAAAAGATACAAACGGAGACGGCAAGATTGACCAGTACGGCTTTGCCATGAGAGGAGCAAGAGGCGGTCATGAGCCGTGGGCGAGTTTTGTTTTAGCCAGTGTTCCCGGCAATGCATTTTTTGATGACAATGGGAATTGCACGCTAACCACTCCGGAAGCCATAAAGGCGAATGAATTCTTCCTTGATTTATACAGAAAATACAAGGTTGTGCCACCAACGGCACCGGCCGACGGATTCAACGAGATTATTGCAAACTTTAAATCAGGCAAAGCAGCGATGGTTGTACACCACATAAAATCTTCCAATGGCATGATTGAGCAGTTCGGGGATGATGTGGGTGCATTTCCGGTTCCGGCAGGCCCGAACGGCAGGTGGACTTCTCTTGGGGATACCGAGAATGTGATATATAAATCTACGAAGCATCCGAAAGAAGCTTTTGCCTTCATATCATGGCTTTCGGAAAAAGAGCAGATTTTGAGGTGGGACAAAGCCACCGGCAATGTGCCCGTGCTCAAGTCTCTGCAGGAAGAGGATTACTTTAAAAACAACAAATTTATGCAGGCGTCTTTTGAATCCATGCCTTTTGCGCACATTTATCCTATAAACGAGAATATGGGAGAATGGATTGAATCATTGTGGCCTGCGGTGACCCAACAGGCGCTGGAAGGCAAGATTACCAGTGAAGAAATGATGAAAAAGCTTGCCGAAGGCATGACCAAAAAATAATCACAAATAGTGTCAATTGCAAGACCCCCTAAAATTTAATACAGGATTTTTTTTAAAAACTTGGATGCCGGAAGTCAGCGGCCCATAAGCCGAAAATCGGAGGCCGGATAAAAATATGGAATTGGAGTTTCTATTCATACTTTAGCTATTCGACATCTGATTTCCGGTGTCCGGTTTTATTGCAATTGCTGAAAATATCAAAAGCTCGCCCAAAAACTAAGCGGCACTATTAAGTTAAGTAGTTGTTATTATGGAATATCAACATTCCATTTGCAAGGAGTGTACCTATGAAAAACTTCTGGTCAAAGTCAGCGCCTTACTTGTTGATAGCACCTGCAATTTTGCTGATGCTGCTGATTATTGCATATCCTATAGCCAACTCCATACGCATGAGTTTTTTAAAATATATTCTTTTCAAACCGAAAGATGTGGAGTTCATAGGGTTTGCTAATTATTTTAATGTGTTGAAGGACCCGGTATTCAGGCAATCCCTGGTGAATACCGTTTTATGGATAGTGGGAGGAGTATTTTTCCAGTTTTTTTTCGGTTTGATACTGGCTCTGTTATTGAACAGGAGTTTCAAAGGCAGAGGCTTCATAAGGTCAATCATACTGATTCCATGGGTCACGCCGGGGGTTTTGATCGGCCTGATGTGGAAATGGATGTATGATGGAAACTACGGCGTCATCAATGATATATTTGCAAGATTGCACATAATTCAAAACTATATTCCATGGCTGGCAAAATCCCAGACATCGCTTCTTGCAGTGATAATCACGATAATATGGCAGGGGATACCTTTTTTTGCAATAATGCTGCTGGCAGGTCTTCAGGCGATACCGGAAGAACTGTATGAAGCTGGAAAGGTGGATGGCGCCACCGGCTGGCAGACATTCTGGCAAATCACTTTGCCCATGCTCAAACCCACGATACTCGTATCCACCCTGCTCAGGGTTATATGGGTCGCAAACTCTGTGGATGTGATATATATAATGACCGGTGGAGGCCCCGGGTATAGTTCTCTCACTTTGAGCGTTTACACTTACATGAAAGCTCAAAAGGCGATGGATTTCGGATATGCTTCAACCCTCGCCATTTACCTTACCTTAATATTATCTATAGCAGCGTATTTTTATCTCAGAAATTTAAATTTGAAGGAGGTAAGGTAGGATGAAAAAATCAAATACTGTGCACAATATGGTGTTTTTTTACATCCCGCTTGCTTTGCTGGTAGCATTTGCCGTGTTCCCTTATTTATGGACATTTTTAACTTCCATCAAGCCGGATAATGAACTTTATACATCGACAGTGAGGTATTTCCCTCAACACCCGACATTAAAAAATTATGTGGATTTATTCCAAAAGTCCAATTTTATTAAAAATATGATGAACAGCTTCTTTGTGGCATCTGTTACCGCTGCAATAAGTCTGTTTGTTTCGGTCCTGGCGGCTTATGCTTTCGCGAGGTTCAACTTTAAAGGCAAGATATATTTCATTGTTTCCTTTTTATTGATAAATATGTTCCCCGCAGTGCTTCTCTTGACTCCGCTTTTTGTCATCATGCGCAAAACCGGTTTGCTTTATACGCCGTATTCTCTTGTTGTGGCGTATTCGACCTTTACCATACCTTTTTCCGTATGGCTGCTGACAGGGTATATAAGGGATCTGCCCGTTTCGCTGGAAGAAGCCGCCATGGTTGACGGCTGCAGCAGGATTCAGGCATTTCTCAGGATAACTCTGCCGCTCACTGCGCCGGGGATTGTGGCTACCGGGATATACATTTTCATAACCGCCTGGAATGAGTTTGTATTTGCTCTGATGTTCACAAATGAGGCGACAAGAACATTGCCCGTGGCTTTGCAGACTTTCATCGGGCAGTACGATATACAATGGGGCCTGCTGACGGCGGGAGGCGTGATTACAACAATACCTGTTGTCGTTCTTTTCATGATGGTGCAAAGGAAGCTTGTGGAAGGTTTAACTGCCGGAGCTGTTAAGGGATAAGATTAGCAACAAAAGGAGGAGCAAAAAAATGAATCTGGAGGAATTGAAAGATATAAGCAAAACCGTAAGGCAGGATATCATAAGGATGATAGGCAAAGCCGGTTCGGGACACCCTGGCGGCTCTCTATCTATGGTGGAGATATTGGTTTCGCTGTATTACAGGGTAATGAACATAAAACCCGAAGACCCCTGGTGGGAGGACAGAGATAGGCTGGTGTTGAGCAAGGGGCATGGCTGCCCGGCGCTATATTCTGTACTTGCGCATAAAGGGTATTTTGGCACTGATAAGCTTGTTACATTGAGGAGGCTGGGGTCTATACTGCAGGGACATCCGGATATGAAAAAAACCCCGGGAATAGATGCGTCGACGGGCTCTCTTGGGCAGGGATTGTCCGTTGCGGTGGGCATGGCTCTTGGAGCAAAACTAAAGAAAAAAAGCTATAAAGTTTTCTGTGTTATAGGCGATGGTGAAATGCAGGAAGGCCAGATATGGGAGGCTTTAATGGCTTCGATACATTATAGGCTGGATAATCTGACGATTATTCTGGACCATAATAAACTTCAGATAGACGGGCCGAACGATGTGGTAATGTCTCTGGGCAATATAAAAGATAGAATGATAGCATTCGGCTTCAATGTATATGATGTTGACGGGCATGATTTCGATGTATTAATAAATACTCTTCGCGCAGACAATGTGCCTGGAAGGCCTAAATTCGTCATAGCAAATACTGTAAAAGGCAAAGGCGTTTCTTTCATGGAAAATCAGGTGGGATGGCACGGCAAAGCGCCCAATGCGGAAGAAGTAAAGCAAGCACTTATCGAACTGGGAGGGGAAATATGATGGAAAACATGAAATCACCCAGAATCGCATACGGAGAAGCTCTTGCAGAGCTCGGCGAAAAAAATGAAAAAGTAGTGGTGCTCGACGCAGACCTGGCCCACGCCACTCAGACCGCCATGTTTGCAGAAAGGTTCAAAGACAGGTTTTTTAACATGGGTATAGCTGAACAGAATTTGATGGGCGTGGCGGCTGGGCTGGCGCTCTCGGGTTTCATACCCTTTGCCAGCACTTTCGCTATATTCGGGGCCGGGAGAGCCTTCGAACAAATACGAAACACGATATGCTACCCCAATTCGCTTAACGTTAAAATTGCCGTGACCCACGCTGGAATAACGGTGGGCGAAGATGGCGGGAGCCATCAGGCAGTGGAAGATATTTCTCTTATGAGGAGCCTGCCCAATATGACGGTAATGGTTCCGTGCGATGCCGTAGAGACAAAGAAGGCTGTTTTTGCTGCGAGCAGAATAGAAGGGCCTGTGTATATAAGGATAGCGAGGCCCGTGGCTCCGATAATAACAAGTGAGGAATATGATTTTGAGCCCGGCAGGGCTAAGGTTGTAAAAGAAGGCAGCGATGCGGCGATATTTGCCACCGGGCTGATGGTGGCAAAAGCCCTCGAAGCTGCAGCAGAGCTCGAAAATCGGGGTATAAGCGCTTCTGTCGTAAACATTCATACGATAAAACCGCTGGATGTTGAGACAATTTTGAGGGAAGCTGGCAAAACGAAAAAAGTAATCACTGTAGAAGAACATTCCATAATTGGAGGGCTGGGCTCCGCCGTGGCGGAAGTTTTGATAGAAAACATGCCGGTAAAAATGAAGAGAATCGGTATAAACGATACGTTTGGACAATCTGGAACCCCGGATGAATTGCTGCAGCATTACGGGCTCACCGCTGAAAATATCATTGAATCTGTAAAAGAGATGCTTTAATTCTCGCATGGGAATACGCGCGTTGCCCAAAAAGAGGGCAAAGATGTTTCGCCATACTGACATAATTTTATTCTATCGGCAAACAAAACATAACGGGAGGAAATCAATATGGAATACTTTTATCCTTACAAGGAGCAGAAGGGATACAGAGACATTATCAAGGCAAAGGACATGATGAAATATGTGGGGGCAGGCTTGTTGACGCTGGATGCGAATGAAAGCTATAGTTCAAAGTCCGGGGAAATGGAGATCGTTCTTGTGATTTTATCCGGAAAAGTCTGCGTTCAGGTAGATGATATTTCCTTTGAAAATCTAGGTGAAAGAAAGGACGTATTTTCCGGAAGGGCTACTGCAGTATATATACCGAAAGATAGCAGTTATAAAGTAGTGGAAGCTCAGGGAAGCCAGGTGGAAATTGCCGTACTGTCATCCACGGCAGAAAGAAAATTCATGCCTTTCGTTATAAAACCCGATGAGGTAATGGTAAATCATCGCGGGATGCCGGGATACAGGCGAGAGGTGCACGATATCATCGTTGAAAATGGCGAAGGCAAAGTGGATAAAATAATAGTCGGAGAGACTTTTTCGTATCCGGGAGAATGGTCCAGCTATCCGTCTCACAAACACGACAAATTTGAGCCGTCATATGAAACGGAAATGGAAGAAATATATCTTTTTAAAGTAAAACCGAGGGAAGGTTTCGGGGTTCAGGTAATGTACAATGATGATTATTCATTAAGAAATGCTTATATAATAAAGGACAATGATGCAGTGGCCATACCCGAAGGGTATCACCCCGTGGCTGCCGCCCCGGGCTTTAAGTTGTATTATCTCTGGGTCATGGCAGGATCCAGCGGAAGGAAACTCACTCCGAGGGATGATTCGAAGCTTGTAAGCAATATGCTGCTCTGATTACGGCAAAAGCCCCGAATGGCTTTAAACATTCGGGGCTTGTTCTTTGTCTTTTTTATAAGTATCGAGTTCTTCGATGATGTTTCTGCAGATTGAGATTAGCATTTCCGTCTCACGGGCTGGCCTTGTCCTCAAAATGTGGACAAATTCATTGATCGCATCTTCGGCTGAAGATGCCGGGCTATATTTCAGTGGTCCTTCAAGAATATAATCCAGACCCACATTCAATGCTTTAGCAATTTTGTTCAAGGTTTTTAATGACGGTATCTTATCACCCCTTTCCATCTGACCGATGTAGCTGTAATGCAGGTTTGCTTTTTCTCCCAATTCTTCCTGTGTAAGGTTCTGCTTCTGCCGAATCTGTCTGATTTTTTTGCCTATGTCTCTGAAGATTTCTTCCGTTGGCAAACTCATCAACTCCCCATATCTTCTTTTTATATGTTGCAATTTTTTGTAAAAAAAGTAAAGAGAAAATATGTATTATTGCGAAGTCTAAAAATGTCGTAATTTGACGAGCGCCAATCTTGATTTGAAACTATTATAGCATAATTCAGTATAACAAAAAAGCAGATTCATAGCAATTAAAAAAGATAGGCATTAGCCTATCTTTTCAGTCTGGGATCCAGCGCATCTCGCAAGCCGTCTCCGAACAGATTGAACCCAAGCACCGTCAGCATAATGGCGATCCCGGGCGCGATGCTGAACCAGGGGAATGTCCTGAGGTAGGACCTGCCGTCAAAAATCATAGACCCCCAGCTGGCCATGGGCGGCTGGGCACCGAGGCCCAGGAAGCTGAGGCTGGCTTCAGACATGATGGCGCCCGGTATGCTCAACGTCAGCATAACTATTATGGGAGCCAGCGTATTCGGCAGGATATGCTTCAATATTATGCGAAAATCTTTTGCTCCAGAGGCATGGGCCGCTTCTACAAACTCCATTTTCTTTAGAGAAAGAATCTGTCCGCGTACCAGCCTGGCATATCCCGCCCAGCCCACAAAGCCAATAGCAATGAATACGTTGTAAATTCCAGGCCCGAGGGCGAACATGATGCCAATGCAGAATAATAGTTCCGGGAAAGCAAACATGATATCACACAATCTCATAATAAGATTATCAACTTTGCCGCCGTAGTAGCCCGCCAGAGCTCCCAGAAACACGCCGATGGCCAGCGCTATTCCTTCGGAGATAATGCCTACCATTAGGGATACTCTTGCTCCGTATATTATGCGGCTCAGGATATCCCGGCCGTAATCGTCGGTCCCGAGAGGATGTTCGGCGGTAGGCGGTTTTAAACGATATTCCAGGTTTTGAACATATGGGTCATGAGGGGCGAGGACTCCAGCAAATATGGCTACCACTACCAAAATCAACACGAAAAATAGCCCTACCATTGCTGCCTTATTCCTCTTCAATCTGATCCATGCATCGTAATACAGGCTTCTGCTTTGCTGGTGGCTTTTTTTTGCATTGTTTATAATGTTTTTCAGATATTTAGGAGGTGGTTGAACCGGTGACATCAGCCTTCACCCCCATCATACCTGATTCTTGGATCCAGGAAGGAATATGATATATCCACTATCAAATTCGTAAATACGAATACCAGTGCTGTAAAAAGAACGGTGCCCTGTATAACAGGGAAATCCCTGTTGTTGATGGCTTCAATCGAAAGCCTTCCCAGACCCGGAATGCCGAATACCGTTTCGGTGAGGATGGAGCCTGTGAGAAGCCCGCCTACCTGAAGGCCAATGATGGTTATTACGGGAATCATGGCATTTTTCAATGCGTGCTTGTATATCACCACTCTCTCGCTTAAACCCTTAGCCCGGGCAGTGCGTATGAAATCCTGGCGTATTACCTCAAGCATGCTGCTGCGGGTCATCCTGGCTATAGTGGCGGCAAATCTTGTTCCGAGAGCTATGGCTGGAAGAACCATGCATTCTATGCCGGAATAGCCCGAAATTGGGAACCATTTCAATTTCAACCCGAATATCAGTTGAAGGATAATGGCTACCCAGAAGACGGGGGCCGATATGCCCATCAGGGCTATTATCATGGTGGAATGGTCAAAAAATGTATATTGCTTGACGGAAGATATGATTCCCACGGTAAGCCCTATAAAAATTGCCACAACCATGGAAGATAGAGACAACTTCACTGTAGCCGGGAAACGCTGCAGGATGGTCTTCATCACGTCCTGATGGTTGTAAAAGGACCTGCCAAGATTGCCTCTTGCAGCTTTGAGCAAAAAGTCGAGGTACTGGATGTAAAGAGGCCGGTCAAGACCCAGCTGGTGCCTGATGTTTGCTATGGTCTGAGCATCGACTCTTTTTCCCATCATATTGACCACGGGGTCGCCGGGAACGACATTAATTAAAATAAATGTGATAAGTGTAATTCCTATCAGCACCGGAATCATGGATATAAGCCGGCGTATAATATATGAAGTCAAAACCGCACCTCCTCCGATGTAACATAAACAAACGGTTGGGCGCTCCGGCGCCCAACCCCAAATCATTACTTCTTTTCAAGCCACATTGTTCTGTAATTGTAACTGCCGATTCCAGTGGGATGGAACTGCACGTCTTTCACGTAAGGTTGAACGATGTAGTATTCCTTTATATGGAACAGCGGAATAATGGATACATCGTCGTATATGGCTATCTTTTCGGCTTCCTGATACATCTTTATGCGCTCGTTCATGTCGGTGGACACCCTGGCTTTTTCAATGAGCTCATCCACTTTTGGATTTTTGTAGTTGATGGACCATTGCGGTGTCTGTGAAGAATGAAGAATGTTGTACATGTAGTTGTCGGGATCGGGTATGTCCGCCCACCAGTTGGCAAGATAAATTGGCACTTTGCCGTTGTTTCTCGATTGCCTCCAGGAAGCGCTGTCCATCTGGTTTATCTTCATATCGATGCCCACCTGCTTGAGCATAGCCTGGATTGCCACATTCCTCTTATAGAAAGTTTCGTTCTTGGCCTGCCAGTTTTCAACTTCAAAACCGTTGGGATAACCGGCTTCCGCCAGGAGTTTCTTGGCCTGCTCCGGATCATAGGGGAAACCGGGATTGTTTTCATTGTATCCGGGGATTCCGGGGCCCAGAAGGCCTTTGGCCACAATACCCCTGTTATTCAACAGCTCCTTCAATATCTTGTCTTTGTCAATGGCCATGGCGATGGCTTTTCTTACCCTGACATCCTGGAAGAATTTAACGTTTTCATTCATTACATAGAAATAGGTGTTTAGCGGAGTATTTTCCACTATCATTTTGCTGAAATTCGGGTCAGAAGAAAGCCTTGGATATTCGGAGTCGGGAATGGAGAGTATGTCAATATTACCGTTTTCAAATTCCATGGTCATCGTGGCCTCATCTTCAATAATCCTCATCTGAATTTTGTCGATGTAAGGCAGGTCTTTTTCAAAGTAGTTTGCATTTCTTTCAAGCGTTATATGGTCATCATGCACCCATTCGGCAATTTTGTAAGGCCCGCTGCCGATGGGATTCAGGGTCCATTCTTCGCCGGCCTTCTGGGTTGCCTCAGCGGGATATATGGAAGCGCAGGGAACCGCCAGGTTTTGGATAAAAGGTGCATATGGAGATTCAAGCGTTATTTCAAACTCCTGGTCGTTTAGCACCTTGAAACCTGCAAGTTCGGTGGATTTGCCGTCTTCCATGTCCTTTGCGCCCTTTATGGGTTCGAAAACCCACTGGTTTATGGCCTTGGTTTCGGGTTTCAGCATGCGCTCAAAAGTGAATTTTACGTCTTTGGAAGTTAAAGGAGTTCCATCACTGAATTTTAAATCCGATTTTAATTTGAAATGATAGGTCAAGCCATCGGAACTTACTGATGGCATTTCCGCTAAAAGTTCCGGCTCGAGGTCTGTGGTGCCGCCCTTATATCTGACAAGGGTGCTGAACAAAAGCCTTGCCAGGTAGTATGTTTCCAGCATCGAATTCTGCTGCACATCCAGTCCCGGAGGATCTCCACCGAGGGCATCCTGCAGTGTCCCACCGTGTTTTGTATCCGCCGGTTGGCCCTGGTTCTGACTCTGGCCGGCTTTCTGACCTCCACCGCAGCCTGCCAGTGAAACCACTACCAGCATTATCAATACTACTGCCAGAAATTTTTTTGCCGACATTCATTATCCCCCCTAAAAAATTGGAAATAGAAATTGATAAAATTAATTGTAAAGAACCCCCTTTCACATGATATGCTGAGTTTTGAGTATGATGTATGAGAGAAATTTATTCGACATTTTTATTGAAAATCCTGTTCAATGTGAGATTGCAGATAGTTTAAAAAACTAGATTAACAAATTAATAAAAAAATCCAGAGAAAACACAATCGCGTTTTCGCTGGATTTCATCAACGCAAAAGTTGACAAAGCAGCTACCCTTCAATATTTTTACCGCTTTTTATCTGGAAGTATTTTTTCTGAGCATCCTTGAATGCCACTATGAGAGCTTTCTGAGAAGAACCAAAATACCTTGCTTCGATTTCCTTAGAAAACTCGGATATGTCGCCTTCGATATTTTTATTTATAAAAATGGATTTGATAAATTCCGATGTCAGTGGAAGGACTCCCGCAGCTCCGGCATCAACTATAAGGCCAGTATCTCTTTCAATCACAAGTCCAATGAAAAACATGCTGTACATGTGAGTTATGGGATTGTTTTGAGGAGCTTTGGAGTTTCCGATTATATATATGGTGTTTGGGGGGTATACCATCAATGCAATCCTCCTGTTGATCTTTCATGCGTAGCCTGCCGGGAAGGCCGCATTGCATGAAAGGAACGGTGAATGCCTGGCAAATTGCTCTTAAAAATCTTTCATTATTGAGTATATTTATTCTACAAAAAACATAAAAATCCTTCTTCACATCGTTCAACATAAAAAAATAATTTTAATATTCATTTTGGATTTGCTTATGGATGAAATGAAATATTCCCGCATTTTCCTGAAGGAATTCCGACGCAAGAATCGAATATTAATGAAGTGTCTCCAATTTGGAAAGGGGGAGAGGAGGCCTTGAGCGAAGAAAAAGAACTCATCCGAATGGCACGGATGGGGGATGTTTGTGCATTTGAAAGACTTGTTTCCGGGTATGAAAAAAAGGTATACAACACGGCCTACCGTTTTTTTGATAATGTAGAAGACGCCAAGGATGTAACCCAGGAAATTATTATTAAAATATTCACTTCTTTAAAGCATTTCAGAGAGGGTTCGTCCTTTTCCACATGGCTTTATAGAATAGCTGTTAACACATGTATAGATTTTAGCCGAAAAAAAAAGGAAGATTTCTTGCCGCTTCAGGAAGGATTTGATGAGAATGCTTCGGGAATCATCGGAGAGTATTTTTTTCAACCAGAAGCCGCGGCGGAAAGCAAAGAATTGAAAAAAGCCCTTGGAGATGCCATTCAAGCACTGCCGGAAGACCAGCGGATTTGTGTGGTTCTCAGGGATATACAGGGGTTCAGTTACATGGAAATAGGCAATATATTAAATTGTTCGCAGGGAACAGTCAAGTCAAGAATAAGCAGGGGCCGCCGGACATTAAGAGAATTGCTGCTCAAAATGGAACTTTTTAATGAAAAAAACGTCTAAACCAGTAGAAGGAGGGATATAAAATGGCTTGCGAAGAATATAGGGAAATAATAGATAAATTCGTGGAAAATCTGGCGACTGAGGAAGAAAAAGAGGAACTTGAGGGACATATGAGGACATGCGGTGAATGCAGGAGCGAAGTGGAAGACATCAGCAGGATGCTGAAAGCTTTTAATTCTTTTGAGAGCGTGGAGTTGCCGGATGACCTTATGTCTTTGCTTCACGAGAGGCTGCTGAAAATAAGCGCAGAATCCGCAAAAAAGGAGAAAAATATATATGCCTTCTCTTTTATAAAAAAGCTGGCGGCGATAATGTATTATTTTTTCAGAATGAATTCCAAAGTTCTGGCCGCAGGAATTTGCGCTGTCTTGATAAGCTTTTTTCTCGGCAGGTTTTCTGCGTTGCCGGCAAGTTTCAAATATGGAATAAATACCGCTGGTGAGCCGCAGATGATAAAAACCCAAACAAGAGGTGATTCTTCTGCGAAGATGCCAGCACCGACCATATCGGAACAGAATTCTGCAGGGCAGAATACTGTCAAATATAACAAAACACAGCCCGACGACGGCTCTGGATCCGAGAAAAGGTTGGCAGCAGCGATAAACAAGCCGCAGAGTGAGACAGAAAATAAACAGCATGTGTTGCAGGATGAAAAAGACGTAAAACAGGATGCAGCTCAGGAGATTCAAAGGGAGGGACAGGAGAATATTCAGAAAGACAACCCTGTAAGCGCATCGGGGGATGTTGCAGTCCGTTCCACCGAACTTACAAGAAGCTCGCGGAATGGCATGGCGAAAGAATACGCATCTGCAAAGAGCGCAACACAGTATAAATTTCAGCAGGAAAGCGGTCCGACAGCCGCCGCCGCGCCCTCTCCCCTGTCAAAAAGTGGCGGAACCTGCGATATTTTGGTCCGCGTGGATGATTTTGACAAAAAAGTGGTTTTCGCAATCAGCCTGGCGCATCAAATGGGCGGCGACATACAAAAAGCTGAAATAATTAGAGACAACGGAGATGGCTCCAGGACTGCATATATAGTAATGAAAATCCCGCTAGAAAGAGCGGATTCAGCATTAGAACAAATAGAAGCCCTGGGCGAGATGGAAAAAAGCTGTGAAGCAGCGCAAAGCGAAACCACAACGCAAGAAAGCGAAACGATGATAATGCAGATAAGCATTATTGAAAAAAATACGACTCAAACGCCGCTAAATTAGTCTTTTTTTTATTTTCTTGCAGGTATTTGCGGTTTTTTGGTGAATAATAGTACCGGGAGTGAAACAAATGAGCAAAATAATGTTAATCGACGGCAACAGCCTTCTTCACCGCGCATTTCACGCTTTGCCGCCTTTGATGACATCGAGGGGAGTCCATACAAATGCTGTTTATGGATTTTGCAACATGCTGTTTAAAGCAACAAAGCAATATGAACCAGATTATATAGCGGTGGCTTTTGACAAAAGAGGTCCTACTTTCCGCCATGAAACGTTTGCGGCCTATAAAGCCACCCGCCCCAAGATGCCGGATGAGCTGGCAGAGCAATTTGACATATTGAAAGAGATATTAAAAGCGCTCCATATCGGCTATCTGGAAATGGAAGGATTCGAAGCGGACGATGTGCTGGGCACGATATCGCGGAGGGCCGAGGATGCAGGGATTTTTTCACTGATAGTCACGGGCGACAGGGATGCCCTGCAGCTCGTGTCATCCGGCACTCATGTCATGCTGACAAAAAAGGGCATTACCGAAATGGAAACATACGATGCTGCAAAAGTAAAGGAAAGATACGGAATATTGCCCGAATATATACCGGATTTAAAAGGCCTGATGGGAGATGCCTCCGACAATATCCCCGGGGTTCCCGGCATCGGGGAGAAAACAGCCTGCAGGCTTTTGAAGGAATACAACACTGTTGAAAATCTGTTAAAAAATATTGACAATTTCAAGGGCAAGTTGAAAGAAACTCTGGAAAAATACAGCGAGCAGGCCATAACCAGCAAGAATCTCGCCACAATAATGAGAGACGTCCCTCTGGATTTTCAATTCGATGATTTTTTGAAGAGGGAGCCGGACTTCGAAAAACTTGCAAAATTATTCCGCGAGCTTGAATTTTACAGCTTAATGAACAAAATTGAACGCCCGACGGTTGAAAAAGGAATAACGGATGAAAAAAGCCATGTCGAAAAAAAGGAATCGGATTTTTATTCCGTAATGGAAGAAGTTAAATCATCAAAAATTGTATGCCTGCTCGTATATACAACAGAATCTTTTACCTCATCAATGGCAAAAGCAATATATCTTGCGTGCGGTGAACGGTTTTATTATGCCCCACTGGAGATGTTCAGCACCGATTTCCGACTGGGAGCTGAGCTGAAAAATGTACTGGAAGATCCGGACATTCTCAAGGTGACTCATGACGCAAAACTTGCCAGGAATTCGCTGAGAAAGATAAACATAGATTTTATTCCTAGCTTTGACACAATGCTGGCGGCTTATCTTCTGGATCCATCCAGAGCTCGTTACGAACTGGATATCCTTTTATATGAGCACCTTGGTGCCAATTTCGATTTAAAAGAAAATGCAGGGGCGGCTGCCGTCGCTCTCCAATCTTTAATGCGGCATATGAGGGAAAGGCTCAGGGATAATGAAATGGAAAAGCTGTTCTTTGAAGTGGAGGTGCCACTAAGTGTTGTGCTGGCTGACATGGAGGAATCGGGCTTTAAGGTAAACCCTCAAAAGTTGAAAGAGTTATCCAAGGAGTTCGGAGAAAAGCTGGATAAATTGAGCCGTGAAATTTACGACATGGCGGGCATGGAATTTAATTTGAATTCTCCGAAACAGCTGGGTGAAGTTCTGTTTGAAAAGTTATCGCTGCCGACTGTAAAAAAGAAAAAAACGGGCTATTCCACCGATGCGGAAGTGCTTGAAAAATTAAAGCCAGCTCACCCAATAATCGAAAAAATCCTCGATTACCGCTTCCTGATGAAGATGAAATCCACTTATGCAGACGGGCTTCTGGCCATGCTTGGCGAAAGTGGCGACAGAATACATACGAGCTTCAATCAGACAGTCACATCTACGGGACGCATCAGCAGCACGGAACCCAATCTGCAGAACATTCCCGTAAGAACCGAAGCGGGTAAGCGCATCAGAGGGGTTTTTGAAGCGGACGGCCCGGGGCACGTGCTGTTGTCCGGGGATTATTCGCAGATAGAACTGAGGGTGCTGGCCCATGTTTCCGGGGATGATAGCCTTATAGACGCTTTTGTGAAAGGCGAAGACATCCATACCAGGACTGCCAGCGAGGTCTTCGGCATACCGCCGGAGGATGTGACGCCTTTGTTGAGAGACAGAGCAAAAGCTGTAAATTTCGGTATAGTCTACGGAATCAGCGACTTCGGTCTGGCTCAGAGCCTGGGAATTTCCAGCAAAGAAGCCCAGGATTACATAGAAGCATACTTTCAAAGATATCCCGGAGTACGGGATTACGTGAGGGAAACCATAAGGAAGGCGAGGCTGTCAGGGTATGTGACCACTATTATGAATCGGCGACGCTATGTTCCTGATATAAACAGCAGGAATTACAACCTGAGGTCTTTTGCCGAAAGAGTTGCCATGAATGCGCCAATTCAGGGAAGTGCGGCGGACATAATAAAAGTGGCAATGGTTAAAGTATACAGAGATTTGAAGAAGGCGGGATTAAAATCCAAAATGCTTCTCCAGGTCCACGACGAACTTATTCTGGATGTTCCTAACCATGAGCTTGCAACTGTTTTGGAAATAGTTCGAAATGATATGGAAAACGCCATACCTTTGAAAGTGCCGCTGGTTGTAGACTTTAAAAAGGGTTACACCTGGGAAGAACTTTAAACGAATTTCCGGGGAGGAGTTTATTTTGAAGGTAATAGGGCTTACCGGAGGTATAGCCAGCGGCAAAAGCACCGTTTCGATGTTGCTTCGCGACAAAGGTGCTGTTATAATAGATGCTGACGAGATTTCGCGGGATATACTGAGGCCTGGTAAACCGGCCTGGAAAGCGGCAATAGATTGCTTCGGCCGGGAAATACTTCTTGACGGTGAAAATATTGATAGGAAAAAATTAGGACACATGGTTTTTTCAAACAGGACCATGCTGGAAAAATTAAACCGAATTACCCATCCCGAAATAGTGCTGGAGATAAAAAGAAGGCTTGATTATTGCATAAAAAAAAGAGAAAAAATAGTGGTGATAGATGCCGCCCTGCTTTTAGAAATAGGTCTTGATTCTATGGTGGATGAGGTCTGGCTGGTTGCAGTGGATGAAAAAACACAGCTTGAAAGGCTTTTGGCTAGAGAAAAGGACATGAGCTTTGAAGAAGCGATGGATAGGATAAGGGTTCAGATGCCGCTGGACAAAAAAAAGAAAATGGCTGATAGAATTATCGATAACAGTGGAAGCATAAAAGATACAAAGCAGAAGATAGATGAGTTATGGAGGGATATAAGCCGCCAGTGATAAAAAAAATTGCAGCAGTGCTCATAGTGGCTATCGGTTTTGCAGCTCTTTACAACAATGTCTTATGGTTTATGAAGTATCTCTATCCTTTGAAATACGAGAAACATATAGTTGGATATGCTAGGCAATACGGTGCGGACCCATACATGATTGCATCTGTGATAAAGGTGGAAAGCGGCTTTTCTCCATACGTGGTATCCGGCAAGGGTGCAATGGGGCTGATGCAGATAATGCCGGATACTGCAAAGTGGGCTGCGGAAAAAATGAACATGAAGGATTTTAATATTGAACAACTCATGGTACCGGAAACCAATATAAAAATAGGTACCTGGTACCTGTCGGAACTGCTGGAGGAATTTGATGGGAATGCGACTCTGGCTTTGGCTGCATATAACGGCGGAAGGGGAAATGTCCGGGAATGGATAAAATCTGGCGTTATGAAGCAAAGTTCGGAATGCGACATACCCTTTGCAGAAACAAAAAATTTTGTATTAAAGGTGAAGAAAGCCTATAAGTGGTATAAAAAATTGTACAAATTATGAGGAGGAGGGAAATGGACCATCACAGTAGTGCTTTCGGGCAGAGGCCTTGGTTTAATTACCAGTGAGCCGTCAATAGTAGTAGGTATTGTCCTGGGCTCTGTCCTGGGCGTCGCATTTCTCAAAGGCGTCCATGTGGGCCCTATGACTGCAGCCGGCATAGTGGCGGTATTTTTAAGCTTTGTAAAACATTAAAGGAGAGATTGAATTTTATGGATGAAATCAAAAATTTAGTTGATGTTAAAAATTTTAAAATAGAGTCCGAAAGGCGTTTCTACTCGGCTAATCATGATGAAATTGAAGCCGGACTGACAACGGATATATATTTCATAAAAACAATGGAAATTTTGAGGCACATGGGCCTTTCCAAAAAGAAGGTTGTGGCGGAAATATTCCCCAGAAGAGCCGGTATTCTCTGCGGGGTTGAAGAAGTATTGAACCTATTGAAAGATAAAGACATCGAGGTATACTCCCTCGCGGAAGGGGAGTCTTTTGAGCCAAAAGATACGGTGATGAGAATAATAGGCTCTTATGAAGAATTCGGCATGTTTGAAACGGTGCTGCTCGGAATGATGGCCCATTCCAGCGCATGGGCCACCGCCTCCAGACACTGCCGGGAAGCTGCAGGAGACAAAGTGTACATATGTTTTGGCGCAAGACATGTCCACCCGGCGGTTGCGCCCGTTATGGAGAGGGCCGCTGTAATCGGAGGAGCCAACAATGCAAGCTGCATTCTGGCTGCAAAACTGCTCGGCCGGGAACCCTCGGGCACCATTCCCCATGCGGCCATGCTGGTGGCCGGCGATACGGTTTCTGTCGCCAGGACCTACGATGAGATCATGCCGCCGGACTCTCCAAGAATAATACTTGTGGACACTTTTAAGGATGAGGCCGAAGAAGCTCTGGCCGTCGCGGAAGCCCTGGGAAGAGCTCTCGAAGGAGTAAGACTGGATACCCCCAGCGAAAGGGGAGGAGTGACTCCGGAACTTGTGAATGAAGTAAGACTGCGGCTGAACCAGAAAGGGTACAATTATGTAAAAATATTCGTATCGGGCGGCTTAACTCCCGAAAGAATCCGGGAACTTTCCGCTGCTGGAGCGGACGCTTTCGGGGTGGGAAGTTACATATCCGGAGCATCTCCTATTGATATGACCCTGGATCTGAAGATGGTGGATGGCACTCCCATAGCAAAGAGAGGCAGGATTCCCGGGCCCGTTGACAACCCCAAGCTAAAAAGGATAATGTAGTTTCTCATTATTCATCGGGGAACCAGAGTGATATTTCACGCTCGGCGCTTGCAGCGCTGTCGGAACCATGGACCAGGTTTTCAGTGGTGGAGGTGGCAAAATCCCCGCGAATGGAGCCGGGAAGCGCTTCCTCGACTTTTGTTGCTCCGTTCAACAGCCGCACCAGGCTTATGGCTTTGTCACCTTCCAGCACCATGGCAAAAACCGGCCCGGAAGTGATGTAATCGATGAGATCCGGAAAGAAGGGTTTTGAAGAATGCTCGTGGTAATGTTTTTCAGCCAGTTCCTTTGACGCTTTCATGAGTTTTGCTTTGATGATTCTTAAACCTTTCTGTTCGTACCTCTGCAATATCGTCCCCACCAGACCGCGCTTGACGCCATCGGGCTTTACCATTGCGAAAGTTTTTTCTAACATAATCAACCCTCCATTTAGACAGAATGGCAAAATCAATTCGTTTCAATATTTTAACAAAAATTAGGAATCATTACAAGCCGAAATCTCCAACCATTGGAAATTGACCTCGGATAAGGGATATATTATAATCTTTTTTGAAAAGCAATTTTATGAAAGGGGACACACCTCCTTTTCCGGGGCTGAGTCGGCGAGAATTGAAGGATGTCCCAAAAATCCTCGGGAGGAAACCATGAAAAGGTTACAGTTTTTTTTGACAGTTTTTTTAATATTCACCCTTTTACTAACAGGGTGTTCCGGCAGACCTGCGAAGCCTGCTCAGGAGAAAACATCTGAAAGCAGCATTTCCGCAGTTCCAAAAAACGGCGGGAAAATTACTATTGGAGTAACTTCCGCGATAAATCTCGATCCCTTACAGATAAAAACCGACGAGGAAAAATCCATAGATTCACTGATACATGAAGGATTGGTCAGTATTGACGGGCAGGGCCGGATAAAACCGGCACTGGCTTCTGCCTGGGAAATTTCTTCGGATGGAAGGATATACACTTTTAAATTGATGAATAATGTAAAATGGCATAATGGTGGTTTTTTTTCTTCAGATGACGTAATCGCTACTTTTAATGAGATAAAACAGATAAAAATTCAACAGGAAAAGCAGAATAAGGTTAAAGCATTCCCCGAATTTGACAATATAGAGAGTTATTATGCTCCGGATACCCATACATTCGTAGTAAACCTGTTCAAACCCGATGCGGGTTTCCTATATGATATGACCGTAGGAATATTGCCGGCATCCAACATTTCGCAAAATTCTTCCGAAACCCAGCAGAAGTCTAATCTGCAAGGGACGGGAAAATATAAGGTTGTAAGACAGGGCAGCGATACCATCGAGCTTAAAAAAAATGAGGACTATTATGGCAAAAAACCTTATATAGATGACATCGTTGTACGAATCTTTCCGGATACAAATTCTATGAAAGAGGCCTTTAAAAACCGGGAGATTGACATGATGCCGATAGAGGCTCAGGACTGGGGTATTTTTCAGGACATGACAAATGCAAATCTTCTCCACTATCCCTCCCGCTATTTTGAATTTATGGCTCTCAATCTAAAAAATAATCTTTTTAGCGATGTCCGCGTTCGGCAAGCCATTCTAATGAGCATAGATAGAAGTAAGATATTGCAGGATACCACCTTGGGCAGAGGCGTCGTTATAGACGGTCCGATATTGCCATTTTCGTGGGCTTATAATCCCCAGCTTCAGCATCAGGTTTTCAACAAGGACAAAGCCGTACAGATGTTGAAAGAGGCAGGCTGGGGCGATGAAGACGGCGATGGCATACTGGAGAAAAAGATGAACCGCAAAAAGATAAAATTTGAGTTTGAATTGCTGGTAAACGAGTCAAATGCATCCCGATACCAGGCGGCTTCGGATATTCAGAAGGATTTGAAGGAAGTGGGCATATCCGCAAAAATGGTGAATGTATCCTGGGAGGAACTGAAAACTAGGGTTATGGAGAAGAAGTATGATGCCGCTATTATGGGGTGGAAGCTTTCGCCCAATCCCGATTTAAGATTCATGTTTTCGCAGGATGAAATAAAAAGCGGATATAATTTCGTATCTTACGCTAACCCTCAACTTGATGAATTATTGATAAAAGCGCAGTCGTCAAATCTGGAAGAAGTCAGGAAAACCCTGCTCTATCAGGCACAGGAGATTATCAGCAGCGAACTCCCGTACATCTTTCTATACAGCCCCAATGCCCTGCTGGCGGTAAATAAGAGGATAAGAGGCTTTCAACCAGACCCAATCAATATTTTTAACACCATTGATAGCTGGTGGGTGGAGTAAATCATGAAAATAACTATACACGGTGAAAAAAGGAGCTTTGCGTATGGAAAAGAATGCCCGAAGCGGTGAAAATTATTTTTATCATGAACACGATACCGGTGAGGGGAAACACGGGGAAGACTTCGGGAGAAAAACAGATTTAGGCGCAAAGGACATTATCGCCATGATCATAGCTGCTTTTGAACTGGTGCTTCCTCCTCTTCTGATGATGTTTGGAGCAGTGTTGCTGGTTTATTTCGCATTGAAGCTGATGTCGGGCTATTAAGGGAAGGTCTTATAGCATGTGCCGGGAGTGAAAGTTAGCTTGAAAATAACTTTTCACTGCTATTTGTGCCGCCAGCGGTAGCGGCGGAATGGAGGTTAAAATGAATAAAGACTTTCACATCATATTGACATTAATGCGATAACGGTTTATAATATTTATTGTCAAATGCGGAGATGGCGGAATTGGCAGACGCGTACGTTTGAGGGGCGTATGGGACGACCGTGCGGGTTCGATTCCCGCTCTCCGCACCATAAAATTATGAAGATAAAAGCCTAAAAGGGCTTTTATTTTTTTATTGCAATTTAAGACACGGGACCCATGGAAGTTAAAAGATAATATTTTAAAGAGTATGATTTTATGATATATTAAGTAAGTAAGTAGGAATAAATATAAAATTCACGGAGGGAAATTATGCCTAGATTATCCAGGTATTTAAAAGCCGATATAGAACGGGGATTCATTCTAGCGTATTATGAACTGGTAAAAGGTTGCAAAGTCAGCCTGGATATATCCGGAGAGAATATTATTCCGGTAGTGGCTTTTGCCCATAAACCCGGCGAAATCTATGCCATGGATTTTTCAAGCAAGTATCATTTTACTGAAAATGAAAAATCTAAAACCAGGTTACACAGGGTAAAGAGGATTATCGAAGAACTTGCGAAATATGCAGAATTTGCAGAGAAGCAAACTGGAGCTGAATACAAGTCGATTTATGAGATATGGTGCTTTTTACCGCCAAATAATTTTGTTACAGAAACCATAACCGCCGCCCAAAAGGAGGGTTTACCTGTAAAACTGGTGAGCCTGGAAGAGGTGCATGAGAGAATAAAACAGGTGGCACTACTGGAGCCGTTAAAGCGGGATATGATTTATGAAAACGCTTTTCTCTGGGCGGCAACTTTATTCCGGGAAGCAGGTGCATGGAAATAAATGTTGAAGTTATATAAGGGGGATATTCAATGGTTAAAAGTTATATTGATGAGGATATAAGGTATATCGAACAATATGAACATAAGGGAAAAACAAGACTCAACAACCCGCCAGTGGGATTGGTTACACCGCAGACCGAAAGAGAAAGCGGCAAGAAGAAATATCAATATGATCCGCATATAGACCCTTCCCTGCAGTGGGCCGGAAAGGCAGAGCATATGTCTTTTGAAGTTCCCACTGTATCCCTTCATGTCCATGAACGGATTGATCCACGCAAGATAATTGATCAGTTCCGTAACTACCAGTGGCCAAAACACGAACAGCTTTCATTATTTGAAACAAAAGAGGAGTACCTTCCCATGCGGGAAGCAGTGGAGTTCTACAAACACCGCCACAACTGGACAAACCGTCTGATTGCCGGTGACAGTCTGCTGGTAATGAACTCCCTACTTGAGAAAGAAGGTATGGCAGGCCAGGTACAGACGATTTACATAGACCCGCCGTATGGAATAAAATACGGCTCCAATTTTCAGCCGTTTGTGAACAAGCGGGACGTCAAGGATGGCAAGGATGAGGATCTGACTCAGGAACCGGAAATGATCAAGGCCTTCCGGGATACCTGGGAACTGGGGATTCATTCGTATTTAACTTACCTGCGGGACAGACTGCTTTTGGCGAAGGAGTTGCTGCACGAAAGTGGGAGCATTTTTGTACAGATCAGCGATGAAAACGTGCATCTTGTAAGATGCTTGATGGATGAGGTGTTTGGGAAAGAAAACTTTATAAGTCAAATATCATTTCGAAAAAAAACTATGCCCCTTGGCGCCAAATATATGGAACAAATGCATGATTTTATACTTTTTTATGCAAAAAACAAACAGGTAATTAAATATAGAGATTTATATATTAACTATAGTGTAGAAGGTTCACAGGATTGGAAGTGGGTTGAGTTACCAGATGGTACGCGAAGAGAAATGACAAAAGAAGAAAGAAATAATTTTTCTTTACTACCTAAAGGTAGCAGAATTTACAGATTAAAGCATCCTTCACCTATAGGAGAAAATGAAAAAAATAAATATGATTTTTATTTTCAAGGCAAGAAATACTCACCACCTCAAAATGGATGGGGGATGGAGCTTGAGAAATTAGAAAGACTAGCTAAAGCTAATAGGATTCAAGTAAAAGGTAATATGTTAAACTACATTCTTTACTTCGATGACTTTCCTGTTACAAAGTTAACATCGCCATGGAATGATACGGTAGGTCCTCAAGATAAAACATATGTAGTACAAACGAGCGAATTACCGATCCAACGCTGTATCCTTATGACCACCGACCCGGGCGATCTGGTATTCGACCCTACCTGCGGCTCTGGCACCACCGCCTACGTCGCCGAGCAGTGGGGGCGCCGCTGGATTACCTGCGACACTTCCCGGGTTGCTATTGCCTTAGCTAAGCAGCGGCTCATGACGGCGGTTTTCGACTACTATGAGCTTGCCCGCCCGGAAGAAGGGGTAGGAAGTGGGTTTAGATATAAGACGGTACCGCATATCACATTAAAATCCATCGCCAACAATGAACCGCCAGCCGAAGAGACCCTCTATGACCAGCCATATATCGACCGTAAGAAGATTCGCGTTACCGGTCCGTTTACCGTGGAAGCCGTGCCGGCCCCCACCGTTAAGTCTCTGGATGATGTGGGCGAAGATGAAGGGGCTTCCGATATTTCAGTAGTCAGATCCGGCGAAACATTGCGGCAGGCGGAATGGCGCCAGGAACTGCTGCGGACCGGTATCCGGGCAAAGAACGGGCAGCGCATCGAATTTTCCCGGGTGGAGCCTTTCCAGGGGTCAAGATGGATTCAGGCAGAGGGAGAGACTAAAGAAGATGTGCCCAAACGGGTGTTGATTTCCTTTGGCCCTGAGTACGCGCCGCTTGAGCAGAAGCAGGTAGAGCAGGCATGGCAAGAGGCGCGGATGTTCCGACCGGATATACTCCTTTTCTGCGCTTTCCAGTTCGACGAGGAAGCTGCAAAAGATATTGACGAATTGAAACCGGAGATAGCCGGGATGCAGCTTTTAAAGGTACAGATGAATGCAGACCTGTTTACAGAGGATTTGAAGAAAAAACGTTCTGGCAATGACAGTTTCTGGCTCATCGGCCAGCCTGATGTAAAAGTAAAGAGAATAGCTAAAGGCGAAGATAAAGGCAAATATCAGGTTGAGGTGTTAGGTTTCGATTATTACAACACCAAGACTGGCAATGTGGAATCAGGCGGCAAAAACAACATTGCCATGTGGATGCTGGATACAAATTACGACGGGCGCAGTCTTTTCCCAACTCAGGTCTTTTTTCCAATGGCTGGTGCGGGTGGAGGATGGGCCAAATTGGCAAGGACATTGAGGGCGGAAATTGATGAGGAACGGATGGAGGCCTTCAGAGGGACTACCAGCTTGCCTTTTGAAGTGGGTCCCAACAAGACCATTGCCGTAAAAATTATTGATGACAGAGGGATTGAAAGCCTGCGAGTAATTAGGCTATAAGGAGGAACTATGGCTGGACAGAAGATTATTGATAAGCTGATTATAAACTCGCCGTATGAGGAACCGAAATTTTACTGGCATTATGATAGAGAAACGAGAACATTTGAAAAACGGAAGGGCAGAAGGCCTGCCGGATACGTCGTCGCCTCGGAAAGCAGCAAATCTTTTGATGACCCTGGTGTATTTGTGCCTATCAAGCTGGTAAATGACATACGGCCAAGGGTAAAGACCTGGCGGGAAGCCGGATATCCCGGAGTGACCGGGATGACAAAGCGGCTGCTTTCTTACTGGAGGGATCCGGGAGAAAGAGCGGACAGGCGATTCTTTTTCTGCCAGCTTGAGGCAATTGAAACGCTGATCTGGCTGTTAGAAGCACCGGATGCAGAAAAAGTTGGCATACACATTCCGTCGGATGGTGGGGAGTTTAAAAGGATTTGTTCTAAAATGGCCACCGGTTCAGGTAAAACTATTGTAATGGCTATGCTAATAGCATGGCATGTGCTGAATAAGGTGGTCAATCCCCGCGATACCAGGTTTTCCAAAAACGTACTTATTGTCGCTCCCGGGCTGACGGTAAAGAGCCGGTTAAGTGTACTGAATCCGTCCGATATAAATAACTATTATGAAGTGTTTAATATTGTTCCGCCGGGTCTTATGGATTCCCTCCGGCAAGGGAAAATCCTCATTACCAACTGGCACACATTGGCATGGGAAGACGACGAGAAATTAAAAAAGAAGAAAAGTGTGGATAAGCGAGGGGCCAAGAGCGATGAGGCTTATGTCCGCGAAGTGCTGGGTGATATGGCCAGTACCCAAAATATTATTGTGATCAATGATGAAGCTCACCACGCCTGGCGCGTTAATCCGGAACTTAAGGTAAAAAGGGAGTTCAAGGAACAGGAAGCTCAGGCCACGGTATGGGTTGGCGGGCTGGATCGTATTCATCGGGCAAGGGGGGTTCTTTGTTGCTACGACTTTTCGGCCACGCCTTTTGCACCGTCGGGGAAAAAAGCCCAGGAAGAGGCGCTTTTCGGCTGGATTGTCAGCGATTTCGGTTTAAACGATGCCATTGAATCTGGGTTGATCAAAACACCACGTGTGGTAATCCGAGACGATTCGGCCAGAACATCTGAGCTTAAATCGAGACTTTATCACATTTACATGGATCCTGATGTAAAGGATGACATAAATCGAAAGGCGCAAGAAAGCGAGCCACTTCCTGACTTGATTATTAATGCATATTATCTTTTGGGGAAGGACTGGTTGGAAACAAAAAAGGCATGGGAAGAGGCAGGGCAAAAGGTACCTCCGGTGATGATTACTGTTGCTAACCGTACTGAAACCTCTGCAAGAATTAAATATGCTTTTATTCACAACGAAATCATGATACCTGAACTCTGCGTCCCTGAGGGTATTTTACAAATTGACAGCAAGGTATTGGACGAGGCTGAGTCGAGCGAAGAAGAAGTTTTTGTAGATATTAACCAGGATGATTAAGAAGATGGAGCGCCTACGAAAAAGTTAACCAAGAATCAACAGGCTGAAATTCTGCGTCAAACCGTTGATACTGTCGGCCAAGTTGGGAAATTGGGCGAAAAGATTCAAAACGTTATATCTGTAGGTATGCTTTCGGAAGGCTGGGATGCCAAAACCGTAACCCATATCATGGGTCTCAGGGCTTTTTCCAGTCAGCTCCTCTGCGAACAGGTGGTCGGAAGAGGATTACGCCGTGTCAGTTATGATGTTGGCGAGGATGGGCTTTTTGAACCAGAGTATGTCAATATTTTTGGAGTGCCTTTTACATTCCTGCCCCATGAAGGAGGAGATGGTGCACCGCCGCCACCGCCAAAGCCGAAGACAAAAATTGAACCAGTACCAGAAAAAATTGAACACGAAATTTCTTGGCCAAATATTATTAGGATAGATACTGTTTACAGGCCGAAACTGACTTTAGATTTATGCAAGGTGGAGCCGATAGTGCTGGATCCTTTTGAAAGCATAACAGAAGCAGAACTGGCCGCAATTATAGCGGGGAAGCCTAACCCTGCTGTTCTTTCTGATATTGATTTGAAAGAAATAGCAGATAGATACCGTACCCAGACGATTATTTTTGAAACAGCCAAAAGAATTTATAATATTAATAAGCCGAATTGGAAAGGAAGCAAGGAACTTTTCTTTGCCCAGCTAATAAAGATTGTGGGGGAATTTATCGAATCGGACAGGATAGTCATAGCCAGCGAGCGCTTCAATGGTTCAAAAGAGCGGCGCAAGGTATTGATTATCCTGAATATGAATAAAATTATCCAGCACATATGGCAGGCTTTAAAAGCTGAAAATTTCGAGAAACGTGTACCCGTTTTTGATAGCGAAAATCCTATCCGTTCTACGTCTGATATGCGAGCATGGTATACCAGCAAACCATGCGAGTGGACGCAAAAATCCCACATCAGCCACGTTGTAATTGACAGTAGCTGGGAGGCTACGGAAGCATATATACTCGATAAACACCCTGCTGTTAAGTCATTTGTGAAAAATGATCATCTAGGGTTTAATATTGTTTACAATTATCAAGGCATTGTGCGGAAATATTATCCGGATTTTATTGTCAGGTTGGTAAATGGAGAATACTTGATTCTTGAGGTAAAAGGGAAAGAAGATATAGTAGCCAAAACAAAACATGCCAGCCTTGCTGAGTGGGTGGAAGCGGTAAATGCCCATGGTGGGTTTGGCAGATGGAACTGGGCGGTATCTTATATGCCGGGAGACCTTGAGGCTATATTAGAGGGACTTTCAGGAAGGTAGAAGATTGATAAGAAGCATAATTGACCTTAGTATTTATATAGAATTTATATAGAACCTAGGCATCGGTATATAATAATTTTATATAGAATTTTATAGTGTCAAATAAATAAGTTACAAAGAAAGTATATAAAACCAAATAGGAAGGTGACCACTGTGAAAACATTGCTTGTCATCGATATGTTGAAGGATTTCATCGACAAAGAAGGCGTTTTATATGTAGGCCATTCCGGGGAGGCTATCGTACCATTTGTCAGGCAGAAAATTCAAGAATTTAGAGAACAGAAAGAACCGGCTATTTTTATCTGTGACAATCATCAAAAGGACGACAGGGAGTTTGAAATGTTTCCACCCCACTGCATTGCCGGTACTCCGGGAAGCGATATCATACGCGAACTTGATGTAAAAAATGACGATAAGATAATAAGAAAGAGACGCTACAGCGCCTTTTTTGGTACGGATCTGGACCTTTTTTTAAGAGAAAAGGGAATAGATGAACTATATCTTGTGGGTGTTTGCACCAATATATGCGTGCTCTACACTGCTGCTGACGCCAGAAACCTGGGATACAAGGTAAATGTTTATAGAGATGGCGTTGCTTCCTTTGATGAAGAGTCCCATAAATTTGCTTTAAAGGAGATGGAAAAAACTCTGGGGTGCATGATACTGTAACTTAAACGGAGATGTATTGAATGGGATTAAAAGAGGATGTAAAAAAATTCGCGAAGGGAATAGGCCTGGACGCCGTTGGTTTTGCGTCGGTGGAGCCGTTTTTACAGGAAAAGGAAATCCTTCTGGAGAAAAAAGCGAGGGGGTTGCTTTCATCCTTAGAAGAACAGGATGTTGAGTTCAGATGCCATCCCGAAAGGCTCTTTCCTGGAGCCAGAACCATAATATGCTTTGCCATTGGGTATCTTATAAACCCTTACAAATGTGAGGAAACCGTGCTGGCAAATGAAGGTGATGGATCCGGTTTGAAGCAGTTTCACGGCAAGATATCCCGTTATGCCATGGTGAAAGATTACCATTGCGTTATGATGGTCAAACTCAAAGCCATCGTAAAATTCATTTCCGAAAAAAAACATGGGCGATTTAAAATCTTCGTGGATACCGGAAGTCTTATGGATAAAGCTGCAGCCAGACGGTCCGGCATAGGCTGGATTGGAGAAAACACCTGCCTTTTTACGCCGGAGCTGGGTTCATGGGTTTTCCTGGGAGAAATATTGACCGATATCGAATTCGAACCCGATAAACCGGCTCCGGATCTTTGCGACCACTGCGGAAAGTGCGTGCAGGCATGTCCCACCGGTGCATTGACTGCGCCGTACCAAATGAATCCTCACCGCTGCCTTTCATATATAACCCAGAAGCGTGGACCGATTCTGGAGGAATTCAGAAAACTTCTTGGCAGCAGAATATTCGGCTGCGATACCTGCCAGGAGGCATGCCCCAAGAACAAAAGCGTCAGGATCCCCCATCACCCGGAGTTTGTGCCGGATTTTCCGCTTATAACCGATTTGACGGAGCTGGCAATCATTGATAAAACTGGGTTCGAAAGGATTTTCAAGCCCACCGCCGCAGGCTGGCGGGGGAGAAATGTGCTGCGCAGGAACGCCATTTGCGCTCTGGGGAATGTATGGACAAATTATGAACGCGGAAACAGCCCAAAAAATATCAATGCATATCTCGCTGGAAAAAAGGCAGATGATTTCAGAAGAATATGCGAAAAAGATGTGTTAGCGCTGCTGGATAAGCTTGCCGCAGACCCGTCCGAAATAATAAGAGAACAGGCCGGATGGACAATGCAAGAGATTTTTCCAGCATAATAAATGATTTCTAGAATTGTTCTATTATACCCCTGAAATGTACAGGATGAGTGGTAAAATCATCTTAAAAGAAAACATTTCAGGGGGTATTTTTATGGAGAATGGGACTTTTACTTTTAACATCTGGCTGGGGGTTTCCGACATCGCGGAAAAGAAAGGGGAGCTCTTTAGAATAAAAATGGGATTATCCGCGAAAGATTCATTTTCGGTTAAGGACTTGAGCATGGATGTTTTTAATGAGATTTTCACGTTCAAACACTTCAACGATGTACTGAAAATGAATATTGAAAGTCCTGTGAAGTATGCATATTTTGCGGATATTTCCGGGTTTGCAGTGGTGGATGCACCGGCGCATCTTCATAATGAACTGAAAAATGAAGAGGTGTTGATAAAACTTGCGGAATCAGTATGTTTCTTTAAAAATGGTGCGTTGGGGCCGGGTCTTGCAATGCTGCGGCTTATTGATGCAAATCTATCGGAGAGCATGTTTTTGGAAAAAATGCTTCCGTCTATCCTGAGAACCAATATAGCAGCCGAATACTTCTACGGGAATTCCATAAAAGTGACAGACGATGGGTTTAATTTTGGTTTTTTTAAGATTCCGGAGATTGATCCAAAGCTCATATATACCGAACCCGGAATTTCTTTCTACATTCATCCAACAGGTCTTTGCCATGAACGGCGGTATAATTCTATCGATTTTTTAAAGCACGGCGAGAAGGTCGTGTTCGAGCGCGAGCAGAATAATATTCACGACCCAAATGCGGTGCACATTTATACCGAGAAGGGAATTGATTTGGGATACATTCCGAGATGCATCGCTTCCATAATGAATTTCAACATGAGAAGGGGAGCGCGTTACGAAACCTTGATTTCTCTGGTGCTGCCGGAAACCTTCCACCCGGACCAGCGAATAGTGATTAAAGCAAAGATGCTTCATGATGAGGCTGCCTGATAGATGGTCATTACCAATCAGCCATATCTGTACAGCACACCGTATCCTCCTGCAGGGAAGCGCCAATCTATGTTGCCGTGGGGGCATCCGTAAGGGCATGCCCCGCACTCCACGCAGCGGGAATAGGTTATCTGTATTTTCATGGCATCATCGTCCCAGTAGAAGACTCCGGTAGGACAATAATAAGTACACGGCCTTTTTTCACATTGTTCACTGCAAAGGCGGAGGTTTCTTATGAAAATATGTGACATTCCGTCGGCTTTTATTTTCACAAGATCAAGAGGGATATCCTCAATTTTTATGAAATTATCCATTCAAAATACTCCCCAATGAAAAAATCCTTGATATACGTCGGCAAGTGTTTTAGGAAGAGGCTGCAGATTTGCGATTTTGCCGATGATTTTTTCAAATTTTTGATTGAATGGAAGCATATCTACTGTGAAGTATTCATAAGCCATGTCGTTGGCGGCTTTGGTCAAAAGAAAATCCGCATCTGGATACCGCCTGTAATAATCTTTTGTACCTCTGTGCGCCTTTATATCGTGCATGAAAAAGCTGCTACTGACTTTCTTATCATAAGCGGCGAGAGGCTCGGAAAAGTTATGAGCCGCTTTAGCCTGAGCTGCGGTTTCACCGGCAAATTTTCCCGCCAGCATCGCCAGATCTGTCCCCCTGCGGCCTACAATCATTACCGCCGCATCGCCGGTCACCATCAATCCGGGGGCGGATAAACGGGGGATCTGCTTGTAGCCGCCCTTGGGAATGGTATGAGCCTGAAATTCAATGGTTTTTGCACCTTCAATGAGTCTTTTGATAATCGGGTGGCTTTTTAATCTTTGCATCAGCATAAATGGGTTTAACCCTTTTTCAATTATCTGATTTAAGTAGGCTCCAACCATGATGGAAATACTGTCTTTGTTAGTAAAGACGGCACCTTTGCCGATGGCACCGGAGGAGGGATATCCTACCATGCCGAGGATGGCCCCTTCACCCTTTTCCAGGTTGAACCTCTCTTCAATCTTGTCGGAAGGCAGCTCCAGGATTTCCTTGACATAAAGGGTCAAACTATCCGGAGTTATTTTTTTTCGAAGTCCGGCAATTTCTGCTAGATTACCGGTTACTCCTTCGGCGAGTATGACTATATCGGAATATATCCTGTCTCCGCTTCCCAGCAGCACCCCGACGACTTTACGATTTCGAGCGCCGTATTCTTCATAAATGAGGTCTTTTACAAGGGCATTGGTAACGAGGTGCGCACCGGCTTTTTGGGCCCTGTCCGCCAGCCATCTATCGAATTTGGATCTGAGCGCGGTGAACTTGTTATACGGAGGTTTCGCGAATCTAAGGCCCGTGAATCCTATCTTTACTGCGGAGTCGTTATCCAGAAGCCATAATTCTTCACTTGTTATGGGGCGCTCCAGAGGAGCTTCTTCCCAGAAAGCGGGGACAATAATTTCCGTCGGCTGACGGTATATGGTGCCGCCAAAGACATTCTTTGCCCCAGGATATTCTCCACGTTCCAGAAGCAAAACGGACATATTGTTTTCGGCCATAGTTAGGGCAGCGGAGCTTCCGGCGGGTCCTGCTCCCACTACTACGGCGTCATACCTGTCATTGCCCATGGTTTCACCTCTGAAGGCGGGAGAACAATCTCCCGCCGCATTGTCGAAACACTTATTGAGGATTGTACCATCCACGCTGATTCATAGCGTCGAAAATCATCTTGGCATGCTGCTGTTCTTCATCCTGAATCTGGCGCAGGGCGTTTCTGACGGATTCGTTGGCGGACTCCATTATGGCTGTTTCATAAGCGCCCGAAACATACTTTTCAGTCATAAGCATGTCATTCAGTATGTCCCTATCTGCGGTAGTCCCCGCAGTTTTCTGCTGTAATGCCATGTTACCCCTCCTAAAGATTGGTCTATATATTGAGTTTGCATAGACTGAATTAGAGTTGCTGGACCGTCTGAACTCCTCCCTGCTGGAGAAGTTTTGTCAGCGTATCCGCATGCTGCTGTTCGCGATTGGCGAGATTTCTGAGCATAGAAGCAATTTCGGCGTCCTGTACCTGGTTGGCATAATTGTTGTACTTCATTATGCAAATCTTTTCATGGCTTATTGCGTCCTGCAACTGTAATTTTTCTTTTTGGGTTAGCTGCAATGACATCACCTCCAAAAATTATTTTTTTCCGTTCTTATTGTTTCCTTCTAAATCATTGCTATACAGGTGGAATATATTAACAAAAATGCGAGCTTCATATTTGGGCTTAAAAAAATTTGTCATGCAAATAATAATGATGTAATGGCGTTGATGCCGATTAGATTGGTTTTATATGATAGACTAAAAGGAGGAGACGTGAAATGAAAATAGGGAAAAATGTGGGTAGGCTTGACAGTTACTTGAGATTGATGATGGGATTTTCAATGCTGGGCTACGGAATAACTAAAAAATCCGACTTGATGATTCTGCTTGGTGCGGGGAAGATAGCCGAGGGCATTACAAGATTTTGCCCCATGATGTATGCATTTGGGATTACCACTGTCAACAATAGGATCGAGCATATGGAAAAAACCCGCGCTTGAAGCTCCGGCAGAAAGGATGAAGCGTTTCTGCTGGATGATAAAAATTTTAAAGATGAAAAGAGTATTCAGGCTAAAAAGACTATGATATAATTAATACAAAACCGTAATGCGCTAGGGAAAGTCAAACCGGGGGAAGAAAAATGAGATTAAAATATAAAATATGGCTGGAGGCAGACGGAAAACAGGTATTTGGAGATGGAGTATACCGTCTACTGGTACTTATAGAAAGACATGGTTCTATAAATCAGGCAGCCCAGGCGGAGAAAATGTCCTACCGGCAGGCCTGGGGCAAGATAAAACAGATAGAAGACCGGCTCAACATAAAGCTGCTGGAGCGGCGCAAAGGGGGGGAATCCGGAGGAGGAGCAAACCTTACCCCTCAGGGCAGGATTCTAGTGGAAGCATACGGAAAATTACTGAAAGATATGGATATGCTGCTGGAGCCGGTATCAAAAAAGCTTGAAAAATTTTTACATACAGGTGATTAAAAATGCAGGAGGTATATTTGGACAACAGTGCCACCACCCGGGTATCGGATCGGGCGGCTAGGACCGTATATGAAGTGATGACAGAACAATATGGAAATCCATCTTCCCTTCACGGCAAGGGAATTGAGGCGGGAAAACTGATGCGAAAGGCAAGGGAAACCATCGCACAGGCCCTTAGAGTAAAACCGGCGGAGGTGTATTTTACATCCGGAGGCACTGAATCCAACAACCTTGCCATAAAGGGAGCGGCATACAGTATGCAGAAGATGGGGAAACATCTCATCACCACCACAATAGAACACCCGTCGGTGCTGGATACATTCAAGCAACTGGAGAAAGAGGGGTTTATTGCAACATACCTTGGAGTAAATAAAGAAGGATTTATTGATGTAGAAGAATTGCAGAAGGCATTGAGGCCGGATACCATTCTCGTGAGTATAATGTATGTGAACAATGAAGTGGGTTCCATACAGCCGGTAGAAGAAGCCGCAGCTCATATTAATCGTAATAGAAAGACACTTTTTCACGTGGATGCGGTGCAGGCTTTTGGGAAAATACCGCTGGTGCCGGGGCTTAAGGGAATTGATATGCTTTCCATAAGCGGACATAAAATATACGGCCCAAAAGGAATCGGGGCTTTATTCGTGAGAGAAAATGTGAGATTGTATCCTCTGCTCAACGGCGGAGGGCAGGAAAAGGGAATAAGGTCCGGCACAGAAAATTTGCCGGGCATTGCGGGCTTTGGTGTTGCCGTGGAAGATGCCATGAACAACCTTTTTGAATGGCAAAAGGCCATGGAGGAATTAAAAAAGAGGCTTTGCAACAGAATCTTGCAGGAGATACCCGATACAGTCCTGAACGGACCGCGCGAAGATTATTCCCGCACGTTGGGAAAAACTTCCATCAAGTCTGATAGGGAAGGCTCCGGTGTATCTCTTAATGTAAATGCCGCAGCTCCGCATATTCTGAATATCTCGTTTCTGGGGGTCAAAGGCGAAATTCTTCTGCATGCCCTTGAGGCCCACGGCATATATGTTTCAACAGGTTCCGCATGTTCTTCCCATAAATCGGGCAAAAGCCACGTGCTGTCCGCTATGGAAAAGAACACCGAAGAAATCGATGGAGCCATACGCTTCAGTCTTTCACCTTTTTTATCGATTGACGACATAGACTATACGGTGGAAATTCTAAAAAAAGAAGTGGCGGAAATAAGAAAATATGTTCGAAGATAAAAGGCTGTCACGAACCACCATTAACTTATTTTTACACCACAATAAAGTTTGGATTTGGCATAGAAACTAAATCCTCTGTCGGAGGAACTTTATTACCTTAGAATAAAAAGTCTATGGAGGTATAGCTTGAAAAATAAATTTTTATTGCTATTTGTGCCGCCAGCGGCAGCGGCGGAATGGAGGTTAAGATGTCAAACCTTTATCTGGTAAGTTTCGGAGAAATTGCGCTCAAGGGCGAGAACAGGCCGTTTTTTGAAAGGATATTGATTCAGAGAATAAAACAGGCGCTCAGTAATTTTGAAAATGTTTCAATCCGTAAGACTCATGGGAGAATTTACTGTTTTGCTGACGGCCCAAAAGAAGAAGTCATAGGCCGTTTAAAAAAGGTTTTTGGAATTGTGTCAATAAGTCCCGCATACCCTTGTGAACTTGATATGGATTCCATAAAAGCTGCGGCTCTTTCGGCTATAAAAGAAATGGACTATAATGGAAAGACATTTAAGGTGGAAACGCGGCGTCCAAATAAATCTTTTCCGCTGAAGTCTCCAGATGTGAGCCGGGAGGTGGGGGCCCACATTTTGAAGAATTTAAAGGGAATAAAGGTAGACGTTCACCATCCGGATATTGAAGTGAATGTTGAAATAAGAGAAAAAGGATTCGTATACTATGAAAGGATGCCGGGTCCCGGAGGATTGCCGCTGGGATGCAACGGAAAGGCTGTGCTGCTTTTATCGGGAGGGATAGACAGCCCTGTAGCGGGTTATATGATAATGAAACGCGGCGTGGAGATAGAACCTGTTTATTTTCACAGCTTTCCATTCACCAGCGACAGGGCCAAGGAAAAAGTCATAGATTTATGCAGGGTGCTGGCCGCTTATTCAGGCGGGATGAGGCTCCATGTGGTGAACTTCACGGATGTTTTGAAACAATTGGGAACAAAGGGAACCGATGAATTGTTGACCATTCTTATGCGAAGGATGATGGTGAGGATTTCCCAGGAAATAGCAGCCAGAGTCGGTGCAAAAGCCCTGGTTACCGGAGAGAGCATAGGCCAGGTTGCCAGCCAAACAATGGAAGCTTTAAATGCAACCAATGAAGTGGCAAAAATACCCATCTTCCGGCCTGTTATAGGCTTTGACAAGGTGGAGATTATGGACATGGCAAAGAAAATAGGCACCTATGACATTTCAATAGAACCCTATGCCGACTGCTGCACCGTCTTTGTCCCCGAGCATCCCTTGACCCGTCCTGAAATTGATGCGGTACACGAGGCGGAGGAAAAGTTTGATATAGAAGAGTTGACTAAGACTGGCCTCGAGGATGTAGAAGTAATCGAAGTTGTATGATTAAAACATATAAAAATAATGAGTCGCATATTGCATACATTACATAAACCATGATATAATGTATATATGGGTGATCGTCATGAAAAGCATGGTATCGAGTAGAATGATTCGAAAGCAGGTATATATAAATAAATATCAGAACGAAATAAAAAAATTTCCGAAGCACAAATAATAAGGATGGCGGTAGATCAATATATTAAAGAAAATGAATTGGATATTAGTAATCAACTATATGGTTTAATCGGTTTGTGCAAGAAATCAAAGAGTCATTCCGATGTGGCGCTTAGATGCATCTTCATTTATTTTCATGAGAGATTAGCTTGAAAAATAACTTTTCATTACTATTTGTGCCGCCAGCGGTAGCGGCGGAATGGAGATTTAAATATAAAAAAGGTTTTGGGTTTGATAAGCATTTTCGAGATAGAGGCTTCTATCTCGTTCCGAAAGGGGTATGAATACCATAGGGCTTTATGGGAAATGCAACTAAATATCATATCGCGTATGAAAGCTGGAAATTCCTAAACACTGTTTCTTATATATATTTCTAATATATATAATAACAAATTCTAAAAATTAGAAATCCTTTTCCCACAGCGGCAGCAGCCGCTTTTTTTGATTGCAAATGTTTTCCTCGTTGACGCTGTGGCAGAAGGCATATTATAATGTTTCTAAATGTTAAAATCCTTAAGATCACAGGAAGCGGCGGGGAGACAAAAAATCCCGGGTACATTTCTTGCAATAAAAGATACAAAATACTGATTTTGACATATTGGTGAATCTGGAGGGATAAGATTGCGAATAGTTCATCATCCCATCCTGGGAGATGAAACCAGGGTATGCAATGCAATTATTACGGTGGATGGCAGACAGATCCCAGCGATTGAAGGCGAGCCCATTGCGGCGGCGCTGCTGGCAGCGGGCATCAAAAAATTCAGGGAAACGCCTAAACATAATAAGCCAAGGGGCATTTTCTGCGCTATCGGTAGATGCACCGATTGCGTGATGATAGTAGACGGTATCCCGAATGTCAGGACATGCATAACTCCCGTCCGGGACGGCATGATAATAAAAACCCAGAAAGGGCTGGGAGAATGGAGTGAAGCCAGATGAAAACCACCGAAATGGCCATTATTGGAGCGGGCCCTGCGGGGCTTTCCTGTGCGGTGGAAGCCGCTCGGGCAGGAGCGAAAGTGACCGTGCTCGATGAAAATTTAAAACCGGGAGGTCAGCTTTTCAAACAAATCCACAAATTTTTTGGCTCCCGAGAACACAGGGCCGGTACCCGGGGATTTAGAATAGGGCAGCAGCTTCTCGATGAAACCGAAAAACTGGGTGTGGAAGTGCTCTTGAATTCCACTGTCTATGGATTGTATGAGGATAGGCTCATAGCTTATATAAAGGACGGCCGAGATCATACATTGAAGGCCGAAAAAATCGTCATAGCAACAGGGGCTTCGGAAAATGCTCTAGCCTTTCCGGGATGCACTTTGCCCGGCGTAATGGGAGCGGGTGCGGCCCAGACAATGATTAATGTAAACAGGGTGCTGCCAGGCGAGAAAGTAGTCATGGTTGGTTCCGGAAATGTGGGCCTCATAGTATCCTATCAGCTCATGCAGGCCGGAGCCGATGTGGTGGCACTTATAGAGGCTGCGCCAAAAATAGGCGGATACGGGGTTCATGCAGCCAAAATACGGAGGGCCGGAGTCCCAATCTTTGCATCAACCACTATTAAAGAAGTTCTGGGAGAAGAAAGGGTAGAAGGTGTAATTACCGTAGAACTGGACGAAAAGTGGAAACAGGTGAATGGTACGGAAAGGCAGTTTGAGGCCGATACCGTATGCCTGGCGGTAGGGCTATCGCCACTTACCGAACTTGCATGGATGGCGGGATGCGAGTTTGCTTTTATTCCTGCGCTTGGCGGTCATGTGCCAATCCATGACAGGAATATGGAAACCACTTTGCCGGGAATATATGTGGCAGGAGATGTCACCGGGGTAGAGGAAGCCTCGTCGGCCATGGAGGAAGGACGCCTTGCCGGGGTGGCTGCCGCGGAAAGCCTCGGATATATCGATGCGCAAAAAGCGGAGGAATTGAAGAAAGAAATCTGGGGGAGGCTCGACGCCTTGAGGACTGGCCCCTTTGGTGAGGGAAGACGTGCTGCGAAGTTTAAACAGCTGAGTTCAAGGAGGTTGATGGCATGATACAAAAAACCGGCGTAATATACCAGGGATACCCTTCAGAGCAGGAACTCTCGAAGTCGCCGGGGGTTCCTTCCGATGAACGCATCAAAAGGGGGCCCGTAGCATTTATAGAGTGCGTGCAGGAAATTCCCTGCAACCCATGCGAGGAGGCATGCCCATATGGCGCCATTGCTGTTGGGCAGCCGATTACCAATCTTCCGAGATTAGATGAAAAAAAATGCGTAGGATGCGGTGCATGCATAGCTAAATGTCCTGGCCTTGCAATATTTGTGCTGGACGGCTCAGAGCAAAAAGCAAAGATTAGCTTTCCGCATGAATATTATCCCCTTCCGCAAAAGGGAGATGTTGTGGATTGCGTTGATCGGGAAGGAAAAGCCATTGTAAAGGGTATTGTGCTAAAAGTGGTAAAATCGCCAAAATATGATGCTACAGCAGTAGTGACCGTTGAAGTTCCGATGGAGTATATAAAAATTATCCGCAGCATTAAGCGGCCGGGGAGGTCATAGGTATGAAAGAAGAATATATTTGCCGATGCGAGGAGATAACACGGGAAGAAATTGAAAGGGCCATTGCCGAAGGTGCCACCACCATTTCTGGAATAAAAAAGAGGACAAGGGCTGGTATGGGCCTATGCCAGGGGAGGACCTGCCGTCGGCTAATCACTCAGATGCTGTCTAAAGTGAAGGACCCGGCGGAGATAACACCGCCCACATCCAGACCCCCGGTAAGGGCTATTAAAATCGGGGAGATAGTGGAGGGAGAAGAGGATTGAAGAAAACAGCTGAGATCGTGGTGATAGGCGGAGGCGTCATAGGCACCTCTATCGCATATTTTCTTTCAAAAAAGGGCAAAAAAGTCGTCCTCGTGGAAAAAGATGATCTGGCCTCGGGCTCTTCTGGGGCGTGTGACATAGATATAATCCTCCAGTCCAAAAACCCCGGCATTCATCTGAAACTTGCCATGGAAAGCGCCGAAATTTATAAAAATCTGACGGAAGAATTGGATTTTGATATAGAGTATGAAAACACCGGCGGCATGATACTCATAGAAGATGAAGATCAATTGCAGGTAATGAGGGAGTTTGTAAAAAAACAAAAAGCTATAGGTCTTCAGGTTGATTTGCTGGATTTTAAGGAAGCTTCAAAACTTCAAAAGGGCCTCGCGCCTCATCTGGTAGGAGCGACATACAGTCCGCAGGACGCCCATGTAAATCCAATGAGTGTCTGCATGGGTTTCGCAATGGCCGCCGCAAAGCTTGGAGCCGAGATTTGCCTGGATACAGCCGTGGTTGACATCAAAACGTCAAAAGGTGCGGTAAAATCCGTCGTGACAAATCGGGGAGAAATAGAGACGGCTACGGTTATAAACGCCGCCGGTGTGTACGCGCCGGAGATCTGCGCCATGGTTGGCATGAGCGTGCCCATAAAGCCGCGCCGGGGGCAGATAATAGTCACCGAACCTGTGCCTAAACTAATCATGGGAGATGTACTATGCGCCAAGTATATCGTTGCCAAGTACAATCCTGGTATTGTAGAATGCTCGGATGATCCGGAAACCCGTCTGGGAGTCGGGTTATCTTTGAGCCAAACCAGAAACGGAAACATACTTATAGGCGGCTGCCGGGAGTTTGTGGGATATAATCGGAGTACCACCCATGAAGCCTTAACCACCATATTAAAACATGCTACAAGGCTGGTACCGGCTTTAAAGGAAATCCATGCCATCAGGTCCTTTGCTGGGCTCCGGCCATATACGCCGGACGGTTTGCCCCTGCTCGGCCCTGTAAATGGTATAGAGGGCTTCATCATGGCAGCGGGCCATGAAGGAGACGGCATAGCTTTGTCGCCTATTACAGGCAGAATCATATCCGACCTTATAACAGATGGAAAAACATTTGCAGATATTTCGAGTTTAAGTCCCAAAAGGTTTGATGCATGGGGAGAAAATAGATTTGCGTCATAATAGAATTTGATAGCATGATTTTTTGTATCATTATAGTTGCCTTCTTGCACGCGACTCTTAGCATTATAGGATATTTAAGCACGATAAAAATTGTATTTGGACATGCATGATGCCAAACGCATCACCATCAGATGAGGAAAATATTAATCTGTATTTTCGGGATAGTTGTTATGAGGACGGTTAATGAGCAAAAGGGGATGGGGCAGAATGATAATAAAAGGCGGCCGAACTAATTATGGAGAAGCCATAGGGATACTGATGCTGGATACGAAATTTCCCAGGATTCCAGGAGATATTGGGAATACTCTGACATTTAATTTTCCCGTTCGATATAAAAAAGTGAAGGGAGCCACTGCGCATAAAGTGGTGAGGGAAGCTGACCCCTCCCTCGTTTCTCCGTTTATAGAAGCGGCAAGAGAGCTGCAACAGGAGGGAGTGAGTGCCATTACTGCCAGTTGCGGCTTTCTTGCCATTTTTCATGATTATATTGCTGATGCTGTAGACATCCCCGTTTTTACATCCAGTCTTCTTCAGGTGCCGATTGTCTATAGAATGTTGAAAAAAGGGCAAAAAGTGGGAATCATGACCGCCAGCAAACCCCACCTTACCGAAAAACATTTCAGGGGCGTGGGGATAGAAGATATACCCATGGTGATATATGGGATGGAGGATCAGGAGGAATTTCCGGCAGTGTTTCTGGACCAGAAGGAAACCCTGGATGTGGAGAAAGCGGAAAACGAAATGGTGCGGGTGGCGGAAAAGATGATTGGCGAAAACCATGATGTAGGAGCAATAGTTTTCGAATGCACCAACATGCCGCCATTCCGCAGGGCAGTCCAGCAGGCGGTAAATCTTCCGGTGTTTGATATTGTAACGCTTACAAATTATGTGTATAGTTCTATAATGTAATTGTTCGGTCTTATAAGCAATGTGTATATAAAAGAGGGCAGCCAGCCTCTTTTTTATTTTTTTCTTTAAAATTATGTTGCCGGCAGGAATTTTTATATTTATGTAGAATAATAATATATAGATAATTAATTAACTTAAAAAAGGATGTTGTGGGAAAACACCAATTGCTCGGGAATCTCGATATTGAATGGTTGCATGAAATGAGTATAACACGATAAGGTGAAAAATAATGCCAAAATGGCCCGGAAATAGCAAATACGTTAAAAAACTAAACCGTATGACTGTTTTGAATATAATAAAAGATAACGAATCCATATCCCGCCAGCAGCTGGCAAGGATGACCGGACTCACGCCCCCGGCAATAACCCAGATAATCAGAGAACTTATTAATATGGGCTTTGTGAAGGAAGTGGGGTTGGAGAAATCCTGCGGCGGCAGAAGGCCCGTACAGTTGCAATTTAACCCGGAAGCGGGTTTTGTGTTGGGGCTGGAAGTAACCAGGCATGAAACCACTCTTGGCATAGCGGATTTAAAAAACCACCCCACGGATATCCGGACTTTTGAACTGGACATGACAGACCCTGAAGCCGGCATTCACCAACTGTCAGAAACTATAAGACAGGTTATAAACAATTCAAAATATCGGGATAAAAAATTTTTGGGGCTGGGGGTCGCTTTTCCGGGGCTGCTGAACTTAAAAGAAGGCATAGTTAAGCGCTCCATAAATCTGGGGCCCAAATGGAACGGGTTCCCTGTAAAAAGTGCCATCGAAAGAGAAATTGGCCTTCCGGTCTATATAGAAAACAATTCCAATGCGTCGGCACTGGCGGAAAGATGGTTTGGGGGAGGGAACGATTGCACAGATTTAGTTTATATTAATCTCGGAGAAGGCATCAGCGCCGGCATAATCATGGACGACCGGATACTGCAGGGGTTTCAGGGCCATGCCGGTGAAATCGGCCACATTGTCATGGTTGAAGGCGGCCCCCTGTGCAACTGCGGCAACCGAGGATGCATGGAGAGCATATGCGGGATTCCGGCGATTGTAAGGAAAGCTGTATCTGAAATGCCTTTTATAAAAGAAGGTGACCCGCTAAAAGAGATATGGAAAATAAACGGGAAGATTTCCATAAATGACATATTAAAATCGGCTTCGATTGAAGGAACTTATTCCAATGAATTGCTCAAACAAATGGGTAAATATGTGGGCCTTGCAGTAGCGGATGTGATAAACCTTTATAATCCCGGTGCGGTTTTCATAGGCGGAAAGATGGCAAAAGCGGCAGAAGTCTTCATGGATATCTTGAAGCAAACGGTGAATTCGCATGCTTTTCCAGAAATAGCGGGGTCCACAGAAATAAAACTTTCGGCCCTTGACGGAAACTCCGGGGTAATAGGAGCCTGTGCCCTGGCGCTGCGGGAATTGCTGAAACCAAACTCCAGTATTTTGGAAGACATGCAAGCTTATGCAGACAAATAAGAAATAAACTATAGCAATTACTATGCATGTTCATGCTTATGTTAAAAAAATCGAGGTTATAATAAAAATTTCTGGAGGGATGCAAGATGCCAAAATTGAACAAAGAATTATTAAAAAGCGGATTCAAATTTCCGGAAGATTTGCAGGTACAGGAGTTTCCGGAAAATCTGCCGGAAAGAGTGATTCAGTTTGGAGAAGGCAACTTTTTGAGGGCATTTGTGGACTGGATGTTTCATCAGATGAACAAAAACAAGCTGTTCAACGGGCGCGTTGTGGTTGTTCAGCCCATAGCCGAAGGCCTGGTTCCCAAAATAAATGAGCAGGATGGCCTCTATACATTGATTTTGAGGGGTTTAAAGGATGGCAGACCCACGGAGATTAAGGAGATAATCAGCTCCGTAGGCAGAGGAATCAATCCGTATAAGGACTGGGATTCATACCTTAAATGTGCCGAAGACCCCAACATAGAATTCGTGATTTCCAATACAACCGAGGCTGGTATAGCCTACGATAAAAACGATAGCCTGGAAAACAAGCCACCGGTGTCCTATCCGGGCAAGCTCACGGCATACCTTTACCACAGGTTCCGGCATTTCAACGGCGATCCTGCCAAAGGTATGGTGATCATTCCGTGCGAGCTTATCGACAGAAATGGCGATAACCTGAAGAGGATTGTTCTCCAGCTTTCCGATGACTGGAACCTTCCGGAAGAATTTAAGAAATGGGTAAGAAAACACAACATATTTTTAAATACCCTTGTGGATAGAGTTGTGACCGGCTACCCCAGGGATGAAATAAAAGACATGCAGGCAAAACTCGGCTATGAAGATGAACTAGTGGACACGGGAGAATTGTTCCACCTATGGGTAATTGAGGGGCCGAAGGAGCTTTCCGAAAGATTGCCCTTTACAAAGGTGGGACTCAACGTTATTTGGACTGATGACATGACTCCATACAGGACCAGAAAAGTGCGCATTTTAAACGGCGCCCATACCTCTTCGGTGCCGGCAGCATTCCTGTATGGTCTTGAGACAGTAGGCGAAATGATGGACCATGAAGTCATGGGCAAATATACGAGACAAATCATATATGATGAAATAATTCCATCTATAGACCTTGATAAGGTAATGCTCACAGAATTTGCCGATTCGGTTGTGGAGCGATTCCAGAACCCGTATATCAAGCATTATCTCATAAGCATACTGCTGAATTCATCTTCCAAATTCAAGACAAGGGTTTTGCCCTCTATACTTGAATATAGAAAGCTCAATGGTAAACTTCCGGAAAAGCTCACCTTCTCACTGGCGGCCCTCATCGCCGTTTATAAAGACGGCCAAGTGGAGGGCGGTGCCATGAAGGCAAGAAGGGAAAAGGGTGAATTCACCATGAAGGATGACCTCCCTGTGCTGGAATTTTTCGAAGAAACATGGAAGGGCTTCGACGGAAGCAGAGAGTCCGCAGTAAAAGTTGCTGAAAGGGTTCTAGCCAATACTGCCATGTGGGGCGAAGACCTGAACAAGGTGGAAGGCCTTGCGGAAAAAGTGGGAGATTACCTGTATCAGATTACAAAAGACGGTATAAAAGCGACGGTAAAGAAACTTATTTAAGATTTTATGTAAAAAGTTACGTTTGATGACAAGTTAAGATCTGGATTTTGACCCTTTAAGAGATGGAAGACATGGGTCGGATTAAGCAGGATTTGCCAAAAAGGCAAATCCTGCTATTGGAAAACTGATATAGTAACTATAAACTATTAATATCAGAGGTGAGAAGTATTACATTCAACTTCTCGCTTCTCACCTCATACAGGGAGGATTTTAATGTCAATATTAAAGATTCATGAGAGGGACAATGTGGCAGTGGCCGTCGATGATATAAGGAAGGGAGAGATCCTGACCATAGGGCCTTTATCTATTACAGCCCTTGAGGATATAAGCAAAGGGCACAAGATGGCCGTAAAGGATATACAAAAAGGCGAAAATGTTATAAAGTACGGTTTTGCTATCGGCCATGCCATTTCCGGTATAAAAGCCGGTCAATGGGTGCATTCTCACAATCTAAAGACAAATCTCGGCGAAATTCTGAATTATGAATATCATCCGGAATTGAAACGTCAGGTACCGATTAAATGCAATAAGACATTCAGAGGATATCGCCGCAAAGACGGGCGGGTAGGAGTTAGAAATGAAATATGGATAATCCCTACAGTAAGTTGTGTCAATAGAAATGCCCAGATAATTGCACGGCAAGCTTCGAAAGAATTTTTGGGGGCCGGGAATATCGAAGGAATATATGAATTCACGCACCCCTACGGATGTTCCCAATTGGGACAAGATCATCTAAATACTCAGAAGATACTGGCCGACTTGATAAACCATCCTAACACCGGCGGAGTGCTGGTGCTGGGTCTTGGATGCGAGAACAACAACATCCCGGAATTTAAGAAAGTGCTGAGAAAGTATGATTCAGAAAGAGTGAAATTCCTGGTAGCTCAGGAAGTGGAAGACGAGATTCAGGAAGGCGTAAGACTTATAGGCGAGCTTGTAGAATATGCTTCTCAATTTAATAGAGAAGACATTCCTTTATCCGAACTGGTAGTGGGCTTAAAATGCGGAGGGTCCGACGGCTTTTCAGGCATTACCGCCAACCCTCTGGTGGGAAGCTTTTCCGATAAACTCATATCCTGCGGTGGGAGCACGGTGCTCACGGAAGTGCCAGAGATGTTTGGAGCCGAGATTCTTCTCATGAATAGGGCAAAAAATCAGGAAATCTTTGAAAAGACAGTAAAGCTAATCAATGACTTTAAAGAGTACTTCATGGGATGCAACCAGCCCATATACGAGAACCCTTCTCCGGGCAACAAAAAGGGCGGTATTACCACCCTTGAGGAAAAGTCCCTGGGTTGCACCCAGAAGGGCGGCACCAGCGATGTGGTGGATGTGCTGGAATATGCCGAAACCGTAAAACAAAAAGGATTAAACCTTTTGAGTGCGCCGGGCAACGACATGGTGGCCTCTACTGCGCTGGCGGCATCGGGATGCCAGATGATCCTGTTTACCACTGGCAGAGGGACTCCCCTGGGGACTGCAGTCCCCACTGTAAAAATCGCCACCAACAGCGATATTTTCAAGAGGAAATCCAACTGGATGGACTTTGACGCCGGAAGGCTGCTTGCCGGAGAGTCTATGGAAAAACTTACTGATGAACTCATGCAATATGTCATAAAAGTAGCTTCGGGTATGCCTACAAAGTCTGAGAGAATGGGGTTTAGAGAAATAGCCATATTTAAAAATGGGGTAACTTTGTAAATAACTTTGTAAATATCAAGAATGTCAAAAGAACCGTCCCCGTGACATGCTAAGCCAGCATTACCCGGTCTTCTGCAAATTTTTCGCCCTGGAGCTGTTCGAATTTGTTCAATAGGCGCGGGATGGTTATGGATGTTTTCTCTTCGCCTCTTATATCCAGCACAATCCTGCCCTTGTGCATCATGATGAGGCGGTTCCCCATCTTGATGGCATGTTCCAGGTTGTGGGTCACCATGATTGTTGTGATTCCTTCCTTTTCTATTATTTCTTCTGTCAGCTCGTTTACAAGCATGGCCGTCTTGGGGTCTAGAGACGCCGTGTGCTCATCAAGAAGAAGAAGCCTAGGCTTTTTCATAGTGGCCATTATAAGGGTTAGGGCCTGCCGCTGACCGCCGGATAATAGCTTAACTTTTGTACTCAATCTGTTTTCAAGCCCCAAAGGAATGGTTGAAAGATATTTGGAAAATAATTTCCTTTTTTCTGCGTTGAGTCCCCACCTTAAAGAGATATTCTCTGCCCTGGAAAAAGCCAGGGAAAGGTTTTCTTCAATGGTCATGGAAGGTGAAGTGCCCAGCATGGGGTCCTGAAAAACCCGGCCTATGAATGCCGCCCGCTTATATTCCGGCAGCCCGGTAATATCACTGCCGTCCAGATAGATTTTTCCACCATCGATGGGAAAGACCCCGGCTATAGCATTCAACAGGGTGGATTTACCTGCGCCGTTGCTGCCGATGACAGTGATGAAATCTCCGTCATCCACCTTCAGCGAAAGGCCGTTGAATACTTGATTTTCATTAGGGGTGCCGGGATTAAAAGTTTTGGATATATTTTCAAGAAGAAGCATGCCATATTACTCCCTTGATATTTTTAATGTTGTCAGAGATTTTTTAAAGCGGGGTGCCGTAAGGGCCAATATTACAACTAGGGCTGTAAAAAGTTTCAAGTCAGAAGCTTGGGCAAGCCTGAAAGAAAGTACCAGTGAAATGCTGAACCTGTATAAAAAGGAGCCGAACAACACGCCCAAAGTGGCGATAAAGATCGATTTTTCACCAAGGAGGGCATCGCCGATTATGACAGAAGCAAGACCGGCTATGATGGTCCCTATGCCCATGCCCACGTCTGCGAACCCCTGATACTGGGCCACCAGAGCTCCGGACAGGGAAATCAATGCATTGGAAAGAGATAAGCCTATTCTCTTCGTCATGTCGGTGTCTACGCCCTGGCTGCGGATCATCTGGGGATTGTCGCCGGTAGCTCTTAAGGAGAAACCCAGTTGAGTCTTCAAAAATGCATCTAAAAGAACTTTAATAGCAAGAACGACGATGATAAACAGGATAAGGTACATATATTGTACCGGAAAACCGGGAAATATTTTTTTAGCGGCATCCTGGATTATAGAAAAAACAGTAGGTTGATTCAAAAGCGGAATATTCGGTCTTCCCATGATTCTCAAATTTATGGAATACAATGAAGTCATGGTAAGAATGCCTGCCAGGAGGTCGCTTATTTTGCCCGATGTATTTAAAATCCCAGTGGCATAGCCTGCCAGAGCTCCCGCCAGGATTGCAGCAAGAGTGGCGGTAAATGGGCTATGGCCGCCCACGATGAGTGAAGCGGCCACTGCAGCTCCCAGGGGAAAACTACCGTCAACTGATAGATCAGCAAAATTTAAGATTTTAAACGTGATGTACACTCCAAGGGCCATTATTCCAAAGACAAGGCCCTGTTCGATTGATTTTAACAACATTGTTTGCAACATTTAAAAAGAACACCTCAAAATATTATGATGGTTTTACATTATTTATTTACGATTTCATCTGCTTTTGACATCAATTCGTCGGGAATCTTTATCCCTAGTGTATCAGCGGATTTTTTGTTGATTATTAATTTTAAATCCTTGGAGCCTTCAATGGGAATATCTGCAGGTTTTTCCCCCTTTAAAACCCTGGCTGCGATTTTTCCAGTCTGCTTACCTAATAAGGTAATAATCAATTCCTAAAGTGGCCAGAGCTCCGCCGTCTACCATGCCTCTTTCGGCTGCAATGACGGGTATTTTGGCATCATTGCAAACCTTTACAACAGCACCGATGGAAGAAGCCACGGTATTATCTGTAGGCGCATAGATAGCGTCGACTTTGCCGGCTATGGATTGCACCGCTTGATTTACTTCACTGCTGTTGGCTACAGTAGCCTCATGTATGGCAAGGCCCAATTCTTCGGCTGACTTTTTAGCTATATCTACCTGAACCTTTGAGTTTGCTTCAGCTGCGTTATAAAGGATGCCGACATTTTTAGCATTGGGAAGAATTTGCTTTAATAGTTGAAGCTGTTCTTTTATGGGATTCATATCCGTCGTTCCGGTGACATTTGTATCGGGCTTCTCAAGACTTTTTGCGAGGCCTGCCGAAACGGGGTCGGTTACGGCGGTGATCAATATGGGGATATCTTTTGTGGCATTGGCTGCCGATTGTGCCGACGGAGTGGCGATAGCAAGAATCATATCGACCTTTTCCCCGACGAACTTGCTAGCGATAGTCTGGGTGGTGGGGAAGTCGGCTTGGGCATTTTCCAACTCAAAGGCAACATTTTTCCCCTCTTCAAAGCCGGCTTCTTTAAGCCCATCAATAAAACCCTTTCGAGCCGCATCCAGGGCTGGATGTTCCACGAATTGGGAAATACCTATTTTGAAAACCTTATCTCCAGCTTGAGATTGATCCGAAGGCCCGGAATTTGAAGAGGCTTGAGATTGATTTGAACTGGATGAGGAACTGTCGGAATTCGTGCTTGCAGTTTTCTGGCTGCATCCTGCCAGAATCAGAGTAGAGATGAGCAATAAGCATACGGTTGCCGCCAATATTTTTTTCACAATAGAAACCCCCTTTTATTTCGGTCAGCATGGGGAGCAAAACAAAAAACACTCAAGTAAGAGTGTTTTTAACATATCTCCTACCATGACTACCGTGCTACAATTTTTATTTTTTATAATTATACAATTATATATATATAGCTGTCAACCTGTTTTTTCTGGCAGTTTATTGATAAATCACTGGCGCCTCAAAGCTTCTATAGGAGGGACCGAGGAAGCCGATATGGCCGGATAGATGCCGAACAGCAGGCCGGATGCAAGGGCAACTACAACCGCTATTTTTATTGCCTGAAGGCTTATGGCGGTATGAAAACCGTAGCGGGTAAAGACATTCAATCCCCATATGCCTCCTGCGGTTCCGGCGATGGCGCCTATGGCGCTGACATACAAGGCCTCAAGAAGGAATTGTATCAAAAGGTCTATCTGCTTTGCACCAATGGCGCGCCTTACTCCTATTTCTTCGGTACGCTCGGCAACCGATACCAGCATGATGTTCATTATACCGAGACCGCCCACCAGCAATGATACTGCAGCTATTCCGCCAAGCAAAAGCGTCATGACCCTGTTGGCCTGATCAGCCTCTTCGACCAATTGATTTAAATTGGTTATTGTTATTAGATCCTCTCCACCGGGAATGATGGGCTGCTGAGTTCGACCTTCATCTGGACCGGAGCCCATTGAGACCTCATTTTTTTCTGCTATTGCTCCTTCAGAAGACGAAACAGAGGTACCATCTCCGGCAGCTTGTCCTTCCCCGCCATTACTGCCCGTGAAAGGAGTTGGTGCGCTCTGATCGATGCCCAGTTTTCTCTTGAAAATCCTGCCTAGCTGTACCACCGCCAAATCAGCATTTTGTGCTGAGTCAGACTTGGCCCAGATTTCGTCGACCTTCTTTTTTCCCGCTACTTTTAATGCGGTGGTGTATGGAATTACAATCTTATCATCGATGCCTTCAGCTTTGTCGGAACCCTTTGGCGCCAGAACGCCCACTATCCTAAATGTTTCACCGTTTAGCGTGAAGGTTTGGCCTACGGGGCTCCTTCCTCCCAGCAGACCATGTCCAATGTTGTATCCCAGAACAGCCACAGGAGAGCGCTGGAGCACATGCCATTTTGTAAAGAAATGGCCAGATATGAGAGCATGGTCTCTTATTTGAGGAAATTCGCTGCTAACGCCTATTATACTGGCGGTGCCCCGTGCCCTTCGCCAGCGCATCACGGCCTTTGTGTTTACGACGGGAGTCGCCATTTTCAATCCGTTGACCCTTTCCACCAAATCATTGGCTTCTTCGGGGTCAAATTCAACAGATGGGTCATTGGCCTTTATGGCTATGACGTTTGAGCCCAGACTTTTAAACTGAGCCACCACCGCTTGACGGGCACCCTCGCCTATTCCCATGAGGCTTACAACCGATGTCACTCCTATGGCCACTCCCAGTATTGTGAGCGCAGAGCGCATTGGATGTGCCAGGACTCCGTGCCACGCCATTTTTGCAGCAAAAAGAGTTCGGACAAGGAAGGAGAATATATGATTTTTTTTCATGATTTGTCCACCTCATTTGCCCGCAGGAGCCTTATTTTTATTACTGTCGCTGCTTTTATCATTATTTGTTGTCTCTTCCTTATTTCCGGGCAGCAGGGTATCTTTTGAACCGATGTGCTGGCTGGGCAGCACGTCGGCACTGCTTCCCGTTATTACCAGTTCCCCTTCATCTACACCACTTTGGACTTCTGCCACTTTGTCGTTCATCAATCCCAACTTAACAGTGACGACCTTTGTAGTTCCATCTTTGTTTAAAATCTCAACTTTAGGAGTATTGTCCTCCTCAAAAATGGCTTCCAGCGGGACAAGCAACACATTTTTTGCACTGCCCGCATCAATGTGGGCGTGAGCCTGCATGCCTGGGCGAAGCTTGGGCCCGCCTTTTACGCGGATATATAAGCCGAATTGAGGAATTCCATTTTCCGCCTTGCCCATTGTCTCCACTTGAGATACTTCTCCGTCAAAGGTTTCGCCGGGAAGGGCATCCAGTGTTACTTTAACCGGTGCTCCCTGCTTTACCAGCAGCACATCCACATCGTCTACCTGAGCCCACATTTCCATATCGGATGTATTGAATATATAACCAAGCCATTCTCTTGGGCCTACAGTTTCGCCAGCCTGCTTTTCCCAATGGGCAATGATGCCGTCCATGGAAGCGCGTATTTCCGTTTGACCGGCTCTTGCCAGCAAATTCGCCAGCTCCTTTTCTTTGTCTCTTATTTTATCGAGTTTTTCCTGGATGGTATCTTCTATATCCGATCCGGACAGAAGAACCAGAGGATCTCCTTTTTTGACAAGGTCCATCTGCCGCACATAAACCGTTGAAGCAATGGCTTCGGCGGTGGCCAGGACCTTTTCTTCTTTTGCGAAGCCATCTACCGTTGCGTTGTTTGCAAACCATCTGACTTTCGTTTCGTCGTTGTCCGGCGAAGGTATTCCCAGCCAGGCTTCCAGATTGGCTCTCACCAGTCCGGGATTTTTGCCTTCAACAGTAATCCAGTAGACGAATCCCCTGGCAGGATTTTGATCATCGCCATCGGGTATGGGATTTGGATTGACTTCAGTTATATAGCCGTAATATATTCCGTCAAATACGGTGAATCTTATAGCCAGCTTCTGTCCTTTTTTTACCTGTTCAAATTCATTTGGATATAGTTTTGCTTTTATCCTGTATGTAGAATCGTCGACTATTTTTGCCACGATCTGCCCCTGTGGCACCTCGGTGCCTTCCTTTATGCTGAGCTCAGTGACTCTGCCGTCTATAGGAGCCCGAAGGGTGATGCCGCTGCCGGGTTTTATTTCATATACCTTGTCTGTTGGCAGGCCGGTAAGCTCCGAAAGATATTCTTTGTTTGAGCGAATCTCGCTTTCCAGACTGTCAATCTGGGCTTGAAGCCCCGGAGCTACCAGCTTCGCAATGACCTGGCCCTGCTTTACCTCGTCGCCTTCTTGCGCGAGGATTTCGCTTAATATGTATTGAACATTCTCCGCCGAATATTCATTCGAACCCGGCGCCTGTATGCCGCCGCTCCTCGACGGATTTAATGAACCCGTAACATCAACCCCGACGGATATATCGCCCCTCGTCACAGGTTTTGTAGAATATACAGGCCCCTGGGCTTCCTGTACAGGAGGTGGAACCAGCTGTTTATAAGCATAAAAACCGCCGCCGAATACAATTGCCAGTATGAGAAAGATCATTAAAACTCTTTGCGCCATTAAATAAGACCTCCTGATATCAAGATTGCTTTGATGAAATTTTGTTTAATAAAATCAATTATTTATAGACATTTCATTTTTTTTATCATTTTTGACCTCCTCTATTCGGTCTATTTTTCCATCTTTGAGGCGGAAGATGCTCTGGCCGTATCTTGCAATATTTTCTTCATGGGTGACCTGAACTATAGTTATTCCCATTTCTTTATTCAAATGCTGGAATATGGCCATTATATTTTCACCGGATTTTGAATCCAGCGCACCGGTGGGCTCATCGGCCAGAATCACTCTGGGTTCGCCTGCAATGGCCCTGGCTATGGCTACACGCTGCTGCTCGCCACCGGAAAGCTGTGAAGGCAGGTGATGAACCCTTTCGCCTAGACCAACGGATTCTAGGGCATGTTTGGCCCTTCGGCTTCTCTCCCTTCCCCCCATGCCGCGATAAATGAGCGGAAGCTCCACATTAGCCTGAGCATCCAGGTCAGGGAGCAGGTGAAAGCTCTGAAACACAAACCCGATAAGTTGATTGCGGATATCCGCCAGTCGGTTGTCGTTCATCTTTTCGACCCTGTTTCCAGCAATGGTGTATGTGCCGGATGTGGGTCTGTCAAGGCAGCCGACAATGTTGAGCAGAGTCGATTTTCCTGATCCTGATGGCCCCATGATGGAAATAAAGTCTCCTTCTTCGATTGACATGCTGATATCTTTTAGGGCTTCGATGCGAATCTGGCCGTTTTTATAAGTTCGGCAAATGCTTGACAATTCCAGCAAAGGCAAAATATAACCCCCTTCAAATATGTTCCTGATATATAGACGAAAAAAATAAAAAAAAGTTCCATGGTTTTTATAAAAAATTTGCTTATTACTTTCGAGAAAAACATAAATATTTCCTTCTGAAAAAAGTTATATTGCAATAATCACAGAATAGAATAAAAATTTGAGCACGATATTTGCAACTCTGGTGATGCATGATTATAGAGCAAAAATGTTTTATACATCCGGATTGGCACCAATTAGCAATTTCAATAGTGCTTTTGCGGGCAATCAATTTCAAATGGTTTGTAGTTTTTTTGAACAAAATGTTTATACTTAATATAAAGAAGGGATTCGGTAAAACAGCGTGGTGATAAGGTGCACAAGTTAATTCCGGGAGAACTAGAGAATGAACTGAAAATTCTGGATGATGAATTGAAAAGGGGGATTCATACAAAAATTCATTTGATAAACAAACCGCTATTCGAAATGGTTGGGGCCGGAGGGAAGAGGCTAAGACCCGTTCTTGTCCTGGCTTCGGCACGATTCGGCCGATATGACTTTGAAAAAACAAAACCCCTGGCTGTTGCAGTAGAACTTATACACACCGCAACGCTGGTGCATGACGACATTGTCGACGATTCGCCTTTAAGGAGAGGGATTCCCAGTATCCAGGCAAGGTTGGGGAAAGATGTGGCGGTGTTTGCCGGGGATTTTATCTTTTGTAAAGTTTTTGAACTGTTGACTTCCATGAACAATCTTGATATTCTACGCCGAATTTCGAGGGTTATGTACAAAATATGTGAGGGAGAAATGAAACAAAGGGAAGATTTGTATAACACCGATGTCACTTTTAGAAACTATGTTTGTCGAATTCAGAGGAAGACGGCTCTGCTGTTCGGCTTGAGCTGCGAACTTGGAGCAGCCTCTTGCGGAGCGCATATAAAAGTAGTACGGGCTCTTAACCAGTATGGGGTGAAACTAGGGATAGCTTTTCAGCTTATCGATGATCTGCTGGACGTAACCTGCGATGAATATGACATCGGCAAGCCCGGAGGAGCGGATATAAGAGAGGGAGTGATAACTCTTCCGGTCATATATGCCCTTCAAAAATCTTTGCAGAAGGACGAGCTTCGGTATATATTGCAAAAGCAAAAACAAACTGTCAAAGATACGGAAACAGCCCTGGAAATAGTTAGAGACTCAGGCGGGGTTGAATACACCAGATGGCTTGCCGGAAGATACGTTGAAAAAGCCGCCGGTTTTTTAAAAAACCTGCCGGACATTCCTATGAAAAAAGTGCTGGCGAATATTGCGGAATATATTTACAACCGGAAAAATTAAAGGGTTAAAGTTTGAAAAATAACTTTTCATTACTATTTGTGCCGCCAGCGGTAGCGGCGGTATGGAGGTTAAAATGGCTTACAGGGATCTACAGGATTTTATAAAAACTCTGGAAGATAAAGGGCTTCTAAAAAAAATAAAATCAAAAGTGGACCCGGAACTGGAAATTACCGAGATCTATGATAGGGTGGTAAAATCCGGAGGGCCTGCCCTTTTATTTGAAAATGTGAAGGGAAGCAGTTTCCCCCTCCTGATAAATGCCTTCGGGACGGAGGAGAGGATGAGCCTCGCCCTTGAAGCAAAAAATCTTGAAGATTTTGCCGGACGCATCGATGAACTCATACATATCACCATGCCGGAAGGATTTACGGAAAAGTTGAAGACTTTTTCAAAGCTCGCCAGCCTTGAAAGGATCTTCCCGAAAAAGGTTAAGGAAGCTCCCTGCCAGCAGGTGGTGGAAAAAGAGGTGGATTTATTTAAACTTCCCATACTGAAATGTTGGCCCCAGGACGGAGGAAGATACATCACCCTGCCCCTGGTTTTTACAAAAGATTCTGCGACCGGCCGCCAGAATATGGGGATGTACCGCATGCAGGTTTTTGATAAATCCACCACAGGCTTGCACTGGCATATGCATAAGGACGGCGCTGAAAATTACCGGCGGGCCTGCGAGAAGAGCGATGGTCTGGAAAGTTATGGGGATAAAGAGATAGAAGGGCCCTGCCCCGGGGCAGGGCAAAAACCCGGGGGCAAAATGGAAGTAGCCGTTGCCCTAGGCGGAGATCCTGCCCTCATATATGCCGCCACGGCGCCTCTGCCCCGCGATATCGACGAGGTGCTATTTGCCGGATTTTTGCGCAATGCCCCCGTAGAAATGGTTAAAGCAAAAACGGTGGACATATACGTGCCAGCTCATGCCGAGTTTATTCTGGAAGGATATGTAAATTTTGAAGAGTTTCGAAGGGAGGGGCCTTTCGGGGACCATACCGGGTTTTATACGCCTGCTGATTATTACCCTGTGTTTCACGTGGAATGCATTACCAGGAAAAAATCCCCAATATATCCCGCCACAGTTGTGGGCAAGCCTGTCATGGAAGACTGTTTCCTGGCAAAAGCTACCGAGCGAATATTCCTGCCCCTGTTGAAAATGTTTCTGCCGGAAATCGTGGACATCAACTTGCCTGTGGAAGGTTCCTTCCACAACTTTGCCATCGTTTCCATAAAAAAATCCTATCCGGGCCATGCCCGCAAGGTAATGAGCGCACTGTGGGGCATGGGTCAGATGATGTTTACAAAGATTATCCTGGTCATCGACGATGACACCGATCCTCACGATATTTCAAAAGTGGCATGGAAGGCTTTTAATAATGTGGACCCGGAGAGGGACATAATAATTATAAAAGGACCGCTGGATGTGCTGGACCACTCGTCGACCTTTATTGGTTACGGCGGTAAAATGGGTATCGATGCGACTAAGAAATGGAAATCAGAAGGGTATTTGCGGGAGTGGCCCGACGAAATAACCATGAGCAAAGATATAAAAGATCTTGTTACAAAAAGGTGGAAAGAATATGGATTTACCGTTCCGAATGATTTTTAAAAAAATGCGATACGTAGGCGAAGCCATCATGTTCCGCCACTCTATTTTTTCACTGCCCTTTGCATATATTGCGGCATTTGCCGCATCGGAAGGCGCACCGAAACTTTACCAGCTTTTCTGGGTTACGGTAGCCCTGTTCGGGGCAAGAAACGCCGCCAATGCATTGAACAGGGTAATAGATGCAGAAATAGATGAGAAAAATCCGAGGACCCGGTATCGCCACATACCTGCAGGCATACTTTCGAAGAAGGAACTCCTTGCCTTTGCTGCCGTTTGCCTGTCTCTTCTTGTACTGGCGGCTTTTATGCTGAATTCCCTTTGTGTCAAACTCCTACCTGTGGCGGGGTTTTTGCTGATTTTTTATTCTTACACAAAAAGGTTCACCTGGGCATGCCATCTTTTTCTGGGCCTTGCCAGCAGCGCAGCGCCTGTTGGAAGCTGGATAGCCGTCACCGGCAGGATAGAGTATCCGGCACTGCTGCTGGGAGCCGTCTACGGCCTCTGGGTGGCGGGTTTCGACATCATATACGGCACACTGGATGTGGATTTTGATAGAAGAAACGGTATTCATTCCATACCGGCGGATTTTGGTATAAAAAAAGCCCTCGAAATCTCCCTGGGGTTTCACGTTGTTTCGATTCTGCTCCTGTTCTGGTTCTGGCGGCTGATTCATCTTGGGTATTTGTTTTTAGCCGGCATCGCCATAGTTGCCTTCCTCCTGTATTATGAACATTCCATTGTATCTCCAACCGATCTTGCCCATGCAAAAGTAGCATCGTACAATATAAATGAAGTTGTGGGAATAACGCTGCTTGCGTTTTTTTTAGCGGATATGTTATCATAAATTATAGTATAATCTTGGAAAATCTTTTGCAGGAGCAGGATAAAAATGTTTGATTTGGAGACGTGTGTTGCTTTTGTTACCAACAAAGCTTCAAAAATGATGGCCGACGCCTTTAACAAAAGGTTGATCGAGCTTGGCATCACGAGAGTGCAGTGGATCGCTCTTTATTATCTGGGCAAATATGAAGGCATAAGCCAGAAAGATCTGGCAAAAAAGATGAATATTAAATGCTCCACAGTAGCAAGGCTTCTTGATAGAATGGAAAAGGAAGGATCAGTGACGAGGCGGAGCGATCCGCAGGACAGAAGGATTATCAGGCTTAAGCTCACGGAAAAGGGAAAGGAATTGAGGGAAAAATTTCTCCCCGAATGCGAAAAAATGAGCGAATTATTTGCGAGCGGCATTACTGATGATGAGATAGAAACATTTACAAGAGTATTAAAAAAAATGATGGACAATATAAATTATAAAGGTAAAAAATAATATATAAATTATGAAAATCTCGGATTGCACTATTGAAATATCGCATATTAATTGCTATACTAATTATTAGCATAACAACATTAAATTTCCAAGGAGGGCGTTTTCTATGGCAAAGAACCCAAGAGAACTGTTAAATGAATTCATGACCGGCGTAAAAGAAGTCTCCAAAACCAATGGAGAGCATGTCAAGGCTTTCATGGATTTGTTGGGCGCTGTCTACAAGCCAGGTGCGATGGACACAAAAATGAAGGAACTCATAAGCGTGGCCATCGGCGCTTACAACCGCTGCGAATACTGCATAGTTTACCATGTATATAAAGCCCTTGAAGCCGGCGCCACCCGCGAAGAAATCATGGAAGCAGCCATGGTGGCGGTGGCGTTTGGAGGAGGGCCATCCATGGCCTACAGCGTGTCATTATTAAAAGATTCCATAAATGAATTTGAGAAAGATTTCAAGAAATAACCGTAAGGGCAAACATGAGAGCAGCAATTATGCTGCTCTTATTTAAATGTTTTTATTTATCCCAAAACCAGAACTTTGCAGCCACCAGCCTGGGGAGGACGAATGATTTTTTTAGATTGTATTCTTCTTTTAACAATTCCTGTAAACGCTCTTTTAAAATTTTTTCGTCCAATCCAACTTGTACCTCCTAGATCCGGTTTTTGCAACAGCACCGCTTTTTAATGCTTTCTGCCATCTCATGTAGTCAAGTAAAAAAAGAACATATTCTTCTTCCGGAGCCCTCAATCTTTTGGTCCGTTTAGAAGGAATAACCTTTGTTTTCAGATTCCATTAAGCTATATATTTTTAAAGATTTTTCTTTAAGTTCCTATATATATTCATTAAAGTTAACTTTTTTCAAACAATCACCTTCAAGATTTAGACTTTTGCTAAAGTATACCAGTTTATTAAAAAAGAAACAATATTTTTCGTATTATTTAAGTAACGGCAAAAGTTGCAAAGTTGCTTTAAACAAATTGCTAAAAAAATAATTGTATAATCATAAAAAATTAAGCACTTTCACAATGGATATTAATAAAAATTTCTGATAAAATAAAATCAAATTTAAAATCATAAATCGGAGGAATTTATGAAAATAATAATAGCACCTGATTCATTCAAAGGAAGTTTGACCGCACTTCAGGCGGCAGAAGCCATAGAAAGAGGAGTAAAAAGGGCGTTAAAGGATAAAAAAGAAACTCAAAACTTCACAGAAAATATGATATACAATGGCGGATTACCCGACTCCGATTTTAAGTGTGATGTCGAAATAATAAAAATCCCCATGGCTGATGGAGGAGAAGGTACCGTTGAAGCACTAATCACTACATTGGGAGGTAAGACGGTTACTACAAGAACCCTCGATCCTCTAGGGAGAGAAATAGATTCTTTTTTCGGCATACTCCCAGACGGTACAGCCATAATCGAAATGGCCGCAGCCTCGGGCTTAAATCTCATAAAACCCGGAGAGAGGAATCCACTAAAAACTACAACTTACGGTACCGGCCAACTAATAAAAACGGCTCTAGATAAAGGCTGCAGAAAAATCATCATAGGCATCGGCGGGAGTGCCACCAATGACGGCGGCGTGGGGATGGCCCAGGCCTTGGGAGTTAGGTTTTTAGATAAACAGGGCAAGGAAATAGGTTTTGGAGGAGGTGAACTTGCCAGAATAGAGCATATCGATATTTCGGATCTGGATTCCAGGGTTAAAGCAGCACAATTTATCGTGGCTTCAGATGTAAAAAATGTACTTTATGGACCTGATGGAGCATCGGCTGTCTACGGCCCTCAAAAGGGAGCCACGCCGGAAATGGTAGATATTCTCGATAAAAACCTTAAGCACCTGGCAGATGTCATTAAAATGGAATTGGGGAAAGATATATCCCAAATCCCCGGCTCCGGTGCCGCAGGAGGCCTGGGGGCAGCATTAATGGCATTTTTAGATGCCGATATGAAACCGGGAATAGATATAATAATGGACCTTTCCGATTTTCCGGAAAAGGTAAAAGGCGCCGACTTAGTGATTACCGGCGAAGGTTCCACCGATTTTCAGACCATGTTTGGCAAAGTTCCCTTTGGAGTAGCACATGTTGCAAAAAAATACGGTAAACCGGTAATATGCATATCCGGCTCCCTGGGAAAAGGCTACGAAAAATTATATGATGCAGGAATCACGGCACTATTCAGCATCGTAAACAAACCCATGGCCCTGGAAGAAGCCATGGAAAAGGGGGGAGAGCTGCTGGAACAAATATCGGAAAATGTATTTAGAATATATTTTAGAACAGGCATGACAAAGTAAAAGAACTCACCGGCTACGACCCAAGAAAATTCTTTGATGCCATGAAACTGGAACTGCTGATTCTAATAGAAGAATTCTGGCTTTCTTAAAGAAGCATCATTTAAACAGTATCAATTACATCTTTAATCTTAATTATAAAATTTTCTATATCTTGCAAGTTGTTAATTATTATGTTATATACCTCGGCATCATCAACTTTATCATAAAAATGGACGATTTTATTTCTAAATTTTGTCATAGCTTTGTATATATTTAGCATATCTTTAAGCAAAATGTCATTCTCGCATAAAATTTGCTTTATCGATTTCCATATTTTATTTTTAATCCCTCCTCGTAATCATTATAAAAACGTTTTAATGTATAACCATAGTCGCCATATATATTAAATACTCTCTCTTTGAAATCGGCTAATAATAATTCATTACTACAATACAGCAAATCCCCGGTGGAAATTACCTGAAATTGAATATCAATTGAGGAGCTGTTGAGATTTATAACATCGACATCATCTCTTTGCAATATTTTGCAAATGTCTGCTTCTAAGCATAAGAAATTGACTTTCATTTCCAGTCGTCGGTATTTTGGCGGATTAAATTTTTGCTTTTTGGCCCTTAGGGAAAAAACGAGTTTCCTATGACAGAATTAAAATATGTGATATAATTGCTTTGGGTGAGAATGGTGGATGCAAACGCTTTAATTAAAGAATTAAAGGAATTTTTCCGTTCAAATGACAATGTTGTTTTTGCTTATCTTTTCGGTTCGTATGCCGAAGGGAAGGTGAGAGCCGGCAGCGATATCGACATCGCCGCCTACGTAGCAGGCATGAAAGCTGAAGAATATTTTGAATTCAAATTAAAATATAAAGGCGAGCTTGAAAATATTTTGAAACTCCCTGTGGATTTAATAATTATGAACAGTGCTCCACCTTTGTTAAACCATGAAATCTTTAAAAATGGTATTATTTTAAAAAATGATAATCCTTCCTTACTTTCTCAATTTCGGGTTAAAAACTTTTATTTTTATCTTGATCAAATGTATATAATAAATAGGTATCTTGAAAGCACAAAAGAAAAGATCAGGGAAGTGATGACAAATGGTTAAGAGGGAAATTATTTCGAAAAAAGTAAATCTAATCAGGCATCATTTAGAGCGGATATCTTTAAAAAGCAATATTTCGCTCGAAGAGTTTTTAAATAATGAAGATGAGAGAGATATTATATGTCATAACCTTTTCGTGATGCTTCAATATATTATAGATATCTGCTCGCATATTATATCTGACGAAGGATTCGAAGAACCTGTTTTTTTATCGGACATGGCGAACATTCTTGTAAAAGAAAAAGTCATTAGAAAGGAACTTGAAAAGCCATTTAAAGACATGATCGGTTTAAGAAATATAATTGCTCATCAGTATGGCGACATAGATTTTAAGACTATATATAAAATCGCAAAGAATGATTTAAAGGATGTATATGCATTTTTGGAGGATATTATTGACTATGCTAAATTATAATTATTCCTGGTTCTAATTCAAAGAAAACTTTAATTTGGAGGCAATCAACGATGACCATTAAGAATGGACTTATAATGACGCCGGGCCCCACAGAGGTCAATGAACGAGTGAGAAGGGCTATGGCAAAACCTATCACAAACCCGGACCTTGACCCGGACTTTTTTGATTTCTATGATAAGACGTGTGATAAGTTGAAAAAGATTCTTAAAACCAAAAATGATGTACTTATACTGAGCGGAGAGGGGATCCTGGGGTTAGATGCAGCCATGGCATCACTGATAGAGCCGGGAGACAGGGTGCTGTGCCTTGCCAACGGTGTTTTTGGTGAGGGTTTTGGAGAGTTTGCTGAATTATATGGGGCGGAAGTTGTTTATTTAAGAAAAGAATATGATGATGCTTTTACCGTTGACGATGTAAAAAAGTTTCTGGCAAAAAACAATGGCTTTAAGCTTGCTACAGTAGTCCACTGCGAGACGCCAGCAGGGCTTATAAATCCCATTGAAGAAATATGTCCGGTTTTAAAAGAAGCGGGCATAATTACAGTGGTGGATGCTGTATCGTCCATTGCAGGACAGAAAGTTATGACCGACGATTGGGGTATAGACATAGTCCTGGGTGGTTCCCAGAAATGCCTTTCGGCATCTCCGGGGCTAACTTTTCTTTCCATAAGCAAAGATGCATGGAAATGTATGGAAGAAAGAAAGACACCCGTACCCGGGTTTTACACCAATCTTCTAAAATGGAAGCAAATGTGGTACAAAGACAGGGTATTCCCGTATACGCAGCCCGTATCGGATATATACGGCCTTTCAGAAGCGGCAGATGTAGTTTTAGAAGAGGGTGAAAATATCTATATCCGACATGCCCGCATAGCTAATGCTGTGAGGGATACTCTAAAAGATGCAGGTTTTAAGATATTTCCCAAAGAAGGAGCCGAAGCCAATACCGTGACCGCCTTTTATATTCCGCAAGGGATAGATGATGAAAAGTTTCGAAAGCATCTTTGGGATAAATACAATGTCATGATAGCCGGAAGCTGGGGGAAACTTTCCGGCAAAGTGTGGCGCATAGGCCACATGGGAGAAAACGCGAGGGAAGAAAAGTTGTTTCAATTTTTTAGAGCCTTTGAGAAAGCCTTGCTGGACTTTAAATATTCACTTCCGATTCCCCTTGGAAAAATCTTTGCTGAAAAAATTTACTCATGTTTTTAATTCAAATAAACATAAGTGGAACATCTTATCATGCCTCTTTGAAATAAGCTCTCACCATGCCCGCATGAATTCTTTTATAATTGGGTCCAGAATGATTTAATAGAGCAATTTTGATTCCATAACCTCAACTTCTAACAAAGGAGAAGAGGTTATTTTTTTAGCAACTTATTGAAAACATTAAAGTGTTATCATTTTAATATATGATATACTTAATTTGAACTTGATTCTATTTTTAATATACTTTTATCACACTGAAATGATTTTGGGGGTGAAATTGCCTTTAGGGCGGAAAACTATGAATAATATTTTATTGATTGCGCCTTATGAGGACTTGGAAAAAACGGCAAAGGATGTGATTAAAGAATATAATCTTCCAGTAGATGTTATTCAAGGGAATTTAAGTGATGGAGCAAGCATTGCAAAACATGCAGAAGAAAAGGGCGTAGAAGTTATTATCAGTCGGGGAGGCACATATCAGGTAATAAAAAATGCTGTCAACATACCCGTGGTGGAAATTCAGGTAAGCGCCTTTGACATTTTAAGGGCATTGAAGGATTTGCTGGATTATAGGGGTCCTATCGGCATTGTGGGATATGAGAATGTGGTCTTTGGAATAGATACATTGATTGATGTACTGAAGCTCGACTTGATACGCGTGATTTTCAAGAGCGAAAAAGATGCTCCAAGACAGGTTCATGAGGTGGCATCAAAGGGTGTTAGAGAATTCGTTGGAGATACAATAGGTATAAAAACTGTAAAAAATTTAGGCTATCGAGGAAGACTTATAGAATCGGGGAAAGAAGCCGTATTGTCGGCTATCTATGAAGCCCGAAGGGTGCTCGAGATACGACGGGAAGAAAGGGCCCGAGCCGAAAGATTTAAAGTTATCATGGATTTCATTCATGACGGCATAATAGCGGTGGACGAAAAAGGCTGTATTACAATTTTTAATAAAACAGCAGGAGAGATATTCAAAAAGAGTGACAATCCCGTGGGCAAGCCCGTATCCGAATTGCTGGAGACCACCAAACTGCCGGAGGTTTTGAAAACCGGAGAGCCCCAACTTGGAGAGCTGCAGAGGGTTGGGGATGTGGTGATTGCCACAAATCGGGTCCCGATTATAGTGGACGGCGAAATAAAAGGTGCGGTGAATACTTTTCAGGATGTGACCCAGATACAGAAGATGGAGCAAAAAATAAGACGTGAACTCCATCAGAAAGGCCTGGTGGCCAAATATAGTTTTAAGGATATTATTCACAAAAGCCAAATAATGGAAGACCTTATATATAGGGCAAAAAAATATGCCGAACTAGATTCCACGACGGTCCTTATACTGGGAGAAACCGGCACGGGGAAGGAGCTTTTCGCCCACAGCATCCACAACGAAAGCCCCAGGGCGAAGGGACCTTTTGTGGCTATAAACTGCGCCGCCCTTCCGGAAAATCTCTTGGAAAGCGAACTCTTCGGTTATGCAGAGGGTGCTTTTACCGGCGCCCGCCGCGGTGGAAAGATTGGACTTTTTGAAATGGCACACATGGGCACAATCTTTCTTGATGAAATAGGGGACATGCCCTTGAATCTTCAGTCGAGGCTGCTGAGAGTAATTCAGGAAAAGGAAGTTATGAGGATTGGCGACGATAGAGTGATTCCGGTGGATGTCAGGATAATAGCTTCCACTAACAGAAATCTGGAGGAAGATATAGAAAAAGGCACCTTCCGGCGGGATCTGTTTTACAGATTGAATGTATTAAAGCTGATTATTCCGCCTCTGAGGGAAAGAAAAGAGGATATACCGCTGCTGGTGAGTTTATTCGTTGAGAAATATTCTGCAAGACTCGGCAAGAAGATAAAGGGAGTTACCCAAAAAGCTCTGGATTTGCTTATAAATCTGGATTATCCCGGAAATGTGAGGGAATTAAAGGGTGTCATCGAACGGGCTGTGGCCTTCGCCGAGAGTGAATATATTGAAGAAGCTGATTTAGGGATTTCAAATCAAGCCGCAAAGCAAAATGATACCATATCCCGGGATATATTTAAAGGAAACTTCACATTAAAAGAAATAGAAATCATGGCCATTAAAGAGACGCTGGCAAAGACACAGAACAATATTTCCGAGGCGGCCAGGCTTCTGGGTGTGGACAGAACCACCATCTGGAGAAAGATTAAGGAATCAGGCTTGATGCAGTGATGCAAAATACATCAAATGTTGCAAATTACAATATATTCTATTGTAATTTGCAACATTTTTTTTGAAATAAACAAATCATAACCATGTTTTACACCTGGCACGATAATTGCTTTAAAAATATAGCGACATGAATCAATAAATAAAATTAAGGCAACAGTTTCAAAAATTTACATTCCTCAATTATATTAAGCAAACAGGTGATAAGTTAATGGAAAAACTTTGCATCATTGCCGATGATCTTACGGGAGCGACCGACACCGGTGTTCAGTTCAGTAAGTTCGGAATATCCACAGCCGTCGTCTTCAATTATTTGACGATTAAAGATTTGACATTCGACTTCGATATCGTTTCCATTAATGCCGGAACGCGCAATATCGATAGAGAAGTGGCCTATTCAAGGGTAAAAGATATAGTTCGGACTTTGCGCGATATGAATTTTAAGTTGTACTATAAAAAAATAGATTCCACTCTGCGCGGTCAGCCCGATGTTGAAATTGAAGCCATGATGGATGAAATGGGTTATGAAATGGCGTTTATAGTTCCTTCGTTTCCGGCAAACGGAAGAAAAGTGGAAAAAGGCTATCTATATATTGATAAAAATCTGAAAGAAGAACAAAGCAATTTTCAATCCATAGGTTTTGTGCCGGATATATTTAAAAACAAAAAAGATAAGCCGGTTTCTTTAATAGAAATCGAAGACGTGAGAAAAGGCGTATCCAATTTAAAACAAAAAATTGATGAACTGAGGAAATTGAAAAAACAGATATTTGTAATAGATGCAGTATCAAATGATGATCTGATGAATATAGCCATTGCCGTCAAAGATTATGCGACACGATCCGTGATTGCGGGATCTGCGGGTTTGGCGAGTTGCATCCCTCTTACTTGGAAAATAGTAAAAGAGTATCAGCAGTTTCCAGGGGGAAAACCAATATTATTTCTGGCAGGAACGCGCAATATGGTGACTGCTGAACAGATTAAAACGCTTACCGCTTTCAGCTCAGTGAAAGTTTTAGAAATGAATTCTGAAGAAATAATCAAAGGGAAAAACGATGAAGAATTGAACAGAGTCACAGATGAAACGAAAAAAGCATTGCATGAAGGCAAGATCGTCGTAGTGGCAATCGACAGCTTGCTGAAAAGCCAAAAAGAAATTTATAACCAGGAGATTTCATCGGAAAACGCCAAAAAAGTCGCAAAGAGCTTTGGTGTTGTGGCAAAAAATGTTGTTTCCGATAAGTTGATTAAAGCCCTGGTTGTAACGGGCGGCGATGTAGCGATAAATGTTTTTGACACCATGGAGGCAAAAGGAATAATACTGGAAAATGAGATATTGCCGGGCATACCTGTCGGCAGACTTATCGGAGGAGAGTTTGACGGTTTGCATGTGGTTACAAAAGCCGGAGGATTCGGAGATAAAGATTCATTTATAAATATAGTAAATTATCTGAACACAGGGGGAGAGAAGTTAAAATGAAACCAATAATCGGAATAACCATGGGCGACCCTGCGGGAATAGGCCCGGAGATAGCAATAAAAGCGCTGGCAAAAGAGCATATTTATGAAAAATGCATTCCCGTAATCATCGGAGATGCCGAACCGTTGAAAGACGCAAACAGATTTACCAGCCTGAATTTAAAAATGAATGAAATATCCGGGATTAATCAGGCAAAAGGCGAATTCGGAACCGTGGACTACCTGAATTTGAATCTGCTTTCGCCGGGAAGCTGGGAATACAAGAAGGTAAGCGCTCTGGCGGGCAAGGCGGCGTTCAACTATGTGAAAAAAGGAATCGAGCTTGCGCTGGAGAACAAAATACACGCGGTGGTTACTGGACCCATCAACAAGGAATCAATCAACCTTGCGGGCTACCACTATTCGGGCCACACGGAAATATTTGCAGACTTGACGGGGACAAAGGACTATGCAATGATGTTGGCAAGCGGCAGTTTGAAGGTGGTCCATGCCACGACGCATGTTTCCATGCGAAAAGCATGCGATTTGATAACCGAAGAAAGGGTATACAAGGTTATTCGCCTGGCCTTCGATGCCGTAAAAATGATGGGCGTTGAAAAGCCGCGAATAGGGGTTGCGGGGCTTAATGCCCACAGCTCGGAAAACGGTCTTTTCGGAAGCGAAGAGGCAACGGCCATCATACCTGCCATCGAAAGGGCAAAGCGTGAGGGAATAAATGCGGACGGCCCTGTACCGCCCGACACCGTATTTGTCAAAGCTCTTGCAGGCCAATATGATATAGTTGTGGCCATGTACCACGACCAGGGGCATATTCCCGTTAAACTGACAGGCTTTAAACTGGACCTTGCAACAAACAAATATACATCTGTGAGCGGAATCAACTGCACCCTCGGCCTTCCGATCATTCGCACATCCGTGGACCACGGGACGGCCTTCGGCAAGGCGGGAGAAGGAAGGGCCAATGAGGAAAGCCTGGTTGATGCCATTGAAATGGCAATAAGGATGTCAAAGGTGAAGTTTGATTTGAAATAAATTTATGATGAAAGGCGGACGAAAGATGTTAAAACCAGAGGGGATTATTGTTCCTATTATTACGCCAATGACAGAAGACGAAGAGATAAATGAAAAAGAGCTTCGCAATCAGATAAACAGAATGATATCCAGCGGCATACACGGGATATTCTGCCTTGGCACAAACGGAGAATCTTATGCCCTTTCTGAAGGGGAAAAATTGAGGGTTATAGAAATCACCGTTGAGGAAACCGCAAAAAGAGTGCCGGTGTATGCGGGCACAGGCTGCATCAGCACCAGAGAAACCATAAGGCTTTCTTTGAAGGCAAAACAACTGGGAGCAGATGCCCTGTCGATTCTATCTCCGTATTATGTCGCCGTAACACAGGATGATATATACAATTACTTTGCTGAAATTGCGGAATCCGTAGATTTACCCATTGTTCTTTACAATATTCCTGCCAGGACCGGCAACAACATTGACTATAAGACAGTAGCCAGGCTCTCGAAATATCAGAACATAGTGGGCATAAAAGACAGCAGCGGCAATTTCGACAATACATTGAGATATATAGAAGATACGGATGAAAGAATATCGGTACTTTCAGGGAACGATTCGCTCATTCTGTGGACGCTTTTGGCAGGAGGGAATGGCGCCATAGCAGGAACCGCAAATCTATTCCCGGAACTTCTTGTTGAAATATACAGGCTCTGGCAAAAGGGAGAAATTAAAAAGGCCAACGAGCTGCAGAAAAAATTGAGGCCGTTCAGAGATGTCATGAAAATGGGCAACCCCAATTCGGTCGTAAAAAGGGCCATGAACCTTTTGGGATACAATGTCGGGCCGGCAAGGCGGCCGGTAAGCAGTCTTAGTCCCAAAATAGAAGAGGAACTTGAAAGAGTATTAAAACTATATAAATAACAGGAAGTGAGTTAAAAATGTTTAAAGGAATATATTCCCTGCAAATTCCGGGAAAGGTAATAGCAGGTGTAGACAGCATAGAAAGCTTGAAAGATATTATAAAAAATGAAAAAGTAGAAAAAGCATTAATCATTACGGATAAGGGGGTATGGAATGCAGGGCTGGTGGAAAAACCAATAGAAATTTTAAAATCTTGCGGCTGCAATATCGAGGTAATCAATAATACGCCGCCTGAACCCGAAGTTTCACAGATTGAGGAAATATTTAAAAGTGTAAAAAGCATGGAGTGTAAGATGATTATTGGAATCGGCGGCGGAAGCTCGATGGATACGGCGAAAATCATATCGGTGCTAATGACGAATGACAGCAGCATTAGAGAAATACTTGGAACTGACAGAATAAAAAACAAAGGTATACCGACGCTGATGATTCCCACTACAGCAGGAACGGGCGCGGAAGCCACGCCAAACGCAATAGTGCTTGTGCCGGAGGAAAAGCTTAAAGTCGGTATAGTAAGCAGCAAGTTGATACCCGATTACGTGATCCTGGACCCGAGCTTAACCGTAAAACTCCCGCCGGCCATTACTGCAAACACCGGCATGGATGCACTGATACACGCTATGGAATGCTATATATCGCTTAAAGCAAATCCCTTCAGCGATACTTTCGCGCTCAGAGCAATCAAACTGATTTCAGGAAGCATCCGCAGAGCCTACAATAGCGGTGAAGATATGGATGCAAGGCATGATATGCTCATAGGCTCGTTTTACGGCGGAGTATGCATAGCGGCTTCAGGGACCGCGGCGGTGCACGCCTTGTCATATCCTTTGGGCAGCATGTACAGGATACCGCATGGGCTTTCCAATGCCATATTGTTGCCTTATGTCATGGAATTCAACATGGACGCAGCAATAGAAAAATACAGGGATATGGCAATAGCCATGGGAATCGACGTAAACGGCCTCTCAAGCGAACAGGCCGCGCAAAAAATGGTGGAGAGCCTGTACGATTTGACAAGAGATTTGAACATCAAGTCGCCGCTTAGAGAAATGAACATATCCGAAAGAGAACTTGACGAAATCGTGGAAAGCGCGTCCAAGGTCACAAGGCTGCTGGACAATAATCCCAAGAAGCTGAGCAAAGAAGACATGAGAGCAATATACAGGAAGATAATATAGAATACTGATCATTAAATAAAAGGAAAATTGTTTTTAAGAAGAAGGGAGTCAAAATCCTTGTATAACATTGTTTTATCGCATGAACTATATAAACCGGGGATGGAAGCTCTTGAGGGCAAGGCAAATATTGTTATAACTAATAATGGGAATAGCGCTGAAATACTTGATAGCCTTAAAGAAGCAGATGCTTTCATTCTGCGAATTGGCAAAATCGATCGTAAGGCAATCGAAGCGTGTAATAGACTTAAAGTTATTACGAGACCGGGTGTCGGTGTTGATAATGTTGATGTAGAGGCTGCCACTGAAAAGGGTATACCTGTAGTGATATGTCCTTCGGCAAATGCTCGTGCGGTTGCGGAACATACATTAGCTTTGATGTTTGCAGTGAGCAAAAATATCGTTGAAAGTGATGTTGAGACGAGAAAGGGCAATTTTGGAATTCGAAATAAATATGCTGCAGTGGAAATGAAAGACAAGACTGCAAGCATATTGGGCTTTGGGAATATAGGTAGAGAACTGGCTCGCATTTGTCTTGGCATTGGAATGAAGGTAATGGTCTATGATCCGTATGTTTCGGCAGACATTGCTGCAGCCATGGGATGTGAATACAGTATGGATCTTATGGAGGCAATTTCAGTTGGCGATTATGTATCTTTACATATGCCTTCAACAGAACAAACCAGAGGCATGATGGGGAAAAAACAGTTTTTAGCAATGAAACCGACGGCATTTTTTATAAATTGTGCTCGCGGAGATATAGTCGATGAGGCTGCGCTTGTAGAGGCACTGGAAAAAGGCATCATTGCAGGTGCTGGTTTAGATGTATTAGTAGATGAACCAATGAAGGCAGACCATCCATTGATGAAACTTACGAATTGTGTAATTACGCCTCATATGGCAGCCCAAACTCAGGAAACAACCAGAAAAGTGGTGATGATGGCAGTAGAAGGAACATTAGCTGTTTTGCGAGGCGAAAAATGGCCGCATGTGTGCAATCCAGAAGTTTACCAACATTTAAGATGGAAAGGGAGTACAAAAAATGAAGGAACAGCTGTTTAAAAAGTACAAAGAGCTGATAATAGGGATTGTCATAATCATTTTTGCAATTGTATATTTTATCGGTTCATTTTCAATTAAACAAAATAAAGTTGTATCAATAGGGGCAGAATTTATGCCTAGATTATATGGCTTAATTTTATTTATACTAGCGTTACTGCAAATTTACAAAGGATTAATTTATGTTAAAAAATACAAAATCACAGAAGAAAAATTTAAAGCTGAAGAAGATAATAAAGATACAAAAAACGTTATTTTAACATTTCTTTTGATACTGTTGTATATATCGACGATGGAAGTTCTAGGTTTTATTTTATCATCGGCATTATTTCTTTTTGTGATGAGCTTCTTGCTTTCTCCAGCAAATGCAAAGGTTAATAATTATTTATCAATGATTTATTCAATAATTTTATCAATTTGCATATATGTTTTATTTCATAATTTCATGTTTATGCCTCTTCCTAAAGGGATAATTTAAGATAAAATGTTGAAAGGGTAGTGATACAACAATGCTTGAGTCTTTTGCGATAGGCGCGCAAGCAATTTTAAATCCTCTTTGCATTTCGCTGATAATTATTGGAATCGTAATCGGTATTATATTTGGTGCAATACCTGGGCTATCTGCGACGATGGCACTGGCACTATTTTTACCTATAACATATAGTTTAGATCCTATAGCAGGTGTAGTGTTACTGGTATCATTGTATATTGGCGGTATTTCAGGCGGCTTGATTTCCGCCATCTTAACACGCATACCTGGCACACCTTCGTCTGTAGCCACATGTTTTGACGGTTATCCGCTTACAGCAAAAGGCGAAGGACCAAAAGCTTTGGGTGTTGGCATAGTGTTTTCTTTCATAGGAACAATTATGTCTACTGTTGTGTTGATATTTATGGCACCATGGTTGGCAAGAATAGCCATAAAATTTGGCGCATATGAATATTTTTCAGTAGCTTTATTTTCACTCACAATGATGGCTGGTTTATCGGGGAAATCATTAGTTAAAGGTTTGATTTCTGGATTTTTAGGGTGTGTGTTTGCAACTGTTGGCATGGATTCTATAGCAAGTGTACAAAGATATACATTTGGCAATGTCCAAATGGCTTCCGGTTTTAACATTTTACCGGTGTTAATAGGACTATTTGCTATTTCAGAAATATTGATTACAGCAGAAAAAGCAAAACACGCTCAGCAAATAGAAACAATAAAAGTAGACCTCAAGAGCATTCGAGGATTTGGCTTTTCGTTAAAAGAGTTTTTTGAGCAAAAGTGGAATGCGCTGATTTCAGGATTAATCGGAATCGGGATAGGCATTTTGCCTGGCATTGGTGGCGGAGTTGCGAATGTTTTAGCATATGGTGTTATTAAGAATAGATCTAAGTATCCTGAAAAATTTGGGACAGGTATCATTGATGGTGTTGTTGCAAGCGAAACTTCTAATAATGCAGCGATCGGTGGAGCGTTAGTGCCGTTACTGTCATTAGGTATTCCTGGAGATACTGTAACCGCTATGCTTCTCGGAGGCTTGACTATGCAGGGAATATCGCCAGGACCACTGATGTTCAAAGAGCATGTGGATATGGTTTATGCAATTTTTCTTACAATGATTATTGGTTCATTCGCAATGCTGTTTATTGAGTTTTATGGGCTTCGAGTATTTGCGGCAATGCTTAAAATACCTAAACAGTTTTTATTGCCAGGAATATTCATATTCTGTGTTATTGGCGCCTTTGGAGTGAATAATAGAATGTTTGATGTTTGGACTGTCTTGCTTTTTGGAGCAATAGGATATGCTTTCAATAAAGTAGAAATTCCTGCCCCTCCTTTTATACTGGGTTTCTTAATTGGGCCATTGATGGAAATTAACTTGAGGCGTGGATTAATGTTTTCGCAGGGGAGTTTCTTACCATTTTTAACAGAACCTATTTCAGCATTGTTTCTTATAGCTGCACTCCTCGTTATTGTTTATACTGTATACGGCGAATATAAAAAACAAAAAAGTGCAATTGTCTCTAAATAGCAAAAAAGCGAAATGATATTTTAATCTTAAAAGAACAGGTTGACATCTTTTAAATTGAGTTTAGCTACTGATAGATATTACAAAAAATAACATATTAAACAATTAGTAAAATATTTAAAATCGAGGGGGGAACGTTATAGAGGATAAATTTAAAGAAGTACTCTAATCAATTTTATGCAAAAATTAAGCAAAAAGCAGGGAGGATTAAGAATGAAAAAGCTTACTATTCTTTTAATTGTGCTAATACTATTGAGCATAGTATTAGCAGGTTGTACAAACTCTGCGCAAAAAACACCTGAAGCAGAAAAAGCGGAAAAAGCTCCTACTGCTGAAACATCAGATGAACTTAAATGGCCTGACGGTAAAACAATTCAAATAGTAGTTCCATTTAAAGCTGGTGGGGATACTGATTTTCATGCACGTACCTATGCTAAATATATGGAAAAAATTTTAGGAGCTCCTATTGTAATTGTGAATGTAGATGGAGGAAATGGCAGTGTGGGTAGTATTCAAGTGCGTGATGCAAAACCCGATGGATATACGGCGCTGTTCTTTCATGACTCAATGTTAATGAATAAGGTCGTAGGTGTAACAGATTTTGCACATGAGGCGTTTGATGTTTGCGCTACAGGGATAATGGATAATTCGTACATTATTGCAGTCAATTCAAAGAGTAAATACAAGACACTTGATGATTTAATAAAGGATGCAAAAGAAAATCCTGGCAAAATAAAATATGCTTCCTCAGTAGGTGGCTATACTTATTATGTCGGACGTAAGCTGGAGGAATTGACCGGAGCCGATTTTAACATAGTTGATGCCGGAGGAGGAGCCGATAGAAATGCAGCATTGCTTGCGCAAAAGATAGATACTAATGTTAATCCATATGGTGTTATGAAACCGTATATCGATTCGGGCGATTTTAGAGTTTTGGCCGTTTTTTCTGAAAAGCGCAGCAGTCTCTTCCCTGATGTGCCTACAGCAAAAGAGCTTGGATATGATATAATCGCACATAGAGCATATTTTCTGGCTTTTCCGAAAGGAACAGATCAGCGTATAATAGAGAAAGTTGCCAATGCTATGGAAGAGGTTTCAAAGAAACCTGAATATGCCGAGGATATCAAGAAAGCATATTGTGTTGAGCCTGCTTATATGAATACTGCTGATACAAAGGCATATCTTGATAGTGCCTTAAAAGAATTTGAAGATGCGAAAGATATGATTCTAGGAAAATAAATATATTCTATTCATAAAAATAAAACTACTAAAAAAAGTAAAGAAGGAGAATTGTCCTTCTTTACTTTTTTTAGCGTAATTAACATTATTATCCAAGGCTTTTGTCATTAAAACCTCTGGCAACTCAGCCGCCGGAAATATCAAGTGTTTGCAAACCCTTTATTTTTATACATTATTAACTATAGAAAAAACGTCTTCGACTTTATAAAGAACTGGAGCAAATCCACTTACTATTATACGTTACATTATATGAAAAAATATGCGATAATAATATTGAATAAATCAACACATAATAGAAAGGAGAAAAAACATGGGAGGATATGTTTTTCAAATGAATAAAAAACCGCTTTTCTCAAGCGATCAGATTATCAGTATAAGTGACATTCAAAGGAAATGGAGAAGTGTAATTGAACCAAAATTAAGCAAATTTCCCTTCTTAATGATGTTTTCCGGAACGGAACCCAAAGCAACTATCTTGAGCTATGATAGCTTTGAAGAATTATGGAAGAAGGTAAAAGAAGCTTCTGAAATCGAATTAAAAATGGAACTACTGTGTCGCATGATAGAAAACGTAAAAAATAACAGAGAATATGTATCTTTTGCTGATGTAGTTTCAAAAGCAAACATAACTGCAGAAGACCTGGAGGGCGCCCCCGATGTCGAACTTGAAACTGAATGATATTTTACCGGAAAACATAATATTTTTTCCTGCTGCCGTTGATGATTTCCTTGCTTTTGACAAAAGCCGCCAAATAAAGATAATCAAAGCGCTGCAAAAAATATCAAGGGCTCCTTCGAGCTTCGGGAAAGAACTAGAGAATCAAGCAGGCAGACCTCTTTCGGGTTACCGAAGTATTTACGTAGACAATAAGTCTATAAGAATTATATGGAAAGTTGCCCAAGGGAATATAGTAGAAGTTGCTATTATTGCTTGGATAGCAGAGCGAGACGGTATGATTGCATATAAACTAGCATCTATACGAAAAGGACAGTTTGAAGAATTTGTTGATCAGCTTTTGAAAAATAATTAACTCAACTTTCGCAGGAACAAAGTGCCAATTTTTCCTTAGAACAAACTTACAACACAGCGAGCAAAAGCCGCTGTTTTTTTGTTTTTATAAAATTGGGACGTTTGAGAATAAAATAATTTATTAACAAAGAAGGAAATTTGATATTAATGTAGAATTATTATAAAACAAATGGTATATACCACAAACCATAAAACGGTATGGAAATGATAAAAATAAATTCACGGTATGAATATATTCATCCAAATACGCGGTTTCAATTCAGCAAAGAGCCATTATTAAAAAAGAAAAAAGATATGTTCTTCATCCGGATAAGGAGGTGCATTCAATTGGCAAGCATAATAGGCGTGGGCGACAATGTGGTTGATAAGTATCTGGATTTGGGCCTTATGTTTCCCGGAGGAAATGCCCTGAATGTTGCGGTGCTTGCGAAAAGGCACGGTGCCAGGACCGCTTACATCGGAGCCGTCGGCAGCGATGAAGCAGGGCGGCATATTTGTAATGCCTTAAAAAGCGAAGGCGTCGATGTGTCGCATATGAAAGTAATCAATGGCCCGAATGCGTATGCTGCAGTGACGCTGAAAGACGGCGACAGGGTTTTTGTGGGCGGCGACAAGGGAGTATCGTTTGATTTTACACTTACCTGTGAAGACTATGACTTTATCAGCGGCTTTGACATTGTCCACAGCAGCGTGTATAGCGGCATTGAAAATGAAATGAAGTCACTGAAAGAAAGAGCGCGTATAGTTTCTTTTGATTTCTCGGATAAATACGACGATGCCTATCTAAACGAGATTCTGCCATATGTCGATTTTGCATTTTTTTCGGGAAGTCATAAAAGCCTTGATGAGATTAAATATCTGCAGAGAGAGTTTTCAAAAAAAGGGCCGAAACTCATCCTCATTACGCGCGGAGCGGAAGGAGCTGTTTTATATTACAACGGCATGTATTATTTGCAGCCAAGCGTTCCCGCGAAAGTGGTAGATACACTGGGAGCAGGCGACGCTTTTATTGCGTGCCTTATGGTCAGTATTTTAAACGGAAAGGGGGTTGAAGAGGCTTTAAATGCCGCCGCCAACGCAGCCGCAGAGACATGCGGCCATTACGGGGCTTTTGGTTACGGAATAAAGTTTGAAAATTGAAAAGAAAGGGGTAAAAAGTGATGATGTGTAAAAAGATTTTTTCCTGGATCATGATGGCGGTTTTGCTCGTTTCGATAATTACAGGCTGCGGGCAAAAGGGCAACAACGCTCAGACAGATGAAAACTCACAAAAAAACGCCGGGGAACAGGTCGTGTTGAAATTTTTGCATAAATGGCCGCAGCCCCAGAACATGGTATATTTTGAACAGATCGTAAAAGAATTTGAAGAAAAACATCCAAACATAAAGATTGAAATGGAGGCCGTCGCCGATGAGCCTATAAAAGACAAACTCCGCATAGTTATGGGCTCGGATGATCAACCTGACGTGTTTTTCTCATGGAGCGGAGAATTTGCCAGAAAATTTGTGCGCTCCAACAGCGTGCTGGATATAACCGATGCATTTAACTCCGACTCCGAATGGAAAAACAGCATCATGAAGGCGGGGATAGAACCTTTCACGTTTGACGGCAAAGTCTACGGCATGCCCTTCAGGATAAACGGCAAATTTTTCGTATACAACAAGGAACTTTTCGAAAATTACAAACTGACAAAGCCCCAGACATGGCAGGATTTCATGAACATATGCGAAACCCTGAAAAAAGCGGGAATAACACCCATAGCGCTGGGCAACCAGTTCCCCTGGGCAGCATGCCATTACCTCACGACATTTAATCAGAAGCTGGTGCCGCAGGATGTCCGGATGAAAGACTATAACCCCAAGACAGGCGAATTTACCCATCCGGGTTATGTAAAGGCCCTCGAATATTTGAAATTATTAAAAGACAAAGGGTATTTCAACGACGGAGTCAACTCCACTTCCCACGATATGGCTCACCAGCTGTTTTATGCTGGAAAGGCTGGCATGATTTATGTGGAGCTGGAAGAATTTGCGCAGGTCGAAGAAAATATGTCGGGCAGGTGGGACTTCTTCGCCATGCCGGCAATACCTGAGGGCGAAGGGAATCAGAAGTTTTTGACGGGAGCCCCGGACGGCTTTATGATTTCTGCCAAAACAAAACATCCCCAGGAAGCAATAGAATTCTTAAAATTTCTTGTGAGCAAGGATAGCGCGGAAAAACTGGTTAAAACATTGGGCTGGCCGAGCCCTGTAATCGGCGCGGTTAATGAAAACAATGCCCCGAAATTCCTTGTTGAAGGCATGAAAGCCCTTGAAAGCGCGGAAGGCATGGCGTTATGGCTTGACACAGACGTGCACATAAAAGTGGCGGAAACCTATCTTGCAGGGCTGCAGGAATTGCTGAACGGCAGCAAGTCTCCTGAAGATATTATGAAAGAAGTCAGCCAGGTGGCCAAGACGGTTCAAGGAGAGGTTGATTGAAGAAAAGCGGGGATGCCTTTTCTTGAGGCATCCCCATCAGGGGGAATATCGTGTGAAAATGTATGCCGACAGGCGGTTGGCCTGCACTTATCTTTTTCCCGCAGTCATTCTTGTCCTGGTGTTTATTTATTATCCCGCTGTATTGAATATTTTTTACAGCCTTTACAGATGGAGCGCTTTTTCCGAAAAAAAGATTTATGTGGGTATGCACTATTACAACAGACTTTTCAAAGACCCTGTATTTTATGTGGCCTTAAAAAACAATGTCCTGTACGCCGTAATATCGATTGTATTTCAGGTGGGCTTTGGCCTGATAATAGCGGCAATACTGGAAGAAAAATTCATGAGAAGATTTCAGGCTTTTTTCAGAACCGTTTATTTTTCTCCCGCAGTGATTTCTCTGACTGTGGTGGGGCTTTTGTGGCAGCTCATATACAATTCCAACATCGGCATAGTTAACGCATTTTTAAAATTAATCGGCCTCGGAAATTATGCTCAGGACTGGTTAGGCTCAAGCAAAACTGCGATATATGCGGTGATTGCGGTATCCCAGTGGCAGTACACCGGCTATATTATGATTTTGTTTTTGGTGGCGATTCAAAAGATACCTTATGAGCTGTACGAAGCCGCGATGATTGACGGCGCAAACCGCCTGCAGATGTTTTTCAATGTCACCGTTCCGCAGGTAAAGGAAATGATTCTCGTCTGTACCACAATAACCATAATAGGGGCTTTTAAGGTATTCGACGAAGTCTATGTAATGACAGCCGGCGGCCCCGGCCGCTCCTCGGAGGTGCTGGCGACTTACCTTTACCGTTCCGCTTTCAGAAATGATGAGATGGGATATGCGGCGGCTATCGCCTTTGTAATTTTTATTATCACATTTGTTCTGTCCTTTCTGCAGATTAAACTGTTCAGGACGGGAGCAGACGCTTAGGGAGGGAGAAAAATGAACAAAATGGCGTTTTCGGAAAGAATTACCCGCATTATTATTTTTATATGGTTTTCATTTTATGCCGTATGCATCATATATCCGCTCTTGTGGATGTTTTTGAGCGGATTTAAAACAAGCAGGGAACTGTTTATAAGCACATGGTCTCTCCCGGCGCAATTCAAATGGCAAAATTACGCCATGGCCTGGAAAATCGGCGTAGGAAAATATTTTTTCAACAGCATACTGGTCACGGTTTTTACAGTCATGCTCACAATTCTGGTAAGCGCCTTTGCGGCTTATGCCTTGAGCCGGTTTGAGTTTCGGCTCAGGGAAGTGTTTCTAATGGTCATAGTGGGCGGCTTGATGCTGTCGCCGCAGGTAGGATTGATTTCTCTGTACAGGCTGCTTCACACGTTGAAGATTTATAATACTTATCTTGCTTTAATAATACCTTACGTCGCATACAGAGTGCCATTCACCGTATTTTTAATGCGCTCGTATTTTTTGTCGCTGCCCAGGGAGGTCGAAGAGTCGGCGTATATCGACGGGTGCGGCAGTTTTAAAGTCTTCTGGCACATAGTGTTACCCATGAGCAAGCCGATTCTCGCAACTTCGGCGCTTCTTACGGCAATGTTCTCATGGAATGAGTTTATGTTTGCCCTGGTATTTATAGAGGATAAAAATCTTCGCACTATCCCGCTGGGCCTTATGAACATGAGAGGGGAACTGACCACCAACTGGCCTGTTTTGCTGGCAGGGCTTGCGCTTTCGGCTCTTCCCATGATTATTACATTCATATTGTTCCAGAAACAATTGATAAGAGGTTTGACAGCCGGCAGCTTAAAAGGCTGACATATATAAAGGAGGAATCATAAATGACTGACAACTTTAAGGACTACAGGGAGGCTTTACTGAATGCGGTGGGCCAGGGCGATAAAACATCGGCTACCGTTGAAAAACTGGTTCAAAACGGCGTGGAAAATGTGTTTTTCGTGGGATGCGGAGGTTCGCTGGCGGTCATGTATCCCGCCTGGTACATCATGCAGGAACTTTCCGATATTCCGTCGTTCATATTCAATGCCGGTGAGTTCAATAAACTGACGCACAAAAAATTTGGAAAAAATTCTCTAGTAATCACTGCTTCGTATTCCGGGACCACTCCGGAAACAATAGAAGCTGTCAATATTGCAAAGTCAAAAGGCGCTGCAACCATTGGATTTACGGGGAAGATGGAATCCCCCCTCAGCAAAGCTGTGGATAATGTTTTTGTAAACAATGCGAAAGTCGGCGCCACCGATGCGAATCTAATAATGCTTTACCAGATAGTGTTCAAGTTGATGAAGGAAATGAAAGATTATGACAGGTATGAAGACATAGCAAAATGCCTGAACACATTGCCCGACAGCCTTGTCGGAATAAAAGAAAGCGCTGAAGAAGCGGCAAAGAAGTTTGCCGAAACGTACAAAAATGAAAAGATATTCTATACTTTAGGTGCAGGCCTCGGATGGGGAGAGGCTTATGCATTTGCCATATGCATACTGGAAGAAATGCAGTGGCTTACCGCCCAGCCCATCCACGCAGGCGAATACTTCCACGGTCCTTTTGAAGTGGTGGACGAAAATGCAAACCTTATTATATTAAAGGGAGAGGACTTCAGCAGGCCGCTGATCGATAGAGTCATCGATTTTTCGAAGAAGTACACGGACAGGCTGGTCATCATTGATACGAAACAATATCCGCTGCCGGGAGTATCCGAGGCATACAGAGGCTACTTTACACCGTTCATACTTTCTGCGGTGCTGGATCGCTTTGCGAACTGCCTTGCGGATGAAAGGAATCATCCGCTTTCAACAAGAAGGTATATGGGCAAAGTGGAGTATTGATGGCAAGTTTGTTGATATAGTTGAATTTTCAGCAGGGGCCGCCCGATATTTTATGAAAGGGCCAGCCCCTGCTGATTATGTTTATTCCATGTAATTTTATAATGCCAGCATCAAGACATGCCTTGTTTTGGCAGGAGAACAAAACGAGCGTTGTTTGCGAAGAAAAAATATGGTAAGATAAAGGCAGGAGGAAGGACGTGATGAGTATGTCCATTTGTAAAGGACCGGATGTCATCTGCCACGGATGGTACATACCATAAACCATAAAGACAAGATATAAGATGCAGCGGCGGAATTGGAGGTAAAAATGGTGGACAATGCATATCTATTGCCCATGTATGAACAGGTAAAAGAGATGCTGTTGGAAAAAATAAAAAGCGGTGAAATTCCTTCCGGTTCCAAACTGCCCTCTGAAAGGGAACTCAGCCAGCAGTACAATATAAGCCGAATGACTGCACGAAGCGCATTGACTGCGCTTGTAAACGAAGGATGGGCTTTCAGGCAGCAGGGGAAAGGCACTTTTGTGGCAAATCCGAAGATTGAAAGGGATTTGATGAAATTGATGGGCTTTTCTCAGATGCTGAAAGAAAAAGGTCTTGTGCCGACAAATACGGTTATCAATTCAAGGGTGATTGAGGCGGACAAATTCATTGCAAAAAAATTGAACCTGTCAATCGGTGAAAATGTGTATCAGATTGTTCGCCTACGCTGCGGCAACAATGTACCTATTGCCCTGGAATATTCCTACCTGCCTGTAAAGCTTTTTCCCAATCTTTTAAATTACAACTTTCATAATGAATCGCTTTACCGGCTGATAGAGGAACATTACAATATTAAGATGAAGTTTGCGAAACAGTATGTCAGCATTGCTAAGGCTGACGAGAGCGAGGCGGGCATTCTCGAAATAGCGCCTGGAGAGCCCATTTTGATACTTGAATCCATCACCTACGATTCAAACGATAGGCCGGTGGAGGCCACAAGATCCCTTACCAGAGGGGACAGGTGCGTGTTTTATACGGAACTCTGGAAGAATTCAGAAACATGAGTTGTTTGCGAGGAAAAAATATGGTAATATTGAGGTAGGAGGAAAGGTGTGATGAGCATGCCTATGGAAGAATTGGAAAAGGCAAAAAAAGAGGCTGCAAGCGGAGCGGAAGAGCAATTTGCCAAAATGCCCGAGATGGGTTATTTCCTGCTGTCACAGCAGCTCAGCTCCATAAACCAGCAGATTGCCTCTCTTCAAAATCAGGTGCAGAAAACAGATGAGAGTTTGCGCCAGGAGATCATTGCTGTGAGGCAGGAGGTTTATTCTGTTAGATCCGAACTCAAGCAGGAAATGAACTCAATGCATTCGGAATTGAAACAGGAAATAGCGGCACTGAGTCAGGAGGTCGGATGTTTGCGCTTGTGGTCCATAGGTGCAGTTGTGGGGATTTTGCTGGCGGCAGTTGGATGGTTTGCCACATGGATCTCCGCAAGGTTTCCGGCAATCCATTAGTCCGGGATGTATACAGGAATTGTCAGCGAAGTTAAATCTCCTGCGGTTAAATTAAAATAAAACGTGGCAACGAATGTCATAAAACCCAAAAAAGCGCAAAAAAGCAAGCCTTAAGAAATTCCTATCATTTTTTATCAAAGATCGTATCGCTGAAAAATCAGCTCAAGAAAATACTAAAAAAGCATATGATAGAGCATTCATTATTATTATAATAATATAAAAATTCATAAACAAGCCCTGCATGCAAAAATCTGAGATTGGAGGAGGCTGCATGGAGGATTATCTTAAGTTTATCAAGAGCGCGTGGGAAAGGTTTGTTGCAACCGGTTGCGTAAAGAATGCGGTAAATCCGATTGTAGCTGAGTCGTGGCAAAGATGCAGAAAATACGGGGTAAACCCGGAGGGAGGGGAAGGCAAGGTCCTGAACAGATTCAGGCTTCAGCGGAAGCTCGAGGAGAACCGTGATCTTATTTCAACTTCTCACCCCATAATGGAAAATATTTACAGCATGGTGGCCGGCTCGGGTTTTGTGATTATTCTCACCGATAAAGAGGGGTATTTAATCGATGTAATCGGAGACGACAGCGTGCTGGACAGGGCCAGAGAGCTAAACTTTATACAGGGGGCGCTTTGGACGGAGAAAGAAGTGGGAACGAATGCCATTGGTACGTGCCTTTTCCTGGACAAGCCCATCCAGATAATAGGTGCGGAGCATTTTTGCAGAAAGCATCATCCCTGGACATGCTCTGCAGCTCCGATTCACGATGCGGACGGAAATCTAATAGGATGCCTGAACATGTCCGGGAGCTGCTATGATGCTCATTCCCATACGCTGGGAATAGTATTGGCGGGTGCATTTTCAATAGAAAAGCAGATGGACCTTATCGATTCGCATAAGCTAATCGATACTGCGTTTGACTCGATTTTTGAAGGCATAATAATAACCGATGAAAAAATGCATATAAAGAAGGCAAACAGTATGGCCGAAAAAATCCTCGGCCTTTCGCATGAAGAGCTGCTTAAGGCTGACATAGGGGAACTGGTAAGGGAAATAGATTTGCAGTCGGAGGTTTTAAATTCCGGGAAGCCGTATTACGGAGTAGACTGCAATTTTTATGCAAACAAGAAGAGAATAACGTGCACCATAAATGCGATACCCATTGCTTCAAACAGCAAGTCCTCGGGCATGGTAATCACTTTCAAGGAAGAAAAATATATCCATAATGTGGTGAACAAAGTGGCGGGGTTTGAGTCATCCTACTGCTTTGATGATATAAAGACAAGGGATTCCCAAATGCTTTCCATTATGGAAGATGCGAAAAAAGCTGCCTTGAGCGGCTGCAGCGTGCTGATAGAAGGGGCGAGCGGCACGGGAAAAGAGCTCTTTGCTCAGGCCATTCACAACCATGCCCACCCCAAAGGCCCGTTTGTTGCAGTAAACTGCGCTTCTTTACCCAGAGACCTCATGGAGAGCGAACTGTTCGGCTATGAAAAGGGAGCGTTTACGGGTGCGCGCAAAGAAGGCCATCCTGGCAAGTTCGAACTTGCCGACGGCGGGACCATTTTCCTGGACGAGATAGGCGAGCTGCCGCTTGATCTGCAGTCAAAGCTGCTGAGGGTGCTTGACAACAGCACCATTACGAGAATCGGCGGCGTATACGAAAAGAAGCTGAACGTCAGGGTTATTGCAGCGACCAACAGAGACCTTAAGGAAGAGGTTAAAAAGAAAAACTTTCGAGAAGACCTTTATTACAGGCTGAATGTCATACGGATAAAGCTTCCGAGGCTTGTCGAAAGAAAGGAAGATATAGAACTACTGGCAAATTATTTTCTGGAAAGGCTGAACCGCAAAAACTCGCAAAAGCCCAAATCTTTCAGCAATGGATATGTTATGGCGCTGAGACGCTATGACTGGCCGGGGAACGTGAGGGAGCTGCAAAATGCAGTGGAACGGTCATATTATTTGTGCGAAAGTTCTGTTATTACCGAAGAATATCTTCCCGAAAGCATACTCGGAGCCCTTACAAAAGAAAACTGGGGCGCTGGAAGCGTGTACCCCTTCAAATCCATTGAACGCGACGCCATTAAAAACGCCCTGCTTTCCTGCGGCGGAAATGTTGTGAAGGCAGCGGAGATGCTCAAGATAAGCAGGGCAACGATTTATCGAAAGATAAAAAAATACAATATTGAGATTTAGATGATAAATGTATCAAAATGAGAATATTCCCAAGAACATTAATTACAAATGCTTAAGCCTTTTTTGGCTGATATATCTCAATTGAATGAAAATAATCTGTCTCAAAATGAGAATTCTGACCGATAAAACCCGTTAAAAACGGGTTTTTTATTTTGGCACGGTTATTGCAATTAATTATATTAAAAGACAATATACATTACGTAACGGCCAAAGGCACCATAAAGTGAGGTTTAGCCGCTTTTGAGGCCGGAACTAGCGAATCAGGGGCATCATGTACGGATGCATGTCAGCAAATTGCTATAAAAGCGGGCAAAACACAACTTGCGGGATGAGCAAGTTGCAGAGCAGTCTCTTTAAAAACGGAATTCTGGTTCGAATGAAAATATATTGCTGGGGGGGAGAAGTTGGCATGAGAAGGTTTGTGATCGAGTTTGGCTACGGCGTCGACCTTCACGGGCAGGACGTGAACAATGCAGCGGCAAAGGCGGTGAAGGATGCGATTTCTCACAGTTGTCTGAGCGGCCTGGTGGAAATATGCGGCATCAAGGATCTTGACGAGGTCCTTGTCGACGTTACTGTTGCCTGTTCGCGGCCCGAAGAAATTATAGCTGAAAAGATAGAAAAGGTTTTGCCAGTTGGCAAAAAAACTATAAGAGCAGTGAAAGGGGGGATGACAGTATCCGGACTGGACCTGCCCATGTTTGGGGACAGGTGCGATTCAATCGAGGTGGCTGTGGCCTGTATCACAGTAAGTATCTTATGATGAAGGGAGAGGTGTGGTTGTGAATCTTTCACAGGAATTACTGGCGAGCATGTATCGCAAGATGATGAAAATCAGGAAGTTTGAGCAGAGGGTGTCCGAACTTTTCGCTCAGGGCATGGTGCCCGGGTTTGTGCATCTTTACATCGGCGAAGAGGCGACAGCGGTGGGGGTTTGTGAAAACTTGAAAGATACGGATTATATAACAAGCACCCACAGGGGGCACGGGCATCTCATCGCAAAAGGCGGAGAATTGAAGTATATGATGGCCGAGCTTTTCGGCAGGAAAACCGGTTACTGCAAGGGCAAAGGCGGTTCCATGCACATTGCGGATGCCAAAATAGGCATTCTCGGGGCAAACGGCATCGTCGGCGCCGGACTTCCCATATCTGTGGGTTCAGGGCTGTCTGCAAGGATGAGGGGGACAGACCAGGTTACCGTGTGCTTTTTCGGCGACGGGGCGTCGAACCAGGGGACCTTTCATGAAGCGATGAACATGGCGTCCATATGGAGGTTGCCCGTCATATTTGTTTGTGAAAACAACCTCTACGGAATTTCCATGAGGCAGGACCGGCACCAAGCGATTGCGGACATATCCGACAGGGCGCAGGCGTACGGTTTTCCGGGCATAACCGTGGACGGCAACGATGTGCTGGCGGTATACGAGGTTGCGCACGAAGCCGTAAAGCGCGCAAGAGAAGGGGCGGGCCCGACGCTTATAGAGTGCAAGACATACAGGTGGAGGGGGCATTTCGAGGGGGACCCGACCACCTACAGGGCGAAAGAGGAACTGGAGGAATGGATGGCAAAGGACCCAATCCCGAGATTCGCACGCTATCTTGAAGAAAACGGCTATGCCTCGAGAAAGGAGCTCGAAGAAATAGAGCGTTCGGTTGAAAGCGAAGTCCAGCAGGCTATAGACTTTGCGGAAAAAAGCGACCTTCCCGATGAAGCTGATGCCGTTACCGACGTATATTCAGACCTGGTAGAGGAGGGCAGGGCAAGATGAGAATAATGACATATGCCGAAGCATTGAGAGAGGCCATGAGGAACGAACTTAAAAAAGACCCCAGGGTGTTCATTATGGGCGAAGACGTAGGAAGATTCGGAGGGTGTTTCGGGGTCACCGGAAACCTTGTGGAGGAATTCGGAGAGGACAGGGTAAGAGACACTCCCATTTCCGAAGAAGCCATAGCGGGGGCTGCTATCGGCGCTGCAGCGACGGGAATGAGGCCGGTGGCGGAAATAATGTTTATAGACTTTGTCACGGTCGCAATGGATCAGCTTGTAAACCAGGCAGCAAAAATGAGGTACATGTTCGGCGGCAATATCTCATTGCCCATGGTGGTGAGATTGCCCGAGGGCGGCGGCATTCAGGCTGCGGCCCAGCATTCCCAGTGCCTGGAGGCATGGCTCACCCACGTTCCCGGCATAAAGGTCGTATATCCGTCCGAACCGAAGGATGCCCTAGGTCTCCTCATATCATCCATAAGAGACGACAATCCCGTTGCATTTATAGAGCACAAGATGCTTTACAGCGTGAAGGGAGAAGTGCCTGATGAAAACGAGCCGATCCCGCTGGGGCTGGCCGAAGTGAAAAGGCCGGGCAAAAACGCAACTGTCATAGCCACGGGATATATGGTTGCAAAGGCTTTGAAAGCGGCTGACCAGCTTGCAAAAGAAGGCATAGAAATTGAGGTTGTGGATCCCAGGACGCTTTTCCCTCTTGACAAGGATACCATTTACGGTTCCATCAAGAAGACGCACAAAGCGGTTATTGTTACGGAAGAAGCCAAAAGAGGAGGATGGGGAGGCGAGCTTGCGGCGCAGATAGCCGAGGAGATATTCGATTATCTGGATGCCCAGATCGTGAGGATAGGTGCTCTGAATACACCGATTCCGTTTGCAAAAAATCTTGAGGACTATGTAATACCTTCGGAAGTGGATATTATAAATCAGGTGAAATCAATACTGTGACAGGGCGAATGCGCCGGAAAAGGAGGTAAATCATGACGTTCAAAGCAGCTTTTATCTTCATTGCTCCGGGAGCGGATCCCGACAAGCACAGGGCCGTTGTAAAGACGCCCGAAGTAGAGCTTACCGTGGTTGGCGTTGAAAACTATCAGACAGCCGCCGATGCAGCCTCCCGGCTGGCCGAGGAGGGGATAGGCGCTATAGAGCTGTGCGGGGGGTTCGGCACGGAAGGCGCTGCGATTGTAAAGAAGGCAGCCGGGAGTAAGGTGGCAGTAGGAGCTGTGCGCTTTGACAACCATCCGGGCCTCGGCTTCAAGAGCGGCGACGAGGTGTTTTTATAATTTTTAGAGAGTAACGGGTGATTGCAAATAAAAATGAGGGAGGTAGCAGCTACTGCTACCTCCCCGTCAATGGGGGAATATATGAAAAGCATCGGAATCATTGCGAATCCCGCTTCCGGCAAGGACATAAGGAGGCTGGTGGCTCACGCCACAATAATTGACAACAATGAAAAGGTTAACATCGTAAAAAGAATCATATTGTCTGCTCAGGAATTGGGCGTAAAAGAAATATACATCATGCCGGACACATTCAATATTGGATTCAAGGCAAGGGACGACCTTGCAAGCGCAAGGCAGCTTGCAGTAAAAGTATATATTCTTGACATGCAGATCACGGCGAGCTTGAAGGATACCATCAGGGCGACCGAAATACTTCAGCAGCTTGATGTAGGGTGCATTATTTCTCTCGGAGGCGACGGGACAAACAGGGCCATTGCCAAAGCACTCCAACAGACTCCGCTTCTTCCCATATCAACAGGCACAAACAATGTCTACCCAGATGTGATAGAAGGCACTGTAGCAGGCATAGCTGCCGCTGTGGCGGCCTCGGAGATTTTTGACCTGAAGGATATATGCATTAAAAACAAGCGGATTGAGATTTTAAACGAAGGCGGCCTGCTTGATATCGCCCTTGTGGATGCCGTAATCTGCAATGAAACATTTGTAGGAGCGAGAGCCGTATGGTCCTGCGAAACAATATCCGATATCATCGTTACCAAATCGCGACCCAATGCCATAGGGTTTTCTTCGGTGCCGGGCTACATCGATGTGATAGAAGAAAGCGATGATTTCGGGGGATGGGTAAAGCTGGGACACCCCGGAGAAACGGTTGTAGCGCCGATTGCTCCGGGAGTTGTAAGGCCGGTTCCGGTAAAGAGTATGTTCAGGCTTGAACTTGACAGGCCTTACCGCCATTGCGCAAAGCAAAATTCCATGATAGCGCTGGACGGTGAAAGGGAAATACCGCTCAAAAAAAGCTGCACCGTAGACTTTGTTGTGACGAGAAACGGGCCTTATCAATTGAATGTGGAAAAAACGCTCAGGGCAGCATTGAAGACAAAATTTTTCAGAAAGGTGTGCATATAATGGCTGTAAACATTCTCATGCCAAAACTTGGGCTGACAATGAAAGAGGGCAGGGTGGAAAAATGGTTCAAAAAACAGGGAGACCCGGTCAAAAAGGATGAAGAAATAGCGGAGATTTCCACCGATAAGATAACAAATACCGTATCGTCGCCCGCAAACGGCATTCTCGGCAGGATCATCGCCGCCGAAGGCGATGTTGTTGCGGTATCTGAGATAATCGGGATCATATACGAAGAGGGAGAAAAAATCGAGGAACAGCATCACCCCGCTGAAAAAAGTGATGAATCAGGGGAAAAAGCGGCTGAACAGGCATTTGTAAAGGCCACGCCTGTGGCGAAGAAGCTCGCAAAAGAGCACGGCATAGACATTTCCTCCATAATCGGAACGGGTCCCGGAGGAAGAATAACGGAAGAAGATGTGAAGAAAAAGATAGATGAGCAAAAAAGGCTTGAGGAAACTGAAAAGCCCATGTGTGAAAAAGCAGCGGAGAGAAAGGACGATGCCCAAACAAAAAGGGTGCCCATGGATGCAATGAGGCGGACCATTTCGGAACGGATGAAAATGAGCTGGAGCAGCGCGCCTCACGTCACAGAAAACATAAAGGTAGATGTTACGGAGTTGTTGGGATGGAAGGACAGGCTGTCAGGGCTTACGGGACATAAATTCACGGTGACGGACTTTATAGCGAAGGCCTGCGTGGAGGCGCTTAAAAAGGTTCCTGCCCTGAACTGGTCAATCGAGGGCGACAGCATAATCCAGAACGGCACCATAAACCTGGGGATAGCGGTGGCGGTTGAAAACGGCCTCATGGTGCCCAACATAAAAGACGCCGGCGCAAAGACCCTGCTCGATATTTCCAGGGAAATAAAGGATCTTGGGAGCAGAGCCAGAGAAAATTCACTTTTGCCGGAAGAAATATCAGGTGGAACATTTACAATCACAAATCTGGGGATGTACGGCATTTACAGCTTTACTCCCATAATAAATCCGCCCGAGAGCGCGATACTTGGTGTGAATGCCATAAGTCAGGAGCCTGCTGTAAAAGACGGGAGCATATGCATAAGGAGCGTCATGATCCTGAGCCTGTCTTTCGACCATCGCCTCATAGACGGAGCCACGGCGGCGGCTTTTCTTTCGGAAATCAAAAAGATGCTTGAAAACCCGGAATTGTTTGCGCTGTAATCGCAATTTAACATCATTTCAAAAGGAGGAAGGACATGGGATACGATTATGATGTGGCTGTAATCGGAGGCGGCCCCGGGGGATACGTGGCGGCCATAAAGGCAAGCAGGCTCGGGGCAAAAACCGCCGTGGTTGAAGAACAGGCTCTGGGAGGCACCTGCTTAAACCGAGGATGCATCCCCACAAAGGTTTATGCACATGCAGCGGTGCTGATAAATGAGATTGAAAATGCAAAAGATTTCGGGATCGACGCCGAATACAGGCTGGGGATCGACAGACTCAGAAAAAAGAAGGAAAATGTGGTGGAAAGGCTCAAAAACGGAGTGAGTTTCCTCATGAAAGCACACAACATAGATGTCATCCGGGGAAAGGCAAGCTTTATCGATGAGAAGACCGCGGAAGCAGACGGCAGGAGATTTACGGCCGACAAATTTATCATCGCCACCGGATCGAAGACTTTCGTTCCGCCTATACCTGGCGCGGATTTGCCGCAGGTCATGACGAGCGAAAGGGCGCTTGAGATGGAGAAAACCCCCGAAAGCCTTGTGATAATCGGAGCCGGAGTGATAGGGCTTGAATTTGCCTGCATTTACAGCGCTCTGGGAAGCAGGGTCAGGATTATAGAAATGCTGCCTGAACTGCTTCCTATGCTGGATGGAGATATTGCGGGGATTCTGAAGAGAAGCCTTGAAAGAAAAGGCGTTGAGCTGTATCTGGACAGCCGAGTGGAAAAAATCGAAGAAGGTTTAAAGGTTGTATTTTCAAGCGGCGGAAAGGTCATGGAAGCTGACTGCGATCAGGTGCTGGTCGCAGCGGGGAGGGTTGCCAACATCAACGGAGTAGAGGCTTTAAGATTAAATATTGATAAAAAGGGAATAAAAGTCGACGACTTCATGAAAACGAATATTGATAACATATATGCCGTGGGGGATGTAACCGGAGGCATACAGCTTGCTCATGCGGCATCATATCAGGGCGTCATAGCCGCAATGAATGCACTGGGCCAGAGAAAACCGGCGGATCTGAAATCGGTACCGAGCTGCATTTATACGGAGCCCGAAGTGGCGTTGGTTGGGATGAGCGAAAAACAGGCGCGGATGAAGTATGGCGATATTAAGGTGGGGACATATCCGTACTCCGCATCGGGCAGGGCGCTGACAACCGGTGATGACACGGGTCTGGTGAAGGTTATAGCCGAACCGAAATACAAGCAGATTTTGGGCATGCAAATAATAGGAAGGTGCGCCACCGAGATGATTCACGAAGGAGCACTCAGCATAAAAAATGAATTTACCCTGGAAGAAATAACGGAAACCATACATGCCCATCCGACATTTTCCGAATCAATAAAGGACGCATGCGAAAAAATAACAGGGTAAAAAGTATATAATCAACAAACCATTGTATAAAAAATCTTATCTGTGTTATAATTAACTCTAGAGTTACTAACTTTAAAGTTACTAACTCTAGAGTTAATTTATATTAAGTGGTGATATTGATGTTTATAGGAAGAAAAACGGAACTCGAAAAACTTGAAATGCTTTACAGGAAAAAAGGTTTTCAATTTATAATTATGTATGGGAGAAGAAGGGTCGGCAAGACCACCCTTATGCTTGAATTCTGCAAAGGTAAGCCTTCTATCTTTTTTGTAGCCGAAGAATATAACGATAAAATAGCTCTTCAAAAGTTTTCCGAAAAGATATTTGAGTTTTTCAAAATAAATGATTTCATGTCTGCTTTTGAATCGTGGGAAAAAGCTTTTCTTTTTCTTGCAAAGCAGGCTGAGAACAGGCGGTTGGTGGTTGTGCTGGACGAATTTCCTTACATTGTTTCTGCAAATAAAAGCATACCTTCGATTTTGCAGAATTTAATCGATCATCATTTAATCGGTTCCGAACTTTTCTTGCTTGTTTGCGGTTCTTCGCTCAGCTTTATGGAAAAAGAAGTATTGAGCTATAAAAGTCCTTTGTACGGAAGAAGAACTTCACAATTCTCAATTGAACCGTTCGGTTTTTATGACAGTATTAAATTTTTCAAGTCGTATTCTGCTGAGGACAAGGTTAAAGCATATTCAATAGCCGGAGGGATTCCCCAGTATCTTTTAAAGCTTGACGAAAACGTGGGCATTAAGGAAAACATAATAATGAACTTCTTAGATAAAACATCTTATCTTCATGAAGAGCCCAAAAATCTATTGAAACAGGAACTTAGAGAACCGGCGCTTTATAATTCGATAATCGAAGCTATTGCAAAGGGAGCGTCAAAACTTAATGAAATTTCTGCAAAAATCGGCGAAGATAATGACAAATGCGCAAAGTACATAAAGACACTGCTGGAATTAAAAATCATAGAGAAAGAAACGCCAATAGTAAATCCGGCCAAAAGAAGTGTTTATAAGATAAAAGACAACCTGTTCAGATTTTGGTATAGGTTTGTTTTTCCAAACACTGAGCTTATTGAACAGGGAATGTATGAATACCTATATGAAACGCATATAAAAAAGGAATTGAATCACTATATTGCTCCAATATTTGAAGAAATATGCATTGAATTTCTCGCAAAAATGAACAAAAAAATGGCTTTGCCGTTTGTATTTGACAAAATCGGCAGGTGGTGGGGAAACAACCCGCTGAAAAAGCAGGAGGAAGAAATCGATATAATAGCATATTCCGGAGACAAAGCCATTTTTGGAGAGTGCAAATGGACAAATGAGCTAATGGATAATCGAATCGTCGATGGACTTATGGAAAAAAGCGCAATATTCAACAGCTTTAAAGAGAAATATTACTGCTTTTTTTCGAAATCCGGCTTCTGTGATGAAGTTGTTGCAAGAGCAAAAGCTAATGATAATATAAAGCTTTATTCACTTGATGATATCGCAGATGATTCGCCTTTTTAAGATTAGTCATTAAAGCTTCTTTTAACCATATATCTTTCCGCTTCTGATACAAGCTCTTCCATCAGCTCTTTTACCGGCACCACCTTTGTAATCCTGAAAACATTGGCCCCGGCAAATGCGAAGCCTTCTTTAAAGTTGCCCTTCTGGGCATTTATCAGTGCTTCGGCTATGCAGTACGGAGCGTTGAGGGGATTGCATGGTTTTAAGCAATTACAAAGGCAGCGGATGGGCTTCTTGAGCCCAGCCTTTACATCATTCAGAAATTCATTTCGAATGGCCCTGCCTATCATGCCCACAGGGCTCTGGATTATTTCCACATCTTCTTCCCTTGCGTCTACATAAGCCTGTTTGAATTCGGGCGAAGCATCGCATTCATCGGTAGCCACAAACCGGGTGGCCATCTGGGCGCCGGAAGCGCCAGCATTCAATATATCTGCTATATCTTTTCCGGTAAAAACTCCTCCTCCAGCGATGACCGGAATTTTTTTCCTGAATTTTTCCTCAAACGGTTTCGATGCTTCGAGGACATCACGCAAAAGCTCTTTTAATTGATGAGTCGGTTTATCGAGCTCATTGGCGGAAAAACCCAGGTGGCCGCCCGCCAGAGGCCCTTCTACTACCACCGCATCGGGAGCTACCTGATAATGTTTATCCCATGTTTTGCATATGAGGGCGGCAGCCCGACCGGAAGATACTATGGGGGCGATTTTTGTATCCGAGCCTTTTGTAAACTGGGGCAACTTCAGGGGGAGACCAGCACCCGAAAAAATGATATCTATCTTTTCCTTAACTGCTTCAATAACCATTTCTTCGAAATTATTCAGAGCGGACATTATATTAATCCCGATAATACCGTTTTTACATATTTCGCGGGCCTTTCTGATATGATACTTAAGGGCTCTGATGTTAGCCTCTTTTTTATTTTTATAATAATCCGGTTCATTAAATCCTATTTCCACTCCGGATATTACTCCCACGCCACCGTTTAACGCCACCGCTCCTGCCAGGGAAGAAAGCGATATTCCGACGCCCATTCCTCCCTGAACGATGGGAATTTTTGCTATAAGATTTCCTATTTTCAACTCCGGTAACTTCACTTAATATCCCCCTCAAAAATTAATATTGGAACAAAATGCATTTCTCGTTGCTATAGCTTTCTTATAGTATATTACTTGTTTTATAAAAAGAAAAGTGGAAAATAAAATAAAGATACTAACTTATGAGTTACTAACTTTAAAGTTAATATAAATAAAGTTAATATATATAGGAAAAATTTAGCAGGATTTTTATGATAAATATAGAACTATACATACATAAAAATATGATGCATGTATTTTTAATTTGTGCTAAAATGAAATCACGAGACAGCAAAGAAAAACAGTAGTCATTTGAAAGGAGATATCCGATGAAAAAATATTTTTCAGTATTAATTGCGCTCCTCATTACAGCCGTTTTGCTTGTAAACCCTGTCACATTAAAGCCGCTGAAAGCCGCAGACAATACTTCTCAAAAGATCTCACCGGAAATAAACTTTTTGATACAGCTGGATGAATTTTTAAAAAATAATTATGTGAATGAAATCAAGGATTTGGATCTGATAAAAGGAGCCGTCAAGGGCATGGTCGAATCCCTGGGCGACCCTTATTCGGAATACTTTACTCCCGAAGATTTTAAAAACTTCAATGAGTCCACCAGCGGAAATTTTAGCGGAATAGGCGTTGTGATCACTTCAAAAGAAAAAAATATAACAATTGTATCTGTTCTGCCAGGAACTCCCGCAGAAAGTGCAGGATTAAAAGCCGGCGACAGGATTGTGGAAGTGGATGGAAAAGATGTGTCGGGCCTATCTACGGCCGAGGTTTCCAATCTGATAAAAGGGGAAAAAGGGACGAAAGTAAGTCTTGGCATTATGAGGAATGAAGAAAAGCAAATATTGAAGATCGATATAATCCGGGACATAATTAAAGTGAATCCGATAGAATATAAAATCCTGGGCCAGGGTATAGGATATTTAAAGATAAGCGAGTTCAACGAGAATACCGCCGATAATATCGATAAAGCTCTTGCAGATTTTAAAAACGGCGGCGTTCAAGGCATTGTCCTGGATTTGAGAAACAACCCCGGCGGATTGCTGGATCAGGCTATTGAAGTGGCCAGACGCTTTATTCCGGAAGGCCCGATAGTCCATGTGGTTTACAAGGACGGCAAAATGGAAACTTTTTCTTCGGATTCAAAAGATTGTCCATTTAAACTGGTGGTGCTGGTGAACGGAGGCTCGGCCAGCGCAGCGGAAATATTATCCGGAGCCATCAAAGACCGCGGAGTGGGGACGCTGGTAGGAGAGAAGACTTTCGGAAAAGCTACAGTGCAGCGCACTCTGAACCTGGGAGTCCTTGGAGGCATAAAGTTGACCATAGCCCGCTATACAACGCCGAATGGCACAGATATAAATAAAACCGGGATTATGCCCGATATTATTGTAAAATCCGATAAAGAAAATCTTTTGAAGGATGTTGTTTCTTTAAAGGGAGACAAAACCCTTCAATATGGGAATATCGGCCTTGATGTGCTGGGCATACAGCAGAGGTTGAACATAATGAATTTATTAAAAGCAACGCCCGACGGTGTGTTCGGCCCCAGAACTCTTGAAGCGGTAAAAGCGCTCCAGAAGCAAAAAGGACTTCCCGTTACCGGAATAGTGAATGCAGCCTTTTATAAGGCGCTTGACGAAGCGGTTTATGATTATCTGAATTCGCGGGAGGATAACCAGCTCAGGACGGCAATTGATGTTTTAAAGCAAAAGATAAAAACTGCCTATAAGAAGGCAGCGTAATACACAATAGATGAATTTCGAGTTGAATAATGCATTATCGAGCTGTTTTTATAAACGTATTTCTATGCAGATTTAAGAATAATTCTTGCAGGTTATCTATCATTGTTTCTATGGTAAATTTTTCAAATACCATTCGGCAGCCTTTTTCCGCCATTACCTTTGCTTCTTGAGGATTATTGATAAAGTAAAGCATTGCCTCGGCGAGGGCTTCAGGGTCATCGGAGGGCACCAGCAGGCCTGTTTTCCTGTGGTCCACAATTTCGGAGATGCCGCCCACATTCGTGGCAACGACCGGTTTTTCCAAAGCGAGGGCCTCCAGGATTGAAATCCCCAGGCCCTCGCTGCGGGATGAGAGCACCACTATATCTGAGCAATCGATCAGTTCATATATGTCATTTCGAAATCCCAAAAACTCCACATTTTTTTCAATGCCCAACTGACGGGCCATTTTTTTTAACATTGCTTTTTTCGGGCCGTCGCCAGCAATAAGAAATAAAGGCTGGATAACAGGTTGTGATGGATTCTGCGGTATTTCAACACGTGATACTTCTTTGCAGGCAACTTTTTCTGTTAAAACCGCTGCTGCTTTTAAAAAGACGTCTACGCCTTTGGAAGCAATCAGACGGGCTATATTCAATATTATTATTTGTTTATGTATGCAAGAACGATTATTTGTATCATCTATTTTATCCATTCCGGAGAGCAATCCGGGCATTATTAAATCCGGCGACTCGTTTGAGTTATATGCGCCTTTATTTGCGCTGTTTCGAATTTTTTTTATATCGATTCCGTTGTATATGACCCGAATATTGCCTTCAGATATACCCCACAGTTTTGATACATGGTCCTTTAAGCTCGAGGATACCGCAATTACCTGTCGGTTGAATTTGATGCAAAAACCCGCAAGGAAATTGGAAAGGCGCTGTTTTATTCCCGTTTCTTTTACAGCGGGAAAGTTGTGTATAGTAGTCACTATCAACCGTTTGCCCGACAATATCCCTGCGACGGTGCCCATGATACAGCACGCAATGCCGTGGCAATGGATAATGTCTACTTTTTCCTTTTTTATGATTTGAATCAGATTCAAAAGGGATTTGAGCATAGACCATGGATTTCTCCGATCGCCCACGCCGATTTCATAAAGATTTTTTATTTTATTTTTCACACTGTTCCTGTCATATTGCCCTTCAGGGCATACAAGGATTATATCGAACATGTCTTTATCAAGCCCCGAGAGTATGGATTCAACATGCTTTTTCATACCGCCTTCGGCATCCCGAATAAATTCAAGAATTTTTATTCTGTCCATGGCAAATCTCCTTTAAAAATCTATGTAGGATTTTTATTCCATTATTGATTAATATAAATTAATTGTCTATTGTTTTCAACATTTTATACATAAAAAACCGACATACGTTAAAAGACTACTTTTAAACCGATATATTTTCTGATAAAATTTATCTATGCTTGTTATATTTTCTATTATTTGCTTCTTTTACAATTTCGAGGGAGGAAGGGATTTTATTGTTTAAGCTAACCGGGGAACAGGAGGAGAGGGCCCGTCGGATACACGCAAAGAGCATTGTATTTGACGCCCATTGTGACACAATTTTGTCGGTCATTGAAGGGGAGAGAAGCCTAGGCGAAAAATCGGACAGAGGGCATATAGATATACCCAGGCTCAGGAGCGGTGGCGTAAACGCGCAGGTGTTTGCGGTCTTTGTCCGGCCCGAATGGTATTATGATGCAGTTCACATGACAATGAAAGGGATATCCATATTAAAAAGCCAGATGGAGCAAAACGGCAGCGAAGTGGATATTGCATATTCTGCGGCGGATGTCGAAAAGGCCGCAAAAGACGGTAAAATAGCCGCTTTGATCAGCATCGAGGGTGGCGAGGCTCTGCAGGGGGACATCCACATGCTGAGGATATACAGGGAACTGGGCGTAAGTTCTATAGTGCTGACATGGAATCGCCGCAACGCTATTGCAGACGGTGCCCAGGACGCAAGAAGCGGCGGCGGCCTTTCGGACTTTGGTGTGGAGGTAGTAAAGGAGATGGAAAGACTCGGCATGCTTGTAGACATCGCCCATATATCCCCGAAGGGTTTCTGGGATGTGCTGGATGTTGCAAGGAAGCCTCTCATTGTGTCCCATTCCATGCCCAGAAAATTCATGGATATTCCGAGGAACCTTGATGACGAGCAGATTAAAGCCGTGGCAGAAAGAAATGGGGTCATAGGCGCCACCTTTTACTTCTCAAGTTACGGGGGGCGGCAGGGCTCCATCGAAAATATACTGGATGTTATAGATTATTTTGTAGATGTTGCCGGGATAGATCATGTGGGGATCGGTTCCGATTTTGACGGATATGACGGCAATGTGGAAGGGCTCGAATCGTGCGAAAAGATGATAAATCTCACCCGAGGCCTGGTCTTTCGCGGATATTCCGATGAGGATATAAAGAAAATACTGGGAGGAAACTTCTTAAGAGTATATAGCGGCCTCCAACCCCTCACATAGAAAGGAGTTTTGCGACGTGCGTATCGGCGCCCATATTTCTATTTCGAAAGGTTATGAACATGCTGTAAAAGAGGCCCTTTCCATTGGGGCCAATACAATGCAGTTTTTTTCCAGGAATCCCCGGGGCAGCGCGGCAAAAGCGCTGGACTTTGTGGATATTAAAAACGCAGAAGAATTATGTAAAAAGCAGGATTTTGGCCCCCTGGTGGCTCACGCGCCATATACCCTCAACCTGGCGTCTTCCAGAGAAAAGGCAAGGGAATTTGCGCTTATGGTTTTAAAAGACGATATTGAGCGGCTGGAACAGGCAAAAGTGCCTTACATGGTAATTCATCCAGGAAGTCATCTGGGGGACGGCATTGAACAGGGCACTGAAAAAATAGCCTCTGGGCTCAAACATATAATGACTGGGCGAGAAAAGATGATGATTCTACTTGAAACCATGGCTGGAGCAGGAAGCGAAGTCGGATACACTTTTGAACAATTGTATGATATCATGGACCGGACAGGCATGCCCGAAAAATTCGGGGTATGCATAGATACCTGCCATCTTCTGGGAGCTGGATATGATGTAATTGGCCGATTGGACGAGGTTCTGTCTGAATTTGACCGGATTCTGGGGCTTTCAAGGATTAAAGCGATTCACCTCAACGACAGCAAGTTTCCCCTTGGAAGCCGTAAAGACCGTCACGCCAATTTGGGGGAGGGAGAGCTGGGGAGTGAAGCCATAAAAAACATAATAACTCATCCGGCATTAAAGGATAAGCCTTTTCTTCTTGAGACTCCCGGAGGTATTGAAAATTATAAAAAGGAAATAGATATGCTCAAAAGCATGACAGATTAAGAAAATATATATGTTAAAGAAAACGAGTGATGAATTTTGGAAAAAAATGCGGATGGCTCAAAAATTAACATGACAGGCAACGAAAAAACAGACAAATCGGGAATTCGATTTAACTACCCGGGGAATTTGGAAGAGAGGGAACGTTTGTCGCGACTTCTTGAGACTCTGGGAACACTGTATCCCGGTGTATCTGTTGCCCTTCGCTATGAAACCCCTTTCCAACTGCTGGTCGCTACGATTTTATCCGCTCAATGCACCGATAAAAGAGTAAATATGGTGACCGAAAGATTATTTAAAAAATACAAAAGACCCGAGGATTTTGCCGGTGCCGATATTAAGGAACTGCAGGAAGACATAAAAGAATGCGGGCTTTTTCGAAACAAAAGCAAAAGCATAATTGATGCATCCCGGGAAATAGTGGAAAAACATGGCGGCAGGGTGCCGGCGGATTTTGAGCAGCTCTTAAAACTTCCCGGAGTAGGCCGCAAGACAGCCAATGTTATTCTGGCCAATGCCTTCGGCATACCTGCTTTTGCGGTGGATACCCATGTTTTCAGGCTGGCTAGAAGGCTGGGTTTTTCCGATAAAAATGACGTGCTCGGCGTGGAAAAAGACCTTATGGAAAAAGTTCCCCAGGAAATGTGGATAAAAGCCCATCACTGGCTGATATATCACGGCAGAAGAGTTTGCCGGGCGAAAAAACCCGCGTGTGAGGAATGCCCGTTGAATGATTTATGTCCCAAAAAATTTCTTGAAAAGATACGGCGCCCCGGCGGTAAGCCACAGACCCAATAAGAAATACCTGGCGGCGGAGAAAATATTTCCGGCAGGCAGAATTTCTTTTAATCCTGCATATATCAATAGAAACCCGACGGCGCCTGTGGAATACTTTACAATAGTTATCACCGCGTTTGTCTTTTTAGGTTCGTAACCTATGAACCTTTCTTCAATTAAATATCCCAGCCATGAAGCCGACAGCATTCCCATATATTTAAATACATCGGGGTGAGGGAATATGACAAGAAGTATTGCAGGGCCGGCCAGCGCGGCGGCACATATTATAAAATCGTCTGCCGGGAGAATAAATTTGCCGCTGACGAGCGTCAGCAGCACTATTATAAGCCCCACAATTATTCCCCCGGCGATATCAACGGGCCAGTGCACCCCGAGATACAACCTTGAAAGACTGACCAGAATTATTATGGTGGTACCCAGTATATAGACAGAAATCTTTCTGTAATGGAACATTATTATGCCCCATATTGTAGTGCTGCCCTGGGCGTGGCCGCTGGGAAAAGAATATCCGCCGGCCGAGGAAGTGTAAATTGACCTTATGCCCGGATACCCGATGGGCCGCGCTACGGCGGTGATTTCTTTTAGAGCCGTATTTACATACATGGATATCAAAATGGCGCTGCTCAGTTTGATTCCCATTCTTTTATCAATGCTCCAGTAGAAAATGGGGATGAGCAAAAAGTAAAAACCTTCACTGCCGAGATTTGTGATGAAAATGAAGAAGTAATCAAAGACAGGCGAAGAGATGGATTGAATGAATTTGATAATATCCGCTTGAAGTTCCATAGGGCTCCTCCTATTAGATTTGAATAATTAATTGCAGTGTAGAAACAAAGTCCGCTGCCGGAGGTGCCGGGCCATCTCCGGCAGGAAAGCAATTTTTTGCTGGCCTCCACGCCGGTCAGACCCGGCGCAAAAATATAAAACGATAATATGGAAAGGAAGGTTTGTATGGAATATCAAAAATATGTGGCAAAAAATGTAAAATCCATCGAAATCTCCACAATCAGATATTTTTTCAATATGGTGAACCAGGTGGAAGGCGCCATATCTTTATGTATCGGAGAACCGGATTTCACCACTCCGGAGCATATCAATGAAGCCGCCATAAAGGCCTTAAACGACGGAAAAACCTTCTATACTCCCAACGCGGGGCTTTTAGAGCTCCGTAAGGAAATTGCGGGATATATGAAGAGGCGCTTTAAACTTGAGTACAATCCGGAGTCTGAAATAATCGTCACCATTGGAGCAAGCGAGGCCATCGAGGTGGCTATAAGAACCTTGACGGAATCCGGGGATGAGGTTTTGATACCCCAACCGTCCTTTGTGGCATATGGGCCCTGCACCATACTGGCAGGAGGCAAGCCGGTATATGTGCCCACGTACATGGAAGACGAATTTGCTTTGAGGCCTGATGTTTTGGAGAAATATATTACCCCAAAATCAAAAATACTGGTTTTGCCGTATCCCAACAATCCCACGGGAGCAGTAATGAGCAGGCAGCAGCTGGAGGCTATAGCCCAAGTGGTAGAAAAACATGATTTAATTGTGGTTTCAGATGAGATTTACTGGGACCTTACTTATGGTGTGGAACATTCGGCTTTTGCATCCATACCCGGTATGTGGGAGAGGACCGTTACCATAAGCGGCCTTTCGAAATCCTACGCCATGACGGGCTGGAGGCTGGGCTATATCGCCGCTCCGCGGGAACTGGCCGCAGAGATTCTTAAGGTCCACCAGTACAGCGTCACATGTGCGGCCACAATGGGTCAGTACGCCGCAATCGAAGCCCTGAGAAACGGCGACGAGGATATCGCGAGGATGAGAGAAGAATACAACAAGAGGCGGATCTTTCTTTTATCAAGTTTGCGGAATATGGGGCTTGAGTGTTTCGAACCCAGGGGAGCCTTCTACGTATTTCCTTCCATAGAAAAGACCGGCATCCCGTGCGAGGAGTTCGCACAAAGGCTTTTGTACGAGGCAAAGGTGGCGGTTGTTCCGGGCACTGCTTTCGGCGAAAACGGCCGGGGCTTCGTCAGGATGGCCTATGCTACTTCCATGGAAAATCTTGAAGAAGCGGTGAGAAGAATAAAAAATTTTATGGCCGGGCTATAGTTTGTTACCGTACACAATTATTTTCCGGTGCAGCGGCAATTCTTCGAACTTAAAACCGCCTGCACCATTTTTTGTATTTGTCAGACAGCGCCGATCAAATTCAACTCCAGATTTGTGATAAATTTATCTCCAGCCCTTTTATCACAAGAGAGGTTATGGTTTCATCGTCGGCTCCATTGCAGAAAAACCGCTGGTGAACAGGGTTAGGCACTGGAGCCGCGAACAATTCCCCCTCTACAATTTCATATCTCTTGCCGTCATCGGGTAGTTTCAGGTAATCATTATAATCCAGCAATCTCTCTTGAGGCTTCAATGAAAGTCACCTCCAAAAAATTCTGATTTTCTACATTGGGGACATTCCTCCGACTACCCCAGATGCATACCCCAGAAGAGGAAGAGTGTCCCCGCACCTATTATATCACACTGCAGTGAAGGTGAAAACAATTGTCTGATTGCTCTATCAGGATTTCCTGACGCATTATGCTTTTATAATGCAAGCTTTTTATTAAAAACCGTATAATTCTTGAATAATAATCAAAAATGTTCGGAAAACCTGTTGTCAAATAAATTACATTATGGTAAGATTGTAATATAAAGTTTAAAAAATAAATAAGATTTCATAGACCCTTATATAATTCAGGAATTGTTCATATTTTTAACAAAAAGGTAAAAATATATTTTGGGGAGGTGTAAAAGAGTGGATAAAATGGACATGCTTTATGAAGGCAAGGCTAAAAAAGTATACAGCACAGAGGATAAATCATATTTCATCATGGAATTCAAGGACGATGCAACGGCTTTCAACGGACAAAAGAAAGGCAAAATCCATGAAAAAGGAATTATGAATAACAGGATTTCGGCCTTTCTTTTTGAACTATTGGAGAAAAACGGAATAAAGACTCATTTTGTAAAGCTTTTAAACGATAGGGAAATGCTGGTTAAAGCGGTAAGGATTCTGCCTCTGGAAGTCATCGTGAGAAACATTGCCGCGGGTAGCCTGGCAAAAAGACTGGGTTTGGCAGAAGGAGAAGAATTGCAAAGGCCGGTTCTGGAACTGTGTTATAAAAATGATGAGCTGCAGGACCCAATGATAAACGATTATCATGCCATGGCGCTGGGAATCGCTACAGAGGAGCAGTTAAAATTTATTGAGGAAACATCTTTTAAAGTGAATAAAATTTTGCAAGACTTCTTCATTCAGAAGGGCATAATACTTGTGGACTTAAAATTGGAATACGGCACGTTCGACGACGAAATACTTCTCGCTGACGAGATATCTCCGGACACCTGCCGTTTCTGGGACGCCGGCACTGGAGAAAAACTTGACAAAGACCGCTTTCGCCGAGACCTCGGGAAGGTGGAGGAAGCCTATCAGGAAATTCTGAAAAGAGTGATTGGAAAGTAGACTTCCAATTGTAAATAGAGAAGGGAGATTTAATTATGATAAATGCCAAGATTCACGTGCGTTTTAAATCCGGAGTTCTCGACCCCCAGGGTACCGCCGTCAAAGGAGCCCTGAAGCACCTGGGCTTTGAAAATGTGGTGGATGTTAGGGTGGGAAAGCTGATAGAGGTGAAACTGGATGCTGCCGATGAAAAAGATGCAAAAGAGCAAATAAAATCCATGTGCGAAAAACTCCTGGCAAATCCGGTGATAGAAGACTACAGCTTTGAAACTCAGAATCTGGAGGTTTGACCATGAAATGTGCCGTAATAATGTTTCCAGGTTCCAACTGTGATATAGATTGCTACCATGTCTTGAGCGAAGTGCTGGGGCAGCCTGCGGAATATGTGTTTCACAAAGAAAAATTCGGTCCCGGGGATTTTGACCTCATCGTTTTGCCCGGCGGGTTTTCTTACGGAGACTATCTCAGGGCCGGCGCCATTGCCAGGTTTTCGCCGGCGATGGATTCGGTGCTAAAAGCCGCCGAAGCGGGGAAACTGATCATAGGCATATGCAACGGTTTTCAGATTTTGCTTGAGGCAAAGCTTTTGCCGGGAGCCATGAAGAGGAACAGGGATCTTAAATTTCATTGCCATGACGTATATTTGAGAGTGGACAACGATGAAACGCCCTTTACGAGGCTGTACAAAAAAGGGGAGATTATCAGGCTCCCCATCGCACACGGCGAAGGAAATTATTATGCAGATGTTCAAACAATCGAAAAACTCAAAGCCGAAAACCGCGTCGTTTTTACTTACTGTGACAGAGACGGAAATGTTTCGGATGCAGCCAATCCCAACGGTTCGGTGGAAAATATTGCAGGCATTATCAATGAACAGGGGAATATACTCGGCATGATGCCTCATCCTGAGCGATCTTCGGAAGAAATACTTGGCAATACTGACGGTAAAAGATTATTCGAATCTATTTTGAGGCATATCGAGGGGAGGACGACTTATGGCCGGTAGAGAAGACGCAAAAAAGCTGGGTTTAGCCGATTATGAGTACGACGAAATAGTGAAAACTCTCGGCCGCGAACCCAACCATCTGGAATTGGGCATGTACAGCGTGATGTGGTCGGAACACTGCAGCTATAAAAATTCCAAACCGGTCCTGAAAAGGTTCCCCACTTCAGGCCCGAGGGTGCTGCAGGGTCCCGGGGAAAATGCCGGCATAGTAGATATAGGGGATAATCTGGCTGTGGTTATGAAGATTGAGAGCCACAACCATCCTTCGGCGGTGGAACCCTACCAAGGGGCCGCAACAGGCGTAGGAGGAATCATCCGGGACATTTTTACCATGGGAGCCCGGCCGGTCGCACTGCTAGATTCTTTGAGATTCGGCAATCCGGATGAGCCGAGGGTAAAGTACCTCTTTGGAGGGGTGGTATCCGGTATTGCGGATTACGGCAACTGCATGGGCATTCCCACCGTGGGAGGCGAGGTGTATTTTGACGACTCGTACAGGGACAATCCCCTCGTAAATGCGATGTGTGTGGGAATAATCCGCTGCGACCGCATTGTCAGGGGGAAAGCAGCGGGGGTTGGGAATTCCGTCATGCTGGTAGGTTCCGCCACCGGCAGGGACGGTATGCACGGAGCCAGTTTCGCATCCGAGGAGCTTTCCGAGGACTCTGTGGCCAAAAGACCCTCGGTGCAGGTGGGAGACCCATTCACGGAGAAACTGCTTTTGGAGGCGTGTCTTGAACTTTTACAGAATGACTGGGTGGTTGGCGTCCAGGACTTGGGGGCCGCAGGACTTACTTCAGCCTCCTGTGAAACCGCAGCAAGGGCCGAAAGCGGCATTGAGCTGGATGTGTCCCTGGTTCCAAGGAGGGAGGAGAACATGAACCCCTATGAGGTCATGATATCTGAATCCCAGGAACGAATGCTTGTTATAGTAGAAAAAGGCCATGAGGAAGATGTCAGAAAAATCTTTGAAAAATGGGATCTGAATGCGGTAAAAATAGGTACCGTCACCGCCGATGGTATGCTTAGAATCCTGGAAAACGGGACCGTGGTGGCCGAAGTCCCGGCAAAATCTCTGGCAGATGGCGCTCCATCTATCAAAAGGGAAAGCAGAAAACCTTTTTATATGGAAGATATAGACATAGATTTATCTTCAATTGAAATCCCTGAGGACCTCAATAACGTTTTACTGAAACTTCTGTCGTCACCAAACATTGCCAGCAAGGCATGGGTATATCAGCAGTATGATTATACTGTAAGGACCGATACAGTGGTTCCCCCCGGCTCCGATGCGGCGGTGCTGCGCATAAAGGGGACGAAGAAGGGTATTGCTCTGACCACCGACTGCAACGGTTATTACTGCTTCCTGGACCCTTATGAGGGGGGCAAACAGGCCGTGGCCGAAGCCGCCCGAAATCTGGTGGTCAGCGGCGCGAAACCTCTTGCCATTACCGATTGCCTGAATTTTGGTAATCCGGAAAAACCGGAGGTGTATTATCAGTTTGAAAAATGCGTGGACGGCATGGCAGAAGCGGCCTCTTTTTTAGGCACTCCGGTGATAAGCGGAAATGTGAGTTTTTACAATGAAACGAAGGACAACGCCATATATCCCACACCGGTGGTGGGAATGGTGGGACTGCTTGAAGATGTGGAGAAGCGCTGTACCATGGAGTTTAAGAAAGAGGGCGATGTGGTAGTGCTATTGGGAGATAATACGGACGAACTGGGGGGTTCCGTATATCTGAAGGAAATAATCGGACTGCGCGGCGGCAGACCGCCCAGGTTGAATCTTGATGTGGAGAAAAAAGTCCAGGATTGCTGCCTGAAGGCCATAGAACTGGGGCTTATCCGCTCCGCTCATGATGTTACCGAAGGAGGGCTTTCGGTGGCTCTGGCGGAAAGCTGCATAGCCGGAAACATCGGTTTTTCAGGAGAAATAGAAACAGAAATTCGCCCCGATGCGCTGCTCTTTGGAGAGGGACAGTCAAGGATAATAATGAGCCTTCCGGAAGAAAACCTTTCTCTTTTTCAACAGCTTGCGAAAGAACTGGATGTAAATATAACGGTTCTTGGATTTGTTAAATCCGGGAATTTTAAATTGGAAGTAAAGATGAAAGGTCAAAATGTCGGGAAGGTAGATATTCCGGTGGATAAATTAGCTTTAAGCTGGGGGAACGCTATAAAATGGAAAGTCGAGAATTAAAGTTCTGCGGGGAAAATTCCTTTGAAAATGATAAACCGAAGGAAGCCTGCGGAGTATTCGGAATATACAGCTTGAGCAAAGATTCTGCTTTGAGCCGAACGGTATATTACGGCCTTTATGCCCTTCAGCACCGGGGTCAGGAAAGCGCGGGGATTGCCGTAACTTCCGGAGACGGTATAAATTATCATAAGGGTCTCGGCCTTGTTTCGGAGGTATTCGACGATGGCATACTTGACAAGTTGCAGGGCCATATTGCGATTGGCCATGTCCGCTATTCCACCACCGGCTCAAATACTTTAATCAACGCTCAGCCGCTGGTCGTGAAATACAAAAAAGGTTCGCTGGCTGTGGCCCACAACGGCAATCTAGTGAACGCCCTGGAAATCCGGAGGGAGCTGGAAGAAGACGGAGCAGTGTTTCAAACCACAGTGGACAGCGAAGTCATCGCATTCTTGATTGCCCGGGAGCCAACAGGAGATATAGAAAAAGCCGCTGTGGCATGTATGGAAAAAATCAAAGGCTCCTACGCGCTAATCATAATGACGGAAGATAGCCTTATTGGGGTCAGGGACCCAAAAGGCATAAGACCCCTCTGCCTGGGAAAATACAACGGATGCTATGTGCTGGCATCGGAATCCTGCGCGCTGGATACTGTCGGAGCGGAGTTTATAAGGGATATAGAACCGGGAGAAATAGTAGTAATAAACAAATCAGGTATTAAGAGCATTAAAACAAAAAAAGATACCGACTCTTCTTTGTGCATTTTTGAATTCGTGTATTTTGCCCGGCCGGACAGCAATATTGACGGAATGAACATCCATACGGCGAGATGGAAGGCGGGAAGGCAGCTGGCGCTGGAACATCCTGCCGATGCGGATATCGTGATTGGAGTGCCCGATTCCGGCACGGTATCGGCCATGGGGTATGCGGAAGCTTCTGGCATTCCTTTTGACATAGGTTTGATAAAGAACAGGTATATCGGGAGAACCTTCATACAACCCAGTCAGGAATCCAGAGTGCTGGGGGTAAGGCTCAAACTGAACGCTATGAAAGAAGTGATAAAAGGCAAGCGTCTAGTGATGGTGGACGACTCTATTGTCAGGGGGACCACCAGTGGCCAGATAGTAAAATTGTTAAAAGACGCGGGTGCCAGGGAAGTGCATGTCAGAGTAAGTTCCCCGCCAATAAGGTATTCCTGTTATTTCGGCATCGACACTTCCACGCAGAAAGAGCTCATCGGCGCCCGGCAGCAGGTGGAGGAGATAAGAAAATTTATCGGCGCTGACAGCCTGGGTTATTTAAGTCTGGAAGGTTTGGTGAAATCTACAGGGTTTCCCGCAGCAAAATTCTGTATGGGATGTTTTTGCGGCACATATCCCATGGAAGTTCCCGGGGAAGGGAAAAAGTATTTATTTGAGAAAAGATAGCGATTGATAGGGAGGATATTATGACAGAGAAAATGTCATATAAGGAAGCCGGGGTGGATGTGGATGCGGGCAACAGGGCTGTGGAGCTCATAAAGGATTACGTAAAGTCCACATTTCGCCCGGGTGTTTTGGGGGAAATTGGCGCCTTCGGCGGATTTTACCAGCTGGATATTAAAAAATACCGGGAGCCGGTGCTGGTAGCCGGTACAGACGGTGTCGGCACAAAGCTCAGGATAGCATTTGCCATGGATAAACACGATACCGTTGGAATAGATTGTGTCGCCATGTGCGTCAATGATATTCTGGTACATGGCGCAGAACCGTTATTTTTCCTGGATTATGTGGCGGTGGGGAAATTGATTCCCGAAAAGGTGAGAGAGATCGTAAGCGGCGTTGCAGAAGGATGCAGACAGGCCGGATGCGCCCTCATCGGCGGTGAAACCGCCGAGATGCCCGGATTATATGAAGAAAATGAATATGACCTGGCGGGTTTTGCCGTAGGGGTAGTTGAAAAAGGATGCATAATTGACGGTTCCGGGATTCGGGAAGGCGATGCGGTTATAGGCCTCACTTCCTCTGGCCTTCACAGCAACGGATATTCCCTTGCAAGAAAAGCGCTGCTGGAAAAAGAGAAACTGTCTCTTTCAAAATACATAGGCGAACTGGGCAAAACGCTGGGCGAAGAGATGCTGACGCCCACCTGCATATATGTAAAAACGGTCCGGAGACTTTCAGGTTTTGATATTCACGGACTGGCGCACATTACCGGGGGAGGCATTATTGAAAATCTTCCTAGGATATTGCCTCCGGGGCTGGAATTTAAGATATATAAGAACTCCTGGGAAGTGCCGCCCATTTTCAAAATGATTCAAAGAGCAGGTAATGTGGATGAAGCGGAGATGTACAGGACCTTCAATATGGGCATAGGATATGTGATAGTGGCTCCGGAAAACCAGGCGGAAGGGATTCTGAATGCAATTAATAAACCGTCAAGAAATGAAAATCAGGGGAGCGCCGGCAGAGATAAGTGGTGCGACAGTATGATGGCGCCGGAGGATACAAAAGCTATAATTATCGGAAGAGTTACCGCCGGAAAAAGCGGGGTGGTATTGTGCAGAATCTGAAGCTGGGTGTGCTTGTCTCCGGAAGCGGAACCAACCTGCAATCCATTATTGACAGTATAGAATCGGGATATCTGCAGGCTGAAGTTGTGGTGGTGATTTCCAGTAAAGAAGGCGCTTATGCCCTGGAAAGGGCAAAAAGGCATAATATCCCCGCTTATGCGGTGGAGCGCAGAAATTTTGATTCACAGGAAAAATACGAGGACGAAATTATCGAGCTGCTGAAAAAGCACCGTGTAGAACTGGTGGTGCTGGCGGGATTTGTTAAAGTTCTTTCTCCTCACTTCGTCAGGGCATTTCCAAACAGGATAATGAATATTCATCCCGCCCTGATACCTTCTTTTTGCGGAAAAGGTTTTTACGGCAAAAAAGTTCATGAAGCCGTTATTAATTATGGAGCGAAAATAACCGGAGTTACCGTGCATTTTGTGGATGAGGGCACCGATACGGGGCCAATCATACTTCAAAAAGCGGTGCCCGTCGAAGACGACGACACCCCGGAAACCCTGGCTGCAAGGGTCCTGGAAGAAGAGCACAGAGTATACCCCGAAGCCATTAAACTTTACTCGGAAGGCCGCCTGGAAATACGCGGCAGGCGGGTATTGATAAAGTAACGTTTCAGCATCATGCGCTGAGACGGCGGTTTTTCGCTCGTTCCAAGTTCGCACCGACGGCACTGCACAAGTCGCTCGCTATAAAACCGCAGCTCAGCTTCCTGAAGTGGTGAAATGTTATACCAATATAAAAGGAGGAATTTTCATGATAAAACGAGCGCTCATCAGCGTTTCTGACAAGACGGGGCTTGTTGATTTTGCAAGAGAACTTTATAATATGGGAGTGGAGATAATTTCCACCGGCGGCACAGCAGCAGCGCTGCAAAGTGCCGGTATAAAAGTGACGCCTGTGTCCGATATCACTGGTTTTCCCGAGATTCTGGACGGGCGGGTAAAAACCCTCCATCCAAAAATTCACGGAGGGCTTCTGGCCCTTCGCAGCAATCATGAACATATGGAACAGATTAAAAATCTTGGCATCGAGCCAATTGATCTTGTGGCTATAAACTTATATCCATTCAAAGAAACGGTGCAAAAGCCCGGCGTGACTTTTGAAGAGGCTATAGAAAATATAGATATTGGGGGCCCGTCCATGCTCCGTTCCGCTGCAAAAAACCACCGGGATGTGATAGTGATATGCGACCCGCAGGACTATTCTGCAGTGGTAGAATTTTTGAAATCGAAAGGTGACGTAGATCAAAACTACAGGAGAAAATTGGCTTTAAAGGTCTTTGAACACACTGCGCATTATGATGCCGTAATATCGGATTATTTGAGAAAAGTCGGGGATAAGGGAAATGGCGAAGAAGCGGCCGGGGAGGGAATCGAATTTCCCAAAAATCTTACTCTGGCTTTTGAGAAAGTGCAGGACTTGAGGTACGGAGAAAACCCCCACCAGAAGGCGGCATTTTACAGGGAAATCGGCAGTGTATCGGGTACGTTGGCCGGGGCACGACAGCTTCAAGGCAAGGAGCTTTCCTTTAATAACATCAATGATGCTGATGCGGCATTAAAAGCGGTAATGGAATTCGATATGCCGGCTGCGGTGGGTGTAAAACATACCAACCCCTGCGGCGTTGCATGCGGCAGAGACATCCATGAAGCATACCTCAAGGCGTATTCAGCCGACCCGGTATCCATATTTGGCGGTATTGTGGCTTTGAACCGCCCGGTAGACAAAGCTGTTGCCGAGGAACTGGTAAAAATCTTCCTGGAAATCATCATTGCTCCGGGATATGATCCGGACGCATTGGAGATTTTAAAGACAAAAAAGAATCTGAGGCTGCTGGAAATAGACATGCCTAACGTATCTTTTTCATCCGGAAAAAGAGCAGGATGGGATATGAAAAGAGTCTCCGGAGGGCTGCTGGTGCAGGATGCCGACATAATGGATTTCAGTGAAAATGATTTAAAGATTGTGACCGAAAGAGCGCCTTCCGCAAGCGAAATGAAGGATCTCCGGTTCGGCTGGAAAGTGGTAAAGCACGTGAAATCGAATGCCATCGTGCTGGCGAAAGACCTGGCCACAGTCGGGATCGGAGCAGGACAGGTGAATCGCATATGGCCCACCGAGCAGAGCATAGCCCATGCCGGGGAAAAGGCAAGGGGGTCCGTACTTGCCTCGGATGCGTTTTTCCCGTTTCCCGATGTGGTTGAGGCGGCTGCCGCTGCCGGAATAACTGCAATTATCCAGCCCGGCGGCTCACTTAAAGATGAGGATTCCATAAAAGCTGCCGATAAATACGGCATTGCCATGGTATTTACCGGCGTTCGCCATTTCAGGCATTGATACTTAAGTTCATAAAAAGAATGAAGGGATGTGAGGCCTTGAAAGTTCTGGTTGTAGGCGGAGGGGGGCGGGAGCACGCCATAGTATGGAAGATATCACAGAGTCCGAATGTAAAAGAGATTTTCTGCGCTCCCGGCAATGCGGGCATTAAAAAAATTGCCCGCTGCATAGATATACCTGCGGAAGACATCAAGACTCTGGCGGATTTTGCAGAAAAAGAGCGGATGGATTTAACGGTGGTAGGGCCTGAAGTTCCCCTTGTGCTCGGTATAGTGGATGAATTTGAAGGCCGGGGGCTCAGGATTTTCGGGCCGAGTAAAGCGGCGTCTCAAATAGAGGGCAGCAAGGTTTTCGCCAAAAAACTTATGCAAAAATATAATATTCCAACAGCAGATTTTAGGATTTTTAACAATTCCGCAGATGCCATAAATTATATTGATGAAATTGGAGCTCCTCTGGTCATCAAAGCCGAAGGGCTGGCGGCAGGCAAGGGTGTCGTAGTGGCAAGAGAAAAGGGCGAAGCCGTATCGGCCGTAAAATCAATAATGGAAGAAAAAGTGTTTGGCAATGCGGGTTCAAGGGTGGTTATTGAAGAATTCCTGGAAGGCCCCGAAGTTACGGTGTTATCGTTTTGCGACGGCAAAACCTGTGTACCGATGGTATCGAGCCGTGACCATAAACGGGCCTTTGACCATGATGAAGGGCCCAACACGGGAGGCATGGGTGCGGTTTCTCCGGCGTCGACTTACAGCATGGAACTTGCGGAAATAGTGGAAAAGCAAATTATCCAAAAAACCGTCGATGCCATGGCCAAAGAGGGTATTCCATTCAAAGGCGTCTTATACACGGGGCTTATGCTCACGAATAAAGGGCCCAGAGTGCTGGAATACAATTGCAGGTTCGGGGACCCTGAAACCCAGGTGGTTCTGCCGAGATTGGAAACCGACCTTATCGATATTATGGAAGCCTGCACAGATGGCACCCTTGATAAAATGAGCATACAGTGGAAAGAAGACAGAGCGGTATGCGTGGTGCTGGCATCGAAAGGATATCCCGGCGCATATGAAAAAGGAAAAGCAATAAAGGGGATTTCTGAAGCGGAAAGGCAGGGAGCGATCGTATTTCATGCCGGCACTGCGGAAAAAAATGGCATGCTGGTCACATCCGGCGGACGTGTGCTGGGAGTTGCAGCTCTGGGGAAAGACGAGGAAGAAGCGAGAATGAAGGCGTACAGCGCCGTCTCAAAGATAGAATTTGAAGGGATGCATTACCGCAAAGACATCGGCAAAGTGTTGTAATGCAGATTATAAATTATTCCGGGCAATTTTCAGCAGTGTTTCTCTATTGTTTATATTCGGATCTTCAATAACCTTTTCCAGGAGATAGTTTAAAATGTCTCCTATTTTTTTGCCCGGGGGAATGCCCAGCTCTCTGGAAATATCGGTGCCGTCGACGGCCAGATCTTTTACTCTGTAATCGCTGTGCTCCGTCTTTAACATCTCCAAATCGGCCAGCAGCTTTTTTAGTCCCTTTCCTATAGCCATTTCAAAGCCGCTGGCCAGCCTGTCGGCCACCCTTATATCGATGAGGTCATAAATATTTTCCCATCCCACTTTTGATATAAGGCGGCGGGCATCGGATATCGGGGATTCCTGCGTGTAATGGAACATATGGTATTTGATTAAAAGCGCCACTTTTTTTATGGTTTTTTTATCGAAACGGAGTCTTGCCAGTATTTTTTCAGCGAGGTTTGCCGAGGCTACGTGATGTTTGGGAAATTCCAGCCCCTTTTCACCATGGAAAGCGGTGCGGGGCTTTGCCACATCGTGCAGCAGGGCGGTAAGGCGCAGCGGCAGCGTGTTTCTGATAACCCTGCAGGCGGCAAGATTATGTTCCAGTACGTCAACCGGTTTGTTGAAGTGCGTCATTCCCATGCCTTCCATGAGTTCGGGGATGACGTAATCCATGAGTCCGGTTATGACCAGAGTTACAAGGCCGTCAAAGGCATAGTCTCCGGTTACAAGCTTTGAAAGTTCATCCCTGATCCTTTCCCGGGAAATATCGGCCAGTTCAGGAGCCCTTGCCTTTAACGTATAGAGGGTGGAAGGTTCGATTGAGAAGCCGAGCTGAGCCTGAAAACGGGCGGCCCTCATGGCCCGCAGGGGATCTTCCCATATCCTTTGAGTAGAGCCGGTGCACCTAATGATTTTCGCTTTGATATCTTTCACTCCGCCGAATGGGTCGATGAATTCTCCTGATACGGGGTCAAGAGCGATAGAGTTTATGGTAAAATCCCGGCGGGCAAGGTCGGTGTAAATGGTGCCGCCAAAGGTGTAATATGGCTTTCGGCCGGGAGCATCGTCTCTGAAAGGGGTGATTTCTATTTTTATAAGATTATCAGTGTGGTTTTTAAACCCGGGCTCGAGGCCTTCGTTTTTTTGAAATTCCTGATTTCCCGAATCAATGAGTCTATCACTTTTTTTCCTTAGCACCAGCATGGTGCCGAAATTCCCGTAAGGTATTGCGTCGGGGAATAAGGATGCTATGTCATGCGGCAAAGCGTCGGTAGTAATATCGTAATCAAAGTTTTTACGGTCCAGAATCATGTCCCGGAGCGCGCCGCCCACCACATAGGCTTTAAAACCGCCGGCATTTAACTTTTCACATATATCTTTGATAAGAGGAGGCAATTCCAAACAATATACCATTTTTACCTCATTCACAAGATTTATATAAGCGTTGGGCATTTGAATTAATAATTGGGTGTGTCAATCAATTCTTATAACCAGTTCATCCAAATTTTTTCTAACCTTTTTGAATTCACGGGTTTCAGGGTAGCCTATGGGTGTAAATGCTACGGGTTCCATATCGGGTCCGAGTTTTAAGACTTCTTTTGCGGCGGTTGGGTTAAAAGCGCCAATCCAGCACGTGCCGAGTCCCAGGTCCGTTGCCGCAAGTATGACATGGTCCATAACAATGGCGGCATCGATGTCACAGTAATTTTTACCGTCGCTTCTTGACCAGGCTTTGTTCGGAATTGCGCAAATACCCAGCACAACTGGAGCTTTATAAAACCATTCTTTGCCGTATATCCTGCTGATTTCCTGTTGACGGCCTGCTGTATGGATTACTATGATTTTAAAAGCCTGCAGGTTGCAGGCAGTGGGTGCAAGCCTGGCCGCTTCCAGGATTTTGTTTAATTTTTCCTCCTCCACCAGGTCGGGTTTATATGCGCGCACACTGTGCCTTTGCCTTATAAGGTCAAAGTATTCCATATTTTTACCTCCCGCTATTAAATTTACTCTAATATTAATTATAAACCATTCAGGTACAGTATTCCACTATTTCATGATAATAAAATATCTTTAAATTACTTCATAGCCAGGGGGATTGTTCATATGGAGATTTATAAACCGCCTCTATCGCATTATTTAGGGTTTATAAGCGGTTGAATATTTGCTATAATAATGAAAGATTTACTTGTAAAGACATTGATATTATTGTATGCTTTAGCTGATGCAAACAATAACTGTTGCATAGTGATATCGGTTGATTTTTATGTAAATTTCATGAAAGGGTGAAAAAAATGCCATTTTTATTGATATTATTTATACTGTTGATGTTTTTTCCATATCTTCTTCTTCCCATACTGATTTTTTTTGGAATAGGGATATTGTTTCTGCTGCCCTATGTGCTGGTTTTTAATTCTTTTTATAATGTTATAACAATACCATGGCAAATTCTGAAAATCGCCGTTGATAAACGCATAAGAAAAAACCACAGCCTGGAACATGCCACGGTGAACATTCTGGAACAGCGCTACGGCAGAAATCTTCGGATCGGCGGTCTTGCATATACAAACGGTTTTTCGCTGTCGGGCCCAGACTTGCCCTCGCCGTATGAGGTGATGGATGCTGTAAGAGAAGGTCATTTCAGGATGCTCAGGGGCGAGACCGATCTTGCCATTCATCCCAGGTGCGGCACATCCATAGCTGCAGCCAACTTTCTGTTTTCTCTGGTATTTATACTGGTGCTGTTTTTCTATAATCATCTTTCCTTATTGAATTTGATATTGGCCTTTCTGGCGGCCAACCTTCTGTCAAAGCCCTTTGGCATGACACTCCAGAAATACTTCACCACTTATCCGGATGTAGGTGACATACAAATCCTTGATATTTACGGAAAACCGGCACTTTTTGGCTTTCCTTTTGAAATTATCGTAAACCCCAACCGCACATATTTCATAAGGACTGTTTCAGGCTTATGATAATACCGGAGAAGAAGGTTGAAGCAATATTTGAGAAACGGCTTCTTTCAATACCTAAGCCCCATTTTTTGCTGCACTTTTTGTAGAGTCTTTGTGGCTATGGTTTCGGCTCGCGCCGCACCATCGGAAAGCACCCTTTTTATCTCATCTTGGGATAGGCCGTAGTACTTATCCTGTATTTCCTTCAGTGTATTCACGGTGACCTCTGCCAGGTCTTTTTTTAAAAGACCGTACCCCTTTCCGTCGTAATCCGCCGCTATTTCTTCGATACTCCTGCCTGTCTGGACGCTCATCAGGGTTAAAAGGTTGCTCAATCCCGGCTTTTTGTCCGGGTCGTAATAAATACTGTTTTCAGAATCGGTTACGGCTCTCATGATTTTCTTTTTTACTATCTCGGGAGTATCCAGCAGATTTATGCGCCCCACCTCATCCTCTGCGCTTTTGCTCATCTTTTTTTCTGGGTCTGAAAGGGACATTATCCTTGCTCCGACTTCGCTTATGAGAGGTTCGGGGACCACAAAGGTTTCTCCAAACCTGTTATTGAACCGCTGGGCGATATCCCGAGTCAGTTCAAGATGCTGTTTCTGATCGGCGCCTACGGGCACATAGTTTGTATCGTACAGCAAGATATCCGCCGCCATGAGATCGGGATAGGTAAAAAGCCCCACGGATACGTTTTCTTTACCGGCGCTTTTATCCTTGAATTGCGTCATCCTGCTCAGTTCTCCAAAATATGTGATGCACTCCAAAAGCCACGAAAGTTCGCTGTGGGCGGGCACATGGGACTGGACGAAAAGCGTGGTTTTTGTGGGATTTAGGCCTATGGCAAGATATATGCCAGCAACCTCGATTGTTTTTCGCCTCAGCACATCGGGGTCCTGAGGAATTGTCAGGGCATGCAAATCCACCACGCAGAAAAAGCACTCGTGCGCATCCTGCAGGTCTACAAAATGCTTCATGGCACCCAGGTAATTTCCAATATGAATATCGCCTGTGGGCTGTACTCCGGAAAAAACTCTTGTCAATTTTCTTCAGCTCCTTGCTTATATCACATTTTCTTTTAATTTATTATAACTATATTCCACCTTTTTTTTCAACCGATATCAAACATTGACAGATAAAACTTTCCCATACCGTTGTATAAAACGGCGCAAAATGATAGAATTATTAGAGTGGACAAAGGAGAGGAGATCAAAATGAACAGAGTGGGATACGGTTTTATTAAACAAGAGTTTTGCAATCTGGGGAAAGAACCTTATAAAATCCTCGGTGAAAGCGTGGTTACCCAAGCGAGGCTTTCAGAACCTGTAAAGATTCTCGAAGATCAGGACCACTGGCATTACATAGAGATGTCTGACGGATACAGGGGATGGATACACTCCGGAAATGTGGTGGCAGTGGATGAGAAAGTCTGGCATAATTGGCTGCAAAGCCCTCATGTATTGGTAATTCAGAGCTTTTCTCCAATTTTATCTTGCGTGGATTTTAAAGCTATAAACGGTGCGGTTATGGCTGCAAGGCTAAGACTTGTTGGTGAAAATTCGGAATATTATATAGTGGCATTACCCGATGGGCAGTCGGGGATGCTATCAAAAAGTGCGGGATTTGTGATACAGTCTTTTGCCGACATTCCAAAGGGAAGCCATGACAACATTATCGAAACCGCCAAAAGATTCATAGGTTTGCCTTACTACTGGGGAGGCACTACCCCTTATGGTTTTGATTGTTCGGGATTTGTACAGACACTGTTTCTTCTTAATGGATTCAAACTGCCGCGGGATGCAGACCAGCAGTTTGAATTTGAAAAAGGCGATGTTGTTAAGGATAGGCGGGACCTCATAAAAGGCGATGCGGTATTTTTCAGCACATATTCTCCGAGACCTTCCCATGTGGGAATATATATTGAAAACGGGAAATATATTCACAGTTCCGGCAAGACCGGGGTAGTCATTAACAGCTTTTGTCCTGAAGATGATGATTACCGGGAAGATCTGGATAAAATTTATATAGGTGCAAGACGATACAAACTATAATAGCTTTTCCTAATCAAATATGGCTTTGTTTTAAAAACTGACGGGGTGATTACCTGCGGTCGACAATGGAGGTGAGAACATGAAGATAGCAAAACAAACCGTGGATCATGTGGCCAACCTTGCAAGACTTTATCTTTCCGAAGAAGAGAAGGCCGAAATGACGGAGAAATTGAACTCCATACTGGATTACATGGAAAAACTTAACGAGCTTGATACCACAAACGTAGAGCCCACGGCCCATGTGATTCCGATTAAAAATGTCTTCCGCCAGGATGAGGTGAGGGAGAGCCTCTCCTTGGAAGAAACGTTAAAAAATGCCCCTGACAGGGACGGCAGTTTTTTCCGGGTCCCTAGGGTTATTGAAGAATAACTTTGAATTGCCAATGAACGCGTATAAAAATTTAATTGGAAAATAATTGTTTGAAACTTCGAATGCGGGAAATCATATGGAGAAGAATTTAATTGACAGGAGGTCTGCGATTTGGAATTATACAGGCTCACCATACATGAAGCCCATGAACTTTTGATGAAAAGGGAAATTTCTTGTGAAGAGCTTACAAGAGCCTTATTCGACAGGATAAGAATTGTGGATTATGCTATAAGGGCTTACATAACTCTGGATGAAGACGGAGCCCTGCAAAAGAGCAGGGTGCTGGATGAAAGAGGGGACTTCACTCATCCGCTTGCAGGCATTCCCGCAGCAGTTAAGGACAATATTTGTACAAAAGGTTTAAAAACCACATGCGCATCTAAAATCCTGGAAAATTTTATTCCGCCATATGATGCAACAATTTCTGCCAGGTTGAAATCAAGGGATGCCGTTATTATGGGAAAAACCAATATGGATGAGTTTGCCATGGGTTCTTCCACTGAAAATTCAGCATTTTTTGCGACCAGAAATCCGTGGGATACTGGCAGGGTGCCGGGAGGGTCATCCGGCGGCTCTGCAGCAGCGGTGGCAGCCGATGAGTGCATTTACGCCATAGGGTCCGATACGGGAGGGTCTATCCGGCAGCCCGCGGGATACTGCGGTGTGGTGGGCATGAAACCGACGTACGGCAGAGTTTCGCGCTTCGGCCTCGTGGCGTATGCATCTTCGCTGGATCAGATCGGTCCCATTACAAAAGACGTCACCGACTGTGCAATAGTGTTAAATGCCATTGCCGGCCATGACAGAATGGATTCCACATCGGCTGATATGCCGGTTCCGGATTATACTCTTAGCCTGAAGCCGGATGTATCCGGAATGAAAATAGGTATTCCGAGAGAATATCTAGGCGAGGGAATAGATGGAGAAGTTCGCCATGCGGTGCTGAATGCAGCAAAAACCTTTGAAAACATGGGGGCTTGCTGCGAAGAGATTTCACTGCCCCATACCGAATATGCCCTATGGGCCTATTACATCATCGCACCGGCTGAAGCCAGTTCCAATCTTGCCCGCTATGATGGCATCCGCTATGGTGTACGGGCAAAAGATTACAGCGACCTCATCGATTTATATAAAAGGACCCGAAGCGAGGGATTCGGAGCCGAGGTAAAGCGCCGCATTATGCTTGGAACATATGCTTTGAGTTCCGGATACTATGATGCATATTATTTGAAAGCACAGAAGGTAAGGACTCTGGTAAAAAAGGATTTTGATAGAGTGTTCGAAAAATATGACTTTATTCTTGCGCCAATAGCACCTACCGCAGCTTTTAGAATAGGCGAGAATACCGATGACCCTTTAAAGATGTATATGAATGACGTGTGCACCATACCGGTCAACATGGCAGGTCTACCTGGCATTTCCATACCCTGCGGGTTTTCCGGCGGTATGCCGGTGGGACTTCAGATAATCGGCAGGCCATTTGATGAAACCACCATTTTGCAGGCGGCATATGCATTTGAACAGGCTACTGAATACCATTTGAAGAAGCCCTGCATAGAGGCTGGAGGACATGCGGCATTTTCTAGGGATAATAGGTGCAAGCATTCATCTGATTTTACAGAGCGGGAAATCGGGGTGGATTTAGGAGCGCCGCAAGATGAGTGTGTGAAGCGGCGGAATGTCCCAAATGGAAAAGGGGTGAAAGCATGAACTTTGAAACTGTTATAGGGCTTGAGGTGCATGTGGAGCTTTTTACGAAATCAAAGGTTTTTTGCGGATGTTCCACGGAATTCGGAGGTGAACCCAACACCCACTGCTGCCCGGTATGCTTGGGGATGCCCGGAGTGCTTCCGGTGACCAATAAAAAGGCTGTAGAATATGCAATAAAGGCAGGCCTTGCCCTGAACTGTGAAATAGCATCTTATTCCAAGTTTGACAGAAAAAATTATTTTTATCCGGACCTTCCCAAGGCGTATCAGATTTCTCAGTATGACTTGCCCATTGCAAAAAACGGATACATAGAGATAGAAGCAGGCGGTAAGACGCGCCGCATCGGGATTACCAGAGTGCATCTTGAAGAAGACGCCGGCAAACTTATCCACGAAGAAGGGAAAAGCAATTCTCTGGTGGATTTGAACCGCACCGGCGTGCCTTTGATAGAAATTGTCTCCGAACCCGATATACGCTCTCCGGAAGAGGCATGGCTTTATTTGAACAAATTGAAATCCATTCTGCAGTATATAGAAGTTTCCGACTGCAAGATGGAGGAAGGTTCTCTCCGGTGCGATGTGAATATTTCCATCAGGCCCGAGGGTTCGGATATATTCGGGACAAAAGTGGAGATAAAAAACCTCGGATCTTTCAAAGCTGTGAGGCGCAGCCTTGAATATGAGGAAAGAAGGCAGAGGGAAGTAATTGAAGATGGCGGCGAACTTGTTCAGGAAACTCGCCGTTGGGATGAAACAAAAGGCATAACGATATCGATGAGGAGCAAGGAACAGGCTCATGACTACAGATATTTCCCGGATCCGGACCTGATGCCCATGGTATTGGATAGAGACTGGGTTTGCGAAATAAAAGCCAATCTTCCCGAATTGCCGGATGCGAGAAAAGAGCGATATGTAAAAGAGTTTGGCCTTCCAGCATATGATGCCGGAGTCCTTACTTCATCCAAGGCTTTGTCCAACTTTTACGAGGAGTGCATTTCCCACTATCACGACCCAAAGGCTGTGAGTAATTGGGTGATGGTTGAGATGATGGGCCTAATGAATGAAAAAGGACTTGAAGTTGAGCAAATCAAATTAAAACCTCAACAGCTGGCCGAAATGCTCCGAATTATGGATAAGGGTGTTATCAGCGGCAAGATTGCCAAAGAAGTTTTCAGGGACATGTTCGAAACCGGCAAGGACCCCGAAGTTATAGTAAAAGAAAAAGGTCTTGTCCAAATATCCGATGAAAATGAGCTTGAAAAAATTGCCCAAAAAGTCATCGATCAGAACCCAAAATCGGTTCAGGATTACAAAAACGGCAAGGAAAAAGCACTGGGATTCCTGGTGGGCCAGATGATGAAGGAAACCAGGGGAAAAGCCAATCCTCAAATGGTCAACGAAATATTGAAAAAAATGCTCGGATGAATCAAAGTTAACAGCAACCACTCTCGATACATTGCAGAGGGGTTGCTGTTTCATTGAATACAAACACATTATGATGATTTTGCAAAATAAAATTAAAGAATAATTAACAATAAATGCTATAATATGTTAAAATCCAAGCTTATAATAGAAGGATTTTTTAATTTGTTATAGAATATTTTAATGTCTTTAATGAGGCTTTGCATAGAATTGCATAGAATTAGAAAAAGATTTCCTTTTTTTGTGGCTATGAAAGGGGGGGTCTTTAGAGATATAATTATATTATGGCAAGTTAGTCAACCATTATTCTATCTTATTTTATTTTTTTGGGAGGGGATTTAATGTTCAAAAAAAGCCTCATTTTATTGGTGGTGCTGTTGCTCGTGGTTGTGACTCTTGCCGGTTGCGGTCAAAAACCTGCACAGCAGAGCAGCGGCGAGCAGCAACAACAGCCTTCGGCAGAAGCGCCCAAGAATATACTGAGAATGGCGATAATGGCAAATCCGCCAAAACTTGATCCCGTATTTGCTACCGACACATCTTCGTCCAGGATTATTTACCAGATATTTGAAACATTGGTGGATTATGACAAAGACGGCAATGTGCAGCCTTTACTGGCAGAATCCTGGGATATTTCCCCGGATAAGAAGACATATACTTTTCATTTGAGAAAAGGTGTACATTTCCACAAGACCATTGAGGGCAAGCCTACCGCCAACGGCGGTCGCGAAGTAAAAGCAGACGATTGGGTGTGGTCATTCAATTATATTCTCAATCCGGCAACCAATTCACCTAGGGCATACTTCCTTGACATGATTAAAGGATATAAGGATTATCAGGAAGGCAAAACCGACCATATCGCAGGCATTTCCAAGGTCGATGATTACACACTGAAGATTGAAATAGACTATCCCTTCGCACCTTTCCTGAGCGTGCTTGCATACAACACCTTTAACGTACTTCCCAAGGAAGACGTTGAAAAATACGGCAAAGATCAGTTTAATTTCCATCCCGTAGGAACGGGCCCCTTCAAGTTTGAACAGTGGGTGCAGGACGACAAGATTGTTCTTTCCAAAAATGAAGATTATTGGCAGAAAGACAAAGATGGAAATCAATTGCCGTATCTAGATGGCCTGGAATTCAGAGTGATAACTGACCTTGCCATGGAATGGACCGAATTCAATCTTGGAAATGTAGATCAAATCGAAGAAGTAGCAGACCCTTACTATGCGGAAGCAAAGACAAAAGCGGGTTTTCAGGAAACCGCCCAACCTGCTACTTACTACTACGGCTTTAACCTGGAAAAAGCTCCTTTCAAAGGCAACAAAGCTTTAAGACAGGCATTTAACTATGCAATAGACCGTAAGGGGCTTATCGATATGGTGAGAAATGGCAGAGCATTGCCTGCAACAGGCGTATTGCCTCCCGGTATAATGGGATATGATGAAAACATTCAGCCCAAGTATACTTTTGACCCTGAAAAGGCAAAGGCCCTTTTGAAAGAAGCAGGCTATCCTAACGGCATTAACGTGGAACTGGTTTACAATACGAGTGATACTCATAAGAGCATAGCTGAAGCATTACAAGCTCAGTTTGCAAATGTAGGCATAAATGTTTCGCTTAAAAACATTGACTGGGGCGCTTTGCTCGATGGCACGGACAAGATGGAAATTCCTTTCTTCCGTATGGGCTGGGTAGCGGACTACCCTGATCCCGACAATTTCCTTTATGTGCTATTAAATTCCGCTAATCGCGGAGCCAGGGGAAACTACTCGGGATTTAACAATAAGGAATTTGATGATCTGACAAATCAGGCAAGAATAGAAACCGACCAGGCGAAGCGGGCAGAGCTATACAAGCAGGCGGAAGCAATAGCTCGTGAAGAAGCTCCGTGGTTATTCATATACCATTATACGGATCACATGCTAGTGCAGGACTATGTGAAAAATGCAATAAAGCCGTTTATGGGTGAATTTTCTATGAAATATACTCAAGTAAAGATAGAAAAGTAATGATTGATTTGAAAGACCTGGCTTTTCTTTCTAAAGAAAAGCCAGGTCAAATGTGATGTACGGCAGCTTGAGGAGGGGAAAAGTTTGTTGAATTATATTATTAGGCGTCTCATAGGAGCAATTCCCGTTATTGTAGGTGTTATAGCAGTAGTATTTGTTCTTACAACCATTGTCCCAGGTGATCCGGCCCGATTAATGGTAGGTCAGCGGGGGAATCCGGAGACAATTGCAAAAATAAGACACGAAATGGGACTTGATAAACCTCTTGTAGTTCAATTTGTCGATTTTATGAAAAATGCCGTTACGTTTAACCTCGGAAAATCTTACAGAAACAATATGACTGTTGTTGATGCATTATTGACTAGACTTCCGGTTACAATTAAGCTAGCAATATTTTCCATGATTATTGCGGTTATTGTAGGCGTGCCGCTGGGGATTCTTTCTGCTATAAGACAATATACATGGATAGACTATTCAGCCATGATTTTTGCCATTCTCGGTATATCCGCACCGGTTTTCTGGGCAGGCTTGCTGGCGGTGGTACTTTTCTGTCAGGTGTTGGGATGGATTCCGGGCACAGGCATAGGCAATGGCGAATGGATATATTACGTCCTGCCGTCCCTAGTGTTGGGCCTTCGCCCCGGAGCGCTTATTGCGAGGCTTACGCGCTCCAGCATGCTGGAGATAATCCGACAGGACTATATTAGGACCGCCAGAGCCAAGGGACTTGCCGAAAAAGTAGTTATCATGAAACATGCTCTTAGGAATGCTCTGATTCCGGTTGTAACTGTTATAGGAATAGAAACCGCAAGTCTTTTGAGCGGTGTGGTGGTAACCGAGCAAATCTTTTCCATACCGGGCATAGGAAGATTAAGCGTGGAAGCGCTTGTTAACCGGGATTTTCCTGTAATCAGGGGCGTGGTGCTGTTTATGGCCTTCCTCTTCGTATTTGCCAATCTGATAGTAGATCTTTCTTATCCATTTTTTGATCCGAGAATAAAATACGATTGATGGGAGGAGAAGCGATGGAAGCAAAAACAGAAATAAAAAATGCGGTTCCCGGTGAAACGAAGAGAAAAGTGGAAGGCCGAAGCCTGTGGATGGATGCGTGGCTTCGTTTGAGGAAAAATAAATCCGCCATGTTCGGTATGGCTCTGGTAATAGTGATATGCCTTGCGGCTATTTTTGCGCCTTATATTACAAAATACGATCCTTATGATCAGCTCATATGGAAAGAAGGTCCTAGCGCAAAACTTGCTCCCCCCAGCGCCGAACACTGGTTTGGCACCGATGTATACGGCAGGGACATATATACACGGGTAGTTTATGGTGCCAGGATTTCACTTCAGATAGGATTTGCTGCAACAGGAATAGCTGTTGTAATAGGAGTTATATTGGGAAGCCTGGCAGGGTTTTACGGTGGATTCATAGATGATTTTATAAGCTGGCTTACCAATGTCATATTTGCCTTCCCGTTCCTGCTCTTTGTGCTGGCGCTGGTGGCTTATCTTCCGCCCAGCCTTCCGCTCATGTATATGTCCATAGGCATCATTTCCTGGGCTTCTTTTGCCAGGGTCGCCCGGGGGCAGGTGATACAGGTCAGAAAAATGGAGTATGTGGAGGCGGCCACAGCTATAGGCGGTGGAGACTGGCGCATTATTTTCAGGCATATTCTTCCCAATATTCTCGCACCCATTATTGTTCAGGCCACGCTGGAGATAGGAAGCATTATTTTGCTTGAATCTTCCTTGAGCTTTCTAGGATTTGGTGTTCAGGCGCCGAAACCGGCATGGGGCTTTATGATAAGTGAAGGAAAGCAGTTCTTCCTTTCGGGCCAGTGGTGGTGGTCAGTATTTCCGGGAATTGCCATCATGGCGCTGGTAATGGGATTCAATCTTTTCGGCGACGGCCTGAGAGACGCTCTGGATCCCCGGCTGAAACAGTAGGGAGGTGGAATTATGAATGAAAATCTTGTGGAGGTCAAAAATCTTAAAACTTACTTTTTTACTGACGATGGAGTGGTTCCGGCTGTAGACGGAGTAGATTTTTGCATAAAAAAGGGCGAAACCCTCGGCATTGTTGGAGAGTCCGGGTGCGGCAAGAGCGTCACATCACTGTCTTTGCTCAGGCTCGTTCCCAATCCTCCGGGAAAAATTGTGGGAGGCGAAATGTATTTTAAAGGCGAAAATCTGCTTGATAAAACCGAGAGCGAAATGCGCAAAATTCGCGGCAACGATATTTCGATGATTTTTCAGGAACCGATGACCTCGCTGAATCCAGTGTTTACAGTGGGTGAGCAGATAAGCGAAGCCATTGAGCTCCACCAGGGATTGAATAAGAAGGATGCAATGGCAAAAGCTGTCGAAATGTTAAAGCTGGTGGGTATTCCTTCGGCTGAGCAGAGGGTGCATGAGTATCCCCATCAGATGAGCGGCGGAATGAGACAGAGGGTGATGATAGCAATGGCGCTTTCCTGCAACCCGGCGCTTCTGATAGCCGATGAACCAACCACAGCTCTTGACGTTACCATTCAAGCCCAGATACTTGAACTGATGAAGGATTTGAAAGAAAGACTGGGCACGGCGATAATGCTCATAACCCATGACCTGGGCGTGGTGGCGGAAATGGCAGAAAATGTACTGGTTATGTACGCCGGAAAAGTGGTTGAATATACCGATGTCAAAACCATTTTCAGGAATCCCAAACATCCGTATACTGTGGGATTGCTTGGATCTATTCCGCGACTTGACGAGCCCAAAGAAAAACTTTATGTGATTGAAGGCGTGGTTCCGAATCCTTTCAACATGCCATCGGGATGCCGCTTTCATCCGCGCTGTCCGGAAGCCCGGGAAATATGCAAGACAAGGGAGCCGGACTTGCTGCAGCTTGATGGCCACCAGGTGCGGTGCTGGAAATATACCGGTGAGTGGAAAGGAGGCGGCCGATAATGGCAAATACCCAGGAGAAATTACTTGAAGTTAAAGGAGTAAAAAAATATTTCCCGATAACCGGCGGGATTTTTCAGAAGGTCATAGGCAACGTTAAAGCAGTAGACGGGGTGGATATGTTTATAAAGCGAGGAGAAACCCTGGGTCTTGTGGGTGAAAGCGGATGCGGCAAGTCAACGCTGGGCAGGGTTATTTTAAGACTGCTGGATGCTACCGAAGGTGAAATTAATTACGGCGGCAAAAATATATTGAAGCTCAAAAAAGAACAGATGCGGGAAATGCGCAAGAAAATGCAGATCATTTTCCAGGACCCCTATGCCTCATTAAATCCCAGAATGACCATCGGAGATATCATAGGAGAGCCGATGGACATCTTCGGGCTGGCTTCCGGTCGCGAAAAAGAAGAAAAGGTCCTGGAACTGCTGCATGTAGTCGGGCTTGGGACCCAGCATATAAGGAGATATCCTCATGAATTCTCCGGCGGACAGCGGCAGAGGATCGGGATAGCCCGGGCACTGGCGGTGGATCCGGAGCTTATCATATGTGATGAACCTGTTTCCGCCCTGGATGTTTCGGTAAGGTCCCAGGTATTGAACCTCATGCAGGAATTACAGGAAAAATTCAGCCTTACGTATCTCTTCATATCTCACGACCTCAGCGTGGTGAAGCATATCAGCGATAGAGTATCGGTTATGTATCTGGGCAAGGTGGTGGAGATAGCGGAAAAGAACGAACTATATGACAAACCTTTGCATCCGTACACTAGGGCGCTTCTTTCGGCCATCCCCATTCCGGATCCCGAGGTCAAGCGCGAAAGGATAATCCTGGAAGGCGATGTTCCAAGCCCGGTTAACCCGCCTAGCGGCTGCCATTTCCATACGCGCTGCAAATATGCAAAGCCGGAGTGCAGCAAAGTAGAACCCGAATTAAAGGACGTGGGCGGCGAACATTTCGTGGCTTGCCACCTGTATTGATAGATAAAAAGAGCCGGAGTTTTTCCGGCTCTTGCCATCAGTTGGGAATTTTATTTAATTCTTCATCGGTTAAAGGTTCAATTTCATCTTCCGAGACCGTTTCACCATAATAATATTTAAAGATTCTTAAAGAACGACCCTGCTCATCTGAAATCTGCTCTCCGGTCCCGGTAAGATATATGGCTTTTTCCCCGGGATCGGTTTGATATATACGCGTTTCAATTTTTTTATCCGTGACGATATCATACGTGTCGGTCAAATTTCCATCTATGTCAAACTTCTTCAGACCATCGTCGGATCCGACGTAAATACAATCTCCGTCCACCAATATATTATCCTCACTCTCATATGCCAATACTTCCATTGACATATCAACAGATTTGCCTTTTATAATATTTCCCTCATAATCGGCAATGAATAAAAAGTATGGAGACAGTAGACTTTTCTCTTTCACATAGGTGCTGCAAATTGCTATCAACCGTTTATGCAAAGGATCCGGCTTAACTAATTCTATACCCACCTCGTTAGGGATTTCCAATATGCTGTTTTCGTTCCCATTTGAATCCAAGAGTATTATAGAACCCCCTATTATCGTATTTATCTTATCAAAGGGAGGATCCGGCGCGTCAGGATCAGTAGAATACCATATGTCGCTTTGCTTGGGATCATTGGCTGCAAGTATGATATTGTTGAATCCGTCTTTGGTCATATAAGAAACATATTTAAATTTTGGGTTTATATACTCCCACTTGATTTCCCCGGTGCGGGCATCTATCCCATATACCGGGTTATACTCGGTAAAACTGCTGACCGCTATTATGAGGCCTTCATCGTTTGAAATGCATAGTTCCGTCACCGGTTGGATACTATTTGTGTCTTTATTTTTTCCGATCAACACATTCCATATTATGTTGCCTTTTTCATCGATACAATAGACCTTTCCATCCTGACCTCCAAAATATACTAAACCGTTTTTTGCAAAAATAAATTTTGGAACGGTCATTATAAAGTTCTCGTTGGGTTCAAAAGGAATGGCATGCTGCAATTCACCATGCGGATTTATTACCAAAACCTTAGAATTGCCAAAATCATAGGCATATATGTTTCCGTTGGGATGTACTCCCAACTCGACTATTTCCACGGAATCCATTCCCATGTCGGAAAACTTATATTCGCCCGCAACTTTTCCGGTGGCCGCATCTATGGCAGTTAAGATTCCTTCAAAATTTGTGGTATAGAGAATGTTCTTATCGGAATCCAATGCCACATTTGAATGCTGAGCAAGAGTGCGATGTGTGTCCAATTCAGGAGGATATATCCATCCAACCGATTTTGATAGATTTTGAGATTTTGTAATACCGGCATTATCTTTGGAGGTATTTTTAGCACCGGCTTCATTTGATTGGCTTTTGTTATCGTATACATCTCCTTTAAATGATGATGGGTTATTTTCTTTTATTTCAGCATTTTTGCATCCACTGATAAAAAAAGATGACACTATTACAATTGCATTGATTTTAATGATTCACACAGATAAAACATAGCCAATATAATTATTACATTAGTTCAAATTCAACTCGACGATGCAAGCAAAATATTTTATAATTACCATATGATCATTAAAACAAATCAAAATAAATCAATAGCAAACGGAGGAATACCATGGCTGTCATAAAACCATTTAAAGCCTTTAGGCCCCTGCCTGAACTTGTGGCAAAAGTCGCCGCACTTCCATATGATGTGGTGAGCACCAAAGAGGCCCGTGAAATGGTGAAAGATAACAGCATATCTTTTTTGCATGTGGACAAACCCGAGATAGACCTTGACCGGTCCTTCGATCCGCATGATGTAAGGGCATATGAAAAAGCTCGGGAGAATTTGAACAGTATGATGCAAGGTGGAATTTATACAAAGGAAGGTGCGGACTCCCTTTATATTTATCGGCTGGTAAGGGAGGGCAAAACCCAGAATGGCATTGTAGCATGTGCTTCCATAGATGACTATGTGAATAACATAATAAAAAAGCACGAAAATACCCTGGCTTCCAAGGAGCAGGACAGAGTAAATCATGTTAAATATACCGGAGCACATACAGGCCCGATCCTGATGGCATACCGCGGGAATCCGGAAATTGCCTCTATTGTGGATGAATGGACAGTCGAAAATGAACCTGTTTATGATTTTGTGTCGGAAGACGGCATTTCGCATACTGTTTGGGTGATAAATGATGACTGTACAATAAACAAGCTGGTCTCGTTGTTTTCACAAGTAAAGTCATTATACATTGCTGACGGCCACCACAGGGCAGCAGCCGCCGTAAGGGTGGGGCAGATGAGAAGGATGGAGGATCCCGATTTTACCGGCAACGAGGAATACAATTATTTCCTATCTGTAGTTTTCCCGGATGATGAACTGACCATACTGGAATACAACAGGGTCATAAGGGATTTAAACGGCCTTGACGAGGAGGAACTTTTACAGAAGACGGCCGAAAAATTTGACATTATATACGCGGGAAAAGCGCCTTTCAAGCCTGCAGAAAGGCATACTTTCGGGATGTACATTTGCGGCAAATGGTACGGCATTCGCGCAAAAGCTGGGACATTTAATGAAGATGATCCTGTGGAAAGACTTGATGTATCCATACTTCATAACAATTTGATTTCTCCAATATTCGGCATAGCAGACCCCAGAAATGACAATCGGATAGATTTTATCGGCGGAATAAGGGGATTGGAAGAGCTCGAACGCAGAGTGGACAGCGGTGAGATGAAGGTGGCTATTTCCATGTTTCCCACATCTATGCAAGATTTGATGAGCGCAGCGGATGCAGGCCAAATCATGCCTCCAAAATCCACGTGGTTTGAACCCAAACTGAGGAGCGGATTGTTTATTCATTGTCTCGATTAAATACAGATTCAAAGGAGGGTTAGGTGACGGTATCTTTTTTGAAACCGAAGCCGCAATCATTGACAGCAAAAACTTTTGCAAAAATGTTTGTGATTGTCTTGATGGCAGCAACTCTTATATCCTGTGGGAAAACAAAACCGCAAAGACCTATCACAAAAACCAATTTTTTACTTGATACGTTAACGCAGATTACAGCTTATGGAGATAATGCTTCGGGCGCCATTGATATGGTTTTTGACAGAATAAGCGATATTCAAAAAAAGATGACTGCCAGCGGCGAAGACAGCGAAGTTATTGAGATTAACAATGAAGCCGGCAAAAAATTTCAAAAGGTTAGCCCTGATACTTTTTATGTGATAAAGAAGGGGATATATTATTCAGAAAGTTCCCATGGAAGGTTTGACATAACTATAGGCCCGCTGGTCAAATTGTGGGGTATAGGAACGGATAAAGCGAAGGTGCCTTCCGCTGAAGAAATAAGAATTGCCCTGAGACATGTGAATTATAAAAACGCAGTCTTGAATGAAGATGCAAACAGCGTCATGCTGAGAGAACCGGGCATGGCCATAGATTTGGGAGCCATAGCCAAAGGTTATGCTGCCGATGAAGCGGTCAGAATACTGAAAGAAAGCGGTGTAAAAAGTGCAGCCGTTGACCTGGGGGGGAATATATATGTTATCGGCAAAAAGCCAAACGGTTCTCTCTGGAAAATAGGCATACAGGACCCATTTGAGCCCAGAGGAGACACTTTTGCTACGGTTGATGTATCGGACAGAACTCTGGTGACTTCAGGGATTTATGAAAGATATTTTATAAAGGATGGAAAAAGATACCATCACATTTTGGACACTTCCACCGGTTATCCGGTGGATAATGACCTGGTCAGCGTTACTATAATTTCTGACAGTTCCATAGATGCCGACGCAATTTCCACCATGGTTTTTGCGCTGGGATTGAAAGACGGCATGAAATATGTGGAAGAAACGAATGATGTTGAGGCAGTTTTTGTTACTGAAGACCGCAAAGTATATGCGAGTTCAGGCATAGGGCAATATGAATTCAGGATTACAAACAAAAAGTTTAAACTAGAAAAATTAATGGAATAAATATAATTAAACTGCAGTAATTATATATAGAAAGTGATGTGTTCGCAGAAATTCAGTCCTCCGATGAAAGTGCAGCCTTCTCTGGAAGGAAATCGACTTGTTGAACAAAGTATTTTTTATGGGAGGAACGTATGAGAAAATTATTTGCTTTTATGTTGATCATTCCTTTTTTTTTGTTAAGCGGCTGCAGTTTAGAAAAAAAATTGGATGGAAGAAACGTGGAAACTTCAACAGTCGATGAGCCGGTGCTCAGGATTGGAGTCCTGCCGGATGTTGATTCGATTCCCTTTATTGCGGCTGATGCTAAAGGATATTTTGTCAGAGAAGGAGTGAAAGTGCAACTTGTAACTTTTAACAATGCGGTGGAAAGAGATGCAGCCCTTCAAAGCGGAGCTATAGATGGCGAAGTGGCAGATATACTGGCGGCGGCGTTTGCCGTTCAGAACGGTCTAGATGTGAGGATAACTTCCGTAACTTGCGGCAAATATGACATACTGGCGGCATCCAATTCCGGCATAAAAGATATAAGTGGGCTTTTGGGCAAAAAAGTGGCCCTGTCTAAAAATACTATAATAGAGTATGTAGTGGATAATTTGCTCGCTGAAAAAGGCATTAAGGATGATGAAATAGAAAAAATCATCGTATCGCAGATGCCAGTTAGGCTTGAAATGCTGAAATCCGGCAGGGTGGATGCAGCCTGTCTGCCGGAACCTTTATCTAGCCTAGCTGTAAAATCAGGAGCTAGAATACTGGCTTCCACAAAAGATTCAAAGCTTGCACCAGGCGTTATGCTGTTTGCAAAAAATGCCATAAACGACAAGAGGGACTTTTTAAAAAAAATATATAGAGCATATGAAAAAGTAACGGAGGATATCAACTCAAATCCCGAAAAGTTCAGAGATGTTCTTGCCACAGCTCATTTTCCAGAAGACATTGCAGGTAATTTCGAGTTTCCGCATTATACAAGACTTTCGGCACCGACGCAAAGCGACATAAAACAGGTGCTGAACTGGATTAAAAATAAAGCGTTGCTCAAGAAGCAGCTGGATTATAAAGACCTGGTGGATGATTCTATTATAAAATGACGATTGTCACTTCGGAGGAAAGATAATAATGGTAGAAATTGAAAATCTGTCGGTCGAGTATTCTGCGAAAAATGCCAGAGTGAAAGCGCTGGACAATATTAATCTGGAACTGGAGGACCGGAAAATATATACTCTGGTCGGCCCTTCGGGCAGCGGAAAAACGTCTCTGATATACTCCATTGCAGGACTTCTTAAGCCAACTAAAGGCAGAATATTCATAAAAGGGAAAGGGATTGAGGAACCAACTATGGAAACTGCAGTAATTCTGCAGGAATTTGGGTTGTTTCCATGGAAAACTGTGGAACAGAACATAGCTCTTGGTCTCGCTATAAGAAAAGTAGATCCGATTAAAACAAAACAGATTGTGAATGACATTCTGGAGAAATTGTCGCTCAAACCTTTTTCCCGGCACTACCCAGCCCAATTGTCCGGCGGGCAGAAACAAAGAGTCGCAATAGGCAGGGCATTGGCGGTTTCTCCTTCCCTTCTTTTAATGGACGAGCCATTTTCGTCTCTCGATTCTTTAACAAGGGAAAATATGCAAAGAGAAGTTATAAGCCTGTGGCGGCAAAATCCTATTGCAATCCTGATGGTCACCCATAGCATTGAAGAAGCAGCTTTTCTGGGGCAAAAGATAATCGTGCTTTCTAAGTCTCCCGGAAGAATTTTGGATGTCATAACCAACGGAGGATGGGGACTCAGGCAGGGTGCGGCGTATTGCAACACGGTAAACCTTATTAGAAACATGTTGATGGAGCATATCAGATGAATAGCAGCAAAAATTGTATTTTTACTGTTATTTTTATAGCAATAATATGGTGGGGGCTTTCTAAACTGAACTGGCCGGTTATACCAGCCCCCTGCACTGCGGTGAAAACTTTTGTCTCCCTTTTAAGGAGCGCCATGCTGATACATATGGCAACCAGTCTTTACCGCATCTTGACCGCTATTTTTTTTGCCTTTTGTATCGGAGTTCCTTTTGGATTGCTTCTAGGAATGGAGCAGAAAGTTGATGATTATTTTTCATTCATTATACTTTTGCTCTACCCCATACCGAAAATAGTATTTCTGCCGGTACTTTTGATGCTGCTGGGATTAGGGGAACTACCGAGGATAATGCTGATTTCGACAATCATTTTTTTCCATATGGTTATTACCTCAAGAGATGCAGCTAAAAACCTGCCTCCCGGGAGTGTGGATTCTATAAAAAGTTTGGGCGGGAAAAAATGCGATATATATATTCATGTGGTGATTCCGGCATGCATGCCCCAAATATTTACTTCGCTCAGGATAAGTCTCGGGACGGCTCTTTCGGTGCTTTTTTTTACAGAAACATTTGCGACCACCCGCGGAATAGGATATTTCATCATGGATGCATGGACCCGTGCAGATTACAATGAACTTTTTGCCGGCATTCTGGGGATAAGCCTCATCGGTCTATTGCTGTTTTTTGTCTTGGATGTTTTTGAGAAAAATGTATGCAAGTGGAAGTATGTTGGATAAAAAAGAAAGTTAAAAAATTAACAATCTATAGACAATATTATTGCTTTGTGATTTTTTTCTCTTGTCACTATTGTAAAAACCGAATTGCTGTGTTAAAATCAAAGCTAGGGAGTGATTTGTTTTCATGTTTAAAAAATTTAAGATACCCGATGCCACAATTGGACGATTGTCGCTGTACTCTAGATATTTAAAAGAAGCTGAGGAAAAAGGGATTAGTACCGTATCCTCCCAGCAAATAGCCAAAGCCACAGGAGTGACTCCGGCACAGGTACGAAAAGATCTTGCTTATTTTGGAGAATTTGGCACGAGAGGAGTAGGGTACAATTCTAAAGAGCTTTATAATTATATTATGAAAATTCTCGGTCTGGGAAGAAGATGGCAAGTAGCTTTGGTGGGTGCCGGAAACCTGGGGAAAGCTTTATCCCAGTACAAAGGCTTTTCTGAAAGAGGATTCGACATAACCTGCATATTTGACACCGATCCCAACAAGATAGGGAAAAAACTTGCAGGCATAGAGATATATCCTTTGGATTTGCTGGGTGAAAAAGCAAGAATTCACAACATCGAACTGGGTATCATAGCAGTACCTGCATCAGCCGCGCAGGAAGTGGCGGATAAACTGATGGAAGCCGGAATAAGAGGCATTATAAATTTCGCTCCCGTAAATATAAATACCGGAGAAAATGTGATGCTGAGAAGGGTGGATCTTGCTGCACAACTGGAATACTTGACATATTACCTGGAGGATACCAGATGAGACTTTCCAGAATTAAAGATTTGCTGCATGCTGAGATGCTCTGGGGTCAAGAATTTCTGGATATCGAAGTATCCAATGCTTGCGGGGCTGATCTCATGAGCGACATACTGGCAGACACAAAGACAAACGCTATTCTTCTCACTGGGCTAACACATCGCCAGATAATTCAAACCGCAAGCATGTCGGATTTTGCGGCTATCGTTTTTGTTAGGGGCAAAGTTCCGCCGGAGGATGTTATTGAGCTGGCGAAACAGCATAAGATGCCACTCCTGAGGACAAATCATCCTCTTTACGAAACGTGCGGAATATTGTACCAAGAGGGTTTGAAAGGCGAGGGGCCCCGAGCGGATATAAGTACCAGAAGTTCGCCGAAAGAGCATGAGAATATACAGGGCATGAAACTTTCTTATGATATTGAAGGCAATGATTTTAATAATGCAGGTAAAGCCACAGAACAGGCAAAGAAGATCTTGAAACAGATTGGAGCAGATTCTGCAGCAATCAGGAAGGTTTCAATCGTTGCTTATGAAGCGGAGATGAATATTGTAATTCATGCGGAAAAAGGAAATTTGAGATTTAATATTACGCCCAGATATATAGAAGTTATTGCAGAAGACACTGGGCCCGGCATAGCCGATATAGAAAAAGCCATGCAGGAAGGTTTTTCCACGGCTCCAGACCGTGTGCGCGAATTGGGATTTGGAGCAGGGATGGGTCTTCCTAACATGAAGAAGTTTTCAGATACTTTCGAAATAACTTCTGTTGTCGGAAAAGGGACAAAAGTAAGAATGGTAATTAACCTCTAGCCTGATGAAAGATGGTGATAACCTTGTGGCAGTATTACCACTCGGTTACTCTTGATTTGGAAAAATGCAAGGGATGTACCAACTGCATAAAAGGATGCCCCACTGAAGCCATCAGGGTAAGAAATGGGAAGGCCCATATACTGGAGAATAAATGCATAGATTGTGGCGAATGCATACGAGTGTGTCCCAATCATGCAAAATATGCCGCTGTAGATGGCTTTGAAAGGCTTAAACAATTTAAAATAAAAATAGCCTTGCCCGCCCCCAGCTTTTATGGTCAATTTAAAGAAGAGACGCCTTTAAATAGTGTACTGAGTGCTCTCAAAAAAATAGGATTCGATGAAATATATGAAGTGCCTCTGGCGGCTGAAGAAGTTTCAATTGCCATAAAGCAATATATAAAATGCAACAGAGATATAAGGCCTTTGATTTCATCGTCTTGCCCCGCAGTATTAAGGCTGATTCAGGTAAGGTTCCCGGAACTTATTAAAAATATAATACCGATCAAAGCGCCTATGGAAATAGCTGCAAAGAGGGCAAAAGAGGCTATTGCGGATAAATATGGCGTAAAAAGCGAAGAAATTGGTGTTTTTTTTATAAGTCCATGCCCGGCCAAGGTGACTTCGGTAAAACAGCCCATAGGTATAGGGAAATCTTTCGTTGATGGGGTGCTTTCCATTGCCAGCGTATACGGCGAAGTAATAAAAAATTTGAGCGACGATGAGTATGAATCGATATTTGGCAGAGCTTCGGGAATTGGAATCGGCTGGGGAAGAGCAGGCGGAGAGAACCTGGCAATAGGCGGGGAAAATCACCTGTCGGTGGATGGCATTCACAACTGCATAGGAGTTTTGGAGGAAGTAGAATTAAACAAACTATCCGACATAGATTATATAGAGTGCCAAGCTTGCATAGGCGGCTGCATAGGAGGAGCACTGACGGTAGAGAATCAATTCGTGGCCCGCGTAAGGATTAGAAGGCTCTTTGAAAAGCTGGGCAGCAATAGTTCCATTGACATAAAAGATGTTATTGCTAGATTCGAGAAAAAATACTACGGTTTCGAGGAAAAAATCCTTCCAAAGCCATCTCTTAGATTGGATGATGATATTGCAAAGGCAATCCAAAAAATGGAACAGTTGGAAAGGACTCTGAAGGAATTGCCCGGTTTGGACTGCGGCAGCTGCGGTTCACCGAATTGCCGCGCTCTAGCTGAAGATATAGTCCAGGGTGAGGCGAACGAGACTGATTGTCTCTTTAAATTGAGGGATAAAGTCAAGCAGCTGGCGTCAGAAATGCTGGATCTTTCCCAGAAATTGCCTCCTACCATGGAAAAAAGCAAGGGAGGTGAAAGCAAATGACTTTGCTTGAATTGAAGGAAAAACTCGAACTTAAATTGCTTACAAGCAAAATGGATGATAACAGGCAAGTTGACGGCGGTTATGCTTCGGATCTTTTAAGCTGGGTCATGGCTCACGCCCGCGAGAATCAAATATGGGTGACGATTCAAAGCCATCAAAATGTAATTGCTGTGGCTTCGTTGCTGGGCCTTGCAGGGGTAATTGTGGCCGAGGGAGTGGAAGTTGATGCTAGCACAATAAATAAAGCCGAAGAGGAAAATATTCCTATATTTGCTACAAATAAATCCATATTTGAAATATGCGGTATACTGTATAATTTGCTATTGGGGAGCCGGGGAAAATGTTGAAACCATATCCAGCGGACCTGCATATTCATACATGCCTGTCTCCATGCGCAGATGAAGAAATGAACCCGGCAAACATTTTGAATATGGCAAAACTGATGGGGACAAAAATTATCGGCATCTGCGACCATAACAGCGCGAAAAATGTTAGCTCTGTGCAGGAAGCTGCAAAACATTATGATATAACTGTAATTCCTGGTATGGAAGTGGAAAGTGCCGAAGAAGCTCATTTGCTCGTTTTTTTTGAGGATTTAAAAACAATGATGAAATGGCAGGATTATGTTTACGGTCATTTGCCTTTGAGGAAAAACAACCCCAAATTATTTGGAAAGCAGCAGATAGTGGATAAAGATTCAAATGTCACAGGTGAAGAAGATCTAATGCTCATATCGGCTATTTCAGCCACTGCTGGAGAGATATCCCAAAAGGTGTTCGATATGGGAGGAATGCTTGTTCCCGCCCATATTGACAGAAAGTCTTACAGCCTATTGGGGCAGTTGGGATTCATACCTGAGGGTTTAAAAATAAATGCACTTGAGATTTCAAGGAACATTTCCGAAAAAGAGGCTCGAAGCAAATTTGGCATATCGGATGACTATTGTCTAATTATATCTTCCGATGCCCACCGATTGCGGGAAATGGTTTTTCAAAAAACATTTTTATATATTAAAGAACCAAATTTTTTTGAAATTAAAAAGGCTTTTGAAGCGTTGGAAGGGAGGCGCGTAGTAATAAAAGATTGAATATGTATGAAAAAAGTGAAAAAGAATACTATTACTTGCAAAGGAGAGGATGAAAATGGAAACTGCTGTCAAAAAAGATGCTGAACTGGAAGAAAAACTACAAAAAGTAGATGAAATGCTGGAAAAGTATAAAGGCCAGAAAGGAGCGCTGCTCCAGGCGCTGCAGGAAGCACAGGGCATAGTGGGGTACCTGCCTCTGGAGGTGCAAAAGAAAGTGGCTGCTGCCCTGAATATAACCCTCAGCGAAGTATACAGCACTATTACTTTCTATTCCTTCTTCAATTTGAAGCCCAGAGGCAAATATCAGATACGAGTGTGTCTCGGCACGGCCTGTTATGTCAGAGGTGCCAACAAAGTACTGGACAGGCTTGAAAAGGAGCTGGGCGTAAAAGTGGGAGACACTACCGATGATGCTAAATTCTCTCTGGATGCCTGCCGCTGCGTGGGTGCTTGCGGGCTTGCGCCGACCATAATAATCAATGATGAAGTCTATGGCAGATTGACACCCGATAAAGTGCCCGAAATACTTAAAAAATATGAATAACCATGATGAAGGAGCTTTCTTTGCATATACTCGACATCGTTCAAAACTCTATAAACGCTGGAGCTACACTTATAGAGATTATTATTGACGAAGATGAAAAAAATGATATCCTGACAATTGAAATTAAGGACAACGGCAGAGGAATGGATGAAAGTACTCTAAAAAAAGTGAAAGACCCCTTTTTCACCACTAGGACCACCAGAAAAGTGGGGCTGGGGGTGCCTCTGTTTGAGCAGGCCGCAAAAAGCTGTGGGGGCAAGCTTGATATATTTTCCAAGGTAGGAGAGGGAACCAGCATCCGTGCAAGTTTTGTTAGAAGCCATATAGACAGGCCGCCGATCGGCAGCATGTCAGATACAATGATCCTGCTTGTAGCGACAAATCCGGAAATCGACTTTCTTTACCGACATCGAGTTGACAACAATGAATTTGTGCTGGATACCAGGGAAATAAAAAATACCTTGCAGGATGTGCCCATATCCAATCCTATGGTGCTCGACTGGATAAAAACCTTTGTGGAGGACAATTTAAAGCAAATCAGTGGAGGTGTATAAAAATGGCCGTGATAAAATCCATAGAAGAACTGGAAAAAATCAGAGAACAGGCAAAGGATCTGATCAACTTAAGAAAAGACAATGAGACAAAAACTCGAGTGGTCGTAGGAATGGCCACTTGCGGCATTGCCGCTGGTGCCCGGCAGACAATGCTGGCCATTCTGGATGAGCTGAAAAAAAGAAACGTGGAAAATGTAATAGTTACTGAAACAGGCTGCATTGGCCTTTGCAAATTTGAGCCTCTGGTGGATGTAATAAAGCCAGATCAGCCAAAGGTAACTTATGTGAATGTGAATGAAGAAAAAGCCCGTCAGATTGTCGTAAAGCACATTATCAACAATCAAATAATCGATGATTGGGTAATCCCAAATATTTAACATTACAGGAAGAGCTTAGGAGGGATTAATATGGAAATTTACAGAGCCCATGTGCTCGTCTGCAAGGGAACCGGTTGTACGGCTTCCGGCAGCGAGAATGTAATGGATGCTTTTCAAAAGGAAATAGATAAACGTGGTCTTTCGAAGGAAGTCAGGGTTGTACAGACCGGCTGTCTGGGACTGTGCGAGCTAGGGCCAAATGTGTTGATTTATCCCGAGGGCAGCTATTACTGCAGGGTGAAAGCAGAAGATATACCAGAGATAGTTGAGGAACATCTTGTCAAAGGGCGCATTGTGGAAAGACTTTTATACAAGGAGCATCTTACTGAAGAACGTTTGAGAGCGCTCACGGATATCGACTTCTACAAAAAGCAAAAGCGAATAGCGCTAAGAAACTGTGGTCTCATAAATCCGGAGGTCATCGAGGAATATATTGCAAACGATGGATACAAAGCTTTGGCCAAAGCTCTGACACAAATGACGCCTCAAGAGGTCATAGACGAGGTCAAAAAGTCGGGTCTAAGGGGTCGTGGAGGAGGAGGATTTCCCACGGGCAACAAGTGGCAGTTCGCAGCCAATGCCAAAGGAGATATAAAATATGTGGTTTGCAATGCAGATGAAGGCGATCCGGGCGCTTTCATGGACAGAAGCGTTCTGGAAGGCGATCCCCATTCAGTGCTGGAAGCTATGGAAATTGCGGGCTATGCCATAGGAGCAAGTGAAGGATATATATACGTTAGGGCCGAATACCCGATCGCCGTGAAAAGACTTGAAATAGCGATAAACCAGGCGAGGGAGCACGGACTGCTTGGCAAAAACATTCTTGGAACCGGCTTCAATTTTGACATTTTCCTGCGGCTGGGGTCCGGAGCATTTGTGTGCGGAGAGGAAACGGCACTTCTTGCTTCCATCGAAGGCAGGCGCGGCGAACCAAGGCCAAGACCGCCATTCCCGGCTAATGAGGGATTGTGGGGAAAACCAACTATAATAAACAATGTAGAGACTTATGCGAATATACCTGAGATAATTTTAAAGGGAGCCGACTGGTTTGCAAGCATCGGCACGGAAAAAAGTAAGGGTACCAAGGTTTTCGCCGTAGGCGGCAAGATTAATAACACGGGTCTTGTGGAGATACCCATGGGAACCACTCTAAGGGAAGTTATTTATGAAATCGGCGGCGGTATCCCCAATGGAAAGAAATTCAAAGCAGTGCAGACAGGAGGGCCTTCCGGCGGCTGTATACCGGCAGCGCTGCTGGATATGCCCATCGAATACGATACGCTTGTGCAGGCAGGCTCAATGATGGGTTCCGGCGGAATGATAGTCATGGATGAAGACAACTGTATGGTAGATATAGCAAAGTTCTTCCTGACGTTCACCCAGGATGAATCCTGCGGCAAATGCCCGCCGTGCCGCATAGGCACCAAGAGGATGCTGGAAATCCTTGAACGCATAACAAACGGCGAAGGGAAGGAAGGAGACATAGAACTCCTGGAGAACCTTGCCAAAAGCATAAAGGCATCGGCGCTGTGCGGATTGGGTCAGACAGCTCCGAATCCTGTACTGTCCACCATACGCTATTTCAGGGACGAATACGAGGCTCATATCAAGGAAAAGAGATGTCCGGCGGGGGCATGCAAAGCCTTAATACATTACGAAGTAGTGGCAGATAAGTGCCGTGGATGCGGTCTCTGCGTAAAAGTATGCCCCACTGGAGCCATAAGCGGTGAGAGAAAACAACCTCATGTTATTGATCAGGACAAATGTATTAAATGCAATAGCTGTTTTGACAGATGTCCATTTGGCGCTATTACGAAAGCTTGATTCGATAGAAGGGAGAGTGAAACCATGGAAATGGTTACATTGACAATAGACGGTCAAAAAGTAGAGGTTCCCAAGGACTCTACGGTTTTGGAAGCAGCGCATAAAGCCAATATCAGAATTCCTACCCTTTGTTTTCTAAAAGGGATAAATGAAATAGGCGCATGCCGCATGTGCGTTGTAGAAGTGAAGGGAGGAAAAGCTCTTCAGGCAGCCTGTGTGCTTCCAGTTTCCGAGGGCATGGAAGTAATAACGAATTCGCCTGCTGTAAGGGAATCCAGGAAGGTTACTCTTGAACTTCTCCTGTCGGACCACAACCTGGAATGCCCCACATGCGTGAGAAATCTGAATTGTGAACTCCAGAAGCTATCCGAAGAACTTGGAATAAAGTCAATCAGATATCCAGGAGAAAAGCATGCTCCAAGATATGATGATTTTTCGCCGTCAATTGTGAGAGACGCGTCAAAATGCATACTTTGCCGCAGATGCGTTAGTGCATGCCACAAAGTGCAGGGCGTGGGAGTTATTTCGCCAAATCACCGCGGCTTTAATACAGTAATTGCACCGGTTTTTGACTTGAGCCTTGCAGAAGTGGCTTGCGTGAACTGTGGCCAGTGTATAATGGCATGTCCGGTGGGAGCCCTAAAAGAAAAGGACGATACCGATAGAGTGTGGCAGGCACTGGCTGACCCTGAAAAGCATGTGATAGTTCAGACGGCTCCGGCCATCAGAGTTTCCCTGGGTGAGGAATTTGGAGAAGGCATGGGCGCCATAGTTACCAAGAAATTGCCAGCGGCATTGAGAAGACTGGGATTCGACAAGGTGTTCGACACTGATTTTTCCGCTGACCTGACAATAATGGAAGAAGGAAGCGAATTCCTCGAGAGATTGCAGCATGGAGGCAAGCTTCCGCTAATCACATCGTGCAGCCCGGGCTGGATTAAATTCTGCGAGCACTACTATCCCGAACTTCTGGATAACCTTTCTACGTGCAAGTCCCCGCAGCAGATGTTCGGTGCAGTTGCCAAAACCTATTATGCCGAGAAAATGGGTATAGATCCATCAAAGATATTCGTTGTATCCATAATGCCGTGCACTGCAAAGAAGTTTGAAGCTCAGAGGCCAGAAATGAATTCAAGCGGCTACCAGGACGTGGATGTGGCATTGACCACAAGAGAGCTTTCCAGGATGTTGAAAGAAGCGGGCATAGATTTAAGCAAATTGCCTGATGAAGAATTTGACGATCCCCTGGGTATTTCGACTGGTGCCGCAGCCATATTCGGAGCCACCGGAGGTGTTATGGAAGCAGCCTTGAGAACCGTATATGAAGTGGTAACCGGCAAGGAGCTCCAAAATATAGACTTCACAGAAGTCCGCGGCGTTGAAGGAATCAAGGAAGCCACCATTGATATAGATGGCACCAAAGTAAATGTAGCGGTGGCACACGGTCTGGCCAATGCGAGAAAGGTGTTAGACCGAGTAAAGAACGGTGAAGCCAACTATCACTTTATAGAAATCATGTGTTGCCCCGGTGGATGCGTGGGCGGCGGCGGCCAGCCAATTTTAAACGCCGAAGAGCGCTGGGCCAAGGATTACCGTGAGGTAAGGGGAAATGCCATATATGAAGTGGACCGCAGCATGAAGTTAAGAAAATCCCATGAAAATCCGGCGGTTCAAACCCTTTATAAGGAATTCCTGGGCAAACCCCTGAGCGAAAAATCTCATCACCTGCTTCACACTCATTACACAAAACGGCCGCTGTATCCAGAGGTTTGAGGGACACGGGAATAAGGGGAAGATTAAACAGGCTGAATAAAACAATGAACTTTTTTAAAAAAAGGTAAAAAAAGGTATAAGGGCTCCTTGAAGGAGCCCTTATACCTTTAAATTTATAAGTTTAGATCGGTTTAATGTTTTTCTTTATAACATATATTTCCCGTTCGTTTTCAAACATCTTATATCTCAAAAAATCCACATCTATCGAAATTTTGTTCAGTTTTTTGGAGTTGTTTTTAACCGCCATTTCGATTATTTCAGCCCTCCTGTTTACGGCTGAGAGAATATCCTGGTGTTGACGTTCATTGATTTCTTGATAAGTCTGCTGGACCTCCACAAGAGTTTCTATTTTCTTTGTGATTTGCTCCTCATACACTTCAAGTCTGGTCAGTCGACTATCTATTTTCTCCTGGGTCTCTTTCAAATTTCTGATCTCTGTTTGAATGTTATGTATATCGTCCTGCATGGAAGACTGAGTTTCTTTGAGGTTCCGGATATCGTCCTGCATGGAAGACTGAGTTTCTTTGAGGATCCGGATATCGTCATGCATGGAAGATTGAGTTTCTTTGAGACCTTTCAAGTCTTTTTGAATATGTTCGAGAACCATTAAAATATTATCTTCGTAAGTCATAATAGTCCTCCCTTTACCGTGATTCACCATCAAAAATAATTATATCTCAACATCCCCATATCGGCAATGGTTACTTTCTTATAGACACATCGTTTTGCTGCATCCCGAAAGATGGTGGAATTGACTACCATGCGGGCAGGAAATAAAGTATCGGGAATTGCACCCTACCGGGCGGGGTATTTACCGGAAGTGGAGAGAAGGTATCAATGGTTAATAATGGCTTAAATCCTTGAGATCACAAGTGGTCCAAATTAAGGTCAAGCCCGACAGCCCTGGCGATTATGCCCTGAATATCGGACATCAATACGGCAAATCTTGCTTCCGCCTCCAGATACTGTCTTAGAAGGGAATTATAACTTACGATATTGTACAGGTTTTCAAGATTTCTTTGGGCTTCTTCCACAGGCTTGCCGGAAAGCTTTAAAGTTTCTATTTCAAGCTGTCTCATTCTTAAATCTTTTAGCATGTTTTTCGCCTGGATATCTTTTTCCAGTTCCTCTTTTGCCCTGGTAAAATCGCGATATTCTGGACATTGACTTAAAGCCCGAGCCAGTTCATGGGCAAGGTCATAAACGTTCAAGTGTCATGCCTCCTTTAACTTATCGATAAAATCAAGAAGGTCATTCAATGATCCGCAGTGATCGCATTTGATTTCAAGATTCTTTCTATTCAACAAGTAATCAGTCACCAAATAAGTCCTAATTCCCAGCAAACCCGCCGCCAGATCCTCCTCTGCATCGTTGCCTATCATCATGCATTCGTCCGGCCTTTTTTGAATTTTATCGAGGATCTCTTCATAATACTCCGGATGTGGTTTGGAAAAGTGCATGTTTTCATATGTTGTAACGAGTTTATAGGGGAAATCCAGAGCATCTATCCATTTCAGCCTTTCCAATATAGCAGTTTCCGGGAAAATGGGACTGGTAGCTATTACAAGGTTGTATCCCTTCATTAATGCAGAATTTAAAATTTTTGCCGCTACTGGATTTTTATTCACTATACGAGAAAGGGCCGGGAAGTCGTTGTTATAAAACTCGTCAAAAATACGAACCAGATCTTCCTTTTTATCAGAGGGCATACGTGGAAGAAAATCTTCCCAGAACACCTCTTTATTGGTCTTTGCAGGGTTTAGATCGTGAATCATAGTATATGTGGATGACATAAGATTATGTATAAAGTCTTTTGGTTCAATAATTGAATCAAGTTTTGAGGCAAGAAGTTTCAAATAATTGTCAATAAACTCGTCGGTATCAATAGGAAGCAATGTGCCGTCAAGGTCGAAAAGCAATGTATTTATCATGAATGACCTCCTCCTGGGAGAAAATCATCGATTGCTATTTTCACGACTCCAGTACCCGGTTCGTGCCCCAGATGAAACACGGCATTGTTAACCACGGCACCTCCGATTACCGGATCACCCTTAAGATACATGGCTGAATCAAGGTCGGCTCTGGTAATATTCTTTACTCCACAGGCAAGGTGTACCGCAGGCAGTATGCTGGCTCTGGTTTCCACCATGCAGCCCACCATGCATTCCATGCCGGCGCTCTCGGCGATGTGCGCAATCTGCAGCGCTTTAAAAATCCCACCGCATTTGGAGAGTTTTATATTGATCAGATCCGCCGCTTCTCTTTTTATGAGTATAATGGTATCTTGAGGCGTATGGCACGATTCGTCGGCCATCACGGGAACATCTACACTTTTTGTGACTTTTGCCAGACCGTCTATATCCCAGTAAGGAACAGGCTGCTCCACCAGTTCGATATCATATTCCTCCATAGCCTTTATGGTTCTGATGGCTTCTTTGGGCTTCCATCCCTGATTTGCATCAAGGCGTATTTTTATATCATAACCCACTTCTTCCCTTATCTTTTTTATGCGTTCCACATCCTTGCATGGATCTTCCCCAACCTTCACCTTCAGCGTTTTGAAGCCTCTAGCCTTTAGTTCCAAGGCCTCCTTTGCCATGATTTCAGGTTCGTCTATTCCCAACGTATAATCGGTTTCCAGTTCATCCTTATATCCGCCGAGAAACTTATATAATGGCAGCCCTGCAGACTTTGCCGAAAGGTCGTAAAGAGCCATGTCTACCGCAGCCTTGGCCGCCGTATTTTTTATTATGATTTTATCCATTGTGGCAGAAATTTTTTCCATATCTGTCGAATCCGACCCAAGCAAAGCCGGTGCCAATATTTCATTAATCACATACAATATTGATTCAAGAGATTCTCCCGTCACCTTCTCCGGACCGGCAGTACCGCCAATGCCGATCAAGCCGTTTTCACCATGTGCATATACTATAATGTTTCTAGCTGTAGTGGTAGTCCCGTACGCCACCCTGAAAGGCTTCTTCATTGGGACTGCAATAGCTGCCGCTCGTATTTTTGTGATTTTCAATCTATCACTCCCCAAAGATGTAAGCGTTTGAAATAATATTCTACAATAATATTCTACGGTTTTTTTGCCAATTCCTGCTTTTAATCGATGATTAAATCAAAAAAATAGATTTTTGCCATAATATATATTATACTATATGGGGAAAGGTTCCATGCCGGCTTTTCCGGGGAAGGATAATGCGGGAGACAAGGAATGACTCCTATTGAGGGAGGAATTGCATGAAGTTGTGGGCTGATTTTCACACGCATACAATATATAGCCATGGAACGGGCACGATAAGACAAAATGTGGAAATTGCTTTCAAAAAAGGGCTTTCAGCCATAGGGATATCGGAGCACGGCCCAGCAAATATAGGCATAGGAACAAATCCCGACGACTTTGAAAGGATGAGGGAAGAGGTAGAAAATGTAAAGTCAAATTTTACTGAAATACGAATTCTACTGGGTTGTGAGGCCAATGTTATCAGTTTGGACGGTGATCTGGACATTCCGGACAAAATACTTGCCAGGTTGGATTATATCATGGCGGGGCTTCATCCAATGGTATGGACTCGGAATCTGAGGGATGGCTACCACTTGATGGTAGAAAATATGCTTCAATGGCGCATAAAATCTTTTAGAGCAAAAGTGCTCGACCAGAATACCATTGCCCTTACGAAAGCTGTAAAAAACCATAAAATAGCCATTGTGACTCATCCAGGCCTTCATTTGCCGGTAGACACCGCTGCACTGGCAAAGACTGCTGCGGAATGCGGTACCGCCCTGGAGATAAATGCGGGCCACGGATATATGACACAGGAGTTCGTAAAAATAGCAAAAAAATACGGTGTTAAGTTTGCCATAGGCAGCGATGCCCATAGACCGTCGGATGTGGGAAATTTCAGAAGAGGTCTCGAAATAGCAGAGAAAGCCGGTCTGAATGAAAACGATATCATAAATGCTGTGAGGATTCCCGAAATATCCAGAACCCAAGGTGATTATTCAACATATGTCCCATGAATTGCAGTGCTGTTCACTAACCTTGACTAGTACGCTATAGCCATCCCAAAGCTGCAACTTAAGAATGATACTATACTATTATAATTATGTGAGAAGTGAGGGAAAAGATTTTGCCCTGGTAAAAATCCGACTTAATCATGCATCATACCTCTCACTTCCCACGTCTCAAAGGGGGTGACATGATGAAAGATGTTAAATTTATTATCATCACCGGCTTGTCCGGTGCTGGGCGCACCCTGGCTTTAAGGGTATTTGAAGACCATGGTTTTTTTTGCGTGGACAATCTGCCGCCGGCTCTGATACCAACTTTTGCAGAACTCTGCAAAGAAAGCAGGAAGAGAATAAATAAAATAGCCCTCGTCATAGATATTAGAGGAGGAGATTTTTTCGATAGCCTTTTTGAAAGCCTGAAGATTATGAGAGACACCGGATATGCATACAAAATCCTGTTTTTGGAGGCTTCTGATGAAGTCCTAATCAAAAGGTTTAAGGAGAGCCGCCGCCGTCATCCGCTGGCGCCAGAGGGACGTATTATCGAAGGTATTATATCTGAACGCAAGAAAATGATAAAGTTGAAAGAAGCAGCAGATTGCATAATTGACACCTCTTATAAAACCCCGGGTCAATTGAAGGAGGAAATAGTAAGGAATTTTATAGAACCTGGGAATGAAGAACCGCTATTGATAAACATAGTATCTTTTGGTTTTAAGCAGGGCATACCTCTCGATGCGGATCTTGTTTTTGACGTGAGATTCATACCGAATCCGTATTATGTGGATGAACTCCGCTTTCTTTCGGGAGAGGACCCGAATGTTAGGGATTATGTGATGAAATGGCCGGAAAGCAGGCAATTTCTGGATAAATTGAATGAATTAATAGAATTTTTAATTCCATATTATATTAAAGAAGGCAAACCGCAACTTGTGATTGCAATAGGCTGCACTGGAGGCCAGCACAGGTCTATAGCCATCGCCAATGAACTTTCCGCAAGGCTTAAATCCGCACATCATAAAGTAATTGTGGACCATCGGGATTTCAACAAAGATCGGGGTGAAACGGGTGAATCCTAATGTTGTTTGTGTCGGTGGAGGAACGGGGCTGCCAAACCTCCTCAGGGGTCTCAAAAAATATACATCCAATATAACCGCTGTTGTAACTGTAGCTGACGATGGCGGAAGTTCCGGAATAATTAGAGACGAATTGAAAATTCCACCGCCGGGGGATATACGCAATTGCCTTCTGGCTCTTGCAGATACTGAGCCGTTGATGGAAAACCTTTTTCAATATCGTTTCACCGCGGGTTCATTTAAAGGGCACAGCTTTGGGAACATTTTTCTTGCTGCCATGACGGAAATGCTTGGTGATTTTGAACTGGCCATTAAAGAATCAAGCAAGGTACTTGCGGTCAGGGGCAGGGTGCTGCCTTCGACATTGGACGATGTCGTCCTTGAAGCCGAATACTGCGATGGAAGCACTGTCTGGGGAGAATCAAAAATCCCTCAGCCAAAAAGGCAAATAAAGCGCATCCGAATCAGACCGGAAGATGCAAAACCTCTGGATGAAGCCCTTGAGGCATTAGAAAAAGCCGATGCTGTTATACTGGGCCCGGGGAGTCTCTATACCAGTGTGATTCCCAATCTTCTTGTAAAAGACATGGTGAAAAGCATTGCAGAGTCTCGTGCAAAGAAAATATATGTTGTAAACATAATGACTCAGCCGGGCGAAACTACCGGTTATTCGGCTTACGACCATGTCAGAGCTATTATAGAACACTCGAGGAGTGATCTGCTCGAATATGTAGTGGTAAATACGGGAAAAGTACCCGAGGAATTGCTGTACAGGTACAGGGTCGACGGAGCGGTGCCCGTTATTTGCGATAGTGAAAAAATCAGGGCGATAGGTTACAATGTTGTGGAAGCGGATATTTTGAACTATACTGATGTAGTGCGCCACAGTCCGGAAAAGTTGGCGGGAATAATTATGAGTATAATTAAAACATGAATTATTGCAGTTAGAAATCAACAAAAATATTTTTTTGTCAGGAAGGTTTTTCGATTTTTTTGTAGAATAACAATAAAGTTAAAGCAGGTGGCATCATGTCTTTTTCTTATGATGTAAAAGAGGAGCTTGCACGGCTTTTTTCTGATGCATGCTGCCAGAAAGCCGAACTGGCGGCTCTAATCCGTATGGCGGGAATTATAAAGATTACTGGCGGTCTCGGAAAGGCAACGCTTCAGATTCAAACGGAACATGCATCTACTGCCAGGAAAGCATTTAAATTGCTTAAAAAGCATATTAAGTCTTCCGTGGAGGTTGCAATAAGCAAGAATAATTTTTTAAAAAACCATATTATGTATATTATATCAGTAAATCTGGAAGAAGCGCGCGGCTTGCTCAAAGATATGGGCATCTTGAGCGAGAATGAAAAAAGGATAAGTTTTAAAAACTCAATAAACCCTGTGTTGATAAGAAAACGATGCTGCCGCAGAGCATATCTGAGAGGAGCCTTTCTGGGTGGCGGGTCAATTAGCGACCCTAAGGGACCATATCATATGGAATTTGTTACAATCGGGAAAAGACACGCCTACGCTCTTTCACGGCTTATCGGCAGTTTCGGGCTAAAAGCCGGTGTGATGGAAAGAAAAAATAGCCAGATGGTATATTTGAAAGATGGAAACAATATAGCGGAACTGCTTGGAATTATGGGTGCCCATGGCAGTTTGCTCAAATTTGAGGATATTAGAGTTATTAAGGAAATGAGAAATAGCGTAAACCGCATGGTGAATTGCGAAACTGCAAATCTAAACAAGACCATTGACGCTGCGGTGAGACAGATAGAATGCATAAAATTTCTCAAACAGCAAAACCTCTTTGATAACTTGCCCTCGAATTTAAAACAGGTGGCTGAACTTCGGCTCAAGTTTCCAGATTTATGTCTGAAAGAACTGGGTCAAATGATGAACCCTGTTTTGGGCAAATCTGGAGTGAGCTATAGATTAAAAAAAATAGAAAATATAGTAGAAAATTTACAGTCAATGAAAGGAGAAAAATAATATGTTTGAAAAAAATGTTGTAGTCAAAAACAAAACCGGTTTACACGCAAGACCAGCGGCGTTGTTTGTTCAAACCGCCAATAAATTCAAGTCGGAAATTTATATTGAAAAAGAGGGCAAGAAAGTTAATGCCAAAAGCATAATGGGAGTAATGTCTCTCGCCGTGAGCCAGGGAACTGAGATAAGGCTGTCAGCTCAGGGAGATGATGAAAAAGAAGCTGTTGAGAAACTGATTGAATTGATAGAAAGCAAATTTGGGGAAGAATAATTTAAAAGCTACCGTGACGGTAGCTTTTAAATTAGGTATAATAAGGTTGGGGAATAAACCTCTTTTCAGGAGAATAAAAATGGGTGAAGCAGAGGTGTGGCCCCGATGAAAAGGCTAGGAGCACTGCCTTTTCGTGATTAACGATGTTATACGGGAGGCAATGGTGTGTCCATTACGCGGGCGGGGGAAATTATGACAAAGCATGAGCAGATAATAAATTATATCAAAAATTTAAAAGTTGGCTCCAGGATTTCTGTAAGACAACTGGCTCAGGAACTCGAAGTGAGTGAAGGCACTGCATACAGGGCTATTAAAGATGCTCAACTGGAAGGTTTTGTATGCACAATGCCGCGCATAGGCACGGTGCGAATAGAAAAGAAAACCGATGAAACCATTGAAAAACTAACTTTTGCAGAAGTAGTGAATATCGTGGAAGGCAGCATTTTAGGTGGGAGGACAGGGCTCTATAAGCCTTTGAACAAGTTTTTGATTGGCGCTATGGAAGTGAAAGAAATGGTAAGATATATCGAGCCTGAGAGCCTGCTCATCGTAGGCAACAGAAAGGATGCCCAGATGCTGGCGCTTAACATGGGAGCGGCAGTCCTTGTAACAGGAGGTTTTGATGTTGACGAGGAAGTCGTAAAGCTTGCGGACAGAGTAAACATGCCTGTTATTTCTTCGTCCTACGATACCTTCACTGTAGCCACCTGCATTAATAGAGCACTGTACAAGCTTCTTGTGAGAAAGGATGTTATCAGGGTAAAAGATGCCATGGTGAAAAACCCAGATTATTTAGAAATAAATGCAACGGTAGGCGACTGGCGCAGGCTGCTGAAGCTTACGCACCACAGCAAGTTTCCAGTGGTGGATGAAGAAAAAAAAGTGGTGGGTATAGCCACCACAAATGATATAGCCGGTCTGAACGACGATATCCTTATAAAAGATGTCATGAGCAAAAATCCTATTGTGGTGGGCCGGGATACTCCGGTCGCCCATGCAGCCCATGTTATGGTGTGGGAAGGGATAGAACTGATTCCGGTGGTGGAGGATAAAAAGCTCATCGGAGTAATAACCCGCCAGGATGCCATAAAAGTGCTGCAAAACTTGAGCTACCAGCCACAGATAGGAGAAACCGTGGATGGAATAATAATGAGTCGGTTTTCATTATTCAAGACTGAAAACGGAGTAAGGCTGAGGGGAAAAACAGGCCCTATCATGTTGAATCCGTACGGCGTGGCCAGTTGTGGAGCCCTCATGACGGTAATGACCAATGCGGGATTTGAAGCTTTCAGGAGCCAGAAGCGCATGGAGACCGTATTGGACAGTTTTACAGTATATTTCTCCAAGCCTGTGGAACTGGAAGAAGAAATCGAAGTAACGGCTGACATAATCGATATAGGCAGAAAATCCGGCAAGGCTGAAATAAACGTATACCACAGGGGCAAGCTGGTGGCAAAAGCCTTGATTTCAGTGAAGGTCATCGACAGGGGAAGGTGAGCAAAATGGCAGATTTCGTCCATCTTCATGTGCATACGAATTACAGCCTGCTCGATGGAGCGTGCAAGATTGACCGCCTCGCAAAGCGTCTGGTGGAGCTGGGCGCAAGAAGCGCTGCCATTACTGATCACGGCGCAATGTATGGTGCGGTGGAGTTTTACAAAACGATGAAATCCCACGGTATAAAACCTATTATTGGCTGCGAGGTCTATATGGCAAAACGCAGCATAAAAGACAATCAGCCGGGAATAGATGACGACCAGTATCATCTGGTGCTGCTGGCAAAGGATATCAAAGGTTACAGGAATTTGATGAAAATCGTTTCGTTAGGATTTTTGGAAGGCTTTTACTATAAGCCCAGAGTGGACATGCAAATTCTTGAGCAGCACAGCGAGGGGCTTATAGCTTTAAGCGCATGCCTGGCAGGGGAGATTCCAACAATGCTTCTGGCCGGTGAATACGAAAAAGCACGGCAGAAAACTCTGGAATTTAGAGAAGTTTTTGGCCCGGATAATTTTTATCTAGAGCTTCAGGACCATGGCATACTGGATCAAAAGAAAGTTAACAAAGATCTAATATCGCTGGGTCGTGAAACGGGTATTCCGCTAGTGGTCACCAACGACGTCCATTATATTTTAAAAAAAGATGCCTCTGTGCATGATGCCCTGCTGTGCATCCAAACCGGTAAAACTGTGGAAGATGAGTCCAGACTTAGGTTTGCAACAGACGAGTTTTACCTTAAATCCAGTGAGGAAATGAAACATCTGTTTTCCTACATACCCGATGCACTGGAGAATACCATGCAAATTGCAGAAAGGTGCAACGTCGAACTGGATTTTAACACCCTGCATCTTCCTTCTTATGACGTGCCTGATGGTTACACCCAGGATAAGTATCTTGAAGAATTATGCTTTAAAGGATTGGCGGACCGCTATTCAAATATCACTGCAGAAATCAGGCGGAGGCTTGAATATGAATTGAATATCATCAAAAATATGGGATATTCCAGTTACTTTCTCATAGTCTGGGATTTTATAAATTATGCCAGAAAAAACGGGATAATGGTAGGGCCGGGCAGAGGTTCCGCGGCGGGAAGCCTGGTGGCATACTGCCTGCACATTACGAATATCGATCCTTTGAAATACAACCTTCTCTTCGAACGGTTCTTAAATCCCGAAAGAATTACAATGCCGGATATCGATGTGGATTTTTGCTACGAAAGACGTCAGGAAGTAATAGATTATGTAGTGGAAAAATATGGTAAGGACAGGGTAGCACAAATAGTAACCTTTGGCACCATGGCTGCCAGGGCAGCCATCAGGGATGTGGGCAGGGTCCTGGGCTACCCTTACGGTGAAGTTGATGCTATAGCAAAGATGGTTCCCATGGAGCTGGGCATAACCATAGATAACGCGCTGTCAGCTAATCCGGAATTAAAAAAAATGTATGACGAAAAAGAAAGAGTGAAAAGACTAATAGACATTGCTAGAGATCTTGAGGGATTTCCGAGGCACGCTTCGACCCACGCCGCAGGAGTGGTTATATCTAAAGACCCTCTGGTGGAGCATGTGCCGTTGCATAGGATGGGCGACTCAAATGTGGCGACCCAGTACACCATGACTACGCTGGAAGAACTGGGCCTATTAAAAATGGATTTCCTTGGCCTTAGGACTTTAACAGTTATAAGAGATGCCCTGAATATAATACGCCATACCCGCAATATCGACATAGATCTTGACACGCTGCCCCTCGAAGACAAAAAGGTTTACGATATGTTAAGCGAAGGCAATACAGCCGGTGTCTTTCAATTAGAAAGCAGCGGCATGCAGAATCTGTTAAAGGAATTGAAGCCCGGTGTATTCGAAGACATTATAGCTGTAATAGGACTTTACAGGCCTGGGCCCCTTGGCAGCGGGGCGGCAGAGGAATTTATAAAAAGCAAGAATGGCAAAAAGGACATAAAGTACCTCCACCCACTTCTGAAACCCATTCTTTCTGAAACTTATGGAATAATATTATATCAGGAACAGGCGATGAAAATTGCGCAGGAACTCGCCGGTTTTTCTCTGGCTCAGGCGGATATTCTGAGAAAGGCCATGGGGAAGAAAAAACAGGATGTAATGGCCGCGCAAAGGACTTCCTTTATTGAAGGCTGCATAAAGAATAATATAGACAGGGATACAGCTGCAAAAATTTTTGATGATATTTCCTATTTTGCCGGTTACGGTTTCAATAAGGCTCATACCGCTGCTTACGCGGTGATAGCTTATCAGACAGCATATCTTAAAGCCCATTTCCCGGTGGAATTCATGGCGGCTTTACTTACTAGCGTCATGGACAACAGCGAGAAAATAGCTTTTTATGTAAACGAATGCCGCCATATGGGCATTGAAGTAATGCCGCCGGATATAAATGAAAGTTTTGATACTTTTACTGTTATTGGCAATAAAATTAGATTCGGCCTTACAGCGGTGAAAAATGTAGGTCAGGGGGTGGCAAAAGCAATTATAGAGGAAAGAAAAAGGGGCGGCAGGTTTAAATCGCTCAGAGACTTTGCCGAGAGAATACCCGAAGAACTCAATAAAAAGTCTGTTGAGAGTTTGATAAAGAGTGGAGCCATGGATTCGCTTGGAGCCCGCAGGGCGCAACTTTTGAATATTTACGAGGAAGTATTGGGCGAAGTATCCAAGCAAGAAAAAAAGATGAAAAACCAGATATCATTATTCGAACTGATAGAAAGCCCTGCTTCTTCAGAGGTGCTGCCGGATATACCGGAATACCCGGAAAGCCAGTTGCTGGCTATGGAAAAGGAAATGCTTGGGCTTTACATCAGCGGTCATCCCCTGAGAGAATTTGAAAAACAGCTCTTGAACATAACAACATTTTGTAGTAAAAATTTATATGAGGATGATTGTGAAGACAATCTTCAGGTAGTAGTGGGGGGCATCATTACAGAAGTTAAGACAAAAACTACAAAAAGTGAAAGAATAATGGCTTTTCTAACCCTGGAGGATCTGACGGGTATGATGGAGATCATCTTGTTTCCGCAGATTTATGAAAAATACCGCGCGCTTATTCAGACCGATTCGAAAGTCATTATTAAAGGCAGAGTGAACTTCAAAGAAGATGAGACTCCAAAAATAATCGCCGACGAAATCATTCCGCTGGAAAAAGCAGCCTTTGAGGAACACGGGGAGGATGTATTAGTTATATATATCCAGGGCGCGAATGAGAATCTGAATGGATTGAAAGATTTTATCAGGTCTCATCCGGGCAGAACCAGGGTGATTGTTTATTTCCGAAAAGAAGATAGAAGTTTTTTATTAAAATCCGGCGTCAATCTCTCCAAAGAAAATTTTGATCTTCTTCATGACTTGCTGGGTTACAATTTTATTTGCGGCAACGAAAGGTCAATAAAATTTTAAAGGAGGCTTAAATTCGTGTGGACTGTTATCTATATGGCCACAGATAAAGATGCGGCGCAAAAAGCGGAACAGGTTTTAAAGTCTGAAGGGATTCTGGTTAAGACAAGAGAAGCCATGCGCAGCAAGAAGCACGGATGTTGCATAGAAATACTGGTGCCGGAATCCGAAGCTCAGGAGGCGCAAAAGGTAATTCTTGAAAATAATTTATAGAAAAGGGGAGAGGCTTGTGAAAAGAATAGGAGTATTGACAAGCGGCGGAGATGCACCCGGAATGAACGCCGCTGTAAGAGCTATAGTAAGAAAAGCTGTATCTTACGGGATTGAAGTTTATGGAATAAAAAAGGGGTATATGGGTCTTATCAATTCGGATTTTGTCAAACTCGATTCAAGTTCAGTAGGAGATATCGTTCATCGCGGCGGCACCTTTTTAAGGACGGCCCGATGCGAGGAGTTTAAGACAGAAGAAGGACAGCAAAAAGCTATAAAGAATCTGGAGGCTTTCGGAATAGAGGGCCTTGTTGTAATAGGCGGGGATGGTTCGTTCCGGGGCGCCATTGCCCTCTCCCGGCGGGGAATACCAACCATAGGAATTCCGGGCACCATAGACAACGATATTCCGTTTACCGATTACGCCATAGGCTTTGACACGGCTCTGAACACTGTAGTGGAAGCAGTAAACAAAGTGAGGGATACGGCAACCTCTCATGAGAGGACATTCGTTATTGAAGTCATGGGAAGGGAAGCCGGCCATATAGCGCTTTATGCGGGCCTGGCTAGCGGTGCTGAGACAATACTGGTTCCTGAAATTGCGTTTAATGTGGAAGATATATGCAACAAGATTATAAGCGGCTACAGAAGGGGTAAGCTTCACAGCATCATAATTGTGGCGGAAGGCGCGGCAAGCGGCTTTGATATCGGAAACAAAATCAAAGAAAAAACAGGCTTTGAGACAAGAATAATCGTATTGGGACACCTTCAGCGAGGAGGGACGCCTTCGGCCTTCGACCGCATACTTGCCAGCAGGCTTGGAGGAAAGGCAGTGGAACTTCTCAAGGATAATATTGGAAATAAGATGGTTGGGCTTGTCAATGGAGAGCTGCTTGTGACAGATTTGGAAAAAATACTTGTAACGCCCAAACCGCTGGATATGGAAATATATAAGCTGGCAGAAATACTATCAATGTAAGGAGTGCATCCTTTATGCTGAAAACCAAGATCATATGCACTCTCGGCCCGGCAAGTGAAAGCAAGGATATTATATCCGGCCTGATTTCGGCCGGAATGAACATCGCGCGGTTGAACTTTTCCCATGGAACCTATGATGAGCACATGAAAAGAATAATAAACCTGAGAGAAGCGGCGAGTGAACTGAAAGCGAATGTTGCTCTCATGCTGGATACCAGAGGGCCGGAGATTAGGCTGGGTACTTTTGTAAAAAAGAAGGCGGTATTAAAAGAAGGGCAGGATTTCGCTCTGTCGCTGATACCCGTAGAAGGCAACGAGGATCGCGTTTTTGTTACATACAAAGATTTATACAAGTATGTGGAAAAAGGCGACAGGATTCTTTTGGCGGATGGCCTTATCGAACTTGAAGTAAAGGAGTCGCGGAAAAGCGAAGTAATGTGCAGAGTGGTAAATGGCGGTGAAATCAGCGATAAAAAGGGCGTCAATGTTCCGAATAAATCAATCCCCCAGCCGGCTGTTACTCAAAAAGACTTGGAAGACATATTGTTTGGTATCAGCATGGGCATCGATTTTGTGGCAGCTTCCTTTATTAGAAAAGCTTCTGATGTGGCTGAAATCAGAAGGATGCTGGAAGAAAATGGAGCAGAAGATGTACAGATTATAGCAAAAATTGAAAACCGCGAAGGGGTCAACAATATAGATGAAATCATCAGTGCTGCTGATGGAGTGATGATAGCCCGCGGAGACCTGGGCGTGGAGATTCCGGTTGAAGAAGTGCCTCTTATCCAGAAAGATATTATAGCAAAGTGCAATGAAGCCGGGAAACCTGTTGTAACAGCGACTCAAATGCTGGACTCGATGATGCGCAATCCTAGGCCTACCAGAGCGGAAGCTACGGATGTGGCCAACGCCATTTTTGACGGCACCGATGCAATAATGCTTTCGGGAGAGACTGCTGCAGGAAGTTATCCTGTGGAAACGGTAAAAATGATGGTTAAAATCGCAAAAAAAGCGGAAGATTCCATGCACATAAAAAAATACAAAGAACCCAAAATGATAAAAACCGTAACCGATGCCATTAGCCATGCTTCATGCTCAATAGCTCACGACCTGGGGGTTAAGGCCATAATAACATCCACGAAATCAGGATATACGGCCAGAGCTGTGGCTAAATTCAGGCCTGAAATTCCAATTGTTGCTGTTACTCCGAGAGAAAAAGTCACCAGAACTTTGCAGATTGTAAGAGGGGTTTGGCCACTGCAGGTTGAAGATACCCGTTCCACCGATGAAATGTTCAGGGAAGCGGTGGAAGGCGCTTTGAAATCGGGGATTGTGCAAAAAGGCGACATGGTGGTAATAACTGCGGGAGTGCCTGCAAATGTAACGGGTACCACGAACTTGATAAGAGTTTACATCATAGATAAAGAAGATGTGAAATGAGATTTTTGTGCAAAAACCGTATTATACCGCCTTTATTTGCGGGTTATATTTAGAAATGGCAGGCAGAAAGGATTATGTTAACAAAAAATTAACATATTGAGTATTGACATAATTCGAAAACTGATGATAAAATACATATCAATAAAATAATCGAGTGTAATCTCATAACTTCTTGATTATATTCCTTTTTTAGTTGATGCTTTTATTCAAAAAGAGTTATCTGTTATAGGAAGTGTACCTCAGGGTTCCGGCCGTAAGGTGTCTGAGACCGAGCGGTACAATCTAGGGTTATCCTTAGAACACCGTGAGCATAAAAAGCTCCAGCGGCAGGTTCCTATAAATTATTGCTGCTGGATTTTTTATACCCAAAAATGTAATGACGGAGAGGAAAGCGGAAAACCGGAGAAAAAGAGAGCCGGGAAAGGTGAAAGCCGGTCGAAGGTTGCCGCTTTATGCTCGCTCCCGAACAGCCCGGATGAAATCGCAGTAGTCCGGCGCCGCTTTCAAGCGTTAAGATTGAAGTAGTGAGATCTACTTCCTGAGGCCCGAGCCGCAAGGCAGGGCAAAGCAGGGTGGTACCACGGGGTTAACTCCCCCCTCGTCCCTGAGAATTTTAGTTCTCGGGGCGGGGGGGTTTATTTTTATCAAAAAAAGCGAGGTGGGAATATGAAAATTACTGCCGCGGAAGCATTGATAAGATCTCTGGAGATGGAAGACGTAAGTGTGGTGTTCGGATATCCCGGGGGAGCAATTCTTCCCGTATATGACTCCCTGCTTCATTCCAAGAAAATTAAACATGTCCTAACACGGTCCGAACAGGCGGCAGCCCATGCTGCCAGCGGTTATGCCAGGGTGGCCCGGAAGGTGGGCGTTTGCATGGCCACTTCGGGTCCCGGCGCCACTAATCTTGTCACCGGCATTGCGACAGCTTATATGGATTCAGTACCCGTTGTGGCCATAACGGGCCAGGTATCCACCAGCCTGATAGGGCGTGACGTTTTTCAGGAAGTGGACATTACCGGAGCTACGGCGCCTTTTACAAAGCACAATTATCTTGTGAAAAAAGCGGAAGATATTCCGCGAATCGTCAAGGAAGCTTTTTATATAGCTTCGACAGGGAGACCGGGGCCGGTGCTCATTGATTTGCCTAAAGATGTGGCAGAGACCAGAATAGAGTTCAAATATCCCGAACAGATTGCGCTTCGGGGATATAAACCGAAACTTGATGGACACCCGCTTCAGATTTCAAGGGCTGCCGAAGCCATCAACAAAGCTCAGCGACCCGTTATATGCGCTGGAGGAGGGATAAATTCCGCCGGTGCTGAAGAAGAGCTTCTGAAACTCGCGGAAAAGGCCCATATTCCGGTGGCTACGTCACTCATGGGCATCGGAGCTTTTCCTGAAGACCACCCTCTTTCTCTGGGCATGATGGGCATGCACGGAACACCCTATGCAAATATTGCAGTAACGGAATCCGATCTTGTTATAGCTGCAGGAGCAAGATTCGGGGATCGATTGACCGGCAGGGTGACGGGGTTTGCTCCGAAGGCGAAAATAATTCATATCGATATAGACCCGGCGGAAATAGGAAAAAATGTAAAGGCGGATATTCCCATAGTCGGCGACGTGAAACGTATTCTTGCAGAAATACTGAAGGAGGTTCAGCCGAAACAGACATCCGAATGGAACGACCGTATTGCAGAACTTAAGAAAAAGTCTTTTTTATACAATAAAAATGACAAACTGTGTCCCCAGGAAATAATCGAGGCTCTCTCCTCAAAGACCGAAGGCAATGCCATAATTACTACGGAAGTTGGTTCCCATCAAATGTGGGTTGCCCAGTACTATAGATTTATTAAACCCCGTACCTTTATCAGTTCGGGGGGGCTCGGAACCATGGGTTACGGTTTGCCGGCAGCCATAGGAGCCAAATTTGCAAGGCCCGAGCAGAATGTCATAAATATATGCGGAGACGGCAGCTTCCAGATGAACCTGGCGGAGATGGCCACTGCCATGGAAAACAATCTTTCTCTGAAAATGATTCTGTTCAATAATAAAGGATTGGGCCTGGTAAGACAGCTGCAGGAATTTTACTGCAAAAAGCGTTACAGCCAAGTGAATTTCGGTTTTGTGCCGGACTTCGTGAAGCTTGCAGAAAGTTACGGAATCAAAGCAAAAAGAATAGACAGCAGGGAAGAATTGGATAATGCTCTGGATGAACTTATTTCTGAAAAGGGATGTTTTTTGCTGGAATGCATGGTGGACATAAACGAAAATGTCTATCCCATGGTTTTGAATGGCTCACCCATCAATGAGATGATAGGAGGATGAAGCCTATGAAAACAACATTGTCGGTTCTGGTGGAAAATCATCCCGGTGTACTGTCGAGGGTAGCTGGCCTTTTCAGCCGCAGAGGCTTCAACATTGACAGTCTGGCGGTGGGCACCACCGAAAATCCCGAAATTTCCCGCATGACTATAGTGGTGGACGGGGATGAATATATTGTTGAACAGGTAAAGAAACAGCTGAACAAACTGGTGGATGTCATAAAGGTCAGCAAGATAATCCCTGAGGAGTCGGTGAGCCGGGAACTGGTATTGATTAAGGTTGATGCAGAGCCTCAGGTGAGGTCCGAAATCATTCACATAGCGGAAATTTTCAGAGCAAATATCGTTGATGTGAGCCGCAAGTCAATGATTATAGAGCTTACTGGAGACAAGGATAAAGTTAGTGCCTTTGAAGAACTCTTAAAGCCTTTCGGAATAAAAGAATTGGTCCGCACCGGCGTAATAGCCGTGAATAGAGGAACAAAAACAATAAAAATTGAGGAGGAAGAATAATTATGGCGAAAATGTATTATGACAAAGATGCTGATTTGAAATTGCTGGAAGGCAGAACCGTTGCGGTCATAGGTTACGGCAGCCAGGGCCACGGTCATGCTCTGAATCTAAAGGACAGCGGAGTAAATGTGGTAGTAGGGTTGTATGAGGGCTCGAAATCCTGGAAAACAGCCGAAGAAGCCGGTTTGACCGTAAAGACCGTCAGCGATGCAGCAAATGAAGCGGACATTATTATGATGCTTGTTCCGGACCATGTGCAGGCAAAAATTTATGAAGAAGAAATAAAACCCAACCTTAAAGAGGGCAATGCTCTGGCTTTTGCTCACGGATTCAATATCAGATACCATCAGATTGTACCCCCAGATTATGTGGATGTTTTCATGATTGCTCCCAAGGGGCCGGGACATCTTGTGAGAAGGATGTATGAACAGGGTGCAGGCGTTCCCTGCCTCATGGCGGTTGAGAAGGATTATACCGGCAGGGCAAAAGACATTGCTCTGGCTTATGCAAAGGGAATAGGCGGTACCCGGGCTGGAGTAATCGAAACCACCTTTGCGGAAGAGACCGAAACAGACCTCTTCGGCGAGCAGTGCGTACTATGCGGTGGTTTAACGGAACTAATCAGAGCCGGATTTGAAACCCTGGTCAATGCGGGATATCAGCCCGAAATCGCATATTTTGAATGCCTGCATGAAATGAAGCTTATTGTGGATTTAATATATGAAGGCGGTATCGGCTGGATGAGATATTCTATCAGCGATACGGCAAAATACGGCGACATCACTGTCGGCAAGAGAATCATAAATGAGGACACCCGCAGGGAAATGAAAAAAGTGCTGGATGAAATCATAACAGGTGAATTTGCCAGGAGGTGGATACTGGAGAATCAGGCAAATCGCCCCGTGTATAAAACAGTTCTTGCAAAAGAAGCCGAACATCCAGTTGAAAAAGTGGGAGCGGAACTTCGCAGCATGATGCCGTGGCTCAAAAAACAGAAGTAATGCGACACCTGTGACCTTTCAGCTAGACGTTCTGAAGCTTGTACCATAGCTCCGCAGGATTGCGCCGCAAATTCGGAATAATGCTTCAATGCCGCCCCTGCTCGGCTCATTTCAAGTTTAAGAACGTCTTCGGCTTAACTCCGCGCTGCATTTGAGCGGTGCGAACTATAAAAGAGGGAGTTTTTAAATCTGGATTCAAACAATCAACAGTAATCAAAAGAAAGGAGGCATGTAAAATGGCAAGAAGAGTTGAGATTTTCGATACCACCCTGCGGGATGGAGAACAGTCTCCGGGAGTGTCGCTGAATTCCCATGAGAAGCTGGAAATAGCCAAGCAACTGGCAAAACTCCAGGTCAATGTCATAGAAGCAGGATTCCCCATAGCATCTAACGGAGACTTCAACGCCGTAAAGACAATAGCCGAAAATGTTAAAGGTCCCGTGATAGCCGGACTTGCCAGGGCAAACTTTAAGGATATAGATAGGGCTGCCGAAGCCATAAAAGCAGCGGAGCGGCCCCGCATTCATACGTTCATTGCATCATCTCCGATTCACATGAAATATAAACTCAAGATGACGCCCGAACAGGTGCTGGAAGCTGCCGAAGAAGCCGTAAAAAGGGCTAAATCTTATGTTGAAGATGTGGAGTTTTCGGCCGAAGACGCATCCAGATCGGAAATAGAGTTTCTCTGCAGGCTGTTTTCCGCTGCCATCCGTGCGGGAGCGACTGTTATAAACATCCCCGATACTGTGGGTTACGCCACGCCGGAGGAATTTGGCAAACTGGTTAGGACCCTTCGGGAAAGGGTTCCTGAAATGGATAAGGTAAAGATAAGTGTTCACTGCCACAATGATTTGGGCATGGCTGTGGCCAATTCCCTGGCAGCGGTGAAAAATGGCGCCGACCAGATTGAATGCGCGGTAAACGGCCTGGGGGAAAGGGCTGGCAATGCCGCTTTGGAAGAAGTGGTAATGGCCCTCATTACACGAAAGGATATATACGATATATATTTAGACATAGAAACAAAGCACATTTACCGCACCAGCAAGCTGGTGAGCACCCTGTCGGGCATATATGTTCAGCCGAATAAAGCCATTGTCGGCGCCAATGCCTTTGCGCATGAATCCGGAATCCATCAACACGGGGTGCTTTCGGAAAAATCTACCTATGAAATCATGACACCGGAATCCATCGGGCTTTCCTCAAACAGGCTGGTGTTGGGGAAACTCTCCGGCCGTCACGCTTTTGCCCAGAGGCTGAAAGAAATGGGGTATGAACTGTCCGACGAAGAATTGAACAAAGCCTTTGAAAGATTTAAGGATTTGGCGGATAAGAAAAAGGAAATCACAGACAAGGATATAGAAGCACTGGTGGAAGACCAGGTTCTTAAAATACCGCAGCTGATTACATTGGAATATTTTCAGACTTCCAGCGGGAATCAAACCATATCCACAGCTACGGTAAAGGTAAGAATAGGAGAAAAAAGTGTGGAGGAAGCGGCCACAGGTGACGGCCCAGTTGATGCCACCTACAGAGCTCTTGAAAGAGCATGCAATATAGATTGCCGATTGGTGGATTATTCTATTAAATCCGTTTCCGGCGGCAAGGATGCTATGGGCGAGGTCATCGTAAAAATAGAAAAAGACGGCAAAACTCATACCGGTAGAGGCTTGAGCACAGATGTCATCGAGGCCAGCGCTCTGGCATACATCAACGCACTCAACAAGACCCTCGTAAACGGCAACGGTTCATGAGGAGGTACACAACCGTGGGCATGACCATAACTCAAAAGATACTTGCAAGACACTGCCATAAGGAATATGTAGAGCCGGGAGAACTCGTCATGGCCGATGTAGATCTTGCTCTGGCCAACGATATCACCGGTCCTGTCGCCATAGAAGAATTTAAAAAGGCAGGCGCAAATAAGGTTTTCGATCGGGAAAGGATTGCACTGATTCCCGACCATTTCGCGCCGAATAAAGATATTAAATCCGCTGAACTGTGCAAAACATTAAGGGAATTCGCCCGAAGTCAAAAGATTGCGCATTACTATGAAGTGGGAAGAATGGGTGTGGAACACGCCCTGCTGCCCGAGCAGGGCATCGTGCTTCCGGGCGATCTGGTAGTGGGCGCCGATTCTCATACATGCACATATGGAGCTCTGGGCGCATTTTCCACCGGTGTGGGCAGCACTGATCTGGCTTTTGCAATGATGACAGGAAAATGCTGGTTCAAAGTACCCGAAACCATAAAATTTATCTATCACGGCCGGCTAAACCCCTGGGTTACAGGAAAAGACCTCATCCTCTACACCATAGGAGACATCGGAGTGGACGGCGCCCTGTATAAAGCCATGGAATTTACGGGAGACGCTTTAAAGAACCTCACTATGGACGAAAGGTTTACCATGAGCAACATGGCCATTGAGGCCGGCGGCAAAAACGGTATCATGGAGCCCGACGATGTGACTCTTGAATATGTAAAATCAAGAGCAAAAAGAGATTATGAGATATTTAAAAGCGATAATGACGCAAAATACTGCCGGGTTATCGACTACGATGTATCCGAGATAGAGCCCCAGGTGGCGCTTCCGCACCTGCCGGAAAACTCTGTCAGTATACACGAAGTCGGGGATATTTCGATAGACCAGGTGGTTATAGGGTCCTGCACAAACGGCAGAATAGAGGATATGCGCCAGGCTGCCCGGGTCATCAAGGGCCACAGGGTTCATCCGTATGTCAGGCTGATAATCATCCCTGCCACTCAGGAGGTTTACAGTCAGATGATAAAAGAAGGAATCATGGAAATTTTTATAGAGTCAGGTGCAGCTGTAAGCACGCCTACCTGCGGACCTTGCCTGGGAGGATATATGGGAATACTTGCAAAGGGAGAAAAGGCAGTATCCACCACAAATCGGAATTTTGTGGGTCGTATGGGGCATCCCGAAAGCCAAATTTTCCTGGCAAATCCGGCGGTGGCCGCAGCTTCCGCCGTTAAAGGAAGAATAACTCATCCAGCGGAGGTGGCCGATATATGATATTCAAGGGCAGAACATGGATTTTTGGAGACAATATAGACACTGATGTCATCATTCCGGCCCGTTATTTGAATACCACTGATCCGCAGGAACTGGCTTCCCATTGCATGGAGGATATGGACCCTGGCTTTCCAAAAAAAGTAAACCCGGGAGACATCATTATTGCAGGAAAAAATTTCGGATGCGGCAGTTCACGGGAGCATGCACCGCTGGCCATAAAGACCTGTGGGATAAGCTGCGTCATCGCACGGTCCTTCGCAAGAATTTTCTACAGGAACTCTATAAATATAGGCCTTCCAATCCTGGAATGCGAGGAAGCAGTGGATTTTGTCAAAGCGGGAGACGAACTGGAGATAGATACCGATACCGGTATCATTAACAATCTGACTTCAGGCGGCTCTTATACTGCCATGCCTTTTCCCGATTTTATTAAAGGCATAATCCAGGCAGGAGGCCTGCTAAACTATGCTCGAAAGGCGGAAAATCAGGATGTATAAGATTGCTGTTCTGGCGGGAGACGGCATAGGTCCTGAAGTTATGGCTGAGGCTGTAAAAGTTCTCCACGCAGTAGAGAAAAAATTCGACTTGGAGTTTGACTTTCTTGAAGGTCTTGCCGGTGGCGCTGCCATAGATGCTTATGGTATGCCGCTGCCCGAATCCACTGTAAAGCTATGTGAGGAATGTGACGCTGTTTTGTTCGGAGCTGTGGGAGGGCCCAGGTGGGATGGCGTGGAGGGCCGGTTGCGGCCGGAAAGAGCCATTCTGGGCTTGAGGAAGCACTTCGGACTTTATGCCAATCTTCGTCCTGCCGTATTGTTTCCTGCCCTTATAGACGCTTCGCCAATAAAGCGGGAAATAGTTGAAAAACTAGACTTGTTAATCGTGAGAGAACTTACAGGGGGATTATATTTCGGCACTCCCAAAGGCAGGGATGAAAGCGGAGGAAAAGTCCGAGCCTTTGACACAATGACATATACTGAGCATGAAATTGAAAGAGTAGCGCATATAGCTTTTAAAGCCGCTCAAAAAAGGAAGAAACGCGTGACATCCGTAGATAAAGCGAATGTCCTGGAAACTTCCCGGCTCTGGCGGGAAGTGGTGGAAAAGGTGGCAAGAGCATATGCCGATGTAGAGCTTTGCCACATGTATGTGGATAATTGCTCCATGCAGATGGTGACAAGCCCTGTACAGTTCGATGTCATCCTCACCGAAAACACTTTTGGGGACATTCTCAGCGACGAATCCGCAGTGCTGACGGGGTCCATAGGGATGCTGCCATCGGCCAGCCTAGGGGATAAAAAACATTACCTTTACGAACCAACTCACGGCTCAGCTCCTGATATTGCCGGCACAGGCAGGGCAAACCCCATCGCATGCATACTCTCCGCAAGCCTAATGCTGGAGTATTCTTTCCAGGCAGCCGATGCTTCAACCGCAATAAAACAGGCGGTAACCAAGGCTCTGGATGAAGGCTATAGAACTTCTGACATATATACCGGAACGGGAAAGTTGGTCTCCACCAATGAAATGGGAGATATTATTGCAAGACTGACAGAAAGATGCCCATAATGATGAACCCAAAGTATTAACAAAATTTATGAACCCATGTGGCAATCGGAAGAGGACCCGCAGAGATGGAAGCCGCTCAGCAGCGCCAGACCGCGGACATCAGATCGTGCTCTTTGAGAAAAGTAAAAAATGTGCGGGACTTTAGACTTCAACCACATCAGGATTCAAGGAATGCAGGAAATATAAAATCGAATTTAGACATTTGGATGCAAAATAAATCACCTACAGATAACGAAAATATTACTTTATATTTTCGGGATAGATTTTAATAAATTTTTTGTAGGCCTGGTGGATAAACCCTTGAAGCCTTGTTATCCGCCAGGCCTACAATTATATATTCAATATTTGAATAAAAAACTTACAAAAAAGAGGACTTGTATAATTTTTGTAGAATATAAAACCTAATTTATATCCATTTTTATGAATAATAATTTAAAAGATCAGGCAGAAAATTTTAAAAGCACATAGTACTATACTTCAGAAGGAGGCGGGAAGTTTTATTTACGTCATAAATCGAATTGAATGAAGAAATAAAACACAAGGAGGAATTCATTTTGAAAAAACAAAAATCCCTATCGGTTCTTTTGATTATATTGCTCATGTGCACTTTATTAGTCGGCGGTTGCGCTCAATCGGCCAATAAAGTTTCAGAGAGCGGGCAAACTGCAAATCAAAGCCAGCAAACCCAGAAGGAATCCAAAAATACAGAGATTAAAAACCCCGATACCATGGTAATAGCGTATGATGACCAGCCCACGACACTGGACCCGCACATCGCTTATGACCCCGAGTCGCTCACGGCCATTTCGCAAGTATATGAAGGCCTTGTTACATATAAAGGCAGCAGCAGTGAAGTCATTCCGCAGCTGGCGGAAAGATGGGAAGTCACTGACAACGGCAAGGTATGGACCTTTTACTTAAGAAAGGGTGTAAAGTTCACGGACGGCACTCCTTTTAATGCAGAGGCGGTAAAGATTTCATTTGAAAGATTGTTAAAAATTAATCAAGGTCCTGCATGGATGTTTGACATGATTAAAAATATAGATGCAGTGGATGAAAACACCGTTAAATTCACGTTGTCCTATGCATTTGTTCCTTTTTTACACGCTCTTGCAAATCCATCCGGTCCATTGATCATAAGTCCTAAAGCTATCAAGGACCATGAAAAAAACGGCGATCTCGCACAAGATTGGCTCAGACAAAACATGGTTGGGACTGGGCCTTATAAGCTTGAGAGTTGGAATATGGGCCAAGATTTCACTCTTGTAAAAAATCCTGACTACTGGGGTGGATGGGAAGGCAAGCATGTATCCAAAATAATACAGAAAGTTGTTCAGGAATCCTCTTCGCAAAGGCTCATGCTGGAAAGCGGAGATGTAGATTTTGCCAATGCTATACCCAGGGATGTTATAGATCAGCTTTCTAAGAATCCTGATATAACTGTACAAAAGAACAAGACTGTTAATTTGCTAAATATATTTTTTAATAACCAGAGGGGTGCTCTAAAGGATAAAAGGGTGCGCCAGGCTATGGCTTATGGTTTTTCTTATGATGATTGCATCAATGGTGTTTTCAATGGCATGGGGACAAAGATGCAAGGTCCTCTGCCGGTCGGTATGTGGTCTCATGATGACAGTATAAAGCCATATGAAAAAGATGTAGAAAAGGCCAAAAAACTCCTTGAAGAGGCCGGTTACCCCGGTGGCGGTGGCCTGAAATTTACCATGATGGTGGAAACGGGCGCAGAAGACTATAAGAAGGTGGCGGAGCTTTTTCAGAGCGACATGAAAAATCTAGGAATTGATATTGATATACAGGTGCTTGCATGGGCAACGATGAAAGATTTATTGAGCTCTCCCAAGACGGCGCCGGATATGTTCATAAGCGGGTTTTACCCGGATTATATGGACCCGGACGATGTTCTGTACGCTATGTATAATTCAAAAACCATAGGCAGCATCAATCAGTCTTTTTATATCAACAAAGAAGTGGATAAGTTATTGGATGAAGCCCGCCAGTCCACTGATTCTTCTCATAGAGAGGAGCTGTATAAAAAGGCGCAGCAGATAATAAACGAGGACTGTCCGGATATCTTTATACTGACGAGAGACAACATAACCACCATGAGGTCATGGGTGAAAGGATTCGAATATCATCCCCTGCTTGTGAACAGATACTATTTCATGTATAAGGAATAACTTTTGGAGGGGTAAAAGTGGGGACATATATTGCAAGAAGAATGGCAATGCTGGTATTAGTACTCTTCGGCATGTCGTTGCTTACATTCATTATTTCCCATGCCATCCCAGGGGACCCGGTTCGGCTGGCGGCCGGTCCCCACGCAGGCCCCGAACAGATCGAGTCTTTAAGGAAACAGTTGGGCTTTGATAAACCGCTGCCAGTACAATATATGAAATACATGTCAGGCCTGTTGCGTGGAGATATGGGGATTTCGGTTGAGACCCGCAGGCCTGTGCGTGAAGAATTGATGAAATACCTCCCGGCGACGGTAGAGCTTTCAATTTTTGCTCTCGCAATAAGCGTATTGCTGGGCTTGCCTCTCGGCGTGCTATCCGCTGTGAGAAGGAACTCACCAATAGACCACAGCGGCAGGATGGTATGCCTTTTAGGAGCTTCAACCCCAATATTTTGGCTGGGGCTTTTACTTCAGCTTCTATTCTATAAAAATCTCGGTTTATTGCCTATTGGCGGGCGAATTGGCATGGAACTCAATCCTCCTACACAGATAACCGGCCTTTACATCCTCGACAGCATATTGTCTTTAGATTGGCTGGCATTAAAGAGCAGCATATTGCATATAATTTTGCCTGCTGTTACCCTGGGCTATGGATCTATGGCCGTGTTTACCAGGATGACCCGCTCGAGTATCCTTGAGATTTTGAATGAAGACTATATCAGGACCGCCAGGGCCAAGGGGCTTTCAGAAAGAATTGTAATCTACAAGCATGCCCTGCGCAACGCCATATTGCCTGTGTTGACCCTTATAGGACTTCAGTTTGCCTCCCTCCTTGGGGGTGCCGTCCTTACGGAAACGGTATTTTCCTGGCCAGGCTTAGGAAATTACGGAGTCCACGCCATAATGACGCTGAATTTCCCTGCCATTATGGGAGTTACATTGGTTATCACAACTATTTTTGTAGCCGTAAACCTGGTGATTGACATAAGCTATGCTTTTGTCGACCCGAGGATCGTATACAAATGATTGGGGAAATTGTTATGAACAAGAAGTCATTAGCTAAATTTTTTAAAAACCCTCTTAATGTTATTGGTGTCATAATAGTAATGGCGATTATATTAACTGCAGTTGTGGCACCATGGATAGCCAGGGCTGATCCTGTGGCCATATTCATGTCCAATAAACTTCTTCCACCGGGCCCAGGACATATCCTCGGGACCGATGAAATGGGAAGAGACATCTTCAGCAGAATCGTTTACGGTGCCAGGATATCCCTGCAGGTCGGCATAGAAGTCGTGGCATCCGCCGTATTGATAGGCGCGACGCTGGGAGGCGTCAGCGGATATTTTGGAGGATGGATAGATGAGACAATAATGAGGATAACCGACATGTTTCTTTCGTTTCCATCCCTGATTCTGGCCATGGCTGTAGCAGCTGCACTTGGGCCAACGCTTACGAATGCAGTGATGGCTGTCAGTCTTACATGGTGGCCGTGGTACACCAGGCTGGTAAGAGGCCAAGTACTGGCGCTCAGACAGTTTGAATACGTAGAAGCTGCAAGGGCTATAGGCAACAGGGATATTAAAATAATTTTCAAACACATCCTTCCCAACTGCATCTCCCCCATAATAGTGCAGGCTACGATGGATATAGGATTTGCTATACAGCTTACAGCGGGGCTCAGCTTTATAGGCCTGGGGGCTCAGCCGCCTACTCCCGAATGGGGCGCCATGATTTCTACCGGCCGCCAGTATCTTCTGAGCCACTGGTGGTACCCCACTTTTCCAGGCATGGCCATATTGCTCACCGTCCTCGGTTTCAATCTGGTGGGGGATGGCTTGCGAGACTTTTTGGATCCTAAAATGCGAAGGGCTGATTAATTAATATGCCGGCACTTTATATTTTTTAGTCATAAGGGATATTGTGGGTTTGAATGGCAATTTATAAAAAAGCTGACATAAGCTTTGATTTTGTTTGGCTGTGGGGGTCAACAGACATCGCAGCAGGGTTCGAGCGCTAACAGTCAGGGTGAAAGTAAATCCGGAGAAAAGACATTTAACGGTGAAATCAAAGTGGGCCTGGTAATGCCGCTCACCGGTTCGGAAGCCACTTATGGCAAAGACATGGAAAATGCCATGATTATGGCGTCGGATGAAATCAAGTCGGGCACAAGGTGCTGGGCATAGAGGTGGTGAATAAAGGCGAGCAGGAGGATGCTATTGAAAGAGCGGGGTCTGCCGAAAAAGACGCAGTTATAAAAGCATTAAAAGAAGCAAAAGGATTCAAAGGCATTTCGGGTGAAGTGACAATGACCGATGATGGCACTTTCGCGAAGAGCAACTTTGTTCTCTTGGAGGCGAAAGACAGCAAATGGAATCTTTTGCAGTAGCGTAAAATTTCGATTTTATAGGATTTTTTTGAGGAGTTATACTTCGGTTAAACGAATATTATTTGACCGGGGTATAATTCCTCTGTTTTAATCAGCACTAGACTGCTCGAAAAAATGATGGATTTTCGATGATGAATATTGTGTATGAAGCAAATTATTAGTGGGCTTATGCTGGGTTCGGTTTACAGCCTGGTGGCACTGGGGTATACAATGGTTTACGGAATAATAAAATTATTAAATTTTGCTCATGGGGATATTTATATGACAGGGGCGTTTGTGGGGCTTCCGACCTCAAGGGTTATGGCTTGAAAAAGCAATTAAAAATTTTATAAGGGGTGTAAGTCATCATGGCTATTCACAGGTAAATAATCTTACTTTGAGATTTGGAGGATTAACGGCTGTAAGCAATCTGAGCTTTGAGATAGAGGAAAATTCTATTACCAGCTTGATAGGACCGAATGGAGCCGGCAGACATCGGTTTTAACTGCTTGACGGGTTTTTACAAGGCAAATGAGGGAGATATTGTTTTTTTTTTGGAAAAGAGCATCAAAAAAATAAAACCTTTTAAAATAACTGAATTAGGTATGGCAAGGACATTTCAGAATTATGCCGCGGGTGATGAAGTGTTGAAAGATGCATCGAAATTTTGAAACGGAGAATTCGCACCTATGTGCAAATAGTGCGTTTTGTTTAAAATAAATGGCAAAGCATAAAGTTCCATATTTTGAAAAATATGCTTGATCAGCTGCAGGAATTTTGTAAAATTTATCTAATTTTATACAGAAAGGAGGGAAATATTTTGGATAAAAAAATATTGGAATTTAGGATTTATTCTTTACTTGTTTTAATCGTTGCTTTTTCAGCTCTGGCGGCGGTCGAATTTTTTAAAATGCCGGAATATATATTTGAAATAGTATCATGTGCTGGCCTTTTAATGTCAATAGTTTTGCTGCATTTGCTGACGGAATCAATTGTTCGATTTGACACCCATATGCGAAAATCCATGGAATCTGCCGCAAAAGATAATACGGAAAAAAAGAAGATATTTTTATTTGCAGGTCTGGCCAATCAAATGAAGGGTTTTATTGACACGGTCAAGGGAATAAAGCGTGAATTGAAGATAGTGTCCGAACAGGCTGTATACTTATCGGAACAGCTTTCCCGAAGCGTGCAAGATGTGGACAGTTCTTACAGCCAGATAGTAGAATCGATACAGAGCGTGGCCGGAGGGGCTGAGCATCAGGCCGCCCTTTCGGTGGAGTCAAAAGGGCGGCTATCAGATTTGCTGGAAAAATCCAATAATATTCTTGCAAGAGCCCGCACCACTGGAGAAGGGTTTAAAACATTGCTTGATGTTTTGAATAATTCTTTCGAAACTTTGAAACTTCTTATAGAAGATATAGTCGAAAGCGGCAGACATAGCGAAGCACTAGTCAGAGATATCAGCGAGCTTACTGAAAAAAGCAAGAAAATTGGCGATATAACCATTTCCGTGGAAAACGTAGCGGAACAGACAAATTTGCTGGCATTGAACGCCGCTATTGAAGCTGCCAGGGCAGGGGAGTACGGGCGCGGATTTGCCGTGGTGGCACAGGAGATAAGGAAACTGGCTGAGGAATCAAAAGTGCTGGCAAAAAATATCGGAGAAATTCTCGGGGAAATGGTAGGTGGTATAAATAAAAATCTGGAAACAACCAGGAAGAATTTACAGCGTTCCGTAAACCATGTTTCAAATGCTCGGCAAACACAGACTTTTCTCGAAAATGTATTCAGGACCGCCAATGAAGTGGAAAGAGAATTGGCCGAAATAGAGCAAAATGCATCCGGACAGGCTAAAGAAGTAAAAAATATAGTGGATTCTTTCAACGATATAGTTAAGGTTACGGAGGAAACATCGGCAGCGACGCAGGAAGTGGCGGCAGCCAGCGAACAGCAAAAGGCGGCTCTGGAAGAACTTTCGCGCATGGCGGCATATCTCAAAAATACACAGACCCGTTTGAATGAAATAATAAGGAGTTTCGGAAACGATGCCGTGATTTCTGAAGATAAGAAAGGAGCGATTGAAAAACTTCTGGATATTTTGCGGAAAAATGCAAAATCAAAAGAAATTGTATCGATGGATAGGAATGAACATAAAAAGGTGTTTGAAAAGCTGCAGGGAGAACATCCGGAGTTTCAAATTCTTTATTCCGCCGCAGGCGGCAGGCTGTTTTATATAACCCGTCAGGTTGATATAGAAGATATTTCTTTTCGGCCATGGTACTGCGAGGCGATTAAAGGGAATAGTTATGTTTCGGAACCCTACATACCGGTTGGAACCGATGATACGTGTGTTACCGTATCGGTTCCCATAAAAAATGAAAAAGGGCATGTGGTGGGAGTCTTTGCATCGGATATTAAAATAAAAGATATCTGATTAAAACAGAAAAAGGCGCTAAATGCGCCTTTTTCCTTATCCCGCTTTCTTTTGAACTTTTGTGTCCGTTGAAGTATCTTTGCTCTCGGATTTTTCGCCGATGCTTTCAACTTTAGAATGTTTCTTCTCGTCTTTATGGACATAGTCCGTAATGTGAAATCCGGAACCCTTGAAGACCAGACCCACATTGGGGCTTATAAGCCTCTGTACGGGCCCTCCGCAGGTGGGGCATAAATGCAGGGGGCTGTCTTTTATGGACTGTTCTTTTTCAAAGTCACCGCATTTTTTGCATCTGTATTCATAGGTCGGCACGATCATCCCTCCGTTTGCATAAAACTTAATGCGAACATAACCGTATACAATTTTTTATATACAACTTTTCCGCTGTTTTGTCAAGGTCTAAGAATTCTATTGTTTGATTATGAATAAAATGATATTTATTATAAGTTTTGTTTGTGGTAAAATGATATTTGTTTCGTGCATATGGATTGTATTCAAGATGGGGGAGGATGCGCTTGAACGGTCAGATACATAAATTCAGGGCATTTGATAAAAACATTGTTCTTGATGTCAACAGCGGTTCGATATTTGAAATAGATGATATTGTTTTCGACGTGCTGGATTATTATGATGAGTTTGATGAAGAACATATTATAAAACAGCTTGTTGGTAAGCATTCAAAAACTGATATTTTGGAAGCTTTATCGGAAATAGAAAAACTGAAGGCGGAGCAACTTATATTCACAGAGGCGGACTTTTCATTTGCCGTAGACCAGATTAGAAACAGGCGGTATGTTAAGGCGCTGTGCCTGAATGTAGCCCATGACTGCAATCTGCGGTGCAAGTATTGTTTTGCTGCCAAGGGGGATTATCAAGGCGGAAGAGAGTTGATGTCAAAAGAGGTGGGAAGGAATGCCGTGGATTTTCTTATGGAGCATTCGGGAAACCTAAAGAACATGGAGATAGATTTTTTCGGCGGGGAACCGCTGATGGCGCTTGATACGATAAAAGAAGTGGTTTCATATGCGAAAAGTATTGAGGCAAAAGCCGGCAAAAAGTTTCATTTCACCATCACAACCAATGCTATGCTCTTAAATGATGTGATTATAGATTATTTGCACCAAAACATGGACAATATCGTGCTGAGCCTGGATGGACGAAAAGATGTAAATGACGGGATGAGGGTAAGGGCTGACGGTTGCGGATCGTATGATATAATAATAAAAAACATTAATAAAGTAGTAATGCTGCGGGAAAAGGACAATAAGGATTATTATGTTAGAGGCACATTTACTAATAAGAATTTGGATTTTTCCAAAGATGTCTTTCATTTGGCGGACATGGGATTCAGGCAAATATCAATAGAACCGGTAATAGGAACTGAAGGAGATTTCCTGCTGAAGGAATCCGATATACGGCTAATAAATGAACAGTATGAGAAAATCGCAATGGAATATTTGCAAAGGAAAAGAACGGGAAAAAATCCTTTCAGATTTTATCATTTCAATGTGAACATATATCACGGTCCGTGCATATACAAAAGGCTGTCGGCATGTGGTGCAGGTCGGGAATATCTGGCGGTTACACCAAGCGGAGACATATATCCGTGCCATCAGTTCGTCGGCATGGAAGATTTCATCATGGGCAATGTCTTTGATAAAAAATTAAGCGAAAGCATTGGGGAAAAGTTTAAAAACACCCATGTTTTTGCAAAACCCGAATGTTCTGCTTGCTGGGCAAGATTTTTCTGCAGCGGGGGTTGCAATGCCAATAATTACCATATAAAAGGGGACATGAAAATTCCTTATGAAATAACATGCGAACTGCAAAAGAAGAGAATAGAACTTGCTATTTATCTAGAAATTGCAGCTTCAAACAACCATGAAAAACAGATAAACACGCTTTGCTGAAAAGATTGAGTCATTGAGTCAGTCCGGTTTATGGCTTAAAAAAGTTGATTCGGATTCTCTTGACTCGAATGCTGACAAATCAATATGGAGGAAAAAGTCATGCAAGATATTATTGTACCGCTTGTATTTGATTTCCATGGGGCATTTTTTTATTGATTTTTACGGCAATGTTTTACCCGGTTTGATGCCTGCCATAGCAAAAAACATGGGTTTATCAATGACTCTGTCCGGGCTGCTGTTTGCAATGCTGTCCTTCACTTCATCATGGCTGCAGCCTGTTTTCGGCTACCTGGGAGGGAAGTTCAACGGTTCCGCTGTTCCGGCGATATCGGTGATAATTTCTGCCGTCTTCATGGCCATGGTAGGGGCAGCAAATAACTATATATTTCTGCTTATAGTCGTTACCTTGGCCGGTATCGGTTCTTCATTGTATCATCCCCTGGGCTCTGTTCTGATCACCAATTTGACGCCCAAAAATCAGGGCTTTATTATGGCTCTGTATATTACGGCTGGAACAGTTGGTATGACCATGGCTCCCATCTCCGCCGCTCTTTTGAAAAATGCCTATGGGTTAAGGGGTATCCTACTCCTGGGGTTGCCGGGAATTACCGTAGGAATAATAATGTTGATATATCAAAAAAGCTTGAAAGGCTCGTATGTATCCAGAACTGCCATCAATTCAAAAACAGAGCCTTTTCAGAGCAAATTTAAATATCTGATTTTAATGGTGATTGTGGTAGGATTCAGGACATGGACGCTGAGCACTTTTACAATGTATACCGGCATGTTGTTTGTTTCAAAGGGATATTCTGAGACCGCCGGTTCTGGCATTCTTTCGCTTTTATTATTTTTTCAAAGCATCGGAGGCATAGCCGGAGGTTTCGTGTCCGATAGCATAGGAATCAAAAGGACGCTTATTTATTCCTCAATCGTATCAATTATTTTGCTCATTGGGTTCTTCGGCTTAAGCGGCTATGTTTCTTTGATATGTTTACTGCTGGGTGGGGCTTTGATTCAATCGGCTTTTCCGGGTTCGGTGGTTTTGGCCCAGAGTTTGTATCCTCAAAATCCGAGTATGGCCACAGGACTAATGCAGGGCTTTACTTTTGGCATGGGAGGCATAGGAGGACTTTTTACGGGGATTCTTTCCGACGCACTGGGAGGGAATCTTTACTTGGCGATGATGAGCACCGTTGTTTTTCTTGGAATATCCCTGACCGCCAGCCTGATGGTGCCAAATCCCGAAGAAAAAAAGATAAGCGGTAAAAGTGAAATTGGCGTCAATGATTTTACAAAGGGGTGCTGAGCATGAGCAGTTCAAATTATTTTGGGTTATTTAAAGGACTCTGGATGGCTTTCAAGTTTATGCTGGACCCTTCAGTTCCCATAGGTGAAAAGATATGGATAATCATATCAATTTTGTATTTTATTTCTCCGATAGATGTTATACCCGATCCCATTTTCGGAATAGGGATTCTTGACGATTTCGTTGTTTTTTTATTAATGCTTTCTTTTATGTCTGGCAAGTTAAAAAAATACGCTGAAACCAAAAATAAATCCAATTTTGCTCGAAGACAAAGAAATGACCCGGATACGATCGATGTGGAATATGAAGTAATCGATAGCGAAAAAAATAAATAACGCGCGAGTCTATAAAGCCTCCTATTTTGCCGAAAGAAAGCCGCCAAAACAAATCGCGTCTTTTAAGAGTTTAAGAGGTAAAATTTGTTGATTTTAATTGCAATTGCGGCTATAATTAAATCAAGTCGATAAATAGGGGGATGCGAAAATTGAACGGCAAAATAAAGTTAATGACAAGAACAGCATTATTGCTGGCATTGACCATAGCTTTTCAGAGCTTGAAGTTCGGCCAGTTTTTTACCGGCCCGCTTGTGAACGCGATTCTTCTAATTTCAGCGTGCACCGTTGGGTGGCCCTCCGGTGTGATAATTGGTGCCGCTACCCCATGGATTGCTCTGCTTGTCGGCATATTAAAGGCAGCGCTGGCGCCTGCAATACCATTTATTATGCTGGGAAATGCACTGTTGGTAATAGCATTTTACTTTTTAAAGCCTTTAAATTCATACTTAGCAGTTGTGGTATCATCTTTTATTAAATTCGGAGTTTTATATATTGCCACAATGTATATACTCCATTTGAATCCAGCGGTTTCTTCCGCACTCCAGTTCCCGCAGTTGATTACTGCGATGGTGGGTGGTTTTCTGGCCTTAATAGTAATTTCAGCTTTAAATTCTTTTGGAGTCGCTCCGAAAATGGGAAAGGCACAAAAGAAAATACAAAAATTGTAAGTTGACAAACTCTAACAACTTATGACAAATATTTTGAATTAAGGCAGGGAAGGGTTATAATATAGAAAATTATAACGGAAAAAAAAGTATAATGGGAATTTATAGCTTTAATGGGATAAACTAGTCATCGAATAATTTGAATTTGCTGTTTTGCTGTGATAAAATCACCTACGTTGATTTGTTAAAAGGAGAGATGGCCCAAATGTTAGGAAGTTTATCCCATGAGATTTGCAATCTGAAAGCAGAGCTATATAAAACCTTGGACATGGAAGGGAATCTTAATAGTCAGAAGGCATATCTTTTGAGCCTCAAACTGGACAAGCTTATATACGAATATTATTGTTTCGGCAAAAAATCGCAAAAAAAGGCAATAGCAAATGCGAATTTTTAACTAGCGCCTTTCAAAATCAAACCCGAATTTTGACCCATGCAGGTTTTTAAAATGCCCCTGTAAAAATCAGGGGCTTTTTGAACTTAATTTATGGGGATATAAATAAGCTTTAACTTTTAAAAGATGTATGTATAGAAAGCCATAAAAAATTTTAGCATTGCTATCAAAGGAATTTAAAAACATTTTTGACATAACCGATAGACTGTTATATAATTCAAATAAGAAGAAGAAAGGGAGTGTGCCGTATGATTTATCAACTCGATGATGTGGAAAAACTTTCCCGCAGCGAGATAAGAAAATTGTATTCCGAATATGTCAACCCGGGGCTTGCTTACATGCTAAGCCTTTTAAATTTTGACAAAAATTTTGTGAAGGCTGAAGGCTGTTATGTATGGGATAGCGAGGGTAAAAAGTATATAGATTTTCTTGGGGCTTACGGCGCATTGAATCTGGGCCATAATCCTCCGGAAATTATTGATGCGCTTTCTAGAGTCAGCAAAAGACCGAATTTGCTTCAGGCATCTTTGAGTACATACGCAGCAGTTCTGGGTCATAACCTTTCTCAGGTGGCTCCCTCTGGTCTTAAGCACAGCTTTTTTTGCAACAGCGGTGCTGAGGCGGTTGAGGGTGCGCTGAAAACGGCTCGAGCTGCCACCGGCAGGCATAATATCGTTTCATGTGAAGGTTCTTTTCATGGCAAAACAATGGGGGCACTTTCTGCTACCGGCAGGAAAAAATATCAGATGCCGTTTTCGCCCCTTGTTCCCGGATTTGAGACTGTGGAATACGGCTGCATAGATGCTCTGGAAGAAAAATTAAGGACAAAAAATGTGGCGGCATTCATAGTAGAACCAATCCAGGGAGAAGGCGGGATAATAGTGCCTCCGGATGGTTATCTGAAGAGCGCCCGGGAGCTTTGCAGCCGGTATGAAACCCTGCTGATAGTTGATGAGATACAGACAGGCTTTGGCCGCACGGGTAGTATGTTCGCATGCGAACACGAGGGAGTAGCTCCGGATATAATGTGTGTGGCCAAATCTCTCGGGGGAGGGGTAATGCCCATTGGCGCTTTTGCAACTACCCCAGAGGTATGGGAGAAGGCCTTCGGCGGTATGGAAAAATGTCTTTTGCACACATCAACCTTTGGCGGCAATACGATGGCATGCGCCGCAGGCATAGCTGCCATTTCAGCAATTGTGGAAAAAAACCTGCCGGAACGCGCCCGGAAAATGGGAGAGCACATGATTCGCGGGCTGAAGACCCTGAAGGATAAATACAGTATCATTAAAGAAGTGCGAGGCAGGGGGCTAATGGTAGGAATAGAATTTCAAACACTGGAAAAAGGATTTCTGAACAGGATAACAGGCGGAGCCGTGAGCAAATTTTATGAGGAATTTGCAGGAGCCATGGTGGCAGGCGAACTTTTAAACAGCCACAGGATAATTACGGCTTACACACTAAACAACCCTAATGTGATTAGGATGGAACCTCCTCTTATTATTGAGGAGCAAGATATAGACTTTATGCTTAATGCGCTGGAGGACGTATTATCCAAAAATCGAGGCCTGTTCAAACTCACCTTCAGTACCGTAAAAACAGCGGCTGGCTCATTTCTTTCAAGATAGGTGAAAAAACATGGGGTTTTACACGCGGTACAGGAATATCCGGCGAGTTCGGGAGATTGCCAATGTTTTAATAAAGAATGGATTTGGGCTTGTGATGGATAAAATCGGACTTTTTGAATATTTTCCTCTAAAGAAAAGGAAAACTTCGGCCCATTTCCATAAAGACCCTGTTGCAGTTAGAGTAAGGCATGTTCTGGAGGAACTCGGACCCACGTTTATAAAGCTCGGTCAGATGCTCAGCACTCGAAAGGATATTGTACCTGGCGATATTTTGATAGAATTGGAAAAATTGCAAGATGAAGTAAAACCTTTCAGTACCGATGAAGCCAGGAGCATCGTATCGGAAGAACTGGCTAACCCTATTGGGGAAATCTTTGACGCATTCTCCGAGGAACCTATAGCTTCGGCTTCCATCGGCCAGGTTTATAGGGCAAGACTTGTCACTGGAGAAGATGTAATAGTAAAGGTTAAAAGACCGCATATAGAAGAAATGGTGGCTGAAGACCTGGACATAATATTGGATTTGGCGACGATTTTGGAACAACGATTTGAGTGGGCAAGGATGTACGGCCTTGTGGAACTTGTGGAAGAATTTTCTAATTCCCTAATGAAGGAAATGGATTTTTCCAGAGAGGGCAGGAATGCCGAGCGCTTAAGGAAATGCTTTGAAGGTTCAAAAGAAGTGTACATCCCGCAGATTTTTTGGAAATATACCACCTCCAGGGTACTGACGCAGGAGTATATTTCCGGCATAAAAGTGACGGATATAGAGGCACTGATACGTGCAAAAATAAACTCCGAAAAAGTCGCTGGAAATCTTGCAAGCTGCTATATAAAACAGATTGTCAGGTTCGGATTTTTTCATGCAGACCCGCATCCGGGCAACATAATTGTATTAAATGACGGCAAAATTGGGTTGCTGGATTTCGGTATGGTTGGAACACTCAGGGAAGAATTGAAAAAGCTCGGCGTACGTTTAATGATAGCAGTGATCGACAAGGATTCGGAGAATATATGCAAAGTCCTGCTTGAAATGGGGATTGCAAGGAAAATGGTGAACCGGGAGGAATTGAAAAGCGATATTGAACACCTAATGTCTAGATATTACGATGTGCCTTTTAAAGAAATAAGCGTCGGGGATGTTATGACTCAAATGCTGGAAATGGCCCGTAAATATCAGATTAAAGTGCCCTCGGAACTGGCATTGCTTGCGAAGACTCTTATAACGCTGGAGGGAATTCTGGCCATGCTTGCACCGAACATGAGCATTGTTGAAATTGCAGAACCTTACGTTAAAGAAGCCATAAGGCGGAACTATTCAATAAAAGGGTTAACTGCGGAGCTTTACAATTCGCTCAATAAAATCAGAGACTATGGCTTTGGTTTGCCGAGGCATTCTTTAAAAGTCCTGGAGATGATTGAACGGGGAGAAATACAACTGACATTAAAGCATGAGAAACTGGATCGCTTGATAAGCCGCCTGGACATAATTAGCAACCGCCTTGCTTTTAGCATTATCGTTGCGAGCCTAATCATGGGGTCGTCATTGATGGCTGATCAAAGCCGCCGGCTATTTCTGAAAATGCCTGTAGCTGAACTGGGGTTTGTAATAGCTGGTTTCATGGGATTCTGGCTGCTTATTTCCATCATGAAGTCTGGCAGGTTTTAGACGCACAGTCTTCATGCAGGTATATTATGTTCTGCCTGTTGCTGAAAAATTTCAAGATTCTGATGGGGCTTTTAGTCCTTATTTTTTTGCCGCATTTTAAGCAGTAATAACCCGGCACATCCATGATACCGAAATCGGCTTCAACCGGCAAATCCCCGTACTTTTTCCAGCTTTTCCAACCGGTTTTGCACAAACTCTTTCTCGCATCATAATCGGCATAGACCCACCGAAGGAGTTTATGGAAATGGAAGGGGTATTTCGTAAATAATACATAGTTTTCAGGAAGGCCCAGGGATACAGCATAATCGGCAAAGGTTTTCTCAACTTTATCCTGAAGGACTCCCTGGATTTTGACATTTTTCCAAATGAAATCATTCTGGGCAAAATAATTTCTGAGAGCATCAAAGATATAGCCCTGACATACTTCTATGGGTTCGTCAGTAGGAATGGAATATTTCAGAAAAAAGTTTGATACTATGTTAATTACCTGTTGCTGATAAAGTTTTTTTTTAAAATTTTCCGGATTGAAGAATTCTAAAGGAATGAAATCAAAGTCAATTATTCTTCCTTTGTCGAAATAAAGGCCTATGCAGGTACCGCCAATAAGGCTACCGCTGCCGGCATCATCTATCTGAACCAAATCAAACCATCTCGCTTTATTAACCTGTATGCTATTGTGGATAAAAGTATTATGGATAAAAAGCATGAAATTTTTCTTTAAATTATAAAAAACCACATCCGTGCCCAGTGGTTTTTTGTGGTTATATATCAAATAAAAAATGGTCGGGGCGGCGGGATTTGAACCCACGACCTTTCGGACCCGAACCGAACGCGCTACCAAACTGCGCTACGCCCCGACGGATGTTATTATACTACAAATATAGATTTTTTTCAAATGCTTTTTTTCTATTTTTGGTGATTATATAAAATATCGAATGCCGATGCTGAAAATCGCTGCTGTCGGCAGGCTTTTCGTATAGGCTTTGCGGATCAACTGCATACAGACTATAATGAAGGGAATTATAAAACAAAGGGATCAGCAAAGCAGGAATTTTAAAGAAAAAGTGGAAATTATAATAAATGCAATACGTCAATGCAAGACATCATCAAGGAGGTTAAAAATTTGAAAGATATTTTTACTCACCGGACATTGAAAAATGGTATAAATCTTTTTATTCATTCAACCGACAAATTCAAAACTAATACTTTTTGTATTTTTATTCATCAAAATTTAAAAAAAGAAACCGCAACCATGACCGCTCTTTTACCGTTTGTATTAAAGCGAGGCACTCAAAATTTCCCCACTTCGAGACATATAAGTCTTTATTTGGAAAATCTTTACGGTGCTGATATGGGCGGTGATATATTAAAAAGGGGGGAAAGGCAGATATTGCAATTCTTTCTGGAAACGGTAAACCCCAAATATATACGAGGCAAAGATATAATGGATGACAGTCTCAATGTCTTTAAAGAACTCGTATTGAATCCAGTTTTGGAAGACGGGGGTTTTAAGGAAGCGTATGTAGAACAGGAAAAAGATGTGCTGAAAAGATCAATAGAATCGCTATACAATGACAAATTCAATTACGCTATTGAACGATGCTTTCAAGAGATGTGCAAAGACGAGGCCTTCAGCATTTATAAGTACGGAAATGTTGAAGACCTCGAAAAAATAGATAAAAGCAATTTGTACAGCTATTACCTCGAGTGCATTTATAAGTGCCCCATGGACTTTTTTGTACTGGGAGATGTGGATGAAGATGATGTTGCATGCAGAATCGAGAAACTTTTTGATTTCCATCGGCATGCGGAGAAAACCGTTAATTCAACTTGTTTTAAAAAGGAAATAACAAAAGAAAAAATAGTTGAAGAAAACCAGGATGTCAATCAGGGCAAATTGTCAATGGGCTTCCGCACCAATACCAGATACGGCGACGATGATTATTACGCTCTTATGGTGTATAACGGCATCCTTGGAGGGGGACCTCATTCCAAACTGTTCCAGAATGTCAGAGAAAAAGCCGGTCTTGCTTATTATGCCTTTTCGAAGCTTGAAAAAAACAAGGGCCTTATGTTGATAGGCTGCGGCATAGACTTTTCAAATTTTGACAGAGCTGTAGGAATTATTAAAGAACAGCTTGAAGACATTAAAGCCGGAAAGATTTCCAACTATGAATTCGACAGCACCGTAAAGAGCATTATTAGTTCGCTAAAAGAGACCGCAGACAGCCCCTCCATGATTATCAGCCTATATCTTGACGGTATTATCAACGGTGTAAGAGAATCTACCGAAGATATGATTAAAAAAATACAGAGCGTGTCAAAAGATGACGTCCGAAAAGTGGCGCAAAAAATCGAACTCGACACCATATTTTTCCTCAATAAAAAGTGATTGTGACAATAAAAAGGCAGATCGAAAGGTGGAAGATAAATGGATGCTTTTTTAGGAGAGAGACTATATTCTCATAAATATAATAATGGGCTGACTGCTTTTGTTCTTCCCAAGAAGAATTTCAACAAAGTCTTTGCGATGTATTCCACACGTTATGGTTCCATAGACAGCGAATTTATTGTACCAGGCACCGGTGAGCATCTCAAAGTTCCCGAAGGCATAGCGCATTTTCTGGAACATAAGATGTTTGAAATGGAATACGGCAACGTCTTCGATAAATTTGCGGAATTGGGCGCTTCATCCAATGCTTTTACAAATTATACCAATACTACTTACCTTTTTTCAGCAACTTCATTCTTTGAGCAGAATATCAATTTATTGATGGAATTTGTTGAAACGCCATATTTTACCAGTGAAAGTGTGGAAAAAGAGAAAGGCATTATAACGCAAGAGCTCAGAATGTATGAAGACGAGCCGGAATGGCAGGTGCTTCTAAACCTTTTGAGGTGCCTCTACCACAATCACCCAGTCAGGATTGACATAGGGGGTACCGTGGATTCCATTCAAAAAATCGATGTGGATACCCTTTATAAATGCTATAATACCTTTTATCATCCCAGCAACATGATATTGTTCGTTACGGGGTGCATAGAACCGGAGAAGGTTTTCAACCTGGTTGAAAAACAGGAGGCCAAGAAAAACATGGGCGTTCAGCCGCCCATTAAGAGGATTTATCCGGAAGAGCCGGGATTTATCAATACTTCGGCTTCCGCTATAAGGCTCGATGTGTCTGAACCGATGTTTTTAATGGGATTTAAAGATACGGATGTGGGCTATGACGGATACGAGTTGCTGAAAAAGGAATTGAGCATAGGGATATTAATGGAAGTGCTTTTCGGGAAAAGTTCAGAGATGTATGAAAGATTATATGAAAAAGGGCTGATAGACGACAGGTTTAGTTTCAGTTACGAGGGCCAGAAAGATTATGGTTTTTGTACCATCGGCGGCGAAACTAGGGAACCGGAAAGGCTTCACGAAGAAATTCTTAACAGCATTTCAAAAAGCAGAGATAAAGGGATTTCGGAAGAAGATTTTAAAAGGGTAAAGAAAAAATTTTTGGGGGATTTTATTCAGGGGTTCAATTCGGTGGAATTCATCGCAACCTCGTTTGTGTCATATTATCATAAGAACATCGATATTTTCGATTATTTAAAAGCCCTTGAAGATGTCAAGCTAGAAGACGTTATGAGAAGACTGGATTCTTTTTTTGACTTTTCAAGACATGCTGTATCCATCGTAATGCCCAAATAGCAAAAACTATATTTCAAAAGATGGATTTTAAAAACCCATCTTTTTTTTTATTTTTTTTCTGCAGCAGGAAGGATTTTTAAAATATTCCTAGAATAGATAAAGTGGATGAAAGTGGAGGAAAGTGGAATAATAGAATACCTGAGTGGAGTGAAATGATATGTTCATGGGGCAGTTCCAGCATGCACTGGACCCAAAAGGAAGATTGACTATTCCGGCCCGATTCAGAGAATTGTTGGGGGATACTTTTATTCTTACAAAGGGTTTGGATCGCTGCCTGTTTGTATATCCTAAAGATGAATGGGCGGTGCTGGAACAGAAGCTCAAATCCCTTCCTTTCACTCAGAAGGATGCCAGGGCGTTTATCCGGTTTTTCTTTTCGGGAGCGGTGGAGATTGAAATGGATAAACAGGGCAGGATACTGGTCCCTCCGCAGCTGAGAGACTATGCCGGGATTGACAGGGATATCATAATAATCGGTGTTTCAAATAGGGCTGAAATCTGGAGCGTGGAGGAATGGGAAGTTTACAGCAGACAGGCTTCAGCGTCATATGAAGAAATAGCGGAAAAATTGGATTTAGGCTTATAGCATGGATGGTAGATGAAAATGGACTATAAATACCACAGGCCTGTACTTCTGAATGAAACGATAGATTTGCTTTCCGTAATGCCGGGGGGCGTTTATGTGGATGCAACTCTTGGTGGTGGCGGGCATTTCAAGGAAATCCTGGCGAGGGCCCGGGGAGACGGCATATTTATTGGCATAGATCGGGATGAAGACGCCATCTCCAATGCGAGGAGCCTTTTTTCGAAACATTTTAATGCGAAAATAGAATTGGTACATGATAATTTTAAAAATATTAAACGAATACTCAGAAACTTAAATATTGAGGGTGTAAACGGCATAGTATTTGATTTGGGGGTCTCATCTTTTCAATTGGACGAAGGGTCGCGCGGTTTTTCCTACATTAAGGATGCTCCCCTTGATATGCGGATGGATAAAAGAACGGGGCTAACTGCAGAACAAGTGGTAAATGAGATGGATAGGGCGACACTTAAAAGGATATTCGAAGATTACGGTGAAGAAGCCTGGGCGGGCAGAATAGCTGATTTTATATGCGAAAGAAGGAAAAAAGACAGAATCACAACAACGGGCCGGCTGGTAGAAATTATCAAGGATGCTATCCCGGCACGTGCCCGCAGGCAGGGACCCCATCCGGCCAAAAGAGTATTTCAGGCTTTGAGGATTTATGTAAACGATGAACTGGAAATTCTGGAGTCAAGTTTAAAAGACGCCGTTGATGTTTTAACCCCCGGGGGAAGGATCTGTGTCATAACATTCCATTCCCTGGAAGATAGAATCGTAAAAAAAACGTTGAAGTACTTGTCCGTGGGCTGCATATGTCCCAAAGATGCCCCTTTCTGCATCTGCGGGCACAAGAAAACCGTTAAGATATTAACAAACAAGCCCGTGCTTCCCGCACCCGAGGAAGTAGAGGAAAATCCCCGCTCCAGAAGCGCAAAGCTGAGGGCGGCGGAAAAGCTTGGGTTCTAAATTGTCGAAGGAGTGAATAAAGTGGTAGTAGCTGAAAGAGTTGAAAGACGAGAATGGTACAGAAATAGATACCAGCATAATTACAATATTCCGGAAAGCCGCAGCAAAACACATTCCTATAAAAAAGGGCGGTTGATTCTGGCCCTAGGAATTATAGCAATTATTGCGATAATAATTCTTTCGCGGTATTCAATGATAACAGAGAGCCAGTACAGAATAGGCAAGATGAAGACTGAACTCGCAGATTTGAACGCTCAGAATGAAAGGCTGCGGGTCGAAGCTGCGAGCCTGAGTTCTGTAGCAAGAATTGAAGATATAGCCAGGAACAAATTAAATATGAAAGCACCGGAAAGCAGACAAATAATTTATCTGAATACAAACTAGCTATATAGTTGTTCAAAAATAGTTTTTTGCGGGTGATTGAAAATGGTTCCTTTATCACAGATTAAAAGGAGATTGGTGGTGCTCCTTTTATTTTCATTAGTCGCCAGTTTTGCTATGATGGGGAGGGTTTTTTGGATACAGCTGGTTCGGAGCGATGAACTTAAGGCGCGCGCTCAGGATCAATGGACCAGCGACGTGCCCGTTGAACCGCAGAGAGGAACCATTCTGGACAGAAACAATAATCCGCTTGCCATAAGCGCCACGGTAGATACCGTGATGGCAAGTCCACCGGATATTGCTGATGTTGAAAAGACCGCCGCACTTCTTTCTTCGGCACTTGATATGAAAAAAGATGAACTTGTGCGCCTCATATCCGAATCAAAAACAAAAAAGCGGGCCGCGATTTATATAAAACGCAAGATAACCGATGAAGAGTCCGAAAAAGTGCGTAAATTGAATCTGAAAGGCATTTATTTCACAAAAGAAAATAAGCGTTTTTACCCCGAGAGAAATCTGGCATCCCATATCCTTGGATTCACCGGCATCGACAGTCAGGGGCTCGATGGGGTTGAGCTTATATACGACAAGTATTTAAAAGGTGTTCCGGGCAGAATAGTAGCTGAAACCGACGCATTGAGCCGCAAGCTGCCTTTCGGCGATGAACAGTACATCCCGCCTGAGGATGGGTATAATTTGCAGCTTACCATCGACAAGGTCATACAACATATAGCGGAAAGAGAACTTGAAAAAGCCATTGCCGAGCACAATGCAAAAAAGGGCACCATCATTGTAATGGATCCCAGAACCGGTGAGATATTGGCATTGGCGAATAAGCCCGATTATGACCCGAACGATTATAAGAATTATGCCCCAAAATCATGGCGGAATCCAGCGGTTTCCGATGTTTATGAACCCGGCTCAACATTTAAGATAGTTACTGCTTCGGCAGGCCTTGAAGAAGACGTGGTGCATCCGGATGACAAGTTTTATTGTCCAGGTTATGCCATCGTATCCGGAATTCGTATAGGATGCTGGCTGCATGGTGGCCATGGAAGCGAGACCTTTATCCAGGGTGTGGAAAATTCATGCAACCCTGTCTTCATAGAAGTTGCTCAAAAGTTAGGCAAGGAAAGATTTGTAAAGTATATAAAAGGGTTCGGGTTCGGCCAGACTACCGGCGTCGATCTGCCGGGTGAAGCTTCAGGCTTATTTGACCCTTCCAAAATGGGGCCAGTTGAACTCGCAACCATATCTTTCGGGCAGGGCATTTCGGTAACGCCGATTCAGCTTATAACCGCACTGTCAACTATTGCCAATGATGGAAAAATGGTGCAGCCCCATGTAGCAAAAGCCATAATGGATAAAAATGGAAAAGTTATCCATGAGTTCGGCGTTACACCGGTGAGACAGGTCATATCGTATGAAACTGCCCAGGAAATGAAAAAGATATTGGAAAGCGTTGTGACAAACGGCACTGGTGGAAGGGGAAAAATAGAAGGATTTAGAGTAGCGGGGAAGACCGGTACTGCAGAAAAATACGCTGCAGGCAAATATGTGGCTTCTTTTGAGGGGTTTGTCCCTGCCGATAACCCGAGACTGGCCGCACTGGTGATAATAGATGAGCCGTCCGGCGGCATCATCTATGGAGGGCAAATCGCCGGGCCGGTATTTCAGAAAGTGGCAAGTGATGCTATGAATTACCTGGGAATAAAACCGGAAATCCCTCAAAAGCTGGAAAATTCATCGGTTAAAGTGCCGGACCTGCGGAATCTTTTCGTGGAAGATGCCAAAAAGATATTGCAGAAGGAAGGCCTTGCCGTGCGAGTAGAAGGAGAAGGATATGTAGTTTCAAGCCAGGTGCCCGTTCCGGGCACTGAGGTGGATAAAAATACCACCGTTATTTTAAAAGTAACAAATTCAAGGACGAATAAGGACCCGGTGGCAATACCAGATGTCAGCGGCAGAACGGTGAAAGAATCTACGGATATATTGAACGCCGTTGGGCTTAATATAGATATAGTGGGAAGCGGTTTTGCGGAAAAACAGAATCCTCCTCCCGGAACAGAGGTTGGCATCGGCTCCACCGTGATAGTTGAGTTCGGTAGAAAGCCGTAATCGAATAAATGCAACGCTTTTGGAGGATAATATTTTAAAAAGAAAGGGATTAAATATGATAATAAAAGAACTCATTGAAAAAATATCGGATATCATATGTGTAAAGGGACCGATGGATATAGATATTTCCGGTGTGGCTTATGATTCCAGGAAGGTTTCAAAAGGGAATATTTTTGTGGCCATCAAGGGATTCAATTTAGATGGTCACAGTTTTATTCCGCACGCTATTTCAAAAGGTGCAGTGGCGGTCATCGGTGAACTGGACATGGATATACCGGAAATAACATATATAAGGGTAGCGGATAGCAGGAGGGTTCTGGCCCAAATCTGCGCCAAGTACTACGGATACCCGGCCCAAAAGCTCGGAATAATTGGAGTGACAGGGACAAACGGCAAAACCACTACTACATATCTGATAAAGGCTTTGCTGGAACGGGCGGGATATAAAACGGGCGTTATAGGCACTATAGGAAATTTGATAGGCGATAAATTCATTCATGCGGATCGGACCACTCCGGAGTCGCTGGAACTAAACATTCTTTTTCGAGAGATGTTACGGGAAGATGTAAAATATGTGGCTATGGAAGTATCATCCCATTCATTGAAGCTTTCAAGGGTTGAAGGCATCAATTTTGAAGTGGGGGTATTCACTAATCTCACTCAGGACCATTTGGATTTTCATAAAACTTTTGAAGATTATTATGAAACAAAGAAAAAACTTTTTGATTTATCGAAAAAGGCAGTTGTAAATGTTGATGATGAGAGTGGGAAAAAAATACTGAAGAGTGTAAAAATCCCGGCCCTTTCTTACGGAATCGAAAATATCGCCGATATAAGAGCAAGAAATGTAAAGGTTTCTGCCGAAGGAGTATTTTATCAGGCTGATATCGGTGGTAGAAACTTTTTTGTATCATACCGCGTCCCGGGGAGATTCAGCGTTTATAACTCTCTGGCAGCCATCGGAACGGGCCTTTTGCTGGGGATTACCCCTGAACTTTTAATAAACGCGCTGGAAAGTGTAAAAGGTGTTCCGGGAAGATTTGAAACAGTAAATATGGGACAGGATTTTACTGTCATAGTCGATTATTCACATACGCCCGATGGTCTTGAAAATGTGCTGAGAACCATAAAGAGTTTTGCCTCAGGCAGAATCATAACGGTTTTTGGATGCGGCGGAGACAGGGACCATACAAAAAGACCCATGATGGGAGGAATCGCTTCAAAACTTTCCGATTATTGCATATTGACTTCCGACAACCCGAGAAGCGAGGATCCGGAAGCCATAATATGGGAAATAGAAAAAGGCATTTTCAATAATAATTATGAAAAGATAATAAACAGGAAGGAAGCAATAGCAAGGGCTATAGATATGGCCAAAAAAGACGATGTGATCCTGATTGCCGGAAAAGGCCATGAAGACTATCAGGTATTGAAAGACAGGACTATACATTTTGATGATAGGGAAGTGGCTGTTGAATTTTTGATAAAAAAGCTGAATGAGAATAGTTTGTAAACTGAAGAACAACATTCAAAGATTGGAATATTGATTTGATTAAACATAAGGACAATAAACTTGCTATAATGTGATGCAGGTAATATGGGGGTTTTAAATTGAAAACAGAGATTTATGCGGCTTTTGCCAGTTTTTTGATGGTGGCGGTTTTGGGAATATCCACCATTCCAATGCTGACGAGATTGAAGTTCGGCCAGACCGTGAGGGTTGATGGTCCGAAAAGGCATCTTAAAAAAATGGGCACTCCCACAATGGGAGGAATAATGTTCATACCCGTTATAGCTGTTTCGACTCTGGCGTTTTCGGACAGGTCTCATGCTGTTTTGATGGCAATTTTCTCGATGATTGCGTTTTCGCTGATAGGTTTCATTGATGACTTCATAAAAATTAAAAAAAGAAGATCTCTCGGGCTCCGGGCTAATCATAAGTTGCTCCTGCAGTTGCTCATATCTGCTGCTCTTGCATATTTTGCAGCCGGTATTTATCCTAGAACCACCGCAGTTTTAGTGCCGGGCTTTTCAAAAGGCATAGATTTGGGCATGATGTATCTGCCCTTTACAATGTTTGTTATTCTCGGGACCGTCAACAGCGTTAACCTGACTGATGGGCTTGATGGGCTTGTGTCAGGTGTTACAACAGTTGTTAGTTTTTTTTATACCTTAATTTCAATCCTTCAGAACAATTTCAGCCTTGCGGTGTTTGGAGCAGCCATAAGCGGAAGTTGTCTCGGATTTCTGGTATATAACCGCCATCCGGCCAAGGTCTTTATGGGGGATACTGGCTCGCTTGGATTGGGGGGAGCTCTTGCGGCAATGGCGGTGCTTACCGGGACTCAGATTTATCTGGCAATATTTGGCGTAATATTTGTAATAGAGACGTTTTCTGTTATTATACAGGTGGTGTTTTTTAAGTTGACGGGCAAAAGGATTTTCAGGATGAGCCCCATTCATCACCACTTTGAACTTCTGGGCTGGAGCGAAAATAAAGTGGTTTTGACATTTTGGGCTTTTACTCTTATCGCCGGAATTTTGGGAATGGCCCTTTTTAATTTGTCAGATTAAATATAAGCTATTGGAAGGGGATTACATGCATGGATGTAAGGGGTAAGAACATTCTTATTATCGGCCTTGCTCGCAGCGGTATTGCTGCTGCTGTGGAATTGAAAAAGATGGGCGCAAAGGTTACAGGAAGCGATATTAAACCCCGGGAAGCACTGAAAGACATAGAGCATCTGAAATCAATGGGAATAAATCTGGTATGCGGCGGTCATCCTCTTAGTTTGCTTAAAGACTGCGATCTTGTTGTAGTAAGCCCTGGAGTTCCCAGCGACCTTCCCATCCTCGAAGAAGCCCGTAAGAGGGATATCCTGGTTATAAGCGAGCTGGAACTTGGCTACCTTTTTGCAAAAGCGCCGATAATCGCTGTAACGGGGACAAATGGAAAAACAACAACTACCACTCTTATAGGAGAAATTCTGAAAAATGATGCGAGAAACATTTCTGTAGCAGGAAATATAGGTATTCCGCTGATACGGGAGATTGAAGAAAACACTATGAAGGATTATCTGGTAGTGGAGGTCAGCAGTTTCCAGTTGGAAAATATTTTGCATTTTAAACCTAAAATAAGCGTAATATTAAATATCACTGAAGATCATATCAATCGACATAAAACTTTCGAAAACTACATCGAAGCGAAGGCAAGGATACTGGAAAACCAGGATGAAAAAGATTATGCTGTTTTAAATTATGATGACCCGATTGTTTTTTCTCTGGCAAAAAGAGCTAAGAGCAGAGTGGTGTTTTTCAGCAGAAGGCAGGAACTGGAGAAGGGAATTTATGTTAAAAACAACGTTATAGTAATAAAAGAAAACGGGAATATGTATCCGATTTTAAAAATCGGAGAATTGGGAATAAAGGGTTTCCATAACCTGGAGAATGCCCTTGCAGCCATAAGCGTCGCATGGATTGTCAGGGTCAATCTGAATAATTTGGCTGAAACTTTAAAGGACTTCCGGGGTGTGGAGCATAGGCTCGAATATGTTGATACCATCGATGGGGTCAAATACATAAACGACTCAAAAGGAACAAATCCCGACGCTGCGCAAAAAGCCGTGGAAGCCATGGAAGAGCCTATAATCCTAATAGCAGGCGGTTACGATAAGAAAAACGATTTTACAAGTTTTGTAAAGTCCTTTAATGGGAAAGTGAGAAAACTTATTCTTATAGGAGCCACTGCCGAGACAATAGAAAAAACCGCCAGAGAAAATGGCTTTTTCAACACGCAAAGGGCGGGGTCCATGCAGGAAGCTGTCGAACTCGCCAGCAAATCAGCGCATCCCGGTGATGTTGTGCTTCTATCTCCTGCTTGCGCCAGCTGGGATATGTTTGAAAATTTTGAGGAGCGGGGTCGGATATTCAAAGAAGCTGTCCACTCTTTGAAGCTCAAAGAGAGGTGATTTTAGAATGAAAAATCAAAAGCCGCCGGATTTTGCCATCCTGTTTTCCGCGATGGCGCTTTTATGCTTAGGCATAATTATGGTCTTCAGTTCCAGCAGCGTATGGGCTTACTATCTGCATAAGGATAGCCTGTATTTTTTGAAGCGTCAGATGGCCTGGGCGGCTCTTGGCTTTTTGGCCATGATATTTTTCATGAATTACGATTACTGGAATATTAAGAAGTATGAAAAAGCAATTATTATTTTTATGTTTTTGCTGCTGCTGGCGGTGCTTGTACCCGGAGTTGGCATGGAACTAAACGGGGCCAGAAGGTGGATAGGAGTGGGCTCCCTTACCGTTCAACCTTCGGAGCTGGCAAAACTCGGCATGGTGATATATCTTGCAGAAGGCCTAGAAAGGAAACAGGATAAAATAAAATATTTTTTTAATGGAATATTGCCATTCTTGATCGTCACGGGAATTGTATGCGGCCTGATAGTTCTGGAGAAACATTTGAGTGCAACGGTGCTGGTAGGCATGAACACATTTGTCATGCTCTTTGCGGCCGGGGCCAGCATTTTTCAACTTTTTTCTCTGGGAACCGCAGGAATTCTTGCAGTAATCTATTTGATATTCAAGGAAAGTTACCGAATGAGCAGGTTTGTCTCCTTTTTAAATCCGTGGCAGGATACTCAGCGTGCGGGTTATCATATAGTACAGTCGCTTTATGCTCTGGGCTCGGGGGGCCTAATAGGAGTAGGACTTGGTCACAGCCGCCAAAAATTTTTTTATCTGCCTGAACCTCAAACAGATTTTATTTTTGCTATAATAGGAGAAGAATTGGGATTTTTGGGCTCAAGTTTCGTAATTTTGCTTTTCATGTTTTTTATCTGGCGCGGATACAGGACGGCTTTGGCGGCTCCGGACCTTTTCGGGAAATTCCTTGCCACCGGACTAACAACGCTTGTCGCTCTTCAGTTTTTAATCAACATTGCTGTTGTTACAGCGTCAATGCCAGTTACCGGTATGCCGCTGCCGTTTATAAGTTACGGCGGGTCGTCGCTGGTTATAACCATGTCGCAGGTGGGTATTTTGCTAAATATATCCAGATACACGGAGGCAAAATGAAATGCAAAAAAAAAGTTTTGTTTTGGCCGGCGGGGGCACAGGTGGGCATATATACCCTGCTATTGCCATAGCATCCGGCCTAAAGCGCGATTTCCCAGATGCGGAAATTATTTTTGTGGGAACTGAAAGGGGCCTTGAAAAAGATTTGGTGCCTAAAGCCGGATTCAATTTGAAAAAAATCAGGATTAAGGGCTTTGACCGCAAACTTTCAATGGATACCCTTTCTTCAATAAAGGAGCTGTTTCTGGGCAGCCTTGATTCAATGAGGATATTAGCGCAAATCAAGCCGGACCTCGTTATCGGGACCGGGGGATATGTGGCCGGGCCCGTAATATTTTTTGCATCAATGATGGGAATCCCCACAATTATACATGAACAAAATGTTAAGCCGGGATTTACCAATCGATTTCTTTCCAAATTTGCGGATAAAATCGTTATCAGTTTTGAAGATTCAAAGAAATATTTTCCCCAAAACAAGGTTATACTGGCGGGAAATCCGGTGAGGGCGGAGATAGCCATGGGAAATCGGGAAGAAGCATTGAAGGAGTACCGTTTGAGATCGGACGCGCCGGTAGTGCTTTGTTTTGGAGGAAGTCAGGGAGCCGCACGTCTGAATGAGGCAATGATTCAAGTAATAGAAGAGGCGGTTCGAAATAGAAAGTTTCAGGTGATTCTTGTCACAGGCCAGAAACATTATGATAAGTATAACCAATTGCTGGAAAATAAAGGAATAGATGCGAGTGTTTCGGGGTATATTAAATTAAAACCATACATTTATGATATGAAGAATGCATATGCTGCGTCTGATCTGGTGATTGCCCGAGCCGGAGCCATCAGCATATCAGAAATTACTCTGTGCGGGAAACCTTCCATTTTGATACCGTATCCAAAGGCGGCTGATCGTCATCAGGATTTTAATGCGCATTTTTTAGAAAAGAATAAAGCTGCAGTTGTTATCGCCGATAAAGATTTGACTGGAAGACGGCTGCTTGAAGCCATAGAGAGCATTATTCTTGACAAAAAAAGACTTTCCGCCATGGCAGAGGCCAGCAGGAAACTTGCAAAACCTCATGCCCTTGAAATTATACTCGATGAAATGAAAAAACTGATGTCATAAACAGTTTACTTGAAGTTTTTCATATGTTAATATGATTTTGTACAAGCAAGACGAGAGTAACAATCATTTCTTACTTTGCATATCATAATATATACCACATTTATCGGTCTTATGGAAGGAGAGAAACAGTTTGCTTGGCAATTGCAATCGAATTCACTTTATCGGAATAGGCGGAACCGGTATGAGCGGTATCGCGAAAATCCTTATAAATATGGGGTATGAGGTGTCCGGATCGGATCTTAAAGAATCGGAGGCCCTCAACCGCCTGAGAGATACGGGAGCGAAAGTGCATATAGGTCATCGCGCTGCCAATGTTATGGGAGCGGATCTGGTTGTGCTTTCATCAGCTATTCCGGTTACCAACCCGGAATATATCGAAGCTATCGAATCAAAAATTCCCGTGGTTCACAGAGCGGACATACTGAGTCTGCTAATGGCCCCAAAAAAAGGCATAGCCATATCGGGAGCACATGGGAAAACCACCACCACTTCAATGATATCTTTAATTCTGGAAAGGAGCAAATTGGATCCGACAGTGATAATCGGCGGAGAGCTGAATGATATTGGAGGAAATGCCACACTTGGGACAGGGGATTTTTTGGTCGCCGAAGCCGATGAAAGTGACGGCTCTTTTTTGAAACTCAATCCGTTTATAGCCGTAGTGACAAATATTGAAAACGACCATCTCGACTATTACAAAAACATGGAAAACATGAAAACGGCCTTTAAAAGATTTGTTGCAAACATCAAGGATGGGGGATTTGCCGTTCTCGGGATTGATAATGCAAATGTGAGGAATATAATCAAAGATATAGACAGGGAATATTATACTTATGGTATAAATTCTGCGGCTGACTATATGCCGAAAAATATAATAATGGACGGGCTCAACACATTTTTTGATGTTTATTTCAGAGAAAATTTATTGGGTAAAGTAGAACTTCGGGTACCCGGTATGCATAATATATCTAATGCAACGGCGGCAGTAGCAGTGGCTGATAGGCTGGGCCTTAATTTTGAAGAAATAGCGGGGGCTTTAAAGACTTTCAGAGGGGTGCAGCGACGATTTCAAATAATTGGAGATGAAAACAATATAAAAGTCATCGACGATTACGGGCACCATCCCACAGAAATTAAAGCAACATTAAAAGCGGCTAAATTGTGCAGCCCAAGAAAGATTTATGCCATTTTTCAACCTCATAGATATACAAGGACAAAAATACTGGCAGATGAATTTGGCCAGGCATTTTTCGATGCCGATGAAGTGATAGTTACCAGGATTTACAGTGCGGGAGAAAATCCCATACCTGGTGTTTCATCAGAGCTCATAGTCGATGCAATAAAAAGTAGCGGCATACCGGTCACCTATGTAGACGAAAAGCGGGATATACCGGGAATGATTATCAATAAACTGTTGCCAGGAGACTTTGTTCTGACTATAGGAGCGGGAGATATTTATACCGTAGCCTTCAGCATTGCCGATCAACTGAGAAACATTGTCAAGGGAGGGAAACGGTAAATTTCGGAGGTGAAATGTAAGTGGGGGCTTATATCATCACCGGTGGCAGAAGTCTTTGCGGTGAAATCAGTGTTCAGGGTTCCAAAAACTCAAGTCTTCCCATTCTTGCTTCAACATTATTAAATGCGGGCAAAAACGCTATTAAAGATGTACCGGATTTAAGAGATATAAAGGTAATGACCGATATTTTGAATAATCTGGGGGCTAAAGCAACAAAAAAGGGGAATCTGTTGGAAGTGGATTCGAGCGGGGTAGATAATTGGGAAGTGCCCGAAGACATGATGAGAGAAATGCGATCTTCCATAGTTTTGATGGGAGCCCTGCTCGGCAGGTTTAAAAAAGTAAGGGTATCTTATCCGGGAGGATGCGAGATAGGACCGAGGCCTATTGACCTTCATTTAAAAGGGCTTGCTCTTATGGGCGTTGTTTTAAAAGAAAAACACGGTTTTATCTATGCCGAAGCACCGGTTTTAAAGGGAGCGGATATACATCTAGATTTTCCAAGCGTGGGAGCCACTGAAAATTTAATGATGGCTGGAGTACTTGCCGAAGGAAAGACAATAATTAGAAACGCTGCCAAAGAACCGGAAATCGTAGATTTGCAAAACTTTTTAAATAGAATGGGCGCTCAAATTAAAGGAGCCGGAACCGATACAATAAAAATTAACGGATGCGCATCCTGCGAATTAAAAGCAGTGGATGATTATACCGTGATACCTGACCGCATTGCGGCAGGCACCTATCTGGTGGCTGCAGCCATTACAAGAGGTCAGGTCACATTGAAAAATGTGGTTAGGGAACATATGGAACCGATTTTGGCCAAATTGCGGGAAATGGGATGCAAGCTGGAATGCGGCGAAGATTATATTTATTTAAAGGCAGATACCGATTTAAAGTCGCTAGATAGTCTGAGGACTCTGCCATACCCGGGTTTTCCTACGGATATGCAGGCTCCTATGATGGCTCTTCTTTCAACTGCAGAAGGTACTTCCATATTGACTGAAACCGTATTTGAAAACCGGTTTAAACACGCAGAAGAATTGAGAAGGATGGGAGCAAATATCACAATAAACGGAAATACCGCAATTATTAAAGGTGTCCGAAAGCTGACGGGCGCTATGGTCGAAGCTAAAGACCTCAGAGCGGGGGCAGCATTGGTTGTGGCGGCTCTGGCGGCGGAAGGAAAGACTACGGTAATAGGTTCAGGACATGTGGAAAGAGGATATGAAAAACTGGAAGAAAACCTCCTCTCCATAGGGGCGGAAATTGTCAAAAAAGATTAAAATAATATAATAATAATAAATTGCAAATTAATTTTTTTGTCAAATAAAAGGACAAGTGATATAAATGCCGGAAGTGTTAATGAAAAAAAATATATACAGATATAGAAGAAAAAGGAAGATTAACATAAAAAGACTATTGTTGTTGATTGTATTTTTATGTATAATAGCAGTGATGCCGACAATGACGAGTTCATTGTTCGCCGTGAAAAATATCCAGGTAATGGGGAATAAAAATATTTCTGCAGGTGAAATCATTAAAGCTGCCGATTTTTTTTATGATAAGAATTTGTTGACGATAAAAGAAAAGGATGTGAAAAAAGCCATATCTGAATCCATCCCGGTGAAGGAGGTTCATTTGACTTATAAGCTTCCCAATACTCTTGTAATAAGCGTAAAAGAAAGAGAAGTTGCAGCGGCACTGCCGTATTTGAGCGGTTTCATATTAATAGATGCAGACGGTGTAGTAGTAAAAATGCTGTCTAAACTTGATTCCATTATTGTTCCGGTGGTGACCGGATTCGAAATAACCCACGCGTCTGTAGCCGGTAGGCCAGCAATTCGAAATAATGAAGATTCTTTTAGAAAACTTTTGGAATTGATTTCAGCAATTTCTCCATTATCTTCGGAACTGTCCGAAATACATGTGGATAAAGGCAATGCCAATGATACAGTATTTTACTTATATACTCTTGACGGCTATCAGATTTTTCTTGGAAGCTTTGAGGCAAGAAAGATTCAAGTTATGAAGCAGATACTGGATGATTTGAGAAAGAACGGCAGGGGAAAGGGAGAAATAAATATAAGCGGTGAAACCCCGGTTTTCAAACCTTTTTCCGTGGATGGAGGAGAGGATAAACCATGAAAAATTCTTTTCAGGCACATTTTTTAATCGCTACGGTATGCTTTATACTTGGAATGATGCTTGTGGCGCAGTTCAGGAGCGTTCAAATAAATGGAGGAGCCGTTACTTCTCTGCAGAGAGCTCAGGAATTGACAACGGAACTGAAAAATGTAATTGATGAGCGCGAGCTTTTAAAAAAAGAAGTAGCGGATTTGCGAGGGCGTCTGACTGAATATGAAAATTCGGCTTCAAAGGTTAGCGGCTTGACGGATGCAATGAAAAAAGAACTGGAAAAAGCCCGCATGACAGCAGGCCTTTTGGCGGGAAACGGCCCCGGAGTAGTAATAATCCTGGATGACAGCAATATACCAAAACAACCAGGTGAGGACCCGAATCTGTTTCTGATACATGACGAAGACCTTTTGAAAGTAGTAAATGAATTGTTTGCTGCTGGTGCCGAAGCGGTATCGATAAACGGTCAGAGGATAATCGCCAATAGCGAGATAAGATGCGTGGGACCTACAATAATTGTAAATTCAGTCCGTCTGGCGCCTCCTTTTGTCGTTGAAGCCATAGGCGACCCCGATACCCTGGAAAGTTCTATGAGGATGAGGGGTGGGGTTATAGAATCCCTTCAAGTTTTCGGCATACAGGTGAGCATAAAAAAACAGGACAATATAGATATGCCGGCTTATAACGGTCCCATACAATTCAAATACTTTCAACCTCTGAAAGCTGGTGAAAAGCAATGATATATCCTTTAATCGGATTTTTGCTAGGCATTATAGTGGGCATATATGCCCCCATAAATATCCCTGTGATATATGCGCCATACATGTCAATAGCAGTGCTGGCTGCCATGGATTCGGTCTTCGGTGGTATACGAGCAGTTGAAGAGAATAACTTCAATATGAATATTTTTATTACCGGTTTTTTCAGCAATACCCTTTTAGCAGGTTTTTTGGCGTATTTTGGCGATAGGATGGGGCTCCCCATATACATGGCCGCCATATTCGCATTTGGAGTACGCATATTTCAAAATCTGGCTATCATTCGAAGGCTAATCGTGCAACGCATTTTTCAAAAAAATAATTAGAAAATAAAAGGGAATTTTATTTAAATGTTGAATTAATAAATTTAAGAACCTGCCCATAGGGGGGAGGTGCAGTTTTGGCGAAAAGCAACATTGTGTCGAGCCTGGATATTGGAACGTCAAAGGTTTGTTGTATGATTGGGGAAATAACCCGTGCCGGCGAGCTGGACATAATGGGCTACGGCATTGCCGAATCATCTGGGATAAAGAAGGGTAACGTCGTCAACGTAGATGCGGTAGTCCAGAGCGTATCAAAAGCAGTTGAACAGGCAGGTCAAATGGCGGGCTATAAAATAAGCCGGGCTGTAATAGGGCTGTCCGGCAGCAATATATCATTGTTGAACAACAGGGGGGTTGTCGCTATTCCAAGAAACGCCCGTGAAATAACGCCGCAGGATGTTGAGAGGGTTTTGCAGGCGGCAAAGATCGTGGCTATCCCTTATGATAAGGAGATGATAGATGTCATCCCGAGAGAATTTGTGGTAGACGGATGTGATGGAATAAAGGATCCCGTGGGGATGGTCGGGACAAGGCTGGAAGTTTCCGCATGCATCATTACCGGTCTTTTAACGGCGATACAAAACATCGCAAGATGCGTTCAGAAAGCCGGAATCGAAATTGAAGGCATGGTTTTAAAACCTTTAGCTGCCGCGGAAATGCTCCTGACCGAGGATGAAATGGACATGGGTGCCGTGATGCTGGATGTCGGGGCGCAGGTGACCGAAGTTGCTATATTTCAGGAGGGATGCATTGCTGCATATGAATTGATTCCCCTTGGTGGTGATCATATTACAAACGATATTGCCATAGGGTTGAGATTGCCTTATTCCAGAGCTGAAGATATCAAGAGAAGATATGCCTGTGCAAAACCTGCTCTGGCTTCCGACAAAGCGGAAATTGAAATACAGAGCATAGGGGACACCGTTATCAAAAGGATATCGCCCAGAGATTTAACTGCAATAGTGGAGCCAAGAATACAAGAGATACTTTTGTTTGTGTCAAACTGTTTGAAAAATTTAAATTTGAAATCCATGCTGCCTGCTGGAGTTGTATTAACGGGTGGCGGTTTAGTACATATAAAGGGGTCGGTAGAACTTGCGCAGGAGATTTTGGGCCTTCCGGTGAGGTTGGGTATAATAGACTCTTATGACAGAGAACAGACTTTTACCGTAGCCCTGGGTCTTTTGTATTATGGCCTAAGGCGAGGACTCATTAATGGAAATGTAGCGATGAGACAAAATGCTGCAAGCAGTTTTTTTGAAAGAGCAAAACGCATTTTAAAAGAATATTTTTAGCAAAATAAGGAGGTTTCCAAATAATATGCTGGATTTTGAGGTGGAGCTGGAGCAATTCGCCAATATAAAAGTAATCGGAATCGGCGGAGGGGGAAATAATGCCATCAACCGCATGATAGATTCGGGACTGAAAGGGGTAGAATTTATTTCGGTCAATACCGACGCCCAGGCTCTGTATCTGTCGAAAGCGGACAAAAAAATACAGATAGGAGAAAAATTAACTAAAGGCCTAGGTGCAGGGGCCAATCCGGAAATCGGCAGGAAGGCTGCGGAGGAAAGCAAAAACGAAATTGAAGAGGTTTTGAAGGGAGCCGATATGATTTTTGTTACAGCCGGTATGGGAGGCGGAACCGGAACGGGAGCTGCTCCTGTGATTGCCGAGATATCAAAGAATCTTGGAATCCTGACGGTCGGGGTTGTCACAAAGCCATTTGCCTTTGAAGGAAAGAAGCGTATGGCCAATGCAGAGATGGGAATTGCCAATATAAAAAATAGTGTTGATACTTTAATAACCATTCCTAACGACAGATTGCTGTCCATCGCTGAAAAAAAGACTTCCATGATCGATGCTTTCAGAATGGCTGATGATGTTTTAAGGCAGGGCGTTCAGGGAATTTCGGATTTAATAGCGGTGCCGGGCCTTATAAATCTAGATTTTGCCGATGTAAGAACCATTATGATGGGGACTGGACTGGCGCATATGGGCATAGGAAAAGGGACCGGCGACAACAGAGCGGTGGAGGCTGCAAAACAGGCTATTTCGAGTCCGCTGCTGGAAACTTCTATAGAAGGAGCCAAGGGAGTGCTTTTAAACATTACAGGGGGATCAAACCTAGGCCTCCTGGAGGTTAACGAAGCAGCGGAGCTAATCTCATCAGCCGCGGATCCTGAAGCCAATATAATTTTTGGAGCGGTTATAGATGAGAAATTGCAGGATGAAATCAGGATTACGGTTATTGCGACGGGATTCGAACAGTTTAAAGAAAAATCCCCAGAAATGGAAGAATTTGAAGTAGGTCCTTTTACAGACGAAGATTTGGATATTCCGGCATTTCTGCGTAGAAATCGCAAAAGATAAAAGCGCAAATTCAGCGCTTTTTTTTTTATATTGATTCATGATGTGACATATTTTTAGAAAGAGTAATGTTAAAATATATCATAAAAGACAAGAAATATGAATATAGATTTTTTATAGATGTAATTCTTTGGAGGGCTTATATGGTTGTATATTTTGATGTGGTGCTGCTTATAAATCTGCTGATGAATTTTTTAATTTTGACATTTGTGGCAATGGTATTAAAGCTCAGAGTTAATCTTGCGAAGATTCTATCAGGAGCAATAGCGGGATGCTTGTTTTTGCTACATGTAATCATACCGAATCTTGCGATTCTTCAAGGTCTGACTTTTAAGCTAATTCTTTCGGCAGCAATGATATTATTGAGTTTTAGCCCAAGGAGTCTTAAGGATTTTATAAAAATACTTGGTTTTTTTTATCTTATTTCTTTCATGGTAGGCGGAGGAGCCTTTGCACTTTTTTATTTTTATAATTTTCAATACATAAATTCTGGTGTTTACGGCAATATGCTTTTAATAAATAATATTTCTGTACCCTGGTGGATATTACTCGTTTCTGCTTTAATTTTATTGATATTTTTTAAATATTTCTGGCCTCTTTTATACCGCATGCTGTCGAAAGATAATCTTCTTGTACCGATAAATGTTGAATTTGACAATAAAAAACTTGAAATTCCTGCACTTATAGATACCGGAAACGATTTGCGCGATCCGGTATCAAATTATCCTGTGGTCATAGTGGAATTCAATGCGGTAAAGACCCTCTTTGGCAGGGAATTGCAATCCTTGTTGATATACGGGACTGAAGCGGACTTTACAAATATGACTGAACTGATTTCTAATTCAAAATGGGCTACAAGATTTCGATTGATTCCTTTTGAGAGCATAGGAAGAAGCAAAGGCCTGATGATTGGGTTTAAGCCCGATATGATAACTGTAAATTTAAATAATAAGATTTTGGAAGTTCGGGATGCCATTCTCGGCATTTACCAGAGGTCTCTTTCGCCCGATGGGACTTACAGAGCTCTGTTAAATCGCGATGTTTTAAATGTTTTAAATGAATAAAAAATATACTGGAGGGAAAAGCATGCTAAAACTAAAAAAAATAAATGTTAAATTAATTATTGTCGGAGTGCTTAAGCATCTTGGAATATACGGCAAGTCCATGATTTATTACATTGGCGGGACTGAAGCTCTGCCACCTCCCCTTAGCGGGGAAGAGGAGGTTGTACTGCTCAACAAACTGGTTATGGGCGACATGGGAGTAAAAAGCATTTTAATCGAGCGGAATTTGCGGCTTGTGGTTTATATAGCAAAAAAATTCGAAAACACCGGTGTGGGTATGGAAGATCTTGTCTCCATCGGGACTATCGGGCTGATAAAAGCAATAAACACCTTTGATCCTAATAAAAAAATAAAACTTGCGACTTATGCTTCAAAATGCATTGAGAATGAGATTTTGATGTATCTTAGGAGAAACAACAAAACGAGAATTGAAGTTTCTTTCGACGAACCTCTCAATATCGACTGGGATGGCAATGAACTCCTGCTGTCGGATATTTTGGGAACGGACAACGATATGATATATAAGTGCATAGAGGAAGAAGTGGATAGGGAGCTGCTGGATACGGCTATAAAGCGGCTTTCAAAGCGCGAAAGATGCATAATCAAGCTTCGCTTCGGTTTGAATGACGGTGTGGAAAAAACCCAGAAAGAAGTCGCTGATATGCTGGGGATATCGCAATCTTACATATCTCGATTGGAAAAGAGAATAATAAAGAGATTGAAAAAAGAAATGGTCAGAATGATGTAATAAAATAGAAACATGTATAAAAACCTCCCGCGCTGGCAAGACTTTAAATGATATCTTAAGGAAGACAGGGGGAGGTTAATGATTTTAAACAAAGTTGAAATATGCGGAGTCAATACTTCAAAACTCCCGGTGCTTTCCAGTAGCAAAATGAAGGAATTGTTTCTACTTGTTAAAAAGGGCGACAAGGAAGCTAGGGAAAAGCTGATAAACGGCAATTTGCGCTTGGTCCTGAGTGTGATACAGAGATTCAACAATAGAGGCGAATATGTCGACGATCTTTTTCAGGTGGGATGCATTGGCCTGATGAAGGCTATCGACAACTTCGATTTGAGTCAAAATGTAAAGTTTTCCACCTATGCGGTTCCGATGATAATAGGGGAGATAAGGCGCTATCTGCGAGACAACAACCCTATCAGGGTGAGCCGGTCACTTAGGGATGTGGCATACAAAGCTTTACAGGTAAGGGATGTTCTGGTGAATAAGAATTCGCGGGAACCATCTATCAATGAAATTGCTTCGGAAATGAATGTTCCCCGCGAGGAGATAGTATTTGCCCTTGATGCCATTCAAGAGCCAATTTCTCTCTTTGAACCCATATATCATGACGGTGGGGATCCTATTTTTGTAATGGATCAGATAAAAGATGAAAAAAATCAGGATGAAAGCTGGCTTCAGGGCATATCAATCAAAGAAGCAATGCAGAAATTGAATGAGAGAGAAAAACGCATTTTAAATCTGAGGTTTTTTGAAGGGAAGACCCAGATGGAAGTGGCTCAGGAAATAGGCATATCTCAGGCACAGGTTTCCAGACTTGAAAAAGCGGCTTTAAAGCATATGAGGAAATACATTTGAAGGGGTGAAATATCATGCTTAAACTCTTTACGAGATGTATACCGATAATAATTGCATTTTTTGTTATATTCGGTTTTTATGTTGCGCCGAGAAGCGTGGTGGCGTACAACACAAAAAATCTTATAGCAGTTAGCCGAACGGTACAAGAAGACATTTTGAAGGTTGCCGAGCAAAAATGAAGGCCTAATCCGGCCTTTTTTTTTGCACTTTTTTTGGTCAACCCGAATATAATTATGATAGCAACTTTTCAACAGATATTTGATTGAACCGCTTTCTTGACATAAATGGGCCTAGAGCAGAGTGCGGTTATTCTAAATTAAAAAAATATAGTAAAGGGGGCTAGTTATCGTGATAAAGACATCGGATTTGCGGCAGCGGGAAGTAATCAATGTGTCCGACGGCAAAAAATTGGGTTTTGTGAGCGATCTTGACATAGATCTGGAGGAAGGCAGAATAAGATCCATAATTATACCTGCACAGGGCAAGTTTTTCAGCTTTTTTGCGAGAACAGGGGATTACGTTATTCCATGGGAACAGATAAAAAAAATAGGATCAGACGTGATTTTAGTTGAATTGAAAGATTTTATAAGTCCCAAAAAAGGCGAATAGAAAAATAATTTAGCTATATAAATAATTAGAAAAATATGCAGTGATATGCATCGCGCAAATGTGCATTGAGCAAATTAAGTAATATTTTTGCCTTCACATTCATTATGTCTTTCAATTTATGCTGAAAAACATTATAATATATATGGGGGTGATATTACGAAGTGCCCTTTTTGCGGTTATCTTGATAGCAAAGTTATGGATTCAAGGCCTACGGACGAGGGAAGTATTATTAGAAGGCGCAGAGAATGCCCCTCATGCAAAAAAAGATTCACCACATATGAAAGAGTGGACGAACTTCCCATCATGGTTATAAAGAAGAACGGAAACAGGGAAGTCTTCGACCCACACAAGATCATTAACGGTCTTTTGAAAGCTTGTGAAAAACGCCCGGTCGCAATGGACGTTTTGCAAAATATAGCCAATGATGTGGAAAAGGAATTGAAAAACGCGATGGAACAGGAAGTGGAGAGTTGTAAAATAGGTGAAATGGTCATGAGGAGGCTCAAGAATGTGGATGAAGTTGCTTATGTCCGGTTTGCATCGGTATATCGGCAGTTCAAGGATATCAACTCTTATATAGAAGAAATTGAGAGGCTGCAAAAGCAAAATAAAAAAGAATGAAACCCATGGAGGTATACATATAGATGCCCTGGGAAAAGGTAAAAAGATTTAAAGAGCTCGTCAAAGATGAAATATCGCTTGTGCCAAGAAAGAACATCAATTCTGTTCCCAACAATGTCGCACTGGTCTTTCCAAACTCTTACAGCCTGGGTATGTCCAACCTGGGATTTCATTCAATATTCTATCAGATAAATTCCAGGGATGATTCCCTATGCCACAGAGCATTTGCTTCACTGGCAGATAAGGTTTCTCTGGAAGCCAGGGCTTTTGAATCATATCAGCCTTTGGGTGTTTACGATATATTAGCATTTTCCATTTCATTCGAACTGGATTATATAAATATCCTTAAAATTCTTGACAGAGCCGGATTGCCGCTGATGTCAAAGGACAGGGAAAAGCCACTTGTGATTGCTGGTGGTCCGGCAGTGACGTTCAATCCCGAGCCACTTGCCATATTTTTTGACGCCTTTGTCATAGGCGAGGGAGAGGAAGTAATCCATGAGATAATCGAGACTTATGCAAAATATAAAAACAAGACAAAGAAGGAAATGCTGGAAGCTCTTTCTACAATCGAGGGTGTTTATGTACCTTCTTTTTACGAAATAAAGTATGACAATCTCGGAAGGATAGTTGAATTTCAGACAAAAAACGGTATTCCTCCCAGTGTTAGGAAAAGATGGATAAAAAGGCTCGACGATGTTAAAACCGAATCTGTCGTGCTTACTACAAACACCGAATTTCGCGACATGTTCCTTGTTGAAGTTTCCAGAGGGTGTGGAAGGAATTGCAGGTTCTGCATGGCGGGATATTGCTACAGAATCCCTAGAGCCAGGTCTCTCGAACGTATTTTTGAAAGGGCGGAGTTCGGCTCAAAATACAAAGAAAAAATAGGCCTCGTTGGAGCGGCGGTATCCGATTATCCGTATATCGATGAGCTTTCTAAAAAATTTATTGAGAATAAAATAAAATTTTCTGTTTCTTCATTGAGAGCCGACACTTTGAGGGAGCCTTTGATGGATGGGCTTGCCAGAAGCGGGCACAGGACGTTGACCATAGCTCCAGAAGCCGGTTCGCAGCGTTTGAGAGATGTTATCAACAAGGGCATCAATGAAGAGCATGTTCGGAATTCCATTAGCTTGGCGCATAAAGCCGGCATCAACAATATCAAACTCTATTACATAATAGGTCTTCCAACAGAAACGGACAGCGATATTAGAGAAATGATTAGTTTTCTGATCGACATTAAAGAATCAATGAAAGATAAGGAAGGCAAATCGGGCGATTTGTCGGTTAGCGTAAATCCTTTTATTCCGAAGCCGTGGACTCCGTTTCAATGGTTCGGAATGGAATCCATCGACGCTTTAAATAAGAAAATACACAGGCTTCAAGGATATTTGAAAAGTGCAGGCATAAGGCTAAACTTTGAGAGCCCCAGGCTTTCCGAGATACAGTCAGCCCTTTCCAGGGGCGACAGGATGACCGGGCTCTTGCTGCATGAAGCGTATAAGCATGGAGGCAAGATTTCATCTTATAAAATGGCGGTAATTGATGGGAGGAATATTGAATATTATGCTCACAGACATTTTGATTTGCAAGATGCGCTTCCATGGCATCATATAGACATTGGACTGAAAAAAGAATATTTTATAAATGAATTTAAGCGGGCTCTTAAAGGAGAGATCGGCAGTACTTGCACCGGTGAAACATGTGAAACATGCCGGATATGCAAAAAGGACTAGGGGGCAGTCAGTTTTGGATTTTGAAATGAGACAAAAAGAGGTTTTAAAATATCTCGTCATTCCATCATTTGAGAAGACAGGTCTTGTAAGACACGGTTTTTCGACTCGAATAGGAGGAGTTAGCGATAAACCGTATGATTATTTGAACCTGGGGCTAAAAAAAGCGGACAATTTAGAAAATGTTTTGGAGAATTATCGCATTATGTGTGATGCCATAGACATAGATTTATACAGCCTGGTCTTGTCAGATCAGGTTCACGGCGACGAAATTTATGAAGCCGGAGTGGTGGACAGGGGGAAAGGCATTTGGAAAGCGAGTGATATTTTTCGCAAAGATGCTTTGATAACAAAACAAAAAAAAGTAGCGTTGGTGACTTTTTATGCGGATTGTGTACCGTTGTTTTTCCTGGATGTTGAAACGCCTGCCATAGCCTTGGCCCATGCGGGATGGAGGGGAACCGTGAAAAAGATTGGTCAGAAGACTGTAGCATGGATGATGAAAAATTATGGTTCTGATCCGGGGAATATCCTGGTAGGCATAGGGCCATGCATTAAAAAATGTTGTTATGAAGTGGATGAGCCGGTGGCAAGCGAATTTAAAAAGGCGTTTGCCTACTTTGAAGAGCTAATGGTAGATAAAGGCGAGGGGCATTTTATGCTGGATCTGGTTATGGCTAACAGCCGTCAGCTCGAGGAAATAGGTATCAAACCTCAGAATATGACCATAAGCCATTACTGCACTTGCTGCAGCAATGATATATTTTTTTCCTACAGGGCTGATGGTGGTAAAACCGGAAGCATGGCGGCTTTTATAGAACTAGTGTGATATTCGCCAACTGGATGTTGGGTGCCGGATTAAGTTGGAATTTGCTGCTTTTGCATTCCTTCAATCCGACATCTGACTTCCGGCTTTTTTAAAATTTGCCTTGAGCCGTTGAATTGAGTGTTAGATTGCGACAATGGAGGATGATTTATGGCGAAAGAAAAAATACTTGTTGTTGACGATGAGCCGCATATAGTGGAACTGGTAAGGTTTAACTTGGAAGCCGGAGGATTTAAAGTCTTCGAAGCCGTTGACGGTCAAAAGGCGATAGAACTTGCCCAGTCGGAAAAACCCGATTTGATTTTGCTGGATTTAATGCTTCCAGGAATTGATGGTTTGGAAGTTTGCAGGATACTGCGTCAGCAGAAGCCAACCCAGGATATACCTATAATAATGCTAACTGCAAAGAGCGAAGAGATAGACAAAGTACTTGGGCTTGAAATGGGAGCCGATGATTATATTACAAAACCATTCAGCCCGAGAGAGTTGACAGCCAGGGTAAAGGCGGTGCTGCGAAGGTCATCTAGTTCCGAGAAAAACGAAAATAGCATCAAAATAGGGAATCTGTTTATGGATATAGAAAAGCATGAAGTACTGGTGGCCGGAGAAAAGCAGGAATTTACACCGAAAGAGTTTGACCTGCTGAAGCTGCTGGCATCTAATCCCGGCAAGGTTTTCTCCAGAGAATACCTCCTCGAAAACATATGGGGATATGATTACCTGGGGGATACCAGGACGGTAGATGTCCATATAAGGCATCTTCGGCAAAAAATAGAAAGGGATTCGGAAAAGCCGGTTTATATAGAAACTGTCAGAGGCATCGGTTACAAGTTCAATAAGCCGGAGTGATGTTTTTGCAAAAAAAGCTATTAAAAACACTCATATTATTGACAATTATTTCGGTGGGTATAACAGCCATTTTTCTTTTTATAGGCCTAAAAGATTATTGTTTTAAAAGCGTCAGGGCTTATATTTCATATAATGTAATATTTTTTAAAATGTTACGGTCCCTGATGACTGCGGCTTTATTCAGCGGGGTATTAGCACTATTTTTATGGGGCAGGATTTCTGAACGGATCTTTTTCCCGCTGAAAGAGATGATACGTGTGACAAAGGCATACGCAAATGGCAACTTTGCAGAATCCATTCATGTCAACTATCCTGACGAGCTGGGAGATTTGGGAGAAACCATCAATTTTATGGCATCAAGGCTGCAAAAATCAATGCATGAACTGGATGAAAGAGCTACAAGAATGGAATCCATTCTCAGAGGAATGGTTGACGGAATCCTGGCTGTTGACAATGCAGGCAGAATTATGCTGGTAAATCCGGTAGCGGAGAAAATGTTTAACATAAGAGCTCCGGATGTGACAGGCAGATATTTGATTGAAGTAATAAGAAATTATGAGCTCAATGAATTCATAAAAGCATCGTTAAAAAGAGGCATCGTTTCTTTCAAGGAATTGATATTTCTTCCCGACGAACAGATTTTGAGAGTGCATGTAAGCCCTATTGAGGATTTTTCGGGAAAGACGCTGGGCATCGTGGCGGTTATAAGAGATATCACCGAGCTTCGCAGGCTGGAAAAAGTACGTTCCGATTTTGTTGCCAATGTTTCCCATGAGCTCAGGACTCCTCTTACTTCCATAAAAGGCTTTGTAGAAACTCTGCTGGACGGAGCTTATAAGGATCCGAATCTTTCCAAAAGGTTCTTGAGTATCATAGATTTTGAGACAGGTAGACTTAACCGCCTCATAAACGACCTTCTTGACCTGTCGCAGCTGGAGACCAATCAAATAAAACTCCAAATAGAAACGGTTAAATTGCCTGAATTTGTGGACGAAATCATAGCAATTTTTGACGCGCGTCTTGGAGAAAAAAGTTTAAGTTTTTCCACATATATTCCCGATGACCTACCCGGCGTAAAAGCAGACCCAGATTGGTTGCGGCAGGTATTCATAAATCTGGTGGACAATGCAGTTAAATATACTCCGCCTAGGGGAAAGATTTGGATTGAAGCAGAAGAAAAAGGAGATTTTGTAGAAATACGCGTTTGCGATACCGGCATTGGCATTCCGGGCCAGGACATATCCAGGATTTTTGAAAGATTTTACCGGGTAGATAAAGCCAGATCACGGCAGTTAGGTGGAACGGGCCTTGGCCTTTCCATAGTAAAGCATATTATAAAATCCCTTGGAGGAGAAATAAAAGTGGAGAGCAAAGTGGGGAAAGGAAGCAAGTTTATCTTTTTATTAAAAAAAGCGGATTAACAATAATTTAATATTGATATAAAATGAAATAAACATTAAAAATATATTGTTTAACATGCGGGGTGAGTTAAAATAGAAAACAAGATTTATACTGAGGGTTTAAACCTGTATTACGGTAAATTTCAAGCTTTGAAGAATATTTCAATGCAGATAAAACAAAATAAAGTTACTGCTTTGATAGGCCCTTCAGGTTGCGGCAAATCAACCTTTTTGAGAACCCTTAACCGAATGAACGACTTGATTGAGGACGCGCACATCGAAGGGAAAATTTTACTGGATAACAAGAATATATACGACAAAGATGTGGATGTGGTAGACTTAAGGAAACGCGTTGGAATGGTCTTCCAAAAACCAAACCCCTTCCCGATGACCATATATGACAATATCGCATACGGCCCAAGAATACACGGGAACAGGGATAAAAAGAAGCTGGATGAAATCGTAGAAAGAAGCCTTATAGGAGCGGCTTTATGGGATGAGGTGAAGGACCGGTTGAGACATTCCGCTCTGGGACTTTCGGGAGGCCAGCAACAGAGATTGTGCATTGCGCGCGTGCTGGCGGTAGAGCCTGAAGTCGTTTTGATGGATGAGCCGTGTTCCGCTCTGGACCCCATTTCTACCATGAAAATTGAGGAATTGATCGAACAGTTAAAACAAAATTATACAATAATTATAGTTACCCATAATATGCAGCAAGCAGGCAGAATATCGGATTACACGGCATTTTTTCTAAACGGAGAAGTAATTGAATTCGGGATGACTGAAGATTTGTTTTATAATCCAAAGCACAAGAAAACAGAGGAATATATAACCGGTCGTTTCGGTTGATATTTTAACATGGAAAGGAGGCAAAAACATGATTTCAGCAAGGCCTTCGTTTGACAGGGAACTGCAGGAACTCCAGCAGGATATACTGCGCATGGGAAGCATGGTGGAACAGCAAATATACAACGCTGTGGAATCGCTTGTGAAAAAGGACGAAAAACTGGCTAACAAAGTGATAGAAGATGATGACATAGTGGATGAAATGGAACACCAGATTGAAGATAAGTGTATCAAATTAATTGCGAGGCAGCATCCCTTAGCAAAAGATTTGAGAGTGATTTTTACAGGGGTAAAAATTGCGACGGACCTTGAAAGGATGTCCGATAACTCCATCGATATTGCCAGAACGACAATAAGATTGCTGGGTCAGCAGTATATAAAGCCATTGATAGATATTCCCCGCATGGCTTATTTGACCAGGGAAATGGTCAGGACAGCCCTGGATGCCTATATTAACCAGGATGTGGAGGCAGCCCAAAAGGTATGTGAGGCAGATGATGAGATCGATCATTTGTATTCGCAGATTTTCAGAGAACTTCTGGTTATTATGATGGAAGATCCCAAAACTATTTCTCACGCCACACAGCTGCTGTTTGTAGGAAGGTATCTCGAGCGCATTGCCGATCACGCCACGAACCTGGGTGAATGGATTATTTACCTGGTAACCGGCGAGAAAAAGGAGCTTAATAACTGAGGCGAGCATATAACGTTATTTCCCTGCCGGAGATAGCCGGCATCCGGGTGGCCGCAAAGCGGCCGTTTTTTATTTTGCAGGTAACGATAAGCCGTTGACCGAATGAGATATCATTCCAAAGGAGAAGGAATTCTGGAATAAATTAAAAAAGCCTAGGGAAACATAAGGATAGAAATTTAGGATGGAAATTTTCCATTAAAGCGAGGTGTTATTGTGCCCATTGGAGTTATTCTTTTGCTGGTTATAGCAGTCCTTATTTATTTTGGCCTTTTGCAGAGGGTTTTAGACAGAATGCATATGTCTGATAAACTGGCACTGGCTTTTGTAGGCGCCATGATTCTTGGCACTTTTCTACCAGCCATCCCCTTGGGCAAGGGGCTTTCTATAAATCTCGGTGGAGGCGTGGTGCCAATAATAATAGCGATATATCTAATTTCCACATCCAGTACAGGGCAGGAAAGAATGAGGGCTATTGTCGCATCAATCGTGACGGGAGTGGCGATATACGCTGCAGGCAGGCTGCTTCCAGCCGAACCGGGCACAATGTTCATCGATCCGATGATAGCTTTTTCCGCATTGGCTGGAATAGTGGCTTACCTTCTTGGCCGTTCCCGAAGGGGGGCATTTACAGCGGGGATTTTGGGAATCGTAATCAGCGATTTCATTTATGCTATGGGTATAACCACAAGGCCTATCGGTACTGTCATAGGTGGAGCTGGGGTTTTTGATGCGGAAATAATTGCCGGAGTAATAGCGGTGGTGCTGTGCGAAATCGTGGGAGAAACCAGGGAAAGACTTCAAGGGGGTACGGCAGCCAAAGCCGACAGCAAATCCCCTGAGAATCCGGAAATGGCAAGTATGCTGGCAGAGAGTGATACTGAATCATCAAAAGAGGGTGAACAGGAAAATGAAAAAAACCATGAATAAAACAATTGCCTTTTTTGCACTCTTTGTTGCCTTGTTTTGCTTTTGCTCCGAAGCAGTTGCAGAAGAAGAAAAACAAGATGGCTATTATACAGCATATGAGGAAGGTACTGATAAAAAAATTTTTGCCACCAGCATGATAGTAAATGTTGGAGATCAGTATCTGGATGAAGACAATAATTTTTATGAGATTATAAAGGTTTCAGGGGATAAGGCATTTGCAAGGTTTTTGCGCAAGGTGGATATAGCAAAATCTTTGGATTTTCCTGAAGCGAAGGCCATGGCGTCTGACGTTCAAGGGGACTATGGTGTTCTAAAAACTGCAGAATTAAAAAAAGAGAAGGTCATAGCGATATATCATACCCATAGCGATGAATCTTATATACCTACGGACGGCAAATCCAGCATTCCGTATAAAGGCGGAATATTCAAGGTTGGCGATTCATTGACGGCGGCGCTCGAAAGAAAGGGTATAAAGGTTATTCATTCCATGAAGCCGCATGATCCTCATGATTCCATGGCTTATCAAAGGTCGCGGCGTACCGCAATGGATCTCTTAAAGCAAGGTCCCGATGCGCTCGTGGATGTTCACAGGGATGCTGTTCCTGCTGAAGAATACCAGGGGGACATTAATGGAAAACAACTTGCCAAAGTCAGGCTGGTAGTTGGCCGACAAAACCCTCAGATGAGCACCATCAATAATTTTGCATGGCAATTGAAGGCCTCTGCGGATAAAAAATACCCCGGGCTTGTAAAAGGGATATTTTACGGAAAAGGAGGGTATAATCAGGATTTATATCCTCATTCAATGCTGATTGAAGCAGGAACATATACAAATTCGCGGTATAATGCTGAAGACGGGATTGATTTTATGGCTGATGTAATAGCCGATACAATTTACGGTGCTGATTATCAGAAAAAAGCCGGCCCCGGGGGCAGTGCCACGACACAAATTCCTGGTGAAGGCGGTGGAGCTGCTAAAGCAATAGGATGGATTGCCGGCATTACAATTGCAGGAATTGGAGTTTTCATGCTCATAAGCACAGGTGGCTGGAAAGAACTTTCAACCAAGGTGGGGCGTTTTGCAGGCTCAGAATTTGCCAATTTCCTGGGAAATATAAAAAAAATAGGCTCAAGAAGGCAAAAAAAACCCGATGAAAATAATAAAGAAAATGATAAAAATGAATGAGGGATCTTTATGTCAAAATACCTGGCGGTGGTTGCCGTAGGGATAATAATGGGAGTAACAGCCAGATTGCATATGCTGCGTGTGGATTATAGACAGTATCCGAGTTACCCCCAAGGTTATTTGATACACCTATCGCTGGGATTAATAGCAGCCTTTCTGGGCGCAGTTGCCGTTCCTGCTCTCATTTCGAAGGAATATACTGCCGTAACTTTTCTGGCACTGGCTGCTCAGCAATTTCGGGAAATACGGGACATGGAGCGTAAAAGTCTCGAGAATATAGAAGATACTGAACTGGTGCCCAGAGGTTCGGCTTATATTGAAGATATTGCAAAGGCTTTTGAATCGAGAAATTATCTTGCCATTTTAACCGCTCTTTTTTCCAGCCTGGTTTTACAGCTTTCAGACAACATTCCTGCAGCTATTTTGACCGGAATCGCAGCTATTATCGTTTTAAGTATGATGACCAGGAGAAAGAAAATAAAGGATATTGCAGTAATCAGACCCGCGAAAATAAGATTTGAAAATTCCCTGTTGTGCGTGGAAAACATCATGGTTATGAATGTGGGATATCCGGATTCCCGAAAAATAATAGAAGAACAGGGTCTTGCCGTGATGATAGAACCGAAAGATGACAATGCCAGGGCAACCCTTTCCAGCATTGGGCAGAGACAGGCCATAGTGCATGATGCCGCATCATTGCTGGGCGTCAAGAGGGATGTTACGGACGTAGACTTTATGCCGCTGGCAAGGCTTGACATTGAAACGGGCCGGGTGGGCGTCATAATAGTGCCCATGGAAAGGGATATTGAAAGTCTGATAGAAGCGGTAAAAAGGGTTCCTGTTCTGGAAAGCTCCAGGCGGAAGCCGTTGGAGTCCTTTGCAGGGAAACAGGCTGAAGATTAGGTGATAAAAATGGATAATATAGGAATTAAAGAAGCAATTCTGGCTGTCATTACTTTAAATGAACACCAACCAGCCTCGGGAGTGCCCGTTTTTTACGCTAAAGATGAAAGAGAGCGGGACAAGATAGCTTTGTATCTTTCAAAGATACTTTCGGCCATGGTACACGACCTTGAAAATGGTACTTATATTATAGTTAGGCATTAAAAACCATTATTATATTTTGAATATTGCACTGGCAGACTAAGAAAAAGTCCCAAATTTAATGGAGGAATCTTTTTTGAAAGTTATATATTCCTGCTACTGGGGCAGCTACCTTGCAGCGGTGGCTGCTTCGCTGCATCTAGGAATTATTAACGATGCAGAATTATCCATGGAAAAGATGTTAAACCTGCCTATGTTTGGAAAAATAAAAAATGAAGATTTCGGCGAAATGAAATTCATAGGTTTTGATGGCCGAAACAGGGGAGTTTTTATCATCGGGGCGAAAAGGTCGGGCCGCATAATTGAAAGGGCGCTCAACGGTTTTGCACAGATATACGGCATGGAGAAAAAAACGGTGAAATTTATTGATTTGACCGTTTATAATAATTTTTATATCGGAACCGGTGTATTTTTGATTCGAATGTTGGGATTGAGAAGGATGGGAATGAAAATACTTTTCTGCGGAATTAAAAAAAGTTTTGCAAAAATTAAAGAACTGGTGGGCAAAATTATGAATGAACCGGATTATTTTCAGGAGAACGTGGAATTATTATGAAGATATTTTATTATTGCTATGGCAGTGCCCACTCATCTGTGGTGGCGGCATCTATTCATCTGGGCATGCTGCCGTCTGATAGGCTTCCATCTGCAAAAGAAATTGAAATGCTGCCGCATTTTGATAAAACCGATTCCTGTGAAATAGGAACTCCTTTTTTCATGGGTATTGATGAATATGAAACTGAAATATTTATAACAGGAATGACAAATGAGAGACATCTGGTTAAAAAAGCCATATACAGTTTCTTAAGACATTCCGGGATAGATGAAAGCGATCTAATGATGGTGGATGCTCTGAAATATGTAAACTTAAAAACCCGCCTAGGAGGTTTTCTTTCCCGGAGGATGGGTCTTGTGGCGTTGGGAAGACCTTTGACAATAAAAGGTATACTTGAAAAATATGCGGATTTTTTAGCGCTGGTGAAGGAAACAAAGCATAAAGAGCTGATGGGTTTAAATAAAACTTGACTTGATTTGATTTTTCGGCAATAATATTAGTAACAGGTAATATAAGCAACTATAAAGAGGTAAAAAATGAAAAAAAAAGCAATTATAAAAGCCGTGGCGAAAGGCGGCATCGCTGACAGAATAGGCCTTTTTCCCGGAGATGAAATAGTAAGCGTTAACGGGCAGGGCTTTAATGATTTCTTGGAATATAAATTTTTGATGACCGATGAGAGAGTTGAGTTGAAAGTTAAAGACAGAAACGGAAGAATCAAGAGCTTCACTATTTTTAAAAGTTTCGACGAAAACCTGGGAGTGGATTTTGAAAATCCTTTGATGGACGAAATTAAAAGGTGTAAAAACAAGTGCATATTCTGCTTTGTAGATCAGATGCCTTCGGGGCTTCGCAATTCTCTCTATGTAAAAGATGACGATTATCGTCTTTCAGCGGCATTCGGAACCTTTGTAACCCTCACAAATCTATCTCAACCGGAGCTGGAAAGAATAGTTAAATTGGGATTAAGCCCCATATATGTGTCGGTGCACGCCACCGATGGCAAAGTGAGAAATTTCATGATGAAAAACCCGCATTCCGGAAACATTTTAAACATCCTCAAGTTTTTGATTTCGCACAAAATATACACCCACTGCCAGATCGTTTTATGTCCAGGAATAAATGATGGCATGGTGCTGAAACAAACAATAATAGATTTGTTAGACATGTGGCCTTATGTACTTTCTATAGCTGTGGTGCCGGTAGGCATAACAAAATTTAGGGATAATCTTTATCCTTTAAGAGTTTTTACAAAAAGTGAAGCAGAAAGGGTCATTGATTTTATAGAAGACGTTCAGAACCGAAACCTGATAAAATACGGGTCGAGATTGGCATTTGCAGCGGATGAGTTTTATTGTATAGCTAAAAAACGGGTTCCTGATTATGAAAATTATGAGGATTTCTATCAGCTTGAAAACGGAGTGGGCATGATAGCATTGTTAAAAAATCAAGTTGAGAAGCATATCAAAAAACTACCCCGCAATCTGGGCCAAAAAAGGAAGGTTATCCTGGCGACTGGCGTTTCTGCACACGAGCATTTAAGACAGATTCTTAATCCATTAAAAAAAATCCATGGGCTTGAACTTGAGATACATCCCGTTATTAATAATTTTTTCGGTCCCTCCGTGACGGTGGCTGGATTGATAACAGGAAAAGACATGATGGAGCAGCTGCGGAAAAAAGAACCGGCTGATGCAATTTTGATACCCGATGTCATGCTCAATGAGGGAAAATTTCTTGATGATTTGAAAGTGGAGGATGTCGAAAATTATGTTGGAAAAAAAATCGAGGTAGTCAGCGTTGACGGCAGGAGTTTATTAAATGCAATAATTGGTAATAATTGGAGGATATAAAATGAGTTTTACGGTTGCAATAGTTGGACGCCCAAATGTTGGAAAATCAACTCTTTTCAACAGGTTGATGGGAAAGAGGATTTCGATTGTTGACGATAAACCCGGAGTCACCAGGGACAGGATTTACGGTCAGATGGAATGGAATGGCAAAAAATTCACAATTATTGACACTGGAGGAATTGACCCTGCCTCCAGCGAATTTATTTTCAGCCAGATGAAGCGCCAGGTGGAATTTGCGATCGATGCAGCCGACCTTATTGTTTTTCTGGTGGACGGAAAAGAAGGCCTAACTCATGCGGATAAGGACGTGGCGGATATATTGAGGAAAAGCGGAAAACCTGTTCTGCTGGTGGTTAATAAAGTGGATAATTTTAAAAATGCGCCTGAAAATTATGAATTCTACGAGTTGGGCTTTGGAGAGCCTGTAAATATATCCGCATCTCACGGCCTTGCAGTGGGCGACCTTCTAGACAGGTTGGCGGAGAATATTGATGATATGCAGGAAGTGCATGAAGACGAGGATATAATCAAAGTTGCTGTGGTGGGAAGGCCCAATGTGGGCAAATCATCCTTGGTCAATGCTATACTTGGCGAAGAGAGAGTAATAGTGAGCAATATGCCAGGTACAACTCGTGACGCTATCGACACCTATTTCGAAGTGGACGGCAAGAAAATGGTTTTTATCGATACTGCAGGGATGAGAAAAAAGAGCAGGGTGAAGGAAGATATTGAATTTTACAGCAATGTGAGGGCGCTGGGAGCTATTGACAGGTCAAATGTGGTGTTGATGGTGCTTGATGCCGTTCAGGATATATCTGAACAGGATAAAAGGATAGCGGGAATAGCCCATGAAGCGGGAAAGGCCATTATTTTAATTGTGAATAAATGGGACCTAGTTGAAAAAGATGAACATACGATGAACAAATTCAGAGAAAAGATAAAAAAAGAGTTTGCTTTCATACAATACGCACCCGCTCTATTTGTTTCGGCAAAGACACGGCAAAGGGTATACCGCATAATTGAACTTATAAATTTCGTTATGGACCAATATACTTTCAGAGTTAAGACTTCCATGTTGAATGAACTGGTGCGGGATGCTACGGCTATTGTAGAGCCTCCCAGCATCAAGGGGAAAAAGTTGAAAATATATTACGCGGTTCAAACTGGAATAAAACCGCCGACATTCGTTTTCTTTTTAAACGATATTAAACTATTTCATTTTTCATATGCGAGGTATCTTGAAAACAAGTTGAGAGAAACATTCGGCCTGGAAGGCACTCCCATAATAATAAAAGTTAAGGAGAAAGGAGAAAAAAGCCAGTGAAAATATTGGTAATTGTTTTGAGTTATTTTATAGGTTCCATATCCACCGCATATATCCTTGTAAAACTCATGAAAGGCATTGATATTAGGACGGTCGGAAGCAAGAATGCGGGCGCCACTAATGTCCAGAGGGTTCTGGGAACGGGCCCTGCTCTTCTGGTTTTTTGCTTTGATGCGTTAAAAGGGATACTGGCTGTAATGATAGGAAGGATTACGGGAGATCCAACCGTCGCACTCTGGTGCGGGATTGCAGCAGTGGTTGGGCATAATTGGCCTCTTTTTTTTGGACTGCGGGGAGGTAAGGGAACTGCAACAACTCTGGGAGTATTGTGGGCTGTCATGCCAAATATTGCATCGATTATTACGGTTGTGGGTATTGCAGCCATTGCCATTACCCGATATGTTTCTCTTGGATCCGTTTTGGGGGCGCCGCTTCTTCTTATTTTAACAATCATTACGGGCAAATCCTGGAATTATATTATTTTTTCATTCATATTAATGTCAATGACTCTATACAGGCACAGGGAAAACATCATGAGATTGCTGGAAGGTAGAGAATCCCGCCTGGGGCAAAAGTTAAAAAGGGTAAAGTAATGGAGGTAATTAAAAATGAAGGTGGCGGTAGTAGGCGCGGGAGGCTGGGGGACTACTCTCGCAAATATGCTTGCTCAAAATGGCATCGCAGTATCATTATGGTCGAGAAGACCCGAATTGGCAGAAGAAATAAAAATTTGCAGGGAAAACAAGGCTTATCTTCCGGGAATAAAAATATCTAATAATATATTTATCTCTTCGGATATAGAGCGGGTGGTGCATGATTCCGAGTTTGTAGTGATGGCTGTTCCTTCTCATTCTATGGGAGAGATTGCAAGACGGATAGCAAGGCACTTGAAAGATGATGCTATTATTATTAGCGCTGCAAAAGGTCTGGAGACCGATTCCTTCCGCAGGATGTCTGAGGTGCTGGAACAAGAACTGCCTTCAAAGTTTTCTAAAAATATCGCTGTTCTTTCCGGTCCGAGTCATGCCGAGGAAGTTTCAAAAGAGCTTCCCACAGCGGTGGTGGCAGCATCTGCTGTAAGGCAGGTGGCGGAACTTGTCCAGGATATTTTTATGAATAATTATTTCAGAGTTTATACAAATCCGGATGTGGTAGGTGTAGAAATAGGCGGTGCGCTGAAAAATGTTATAGCCATATGTTCTGGAATTTCCGATGGCTTGGGCTTTGGGGATAATACCCGCTCGGCCCTCATGACCAGAGGCATTGTGGAAATAACAAGGCTGGGCATTCGTCTGGGGGCAATGCCTGCCACTTTTGGAGGTTTGTCGGGGATAGGCGACCTTATAGTCACATGCAGCAGTTTATACAGCAGGAACAGAAGAGCGGGGATTGAAATCGGCCGTGGCAAAACTGTAAAGCAGGTTGCGGAATCGACAAAAATGGTTATTGAGGGTATAAATACTACTAAAGCAGCATTTTTACTGGCAAAAAAACTCAACATAGAAATGCCCATAACAGAACAGGCTTATGCTGTGCTTTTCCAGAATAAGAACCCTCTGGATGCTGTAACCACGCTGATGAACAGGCGCGGCAAACATGAAATTGAAGATATAATTTTTATTGAAAAACCTTCACAATGTTAAAAAACGCGGATTTCCACGTTTTTTCTTTTTTTAAGTAATATTCATGGGACCATGTCATATATATATACTGAACATTAAAGTGAACTACCCCTCCTCTTTAAAAGTTAAAAAATATTGGAAGGGGGGGAGGAAAAAAGAAGGAGGGAAGACAATGGAAAAGTTTGATCTGTTCAAAGATATCGCCGAACGGACCGGAGGGGATATTTATATAGGCGTGGTAGGGCCTGTGAGGGCGGGTAAGTCGACTTTTGTAAAAAAGTTTATGGAATTGATGGTAATCCCCAATATTGCCAACCCTAACGACAGGACCAGAGCAAAAGACGAACTTCCGCAGGCCGGTGCGGGAAAAACAATAACTACGGCAGAGCCCAAGTTTATACCTAGCGAAGCCGTAGAGATAACCTTTAAAGAAAACATAAGGTTTCGGGTAAGACTGGTGGATAATGTTGGTTTTACCGTGAGAGGTGCTCTGGGATATGAAGATGAAAATGGTCCTCGAATGGTTTCGACTCCCTGGTTCGAAAAAGAAATACCATTCCAGCAGGCAGCAGAAATCGGCACCAGGAAAGTTATAGAAGAGCACTCTACCATCGGCCTTGTTATAACAACTGATGGCACTATAACGGAGATTCCGCGCGAAAATTATGTCCACGCGGAAGAAAGAGTAGTGGAAGAATTAAAAGCTATCGGCAAACCCTTTGTTATAATTTTGAACACCTCAAGGCCCATGGACGATAGGACTATGGACCTTAAGGAAATTCTGGAGTCAAAATATGATGTGCCGGTTATGCCGATGAATTGCCAGGATTTAACAAGCGAAGACATCTATGCAATTCTGGAAGAAGTGCTATACGAATTCCCTCTAAGGGAAATTAACATACGCCTTCCGAAATGGATTGAAGCGATGGAAAAGGAACACTGGCTGAGAAAGCAGTTTGAAGAATCGATTACGACTACAATTAAAGATGTGCGCAGGCTAAGGGATATGGAGAAGACGCTGTCAGCATTCAATACTTTTGATTTTATCGACAGCGTCAGACTGAAGGAGATGAATCTGGGTCTAGGCATAGCGGATATAGAAATGGAAGCCCGCAAAGATCTTTTCTATAAAGTTTTAAGCGAAACAGCCGGCATTAATATATCTGGAGACCATCAATTGATTAAACTGGTGAAAGAACTCACGGTGGCCAAAAAGGCATATGATAAAGTTTCAAAAGCCCTTGATGATGTTCAAAAAGTGGGTTATGGAATAGTACCTCCTCAACTTGATGAATTGACTCTTGAGGAGCCGGAAATTATTAGACAAGGAGCAAGATTCGGAGTAAAATTAAAGGCGGTAGCTCCTTCGATACACATGATAAGAGCCGATATCAGGGCTGAAGTATCTCCTATAATCGGCACTGAGAAACAGAGCGAGGATTTGATTAATTATATTATGAATGAGTTTGAGAATAATCCTTCCAAAATATGGGAGACAAACATCTTCGGGAAATCGTTGAATGACCTTGTAAGGGAAGGCATTCAAAACAAATTGTTCAGCATGCCTGAATCTGCCCAGTCTAAGCTGCAGGAAACCCTGCAGAGAATAGTAAACGAGGGAAGCGGCGGTCTGATATGCATAATACTGTGAGAGAAATGGCTCAAAGCTGGATTTTATGAATTTACAATTCATAAATTGATTTGATTTGATTCAGATCTCTGCACTCTGATAAGTTAAGAATAGCTTCGGGGGAGTTATCCTTATCCGAAACAAGCTCGCTTCATGGCAAGACTCATATCATGAAAATGGCAGTCTTGTTTTTTTTTTGCTCTTATGTTATAATGTCTCCCGTAAAAAAATTATTGTTTTCATAATGTGAACATTTTGGGGAGGATAGAAATGACCGAAAAAAGTGGATTTTATATTATTAAGGATGAAATTCTTCCCGATATTGTACGAAAGACTGTAAAGGCTAAAGAGCTTCTCAAAAGCGGCAAAGTCCGCACTGTGAATGAAGCTACGGAAAAGGTAGGCATGAGCAGAAGTGCTTTTTATAAATACAAGGATTTCATTTTCCCTTTTTATGAAGCCAGCCTTGGGAAAATAATAACTATTTCGCTGGTTCTAGAACATCAGCCAGGGGTTTTGTCGAGGATTCTTGATGAAATAGCCAGAGCCCGCGGAAATATTCTGACTATAAACCAGAATATTCCGATACAGGGTCTTGCAAACGTTACCATCTCATTTGAAACAGGCGACCTGATTAAAAATATCGAGGAACTGATAGAAGAAATACAAAGCAAAAGCGGCGTACAAAAGGTTGATATAATAGCAGGAGAATAATAAAAATATTGGGGGAGGATTATTGTGATACAAATCGGGCTTTTAGGCTTCGGTACGGTGGGTTCTGGTGTGGTGGAATTGATACAAAAAAACCAGAGCACCATAGCAAAAAGGCTGGGGGAAAATTTAGAAATAAAGAAGATTCTGGTAAGAAATTTAAATAAAAAGAGACTGTTTTCATCTGAGGAAAAAATCACCGATGATCCGGCGAAGATATTGGGCGATAATGAGATTTCCATAATAGTGGAATTGATTGGAGGGGATGAGCCTGCTCTTACATATATACGCGAGGCTCTCTTGGCGGGCAAACATGTGGTTACAGCCAACAAAGAAGTAATTTCAAAGCACGGAAAGGAACTCCTCGACCTTGCGCAAAAGCAGGGCGTAAACCTTTTTTTTGAAGCCAGCGTTGGTGGAGGAATTCCCATAATTCGACCAATGAAACAATGTCTGGCTGCCAATGAAGTAATAAAGATAATGGGGATATTGAACGGTACTACCAATTATATACTGACGCAGATGACAGAAAAAAACAAAAGCTTTGAGGAAGCACTGTGGGAAGCCCAGAAAGAAGGCTATGCCGAAAGCGACCCGGCGGCTGATATCAATGGTTCTGATGCTGCTAGAAAACTGGCAATTCTATCGTCCATTGCATTCAACTCACGCATTACTCCCGATCAGGTCTACACAGAAGGCATAGATTCCGTAAATTTGATAGATATAAACTATGCTAAAGAGCTGGGTTACCGAATAAAACTGGTGGCGATTGGCAAAAGGCACGGGAACGAAGTTGAAGTTTCGGTAACTCCGATACTTTTAAAAGAAAAGCATCCTCTAGCCAGTGTTAGCGACGCTTTTAATGCAATACTTGTCGAAGGAAACGCTGTGGGTAGGGTTATGTTCTACGGCCAGGGGGCAGGCAAGATGCCGACAGCAAGCGCAGTAGTTGCTGACATAATGGATGCTGTCAGAACAAGGAGTGGAAACAGGATTTACTGTACCTGTTACGATGAGTTGAATATAATGAATCCCGGGCATTCAATCTCAAGGTTTTATCTGAGACTGAGAGTTACGGACAAGCCCGGCGTACTTTCTAAAATTTCAGGAGCCATGGGAGAAAACCAAATTAGCTTATCCCAGGTTTTTCAGAAAAATACAATGGACCATACGGCGGAAATAGTCATGGTCACATATGAAGTGCCTTTTGAAAATCTTCAAAACGCACTTGAAGAAATAAAAGCATACAGGCAGGTTGAAGAAATATCAAGTGTAATTAGAGTAGAGGAGGAATCTTGAATGACAAGAACTGGTGTTATAGAAAGATATTTTTCGCACCTTCCGGTAAGAGATCCGAAGAACATAATTACCCTCTATGAAGGAGATACTCCGCTTTTAAGGGCGAATAATCTTGAAAATTACCTTGGTACTGGCGCGCATATTTACCTCAAATATGAAGGGATGAATCCCACGGGTTCTTTTAAGGATAGGGGAATGACTGTGGCTGTTTCAAAAGCGGTCGAAGACGGAGCCGATGCGGTTATTTGCGCATCCACCGGCAATACTTCGGCTTCCGCTGCAGCATATGCGGCGAAAGCTTCTTTGAAATGCGTCGTATTGATTCCGGATGGAGCCATTGCCATGGGGAAATTGGCACAGGCTGTAGCATACGGTGCAAAGGTTATTGCCGTAAAAGGGAATTTTGATACAGCTTTAAAAATGGTGAGACAATTAGCGCAAAAACATCCAATCACCCTGGTGAATTCAATAAATCCTTACAGGATAGAAGGGCAGAAAACTGCGGCATTTGAAATCTGCGACCAATTGTCAGAGGCTCCGGATTATCTGGCCATTCCTGTGGGCAATGCAGGAAACATCACGGCTTACTGGAAGGGCTTTAAGGAATACCATGCTCTCAAAAAATCTACCAGGCTTCCCAAAATGATAGGATTTCAGGCTGCCGGCGCGGCACCGATAGTGGAAAACCGTGTCATTGAAAACCCTTCCACAATCGCTACGGCCATACGCATTGGGAATCCGGCCAGTTGGGAATTTGCAGTGGAGGCTGCTGCCGAATCCGGTGGGAAAATAGATAAAGTCACAGATGAAGAAATTCTTGAAGCATATTCCATACTTGCAAAAAAGGAAGGAATTTTTGCAGAACCGGCATCTGCAGCTTCAGTTGCGGGAGTCATAAAATATTGCAAACTGAATGGCTTCAGAGAAGGGGAAAAAATAGTCTGCGTATTAACAGGCCATGGTCTCAAAGACCCGAATACAGCCATACAAAACGGTGTTACACCGGAGACTGTAGATGCTGAAATAAAAGCGCTCGAAAAAAAGATTTTCGGGTGAGAGGTGAGATTATGGTTCGTGTAAGGGTTCCAGCCACTACTGCTAATATCGGGCCAGGCTTTGATTGTCTCGGAGCGGCTCTGGGCCTTTATAATTATATAGAAATGGAATTCTGGGACAAGCCCGAGATTGAGGTTATGGGTGAAGGCCGGAATGAAATAATAAGAGATGAAACAAACCTTGTTTATCTAGCTGCTGAGAAGGTCTTATCAGAAGCGGGGTTAAAAAAACCGCTGAGAATAAAGCTTGAAAACAATATTCCACTGGCCCGGGGGCTGGGAAGCAGCGCAGCCTGCATAGCTGGGGGGATGCTCGCTGCCAATGAGCTAATTTGCAGACATTTTTCTACTGACAGAATTATCGATATGGCGACCGGGATGGAGGGTCATCCCGACAATGTTGTGCCAGCACTGGTGGGAGGGTTTTCGATTTGCATGCTGCATGAAGGGAAGGTGATTTACAGGAATCTTCCCATTCCAGAAAACCTGAGATTTATTGCAGCAATACCGCGTTTTCAGCTTGAAACCGTGAGAGCCAGAAAAGTGTTACCGAAAGAGATACCTTTATCCGATGCCGTATTCAATCTCAGCCGCACTGCTTTAATGGTATCAGCATTTTGCAGTGGCAATTTTGAGGATTTTGCGGTTTTTTGCCAGGATAAACTGCATCAACCGTATAGAAGCACGCTTATTCCGGGTCTGGAAAAGATGATAGAAACAGTGGCGCGGCAGGGTGCTCTCGGTTGTTTCTTAAGCGGAGCAGGCCCTACAGTCATATGCATTTCTAATGAAGATAAAGCTGATTTTTTCGGAAAAATCATGGTAAAAACATTTTCAGATGAGGGAGTTGAATCAGAATACAAAATTCTGATGCCCGACCAGAAAGGCACGTGTTTATTATAAAAATATCGGCAAAAAAAATTGTTTCATAGGATGGAGTCGCCCTAAATTAAAAAGGAATTGAAAAATAACCTCCATTCTGTAGAGTCAGCTCCAACCTGAACTAACGTTTTGTTAAGTTGATATTATTAAAACGCAAAAAAAATCTATTAAGGACTTGCAAATAATTGATATATCCATTATAATAAAAAAAGAATTGAAATCTGTCTGGGTGTGGCGCAGTTTGGTAGCGCGCTAGAATGGGGTTCTAGAGGCCGGGGGTTCAAGTCCCCCCACTCAGACCATAAAAAGCTAATAAAAATGCCGTTTGATCGGCATTTTTTTTTACTCAAACAATTTACATAAAAATTGTTCGGAAAAAGAGGATTATTCCTTTTTTTGGAGAAAATATAATTAAACTCTAAAAGGTGGAAAACATGCAACCTCCTATAAACAGAAAGGTAGTATTTTTAAAACAAAAAAAAACCGGTTCTTTCAAATTAATTTGGATCTGTGGGGCAGCAGCGATTCTTATATTGATTTATTTGCTTTTCGAGCATTATTATATCAAGACCTATACGGTTAGGCAGGGAACTATTCATAAAAATATTTCCGCCGAAGCGATTATTGTAAAAAAGGAAACAGTGATCAATTCACCGGCTGACGGCAAGCTTCAAATCATGGTGAAACCTGGTGAAAGGGTAAGAGTAGGAACGCCGTTATTCATGGTTATAACAGATCCTGAACAAAAAGAAAATTATGAGAAACACATAGCGGATTTGCAGAAAAACATTAAAGACATGCAGGATTCACTCAACTCTTCCGTATCATTGAATGTTTTAAACAAATCAATCGATGACGTGACAAAAAAATTGAAGGATGCTGTAGCAAATGGACAATTTGATAGAACAAAGGCATTAAAAAATGAACTTGCAAAGCTGACGGATGAAAAGCAGAAGAAACTACAATCAGGTAAAACAAGCATAAAAAGCCTGGAAGAAAGCGTCAATGAACTAAAAAAGAAATTGAGTTCAATAGAATTGCTGGTAAATGCGCCCGAAGCAGGGATTGTAAGTTTTAATATTGACGGTATGGAAGAAATATTGACTCCTGATAATGTAAAAACCATATCCGTTCATCAATTACTAACAATTGACAACCCGTCAATGACTCAGGAAATACCGGAAACAGCGGGCATTAACAGACCGGTTTTAAAAATAGTGGACAATTTTGCGTGGTATCTTGCATCAGATATTAGAAATTCTGGGTTAAAAGTGGGAAAAAATTACGATATTGCTATAAAACAATCGAATATGAATGAGAAAATAACGGCAAAACTGGTGGATATTCATGATAGCAACTCTGTAGGCGTGTTTTTGGTTGAAAAAGACACGCCGGAAATGACAAAGTTCAGAAAGGTAAATTTGGAAATAGCAACCGACACTGTTTCGGGCAATATGATTCCGGTATCGGGGATAGTTAATATGGACGGAGAAGAAGGGGTTTATCTTATGGAAGGAGGAAGCAGGGTTTTCCGCTCGGTGAAAGTAATTTCAAGCGATGAATCCTATGCAATAGTGGAAGGTTTGAAGTTGGGAGATAAAATATTATTGGGTGAGAAGGGTTCTATATGGAAACATTAGAAAAGAACATAGAAGTGTTAAAATCGAAGATATGCGAAGCGGCTATAAAATCAGGGAGATCTCCGGATGAAATCCATATTGTGGCGGTTACAAAAACCGTTTTGCCGGAAATCATCCAAAAAGCCGTCAATTGCGGAGTGACTTTATTGGGAGAAAACAGGGTTCAGGAAGCCGCAAAAAAAGTTAATCTGATAAAAGGCGATGTAAAATGGCATCTGATAGGGCACCTTCAAAAAAATAAAGTAAAACCTGCTGTAAAGCTTTTTTCTATGATACAATCTTTGGATAGCGTGGAGCTGGCCGAAGAAATAGATAAAAGGGCTTGCGAAATGCAAAAGATTATGGAGGTTTTGATACAGATAAATATAGGGAGGGAGGAGTCCAAGTTTGGAATAGATGTTGAAGACGCTGTTGAATTTGCAAATAGGATTGCACGGTTTTCTCATATAAAGATTCGAGGTTTGATGGCCATAGCGCCGTTTAAAGAAAACACCGAAGAATTAAGACCTTATTTTAGGAAAATGAATGATGTTTTTATGAAAATAAAGATGCTTAGCTTAAAAAATGTAGATATGAGTATATTATCAATGGGAATGACAAACGATTTTCAAATTGCCATCGAAGAAGGAGCCAACATGATAAGAATTGGCACCGGAATATTTGGCAAAAGAAAGTAATAAAACAAAATTTTACCGGAAAAGAGGACAAGACATGGCTGGGAAAAATATCTTTAACAGAATTTTATATTTTTTGGGCATAGAAGATGAATATCCGGTCCATGCAGACGATATTGAGGATTATCAGCCTTATTCAGCTCGCAATGATATAAAACAAAAAGGCAGGGTAATTAATATTCATCAATCGTCAAAAAATAAAATGGTGATATATAAACCAACTTCTTTTGACGAAGTGAGGGAAATATCGGATGAAGTCAAGAGCAGGCGGGCTGTAATTGTTAACATGGAAAAACTCGACAAAGAAAACGCCAAGCGCGTGCTGGATTTTATGAGCGGAAGCATTTATGCGCTCAACGGAACGGTCAAAAAAATTGGGCCGGGTATCTTTATATTTGCTCCTGACAATGTAGATGTATCCGGAACTGCGGTGGAAGAAAATCTGGAAAAATCTTTTTCACTAAAATAAGTCATTCGCAGAGGTGGTTTTTTTGGTGTTGATTAAAGCCGTGGATCTATTTTTTCAGTTTATATATTTAATGGTGGTAGCAAGGGTTTTTTTATCCTGGGTGCCTTCCGCTGCCAATTCTGGCATCGGCAGGTTTATTTTCCAGGTAACTGAACCTATTCTTGAACCCTTCAGAGTGTTATTTTCAAGATTCATTTCAAAAGGACCCGGATTGTATCTGGATTTCTCTCCAGTTGCCGCGCTTTTTGTGTTGGAGATTGTGCGGCGTCTTTTATTGAATTTTCTTATAAGAATGTCATTTTAGGGAGATGAGCATAATGGCGCTGGCGCCCATTGAAATTCAGAAAAAAGAGTTTAGACGTTCTTTTAGAGGATATAACGAGGAAGAAGTCAAGAACTTTCTTGAAAAAATTTCGTCGGATTATGAGAAAATATACAAACAAAATCAGGATTTAAAAGAAGAAATAACTTCCCTGCAGGAAAAAATACAGCAATATCGGGATATGGAATCCACGTTGAAAAACGCTGTGATATTGGCTCAAAAAACTGCCGAAGATACCAGGAGAAATGCCTTGAAAGAAAAAGAAATAATCCTTAGGGAAGCCCTTGTTAAAGCTGAAAAAATAATCAACAGGGCGGAGCAAAGATTTGTAGCCTTGAACGGACGTTATGATGAACTTAAAATGCAATTTAATTTATTTAAAACAAGATTTACTAATTTTTTACAATCGCAGATTGAAATCGTTAACTCATGTGAATTAAATGATATTGATGAAAACCGGTATATATTCGATTCAACAGAAATGGTAGCTGCAGGGAGTGATGAAGTAAAAAAAGAGCATGAATCAGATTCGATGCATGCAAATGATTTGGATGTATCGGATGCCTTGAATTCAAGTGATGAGGCTTGTGCCGAAACTGTAGATTTTAGTGAGGATAATCAGAGCAAGTATGATGCATCATCCGGGGGCGAAGTGCAGGAAAATGCCTCAAAGGATGAAGAACCGGAGCAAAAGGAGTAAAAAAATGTCAGGAGAGAAGAGAATTTCGGTCATCGGCATCATTGTGACGAATCGTGAGGAATCGGCGGAGAAAGTAAATGAAATATTATCAACATATGGACAATATATAATAGGTCGCATGGGAATTCCTTACCGTGAAAGGGGTATTTCGGTTATGGCACTTATTGTTGATGCTTCCACCGACGAACTGGGAGCACTTACAGGCCGGTTGGGAAATATACCCGGCGTTAAGGTGAAATCAGCAGTAACTGTATGACATGGATACAATATAAAAGTACCGGAGAGAATAAATATGGGCCTGTGTTTTGGAACTGTTTTCAGGAGGATGGCATGAGCAAAGATAAATTGATGCAGGATCTGTGCAATAAAATAGATGACCTGTCTGTACAGATAGAAAAATTAAATCTCAGTGAATACATCGAGCTCTTTCGCAATCCCCGGAGGTTGTTATATGTTAATTTTTTGAGCGGCGTTGCCCGCGGTTTCGGCATGGCTGTCGGATTCACCCTTCTTGGAGCTCTGGTCATATATATGCTGCAACGTCTGATGATATTAAGGCTTCCATATATAGGCGACTTTATCGCGGATATAATAAAAATAGTGCAAAAAGAACTGGCAAAATAATTAAATAAAGAAGCTGCACGGGAGGCATAACATTGAAAAATATCCAGCATTTTAAAGCAAAACTTGAAGGGTTGAAGGCACAACTCGAAGATGAGATGAAGGTGCTGTTTAAAAGGGGTTCTGAGCCGTTGAAGGAATCTATAGGCGAACTTTCCGGCTATGATAACCATACGTCCGACCTTGGAGCTGAAACCTTTGAAAGAGAGAAAGATATCGGATTGAAGGATAACACAAAGATCCTTCTAACCAAGGTGAATCACGCCCTTAATAAAATCAGTGAAGGTTCTTACGGAATTTGTGAAAGATGTGGAAAATTTATTGATAAAGAAAGACTGGAAGCAATTCCGTATGCCACTCTTTGCCATGGATGCAAAGTAGAAGAAGAAAAATATGAGCTTCATCGCTCCAGACCTTTGGAAGAAGATGTTTTGAAGTTCCCGTTTGGGAGGAGCTTTCTTGATGACACTGACAGCACTGAGTACGACGGAGAAGATGCATGGCAGGATGTGGCGCGCTACGGTACATCCAATACACCTCAAGATGAACCAGGAGCAGTTGATTATACCGAAACCTATGCGGAAGGAAATGAAAAAAGAGGTATTTCGGATAGGGGAGATATGATTATACATGAGGAAGACCCGGATGAGGACGACAAAAATGAGCTCGGGAATTGAAAAAATGCCTTTAAAAGGCATTTTTTTTAAAGCGGCATTCTGGTATAATTTTTATGAAATATCGGCAAAAGAGGTGTGCACATTGGATGTAATATTGTACGGATTCCTTGTCCTCGCAGCAGACCAAATATCAAAATACATTGTGCGGACGAATATGAATCCCTGTGAGTCGTTTCCAGTCATCAAAGGCATATTTCATATAACATATGTGCAAAACACAGGAGCCGCATTCAGCATCCTGAGAGGGAAAACGCTTTTTTTTACCATCGTTTCGCTGGCAATAATTTTTGCCATTATAATTTTTTCGAGAAAAGTGCCGCCGGAAAAAAGATTTTTGAGAGTGGTGATGGCTCTGGTGCTGGGCGGGGCTGCGGGAAATCTGATAGACCGTTTCCGGTATGGGTATGTGATTGATTTTTTTGATTTCAGGATATGGCCGGTCTTCAACATTGCTGATTCTGCAATTGTTGTGGGAGTTATTATTCTTGCATATCTGATAACTTTTGATCCGGAATTATCAGGGCAATTTGGGAAAGGCGGGAGGTGAGAACTTGGCAGAGGAGTTTCACTTTTCGGTCGATGCCGCAGATGAAAAAAAAAGGATTGATGTTTTCCTCGCTGAAAAAATAAGCAAATATTCCCGAAGCTATTTAAAAAAAATCATAGAAAAAGGATGGGTAAGGATAAATGGCAAGAATGTAAATCCAAATTACAGGATAAAGCCTTTGGACAATATAATCGTTTCAGTTTCTGCTCCGGAGAAGCCTTCTCTTGAGCCTGAAAACATACCTTTGAATATTATCTACGATGATGAGGATATTATTGTAATCGATAAACCTAGGGGTCTTGTGGTTCACCCTGCACCGGGGAATTATTCCGGAACTCTCGTAAATTCTCTGCTTTATCATGCTGATGGCCTTTCGGGCATAGGCGGGGTAATGCGGCCGGGTATAGTTCACCGACTAGACAAAGACACTTCCGGAGTCATGGTGGTGGCAAAAAACGATATGGCTCATACAGCCCTTGCAGGGCAGATTAAAAATAAAACAATGAAAAAAATTTACCGGGCTCTGGTTTGGGGAGTTATTCAAGAAGATGAGGCTACCATAAATGCACCTATCGGGCGTCACCCGGTTAAGCGCAAGGAAATGACAGTTATTGCAGAAAATGCGAGGGAAGCGATTACTCATTTTTGGGTGCTGCAAAGGTTTTCTGGGTTTACATGGCTGGAAATAAGGCTGGAAACCGGGAGAACACATCAAATAAGGGTTCATATGAAATACATAAATCATCCTGTGGTGGGCGACCCGGTATATTCCAGGCGGAAAAATCCATTTGCCATAAAAGGTCAGGCGCTTCATTCATATAAGCTCGGACTGCATCATCCGCGAACTGGGGAATATATGGAATTTACGGCGCCTGTACCAGAAGATATGGCGTCTATCCTTGAAATTTTGAAATCAAGGGAGTGATATTATTGGAGGAAAAAGCGCGCATAATGGATGAAACGGCAATAAATAGGGCCCTGATAAGAATAAGCCATGAGATTGTCGAAAAAAATAAGGGAGTGCAGGATGTCGCTCTGGTGGGCATAAGGAGGAGGGGGGTGCCTCTTGCCAGAAGGATGGCTTCCTATATTTCAGGGATAGAGGGAATCATAATTCCTGTTGGAATTCTGGATATAACCCTGTACAGAGATGACCTGTCAAATCTTTCATCGCAGCCGGTGGTACATAAGACCGAGATACCTTTTAATATCTCAGATAAAAAGGTTGTACTGGTAGACGATGTGATATATACGGGCAGAACTGCAAGGGCAGCGCTGGATGCTTTGGCTGATATTGGAAGGGCTAAAATGATACAGCTGGCGGTGCTGATTGACAGAGGGCACCGCGAACTGCCGATCAGACCCGATTATGTTGGAAAAAATGTGCCCACTTCCAGCGATGAGGTTGTCAAGGTAAAACTGGAGGAAGTGGACGGCGAAAATTGCGTAGTAATTTTTAAGAAGTAATTTTTAATCTGTCAACAATCTCTTTTTCAGGAGTAACATACAGTGTTTTATGATGGTCATATATGACAAAACCGGGTTTTGCGCCCGATGGCTTTCGTACGAATTTTTTTAATGTATAGTCTACCGGTACATTGCTGCCGCTGCGGGCTTTGCTGTAATATGCTGCCAGAATGCCCGCTTCCATCAGTGTTGTTTCAGAGACGTTCTTCCCATTACAGTTTATCACCACATGAGAACCCGGGATATCTTTGGTATGCAGCCAGATATCCCCGGGTTTTGCTTTTTTCATTGTAAGGATATCATTCTGGAGGTTATTTTTGCCGACATAAATAATATAACCCTCGGATGATTTAAATTTTAATGGACTGGAACTTTTTTTAATCATCCGGGTTTTTATGGCGAGGTTTTTAATATAGCCCTGACTTTCCATTTCATGACATATATCAATAACATCATCCATGGTTTCGCTGTTTTTTAAACTTATAAGAACATTTTCCAAATAATTTATTTCATTTAACGTTTCCTGCATTCTCTTTTCAGAGGAAATTTTTGCTGAATGCAGCTTTTTATACCTGTTAAAATAAATCTGAGCGTTGCGCGCGGGGGTATATTTCTTATTAAGTGGGATTGTAACTTCCTCTCCCGAATTGTAAATGTTAGGAAGCCTCACCTCGCAGATTCCGTGCTCAATACGATGTATATTGGCGTACAGGATTTCCCCCCAGAGCCTGTATTTTTCCATTTCTTCACTTTTTTCCATACTATCTTTCAAATGAGACAAGCTTTGATGAGCCTTATTCAGGTGTTTGGAAATCTCTGCATGAATATTTCTCTTAAGGTTTTCTAAATTTTCAGCCTCGCTTTTTCTGGCATAGAAAAAGTCAATAGCATTACTTACCCCTTGTATTTGAGCAGACAGTCTGCTTTTATGAAACATCGGGAAAACCCAGAAATCCACAGGGATGCCGGTACTCTCGTCTGAATATATCGCGGGTTTAAAGCTTAATGTTCTAATGTCTGTGGCGAGCTCCAACATGACTTTTGTCATGGCGGTCAATTCATTTTTGGTGATATCGCAAATAATTTTGTTATCGGCTATATCGGCTCTGTATAAAATTTCCCGGGCAGTGGTTCCATTGACTCCGGAAATGTTTTCTACGAGCCATTTGCTGATGGTTTGAGATGAATTGTTTTTTATAAACGATTCAATTGTAGACATAATATTATTATGGTCAAAATTAAGCATATTGATTTTATTGCCTAAGGGCGGCAGCACATATTTTTCGCCGGGCAAGATCTGACGGACTCTGTTAACATCAGAAGTTATCCTTTTCAAACAATCGATAATATTGCCATCCGAATCCACAAGAATGATGTTGCTATGTTTGCCCATTATTTCAATGTATAGTTTTACTTCTATAGGCTGCATGAATTCATTGCTGTTTTCTATGGTAATTTCCAGGAACCGCTCTAGGCTGAATTGCAATATTTTTTTTATTCTTCCTCCTGTGAGATGTTTTCTTAAAAGCATGCAAAACATGGGCGGAGCCGCAGGATTTTCAACTGTGCTCGTTGTAAGGTGCATTCTGCAATTCAAAGGATCAGCAGAAATCATTAACTTTGATTCATCCTTGCGGCCTCGCAAATGAAACAACACTTCATGCTTCGAGGGCTGATATATTTTTGTTATTTTGCTGCCGCAAGCCAAACTGTTAAGCTCGGAAACGACAGCGTGCATAGCGATTCCATCAAATGGCATTTCCAATCCTCCTGCTATCTCATAATAATTGTTATTATGCAATTTGCAATTCGCAAATTACTAAAATTACTATATATATTAGTATATCATAAAGAGACCATAAATTAGAAATAACTGCAGAAAGACAAATTCAGTTGTTTAAAACTAAATTAGGTGGTATAATAATTTTAACGATTTTGGAAGAAAATGCGAGGGTGGTTTTGAAATATGAAGTTTACGTGAAAGGATTGTCTGGGAAACTTTTTTTAGTTGAAATATCAAATCTTTATCTTAAAGGCAAGCTTATATGTTGTTTGAATTCACTGTTTTTATTAAAGGGCGGATTTGATGAAACTTTATGCAGCGGGCAACTCCCGCAGTGAGGTAACTTCTCGCCGCATGCAGTAGTTATAGAGGAAAGGGGCTTATCATGATAAGAAGCATGACCGGTTATGGCAGAGGAGAAAAAGCAGGGAAATTTTCGTGGATTATCGAGATAAGGTCTGTAAATCACAGGTTTTTGGAAATTTATGTAAAGCTGCCTAGAACCTGGCTCTTGCTGGAGGAGAAAATCAAAAGTTTTATTAAAGGGAAAATATCAAGGGGCAGGGTGGATGTATTCATAAATTTATCCTGCGAGAACCTTCCAGTAGATATAAAAATTGACAAATCTGTCGTTAAGAATTATTATAATAAATTGATGGAAATAACTCAAGAAACTGGATTTGAAGGTCCTGTCACTCTTTCGCTTCTTTCCATGATGCCGGATATTTTTGCAATTAAAGAGGAACTGCCTCAAGAACAGGAATTGTGGGAAATGCTGGAGCCCGCTCTTGAATCGGCAATTCAAGATTTAATAAGAATGAGAGAGACGGAAGGAAATAACATCTGGAAAGATATTTTGAAAAGACTCGATGCCATAGACAAAAGGGTGGATTTCATCGGTGAAAGGGCCGATGCGGTGATTGAGGAATACCGCAGAAAATTATTTCAGAATGTGGAGCGGATTTTAAAAGATGTTACGCTGGAGTGCGATAAGATTGAATCAGAGGTGGTATTTTTTGCAGAAAGGTCAAATATAACAGAGGAGCTTATACGTTTGAACAGTCATATTTCACAGATGAGACAACTCGAACATGAAGAGGAACCCATAGGCAAAAAAGCTGATTTTATTGCCCAGGAGATGTACCGTGAAGCAAATACAATAGCTGCAAAATCGTCAGATTATGAAATATCCAGGGAAGTAATCGAGATAAAGAGCGACTTGGAGAAAATAAGGGAACAGATACAGAATATAGAGTAAATATCAGGAGGGAATTTTGTGGAAATAAAGCTTGTGAATATAGGATTCGGGAACATTGTTTCTGCAAACCGCATAATCGCCATTGTTAGCCCGGAATCGGCCCCTATCAAACGCATTATACAGGAAGCCAGAGACAGGGGCATGCTTATCGATGCCACATATGGCAGGAGGACCCGTGCAGTTATCATTACCGACAGCGATCACGTCATACTATCGGCAGTCCAGCCTGAGACTGTTGCACATAGGCTTGATGAAGCGGACCGCGATGAAATTGAAAGAGACGATGATGCTGTAGAGGAAATAACGGAGGAATAGGAAGGGTATCACATGGAACATCATGGTATGCTTATAGTTATTTCAGGGCCATCTGGTGCGGGTAAGGGAACATTGTGCGGTTTATTGCTCGAAAAAGATAAAAACCTTGCCCTGTCGGTGTCTGTTACGACAAGGCTTCCTCGGGATGGAGAGAAAGAGGGAGAGAACTACTTTTTTACCAGCGTTGAAGACTTTCAGGAAAAGATAAAAAATAATGAGTTTCTTGAATGGGCCAAAGTATACAACAATTATTACGGCACACCCCGGGAATTTGTGGAAAAATACCTGAAAGACGGCAGGGATGTAATTCTGGAAATAGACATTCAGGGAGCAGCCCAGATTAAGAAAAATTACCCCGATGCTGTCTTTATTTTTATTCTTCCTCCTGATTTGGAAGAATTAAAAAATCGTATAATAAAAAGGGGCAGTGAAACTCTGGATTCCTTTAATCTCCGAATAAATTATGCTCGGGAAGAGTTGAGAGCGATTTTCATGTACGATTATGTGGTGGTCAACGACAATCTGGAGAATGCACTCTCAAAAATACAATCGATAGTTTCAGCCGAAAGGTGCAGGGTTTCTAGAAATAAAAGCTTGATTGAGTTTGTCAATAGGAGGGATAGATTAATATGATGTATCCGTCTATAGATTCACTCAGCAGCAAATATGACAGCAGATATACGATTGCTGTAGCAGCGGCAAAAAGAGCTCGTCAACTGGTGGAAGGGGCTCAAAGATTGGTGGATGTTAAAACTACAAAACCTGTTTCGATAGCATTGTATGAATTGGATGCGGAAAAAATTAAAATAGAAAAACCCAGAGCGGGAATCAAGTAATGAGGTGCTTTCATGTTAAAGAATAAATTTGTGGTTTTAGGGGTTACTGGAAGCATAGCGGCGTATAAATCTGCAGATTTGGTTAGATTGTTAAAAAAACGGGGAGCACGAGTTCAGGTAATAATGACAAAATCTGCATGTAAATTTGTTAAACCATTAACATTTCAAGTCCTATCTCAGAATCCCGTCATTACGGATATGTTCCGCGAACCTTATCGCTGGGAAGTGGAGCATGTGGCGCTGGCAGACAGCGCGGATATAATATTGGTTGCGCCTGCTACTGCAAATATCATTGCAAAAATAGCCGCAGGCATCGCAGACGACATATTAACTGCCACGATTCTGGCGACTAGGGCGAAAGTGGTTATCGCGCCCGCCATGAATGTCCACATGTATGAAAACCCTATCACTCAAAAGAATATTGAGTATTTAAAGGGATTGGGTATTAAAGTTCTGGAGCCGGAGGAGGGGCCTCTTGCATGCGGATACACCGGTCGTGGACGATTTCCGGCAGCGGAGGATATTATAAATATATTAGAAGAATTAGTAGGGAAGGCACAGGATTTGAAAGGCAGGACTTTCCTTATCACCGCAGGCCCCACCAGGGAGCCAATTGATCCCATCAGATACATATCAAATCATTCATCCGGGAAGATGGGATATTCTCTGGCGCACAAGGCAATCATCAGGGGAGCTAGGGTTATACTTGTCTCTGGACCGACTAATATAACCCCTCCTGCCGGCCTTTATAAGTTCGTACCTGTAGAAACAGCCATCCAAATGGAAAAAGCCGTACTGGAAAATTTTAATCAGGCCGATGTTGTGATAAAAGCTGCAGCGGTAGCTGATTACAGGCCGAAAAAGTTTAATCCGGAAAAAATTAAAAAGAAAGATGATGAGATGATTGTTGAACTGGTAAAAAATCCTGATATACTCCAGGAATTAGGGAAAAAAAAACAAAACCAGGTATTGGTGGGGTTTGCTGCCGAGACAGACAAACCGGAAAAAAACGCTCTGGAAAAACTGAAAAGAAAAAACCTGGACTTTATTGTGTTGAATGATGTTACTCAAGAGGGAGCAGGTTTTGGTTCGGATACAAATATAGTTAAGATTATATATAAAGATGGGAGGAGTGAGGCTTTGCCCCGGATGTTAAAAGAGGATGTGGCTGATGACATCCTTGACAGGGTTTTGCCGTTTTTGACTGAAAACGGCTGAGAGAATCCTGTTTTTGAAAGGGGGAGAAGTTTTGAAGGTTTTTGCCCGAGTGGCAGTCGATGTCAGACATCCAGATGCTAGGAAGGAATACAGTTATTTAATACCCCAGGGTTTAACGGTAAGTGCCGGAGATTTGGTAAAAGTTCCTTTCAACAATTCCATAGTAAGCGGTATAGTTACAGGGCTAACCGACGGCAGTGAAATATCCACCAACGTCAAGGTGAAATCGATTTTAAACAAGGAACATATTACTCTGCCTTCTGATTTTATAATTTTTTGCAGTAAATTGGCTGCATATTACGGCGCGGCATTAATAGATTTTTTAAAACTCATGCTTCCGCCTGAGACAAGCCGAAAGCAGGAAATGCTGTACACCGCGGCGGTTGCCTGCCAAAGCTTGCCTGAAAGAGCTGTAAATCAAAAAAAAGTTCTTGAAGTGATCGTGAGTACAGGTGGAATATCGGCGCGTGAAATATCACAAAAAACAGGGCTATCAGCTTCTTCGGTGCAATCAGCGCTGATGTCTCTTCTTAAAAAAAAATTGATTAATAAGAGTTACAGAATTGTGGAGCGAAAACCCGAAATAATCGATGTTTCTATGCATATTTCTCCCGCATATTTGACTGAACAGCAGAAAAAAGCTTTAAAAAAAATTTTCAGCAATATGGAAAATGAAAAAAAAACAATACTGTTATATGGTGTTACAGGCAGCGGCAAAACAGAGATATATATAAAAACCATTGAAAAGGTTATTGAAAACGGCAAAAGAGCCATAATGCTGGTGCCTGAAATTTCTCTCACACCCCAGATGCTAAGCATCTTTCAGAAAAGATTTCCGGGAAAGGTTGCCGTAATTCACAGCAGGCTGTCTGTTGGCGAAAGATTTGACGAATGGCATAAGATATACAACGATCAGGCGGATATTGTCATAGGAGCCCGCTCGGCCATTTTTGCCCCGGTGAAAAACCTCGGACTCATAATAGTGGATGAAGAACATGAGCCATCATATAAGCAGGCAGAACATCCTTATTATGATGCCAGGACAGCGGCCATACTCAGGGCCCGTATTCAGAATGCGGCTCTTATTTTTGGCAGTGCCACCCCATCGGTCGAATCCTACTACAAGGCATTCACCGGTGAATATTTACTTGTGAAAATGACGAAGAGGGCATCCGGCCTGCCGCTTCCCGAGCTGGAAGTGGTGGATATGAGGGAGGAGCTTAAAGACGGAAACCGCCATATAATCAGCCGCAAGCTTGAAGAGAGCATGAAACAGGCTTTGTCCGTAGGCCGGCAAGTCATTCTTTTTTTAAATCGACGGGGTCATTCCACCTTTGTGATATGCCGCGATTGCGGATTTGCATTGAGATGCCCACATTGTGATATATCGCTTACATACCATTTTGATGACAAAAGCGTAAAATGCCATTATTGCGGGTATAATTTAAAAGCTCCCGATACTTGTCCTGCATGTGGAAGCAGCAACATACGGTTCTTCGGCACGGGAACAGAAAAGGTGGAGCAGGAGGTATACAGGCTTTTCCCCGGAGTGAAAGCTTTGCGCATAGACGCCGATGCTATTTCAAAAAAAGGGTCCTTGGAGCGCATATTGTCGAGCTTTGGCATGGGAAATGCACAGATTTTAATAGGTACTCAAATCGTGGCGAGAGGTTTGGATTTCCCAAAAGTATCTCTAGTGGGAGTGATAACTGCAGATACAGCTCTCAACATGCCGGATTTCAGAGCATCGGAGAGGACCTTTCAACTCATAACTCAGGTAGCGGGCAGAGCGGGAAGATCTGATTTTCCCGGGAAAGTCATCGTTCAAACGTACTGTCCCGAATCTTTTGCCATTAGAGCCGCCTGTGAAAAGAGTATAAGCAGTTTTTATCGTGAAGAATTGAATCATAGATATAAATCCAATTATCCACCTTTTTGCCATCTATTGAATATAATGCTAAAGGGTTCAAAAAAAGAAATGCTGGAACAGCATGCCATCGAAATAAAAAAAATGTTGCAGAAAACCAATGAGCGTTTTTTGGAAATTTATGGTCCAGCACCGGCTCCCAGGACAAGGATAAAAGACAGTTATCGGTACCATATGCTTTTAAAAAGTAATAAAGCGGAAACATTAATTAGAGTGGAAAATTTATTAAAATCTATGAAAAGACAAAAAGAGATTAATATAGTTTGGGACATGGACCCACAGGATTTACTTTAGAAGGGGAGAAAGGATTAATGGCAATACGAAACATCCGTAAATATGGAGACGATATTTTGAGAAAAAAGGCCAAGGAAGTGACGGTGTTTGACGATAAACTTAAAACACTTCTTAATGACATGGCCGAGACCATGAAAGATGCTAAAGGTGTTGGTCTTGCTGCGCCTCAGATCGGCATACTGCGAAAAGTAGTAGTTATAGATGTGGGCGAGGGCTTGATAGAACTCATTAATCCCGAGATAGTTTTCGAAGAGGGCGAAGCTGTAGAAGTTGAGGGCTGCTTGAGCATACCGGGAATTAACGGCGAAGTCCCACGACCGCAAAAAGTTAAGGTTAAAGCTATGGATAGAAACGGCAAGATGTTCGAAATTGAAGGAGAAGATTTTTTGGCAAGGGCTTTGTGCCATGAGATAGATCATCTTAACGGCATACTGTTTGTGGATAAGGCAATAAAATTTGTAAAATCTGATAGCGAGGGATGATAGCTTGAAAAATAACTTTTCATTACTATTTGTGCCGCCAGCGGTAGCGGCGGAATGGAGGTTAAAATGAATGTAGTTTTTATGGGCACGCCGGAATTTTCCATACCCTCGCTGAAAGCCCTTCTCGGCAGGACAAATGTATCTGCGGTCGTCACACAGCCTGACCGACCCGTAGGGAGAAAAAGAGTTGTAACGTTTCCGCCTGTTAAAAAGTTTGCTTTAAAACACGGACTAAGAGTATATCAGCCGGAAAAAGTTCGAGACGATCGGTTTATAGATGCTCTTATGTCATGCAAACCTGACTTGATTGTGGTGGCGGCTTATGGTCAGATACTTCCGAGGAAAGTTCTTGATATACCATCGATAGGATGTATAAATGTCCATGCCTCATTGTTGCCAAAATACAGGGGTGCTGCTCCAATACAATGGGCAATTATAAATGGAGAACAGATAACCGGTGTCACCACCATGTGGATGAATGAGGGGCTCGATACAGGAGATATTTTTCTGCAGGAGCAAATTGAGATTAAAAAGCAATGGACTTCAGAAGACTTGTCAAGAGAATTGTCGCTTCTCGGCGGTAGAGTTTTGCAAAATACCATAGATATGATTGAATCGGGGAATATCATACGTGTGCCTCAGGAGCATTCAAATGCAACTTATGCCCCCATGCTGAAAAAGGATCAGGCCAAAATAGACTGGAACAAGAGAGCCACGGATGTATTAAATCTCATCAGAGGCTTGTATCCCTGGCCTGGAGCATTTACATTGAGAAACGGCCGAGAAATCAAGATATGGAAAGCCGAAGTTTTCTCAAGATTGGGGCACGTTTATCCGGGCAGATTTTATGGAATGATCCCTGGTGAAGGAATATTAATTGGATGCATGGATGGCTGTTTGCTGGTTAAAGAGCTTCAGGAATCCGGGAAAAAAAGAATGAGTGCCTTGGAATATATAGCAGGACATGCTATGAGCGAGGGAGATATGTTTGCAAATATATAAACCTGAAGAAGGAAATGTAAAAGTCAAAAAACGTATTTTTATAGGGCTTCTTACTGCTTGCATAGCCCTAATTGTTTTGGCGCTTGTTGCCGGCATGCTTATATATTTTAATAAATTCGGACAATGGTACAGATATATTTTGCTGGCGATAGTCGTTATTTCGGGCGTATTTATTCTTATAGCAAGCCTAGGCTTGGCGATTGTAGTAATGACTTTGTGGCACGTAAAGACTTTCTTCGGGCTACATTCTTTAATGAATGCATCGATAAACATTTTATTTCCGTTAGCACTATCACTGGGCAAAATGCTTCATATACCCAAGGATATAATAAGAAGCTCTTATATTGAAGTCAACAACAAATTGACTCAGAGCCGTCCCATTGAAATTGAACCTTCAAGAATATTGATTCTAGCGCCTCACTGTCTTCAAAAATGGGACTGCCCTTACAAAGTAACTGCTGATGTTTCAAACTGCCGACATTGCGGGCGTTGCGATATTCACAGGCTATGGACACTTAGCAGGCAAAAGGGTGTTAATCTTGCTGTGGTTACGGGTGGAACTCTTGCCCGGAAAATGGTGGTTCATTACAAGCCACAGGCTATTGTAGCAATAGCCTGTGAAAGGGATTTGACCGAGGGAATACTCGATACAAACCCGCTGCCGGTAATAGGGGTTTTGAATATAAGGCCGGAGGGACCCTGTAAAAATACCTGTGTTGATATTAGCAGGGTTTCTGAAGCTGTAGATTTTTTCTTGAATAAAAAGGCTCCCAGGCGGGAAGAAAGGAGTAATGACTGATTTGAAGAATGCCAGAGAGGTGGCACTTAAAGTACTCATAGAAACTGAACGGGGTTCTTTCAGCAATCTTGCCCTAAATAAATATCTCACCCCAGATATTCCTGCTAAAGACAGAGCTTTCATCACTGAACTCGTATACGGTGTGATTAAATATAGATTGTTGCTGGATTATATAATATCGCAATTTTCAAACAAGGAAATTGCAAAGATGACTGAAGTAGTTCTGAATGCTTTAAGGATGGGTATTTACCAGATGATATTGATGGACAAGGTTCCCATTTTTGCAGCGGTCAACGAGTCGGTGGATATGGTAAAGAAGCTGGAAAATCCCGGAGCAGTCCGTTTTGTAAATGCCGTTTTGAGAAATATAGGCAGAAAAAGGCAAAATATAACATATCCCGAACCGGCGTGTCGACCTCAGGATTACCTTTCTGTGTATTATTCCTTCCCGCGATGGATGGTGGAAAGATGGATGGAATTGTTCGGATTCGATTTTACAAGAGACTTGTGCGATGCTTTTAACAGGAAATCCCGAGTATGTATTCGCATGAATACTTTGAAGACAAATAGAAAAGAACTCGAATCAATACTCAAAAATGAGGGAATTGGGGTACAATACGGTTTGTGGCTTGAAGAAGCTTTTTATATTGAAGGCGTTCCCCAATTGAAGCAGTTGAAAAGTTTCTTGGATGGGCTATTTCAACCCCAGGACGAAAGTTCTATGATAGCTTCCAGAGCTCTTGGGGCTGCAAGAGGAGACAGGGTCCTCGATGTTGCTGCTGCACCGGGAGGAAAAACTACGCATATCGCCGAGATTATGGGAAATATTGGCGAAATTGTTGCTTGGGACATTCATCCGCATCGTGTGAAGCTCATTAAAGAAACATGCAGGCGACTTGGGGTTAACATTGTTGAGGCGAGAGTTTGGGATTCCAGGATACTCGATGAACAAAATATCGAAAAATTTGACAGGGTGCTGGTGGATGCTCCGTGCTCCGGTCTGGGCGTAATACGCAGGAAGCCCGATATAAAATGGTCGAAAAAGCCGGAAGATATTGCAGCATTGAACTTAATTCAGCAAAATGTATTACAGGTGTGTTCACAGTATGTCAAGAAAGGCGGAATTCTGGTTTATAGCACATGCAGTATTGAACCGGCGGAAAATCAGCTTTTAATCGAAAAGTTCCTTGAAAAAAACCAAGATTTTGTATATGATGATATTAGACCGTATATTCCGGGAAAACTCGCAGGGGATTTAGAGCCACCATATGGCTGGATACAGCTTTATCCCAATATCCATGACGTGGATGGGTTTTTTGTTTCCAGGTTAAAGAGGGTGGGCAAGTAGATGGAGAAAAAAAATCTCAAAGGAATGACTCTGCAGGAATTGGAAGACTATATGGCCGAACTGGGAGAACCGGCATACAGAGCCAAGCAGATATTTAGATGGATTTATAGGGGAGCTACCAGATTTGATTCCATGACAGATTTGCCCAAGGAACTCATTAATAAATTGAATGCTCGATCGCGTATAGGAAAGATAAAGATACACGGGAAATATGAATCTGCAATAGACAATACCGTCAAATATGTTTTTTTACTGGAAGATGGAAACATGGTGGAAGGTGTGAAAATGGAATATTCATTCGGCATGAGTGCATGTGTTTCGAGTCAGGTAGGGTGCAGGATGGGATGTGCCTTTTGTGCTTCTACAATAGGCGGCCTTGTGAGAAACCTTACCAGCGGAGAAATGGCCGATGAAATTCTTGCTATTCAAGAGGATACAGGGAAAAATGTATCCAGAATTGCAGTAATGGGAAGCGGCGAGCCGCTGTTGAATTATGACGAATTGATGAGATTTTTGAATTTGGTTAATTCTCCACAGGCATTTAATATAAGTTTAAGAAGGGTTACCATATCCACTTGCGGCATAATACCCGAGATAATTCGGCTGGCTGATGAGGGTATCCCGGTAACGCTGGCAGTTTCCCTCCATGCTCCGGATGACAGTATCAGAGACAGGATTATGCCAGTAAATCGAAATTACCCGATTTTACAATTGTTAGATGCATGCAAATATTATATAATAAAGACAAAAAGACGTGTTACTTTTGAATATGCCATGATATCGGGAGTAAATGATACGACGGAATGCGCGCAAAAACTTTCCAGACTATTAAAAGGAATGTTATGCCATGTGAACCTAATACCATTGAATCCCGTAAAAGAGAAGGGTTTAAAAAAAAGCGACCCCAAGAAGGTTGCAGCATTCAAAAAAATACTTGAGGACTGTGGGATTTCAACGACGGTAAGAAGGGAGATGGGTGCGGATATTGAAGCAGCGTGTGGTCAGCTAAGAAGGAGTATGATGTTGGACGGGGTGAAACGATGATTTTTGCTGCAAGAACAAGTGTTGGAAGAGTAAGATCCAACAATGAGGATGCTTTCTATGTTCCTCCTGCTAATGGGAGTTGTTGTTCGCTTTTCATTGTTGCTGATGGAATGGGCGGCCATCGGGGCGGAGAAGTGGCAAGTCGGATGGCGGTAAAAGAAGTGTCCGAATATATAACGACCCGCTTTTCGGATGATTTGGATGAAGATAAGATTAGAAGCATGATAAATGATTCAATAGCGGAGGCAAATAAAAAAATATTGATTAGTGCAATGGAAAATGAAGAATGGGCAGGTATGGGCACAACACTTACACTGGCTCTCTTTTTTCGCAAAAAAATATTCATCGGTCATGTAGGAGATAGCAGGGCATATTTGATAAGAAACAATGATATTGTCCAGTTGACAAGAGACCATTCGCTGGTGTGGCAGCTCATGGAAGAAGGAAGATTAACCATGGATGAAACCAGAACCCATCCAATGAAAAATATTATCACAAGAGCTCTGGGGACCGAAACAATTCTGGAACCAGACTTTTTGGAATACGATCTCGAAAAAGAAGATATTATAATTATTTGCAGTGATGGGCTTACTAACATGTTGGAAGATTATGAGATAAAGAATATTGTTTGCGGGCATGATATCGAAACCGCGGTCGATATATTGGTACAAAAGGCAAATCTGCATGGCGGGCTAGACAATATAACTGTAGAATTAATCAAAGCAGATTAGCATGGAGTGGTGAATATGATTGAAAAACTGTTGGGGAATAGATATGAAATTTTGGAAAGGATAGGCGGAGGCGGTATGGCGGTGGTGTATAAAGCCCGCGATACCCTTCTCAACCGCGTGGTAGCGATTAAAGTATTGCGCCCCGAGTTTTCAGGAGACAATGAATTCGTCAGAAGATTCAGAAGAGAAGCACAGGCGGCTGCCAGTCTTTCTCATCCAAATATCGTAAACATTTATGATGTGGGTCATCAGGACGGGCTCCACTATATTGTTATGGAATATATAGAAGGCAATACTTTGAAAGAGATGATTAAGTTAAAATCTGCAATGCCGCCGATGGAGGTAATTGAAATAGGAAAGCAGATTTGTGATGCCCTGGAATGCGCCCATAAAAACAAAATAGTGCACCGAGATATTAAATCACATAATATAATCATCACACCCGAAGGAAGAGTTAAAGTGGCGGATTTCGGAATTGCCAGAGCGGCTGCGGATACTACAATTACAAATTCTGGCAGCGTGTTTGGTTCTGTTCATTATTTTTCCCCTGAACAGGCCAGGAGCGAAATGGTGGATGAACGGTCGGATATATATTCCCTGGGAGTGGTGCTTTACGAAGCGCTGGCTGGCAGACTTCCGTTTGAAGGGCAGACCCCTGTAGCGATAGCGCTAAAACAAATACAGGACGATCCATTGCCCTTATCGGATGTTGTATCGGGTTTTCCGGAAGAATTGGATTCCATAATAAGAAGATGCATGGCCAAATTACCGGATGATCGATTTCAAAGTGCTGCAGAATTAAAAAAAGAGTTGATCGAAGTTTCGCGAAAGCCCGATATTATAGGTTTCACGCCTCAGGATATGGAACATACGCTTGTCCTGGACGATGCACAAAAAAGACAATTTGTAAAGGCATCCAGCAAAATGAATTCCACTTCCCGAAAAACAAAGAAACCGACCATAATTAAAAGCATAGCAGTAATCCTGATGTCACTGGTTTTATTCGGAGCGTTTTCTTATCTAGGCGCTGCATGGGCCCGAAAATATTTCGATGTGCCTGAAGTTGCTGTACCGGATGTTATAGGTTCCACCGAGGAAGAAGCCGCGGCAAAACTTGCGGAAAAAAATTTAAAATATACTGCTGAAAGAGTTTTCGATAAAGCACCGGTTGGCCAGGTAATTGACCAGGACCCCAAAGGAAACGAAATTGTAAAAGTTAATCACCCGCCGATAACACTTGTTATAAGCAAAGGACCAAAAACGGCAAAAGTTCCCAGCATTGTTAATTTAAGTGAGCAGGATGGCATTGCCATGCTGACCAATAACAATTTTTCTGTGGGCGACATCTCGCAAGAATATTCCGATACAGTTCCTGAAGGAGTTATAATCGAGCAAAATCCCAGAGCGGACATAATGCTTCCCGAGGGTACGGCAATCAATTTCACTGTAAGCAAAGGGCCCGAATTAAAACAATCTAACGCGCCCGTACTTGTTGGCAGAACCCTGGATGATGCTGTTAAATTGCTGCAAGAGCAAAATTTGAAGGTCGGAACCATTACAAAAAAAGCAAGTGATTCAGTGCCTGAAAATACTGTAATGGAACAGAACCCCAGCCCAGGCAGTGCCATGGGTGCAGAAGGGACCGTCGACCTTGTAATCAGCGGCGGGCCGCTTAAAATAAAAAAAATTAATTTAGAAATTCCGTTGCCTTCAAGCCCTTCGGAATTTACCATAAAAGTAATTGTTTCCGATGATCTGGGCGAAAACAGACTCGTATACAATAATAAGCACACTCCGCAGGATAGCCCCTTGACTATTCCAATCGAAGGAGCGGGGGTTATGACTGTGGAAGTATGGCTAGACAACACGCCATATTATAAAAATTCATATTAAACATCAATATTAAATTATTTAAGGAAGAGGTAGTTATGATTAAAATTGCTCCATCAATATTATCGGCTGATTTTGCAAATTTATATGAAGAAATCAAAAAAGTTGAAAGGGCTGGTGCCGACCTTTTACACATTGATGTAATGGACGGTCATTTTGTTCCAAATCTAACTATAGGCCCTCCTGTAATATCATGTTTGAAAAACAGGACTTCCCTCCCTTTTGACGTGCATTTAATGATTGAAAACCCTGAAAGATACGTTGATGATTATATTCAGGCCGGAGCACATATACTGACCGTTCATATGGAAGCCAGCGCACATATTCATCGGCTATTGGGGTATATAAAAAGCAGAGGCATTATTCCGGGTATTGCATTAAACCCGGGCACTCCATTGACAAACCTTGAATATGTACTGGATCAAGCAGGCATGGTGCTTATTATGAGCGTCAATCCCGGCTTTGGAGGCCAGTCTTTTATTCCCTGCATGAAAGACAAAATCAGGGCTCTAAAATCCATGATGGATTCCAGGGGCCTAGAGATCCCGATAGAAGTCGATGGAGGCATAAGCGAAAAAAACGCTGGAGAAATCATAGAAGCCGGAGCGAATATACTGGTAGCGGGTTCGGCTATATATAGCGCGCCTGAACCATCGAAAGTTATAAAAAATATGAAAGAAACAAACCCCTTTTAAAAGGGGTTTTTGTGTCAGAAAAACATCTTTGTGAATAATATAATATACAAGAACTTTTTTGTAGTCGGGGGTGGTGAAGTGTGGAGAAGATTGGATTATAAAAAAATACTGGGACTTGTCGCATTAATATCCGGAGCGGCGATACTTATCTTAAGCATACCTTCATGGATATGGATGATGGCTCTTGGCGGTTTTCTACTATGGTTTGGCTGGAATCTGTTTTCAACCAACCGTTAAAAGGGGGAAGCAATATGTACATTTATGTTTTGAGATTACCGAAGGGCATAGGTCGCATAGTTAAAAAAATACTGGGACTATTCGGGCGAAAAACCGAATAGAAAAATGAAAGCGTGCATGTAGCACGCTGCTTTTATTAGTCCGGACGATTGTTTTATTGTGCTCTCTGGATTTTTCCAGAGCGGAGACATCTTGTACATATGCTTATTCTTTTTACGGTACCATTGATATTAGCTTTCACTCTGCGAATATTGGGAGCCCATACTCTTTTGGACCTTATATGAGAATGGCTGAGCTGAATACCTTTCCTGGGAATTTTGCCGCAGATTTCACACTTTGCCATGTTTGCACCTCCTTTGCATACAAAGCTATTTTATCATATAAATGATGGCTCTGCAACAAATGAAAAACAAGTTGTTAAAAAAAAGTAAAAAATGTATTATAATAAATTTGAAAGCAAAGCTTTTTTCATAAAGACTAATCGAAAGGAGGGTTTGCATTTGAAAAACATCATAAAAAATAGCTTGGGCGAAATAGAAATATCCAAAGATGTTATTGCGCTTTTGGCGGGCAATGCTGCTATGGATTGTTACGGCCTTGTCGGCATGGTTTCACGCAAAATGAGTGATGGCATAACCGAGCTTTTCGGCCGGGAAACTCTGGGCAAGGGAGTAGAAGTTCAAATAACCGAAGACATGGTCGTAATAGATTTATATATTATAGTTCAATACGGTACAAAAATAAATGAAGTGGCAAGCAATGTCATTGAAAAGGTTCATTTTAATCTTAAAAACATATTGGGTTTCAGCATCGATAAAGTAAATGTTGTGGTCCATGGAGTAAGGGTTAAGTAAAAACTGGGAGGTTTCGGTTTTGAATAATATCATTGAAGGTCATCTATTTAAAAAAGCATTTATTCACGGTGCTAATAATTTAAGAGTGAACAAGAAAGTTGTGGATGCGCTTAACGTTTTTCCAGTTCCCGACGGGGATACCGGAACAAACATGTCCCTTACGATGGATAAGGCTGTGGCAGAGCTTGAAAAAGTGCAGTCAGATGATATTAAGAAGATTGTGGATGCCGTGGCGTGGGGTTCTTTAATGGGGGCTCGGGGCAATTCGGGAGTCATCCTTTCCCAGTTGTTCAGAGGATTTTCACAATACATTTCCTCTTTAAATAAAAAAAGCATATCATCCAATGAATTCGCCCAGGCTTTTAAATGCGGTGTGGATTCTGCATACAGAGCGGTTATGCGCCCGGTGGAGGGCACCATACTTACTGTGGCCAGAGAAATGGCTGATAAAATGTTGGCGGATTCTAGAAAAATGGATGATATGGGTAAAGTTTTGGATGGTGCATTGGAGTACGGTGAAAAAGTTTTGGAAAAGACTCCTGAAATGTTAAAAGTATTGAAAGAGGCAAAAGTGGTGGATGCCGGCGGCAAGGGACTTATTTTTTTTATGAGTGGATTCATGGAAGCAATTAAAAATCCCGATTCCGCGATGGTTATTCTCGAACAAAAAACAGAAAGCAAATATGATTCACAATTGAAAGATATAAATGAAGTTATAAAATATTCTTACTGCACCGAGCTATTTATAAAAGGAAGAAACATAGATTTTGATTCATTGAAACAGGAGCTTTCCGAGCTGGGGGATTCCATAATTGTTACCGGCATGTACGATACGGCAAAGATTCATATTCATTCCAACCACCCGGGGAAAGTGCTGGAAACCGCATTGAAATGGGGAGAACTATCAAACATTAAAATAGATAACATGAAAATCCAGCATCGTGAATTTATCAATGGTGAATATATAGATGCGGCAAATGATAAAGTAGAGACAGCGGGTTCTGAAGCTAACGCAGAGAAAACAGGCATCGTGGCGGTTTCCCAGGGTGAAGGCTTAAAAGAAATTTTTCTTAGCCTCGGCGCTGACATTGTGATTGAAGGAGGCCAGACCATGAATCCCAGCACGGAAAATATTCTTTCAGCCATTGAAAAAGAGCCCTTCGAAAATATTATTATTCTTCCAAACAATAAAAATATCATAATGACTGCTGAACAGGCAAAACTCATAAGCAGCAAAAAAGTACATGTGCTCCCCACAAGATCGGTGCCCCAGGGCATAGCAGCCCTGCTGGCGTTTAACCCTGTGCTTTCCGTAGAAGACAATTTGGCGAGCATGAGCAAAAATATAAAAAATGTAGCAACCGGTGAAGTAACATATGCCGTCAGAGATTCTCAATGGAACGGAACGGTTATCAGACAGGGCGATGTAATAGGAATTAAAGACGGCAATATTTCAGTCGTTGAAAAAGACAAGGAAAAAGTGTTGATGGCTTTGATAGATGATATGCTCAGGGATAGAGCAAGCGGAATAATTACTATCTATTATGGCAAAGATGTGGATTCCGATTCCATGAGAAACATATATAACAAACTTTCGGCAAGGTACACAGATTTTGACATTGAATATTATTACGGGGGTCAGAGCCTGTACCATTATATAGTCTCTGTGGAGTAAAGAAGAGGTGTGCCTTTTGGATTTTTTGTCAGGAATAAATACAATAAAGGGAGTTGGGCCTGCAAGGGCTGCATTATTGGCAAAACTGGGAATAAGGACTATTGAGGATGCTTTGTTTTTTTTCCCTAGAGACTATTTAGACATGACTCCTTTAAATTTTTCTCAGGGAAACGAAGAAAGGGCAGGGACCTTTCCGTGCATAATTGTGGATTCAGCCGTAGATAAAAAATCAAAGTCCGGTATATGCATTACAATTGTTCCAGTTTTTGACGGGAAAAACAGGGGTCATGCGATTTTTTTCAATCAACCGTATATAAAAACCAATTTTCGACGGGGCGATAGGATTATATTTACAGGTAGAGTCAGGAAGAATTATGGTGAATACGAGATAATAAATCCCGAATGGCAAAGATTTGATGAGCTTTCCAATGAATTTGACAGAATTTGCCCAGTATATTCTCTTACAAAAGGCCTTTCCCAAAAAGTGCTGAGACAAATAATGAAAGAAATTTTAAAAAATTGTAATGCTCCGGAAATTTTGCCTGATGAAATTATTGAAAAATTTAATCTTATACCGAGAAATGTGGCGTTAAAAAATATTCACTTTCCAAAAAGCTTTGATATGCTCGAAAAATCACGTGAAAGGTTTGTATTTGAAGAAATTCTTTTGTTCCAACTGGCTATGGCGCAAACCCGGAGAGAATTGATCGGTGATGAAAGAATAAACAGATATGTCGACATAGATATAAAGCCTATACTTTCAACCCTTCCTTTTTCTCTTACACCCGGTCAGAAGAAAGTTATTGACGAAATAATCAGTGATTTGAAAAGCGGGCAAAATATGAACAGGCTTATTCAGGGCGATGTTGGATCCGGAAAGACTGTGGTAGCCTGCATAGCATTGTACCTTGCGGCAAAGAACGGACTGCAGGGCGCATTTATGGTTCCGACAGAAATTCTGGCTGAACAGCATTTTATGACATTGGAAAGGATATTGGCCCCTCATGGAATAAAAGTAGACATCTTGAAGGGTAAAATGACAGGAAATATTCGCACCACTATTTTGAATAATATAAAAACGGGCAGAACCGGAGTGGTTGTAGGGACCCATGCAATAATTGAAAGCGATGTAGATTTCTTTAAACTTGGAATGGTAGTAACAGACGAGCAGCACAGATTCGGGGTAAAACAAAGACGCGAATTGATTAAAAAAGGGCATCATCCCGATATTATTGTAATGAGCGCAACTCCAATCCCCAGGACTCTAGCTCTTGTACTTTACAGCGATCTTGACATTTCTATCATAGATACAGTTCCTTCCGGCAGACAAAAAGTCGATACATATGTAGTTGGAAACGATATGAGAAAAAGAGTTTACGATTTCATGGTTGGGGAGATAGAAAAAAACCATCAAGCGTATGTAGTATGTCCAGCTGTAGAAGAAAATGAAATGAATGTTTCAAATGTGGAAGATTTATACATGAGACTCAAAAAGGAATACCCGGATTTAAAAATTCAAGTCTTGCATGGAAAAATGAAAAATGAAGAAAAAGATAGAATAATAAAGGATTTTCTATCAAAAAAAATTCAGGTGCTTATATCAACCACTGTAATTGAAGTGGGCGTAGATGTGCCCGATGCCACATTGATGATCGTAGAAAATGCTGAAAGATTCGGGATGGCTCAATTGCATCAATTAAGGGGCCGGGTGGGCAGAAGCAATCTGAAATCCTACTGTATTTTAATATCCGATTCAAAGGAAGAAGCCGCTAGGTCCAGATTGAATTACATGATGAAATGCCATGATGGTTTTGAAATATCCCTAAAAGATCTTGAACTGCGAGGTCCCGGAGAATTTTTCGGATTAAGGCAGCATGGCTTTTTTGAGTTAAAACTTGCAAATCATATCAAGGATTTAAAGCTGCTTGAAAACATAAAAATGCTTGCCGTGGATATCATAGAAAGAGATAAACTGTCATTGAAGGAGTATAAGCCGTTGGCGCAATCGTTAAATGAAAAAATATTCAAAAGAATATAAATGCACTGATTGGATTGAAAGGTATATTGTTCTAGTATATAGACTTTTGCTCGGGTTATATTATAAGTACGATAGCAAAGGAGGTGACAAAGATGGCATTAGGGCAAAAGAGAAATAAGCTGGTCATTCCCGAAGCTAACAAAGCTATGGAACAGTTTAAATCGGAAATTGCCAGAGAAGTAGGGATCACCACTCCTGCTGACGGCTATTGGGGCAACTATTCCTCGAGGGATTGCGGCGCTGTCGGGGGACACATGGTGAGAAGAATGATCGAGGATTATGAAAGGCGTTTGAGTGGTGGAGGCACAACTCAATAAAATAGAAACAAAAAGAACAGACTCGATTTTCAATGAGTCTGTTCTTTTTGTTTCTATTTATTTTTAAAAATAAATGCCGGCAGAATAGCTGCCGGCATTGGGAGAGGAGAAACCGGAGGAAGAGCTTATGGGGAAAGTTTATTACGTTAATATTATTTACAAAAGTAAAGATATTATGCAATTGATGACAAAAATTTTTATTCGTTTTAAACAATTGCATTATATGTTAAAATATATAAAGAAATGGTAATGAGGTGGTATACTTGATAAGAATCACGGGAGGCATTCACCGCGGCAGAAAAATTAAATCACCTCAGGGAGCAATAACCCGTCCCACTCCAGAAATGGTTAGAGAAGCCCTTTTTAATATTTTGTGCCATAAGGTTGTTGGAAGCAGATTTCTCGATGCTTTTGCAGGAACGGGCGCTGTCGGCCTTGAAGCGCTGAGCAGGGGAGCCGACTTTGCCGCCTTTATAGAAAAGGACCGTACCGCTTGCAAGGTATTAAATGAAAACATTGCCAGCTTAAATTTAATGGATAAATCACTCGTTTTATGTTCTGATGTTATGGAAAGCATGAAAAAACTGGAGAAAAAAGTTGAATCTTTTGATATAATTTTTCTGGATCCACCTTATTACGAGAACCATATAGCCTTATGTCTCGATTTTTTACAGCATTCCAGTATTCTAGACCCCGATTCAATTATTGTCATTCAACATGCATGGGATATCTCTTTTGAACATATCGGCTTTGAAAAAATAAAGCAAAAAAAATACGGCAGGACAATTATGTCTTTTTTAGTGAAGGAGGAAAAATTGTGAAAATAGCCATATATCCGGGGAGTTTTGATCCTATTACTTACGGCCATTTGGATATAATTGAAAGAAGTGCGAGATTTTTCGACAATTTGATTGTAGCCGTTTTATCGAATCCCCAGAAACAGCCCCTTTTTACTGCTGAAGAAAGGATGATCATGATCAAGGAGTCCGTAAAACATATTTCAAACGTAGAAGTGGAAAGTTTCCAGGGTCTTCTCGTGGATTTTGCAAGAATAAAAAAGGCCAGGATAATAATAAAAGGCTTAAGGGCAGTTTCGGATTTTGAATATGAATTTCAAATGGCCCTCATGAATAAAAAGCTCGATGATTGTGTTGAAACATTTTTTATGATGACCAGTGCAAAATATTCGTATCTTTCTTCGAGTGTCGTAAAAGAGGTGGCAAGATTCGGTGGATGCATCCGGGATCTGGTACCGACCGTAGTGGAAACTCAACTTAAGAAAAAATTTTTTTCAAAATAAAATGATACTGGGGGTTTTTCAATGGAGTATTTCAAAATAATTGAACAAATCCGGGAAATCATAAATTCGGCATCCAAAATCCCTTTTTCCGGCAAGATTGTGGTGGATCAGACACAAATGCTGGATTTAATCGATGAAATTTTGAGAGTTTTGCCGGACGATTTAAAAAAAGCGAGGCGTATAATCGAAGAACGCCAGCAGATTTTGGTTGAGGCACAAAAAGAGGGAGAAATGATAGTAAAAGAAGCTAAAAACCATATTGAAAAAATGGTGAATCAGGATGAAATAACAAAATTGGCACGAGAAAAATCCGAGCAGATTCTTTCAAATGCGAAGCAGACAGCCCGGGAAATCAGGGCAGGAGCAAATAACTATGCAGATGAAGTTCTGGGCCAGATGGAACAACACCTGGAAAAGGTGCTGGAGACCGTAAGAAAGGGGAGAGAAGAACTGAAGCAAAAAAGATGAGTCTTCATTTTTTAATAACCTTAAATCCTGCAATATCGAAACCTTTTAATAAATGAATAAAAACAGAAATAAATAAGATTAGGATAAAAAGCAATATGAAAATTTGCGATGAAATCTTGAATATTGATATCCAGCTTTGAGATGTAGGCTGTGGCATGGTAGCAAAAACAGGTAAAACCAGAGCGGTCATTTTGAAAGGCAGCACCATCAAAAAATAGGTAACCATCCCTGCTAAAACAGCGTGGATTATCCTTGCGATTATATAAGGAGCAATTCGAATATCCGTATCGCTCACCATGCTTGCAACCTGGAAGTGAACTGAAAGGCCGCTCCATGCGATTATACTGCTTACTATAACCACTCTATGCAACAAAGGTGCGCTGGTGCTACTGACCAGTTTGGTACCAAGAGTAATTTCAAAGATACCGCTTAAAATTGCTGGAGAAAGATTTACATCCAATCCAAGACAGTTTAAAATTATGTTTATTACCGGGCATAAAAGATTTATGAAGCCAGCTGCTGTTACTATTCTGATTATAACGGAAAAAAGTATGATGAATCCAAGAATTAGAAGCATGGAATTTATGGAGTCTTTTATGCAATCTCCTAATAATTGGCCAAATGGCCGGTTGTCTTCTTTGCGAGCTTTTAAAAGTTCCCGGGTGGCTTTTAACAAAATACTCTCCCGCATATTCTTCGATGCAACGGAAGGGGTTATTTCGGCTTTTGGAGCATAAAAACGCATGATGATGCCAAGCATTATCGCTGAAATATAATGGGACAGGGCAATTATGGAGCCCAGCCTTACATCCTTGAACATCCCTACTGCCACCGCCCCAACCATGAACAGAGGATCGGCGGTGTTTGTAAAAGACATGAGCCGTTCCGCTTCCCGAGCATTGCATAGTTTTCTTTTTACTAGTTTACCCGTGAGCATAGCACCAACAGGATATCCGCTGGCAAGTCCCATAGCCATTACAAAAGACCCAACTCCCGGGACGTTAAAGAACGGCCTCATAAAAGGTTCAAGGAGAACACCCATAAAATGAACCACACCGAGGCCCATTAAAAGTTGAGAACCTATAAAAAATGGCAGCAATGCAGGAAGAACTACGTTAAACCAAACATCGAGTCCCTGGACCGCAGCATCGAAGGCATCATCGGGATATCTAACAATGGATATGGTTATGATTACTGCGAGTGCTGGAAGAAATAATTGATATAATTTGGTAAAATCTTTTCTGGATATTTTTGAGCTCATATTTAGGCCTCCCAAGTGTAATTTTCTTTCATTTTTATATATAATATATATTGCTGATGGGGATTTAATATTCTTATGAGGTGAGCATGCTGATGGAAAGGCCAACCGTAGGTCTGGCACTTGGTTCCGGTGCGGCAAAGGGTTATGCCCATATCGGGGTATTGCAGGTGTTAGAGCGAGAAAAAATTCCGATTGATCTTATTGTGGGTTCAAGTATTGGAAGTTTAATAGGAGCTCTATATGCAGCGGGAATAGGTCCAATAATGCTGGAACGGCTGGCTTATCAGATCCGCAGAAGAAACTGGATGGATATTTCAGTACCTAAAAAGGGTCTTATTGCCGGAAACAAAATTGAAGCCATAATAAAACTGTTGACAAAAAACTTGAATTTTGACAAGCTCATGATTCCTCTCGGAGTAGTAGCCACTGATCTTTGCAAAAGACAGACGGTATTGATAAAAGATGGCAATGTGGCATCTGCAGTCAGAGCCAGCATAGCCATTCCTGGCATATTCTGCCCGGTAGAGGAAAACGAGAGAGTACTGGTGGATGGCGGTGTGCTGGAAAGAGTTCCCGGTAGCATGGCAAGGGCAATGGGAGCAGATTTTGTAATCGGAGTTGAACTGGGTTTCAGCGATTATTTGCCGCCCAAAAATATTTATGACGTACTTATACAAACCTTTGATGTGATGGGAAGAGAAATACAAAAGTTGAAACAATATGATTGCGATGTTTTGATATTTCCTAAACTATCGGATGTGGATAGCCTTGATTTTAACAAAGTGGAAAAATGCATTATCGAGGGTCGAAAGGCTGCTGAGGAAGCTCTGCCAAAGATTTTGAATAATATAGGAAGGAAGGTTGGCACCTTTGAAAAATAATTTTTTAAAGCGGTATTTGCGCACAGCAATTTTAATAGTAATCATACTTCTGACCGCAAACTACTATTTGAGCAATAATTACTCAATTATAGCACCGGGTATAACGGTAGATTTAAAGGATATTGTGACAGTCGAAAACGGTTCTAAAAATGAAAAAGGTTCTTTTTTTTTGACAACGGTATCCAGCAGGTCGTTGAATATACCGCTCTTGTTTATAGCCGCCGTGGACCCATATGTCAATATTGAAAAAAAAGAACAGATAATACCCCAGGGCTGGGACATGAAACAATATATGGATTATATGAAAAGATGGATGGATGAAAGTCAAAAGATAGCGGAAGTTGTGGCGCTAAAAAAAGCGGGTTACAATCCTACCATCCTGGGAGATGGTGCACAGGTGGTGGAAATAATGCCGGAAAGCCCTGCTAAAAATCTAATATTTCCGGGAGATATAATAAAAAAAATCGATGGAGAAAAGATAAGTCTGGCGGATGAAATGGTGAAAAAGGTTAAAGCACACAAGGTAGGAGAAAAAGTAAATCTCGAAATCGAAAGGAAAGGCAAGCTCTTGGATGTAGTAGTACCGACAATGGAAAGCACCAGTGAAAAGGGCAAAGCCGTAATAGGGGTATATATAACCACATTGAACTGGAAACCGATTTTACCCATCAGCATTCAAATAAATACGGGAGATATTGGCGGCCCTTCGGCCGGAAGCATGTTCGCCCTGGAGATATTAAACCAGCTTTTGCCTGAAGACCTAACAAAAGGTCACCGCATTGCCGGCACAGGCACCATCAGCCTTGACGGAGAAATAGGAGAGATTGGCGGAGTTCAGCAAAAAGTCGTAGCCGCTCACCGTGACGGAGCCGAGTTATTTTTTGCTCCGGAAAAAAATGCGGCAGATGCTGAAAAAGCTGCCAAAAATTTGGGAATAAAAGTAATATCCGTGAAGAAACTGGATGATATTTTAAATTATCTTTCAAAGTTAAATTAAAATCACTTTCCTGGAAAAATCAGCCCCACCTTTTCTAAAGATTTGATTTTTAAAAGCCAGAGCGTATATGTCAGAGGAGAGCAAATCGATTTCAAACATTTGCCGTGCGTCATTATCCAAGTCCTTATAGTCCGATGCCCTGGTTACGATCGGAAGTGAAGACCTGGCTTTTATTTGTTTTAGCATCTTTGACCCCTTTGAATTAAATCCAAGTATCCTGAAATATAAAGGTGTTCTGGTGGAAACAATATCCTTTCTTATACCAAGCAAAATATGAATGAGCCCCCTTTTTATCCTGGTTTGAGTATAACGGCGGGTTTTTGCCTGAAGTACAAGCTGCTCAATATTTCCGCTGCTTCTGGCAGCCTTTTTGAGTCTGTTTTCCAAGCCTTCATTTATATCAAAAAAATTAGCGAAATCCCGTGCTGCCAAACGACGAAGCATATACAGCAGGATGGCATCAAAATCTTCGAAGAATACAGGGCCGTGACCCGATTCGATTTCTTTTTGGATGATTTTCAAGCAAAAATCAGGCAAATTTTTTGACAGGATGTTCCATGATTCCGGTTGATTGTCCTTGAGTGCTTTCCTGATGGCAGTTGCACTGGAATAATTTTCCATAAGATTTTGGTCGTTATAGCCGCCGCCCTTTCTTATGACAGGGAAGAAGGAAAAGTCGGCGTTGATTTTAACGGCAGCCTTTATATACTCCAGGGCAAGAATAGAATTGGGCATTTTCAATATATTTGATACAGTGCCTGCATCATAAAATTGGCTGTTTCTGTTTGCACCCAAAAACTCCTCAATGGCCTTTTGCCTGGCTGTTGGAAAGGATACACCACCCTTCAGGTGCTTTTTTATCAATTCTTTAAAAAAAAGAGGCTCACGGGATAAAAGCTTACCTAGCAAAAAAAACTCTTTTTCATAGAATTGTTCCACGCCGAAACTCAAAATATTTATTATACCTGTATTTTGAAGGAGCCTGACTGCACTTTCCGCAAAAATTTCTGCAGTAGAAGCCGCAAAACACGTGGGAATCTCCATAATCAAGTCAGCACCGGCATGCAGGGCCATTTCGGCCCTGGCCCATTTGTCAAAACAAGCTGGTTCACCCCTTTGGACAAAGTTGCCGCTCATTGCGCATATGATGCCGTCAGGGTTTAATCGCGACTTAATTTGGTTAATGTGGTACAGATGCCCGTTGTGAAGAGGGTTATATTCGGCTATGATTCCAACAATTTTCATACAATGCCTCCAAAAATCACTTGAATCTATTATATAACAAAAATCATTTTTTATTAAGAAGGAAATTTGCATTTTATATAGAAATGTTCTCTTTGTGCTAAATGGTGCTTGTTATGCTTGCTATTTGTAATCGCTTTTTGGAGGTGTTCTATATCGAATAAATATATTTGTCAGGCGGAAACTAACAGAAGAACTTTTTAAAAATAAGCTATTGAGGAAGGAGTTTAAAAATGGATTTGATAGAAAAAATCAGGCAACGTGCAAGAGGCACCAACAAGACTATTGTTCTTGCAGAGGGAATGGAAGAGCGGACTTTAAAAGCAGCAGAAGTTATAAAAAACGAAGATATAGCAAAGATTGTGTTGTTGGGAGAAGAAAAAAAGATAAAGGAATTATCGGAAGGCAGATATGACATTTCCGGCATTGAGATCATAAACCCCGCGACTTCGCCAAAAACTGAAGAATATGCAGAGCTTCTATACGAGCTGAGAAAACAAAAAGGTATGACCATGGAAAAAGCAGCCGAATTGGCTCGAGATCCCATATGGTTCGGAACTTTGATGGTAAAAACCAGGGATGTGGATGGTATGGTGGCGGGGGCTATTACTGCCACGGCCGATCTTTTCAGACCGGCTTTTCAGATTATAAAGACTGCTCCGGGCATAGGTGTTGTATCCAGCGCATTTATGATGATAGTACCGGACTGTGAATATGGTTCAAATGGCATATTTTTATTTGCAGATTGCGCCATCAACCCCAACCCTGATGCAAAACAGCTCGCCGAAATTGCCGTATCTTCCGCAAAGACATGGAAAGCTTTGATGGATGACGAGCCCCGAATTGCCATGCTGTCTTTTTCGACAAAAGGCAGTGCCCAGCATGAGATGGTAGACAAAGTTGTTGAGGCCACCAGAATCGTGAAAGAACAGGCACCGGATCTGATGGTTGATGGCGAATTGCAGGCTGATGCTGCTCTGGTTCCAAGAGTGGCTAAGACAAAAGCACCGGACAGCAAACTTGCAGGTCATGCCAATATTTTGATATTCCCCGAACTGGAAGCCGGCAATATAGGATACAAGCTGGTGCAGCGCCTGGCTAAAGCAGAAGCAGTGGGTCCCATCAGCCAAGGATTGGCAATGCCCATAAACGATCTGTCTCGCGGATGCAGTTTTGAGGACATAGTGAATGTAGTAGCAATAACAGCTCTGCAGGCCAATAATTAAAAAGATTTGGGACGATGAAGTTTGATAAAATAATTTCAGGGAGGTTTTCAATTGAAAGTTTTGGTCATAAATTGCGGCAGTTCATCATTGAAATATCAGCTTTTCAACATGGAAAATCAATCAGTGCTGGCAAAAGGTATTGTTGAAAGAATTGGCCTTGAAGGCGGCATGCTGAGGCACCAACCCGCTGACAAAGATAAGGTTGAAATATCTGAAAACATACCCAACCATAAAGTAGCAGTAAAAATTATGCTGGATGCACTGCTGGACAGCAACCATGGAGTTATAAATACAGTGTCGGAAATTTCTGCAGTAGGACACAGGGTTGTGCATGGTGCGGAAAGATTTTCAGGTTCTGTAAGGATAAATGATGAAGTCATCAATGTTTTAAAAGAATGTATATCAATAGCTCCGCTTCACAATCCGCCGAACATTATAGGAATAGAGGCAGTAAAGGAACTTCTTCCGGATGTACCGATGGTCGGTGTATTCGATACGGCTTTTCATCAGACCATGCCAGAATTTGCATATATTTATGGTGTTCCTTATGATTTATACAAAAAACATTCTATTAGAAGATATGGATTTCATGGCACTTCGCATAGATATGTTTCTATGAGGGCTGCAAAATTTTTGAACAAGCCTATCGAAGACTTAAAGATTGTAACATTGCACCTCGGCAATGGCTCAAGCATAACTGCTGTGAAAAACGGAAAATCGGTAGACAACAGCATGGGATTTACGCCTCTGGAAGGCATAGTAATGGGTACCCGCTGCGGAAGCATTGATCCGGCAATCGTGCCTTTTCTCATAGAAAAAGAAGGAATATCGCCTGAAAAAATAAATGATTATTTGAACAAGAAGTGCGGAGTTTTGGGCATTTCAGGCATTAGCAGCGACTTCAGGGATATAGAAGAAGCTGCCGCTTCGGGGAATAAAAGAGCGAAATTGGCTTTGGATGTATTTGCATATCAGGCAAAAAAATATATAGGCTCTTATGCAGCGGCAATGAATGGATTGGATGCGATAGTGTTTACAGGCGGGATAGGAGAAAATTCCAGCAATATGCGAAAGATGATATGCGAAAATATGGAGTATTTTGGCATACGCATAGATGACGCAAGAAACAATATTAGAGGAAAAGAAGCGGATATTTCTGCTGAAGACAGTAAAACCAGGGTGCTGGTTATCCCCACCAATGAAGAATTAATGATAGCATTGGACACTGTTGCCCTAATTTGATACAGCTATTCTGCCGGGTTTTTGATGCGATTTAATTGCGATTTAATAAATTTCCTTGACATTAAGTATGCGTGTATATATAATAGTGGTGATGTTTCCGAGGTGATTTGTATGAGGCTGTCTATGGCAAGGGTTAAGCAATCAGCCGGAAATGCCATTGATTTTAATTTCGATGAGCGTATAAATCATATTAAGGTAAAGAGGGAAAATGTACGTTTTGTCGAACCGGTGAAAGTGGAAGGTACATTAGAAAATCTGGGGAACAGGATTTTTGAAGTCCGGGGTTTAATAAGAACCGCAGTAGAATACCCTTGCTTTAGATGCCTTAAAAATACAAAAGTGAATTTTAACTTAATTTTTAGCATTAAGTTCAGCGATATCCCTGCGATTTCCCGTGAAGATGAAGTTGTCGCATTTTCTGGTGAGGAAATAGAACTCAGGCCGTATATTTTGGAGGAGATTTTGTTGAACTGGCCGAGCCAAATACTTTGCAGACCTGACTGCAGGGGGATTTGTCCGCGTTGTGGCGCTGATCTGAACAATGTAAATTGCAGTTGCGAAGATGAGGATACTGATCCACGTCTTGCAGCATTAAAAAATTTTTTGAAAAAGGATTAAACCGAGGAGGTGCAATAATGGCCAATCCAAAACACAGGACAACAAAATCGAGAAGAGATATGAGAAGAAGCCATTGGAAATTGACGGTTCCGGCTTTTGCAGAGTGTCCCCAGTGCCACCAGCCCAAGCTGCCCCATCGGGTATGCCCGAATTGCGGTTATTATAAAAATCGCGAGGTGCTTAAAGTCGAAGCCGAATAAGTTTGAAACCCCCGCTTGAAAAAAGCGGGGGTCGATTTTTATAGCTTCATATTTTCTTTTGATAAAAACTTGCAAGAAATATTGATTTTGAGTTAAAAGTATTATATACTTTTAATAGCTGCTCTTAAAAGCAAGTAATGTCTTTGAGGTGATCATATTGATTAAAAAAGGGTTATCAAAAAAAGAAAGGCAGGAGCTCTTAAAGCAAATTCTTAATGATGACCCTTTTTTAAACGATGAAGAACTGGCTGAAAAGCTTAAGGTCAGTATTCAGACCATAAGGCTTGACAGAATGGAACTTAAACTTCCTGAATTGAGAGAAAGAATAAGGGCTGTAGCAAGACAAAATTATTCCAAGGTCCGTTCTATTGATGTTAAAGAATTGATAGGCGAATTGGTGGATTTGGAGCTTGACAAAAGAGGGATATCCATTTTGGAGACAACTCAGGATATGACTTTTGGAAAAACAAGGGTCGTGCGTGGAGATATAATTTTTGCTCAGGCGAATTCTTTGGCCATCGCAGTAATTGATGCAAATGTAGCGTTGACGGGTGTTGCCAACATAAAATATAAGCTTCCAGTGTATGCTGGGCAGAAGCTCGTAGCCAAAGCGGAAGTGACCAGAGTCAGGGGAAACAAAAAATTTGTATTTGTTAGGATTTCTGTGAAGCAGAAGGAAGTTTTCAGAGGGAAGTTCATACTGGTATCGCTGGATGATGAGGTGAAAGAATGAAAATCATAGTTGATGCCATGGGCGGGGATAATGCCCCGAGGGAAATAGTGCTTGGAGCGATTAAAGCTTCTGAGGAAACCGATTTGCAGATTACCTTAATAGGAAAACAGCAATTAATTGATCCCATCCTGAAAGAAGAAAAGTGCAATAGAATAACAGTTGTGGATGCGCAGGAAGTCATTTCGAATGACGAATCACCTGTTGCCGCAATTCGAAAGAAAAAAGACTCATCTATAGTTAAGGGCCTGAATTTATTAAAAAATCTTCAGGCTGACGCTATGGTATCTGCGGGCAGTACAGGAGCGTTGATGGCCGGCGGCCTCTTCATACTGGGGCGTTTTGAAGGAGTGGACCGCCCCGCTATTTCAACACTGATACCCACAAAAAAAAGGCCCGTTCTGCTCCTCGATGTGGGTGCCAATAGCGAAGTAAAACCTAAGAACCTGGTGCAGTTTGCGCTGATGGGAAGCATTTTTGCAAAAGAAATTTTGCAAATAGAAAACCCCCGGGTTGGCTTATTGAATATCGGAACGGAAGAGGAAAAAGGCAGCCTTGTTATTAAAACCGCATATTCGCTCCTGAAAGATATTAACAAATTGAACTTTGCTGGTAACGTCGAAGCGCGGGATTTTTTCAGCACAGATGCAGATGTGGTCGTATGCGACGGTTTTACAGGGAATGTTTTTATAAAGACTGTGGAAGGTTTTGGAATGTATATTTTTGACAGAATGAAACAGGAGATTAAGAAGAAGATTACATATTCATTGGGAGCACTATTGCTAATGCCCGCTCTAAAAGCTGTTAAATCCAGCATGGACTATTCGGAATATGGAGGAGCCATGTTTTTAGGACTCAACGGAGTTCTCATAAAGTGTCATGGCTCTTCCGATAGATTTGCCATATGTAACGGCATAAAAGCGGCAAAAACATTTGTACAGCTTGATGTAAATAACAAAATGAAAAAAATCCTTGAAATAACCGATGGGGGAGAGATATAGTTTGAAGAAGGCAGGAATTATTGGTATCGGCTCCTATGTTCCTGATAGGGTTGTCACAAATTTGGACCTTGAAAAAATGGTGGATACCACGGATGAATGGATAAAAACGAGGACCGGTATATCATTAAGGAGAATCGGGCCGGAAAATGCCTGCACGTCGGACATGGGAGCCGAAGCAGCAAGGAAGGCTCTGGAACATGCCAGACTTTCTCCGGAAAACATCGACCTGATTATAGTGGCTTCAGCTTCTCCGGATATGATTTTTCCTTCTACGGCCTGCATCATACAGAGCAAAATAGGTGCCTCAAATGCCGCCGCTTTTGACATTCAGGCGGGATGCACTGGATTCGTATATGCTTTGACCTGTGCGGTCCAGTTTATCGTTTCGGGAATGTATAAAAATATACTCGTAGTAGGCGCAGAAATGCTCTCCCGAATAACCGATTGGGAAGACAGAAACACATGTGTGTTATTTGGAGACGGGGCAGGGGCCGTAGTGATAAGTGAGGTCGAAGAAGGCGGAATCCTTTCAAGCTACCTGGGAGCTGACGGTACAGGCGCCGACTTATTGATTTTGCCTGCCGGTGGCTCAAAGGAACCAGCCAGTATTGATACGGTGGCCAAGCGCAGACATTTTATTCAAATGAACGGCAATGAGGTTTTTAAATTTGCCGTAAGGATTTTGGAAGAAGCAGCCAGAAAAGCAACGGAGAAAGCCAACTTAAGCATGAATGACGTAGACTATATTGTTCCGCACCAGGCCAACATTCGAATCATCGATGCTGCCGTAAAAAGGCTAAAGTTTCCAAGAGAACAACTGGTGATGAATCTCGACAGGTATGGAAACATGTCTTCAGCCTCCATTCCTGTTGCCCTTGATGAGGCTTACAGAGATAAAAGAATAAAAAGAGGAGATATAGTTTTGCTGGTGGGTTTCGGAGCCGGTCTGACATGGGGAGCCAATCTTCTGGAATGGAGCATTGATTAGGAGGTATATTGTGGAACGAATTAGTATTGTCACTGACAGCACAGCCGATCTCCCTCCCCAACTTTTAGCAAAGTATGACATAACCACGGTACCATTGAAAATTTATTTTGGAGATGAAGAATACCGCGAAGGTGTGGATATAACTCCCGATGAGTTTTATCAAAAGCTCCGTTCTTCTCCGCATCATCCGAGGACTTCTCAGCCTTCGCCTGTTGAATTTGCAGCATGCTATGAAACCTTATCGCAAAAATCAGATCGCATAATTTCCATACACCTTTCGAGCAAATTAAGCGGCACATACCAGTCAGCAGTTCTGGCAAGGGACATGGTTAAAATACCGGTGGACGTAGTAGATTCAAAAGGGGCCTCCATGATGATTGGTTTTGCAGTACTGGAAGCTGCGAAAGCAGCAAAAGAAGGCATTAATCGGGAGGGCATACTGGAAAAAATATTCGATGTAGTTAGCAGTTTGAGAGTTTACTTTGTGGTAGACACTCTTGATTGGCTTCAGAGAGGGGGACGCATTGGCAAGGCTTCGGCTTTTCTGGGAAACCTTCTGAATATAAAGCCCATGCTTACAATAAGCGATGGTCTGGTGACACCGGTGGAAAAAATCCGTGGCAAGAGCAGGGTGATGGATAAACTTTTGGAAAAAGTATCAGCAGATACAAACAAAGGTCCTTATACGGGAACGGTATTGCATGCTGGCTGCATGGCCGAGGCTGAAAGATATAAAGAAGTACTTGAAAAACATTTTGATTTCAAGGAATTGACCATTTCAGCGATTGGAGCTGTCATTGGGACATATACCGGTCCTGGGACCATTGGAATTATTTATTTTTAGGAGGATTCATATGTTTCATACTGAAATCTGTGACCTTCTTGGAATAAAATATCCCATAATCCAGGGAGGAATGGCATGGGTCGCTACCGCAGAGCTTGCCGCTGCAGTATCAAACGGCGGAGGACTCGGCATTATCGGTGCCGGAAACGCTCCGGCCGATATGGTCAGAGACCAGATAAGGAAAGCTAAGTCCCTTACAGATAAACCTTTTGGTGTAAATATTTATTTTATGTCACCATTTGTTGATGATGTAATGAAAGTTGTAATAGAAGAAAAGGTTGCCGTTGTAACTACGGGCGCCGGCAATCCGGGAAAGTACATACCCTGCCTGAAAGAAGCTGGAATAAAAGTGATCCCTGTAATAGCTTCTGTAGCATTGGCTCAAAGACTTGAAAAAACGGGAGTAGACGCCTTGATAGCAGAGGGAATGGAATGCGGAGGCCACATTGGGGAGATTACCACCATGGCTCTTGTCCCTCAGATTGTGGATGCAGTAGAGATTCCCGTAATAGCTGCTGGAGGGATTGCCGACGGTAGAGGCTTCATAGCCGCACTTTCTCTGGGAGCTGAAGGAGTCCAGATGGGTACCAGGTTTGTATGCGCCAAGGAATGTACGGTACACGACAATTATAAAAAAGCCATAATTAAAGCAAAAGATAGAAGTACGGTAGTAACGGGGAAACCAACAGGACATCCGGTGAGAGTATTGAAAAACAAATTATCCCATCAATTCGAAATTCTTGAAAGCCGTGGAGCGGATATAAAAGAGCTCGAAGCGCTTGGAACGGGGAGGTTGAGAGCCGCAGTTGTAGAAGGTGATGTAGATAACGGTTCTGTCATGGCGGGTCAAATTGCTGGCATGATAACCGATATCAAACCTGCCGCCGAAATTATAGAGGATTTGATAAACGAAGCAAAACAGGTCTTGAACAGTATTTTTAACAGACATGAGTGGAGGTAATGCCGATGGCGAAAATAGCATTTTTGTTTTCAGGCCAAGGCTCTCAATATGTGGGGATGGGCAAAGACTTGTACGACAATTTCACTGTGGCAAGAAGAGTGTTTGAACAGGCGGATGATTCATTGAATTTCAGCATTTCGAATATATGTTTTGAAGGCCCGGAAGACAAATTGAAGGAAACGGCTTATACCCAGCCTGCTATATTAACTCATAGCGTGGCCTGTTTCTCCATATTAAGGGAGGAAGGAATTTTCCCTGATGTTGTTGCAGGTCTGAGCCTTGGAGAGTATTCGGCCTTGGTGGCGGCTGAATCTATAAGTTTTAGCCAGGCTGTTCCGCTGGTCCAGAAACGAGGAAAATATATGCAGGAGGCTGTGCCGCTTGGTCGAGGCACTATGGCAGCTATACTGGGGCTTGATAAAGAGACAGTTATCCGAATATGCCAGCAGGCTTCCGAAGTAGGCAAAGTAGAGCCAGCAAACTTCAACTGCCCCGGCCAGATTGTGATATCAGGCGAAGTTAAAGCCGTGGATAAAGCTGTGGAGATCGCAAAAATTGAAGGGGCAAGGAAAGCGATGATTTTGGCAGTGAGTGCGCCGTTTCACTGCAGTCTGCTGAAACCGGCTGGGGAAAAGCTTGCAAAAGAATTGGATAATATTGAATTAAAAGATACGAAGATTCCTGTAGTTTCCAATGTCAATGCAGAATTTGCCCAAAAAGCTGCGGATATTAAAATGCTTCTGATAAAACAGGTAAGCTCACCGGTGCTTTGGGAAGACAGTATAAGAAAAATGATAGAAAACGGAGTGGACACTTTTGTGGAAGTCGGGCCGGGCAAAGCACTTACGGGTTTTGTAAAAAAAGTGGATAAAAACTTAATTACCTTAAACGTGGAAGATGCTGAATCGCTTAAAAATACTTTGAAATATTTTGGGGGTAGGGATTAATGGAGCTTGACGGCAAGGTATGTGTTGTCACAGGAGGATCCCGTGGCATAGGTCGCAGTATTTGCTTAGAAATGGCTAAAGCCGGAGCTGCTGTAGTGGTTAATTACTGTTCCAATGAAAATGCTGCAATGGATGTTGCATCGGAAATTGAGAGATTTGGACACCCCTCTCTGGCTTACAAAGCTGATATTGCCGATTTTGCACAGGCACAACGGATGATGGAAGATGTTCATAAAAAATTCGGGCGTATAGATATACTCGTAAACAATGCCGGTATTGCCAGGGATATGCTTTTGCTTATAATGAGCGAAAAAGACTGGGGCGATGTTATTGCGACAAATCTGACGGGAATTTATAACACCACAAAGAATGTCGCAAGATATATGATAAAACAAAGATGGGGAAGAATTATAAATATATCATCCGTTGTGGGGATATATGGAAATGCCGGCCAGGCAAATTATGCAGCTGCAAAAGCTGGAATTATAGGTTTTACTAAGGCTTTGGCGAAAGAACTGGGAAGCAGAGGCATTACAGTTAATGCCATTGCGCCAGGATTTATAAAGACCGATATGACTTCTCCCATAATAGAGAAAAACGCAGCAATAGAAGAAAAAATCCCCCTCAGGAGGCTTGGAACCCCTGAAGATGTGGCTTATATGGCGGTGTTTCTGGCATCTGCCAGAGCAGATTATATTACCGGTCAAATAATAGGTATTGACGGAGGGTTTACTTTATAATATCTTTAAAATGGAATAAAATATATAAAAGTAATCATAATATGCTACTGAAGAAGGGGGGTGAAGAAAGTGGAAGTGCTGGATAGAATAAAGAAAATAATAGCCGAACAGTTGGGCATTGATGAGGATGATGTGGTACCGGAAGCTTCTTTCATCGATGATCTTGGAGCAGATTCCCTTGATATAGTAGAGCTTATAATGGCTTTTGAAGAGGAATTTGATTTAGAAATCCCCGATGAAGAAGCTGAAAAGATAAAGACAGTTCAAAATGCGATTGATTACATAAAAAATCATACCGCATAACCTCAAAAGTCCCGTATTTTACGGGACTTTACTTTAGAATGTAATGGAGCGCCGCTCCTTAAATCATAGATATTTTAATTTCAGGAGGAAGCTTATGGAGAAGAAACGCGTGGTTGTGACAGGGATAGGGGTAATTTCGCCTGTAGGCACAGGGAAAGAAAAATTTTGGGATTCCCTTATTCGAGGGAAATCAGGCATAGATTTAATTTCAAGGTTTGCATGCGATGAGTTTCCCACAAAAATAGCCGGAGAAGTAAAGGATTTCAACCCTGAAGATTTCATCGAGAAAAAAGAACTAAAGAGGCTGGATCGATTTACTCAATTTGCGATAGCTGCTGCAAGCATGGCTCTTGAAGATTCAAATCTTAATCTATCATCTATTGACAAAGACAGGGCAGGCGTCGTAATGGGCTCGGGGATAGGAGGGAGTGAAACATGGGAAGAGCAGCACTGCACCTTATTGGAAAAAGGCCCCAAAAGAATCAGCCCTTTTTTTATCCCCATGATGATTGCAAATATGGCTTCTGGCCAGGTATCCATGCAATTTAACCTGAAAGGCCCTAATTTTACAGTAGTTACTGCCTGCGCTTCCGGTACCAACGCTATAGGTGAAGCCTTCCGGATTCTGCAGAGAAATGATGCGGATATTATGTTAGCGGGAGGGACTGAAGCACCTATTACTCCGCTTTCGCTGGCCGGATTTTCATCGATGAAAGCTCTTTCTACCCGCAACGATGAGCCTTGCAGGGCGAGCCGGCCTTTCGACAGAGACCGCGACGGTTTTGTAATGGCGGAAGGCGCCGGGGTATTGATACTGGAGACATTAGAGCATGCTTTGAAAAGAAAAGCGCGGATTTACGCCGAAGTCATCGGGTATGGTTCCACTGCCGATGCATATCATCTGACTCAACCTGCACCAGAAGGAGAAGGAGCTGCCAGAGCCATGAAAGCAGCTATTGCAGATGCCGGGATAAAACCCCAACAGGTTGATTATATAAATGCTCACGGAACTTCCACTCCATTAAACGACAAGTTTGAGACACTGGCGATAAAAAATACATTCGGTGAACATGCTTATAATCTCGCTATAAGCTCCACGAAATCCATGACCGGGCATCTCCTCGGAGCAGCGGGAGCAGTGGAACTGATAGCAACAGTATTGACCGCTGTATATGATGAGATTCCGCCTACAATAAATTATGATTGCGCTGACCCGGAATGCGATCTTAATTATGTGCCAAACAAATCACTTGCAAAAGCCGTAAATATCGCACTATCAAATTCAATGGGTTTTGGGGGCCACAATGCCTGCGTGATTGTGAAAAAATATAAAGAGGAATAGATTTTATATGCGCATGGATTCAAAAAGGCTAAGTGAATTAAACAGATTGCAGGAAAAAATAGGAATTTATTTCAATGATATTCAAATATTAAACAATGCTTTTATACATCCCTCTTATACAAATGAGCAAAATTTTATAGTTTTAGAAAACAATCAGAGACTGGAATTTCTAGGGGATGCTGTGTTGGAGCTTGCAGTCAGCCACTATCTTTACGAAAAATATCCCGGGATGAGCGAAGGTCAAATGACAAAGGTCAGAGCATATACGGTGTGCGAGCAAAGTCTTGCTCAGGCATCCAGGAACATGTCACTGATGGATTTTCTCGTTCTTGGGAAGGGTGAAGAAAATTCGGGCGGTCGTGAGAAACCGTCCATTTTGGCGGATACTTTTGAATCGCTGGTGGGTGCTATATATCTTGATAAAAATTTGGAAACTGCGAGAAATTTTATTATATGCAACCTCAAAGACACCATACTGAGAGCAGCGGAAGGCGAAGAAGCACTCGATTACAAGACAATCCTTCAAGAAACGCTGCAAAAAACTTCTCCCGATAGAATTTGCTATACGGTAATAAAAGAGGAAGGTCCGGATCATGCAAAAGTTTTTCATGTAGCAGTAATATGGAAAGGAGAAATCCTGGGACAAGGCTCCGGAAAAAGCAAAAAGGAAGCGGAACAACTTGCAGCAAAGCAGGCGCTGGACCGTATGAAAATATAATATTTAAAAAAGAAGGAATTTTGTTTCCCCTATAGAATATATAATTTATATAATTCATGAACTAATTTATACTTTAAGGGGGATTTGTTGAATGGAAGTACTAAAGGTATCAGCTCAATCAAAACCCAAATCTGTGGCAGGTGCTCTGGCAGCCGTCTTAAGGGAAAAAGGCGTGGCCGAACTTCAGGCGGTGGGTGCCGGGGCCGTAAATCAAGCGGTTAAAGCGATTGCAATAACAAGAGGCTTCGTAGCTCCCAATGGCATCGATCTGGTTACCGTTCCTGCTTTTGCGGAAATTGACATCGATGGAGAAGAAAGGACTGCTATAAAATTTATTGTTGAACCCCGATAATATTTAATATTATATGGATTTCATACCTGCCCTCACATATAAGGGGGCAGGTATTTTTGTATAATGAAATTACTTGCAAAGCAGGTAATTGAAAAAACATGAATCTATTAGTAGAAATAAGAAAATACCTTTGCTAGAATAGATGCAGGCCCTCGAACATTACGTCAGATCGCAAATGCATAGTAAATAGCGAAAACTGCCCGCTGGAAACCTAATAAAATTGAGCTTTCATATTAACCCCCATATACAAAAAGATTTTTGTTTTGAGCGATATGTGGTAGAATTTATTAGTTGGAGGGATGTCTTTGTATTTAAAAAGAGTTGAACTGCATGGATTCAAATCTTTTGCTGATAGAATCGAGATAGAATTTGGGCCTGGCATTAACGCCATTGTAGGTCCAAATGGAAGCGGAAAAAGCAATATAACAGATGCCATAAGATGGGTGCTTGGAGAACAGAGCATGAGGAATATAAGGGGTACTAAACTGGAAGATGTGATTTTTGCTGGAAGCAATTCAAAAAAACCCATGGGCATGGCAGAGGTTTCTATAACGTTGGACAATTCCGATAAACTATTGCCGCTGGAATATTCCGAGATTTGTTTTACCCGGCGGGTGTTCCGTTCAGGAGACAGCGAGTTTTATTTGAATAAAATTCCTTGCAGGTTGAAGGATATTCAGGAGATTTTAATGGACACCGGAATCGGCAAGGATGGTTATTCAATAATTGGGCAGGGCCAGGTGGATGAGATACTGACAGGCCATCCCGATGACAGAAGGATAATATTTGAGGAAACTGCAGGTATAATGAAGCATAAATCAAGAAAGAGGGAGGCAGAAAAGCGCCTGGAGGAAACAGTAAACAATATGGCAAGGATAGATGACGTTATGGCAGAGATTCAAAATCAGATGGAGCCTTTAAAAATACAGAAGGAAAAAGCTCTGAATTACAAGAGCCTTTCTGAACAATTAAAGCAGCTCGATATCAATCTGCTGCTTGCTGAAATATCTAGGATTGAAAAAAAATTGTCACATGTTAGAAAAAGCTTTGAGGAAAATCGTTCTTGTTTACAAGAAATTATTGATGAAAGAAATCTGTTGCGTGAAAAGATTGCCAGGGATGTGGCAGAGCTCGAGAGTCATGAGAGCGATTATGCTAAATTGCATGAGAGAGCGTATGATGCAGCTTCGAAGAAGAAAAATATGGAGAAGGATTTGCTTTGGATGAAGGAGGAAGAAAAAAGGCTTTGCATTGAACGCCAGGAGTTGAACGACAATAAGGAACATTTACAGCAGAAGATATACGAATCAAAAGATATGCTTGCTCAGAAAACAAAACTTCTTGAGCAGAAAATAAAAGAAATAAACAGTTTAGAACTAAAAATAACGGAATATGAAAAAGAACTTGCCGGAAAAGATGAATTGATCAAGCAGAAAGAGAGCCAGATTGAAAATCTGAAGGGCGACGTTATTGACCTGTTGAATTTTGCCTCGGAAAAAAGGAACAGGATGACCAGTCTATTGTCCATGAAAACAAGTCTGGAAAACCGTTTAAAACAGATCGAAAATGATAGGCGTATATTGAGAGATTCGAACAATGCTACAGCACAAGAAATCATAAAAATCAAGGACCGCATGCAGGAACTGGCTTTTCTGTGCAAACATTACCAAGAACAGATTAAAGATACTGAGGAAGATATGCAAAAATTTAGTTTGATGCTCGAAGAGAAAAAAGCCTTCGGAATTAAAAAAGGCGAGGAATTATCAGCTCTTGTTTCAAGGCACAAAGCTCTAAAAGAGGTAACCGAGAGTTTTGAGGGTTATCAATTTGGCGTGCGAAACCTACTGTCATCATTAAAAAATAAGAAGTTGAACTTGGAGGGAATCCATGGCGCGCTGGCGGATATAATTTCAGTTGAAAAAACTTATGAGGTTGCCATAGAAACCGCCCTTGGAGGCGCTCTTCAGAACATTGTTTGCGATACAGATGAAGATGCTAAACTGGCTATAGAGTATTTAAAAAGATACGATCTCGGCAGGGTGACCTTTTTGCCTCTAAATACTGTCAGACCCAGATTCATTGAAGATAAAGAAGCTATCTATTTATCGATGAAAGGCTGCATCGGAACGGCTAATCATCTGACGTCCTGCGAAAAAAAGTTTCTGCCGATAATTAACAATTTGTTGGGAAGAGTAATTGTAGCAGACAAACTTGATAATGCTCTGGTTATAGCCAAAAAAAGCGGTTTCAACTTAAAAATAGTTACTCTAGATGGCGAGTTGATAAATCCTGGAGGTTCCATTACTGGGGGAAGCTCAAAAAAAACAAATTATATCCTGTCGAGGAAAAGAGAAATCCAAGAGTTTGAATATAGCATAGAAAAATTAAAAGGAGAAATTGCTGTCATTAGGCAGGAGTGTTCCGATATTGAAGAAAAATATCATGAATCCTTGAAACGAATGGATTTTTTAAAGGATAATCTATTTAACGCCAAATCCGAACTGGCCGCAATGGAAAGAGAATTAAAAGAAAAACAAGCGACTCTTGGAGAAAGGGAACGAAAAGATGAACAGCTTGAATCTGAAATTAAAGACATTAAAATTCAGAATTCGGAAATCGATGTGCAGGTGGCTTCGCTTCAGCAGGAAATGGGGAGCATTGATATAAAAAATAATTCAAGTCAGTCAATGGTAAAAGATCTGCAGCAGCAATTATCAATGGAAAGGTTGAATAGAGAAAAACTGATGGAAAGCATAATGCAGTTGAAGGTAAACCTTGCTTCCCAAAAACAGGAAGAAATAAATATGGAGCAAAATATAAAAGACATTGAGAAGGATATTCAGATATGGTCAAAAGAGCTAAAATCTTTGCAAGATAAATCCGTTCAAAATGAGCAATCCCTCGATAGAGCAAAACAAGAAATTTTGAATATTGCTGAGCAGATGGAAAGCTTTATAAAACTCGAAGAGGATATAATGTCAAAAACAGGCGAAATAAAACAACGAATAGAATCAATGAAGAAATCTTTGGAAGAAAACCGGGCAAAACTCAACTTTCTCGAAGAAGAAAAACAAAAATTAGAGATAAGACTCCAGGAATTAAGAGTGGATGAAACGGCCTTGAGAATGGAATTAGATCAGCTTGGAGAAAAGTTGATGGAAAGATATTCTCTGAGCATAGAACAAGCTATGGATTATAAGAATGATATGGGAAGCATTGTGGAGATGAAAGAAGAAATCGTTTGCATAAAAAAAGCAATTGATTCGCTTGGTATTGTGAACTTGCAGGCTATAGAAGATTATGACAATCTGAAATCCCGGTATGATTTTTTATCTGCTCAGAGGAATGATTTAAGAGAAGCAAAGGATAAGCTGGATAGTTTAATTAAAGAAATAACAAAAGCCATGGAGGATATGTTTCTAAGCACATTCGAAAGGGTGAGAGAAGAATTTAAAAAAATTTTTACAGAGCTTTTTGGAGGCGGCAGAGCCGATCTTGTAATTCAAAACGAAAAAAATTTGCTTGAGACGGGGATAGAAATAATAGCACAGCCGCCAGGGAAAAAACTTCAGAGCATTTCTTTGCTTTCCGGAGGTGAAAAGTCGCTCACAGCAATAGCTTTAATTTTTGCCATATTGAATATAAAAGCAACGCCCTTTTGCATTCTTGATGAAATAGAATCAGCGCTGGACGATGCAAACATCGATAGATTTGCGGCATATTTAAAAAAAGTTTCGGCTCATACTCAATTTATTATTATTACACACCGAAAGAATACCATGACTGTTGCAGATGCCCTTTATGGCGTTGCGATGGAAGAAACCGCGGTTTCCAAAGTGCTGGCAGTAAAACTGGAATGATATAATTCAAAGAGGTGATTGATTTGGGACTTTTTGAAAAATTAAAGCAAGGTTTGACCAAAACAAGGAATAATTTTACCGATAAAATTGATAGTCTGTTAAAATTTACCAGAAAAATAGATGAAGACACCATTGAAGAGTTAGAAGAACTTTTGATTTCTGCTGATGTCGGTGTCGATGCTACAGAAAGTCTGATAGAGAATTTAAGGCGTCGCATAAAATCTGAAAGGATTAAGAATGCGGATGACCTTAAGCACGCTCTCAAAGAGGAGATCAGAGGTATTTTTCCACAAAAAAGCATAACCATAAATACCCCATGTATACTATTAATAGTAGGTGTGAATGGGGTCGGCAAGACCACTTCTATAGGAAAACTCGCATATAATTTTAAAAGCAAGGGTTATAAAGTTTTGCTGGCTGCAGGCGATACGTTCAGAGCGGCCGCGGCTGAACAACTGGATATCTGGGGTAAGAGATCGGGTACAGATGTGATAAAACACCAGGAAGGTTCAGACCCTGCATCGGTGCTTTTTGACGCCATTCAATCAGGAAAATCCCGCAACGTCGATATTATTATCTGTGATACTGCAGGGCGGCTTCATACAAAAAAGAATCTAATGGAAGAATTAAAAAAACTTTATAGAGTGTGCCAAAAAGAGTACCCCGATGCCCGGGTTCTAAGCCTGATGGTGCTGGATGCAACCACCGGACAAAATGCTTTATCTCAGGCAAAGATATTCAAAGAAGCGGTTGATCTTTCCGGTATAATACTGACTAAACTTGATGGAACTGCAAAGGGAGGCATCATAATAGCCATCGCCAGGGAGTTGAACATTCCTGTATGGTTTGTGGGAGTGGGGGAAGGAATAGATGACTTGCAGGAATTTAACCCCGATGATTTTGTAGATGCTATTTTGTGATTCACTGGGTGATGTTGGGAGCGGGATTTAGCTTGACATAAAATAATGCATGTTGTATAATATCACCTGTAAAGCTCATTGCCTTTACAGGTGATATTGTGGATGAACGCACAAAAATAAACCTGTTGTACGATTTTTATGGTGATTTTTTGACGCAAAAACAAAAAGAAGTATTCGAATTACATTTTTTAAATGACCTGTCTCTCGGAGAAATAGCCGAAAATTACGGAGTAACGCGACAGGGAATACATGACATTCTAAAGCGGGCACAGGAAATTTTGACTGTATATGAAAAAAAACTTGGAATGGTCCAAAGATATGCCAATCTTGAAAAAAAGGTTCACATAATTTTAAAATCACTCAATGAACTCGAATCGGGGCTTTCTGAGGAACATAAAAACAAAGTACGGCAAATCCGCGAAGAAGTGGCCTTATTATTGAAGGAAGGCGGCGAGCAGGATGGCTTTTGAAGCGCTTACGCAGAAAATGAACGATATTTTCAAAAAACTAAAGGGTAAGGGAAAATTGAGCGATTCCGATGTCAAACAGGCCATGAGAGAGGTAAAGCTTGCATTGCTGGAAGCTGATGTAAATTTTAAGGTTGTAAAAGAATTGATTCAAAAAATCAGCGAGCGCGCCATAGGGCAGGAGGTTATGGAAAGCCTTACTCCGGGCCAGCAAGTTATTAAAATAGTGCATGACGAACTGATAAGATTGATGGGTTCAAAAGAATCAAAATTAAATTATTCACCGGATGGCATCACAATAATTATGCTTGTTGGGCTTCAGGGCTCAGGCAAAACCACCACTGCCGGAAAATTGGGCCAGCTGCTTATAAAGAGTGGAAAAAGACCTCTTCTCGCAGCTGCCGACATTTACCGCCCCGCGGCAATAAAACAATTACAGGTAATTGGGGAAAAGCTGAATCTGCCCGTTTTTACGATCGGACATCAAAATCCGGTTGATATAGCCAGAGCATCAGTGGAATATGCCCAAAAGCACAACAACAATGTCATAATAATCGATACAGCGGGGCGATTGCATATAGACGAAGAACTCATGGACGAACTTTCAAAAATAAAACAAGCTGTAAATCCTGTAGAGATACTTTTGGTGGTAGACAGCATGACTGGGCAGGATGCGGTGAATGTAGCGGAAGAGTTCAACAAGCGACTGTCTTTGACCGGTCTTGTTCTGACTAAGCTCGACGGAGATACACGAGGTGGTGCGGCGCTATCCGTTAAGGCAGTGACGGGCTGTCCTATAAAATTTGTGGGCATGGGCGAAAAGCTGGAAGATCTGGAAATTTTTTATCCCGAGCGCATGGCCTCAAGAATCCTGGGGATGGGGGACGTGCTCACCCTTATCGAAAAAGCCACAAAATCAATTGATATAAAAAAGGCTCAGGAGCTGGAACAAAAGCTAAAGTCCCAATCTTTTGATCTTAACGATTTTCTGGAACAGCTTTCCCAGGTTAAAAAAATGGGCTCTCTGAGCGATATTCTGAGCATGATTCCTGGATTTTCTCCACAGAAACTTAAGGGATTGGAATTTGACGAAAAAGAATTAGTGCATGTGGAAGCTATTATTAACTCAATGACACTCGAGGAAAGGAAAAATCCTTCTATTATAAACGGCAGCAGACGCAAACGCATTGCTGCCGGCAGCGGCACTTCCATACAGGATGTAAACCGCCTTTTGAAACAATATGAACAGACACGAAAAATGATTAAACAAATGACTGATATGGAAAAAGGACGTAAAAAAGGCAAGTTTAAATTACCATTTTTGGGATTTTAAAAGGAGGTGAAAAGGTGGCGGTTAAAATAAGATTGAGGCGAATGGGGGCCAAAAAGAAGCCCTTTTACAGAGTGGTAGTGGCAGACAGCAGGATGCCCAGAGATGGGAGATTTATAGAAGAGATAGGTTATTATAATCCGCTTACAGATCCTGCTGAAATAAAAATCAATCAGGAAAAGGCAACTGATTGGTTGAAAAAGGGCGCGATTCCTACGGATACCGTCAAGTATTTGTTTAATACAATCGGTATTTTGGAAAACCCTAAAGCTAAACAATCTGCCGAGACCGATGCCGTTGAAGCCTGAAGCATTAAAAGCTGGGGATTTCTTCGGCCGTCATAATGGGCAGGGAAGGAACAAAGGAGGAAAATATTGTGGTAGAATTAGTAGAATACATTGCAAAATCACTGGTAGACCATCCCGAAAGTGTAACAGTCAATCAGGTGGAAGGGGAGCAATCCATTATCCTTGAGCTAAAAGTAGATCCAGAAGACATGGGTAAGGTTATAGGCAAACAGGGCAGGATTGCAAAAGCAATCAGAACTGTGGTAAAAGCTGCCGCGGCTAAAGACGGCAAAAGAGTAGTAGTGGAAATCATTTAACTTTAATGGAAAGCTAGGGTTTAATATTATAAGCGGCGGTAAACGCCTGATTTCAATTAATAGAAAACCGCCGCTTAGTCTTATTATTTACATTAAGTAATATAATTTTTGCTAATCAAAAGGTTTGTTTTTTGGAGGATGTGAATTTATCTTTGGTCAAATATATTTTTATAGGTAGGATTTTATCTGCCTGGGGTGTTAGGGGACAGGTAAAGGTAGAGGCACTGACGGATGACGTCAGGAGATTTGATAAACTCGCCAGGGTATTTATAGATGAAGATAATTTACTTGTCTCGCGCGATGTTGAATCCGTGTTATATTTAAAAGATGATTTTGTAGTTTTAAAGCTGAAAAACGTAGACACACCTGAACAAGCTGAAAAATTGAAAGGTGCTTATTTGAAAATTCCGAGGGAAGATGCAGTCAAATTGCCTGAAGGAAGGTTTTTTATCTGTGACATTATAGGGCTGCGCGTATTGACTGAAAACGGCGAATCCATAGGCATAATAACCGATGTTCTTCAGACAGGGGCAAACGATGTCTACGTTATAAAAGGGGAAAATGGGAGGCAAATATTGATTCCTGCTGTAAAACAGGTGGTAAAAAAAATAGATCTGGAAGACGGCAAAATGGTAATACAACTTATGGAGGGAATGGCATAGTGCTTCAGATCCATATCCTTACCCTTTTTCCCGAATTTTTTGCCGGACCGCTGGATGTTAGCATACTAAAAAGAGCCCGGGAAAAAGATCTTGTACGAATAAATCTGGTTAATATAAGAGACTTTTCTCATGATCCCCATAAAAAAGTTGACGATTACCCTTACGGCGGGGGATGCGGCATGGTGATGAAGCCAGAACCTATATTTGAAGCGGTTGAATATGCTGTTTCAGATTTTAAAAGCGATAAAAGGCGAATTATTTTAATGTCTCCTAAAGGAAAGCTTTTCGATAATCATTTGGCTCGAAATCTTTCCATGGAGCAACATCTAGTAATCATATGCGGTCATTATGAGGGTGTTGATGAAAGAGTAAAGACCATAATAACCGATGAAATATCCATAGGCGACTATATTCTTACGGGGGGAGAGGTGCCGGCACTCGCATTGGTGGATGCTACAGCGAGGTTTGTACCCGGTGTGCTTGGCAGCCATGAATCATCCCAAAATGAATCCTTTTGCGAAGGATTGCTGGAATATCCTCAATATACCCGACCCGAAGTTTATAGAGACCTTAAAGTGCCTGAAGTTTTGCTTTCCGGAAATCACAAGGAGATAGAACGATACAGGCGCAGGGAGGCTTTAAAGATAACACGCGAAAGAAGACCCGATTTATTTTCTAAGCTTGAATTGAGCGACAATGATAAAAAACTGTTGGAATAGTCAGTAGTTATGTTAGAAATCAGTAAATCAATTGCTAAGAAAAAACCAGTATGTTATAATATGTTCTGTCACTAAACGCAAGGGAGGGATAAAGCGTGGATTTAATAACCGCTGTTGAACAGGAGCAAATAAGAAAGGATATCCCTGACTTCAGACCGGGAGATACGGTGAAAGTATATACGAAAGTTGTGGAAGGCGGCAGGGAACGTATTCAGGTATTTGAAGGCACGGTCATTGCCAGAAGAGGCGGCGGCTTGAGAGAAACTTTTACTGTGAGAAAAGTTTCTTATGGTGTGGGCGTAGAAAGAATATTTCCGTTAAATTCCCCCCGCATCGATAAAATAGAAGTTGTAAAGAAAGGGCGAGTACGCCGTGCCAAGCTTTACTACATGAGGAATCTCAGAGGCAAAGCGGCCAGAATAAAGGAGAGGGACTGATGACAGTCCCTTATTATTTTATCGATTTCAGGTGGTGTAACATATAATGGAGATCCAGTGGTATCCAGGCCATATGGCAAAAGCCAGAAAGATGATAAAGCAATACGTTAGGCTGGTAGATGTAGTAATAGAATTGGTTGATGCGCGCGCACCTCTGGCCAGTCACCTGCCGGATCTTGATGAGCTTTCTGATGGTGCGAAAAAAATTGTAGTTTTAAATAAAGCCGACCTTGCAGATGAGAAAATTACCGAAAAATGGATAAATAAATTTCAAGAATTGCATCTGAAAGCCATCGATATTAACTCTCTGGATCGTAGCACCGTTAAGAAACTGATAAATATGATAATGACCATTTCCGGCAAAAAGCCCGGAGGCAGACCGGCCAGGTGCATGATTATCGGCATTCCGAATGTGGGAAAATCGTCTATCATAAATCAGATGGCCGGCAGAAAAGGCGCTAGAACTGGAAACATACCGGGAGTCACCAAGGGCAAGATGTGGTTGAGAGTGGAGAAGGAATTGGAACTGCTCGATACTCCTGGCATTCTATGGCCTAAATTCGAAGATAATGTTACCGGAATAAAGCTTGCGATACTCGGTTCAATTAAAGAAGAATTGATCAATATTGAAGAAATATCCTATGTCTTTCTGGAATTTCTTTTAAAAGAATATCCCGACAGCCTGAGAGAAAGGTATAAAATCGATATCGGGAAAAGTCCCCGGGAATTGTTGGATGACATAGCTTTTAAAAGGGGATTTCTGATGGCGGGAGGAATGCCCGATAAAGAAAGAAGTGCAAAAACCTTATTAATAGAGTACCGTCAGGGCAAACTCGGAAGAATATCCCTGGAGACCCCCGATAAGCAAGGAGGATTTTGGCAAAACATATCGAATCAAGAATAAAAAGGCAGATGGAAGAGGGTATTTTTTATGGTTGATTTAAAAAAAGAGATTGTCAGGCTCTCAAAACTCTATGACATGGAACGAGGGCTCAGGCAAAAAGGCCATATATTTATTGCGGGGGTTGATGAAGCCGGCCGTGGACCTCTGGCAGGACCGGTAGTGGCGGGAGCTGTTATCCTTGAGCCGAATACTCCTTTAATAGATTTAATAGATTTGAAGGACTCCAAACTTTTAAGCGAGAAAAAAAGAGAGGCGGTATATGAAAAAGTAGTTAAAGCTGCTGTATCTTATGCTTTTGATGTGGTTGACCGAGAATACATAGACGAGCATAACATATTAAATGCTACCCTTTATGCTATGAAGAGAGCTGTGGAGAAACTGAGCGTAAAGCCGGATTTTATTCTCGTGGATGCTCTCAAAATACCCGGTATAGATATTCCGCAGCAAGCGATAGTTCACGGCGATAATCGGTGCGCATGTATAGCGGCCGCTTCAGTGGTGGCAAAAGTAGAGCGGGATAGGATAATGAAAGATTACGATAAAATATATCCCCAGTATGGTTTTTCTAGAAATAAAGGATACGGGACTAAAGAGCATGTGAATTCCATAAAGAAATACGGCTTTTGTCCCATTCACAGGAAGAGTTTTTCAATAAAAGGGCTGGAGATGTAAGGTGGACAATAAAAAAATTGGTGCAATGGGTGAAAAGCGGGCACTAGAGTTTTTGAAGCGCAACAATTACCATATACTTGCTGGAAACTACAGGTGCCGACAGGGCGAGATAGATATAATTGCAAAACAGGGGAGCACCCTCGTTTTTGTTGAAGTAAAAACCAGAAGTTCTTTAGCCTTCGGCCTGGGAATGGAGGCAGTCAATCATAGCAAACAGCAGAAGATCAGAAAAGCCGCAATGAATTTTCTCAATGATAATAAAGTGGGCTTTACTGACCTGAGATTTGATGTGATAGACATAGTGATGAAAGACCATGACTCTGCTGAAATAATACATATTAAAAATGCTTTCTAAATGGATAATGCCATATCAAGGAAAGGGAGATTTTTTGGGGCTGGGTGTAATGACTGCCGAAACAAGCAGTGATGTGGGCAAGGCAACCGTCAGCCTGGGTTTAATTGGCCTTTTGTCGAAAAGGTGCAGGGTGATTCCCTTTGAGGTCGGGCCAGATAATATAGTTGTGGGATATAACGAGGTGAATGCATACCTAAAACTGGTGAGAAAAAGCCTTGGCAAACCTACAGTAGCTTTATCGAAGGCGGCTTCGCTATTAGGCAGGGTGGAAAGCGCGCCAAATACATGATGACAGGCGGAGTCGCCAAAAACAATGGATGGTGTATGAAATAGAAAACAAAATCCAGGAAAAGATACGGAAATATTAATTTATCAGCTCATCCAGGTTTATTTTTTCGCCCGATTTTACGCCCTGTACTATCATACGGCTCAATGGGGTTTCAATTTCCTGCTGGATGAGCCTCTTCAGCGGTCTTGCCCCATAAGAAGGATCATAACCTTTTTTGGACAGATAATTTAAAGTCCTATCGGACCAGGTAAGTTCCAAGCCGGCAAAATCCCTTACCCTTTGGGCGAATTTCTCAAGAAGCATTTGGGAGATTTGTTTCATATGAGATTTATCCAGCGGATGAAATACTATGATCTCATCCACCCGGTTTAAAAACTCGGGTTTGAATTGACGCCTCAGGAGATTAAGTACCCGCTCTTTAACCATGGAAAAATCTTTGCCGCCTCCCGCCTGAAATTCCAGGATTTCATGGCTTCCAAGATTGGAGGTCATGATGATGACGGTATTTTTAAAATCTACGGTTCGCCCCTTGCCGTCGGTTAGTCTGCCATCGTCAAGGATCTGCAGCAACACGTTGAACACATCGCTGTGAGCTTTTTCTATTTCATCCAGAAGGATGACCGAATAGGGATGGCTCCTGACCGCCTCAGTCAGCTGGCCGCCCTCCTCGTAACCCACGTATCCGGGAGGCGCTCCTATGAGCCTTGAAACCGAATGCTTTTCCATATACTCGGACATATCGATCCTTATGATGTTGCGCTCATCGTCGAACAGGGCTTCTGCAAGAGATTTGGCCAGTTCTGTTTTGCCCACTCCCGTAGGACCGAGAAAGATAAAGCTACCCACCGGCCTTGCTGGGTCTTTTATGCCTGCCCGCGCCCGGAGCACTGCGTCGGCCACGGCTTTAACGGCATCTTCCTGGCCCACCACCCGCCTGTGGAGGATATCCTCCAGGTGCAGCAGCTTCTGCTTTTCTCCTTCCATGATGCGATTTAAAGGAACGCCTGTCCACTGGCTTACAACCCGCGCTATTTCTTCTTCATCCACCTCTTCTTTCAAGAGAGCGTCTTTTGCATGTTCCTTCATCATGGCATTTTCTTCCTCGCTCAACCTTCTTTCAAGTTCGTTCAACCTGCCGAATTTCAGTTCCGCCACTTTGTTCAAATCATATTCCCGTTCGGCTCTTTCAATCTGGATTTTAACTTCATCAATCTGCTTTTTAAGATCGTGAATCCTGGTAATCCGGTCTTTTTCCTGTTTCCAGCGTTCTTTCATGCTGTCGGCTTTGACGTTTAACTGGGCAAGCTGGTTTTTAATTTTTTCCAGCCTTTCCATGGACTGGGGGTCTTTTTCCTTCTTTAAGGCCGCTTCTTCTATTTGAAGTTGGGTAATTTTTCGCAGGATTTCATCCAGTTCCGCAGGCATGCTGTCTATTTCCGTCCGAAGGCGCGCCGCCGCTTCATCCATCAGGTCTATGGCCTTGTCAGGCAGGAATCTATCAGGAATATATCTGTCGGAAAGCACTGCAGCGGCGATGATGGCACTGTCTTTGATTCTAACTCCGTGATACACTTCATATTTTTCTTTAAGACCCCTTAATATGGAAATGGTGTCTTCCACCGAAGGCGGCTCCACCAGCACCGGCTGGAAACGGCGCTCCAGAGCTTTGTCTTTTTCGATGTATTTTCGATATTCCTCTATGGTGGTGGCCCCGATGGCGCGGAGTTCGCCCCGGGCCAACATGGGCTTCAGGAGATTGCCGGCGTCCAGCGCACCCTCCGCGGCCCCGGCTCCCACTACGGTATGAAGCTCGTCGATGAACAATATTATCCGGCCGTCGGAGTTCTGGACTTCTTTCAACACAGCTTTCAGCCTTTCCTCGAATTCTCCCCTGAACTTGGCGCCGGCGATGAGAGAACCCATATCCAGGGCTATTATTTTCTTGTCCTTCAAACCCTCGGGCACATCTTTGGATACTATTCGCCGGGCCAGGCCCTCCACGATGGCCGTCTTCCCCACTCCGGCCTCGCCGATGATAACAGGATTGTTCTTGGTTCGCCTGGAAAGAATTTCAATGACTCTTCTTATTTCTTCATCCCGGCCGATGACCGGGTCCAGCTTTCCCTCCCGGGCAAGCCGGGTGAGGTCTCTGCCGTATCGGTTGAGGGCGTCGTAAGTGGCCTCGGGGTTTTCGCTGGTGACCTGCTGGCTGCCCCGGATCTTTTTTAGAGCGTCAAGAATCCTGTTTCGGTCCAGCCCAAAATATTTGAAAACATCTTTTATATCTCTGTCTCCCTCTTCCAGAAGAGATAAGAGAAGGTGCTCCACACTGACGTATTCGTCCTTCATCTGGGCTGCTTCTTTTTCCGCGCGGACCAACACCCGTAAAAGGCCTGAGCTCATGGCCAGAGGTCCGTCGTATCCATGAACAGAAGGAATGCGCCTTGCAATATCTTCTGCCGAGGTTTTGAACATCTCATAATTTACACCGGCCAGAGTCAGAAGCCGGGGGGTAAAGCCGTCTTCCTGGCTTAGCAAGGAAAGAAGAAGATGGCGGGGCGTCACCTCCTGGTGATGGCGCTCCACAGCAAGCTTCTGAGCCTCCGCCAGGGCTTCGGCGGATTTTTGCGTTAATTTATTTATATCCAATTTTTACACCTCTTTTAAGTTGAAATATAATATTAAATCCAAAATCTATAATTATTATGCAGTTCTTTAAACGATGCCCAATACAATAATATTACAAATAGTCAGGAAAGGTCAATAGACTAACATGAAAATATATTATTAGACATACATTATGCAAAACGCATTACCATAAGATGAAGAAAATATATCTATATTTTCGGGATACTTGTACAAATTTTATAATAAAAATGGCAAGATGATTTTAATTAGGTAATGAAGATGTAAAGATAAATTTTCTGAGAAATAAAAGACAGAAGATGATTTTTTGCTCTTTTATTAAAAAAGCAGGATTTTGTTTAAAAATGACGAATCAAGATAACGAGAAGCATACTTGTGGGAAATATTATCGATACATCATATTTAAAAACATTATTAAGGGGGTCTAATAAGCAGTGCTGGCGCTAGTTAAAAGTTGTACCATTTATGGTTTGGAAAGCTTTTTGGTTGACGTGGAGGTAGATATATCCAGCGGATTACCGGCCTTTGACATTGTGGGGCTTCCTGATACAGCAGTAAAAGAGTCAAGGGAAAGGGTAAGGGCTGCGATAAAAAATCAGAACTTCAACTTTCCTATAAAGAGAATAACTCTTAATCTGGCTCCAGCCGACATAAAGAAGGAAGGACCTCATTTTGACTTGCCCATTGCTCTAGGAATATTATCTGCCACAGAACAGTTGCCTGCAGAGTCCCTTAAACAATATGCGGTCGTAGGGGAATTATCGCTGGATGGCAGGACAAAACCCGTCAGCGGTATCCTGCCCATGGCTATAGAGGTGAAAGAAAAGAATTTAAAGGGTATAATTGTCCCCGAGGAAAATGTCGAAGAAGCCGCTGTTATTCAAGGAATAGAAGTTATTGGGGTTAATTCATTAAAAGAAGCAGTTGATTTTTTCAAAGGGGATCTAAATATAAAACCGGTCAGATTGAGCAATGAAAAAGATTTTTCGCCCGAAAGTGAAGGAGATTTTTCCGAGGTAAAGGGCCAGGAAAATTTGAAGCGATGTCTCGAAATTGCTGCTGCAGGCCAGCATAATGTGATAATGGTTGGTCCGCCCGGTTCAGGGAAAACGATGGTGGCAAGACGCATTCCAACTATTTTGCCTTCCATGACCTTCGAGGAATCCCTGGAACTTACGAAAATTTACAGCATAGCAGGTTTCATAGCGGGACGCTCGGGGCTTATCAAAAAAAGGCCTTTCAGAGCACCGCACCATACTATTTCAGCGGTAGGAATGGTTGGAGGCGGTCGTATTCCTAAGCCGGGAGAAGTTACTCTGGCTCATTATGGAGTTCTTTTTCTGGATGAGCTTCCTGAATTTCCCAAAGAAATACTAGAGCTTCTGCGACAGCCTCTGGAGGATGAAAAAATTACCATTTCCAGAATCAGTGCCACGATTACATATCCAGCCAAATTTATGCTGGTGGCGGCCCTGAATCCCTGTCCATGCGGTTTTTACCAAGATCCCTTCCATGAATGCTCCTGTTCACCGCGGCAGATTCATAACTACTTTTCAAAGATTTCGGGCCCCCTTCTTGATAGAATTGATATACAGACAGACGTAGCGCCGGTAAAATTTTCGGATTTTGAAAGTTCTAGCGTGACCGATTCTGCTACCATCAAGAAGAGAGTGGAGAATGCTAGATGCATTCAATTGGAAAGATATAAAGGGCTAAACATTTATTATAACTCCCAGCTTACCCCAGGTCTAATAAATAAATTCTGCAAATTGGGGAGAGCTGAAAAGCTGTTATTGAGAGATGCTTTTGAACGTCTGAAGTTAAGTGCTCGCGCCTACAACAGGATATTAAAAGTAGCAAGGACGATAGCGGACCTGGAAGAATCCGACAATATAAAAGAAATCCATTTGGCTGAGGCATTGAGGTATAGAAATCTTGATAAATATTACAATAATTTAAAGATGTAATGAAGATTCAAATGAAACTATCCCGAAAATATAGATAAATATTTTCACCATCTGATGGTGATGCATTTTGGCATCATGAATGTCTAATCACAAAAATATTGATTTTACCTATGGATAACATTTTTACTTTAATCAAATAAAATAGCAGGGAGAGATAAAAATGAACAAAACGGGTTTAATATTGTTGTATACAGGTGACGGCAAGGGAAAAACAACTGCATCTTTCGGCCTGGCACTAAGGGCAATAGGCCATGGGGAAAAGGTATATATGATTCAGTTTATGAAAGGCAGCGAAAACTATGGGGAAATTCAGGCGGTAAGAAAATATTTGCCGGGGTTTGAACTGGTTCAGAAAGGTATGGATAAATTTGTTAAAAAAGGCGACCCTGATGCTGAAGATTTGCGATTGGCGTGGGAAGGAGTCGACCTAGCTCGTAAAGTTATATCCGAAGGCAATTATGATTTGGTAATCCTGGATGAGATTAATGTGGCTGTAAATTTCGGCCTTATTTCTGAAGATGCTGTTTTGGATCTAATTTCATTGAAGCCTGACCACGTTACAATTGTATTGACTGGAAGATACGCTTCCCAGAAAATAATGGAAAAAGCCGATATGATAAGTGAAGTAAAGGAAGTAAAACACCATTATAAAAAAGGAATTGCTGCTCAGCCTGGGATTGAATATTGATTGAATAGAACACAGAGATTGAAGTTTAAATCAGATTAAAAATGAATTTGCATCTGCAAAATCATTTTTAATCTGATTAATTTTTTTTGCAGTAAACAAATTTTTTAAACTGAATATTATGGTATCAAGGAGGGATGAGAAATGATTATGTACATCGTTCAGCAAGGGGATACTCTTGCAATCATTGCGAATAGATTCAATGTTTCTGTTCAAAAGATAATTGAAAATAACTGGATTAGAAAGGATTTGGTAATTTACCCGGGTCAGATTTTATTTATTCCCAGAGATGGTTATGACTGTGGTGCATCATATCCATACTCCATGCTGCAGCCCGTTGCAAAACGTGAAGTCCTCTATGCCGTCCAACGGGGAGATACCTTAGCGGTTATAGCCAGAAGATTTGATACCACTGTTGACGGTATAGTAGAAGCTAATTATCTTGAAGGGGCCGGAGCAACAATATATCCTGGACAAATACTAAGAATACCTATAATAGAGTTTCAATAAATTGATTTAACCTCTGAAGTTAAGGCATTAATTTCTCCTTAATTTCGGAGGTTAATTCTTTTAAAAACTGATAATTTTTATTGAAATAATTGCCATCTTAACAAAATAATACTATAATCTAAGTGGTTGGCAGTTCTGTCCGATTCTGGTTTAATCAACATGGAGGATAATATGGAAGATTCCAAACTTTTGATTGCACTCAATATGATTCCTATGCTGGGTTCAAAGAGAATAATCGATATAGCATCAATTTTTAAAGACTCAAGCGGTTTTTTAAAAGCCACGTCGGAGGACTTGATGCAGATTCCGGGAATAAGCAACAAGCTGTGCGAGCATATATTAAAATATAGGGAAAGAGTCGACCCTTATGCAGAAATTGTCAGGGCAAAGAAGGCTGGAGCCATAATTGTCACCGTTTTGGATATCGATTATCCGGTGCTTTTGTCACAGATATACGATCCGCCTCCCGTCCTATATGTGCTTGGAGATCCGGCTATATTAAAATATAACGCTGTTGCAATAGTAGGTACTAGAAAAGCTTCATCTTATGGGAAAAAAGTAGCAGAAATTTTTGCAAAAGACCTGGCTTCAATGGAGATTAATGTGGTAAGCGGTATGGCCAGGGGTATAGATTCTTATGCTCATAAAGGCGCAATCGATGCCGGAGGGCCAACAACTGCGGTATTGGGCTGCGGCATCGATATTGTGTATCCTCCTGAAAATATAAATATAATGAAAAATATTGTACAATGCGGATGTATTATTACAAGTTTTCCGATGGGTACAAGACCGTTGTCAAATAACTTTCCAGCAAGAAATCGAATCATAAGCGGCCTTTCCCTGGGTACTCTTGTAGTGGAAGCAGCGGAAAAGAGTGGCTCTCTCATTACGGCTGATTTCGCTCTGGAACAGGGCAGGGAGGTGTTCGCTATACCGGGAAGCATCATGAGCCCTTACAGCCGTGGTGCCCACAGGTTGATTAAACAGGGAGCAAAACTGGTGGAAGATGTGAATGACATATTGGATGAATTGCATCTCAAGAATACTATAATCCATAAAAGGGCCCCTACGGAAAACACTTTTGGCGCAAGCCTCAATGACGATGAGAAAACGGTATTGAATCTTTTAGATTTTCATCCGGTGCATATAGAACAACTGTTGGTACAATCAGAAAAAACATCCGGAGAGATTAACTCTATTATTACGAGGCTGGAATTGAAAGGCTTGATTTCCAGCCTGCCCGGTGGATATATAATGAAAATTTGACTTTTTCATATGATATTAATAAAATAATTACTATACGACTTTCATTAAAGGTGATTTCAAATGAGAAAATCATTAATTATAGTAGAATCGCCGGCTAAAGCAAAAACCATAAGCAAATTTCTTGGAAAAAACTATAAAATACAGGCTTCCATGGGCCATGTGCGCGATTTACCAAAAAGTCAGTTGGGAATAGATATCGATAAGGGATTTGCGCCCAAATATATCACTATCAGGGGCAAGGGCTCTCTCCTGGAGAATTTAAAGAAAGAAGCATCAAAGGTTGAAAACGTATTGCTTGCCACAGATCCCGATCGTGAAGGAGAAGCCATATCCTGGCATCTGGCAAATCTTTTGGGATTGCCTGAAGACAAGCCCTGCAGGGTTGAGTTTCATGAGATTACAAAGAATGCTGTATTCGAATCCGTCAAGCATCCTAGAAAAATTGACATTAATTTAGTCGAAGCTCAACAGGCAAGGAGAATCCTGGATCGTCTAGTGGGTTATAAAATTAGCCCCATTCTATGGCGCAAAGTAAAATGGGGATTAAGCGCCGGCAGGGTTCAGTCGGTAGCGGTTAGGATCATTTGTGATAGAGAAAAAGAAATAAGGGATTTTATACCAAAAGAATACTGGACCATCGATGCCGAACTTAAAGATGATAAAATCGGTTCTGAAATAACTGCCAGGCTGCATTCGAAAAACAATGTCAAAATCGATATCAATAATAAAGAAGAATGCGACCGAATTTTATCGGAGCTGGAAAAGCAAATATTTATAGTAGCGGAAGTTAAAAAAAGTGAAAGAAGAAGGAATCCTTCACCACCCTTCACAACCAGCAGCATGCAGCAGGAAGCCGCCAGGAAGTTGAAGTTTACTGCCAAAAAAACCATGATGATAGCTCAACAATTGTATGAAGGTTTAGACATAAAAGGAGAAGGGACTGTCGGCCTCGTAACCTATATAAGGACCGATTCCACCAGAATAGCCCTGCAGGCGCAAAATGAGGCCAGAGAATATATAAAAAATAGTTTTGGCAAAGAATATTTATCCGATGGCCCCATGATTCAAAAATCAAATAAAAATATTCAGGATGCTCATGAGGCCATAAGACCCACATCTGTTTTAAGGGCACCCGAGAGCATAAAGGATTCACTCTCAAAGGATCAATTCAAGCTGTATAAACTGATATGGGAGAGGTTTTTGGCAAGCCAGATGGCAGCCGCTGTGTACGATACTGTTACAATAGATATAAAAGCCGGAGATTATATTTTCAGAGCAACGGGGTCTGTTTTGAAATTTCAGGGATTCATGGCTGTATATATTGAAGGCACTGATGAAGAATCAGAAAAGCAGGAAGTAAACCTCCCAGTTCTTGAAGAAGGTCAAGTTCTAAAACTTCAAAATCTCCACCCTGCCCAACATTTTACACAACCCCCTCCGCGATATACGGAAGCCATGCTGGTAAAAACTTTGGAGGAAAAGGGGATTGGCAGGCCTAGCACCTATGCACCGATTATCGACATAATACAGAAACGCGGCTATGTAGAAAAAGAAAATGGGAGATTTAAACCCACCGAGCTGGGAGAGATAGTCGTAAACATTCTGCAGGAATATTTTAAGGATATTGTCGATGTGGATTTCACAGCCGAGATGGAAGATCAGCTGGATAAGATAGAGTCGGGAGAGGAGAAATGGCAGAAAGTAATAGAGACTTTTTATATCCCATTTGAAAACGAATTGAAAACCGCTGAAAAGGCAATAGAAAAAATAAAAATTCAAGATGAGGTAACCGATGAAAAATGTGAATTGTGCGGCCGAAATATGGTTATAAAAAATGGTAGATTTGGAAAGTTTTTAGCATGCCCGGGATTTCCCGAATGTAAAAATACAAAACCTCTGGTAGAAGACATCGGGGTAAAATGCCCTCGCTGCGGGGGTGACGTGGTTGTTAGAAAGACAAAGAAGGGCAGAATGTTTTATGGCTGTATCAATTATCCCAAATGCAGATTCGTTTCTTGGGATAGACCAAGCGGCAGACAATGTCCAAAATGCGGCAGCTATACGGTAATTAAAAAGACAAAAGAAGGGGAAATTGAAGTTTGTTCGAACAAGGAATGCGACTTCAAATCTGAGTAAAGAAGAGATGATGTGATGCAAATAGTCAAAGTGATAGGAGGCGGCCTTGCAGGATGCGAAGCCGCATGGCAAATAGCAAATGCTGGCTTAAAAGTGGAGCTGTATGAAATGCGCCCCTATAAAAATACTCCTGCCCATCATACTGATAAACTGGCAGAACTAGTCTGCAGCAATTCTTTGAGGTCCGACGAGATAACCAGTGCTGCGGGGTTGCTGAAGCAAGAAATGCGACGATTGAATTCTCTCGTCATGAAAGTGGCTGATGAAACCAGAATTCCAGCAGGAGGCGCTTTGGCCGTTGACAGATTGCAATTTTCATCGCGTATTACAAAAATTATAGAAGAACATCCCTGCATAACCGTCTACCGCCAGGAGATGAAGCATATTCCGGAACCACCGGCGATAATAGCTACAGGACCGCTGACTTCAGATGAGTTTTCTGATGCATTGATTGATTTATTGGGGAACAGCCACCTGTATTTTTACGATGCAGCCAGTCCAATAATAATGGCGGATTCTATAAATTGGGAAAAAGCTTTCTGGGGTTCAAGGTACGGAAAAGGCGATGAAGATTATGTGAATCTACCACTAACCGAAGAAGAATACTACAAGTTTTACAATGAGCTTATAAATGCTGAAGTACATGATACCAAAGAGTTTGAAAAGCCGGTTTTTTTTGAGGGTTGCATGCCGGTGGAGGTTATGGCGAAAAGGGGCCCAAAGACTTTGCTGTTTGGCCCTTTGAAACCTGTGGGGCTGAAAGATCCGAGGACTGGCAAAGAGCCCTTTGCCATTGTTCAGTTGAGAAGGGAAAACAGGGAAGCAACAATGTTCAATATCGTCGGGTTTCAGACCAGTTTGAAATGGTCGGAGCAGAAAAGAGTCTTTGGCCTTGTACCGGGGCTGGAAAAGGCTGAATATGTACGTTATGGCTTTATACATCGCAATACCTTTATATCAAGTCCCAAGTTCTTAAAACCTACTA
>JANLFP010000030.1 GCA_024655905.1 Tepidanaerobacteraceae bacterium
GTTAAAAGCCGGTCTAATATTACAATAATATACTTAGCATTTATAGCGAAAACCTCCAGTAAGGAAATATCGGAATTTATAACAGTGATTTGTTTGAAATGCTTTATAATAAAGAATATATTTTGTTCTGTGGCAAGGGCTGAAGTTATATTCATCCTTAATCTTCAAATGCTCATCTCTCAAAGGCCAAATGGGGAAAGTACCTTATTTGTCAACACCTTGAAGTTGGGGCGGGATATATTTTTTACAATTTAGGTACATCCACATTTGTGCTCGTCCCCATTTTGGGTGGGGAACGGTGGAGTTGTGAAGTGAAAAGTACCCTGTCCCATCGTCATATCTCATATAAAGTTGATTAACGCATAATTAATGGCGGACTCCTTGCTTTCTTTTTTAAAATCTCGGGACTTCTGTATATCCTTTTTCCGAAAAATAGAAATAAAGCCTCATGCTTGCAGCTCCTTTTGGGATTTGAAAAACAACTATATCATTATATTCGGCTGTATGAGAAACTTTGGTTTTGGTAGGTATTTTCGTTTTCCCGTCAGTAATGTAATATTTATTCCAGAGGCTGTGTTCAGCGTTGTACAGTTTCAACAGGATAAGATCACAATCTTCCAGGCGCCTGAATTTATAACCGGAAATCGAGGAACTCATGGTAAGGCCGTCATATCCTTCAACGGCTCTGTCTGAAGTCTTCATTCTGTAGCTGTTTATGAATGAGGTCATCTGTATGTATTTTTTCGTCATGGAAAGGTATGGCACCTGGCTGCTGTTCTGTCTTGCTCCGCCGGACGCCGATTTAAAGAAATTCAGATAATCATTGGAGCAAAGTAAGGGTTCTTCCAGAACATGGTTATACTTCTGGGTCATCATTGCATAATAAGATATTAAAAGGTCTCCTTTTTCCGCTTTATCTATCTCCTGATTCAATAGTTTTTTTTGCAAAGGAATCAATTTGTTGGTTGTAAGAGCTGATGATGTTGATGTTGTCCAGCAGTTTTACAGAGTAGTACAGGGGAAGTATGGAAGCTGTTGTATTTGACTTCAGGTTTTCGCCGATTATTTTTTCGGAGTTAGTATATATTTTTTGCTTTAAAGTGTCCGGGATTTCTTCGCCCAGCATCATAAGGATTTCGGCGTAGTTTGATATGTCGTATAGCGCCTGTTCAAAGTCCTGCCGGTTCAGTTGTTCTTCAAGGCTCTGATAGGTGTTATGGATGAATGCTTCATATAAATTCGAGTCGGGCTCTTTTAGAATGGATTTTATGTTTTTGTCTCCACTCAGTATTTGGAGAGCTTTTAATGTGTTCAGCATCACCAGGGGGTGATAGTCCGGGTTTTCCAGTAATGCCTTTAGAGTGTTTCTCAGGTATTGTTCTACAATATCCGGGTTTTTAACTTCATATCCCAATTTTGTCAGTATGTATAGGCTTTTGTAAGTGGCCTGGGGAGTGGAAGGGCTTGTAGATGAGTCATCTTTAAAAATCCACCGTCACTGTTTTGAAAGGCATATAGCTTTTCCTTTACAGTTTCTTTCCATGCATCTTTTTTTAGATCATAACATGATGTTATATATATCATAAAAAAGGTTATTAATGATAAAAGCAGTAACAAAGATAATATCTTTCTCATAACTTGTCTCCTTTGATTTTTTCCAGATTATTATCATTGTTTTAATACAAGAATCGAATTTTCTTTACAATTTAGGTACGGCCCCATTTGTCAACTCCTGCAAGTGACGCTACTGAGAATCAGAAATTACATTAACTTTATTTTCCCCCACGAAAATCTCAAAATTCAGGTTAAATTGAGAGGCATAAATAGCTATGCTTTTTACTAACAGTTTTAACTCTGACAGTTTTAACTCTGACAGTTTTAACTCTGACAGTTTTAACTCTGAACTATATCGTTTTTCCGGCAGAAATATTTTCAGTATATTATCTTCTATCTTGTAAGTATACTCTTGGTTACCATAATTTTTTTTAAAAAGAGAAATAACGTTTGATAAATATTCATCCGGTTTAAATTGTATATTTATAGTTTTTTCAATAATTTTATTTATAGAATTTATTTCAAGTATTTTGCCATCAATAATTATTTTTTCCGGAACTGGTATGGTATAAGGTATTAAAATAGGTTCTTGCAGATCTTTCTGGATTGCATAAATCATTACATTTTTTCCTTTGATATCACTAAAAATGGCAGCCATATTAACCAATCTATCTAAAGGTCCTTTGCCATATTCTTCTGCTAGAACTTCTGATGCTACTTCAGCAGCTTTTTCCCCTTCTACTGTTGGTCTTATGCTTTTTATTCCTTCAAATTGAGTAAAGTTCTTTACCACCGCATCCATCGCATAGGCAATAAAATGAGGATTATTTATAGAATGCCCGTAATCAATGATTCCTTTAGTAAAATCCAAGTAAACTATACCATCTTTTATTGTCAAGCTTTTTATATAATCTCTCTTTAGAAATGACATATATAGTTTGTTTTTAATATCCAGCGAATTTAGCCACTCATGTTTGAAATCCTGAACATTTTTCGATTTTGCCGGGACCGGAATCAGTAATGAGTTCTCAAAATTATAGTAAATGTATTTTTGATCGGCAGGAGGTATTTCTACGGTTAAAGGTTTCTTTGAGTGGTTGCAGCCCGATGTAATAATGATCGAAAAAATAGTGAGTAATGCGCCAAGAAATTTGATTGCTTTTTTCATCAACTACAACCTCCCATAAAAGAGGACCTTAAATCATTTTACTAAATTTTTGACCCTCACAAAATACAAATATAAAGCTATCATCAAGGCTACAATCAATACTATAACCAGGACCCTAAATATATAATAATAAATATCATATGTAGTGTAGGAAATATTTAAATTAGTGGAAATGTCCCCTAATAATCCCATGTTAAAATTGCTCTCGCTAAAATTATCTACATCGTATTTTATTATTTCTTTAGTCTTACGATTTAGCACTTCTATATAAGCTTTTTTATTTGCTGAATATATTGATTTATTATTTGGATAAATAATTTTAACTTTAATCTCTCCTAGCTTATAATTGCCAGTATTATTAAAAAGGAAATTTGTTGTATTATATGTTTGCCTACGAACAGTTTTTGAATAATTATGAGACATTAGTGGGTTTTCAACGGAAGTATATTTGATAATGATTTCAGTGTTAGATTTTGGTGGAAGTATGCCTGCTATTTTTAAACTTCCTGGTTCAATATGTAATTTTAAATAATCAGGCGCTTTGCTGGAAAAATTATAATAATAATTTTCAAAGGCACATTCGTAATCAAGTTCAATAGAAGAATCATTATTATTTACTATTTTATAAATGAGTTCAGTAGAAATATCTCCAAATTCATTACAATTGAAAGTTGAATCTACATTAAAAATTATAGGTATTTCTCTATTTTGACTAAAAGCATTTTGAGGCAAAAGAAATATGGTTATTAATAACAAAATTTGCATTACCTTTGCACAAAATTTCATTTTATCTGCTCCTAACCATATTAGTTGGATATCATTTTTAATTATTTGCAAGGCGAAGGGAATCCTCCTAAAAATTATAAAGGAGAATCCCCTTTAAGAGTTTATAAATGTAAGGTGTTTTAACATTCAAGTTTTTATTTTATATTTGAGACATATTTTAGCTAAATATTTTATTCCACAACGCTAATAGTATAACCTTTACTTGTCGTTGAAGTCCAATAATATTTTGTATAAGAATTATTTTCATTTCCTCCAATCAAAACAAATAAGGCGAATCTCATTTTGCCGAGACTATAGATATTATATGTCTCTGTAGTATTTACATCCCCTTGAAAAGCAAAGTTATTTTGGTACGCAAAACCTTCATCGGAATTAGCTCCATTAGTTGTTTCCATTTCAGTTTCACTACTAGGGAATCCACCAAGTTTATAAAATTCCCACGAAGTTTTATTATAATAGTAACCACTATTTATTTTTGAATTTGATACAGTTGTTGAAGAAGTTGTTAGTTTTACATTCCAATTATAGAGGGAACCGTTATAGTAAAAAACAACAGGAACACTTACACTGGTTTCATTGTTACTCGGATCAAATTCATTATAAAGTTGAAAATATGGTGACTTTGATACGTCAAGATAACCATCTGCATAATCCACTTCTTTTTCTAAAACGATATCATTTGGGTTTTTGGATAAATACCAGGATTCTATACCACTAAGTTTTGACCAAAGTCTACCTCCTATAGGTCTATCTTCACCGCCAGTATCTTTAATTTGGCTTGGACAATATAATCCCACATACCTAACTGTGTAAGTATCATAAGAAATAGGGGTAGTTCCTCTGAAAATTACATCAGATGTAGCCATAGGTATTATATCTTGTGATGTCACATCGGTGGAAACAGTTGCATCTTTATTATCTTCATGTTGTCTTCTTATTTTTTCAAATTCTGACACTTCTTGGAAATAATCACCATATATAACTTCTTCATAGTCACTCATATCCCCAAAAACTGTAAAAGCAAAAATCTTATCTTCGCTTAAATATAAAGAAATTGTAATTGGAGTATCATCTATCCAGCAGTCGATAGCACCATGTTTTATAGGCTTATCGTTTATAGTATACTCTATAAGCTCAATATTTTTAACATTAAATTTTAGATTTTTTTGACCATCTTGAAAAGATATTACCCCGGCATACTTCTGTTCAATGTAATCTTCTTTGGTATTTTTCTGTGAAACATGCCTCAAGTCCAATTCTAAAATAGAATTATCAAGATCGATTCCAAATTTAATATTATTTTTTTTCTGCTTAAATTCTGACATCTTAGCAGTAATTTTTATATCTTTTGTTTCTCCATATGAAATTGTCATAATACTAAAACAGGATAGAAATATACAACAAACCATTAATACAGAAATTAGTCTTTTCATTTTCTGCTCCTCCTGATTTTTTATTTTAAGGTTGAACCGGGGAATTAAATTAAAGATTAATCATCCAGCGGAATCACCCTCTTTCCCATAAATTACCCTTCTACTATATATAAAGACATCGAGCCTTAAAAATTATTCCATGAAAATCTATTTTTCTAAAAAAAATTTTAAAAAAAATGGAACCTGTTTTGCATTTTTTCGTCTTTTGTATAGGGAAACATAAAGGGGGATTTTATGGAACCGTGTATTGAAACATGGATCAAATATAAAACTTACAGGTTTTTGAAGAAAGACCATGAACAAAATAAAAAAGAGAAATTAAATATCAAGGGTTGCAGTTTTTTCATATATACTACCAGACACTTCTGTATTATAAGCACCTGGATCTGTACCTCGATGTCCCGGGTCAATAACTAAGTTCAAATCTCCCGGATCTACACCTTGCGGTTCTGCTTATAGCTGATTCTTTGGGTTTAAAATAAAAAACATCCTCAAAGTTGTATCCATTTATATATTTTATTTGTTGATTTTCTACAGATATTTTTATTCCTTTTAGTTCATTAAATTGCTCAAGATTTTTCATCAGTATTTCAACTAGGTCTAAATACTGATTCATCTGTGTTTTCCATGAAATCTTTGCTAAATGTAAGAAATGCTATACCATCTTTTATATTAAAACTTGTAAGCTTTGTATTGCTGGGTATTGGTGAACAATAACCGAATTTTTCCGGTCCTTTCAATATCAGGGCAACAACTTCTCCTGGATTTTCCGATTTAATCTCTGAATAAGGGATCAGTTGCATGTTATCATTGTAAAAATATAATGTGATTTGATCTTCAGCTAATCCTAAATTACAAAGCACTGCTGAAAATAATACTATTAAGAGGATAAAAAGAATCATATTTGACTTTATTGATTTAATCATGTATTTACCTCCCAATTAATGTTTAATTTTCGACAAAATAACTGTCCTCGTATATAATTTTTAATGTGGCTACTTTTCTTTTGGAAGAAAGGTTATACAACACCTTTCTTCTTTTTAATTGGCCCTTTCAAGATTTCCGGAACATGGGGGCGGTAAAACCACCCTATGCACATAGGTTCAATAGCAGCGACTGTACCAACAAGTGTGAATAAACATGCAGCACTTATTATAATTTTCCTTTTTAACAATTCTGTCATAATTCTTCACCTCCTTTCTACGTTTCCATGATTTTCTTGTTCTTTTACTTTAGTTTATTGCCCGATTTTCAAAAGTCAATACCGATATTCTGATGGGAAAAAAGAGATTGATAATCTACAAAGGTATAACTTTTTAAGTCTATCCATAAAGACCCCGATTTTTTTCGTTATATAGTCGTAAAAATCCCTTAAAAGGTTTCAACATTATGTAAACATTTTAAAAATATTTTATAATCTTTTTGTGATATAATGGACATGCAGGGAGAGATTGTAAGGGGTGATGGAATTTTAGAAAACAGCGAACTGTTTGAAATGCTTTACGATAAGTATTTTGATAAGATCTATA
>JANLFP010000031.1:0-2878 GCA_024655905.1 Tepidanaerobacteraceae bacterium
ACTCAAAAGAGCAGTCACTACGGCCATCCAGAATTTGCGTTTTTAGCCTCCCTACGAGGAATTGAAACATAGAAATATTTCGCAGTTGGCCGGATGGCATCCTAGTTTTTAGCCTCCCTACGAGGAATTGAAACTACCTGGTCGTCGGGTGTTTCAAGGGAGGCCGGAAGTTTTTAGCCTCCCTACGAGGAATTGAAACTATTTTCCAAAACTTCTAAACGGTGGTTTTTCCAGTGTTTTTAGCCTCCCTACGAGGAATTGAAACAATAAATTCTTTCACTTGGTCCTCATTGAGACTACAGTTTTTAGCCTCCCTACGAGGAATTGAAACGTGTTGTTCATAAAATCACTTGCATGTTTCCCATCCGTTTTTAGCCTCCCTACGAGGAATTGAAACCCTGGCGGAGATTCTCACTATCCAACCAGGTTTCGGTTTTTAGCCTCCCTACGAGGAATTGAAACTGACGAACTGGCAGCTAATGTCGAGCGAGCCAAGAAGTTTTTAGCCTCCCTACGAGGAATTGAAACAATTGAACTTTATACCGCCAAAAAGGACCCTGCTAGTTTTTAGCCTCCCTACGAGGAATTGAAACTACTTAATTCTACCACCATTTGTCCAAATACCAGGGTTTTTAGCCTCCCTACGAGGAATTGAAACAACGGAGCAAGGGATACATCTTTTGCTTCTGACTTGGTTTTTAGCCTCCCTACGAGGAATTGAAACTCGTCTAAACCCATTTTGACGCAGCCATTTATAGATGTTTTTAGCCTCCCTACGAGGAATTGAAACCTTCCAAAAGCTGCTAACGATTCATCTTTTTCGAGTTTTTAGCCTCCCTACGAGGAATTGAAACCCGCAAACATCAGGTTACCTGCTGATTGAAGCCGAGCGTTTTTAGCCTCCCTACGAGGAATTGAAACCGAAGTTTTTTTAAGACGGCAAATCTGTATTTGGCGTTTTTAGCCTCCCTACGAGGAATTGAAACTATATTTCTCGCCTGCTTAAGCCAGTATGCGCCTCTAGGTTTTTAGCCTCCCTACGAGGAATTGAAACTCAGAATGTGGTGTCAAATAAAGGCGGAACTCCCTCGTTTTTAGCCTCCCTACGAGGAATTGAAACGAAGAAAATGATCCGGTCAATTCTATGGTATCATATGGTTTTTAGCCTCCCTACGAGGAATTGAAACTTCTATAAATCTCAGACATTTGAGGAGAGGGAATACGTTTTTAGCCTCCCTACGAGGAATTGAAACGGATTGATAGCCGATGCAGTAGATGATGTCCATGTTGTTTTTAGCCTCCCTACGAGGAATTGAAACTCCCTTGAACCTGCCCGCTTCCGTCGCATACAGGGCAGTTTTTAGCCTCCCTACGAGGAATTGAAACCGATACACTGAAACGCTTACGAGAGTTCTGTCACACGTTTTTAGCCTCCCTACGAGGAATTGAAACACGTTTACCCCGAATGCCCTGGCAATGGCTTTTCGGCGTTTTTAGCCTCCCTACGAGGAATTGAAACATGTCAACTATGTTGACAGAGTCTGTGCCATTTGGGTTTTTAGCCTCCCTACGAGGAATTGAAACCTTTTAAAAAGGAGGCAGATATAATGCCGGGAACAGAGGTTTTTAGCCTCCCTACGAGGAATTGAAACGCACTTTGTCAGGTTCTATTCTATCTCGGATAATAGGTTTTTAGCCTCCCTACGAGGAATTGAAACCACACAATAACTCTCCCTGCAAATTCTGGATTCTCTCTGTTTTTAGCCTCCCTACGAGGAATTGAAACTTCGCAATAGAGGGAAGCCTTGCTGAAGGCAAGATGTTTTTAGCCTCCCTACGAGGAATTGAAACTTGTTATATGACTCATAAAAACTCTTCTAATGATATGAGTTTTTAGCCTCCCTACGAGGAATTGAAACAATGTGGATACGGCCGGCTATGACATATTCACATCTGTTTTTAGCCTCCCTACGAGGAATTGAAACCTGGCTCGTCCAGAAGCTCACAGAACGTGTAAACTGGTTTTTAGCCTCCCTACGAGGAATTGAAACCGTGGGGCATTCAGCAACTCAGAAACAGTAGCCCCGTTTTTAGCCTCCCTACGAGGAATTGAAACACGGCAACACAGCATACATAACAAGTTTTGGGCAGAGTTTTTAGCCTCCCTACGAGGAATTGAAACGGTAGAGAAGCAGCAAAGATGTTCTCTAAGGATAAGGGTTTTTAGCCTCCCTACGAGGAATTGAAACGTAAAAAAAATTGAACCTTTGTATATGAATTCCTTCGGGTTTTTAGCCTCCCTACGAGGAATTGAAACCTATGTAACGCTTCTTAAATAGCCTTATTATCGCATGTTTTTAGCCTCCCTACGAGGAATTGAAACTTTCTTGAATTCCAAGTTTTTTACATCTTCTATTAAGTTTTTAGCCTCCCTACGAGGAATTGAAACTTTGAACCGTTTATGCAGATAGATGTTATTTCAATGGTTTTTAGCCTCCCTACGAGGAATTGAAACGATGGAGGATATACCGTATTTGTAGAATCTGGTTCGTTTTTAGCCTCCCTACGAGGAATTGAAACTTTTGTCTGAAGGGCTAGGGCTGAACGTGGACAGCGAGTTTTTAGCCTCCCTACGAGGAATTGAAACTGGTAAGCGTCGGCCTCTTGCCGGCGGGTATGCGGTTTGTTTTTAGCCTCCCTACGAGGAATTGAAACATACATATAAGGCTCAAAACCTTGATTTTCATATTTTGTTTTTAGCCTCCCTACGAGGAATTGAAACACCATCCTGATTTGCCCGAATTCCGGATTGTTGAAGTTTTTAGCCTCCCTACGAGGAATTGAAACAAAACTTCCCTCCTTGTTCCGACAAAATAAA
>JANLFP010000031.1:2904-4408 GCA_024655905.1 Tepidanaerobacteraceae bacterium
CTCCGTACGAGGAATTGAAACTCGGAAGTCTTTCAACAAGGAAAGCCTCTCTCTTTGGTTTTTAGCCTCCCTACGAGGAATTGAAACCGGCTTTCGTACATGCTTTTTCTTTTGTCGCTATCGGTTTTTAGCCTCCCTACGAGGAATTGAAACCCTTTAGCACTTAGCTCAATAAGTTTTGCATTAATGTTTTTAGCCTCCCTACGAGGAATTGAAACAGTGACAAAGAACGGGGTTACGGAGGGGATATGGGGTTTTTAGCCTCCCTACGAGGAATTGAAACCCTTCTGGCTCGGGGACAAAGCGGAGCGGAAGCCGATGTTTTTAGCCTCCCTACGAGGAATTGAAACCTGAAATAACCTTCAGGGTGGGACGACCCCCACCCGTTTTTAGCCTCCCTACGAGGAATTGAAACTTACAATGGACACTGACGAAAAGGTCCACCTTTGCCATGTTTGCGATGCTAACTCGTTTCGCAAGGTTTTGTCGCTGATCCTGGGGGAAGCCGGGATTGTCATTGTTTTTAGCCTCCCTACGAGGAATTGAAACCGGGCGGCCCCCATATCCCGATATATGGCAAAAGCCGTTTTTAGCCTCCCTACGAGGAATTGAAACCCCTATGCTCATGGGCGACCACATACCGTGATAGAGTTTTTAGCCTCCCTACGAGGAATTGAAACAAAGCTATGTAGAACGGGCTAAAGTCAAAATATCTAAACGTTTTTAGCCTCCCTACGAGGAATTGAAACCGGAAACAGATTTGCTTCTACCGATGGGAAGGCTTGTTTTTAGCCTCCCTACGAGGAATTGAAACTAGGGTTTTTCAGCCCGGAGATAAGGTCCGGGCAAAGGTTTTTAGCCTCCCTACGAGGAATCGAAACATGTTGGTGACCGCCGGCACCTCGGCAAAATAGGTTTTCTGTTTTTAGCCTCCCTACGAGGAATTGAAACATATAAATTTTAAATTTTTTCATTATATAATACCTCCGTTTTTAGCCTCCCTACGAGGAATTGAAACTTTTCTCGGCTTCTTCTCTGGAAGAAAAAGGAAGAAGGTTTTTAGCCTCCCTACGAGGAATTGAAACGAAAAGGAGGCATATTCATAACAAAAAAAGAAATCCGTTTTTAGCCTCCCTACGAGGAATTGAAACTTAGGGCAAGGGAATTAAAGCCGTGAAATTCGGCGGGTTTTTAGCCTCCCTACGAGGAATTGAAACATCCTTTGGCCCAGACGCTAAGCATGGCTCAGACGATAGTTTTTAGCCTCCCTACGAGGAATTGAAACACGGCTTCCAAGGCGAAGTAACCGTTCTCTACACCAGTTTTTAGCCTCCCTACGAGGAATTGAAACTGCCTGGACTGTAACTTTCGCGAACTGAAAGGCGCAGTTTTTAGCCTCCCTACGAGGAATTGAAACACGAAGAACATAATAAATACATCGCTCTTGCTTTTGGTTTTTAGCCTCCCTACGAGGAATTGAAACAGCCTCCCGGCATGGCTATTG
>JANLFP010000032.1 GCA_024655905.1 Tepidanaerobacteraceae bacterium
AATTATGAATACAAAATTGACTAACATGTTTCAATTCCTCGTAGGGAGGCTAAAAACGTCCGGGTAATGTCGGTTACAAACCACACTACCCGGGTTTCAATTCCTCGTAGGGAGGCTAAAAACCTTTTGGTGCGACCGGGCATTTCCGGCGGAGGAGGCGTTTCAATTCCTCGTAGGGAGGCTAAAAACCTCTGGTGTGAGGGCGGAATTTTGTGCGTTTTTGTGGGTTTCAATTCCTCGTAGGGAGGCTAAAAACCTGAAAAGGCCACCGCTTTACCACGGCAGTATTGTTCGTTTCAATTCCTCGTAGGGAGGCTAAAAACAAAGGAGGATAAGATGAGAATGTATGTGAAAGCTATGTTTCAATTCCTCGTAGGGAGGCTAAAAACCCTCTCACTTCCGCCTGCTTCAAGTCACCTTCAACGTTTCAATTCCTCGTAGGGAGGCTAAAAACCAGAGGAGAGAAACTAACAGTACTGCTTCGAAAAAGGTTTCAATTCCTCGTAGGGAGGCTAAAAACTGCGGTTGCGGTCGGCACAAACAAGCATTCGTCACAGTTTCAATTCCTCGTAGGGAGGCTAAAAACGATATAATCAAATAAAAAAAACAGGAGGTAATAGAAAAGTTTCAATTCCTCGTAGGGAGGCTAAAAACTTTTTGAAATTTTTTTCATTTCAAATTCCTCCTTTGTTTCAATTCCTCGTAGGGAGGCTAAAAACGTCGTTAATTTTCTCTACATTCGGATTGTAGAGCAGGGTGTTTCAATTCCTCGTAGGGAGGCTAAAAACTGTAGTAAAAATAATTGCGATTCTTGCAATAGTAGGTTTCAATTCCTCGTAGGGAGGCTAAAAACGGTGTCGGAGGTCTGCAACCTTACGCCAGCCGACGGTTTCAATTCCTCGTAGGGAGGCTAAAAACGGAACCAGACGAGCTTTCCCCTTCTGACCTCGCCAAGGTTTCAATTCCTCGTAGGGAGGCTAAAAACCCCTGCAAGTGGCAATCGACGGCAACACAGCATACAGTTTCAATTCCTCGTAGGGAGGCTAAAAACGGTTATTTGTCACATTAGAATGCGGTCATAAAATCGAAGTTTCAATTCCTCGTAGGGAGGCTAAAAACGCTTCAAAGCTGCAGGCGAAGACTTCGAAGCCACAGGTTTCAATTCCTCGTAGGGAGGCTAAAAACGAATCTGTCCCACAGGTCCTTTTTTATCGGTATGTGTTTCAATTCCTCGTAGGGAGGCTAAAAACACCGAAAGGTTCTTTTTTATCTCCCCTGAAAGCGGGGTTTCAATTCCTCGTAGGGAGGCTAAAAACTATATTTGGATAAGCTTTCGTGAATGTAAATCGTGAGTTTCAATTCCTCGTAGGGAGGCTAAAAACTGTTTATACTCGCCAACGCTTTTTCTCTGCAGATGTGTTTCAATTCCTCGTAGGGAGGCTAAAAACATCGGCGGGCCATCCCTGTCGATCCACAGAAAGTGTGTTTCAATTCCTCGTAGGGAGGCTAAAAACCCAACACGATGTAATACTTGTTTCCTTTCTTGACAAGTTTCAATTCCTCGTAGGGAGGCTAAAAACGTAAGCCCTCGTGCACATTTTCACCCCCTCGAAATGTTTCAATTCCTCGTAGGGAGGCTAAAAACTACCATTAACACTATTGTCAATAAAAAGCTAAATAGTTTCAATTCCTCGTAGGGAGGCTAAAAACAAATGCCGTTTTTGGGGCTATTTTTGCTCTTTCTCCGTTTCAATTCCTCGTAGGGAGGCTAAAAACCTCTTGAGCAGGATAAGGAAAATTTTGACACAGAGGTGTTTCAATTCCTCGTAGGGAGGCTAAAAACTCGGGCCGGCAGAGGGAAGGCCCGTCGGCAAACAAGTTTCAATTCCTCGTAGGGAGGCTAAAAACAAAAGGGCCAAGAAAGGGGTTTATATGACAAAGTTATGTTTCAATTCCTCGTAGGGAGGCTAAAAACGGTATCGAGAGATACCGCTGCGTGAATCGGGAGGAGTTTCAATTCCTCGTAGGGAGGCTAAAAACGTGTCATTCTAGCTGGACGCCTAGAGGATAATTTTCCGTTTCAATTCCTCGTAGGGAGGCTAAAAACGGAAAAGGAATAGGTAAGCCCCTTAAGAACGGCATGGTTTCAATTCCTCGTAGGGAGGCTAAAAACTGCTTCAAATACTGCGGAAATACAATCTCCGTATCATGTTTCAATTCCTCGTAGGGAGGCTAAAAACTATTGTCAACCGTATGAGGCCGGAAGGTAGACAATGGTTTCAATTCCTCGTAGGGAGGCTAAAAACAAAGGGGGATAATAAAATGTTCGTAAACCCAAAAAACAGTTTCAATTCCTCGTAGGGAGGCTAAAAACGCTGGACGAACTCCACCTCGATAGGGCGGGTGGAAAAGGGTTTCAATTCCTCGTAGGGAGGCTAAAAACCGTGTAGGCTATGACGTGGCAGTCTCTATGTGGGACGAGTTTCAATTCCTCGTAGGGAGGCTAAAAACTTACATAGGGCAAACTGCTACAACAGAAGCCAATCGGGTTTAAATTCCTCGTAGGGAGGCTAAAAACAGGAGGGGGAGGGCAATGGAAATCAATACAAATAAACGTTTCAATTCCTCGTAGGGAGGCTAAAAACCACTACAGATTATCACAATCCGGCAGATATAGAAGCTTGTTTCAATTCCTCGTAGGGAGGCTAAAAACTTTCTAGATTTCTATCTATATTAACTGCTCTTATTAGTTTCAATTCCTCGTAGGGAGGCTAAAAACGGATAATAGGAGATGGATAAGATCTAGGGATAATAGTTTCAATTCCTCGTAGGGAGGCTAAAAACCACTACAGATTATCACAATCCGGCA
>JANLFP010000033.1 GCA_024655905.1 Tepidanaerobacteraceae bacterium
ATTCTGAAATAAATTGAATATGACTTCATCAAACTCAAAATTCCCAGAAAATCAATTGCATTACTTTTTTTAAAGCTAAGAAGTTTGATGACTATACCCGAGAATTCTTATCAAATCATCCCAGAATAGTTGTAATTCAATTGGGATGTAGTCTTAATCTCTGTAAGAATATAGACCTCAAAATGAAACGGCGTCGTTTCAATTCCTCGTAGGGAGGCTAAAAACGGTGATGAGGTCCTTATGTCACCAGTAGCAATCAGTTTCAATTACTCGTAGGGAGGCTAAAAACTGGGCCAATTCATCGCCCAAAAGTCCTTCTTCCTCTAGTTTCAAGTCCTCGTAGGGAGGCTAAAAACGCATTTCGGCTTTTGTGGTGTTCAAACTCATTCCTCCTGTTTCAATTCCTCGTAGGGAGGCTAAAAACTAGTGGCCCAAAACGATAAAATGATAGATAAGCAAAGTTTCAATTCCTCGTAGGGAGTCTAAAAACTCCTTTTTTTGTATTGGAAGCCCTAACCCATATTTAGTTTCAATTCCTCGTAGGGAGGCTAAAAACTTTCCGTTAATACAGGAATTATCGCACTTAAAGCGGGTTTCAATTCCTCGTAGGGAGGCTAAAAACACACAAATTTACAGATAAAAAGACTTTTTTGAGGTGTTTCAATTCCTCGTAGGGAGGCTAAAAACCACATATTCAGTTTTACTTCTAAGTGTTGCTATTATGGTTTCAATTCCTCGTAGGGAGGCTAAAAACTCAGGTACCACAGGGAGAAGTTTCCCTGGAAGGCACGTTTCAATTCCTCGTAGGGAGGCTAAAAACAAAAACGTTGGGAGGTAGTAAGTAGTGGCAGAAATTGGTTTCAATTCCTCGTAGGGAGGCTAAAAACGCCGGTCTGGTTCGAAATATCTTTCACGATAGTGTGATTTCAATTCCTCGTAGGGAGGCTAAAAACCCAAGATGAAATGCAACAATTTATACAAGACCACATTAATTTCAATTCCTCGTAGGGAGGCTAAAAACCAATGAAGGAGGTGGCGTAGGGCTTAGCTTCGCATATTTCAATTCCTCGTAGGGAGGCTAAAAACCATGATATGAAATGTTAGCTTGTTCATTTACTGCAATATTTCAATTCCTCGTAGGGAGGCTAAAAACGCCCATTTCACCCTGATGAAAGGCCTAGTATGTCGAATTTCAATTCCTCGTAGGGAGGCTAAAAACTCAGAGAGGATACCCGAACAGAGGGTAATTTTTTTAATTTCAATTCCTCGTAGGGAGGCTAAAAACAGCCAATCTAATTGATTCACTGCATGCACCAAATCCACATTTCAATTCCTCGTAGGGAGGCTAAAAACTAACCTTGCGAAAGCTGCAGTCAAAAAACTGCTGCTATTTCAATTCCTCGTAGGGAGGCTAAAAACTTACTATGATACCGAAAAGTAAATTACGATTTTTACGATTTCAATTCCTCGTAGGGAGGCTAAAAACGATTATTCACCCCTGCGCTATCCTGATAATCCACCGCCCATTTCAATTCCTCGTAGGGAGGCTAAAAACCGTCGGAGTGGATGTAGCAAGAGCCTTGGAATATGATTTCAATTCCTCGTAGGGAGGCTAAAAACTAAGCAAAGCCACAAAAAGGGCGATCATGCAAAGTAATTTCAATTCCTCGTAGGGAGGCTAAAAACGCCTGTGCCGATGAAGTATTCTTCCGCCGCAAGTAATTTCAATTCCTCGTAGGGAGGCTAAAAACGCGAGGAGGAAGGAAAGAGAAGAAACAAAAAAAGAAATTTCAATTCCTCGTAGGGAGGCTAAAAACTATTCTGTATTGTTCTATAGCTAAAATTATGTCTAAAATTTCAATTCCTCGTAGGGAGGCTAAAAACGTGCAGTTTTAGGGCTGCTGAAAGAGCACAATGACGATTTCAATTCCTCGTAGGGAGGCTAAAAACCAAGGCTACACATGCTGCAAACCACTATCTTGATGCATTTCAATTCCTCGTAGGGAGGCTAAAAAATCGGGAACACCAACAGCAGGTAAGTATGAAAATCTAATTTCAATTCCTCGTAGGGAGGCTAAAAACTAAAATAAAAATATAGGAATAAAATTAAATTAAAAGAATTTCAATTCCTCGTAGGGAGGCTAAAAACTTTTTGGTATAAAAATCAGTATTATTTATATTGTTATATTTCAATTCCTCGTAGGGAGGCTAAAAACTTAAACCGGCACCACCAAAAACACCGCCAAAACCATGTTTCAATTCCTCGTAGGGAGGCTAAAAACGCTTCTAAGTCCTCATAATATTCGTGCTCATCATAGGTTTCAATTCCTCGTAGGGAGGCTAAAAACATGGAAGATGAGCTCGTTTCTTTCGTAGGGGGGCCGTTTCAATTCCTCGTAGGGAGGCTAAAAA
>JANLFP010000034.1 GCA_024655905.1 Tepidanaerobacteraceae bacterium
TAATCTGTAAATTATGGTTTCAATTCCTCGTAGGGAGGCTAAAAACCTCCATACGCGCCAGTATATCACTCGCCGGATACAGGTTTCAATTCCTCGTAGGGAGGCTAAAAACGCTGGGAGTTGCGAAAATCCAAAGACACTCGTTTGCTTCGTTTCAATTCCTCGTAGGGAGGCTAAAAACGAGACAGAAAAAGAAATTGTAGATATTTTGCCAAGTGGTTTCAATTCCTCGTAGGGAGGCTAAAAACATTTTTGGAGATTTACAGGCGGGGGGCCTGCAGGGTGGTTTCAATTCCTCGTAGGGAGGCTAAAAACAGAAATAGCAAAAAGGTGCGGAGTTGCATTATCTACGAGTTTCAATTCCTCGTAGGGAGGCTAAAAACCAAAAGAATAATCGAAAACGAAGAAAAAGCAAGAAGTTTCAATTCCTCGTAGGGAGGCTAAAAACCCTTAATTTTTCGTATGGTGGGAATTTGCCATGCTCGTTTCAATTCCTCGTAGGGAGGCTAAAAACAATACCGTTGGAATTGGTATCTTTTGTTAATTCAACGTTTCAATTCCTCGTAGGGAGGCTAAAAACTTTCCATAAAATTTCATAAAATAAGAGGTTATAAAGTGTTTCAATTCCTCGTAGGGAGGCTAAAAACCTTTTTTAATAACTTTATATTATTTGGGCTCTCATTGTTTCAATTCCTCGTAGGGAGGCTAAAAACTCTCCCTGGCCCTAACATATTTCTACATATACATAGTTTCAATTCCTCGTAGGGAGGCTAAAAACCCAGGCGAGCCGTTCTCTGTATTCGTTTATTAGCCGTTTCAATTCCTCGTAGGGAGGCTAAAAACTTTAGGCGGATTGCTTATAGCAGCCGTATTGGATCCTCGTTTCAATTCCTCGTAGGGAGGCTAAAAACGCTACTCTGCAAAAACAATAGCCATGCCGGGAGGCTGTTTCAATTCCTCGTAGGGAGGCTAAAAACCAAATGCCACTTTTAGTCCGTAGGGTGGCCCGGAAGCGGTTTCAATTCCTCGTAGGGAGGCTAAAAACCAGTCTCCCGATCCAGCTCGCCGGGCAGGATTCGGTGTTTCAATTCCTCGTAGGGAGGCTAAAAACTGGGGGCTTAGCCCGACGGGGATTCCGGCATTTTTTGTTTCAATTCCTCGTAGGGAGGCTAAAAACGAATTCATTTGGGCAAGCTGACTAAAGCAGAAGTAGTTTCAATTCCTCGTAGGGAGGCTAAAAACGATGGGACCGAATATTTCGGCTTTCGGGTCGTCGGGTTTCAATTCCTCGTAGGGAGGCTAAAAACTGGGGCAGTCTACGAACTGCAGCGGGTTGCGTTCAAGTTTCAATTCCTCGTAGGGAGGCTAAAAACACAGCATGAATCTTGACAGGATATGCGAAGGCGACAGTTTCAATTCCTCGTAGGGAGGCTAAAAACCTCCGCAGGGGAGAGATTCTCTGTCTTCGGTGGAGGTTTCAATTCCTCGTAGGGAGGCTAAAAACTTGGGAAGACCACTATATTCCAGTGCTTCAGAAACAGGTTTCAATTCCTCGTAGGGAGGCTAAAAACGCCTTTCAAGTTCATCTGAATATTTATCCCATAGTAGTTTCAATTCCTCGTAGGGAGGCTAAAAACTTAATTGGCTACGTTCTCCAATTACAAATTATCATTGTTTCAATTCCTCGTAGGGAGGCTAAAAACGTGTTTCAATTTTTCCGCTTACGGTGCGGATTTCGGGGGTTTCAATTCCTCGTAGGGAGGCTAAAAACTAAGGCTTTTATAAAAAGGAGGGAGGGAAATGTCTTTGTTTCAATTCCTCGTAGGGAGGCTAAAAACACAGAAATGCTGGATGTATCCGCTATCACTAGAAATCGGTTTCAATTCCTCGTAGGGAGGCTAAAAACCTGAAAACTAATATAAATGTTATATATAATGATAAAGAGTTTCAATTCCTCGTAGGGAGGCTAA
>JANLFP010000035.1 GCA_024655905.1 Tepidanaerobacteraceae bacterium
CTCATGATTGCGGCGTGAAAGGTTAGGCCCGGGTCTGATTGCGGATATCCCCATTTCCCGCATATATTTTTGTACCGTTGGCCTGCTGATTTTAAAGCCATTGCGGTTCAGTATGGCTGTAATTGGTCTTGAGCCCATATATGGGTCATCTGTATATATACGGTCAATTTCGTGCTTTATAGCGATTTCCTCAGGTGAAGGTGGTACAGGCTTGTAGTAAAGGCTTGAACGGTTTAATGAAAGAAGTTCTGCCTGGACCGTAAGGGGTAATATTCTGTTTTCAAAGTCCACAAGTTCAATTCTTTCAGCTCTAGTCGAGCTTGATGCCAGATTTTTTTTTGAGCCAGTTGAGCTTAGTGGAAAGCTCACCGATTTGTGTGTAAAGTTCTTGAATATGGTTTTTTAATGCCTCTTTTTCTTTATCCCCCTTTCTGCGGCCATCTTCAAGAAGTTGAGGAAGAGCTTCTAATGCCTCCTTTTTCCATTTTATCAGCTGGTTTGGATGAACTTCATACTCGGATGCGATTTGGGAAATGGTTTTTTCTTCCTTAAGAATTTCCAGTACGACTTTGGTTTTGAATTCTCCTGTGTATGTTTTTCTCATATGCTTATTATACAGTTTATCACCTTAAAGGAAGTCATTTTTTTGTCTGAATTTCTTTATCCATTATACCAAAACAGGAACTTGGTACTATTTAACTGATGGGGAGTCTGATACATGGTATGATGTTCGTCCTTCAGGGGCCCATGTTGCTTCAAGGGTCAGAACTAATCTTATTAGGGGGACTTCTTCAAAATGGTCATTTGATATAGATTTTTTAAAAGGCAGTTTTTTTGAGTGGCCGTTTTAAATAAACATTAATTGCATGAGGTATACCCTTACAAAAAAAGGTGAAGCTATGAAAAAAGACCTCACCTCTTTAAATTTAGAAATAAAATTAATCGGTGAGGTCTTTGCCTCTATAATAAAAATATTATGAAAAACTAAATTAGCTTTGTGATCATAGTAGAAGAACGGAGGTGGATAAAAATGAAAAGTTTCTTTTATGGGATGGTTGTAGAATGTATTATCGGCATTATTTCTCTTATTATGAAAGATAGTGGCTTTTTTATGAAAGCTTCTGGTGTGGTTGGCTTCGGAAGTTTAATCATTAGCGGTATTATTTCAGGTTTTATGAGTGAAAATATTTATCGAAGGATAGCAGTTGAGAATGCCGAGGAGAGAAGATCCAGACTTGATTGGTCAGGCAATATTTTTACATTCAGCATCCCGGGCATTATAGGTTTTTTATTAACATATTTTTATGTATAAAACTATAGTTTTTTGAATAGCCAATATATTAACTTAAAACTCAAGGAAGCCTCTGAAAAATACATAATCACTTGCATACGGACAGGTGTGAAAGGGGACGGTTTGCCATCTGTCGCATTTCCGTTTGTACTGCGACATTACTGGATAATTGGTGCCAGGCACCTAAGTTACTAAATTATTTACATAAATAGATGTTTTCTGCCAAAATACGGAGAGATGTATATATGATGACAAGAAGCGGGAGATAAGTGGCGGTTCCCATCCATAAAGAATGCCGGTCAAAGAATAAAATCGTCTATATTCAAGGTGGGGTAAAATGTTAACATACATATACAGGACCCTGGTGCATTACAGGAATTCGTCAAAGTTTAATTCAAACGCATATTAAAGCTAATGCCAGTTCAGTTTTTCTACCAATTTTACGTGTGCTTGATGCAATATGATGCATTGAATT
>JANLFP010000036.1 GCA_024655905.1 Tepidanaerobacteraceae bacterium
AGGCTAAAAACCCAGCCGTGCCAGAATCCGCAGCCTATCCTCTCCCCGTTTCAATTCCTCGTAGGGAGGCTAAAAACGGAAACGAATTCCGAATCGACCTCGAAGAAGATACGCGTTTCAATTCCTCGTAGGGAGGCTAAAAACAAAGGAGGGGTTCCATGAAGGCTAAAAGAATTTACAGTTTCAATTCCTCGTAGGGAGGCTAAAAACCCGCATATCTGGGACACTTTTCGTCCCGCTTTCTCGGTTTCAATTCCTCGTAGGGAGGCTAAAAACAAGAAAATGGGCAGGCCGCGGAAGTGGCAAACAGTGTTTCAATTCCTCGTAGGGAGGCTAAAAACTGAATATAGTTCTTGGTAATTCTGCTTACCTCGTCGTGTTTCAATTCCTCGTAGGGAGGCTAAAAACTCGGAGACAGTACTCTTTTGTGCAATGAGAAGCTCGTTTCAATTCCTCGTAGGGAGGCTAAAAACGAAACCATCTGGAGGTCTACTATATAGTCTATCCAAAGTTTCAATTCCTCGTAGGGAGGCTAAAAACCAAAGAATACAGGTTATATGACCCGTTTTGGCCAGAGTTTCAATTCCTCGTAGGGAGGCTAAAAACTAAGATCCAACCTCTATTTCTAACAGGGCAACCTATTGGTTTCAATTCCTCGTAGGGAGGCTAAAAACTATACAGGCAACTGGTGTAAATATCGAAATATTAATGTTTCAATTCCTCGTAGGGAGGCTAAAAACCTTATTGGACGCCTTGGTTGTGTTAAGCAATTTACTGTTTCAATTCCTCGTAGGGAGGCTAAAAACAGAACGAATCGCTCCTAAAAGGGCTTTTTCGTTGGGGTTTCAATTCCTCGTAGGGAGGCTAAAAACGGGGAGGCCTGAAAAACTTGCCTATGGGGTTTCATAAGTTTCAATTCCTCGTAGGGAGGCTAAAAACTGTGGAAACAAAAGAACGTTTCATAGGGAGATTTCTAGTTTCAATTCCTCGTAGGGAGGCTAAAAACTTTATATTTAGAAAGAAGTGGTGAATGGAAAAGATAGTTTCAATTCCTCGTAGGGAGGCTAAAAACCCGGGAGATGAATCTCCCAGAAGACGAAGTCGAGGTGTTTCAATTCCTCGTAGGGAGGCTAAAAACGGGGAAATTATTGTCGCTATCAGGGCAGCGGTGCTTGAGTTTCAATTCCTCGTAGGGAGGCTAAAAACGCCGTGACAGAAATAAGCGGCGCCTCATCGGGAACATAGTTTCAATTCCTCGTAGGGAGGCTAAAAACTCCCTTCGCCCTCGCTCTCCTGCATTGACGACAATAGTTTCAATTCCTCGTAGGGAGGCTAAAAACATTTAGACTTCTCTTTCCTCCCTGAAGAAGCCAAAAGTTTCAATTCCTCGTAGGGAGGCTAAAAACCCATGCTATCGCACATAGTATTCCAGCCAATATTTCGTTTCAATTCCTCGTAGGGAGGCTAAAAACAGAACGAATCGCTCCTAAAAGGGCTTTTTCGTTGGGGTTTCAATTCCTCGTAGGGAGGCTAAAAACAATGAAATAAAGAAATTTTTGAAAGAACGTGATGAATGTTTCAATTCCTCGTAGGGAGGCTAAAAACGGGGAGGCCTGAAAAACTTGCCTAT
>JANLFP010000037.1 GCA_024655905.1 Tepidanaerobacteraceae bacterium
CCCTGAAATGTAGTTTTTAGCCTCCCTACGAGGAATTGAAACCTACTTCTTTATCCCAGTCTTGCAGAATTCGGTCGTAGTTTTTAGCCTCCCTACGAGGAATTGAAACGGGCAAGGGACGAGGCCGAGAATGCCGGCCGGGGCGTTTTTAGCCTCCCTACGAGGAATTGAAACACAATGCCAGAGTGGGAAGTATATTCAGAGAAAAAGTTTTTAGCCTCCCTACGAGGAATTGAAACGCTACATCATCGCGGTCGCTGCTGGTTGCAACTACGTTTTTAGCCTCCCTACGAGGAATTGAAACACTGCCGGGGGTTTCACTATCGGATAAGGTGCCCAGGGTTTTTAGCCTCCCTACGAGGAATTGAAACTGGGTAAAAGACCGCCTTGTAAGCGTGAGGTTTACCGGTTTTTAGCCTCCCTACGAGGAATTGAAACTCGAGTTTCTGGAATGGCTGGATGAAGTATGGCCTGTTTTTAGCCTCCCTACGAGGAATTGAAACTAACGGTGCGCCCAAGAGCCTGGCCCACTGTACGGCGTTTTTAGCCTCCCTACGAGGAATTGAAACTAATTGTAAATAATTTTGTTTCCCTCCAAAGTTCGGTTTTTAGCCTCCCTACGAGGAATTAAAACAAATAGGCATTAAAATAATCCTTTACGATATATTCTGGTTTTTAGCCTCCCTACGAAGAATTGAAACCCGACATGCTCATCATCTTCAAGTATATTGATGTCCGTTTTTAGCCTCCCTACGAGGAATTGAAACATTTTTTGGCAGTTTTAAGTTGTTCCAAAGTAATTCCTTGTTTTTAGCCTCCCTACGAGGAATTGAAACCTCCGCAAATGGAAACCGCTGCCGAAGCATGGGGCGAGTTTTTAGCCTCCCTACGAGGAATTGAAACTACCCAGCAGCTTCTCCGCGGTGGCCCTGTAGGTTGGTTTTTAGCCTCCCTATGAGGAATTGAAACCCATCCCTATCCCGAAGAACTGCACCGCAAACTTGCGGTTTTTAGCCTCCCTACGAGGAATTGAAACCTGCTTGCAGAAATAGGTGGCAGTATTCTGTTTGGTT
>JANLFP010000003.1:0-354027 GCA_024655905.1 Tepidanaerobacteraceae bacterium
AAGGTGACTTTCAGTCCCCTTGCTTTCGGGTCTTTATTTGGAACCCTTTTCATCTTGCGGGAACACCGTGACGTTCTTGTCCCTTTCAGTCCCCTTGCTTTCGGGTCTTTATTTGGAACTATCCCGACGGTAGTTTTAAACCCGATCAGCCCGTCACCACTTTCAGTCCCCTTGCTTTCGGGTCTTTATTTGGAACACCTTGCGTAAATTTGCCTTATGACCTCCACCGACAGCTTTCAGTCCCCTTGCTTTCGGGTCTTTATTTGGAACAATATAATAATGCAACCTATACACGGAGGTGTAATAGACTTTCAGTCCCCTTGCTTTCGGGTCTTTATTTGGAACCCAATTTTGCTCAATTTTACTTAATAATTGAGCAAAATCTTTCAGTCCCCTTGCTTTCGGGTCTTTATTTGGAACATCCAATAAATAATAATTTTAATGAGGCTGCAGATTTCTTTCAGTCCCCTTGCTTTCGGGTCTTTATTTGGAACGATAATATATTAGATTTTATAAAAACACTTCCAATAGAACTTTCAGTCCCCTTGCTTTCGGGTCTTTATTTGGAACACCTTGTAATGTTTGTAACCCTTAAAAACAACAAAACTTTCAGTCCCCTTGCTTTCGGGTCTTTATTTGGAACGATGAACTTTATCGCTTTTTAGCTGGTCGAGTTGACCTTTCAGTCCCCTTGCTTTCGGGTCTTTATTTGGAACCTCCTTCTCAACACTTAAAATATCCTCATCATGAAATTACTTTCAGTCCCCTTGCTTTCGGGTCTTTATTTGGAACTAAATGGTGTTGCAGTAACACAAAGTGCTCAGGGTGGCTTTCAGTCCCCTTGCTTTCGGGTCTTTATTTGGAACTTGAGATTCTCAACAAATACATAATCAGGAAATGTCTTTCAGTCCCCTTGCTTTCGGGTCTTTATTTGGAACCAAGGATAATGTGTAGTTTGTACAATGTAAAATACGAACTTTCAGTCCCCTTGCTTTCGGGTCTTTATTTGGAACTATCTACATACGGGGTGTTTCCCCGTGGCTATGGGTACTTTCAGTCCCCTTGCTTTCGGGTCTTTATTTGGAACGAACACGTCCTGCTCGACACCCTGAGTAGCTCTGCGCCCTTTCAGTCCCCTTGCTTTCGGGTCTTTATTTGGAACAGCTTGAGCAGAAGGCGTATGCGACAACGATAATTGACTTTCAGTCCCCTTGCTTTCGGGTCTTTATTTGGAACCCTGCGGATATTCACCGTCTCCACCCGCCCCATCGAGGCTTTCAGTCCCCTTGCTTTCGGGTCTTTATTTGGAACCCTACAAACCCCCAGTTATGATAACGCTGAGCAAGAATCTTTCAGTCCCCTTGCTTTCGGGTCTTTATTTGGAACCCACTCATCCACCGGCAGTGGCTGCCCGCTTTGGTAAGCTTTCAGTCCCCTTGCTTTCGGGTCTTTATTTGGAACTTATTTAATTCCTTAAATATCACCTCCGCTTTTTCTTTGTCTTTCAGTCCCCTTGCTTTCGGGTCTTTATTTGGAACTTCCTTCTTCCTCCGCTCTCTAAGCCTTGGTATTCTTCTTTCAGTCCCCTTGCTTTCGGGTCTTTATTTGGAACTTCGGTTTTTAGGACCGAATCTGAAACGAATCCAGGACTTTCAGTCCCCTTGCTTTCGGGTCTTTATTTGGAACTTAACAGAAAAAATCCATATTATGAAGCACAGCCACAACTTTCAGTCCCCTTGCTTTCGGGTCTTTATTTGGAACAAAAGAGGGAGGTAGAGGAAGATGCCTAAAGCAATATCTTTCAGTCCCCTTGCTTTCGGGTCTTTATTTGGAACAGCCTCAAAAGCGGCATTTACAGCGGCGTTTTTGCAAACTTTCAGTCCCCTTGCTTTCGGGTCTTTATTTGGAACTTTGGCAGTAGGTTGTCCGATATGAGGCCACTAATTGACTTTCAGTCCCCTTGCTTTCGGGTCTTTATTTGGAACTCCTTTTTCCAGTTCGATTTTGGCTCAGTCCGTGAAATACTTTCAGTCCCCTTGCTTTCGGGTCTTTATTTGGAACCCAGGAATAGTAATACGAATCGGGGAAATTGAGGTATTTTACTTTCAGTCCCCTTGCTTTCGGGTCTTTATTTGGAACTCGATATACCCGGCGGAAAAATCGCCGAGCTCATGTCTTTCAGTCCCCTTGCTTTCGGGTCTTTATTTGGAACTGTATATGCAGCAAACCCGGTTAAAACTGGGGCTGTTGCTTTCAGTCCCCTTGCTTTCGGGTCTTTATTTGGAACCAAATCATACAACAAGTGTTAGGAGGTGGTCAAAATCTTTCAGTCCCCTTGCTTTCGGGTCTTTATTTGGAACTCAATTTCTACGTCCTCCCCGCCATCAAACGGTTGAACTTTCAGTCCCCTTGCTTTCGGGTCTTTATTTGGAACCTCCTTATTCCAATCATCTTCTTCAAATTCTGCCCTCTTTCAGTCCCCTTGCTTTCGGGTCTTTATTTGGAACGCAGGCAGGGCTACGAAGGCAGGACCTTTCCGCAAGACTTTCAGTCCCCTTGCTTTCGGGTCTTTATTTGGAACGCTGCTTGAGTAACATTGCCACATTTGGCATATGCTTGCCTTTCAGTCCCCTTGCTTTCGGGTCTTTATTTGGAACTGCATTGCATTGTCAAGGTTTATACCTTCTGCTGTCGACTTTCAGTCCCCTTGCTTTCGGGTCTTTATTTGGAACCTAATGTCCTTTCAGTTCGTAACTGGTTGAACATGTCACTTTCAGTCCCCTTGCTTTCGGGTCTTTATTTGGAACTACTCCCGTCAGCATCCTGTTTATTTCTGCCAACGTTTCTTTCAGTCCCCTTGCTTTCGGGTCTTTATTTGGAACCCACATAATTATCCCTCCTTAAAATGGCGCTTCGTCCTTTCAGTCCCCTTGCTTTCGGGTCTTTATTTGGAACTCCCTACGAGGAATTGAAACAACGTCGAGGTCGTGTGGTCTTTCAGTCCCCTTGCTTTCGGGTCTTTATTTGGAACATATATGAGCAGGTTGATTCAGCAACCTAAAGCCTTAGCTTTCAGTCCCCTTGCTTTCGGGTCTTTATTTGGAACTGTGAAGCTCCCGTCCAGCGTTTCGGCCATGGACTTTACTTTCAGTCCCCTTGCTTTCGGGTCTTTATTTGGAACATAACTAAAAATGGAGATTTTAAAGCTATAGGCTTTACTTTCAGTCCCCTTGCTTTCGGGTCTTTATTTGGAACGCAAGAACATGCATAGGGTCTATATCCGCAGGGATGCTTTCAGTCCCCTTGCTTTCGGGTCTTTATTTGGAACCGACCGGAAATGCTCGGGGGAATCCTTTATCATTCGGGCATTTCCTGGTTTTTGTTTTCAATGTTCAGGGCTAAAATATTCGTTTTAGATAGTTCTGTATAAAAACATGAGACATCTTCGAAAAAATTGCAGTGGATAAAAATTCTTTTGTATCAATATTTTTATCGAACCTATAACTGCTTTCTGAATATTAAATATGGCAATATTTAGGTGACATAAGCAGCATCTTCGAAAATATTTTATTCCAATTTGATTATTATCTTCATTCTAGTAAAACTCAACACAAAAAGCAACTGTCTTTTAAGCTTAGTGCTTAAACTTAATGGCAATCGGCATAATATGGGCAGGTATCATAACATTCTTCAGCCAAGCCGGGATCAATACCTTCAAAAACCATATGCATCCTTTCATCCCTTTCCTCGATAAACCATTCTCGCAGTTCATCATCTATTATATGAAAATCTTTTTCGATAATTAATCGGTTGTTTTTAAAATTACCATAAACTATACATCCCACATTTACGGGGAATTCGAATACGCTTTCCATCACCAGTGCATAGCCGGTGGTACAAAGCCTGTGAAAATCCTTCTTTTTCCCGAATTTCAAATCCACTACCATGGGCTCGGACATGGTGAAAGCATCTGCACTCAAATATTTGCTCAATCCAAGAAATGAGCCATCCAATTTTTGTTCCACCACTACCGGCAAGGCCAGGGATATGAGGCTATCTTCATTTATATACGGCTGTCTTGACAATACATCCTGTATTCGGCTTATTACTTGGCCGTATTCATAATTCCAGATGAAATTAACTTTGTTCTTTGCATCTTCCATTTCTTCCGGCGAAATGAGGTCTTTTCTTCGATCTAATGGCGAAAAGTCCACCTTTTTTAATTCCTCGAACACATCATTGCATTTTCCTATACCATTTATGTAGATTAGCCTTTTTGCCTTAATAATGAAATTTACCAGAGCCTCATGGAATATAACGCCAAGTATCATATCCAAATTTTGTTTGGCTTTAACATTTTCGACTTTCCTTAAATATACATCCCTGCAGGTAGAGCAATATTTATTAGCTATTTCATATAGCGGAAGTTTAATATCATAAATTGGTGCCAGGGGCGGTTGATTCCAGTTCCAGCCTCTTAAATCTTCATCTATATGAATTTTGCGGGATTTGGGGAGATAACCTTTTAATAAGTGCTTTTTTTCTTCGGAATTTAAAAAATACACTTTATCACCTCACGTCTTTGCAGTAATTTTTATATTCGCAATCCCAGCAGCGCCTTACGGACCTTGCTTCGGGGAATTTTTCACGTTTTATCATATTATAAATAGCACTTATGACCTTCTTCACATAAATCCTCATACTGTCGGTAATGGTTACCACTTGTATATCTTTGTTGGGAATAGTATATATAAATCCGCGTCGGACGGGTTTATTATAATGTTCTTCCAGTAGCATCGCATAAGCTACCAGTTGGTACTTATGGTTTTGCTGGATTTGATGAACGGTATTTTTAAACTCCACCGGATAATACTCTTTCAAATTTCCTTTTTTAAACTCGATGACCATGTCAATAAGGCCGCTTAATCCCAATCTTTCCGAATAGACCGGTAGATGGAATATCCTTTCCCCTTCTTCAAATCCGTATGAGACGAGCTTTCTTCTTTTTTCCAGCCTATCTATCTCCAAATGCCGATCTTTCCCATGTTCCATTTTAAATGTAGGTTTTTTATTGACCGGTAAAACATATGTATAATAGATGATCCTGGGGCAGTAAACATATTGTTTTATATCAGTTACAGTTAAATTAAACCGATATTCGGAGCTGTTATCCTGGTTCATTTACATGCTCCTCTTCATTGATGATTGTCTTTCGTAATTGAAAATCTCTATCGCATAAGGGGAATATTTGAATATTACCTGGTTTCATTCCCAGGATTTTTTTAAGCCTCAAACGCAGTTCTTCTCGGCGGTTATGGTTTATATCTCCCAAAAATGCGCTTTTTTGAATCCTTGTGAGGCCATAATCTTTGCAAGCTTCTCCAACTTTATTCCTTATTTTGTCGGAAGTTATGTCGAATATAACCAGTGTCTGCATATCATAACCCTACCATTTGCCTACAAAGGCCTTATATTTACTTTCACCCCGCAGGAATGTAGCTATATGTCGGGCCTGCTTCTGAATGATGGATTTTAAAGTAAACCTCTTACCATCAAAAGTTTCTACCGATTCCAGCCTTTCTTTAAATTTTTCAATCAACGTTTTCCTGGTGGTATCGGTAAGCTTGCCATCTTTTATCTCGATTTCGGTTCCTTTTTGGATTATGGCGATTACTACCCTATCCACCACTTGCTGCCGGAACTCTTCGGTTACATCAAGTACCAAAGAAGGCTTGCCTGGCCTGTCCACATGCATAAATCCGGCAAAGGGGTCAAGTCCTGCCAGGACCAATGCTCCCCATACCTGGGAATAAAGCATGCCATAGCCGTAATTTAGTGCGGAATTTACCGGGTCCTGAGCTCCCCGGTGCTCTCTACCGTTAAAGTCCTGTTTATCCGCAAAAATGACTCCCACCATTTCCCAATATATATCGGCAGCCCTGCCTTCTATGGATAAAAACTGTGGCCTTATATCATCGATTTTGTCCGCATCTTGCTGGAAAAGCTCTTTTATATGATTTTCCATTTTTGAAATTCCATCATATATTTGTCTATAAACCTCCGGATGGGTTTCCTTTCTATGGCGAGCAAAATATTTTAAGACATTTTGCTGGTTTTTTATCTTGCCTTTTATTATTTCTCTAGTGAGCTCTACTCCCCGCTTGTCGTTATAAGCAGCAAGTTGTTCCCTGCGGGTCATTACCGTCCCTGTCAGATTTGGCGAAGATATCTGGGCATAAGGCTGACCGTTGAATGTCAAAAAATTTATCTGGATGCCCCGCTCCATGCATTCCTGAATTACATCGGTTGTGATAGAAACCCCTGAAGATGTTATAGTTATTTGTGATATATCAAAAAGCGGAGTTTCCTGCACCACCTCACCTTTTTTCCTTATTATAAGCCGCTCGCTTTTTTTGCCGAGAGAAACGCCGAAGTCGTCGATGATTATGTCCATAGGATCGCTCCATTTTTAAGAAATATAATAAAACAAGGGTAGCCCGATTGAAAATCAATCGGGCAGGTGTTCACAGTAATATTTCTTTAGGAACATAGTCGATAGGATAAGAAAATTGTTTGTCTCCAAAATTGCAGTTAAATATCTCTTTGTTGTAATATCCGCTGATTAATAGATACCGCATTGTGATGGCATGAATATTATATTCTGAAAAATATATAATGTCATCCCGAGCCACTTGTGTTGGTACAATCTTGCCACTATTTAAAATTTCACAAAACATTACTTCTGAAAGATCCGTTATTTGAAACATGGTCCTTTTTTTGCCCATTAAATATATCGAACCCTTATTATAACTTTGAAGCAATCTTTTATCAGCAGAAACCCCATAGGTTACAATATAATTATTCGGCAAAATAGTCTCCATGGAACCATAGGTCGGCGATGACTTGCGGTTTTTACCGCCACCTGTCCCCGGATAATCTTCATCCAGAACATTAAACATATTAACATCGATAGTCGTCTTATTTTTCGTCAAAAACTTATCATGTATTTTATATACAAACATTCCGGGTGAAAACCATATTGGAAAATTTTTAATATCATAGGTCGAAATAAAATCGTATTCATCCGATTTTAAATCAATGTATTTCGGTTCTCGCGTTATTTCTCTTGTCAATCCTGCATAAAGGGCTTCCGAAGTCAAAAAAAGATTTGTTTTATATTTCGACCCGAAATCTGAGCTTATGGTTAAAAATCTCCCGCAGTTACGGAGCTCAAACCTTCTACAATAAATGTTCATTATACTCACCCTTTTAGTATATCAAAATATTTTTTGAACTCCTGGATAAGATTTTCCGTCATTTGATCGATCTCCCCTCCGAAGACTGTGACAGGTTCCGAAGAATTACCTTCAAATTCGACTCCAGGAGAGGTTGCGTTAAATTTGGTTCTGATTTTATCTATAGAATAATCCGGGCCGGCCCATTCAAGCATATCCAGAACAGAGAAACGGGGATAGCCGGTGGAAACAGCCAAAAATTCAGTATCAAATTTACCATGGTTGGCCGAATATTTGCCGTATCCATGCTGATCAGCTATTTTCACTGCCTTTATGTAACCTATGACGTCAAGAAATGTCGAGTTTTCAATTATGGTTATAAATGGGAAGTGTATCCCCGCTTTTACATATTCATATTGATGATAAGAGTCGGATCCTCTCTTCTTATTTAAGTCTTCAGATACCGTGTTACCTATAGCCATTCCCTCATCACTGCCCTCCATGGCTACCGCAAGTTCGGTTGGTTCTATAGAATAAGTATCGAAATATCTTATTCTGGAAAAGACCGCACCCTTCCCTGCTTCTAAACCGCCAAAAAGTGAGCAGTTCCAGCATGTCAAGCATAATCCGTCAGGAATAATGCAGCCGCCTTCTTTCCCGAAATATTTTTTAAAAGCTTCATCCCATGCCATGTCACTATTGGCCTCCAACAATTCCCTGAACATAGACATGTGGGCTCGTCTTTCTATGCCTTTAAGTTTTCGGCCAATAAACTCAGCTCTATTTGAATCTAATAAATCCACTTTATCGACAAATGTATCGGTGGAATAGCCCTCGTGGGATACAGGCAAAAACCGTGAAGCAGTCGTTTTTATACCGACTATAGTTGCTACTTTTTTTACCATGGAGGCTTTCACGACTTTTTTCCCTTTTTCAAGAGAAATAGGTTCAAGGACATCTTTGATATCGGATAACTGGCTTTTAAACATTTCAAAATTATTCATTATTATTGACCTCCTCTACATTTTCAGTAGGTTTTTCATCTAAAACATTTTCATAATACTTTTTGGTATCGATAAATTTACGTTTTGCGTCTTTAACAATGTTTTCCCATTCACCATTAGAAAATTTGATTTGTAAATCTTTAACCCTTTCATCTCCTTCAATAATATTTTCAAAGTTTTCAATGCCATAATTTATATCTTTTCCTTTATCTTTCAGTAAATCTACTACAATCATGGATAATTCTCTTCTAGGATATAGATAACCGAAAATCCTGGCATAGAGGCTTCCTCGTAAATGCTGAATTAGTATCTTTTTGCTTTTCCCCTGAAAAAATTCCGGGTTTTTATCTATCCATTTTTCCAAACTTTTTAATACCGGAAAGTATTTTTCCTTTTTATAATTGGATTCATCGCCGGGAGTATCCCTTAAAAGTTTGCTTTCCCATTCACTGAATGCAATTTTGGGATCCTCATACCTTTGAAGATAACCGAAAAATAATCTAGGATATTTTTCTAATTTGGTAGGAGTTGATTCTTTTGACCTCAAAGATATGGGTAGATGGCCTAAAGTATCTATGGTTTGAAAAATCAAATTACAAAACTCATTTACTTTAATTTCATCCAACATCACACTCATAATCTTACCTCCCTTGGTTTATTTTTTGATATTCCTTACATTTTAAGAAAAGATTAAAATACTCCATTAAATTTGGTTGCCTATTGATACCGTCAAAAATCACATTATATTTATCTTCGCTCTCTGAGGATAATACTTTGGAATGCCTCATCACCTCCGATAATGTTATCATTGGTTCATCTACCATCCTTTCTGACAGCATCATCTTTTTAATGAATCTTTTGTCTTCATTCCATCTTACCACCTTTTGGCTGAAACCTGCAAAAGCTTCATAATAATTGATAACTTCATCAGCGCTGTATTTCTCATCTCTGACATAGAAAGTATCGGTTGAAAAGTTAGCCTGATCAAGTGATGGTAAAGTCAAATAATAATAGGGGCCATCACAGCCACAGAGCTTTCGCAGAAATGCCAGCAGTGTCAATACAGTAATCCTGCTATTGTTAAAACGTTCCTGAATGTAATTATGGGATTTTTTATTTACTGTATTTTTAAACTCCGGCAAAATAAAAAGCATCAGCCTGTAATCTCCTAAACCAATACTGAAAACATAATTTTCGGCGACATCTATATCTATATCCGACTCAGACAATATATCGATTGCCGGATCTAAAACGGGATCAATCCTATTATTTAGCAACTTTCTTAAATTGTTTGTAATAATTTCACTAAGTCTTGTTTTTTCTTCAGCCAGTCCTTCAAGTTCTGTTTTTTGCATTTGTAATTCATGGCGCTTTTTCTCTGATACACTCTCAAGCTTTTTTAACAAGTCCTTCATATCACTATTTATTTTAGCCAGAGAAAATCTTGCTTCTTTTTGTTGCTTTATTAAACTCAGGGACTTTTTTAACGAATCGGCGATAGTCTTTACTTCATTATCATCATGGCGCCCGTAATGAAAGATCATACTGCCTTGTTGGGGAACAAAGGCCAAACTGCCTGCAGTATTACCTACTAGTTTCGTAATGAGATATGATTGAATACAACATTTAATGCAGATTTTTATTTCATTTTTGACATCTTTATTAACTATCTGATTATGGAACTTACCTACATCTTCGCCCATGATTATGTGATTTTCAGTCAATCTTGCTCCGTTAGCCCCACAGCAGCGGCAAAAAGTTTTGCAATCCGATTCCCTTTTATCATTAAATATAATCAAACCCATTTGAGTCTGGTTTAATAGTTCTCTTACCGTTTCCTGTGGATTTAATGATAATGCTTTCTCTTTTGCGTATTTCATATTCCATTCATCGGGATCGGTGGAAGCTAATTTTTCGTATGCATCAAGGGTTTTAATGAAAAATCTTTTTAATTTATCCGGCGAATATTTTTCTTTGCTCATACTGTCTTTTATATCTTCTGCAAAAGTTTTTAATCCCTTTTTATTGGAAGTATCATAAACACTATCCAGATTTAATGCTTGTTTTAGTTCCTTCTCATCAAGACCTGTTTCATTTTTATAAGAACTCACTGCCCGTGCCATCAAAAAGTAAGGGCCTTGAAATTCACTACCATCTTTGGATAAAAAGAATGACATGTTTGCAGTTATCTTAGTTGGATTAGATTGAAAGTCGAATTCCTCTATCCTTTTACGCAAATGCTGGCGAGCAATAGTACCTAATTTATTAACATATATTCTGGGAATGGCAAATATGGGAAAAGCCTCTATATTATTTTTATGGAATTCGAGTAGCTTTTTAAATTCACCATATATCCCCTTTTCTTCATTTCTATCGCTGAAATAAAGATCTTCCAAATTATCTTCCAGAGTGCGCAAATAGGCTTCTTTCAGTTCCTCAATAGTTTTATCGGTAAACCAGAGATAATAAAAATTTTCAATGTCGTTTGCTACCATTGAAATGGGACCCAAATCATTTTCTTTGCCGGCAAGAAGGATATTCTTGCTTAAAAAAGAATTTAACAATACACTGCCCATAAAAACTTCTTCCCTCATAGTTACAGGAGAATAAAACCTGAGTAAAATCAGTTTTTTATCTTCAATAGGAAATTCATAATATATTGAACCTTCCAATATGTGATTTAAAATTTCTTCATCGGATATATTGCCGGTGATACTATTATTTTTTAGGAAATTTCTAATCTCATTTTGAACAACCGCTTGAAAAGAATATGCCATCAATCCACACCTCCCATCAATAACTCCAGAAGTTCTTTTATTCCCCTGTTACTTCTTGGGTCGTCTTTATTCAATGCCATTTCTAAATTATCTGCCTCCTCTATTAATTTATCCAGCAACTGACCATATGAAGCCGTTTCAGAAATGAGATTCCTATAATCTATACCCTTTTCATGACAAAAGGAATGAATTAGATCCGATACCATTACAAGACCCCCAAATGGGTGAAATAATAACAATAAATCAACCAAAGTTATACGCTTAACCTCATTAATGGTTCTAGTAGTCCACTCTCTTCGTATGAGCCATTTGTCTCCATAATTCTTGGTGGATTCATATGACATGTAAAAAAGCCCGTGATGACTGACTGCAAAGGCTAATACCATGTCTAAATCGATAGGATCGGTTATTTTATAGGAGAATGCCGAAAATAATTCTTTTATTATTTCATCCTGACCGTCCCTTAAAACATCGATATATTCCAGGGTGCTGGCTTCATGTTTTACCCGTTTCGACGGCAATGGATCACCTTTGATAACAGCTTGTAGCATTGCTTGAAAATCCGAGTTTAGCTTACCCAGGTCATGAGCAAATGTAGAAAATATTAAAGTATCCCTTTTTTCTTTGGGATAAGTTTTCCCGAATCGGTCCAATATATAAAGAGCTATTTCCGTGGCACCTGCGACATGATCATATAATTTCAATTTTCTTGTAGATTTGCCATAACATTGTTTAAACAGTTCGATTATCATTTAAGCCACCTCTATTATTTAGAGCTTAAAAGTTTCTTATATAGGGCAAGGCAGGCGCCCTGAATATTATCTAATAAAACCATGTCGTGGCCATTTGGGCTTCTACCTTTATAATCTAGATCATAATATATCTCTTCAAAGTCCGATAACTTTAGACTTTCCAAGCCCTTAATATCAGGAGTTTCAGGGAAAATAAGGCAAAATTGGTCCGGCAGGATTATCGGTTCTCCGTATTTATCGCATACTTCTTCGAGAGTACCCTCTTCATCACCCAGAATTTTTCGCTTTAAATAAATATCTCCAAATATCAAGACGGGATAGATTAGATTTGGAATTGATCTATAAAATTGTTTTATTTGTTTATATGCCGTTAAGCAGCATTCTTTACCTACAATAATATCAAAATTATCTTTATTTAATATAATGACTGCCTTACCTTCCTCAAGGGTTTTTTCTACATCTACAAAAACCTGATACTTTCTTTTTTCATAAATCAAACTTGTAAAATAAGTATCGGCTTTTGCCATCTCAAACCCTGAATCGACTACTTCCAGTTCTTGAGCAGGTAAGAATTGTAATAATTGAAAAACATTTTTAGTAACCCCTTCATCTTTTAAACCGATGGAAGGCATAGTACCCCTTAACCCATAGAGCAGATTTATCTGAGCCTGCTCTATTTTATCCGCAAAATTTATGGCAGCCTGTAAAATATGACTTTCTTTATTTAAGACGTCCCCGATTAACCCCAATTGCCGATTTATAAGCACAAAGCTTGATTCAGAAAGCATTGAATTAGCCAAACTAATGCGATTCTTGAATATTTTGGTAATAATTTTCGAAAAATCTTCCCGCAATAAAGCTTCTTTTAAACCTATCTCATCTTTTAAATCTGAAAACAATCCGCCATCTACTAAAACCCAGCAACAAGCATATTCCGAGGATCTGCCCACCCGGCCGAACCTTTGAAGAAATGAACTTGCCTCACATTTTTCCGTTATCAATAAATCCGCTGAAAAGTCAATCCCCACTTCTACTGCTGAAGTTGAAATAAGAACAGCTTTTTTAAGATCATCAAAAAGGTTTATCAATCCATCTCTTGATGGTTTTGACATGCTTCCGGAATAAACAATAACCGGATATTCAGTATTTTCTATAAAACCTATATGATTCATATCAATTTGTCTGCAAAAATCCATGTCGTTTTTTACTACACCTTTTAATGCGGAATATATTGTTTCGTATTCTTCCTTAAAATAGGACTTGAGCCACTTTAAATATACATATTGATTATTCTTTTTAGGAAAACTCCCTTTATAATTAATAATCGAATCCCTATTAAAACTGAACTTTTCCAAAAAACGTTTTTTAATATCCTCAACTATTTCAGGATCCATATAGCCTATGATCTCATCAATTATTTTTAAAGAAGGATAATGTATATGAACTATTTTAGAAGAATCAATATCGTTTTCCAATTTATCGAGCAGGATATTAAAAACATCCTGAAAGATTTCTTTCCACTCAAAATAATCCTTTTCTAAATTAATATCGTAATTTTCTTTCGGTAAAATAAATGTTATTAATTTTTTTAGTAGTATACTTCTTCTCTCAATATTTTTTAAGATTATTTTTAGGGATACTGGACTGCTAAAATCTTTATTTTCTTCGAGATTTTTCTTAAAGGTAAAATATAATACCTGGATTACTTTTCCCTTATATTTCATTAAAATATCTCGAATGACATTGAAAACTTCCTGTGGATCGGTTTGCACCTCTACTTCTTTGAATTCTTCTAATTTATATCTTATTTCATCCATATCTGCGCTATATAATTTTTCAAGTGTCCTATCAGATACGCCGAATTTCCTTAAAGCGTTTTCTAATATAGATTTTTTTACTCTGCCAAACTGTAAATATTGTTCGGGTGTAAAAACATTTTCAGATTCAGATATTTTACCGGCAATATCAAAAAATAACCTGTGAGCCATGGCGGCACTATTGCATATTACCAGAACCTTTTTATATTCACTTATTATTGCTTTTTTAATCAGGTTTTTATATTCGATATTTTTTTCTTTCGGGGATGAATTAAAAAAAGAAACATCTACACTTCGACATTTCGATCGGCCATTTATGATCTTTCCATGATTAATTGAAAAGATTTCTTCTCTCGGGGTAGCCGTAAGAATATGTATGTGAAAAGCTTTAGACATAAATTTCTTTTGTAATATTTCGATCCGTTCAAAAAACAACTTCAAATTCTGTACGGTCAACCCACTGAATATATGAGCTTCATCGATTACAAATTCATCAACCTGACACAAACCGTAAATTAAAACAGAGTTGTACTTTATGTTTTTTCTAAAAAACCAATAAATAGCATCAGGAGTGGCAACAATAATCTTTTTTGATAAGTTGGATATAAGTTGACTCCTTGTCATACCGCCACGGATATAACCAATCTTATCTTCCATACCTGTTAATTTCCCTAATTCCAATAAAACGCTCTGCTGATCTTCCAACAATGCGATTGTTGGGTATAAAAACATTACTTTATTGATTTCCTTACGTAATAACTTTGTGAAAATCGGTATGGCGACCGCCAGTGTCTTTCCTGCTGCAGTACCTGCCACCATTATAACGTTATGCCCTTCTTTGATATATTTAAATGCTTGGGCCTGGTGTTCATATGGATATAAATCAGGTATATTGGTTTTTGTATATATGTAATTTTGAAAGAGAATAAGTTCATCTTTTGGGACACTTTTTGCAATATCCGGTGGCTTGTTATTAACTTTAATGTTAAAATACTGCTCTAACATATTTATCAACCCGATTTCACTCTATTTTTCAGATATCCTTATAATATTTTACTGCCAATCCTACCCATCCTATGGGTATTATAAAAATTTCATCAAGATTTTTTCATCACATATTTCCCCAACCCAAAAGTAATATTTTTCCCGACATGTATGTATTCGCCCAGGATAATAAGGGGAAGATATGGTACAAGGTTGCCTTCATATGTGATGTTTCCGACTAGGCCGCCCATTTTCATTCTATTTTGCTGGCGGCTGGAATATCTTTCCCAGTCTTCCCAGACTGTAAAATCGTTTTTTATAATCACTTTAGCAGCGGTTTCGACAAATGTTTTATAATCGATACTTATCTTCGTATCATTATGAAAATAAGACAGATTTGAAAACCGCCGAAGAAGATTACCGATAAGGATATGAAATTCTAATTTTGTTGCAAAATGGTTATCATATTTTATCCTGGTGGGAGTCTGAAAAGATAAGGTTATTTGGTCCGGTGAGTGGGCCCCGTTATCCGCTTGGTTTAATATGTCTTCCCCGGTTATTGTTATGTCACAATTGCGGACTTTTTTATCTTCATCAGAGTATATGAGATGCTCAACTTTTTTGAAGGGATTTTGGCCTAATACCCGCCGAAGGACATAGGGCTTCCTTCCACGGCCTATTCCCATGTTGCCCAATTCGACAAAGGTGACCAGAAAATACGGCAGATATTCTATGGCTTTTCCGATAAGGATCAGTTCAAAGCGTATTTTTTCACCGGGCTTATAAAATGTCTTTTTTTCCGGCGGAGGCTCAATGACATAAGGCCTTGGAACTTCCTCAAAATTGTTCAGCACTTCCGACCTGTGTCCGGGAGACGTTTCGAAAATATAGCTGTAAGGGCATTGTTCTTTCAGGAGGCAATTGGTGCAGTCGGTCTTTTTCATTGTGCAGACCATACTCCTGAAAGCATGTCCAAAACCTCCCCTGAAAGTAGAGCCTTTATATGTGGGAAGGTCCAGACCATCCTTTCCAGATTCTATTTCAAGCATATATTTTGCCAGGCGGAAATTTTTCATGAAATCCCTACAAGAATCTATCTTTGACAATTCACATTCTCCTTTGATTTGCTATCATAAGATGATCTTTTTTCGATTTTTATCATAAAATGATAAAATAAGTCTTTCGTTGTATAATTCTTTATAAATTAGGAAAATCCTGCTATAATTTCTAACTGTGGTATCATAACTGTGGTATCAAAATTCATAGTAACTAATTAACGGCATTGAATCTTAAATCTATTTTCCATTATAAAACAAGACATACCCATATCACGGGTATGTTGAAAAATATATGATACTTTTATATTTAAGGAGATTCTTATTACTACCCTCATCTTCAAGTTCATATCGGGCCATTTTGCGTCCCTATCTTCGAGGATTATGTATATGGGCCTATTACAGGTTATTAAAATATTTAGCGGGCGCATGCCTCTCTACTGAAGGATATCTTTTAATCCGATACTTGCCCTGGGCCATGTAGTATCATCCACAAAAATGGATATTACGGCATGGTTAAATATATCTAAAGTGTCCGGGATACTGTCGGGAAAATATACCCTGGTTCCACATATCTTGCACGAGCTTCATCACATCAGGACATAAGTCAATATTTCTCTGCCCATGGCCTACCCCACTTCCTCCAGCTCTCCGGTGTCTATATTGTAGTATCCGTAGCATGTCTCGCCAGGGATGCCGACAACATCATTGATGGAAAGGATCACTTTGATGCCGTCGTCGGTATTATTTAAGTATCGGCCGCGGTATGCCGGGCCGCCTATGGAGGGATGGTAGTAGACTGCTTCCACCAGGTATTCCATGTTGGCATTTTTAACGGCAAGTCCTTTAGAGCCTGGGAGTATTACTTTTGCCACGTTTTCTCCCGAGGCCGGTGCCTGTTCTTCTTCGTCATCGGAGAACTTCAGTGGTTCAAGTTTTTGGCGGAGTGAACGGGCTATCTCTCTTATGGCTTTCATGGTCTCATCATTTATGCGGTCTTCGTCCTGAAATCCCGAAAGTTCCACCATTTTGTCGGCGGTATTTACCAGGATATTTTTTTCCAGGATTCTGCCGGTAAGTCTCAGACTACCGTAAGTCTGGTCGTACAGGGCTATGAACCTTGCGTTCTGTTTTATCATGGCTTTGTCCGCCCTGTGCCGGTCCACGGCTATGTTTATGTCCCGCCGCTCATAGGGGAGTATCATCAAAAAGGCATCAAAGAAAAGGCTGGCGATGATATCACACTTCACGTTCAACCAATTTAATGCAGGATGGGTTATAACCACACCGCTGGTGAAAAAGTTTCGAGTAAACTTATCTTTATCAAAGTAAATGCCCGATGTCGCAGACGATAGAGAGTCTAGTGGGTAGTTGAAGGTAGTTTCATTGGGTCCCCGGCGCTCCTTATAACCTGTAATAGTCTCCCTGATCTGCAGGCCGCATTCTACCAGGGAACATTCCCCGGCCCTGTAGGAACTGTAGATGCTTTCCGGCGACAGGTTGGGGAATACCATGGTGGGGTAAGCCACAGGCCTTGTAGTGTAGCGTTTTTCATTTCTGACATAGACTATCTTGGAGCGGGGAAGTACTTTGTAGACCCTGTGAGGGATAGTGGTATAGTAATATACTGCCCCGGGATAAGCCTCCCGCATGAGCTGACTGTATGAAACGGTGCCCAGGTCCCTTAGTTCCGGGCCCTGTTTTAGTTCCACCCTGAACTGACTTTCCACATCTCGCAGAGGATACACATGGTTGGGATCGTCCCCTGCTTCGGCTTTCATGCTTTGAAGTTCAACAGGGATCTCACCGGAGCGCTCCTTTTTACAAAGCTCTACGAAACCTTCGGGCCAATCTATGAAACTTGCACCCAGGATATCCGCATTTATGGAATTTTCCTCAACTCCGGAAAAGCCGCATGCCTGATCATGCTCTCCCCCTGGCCTTGCCAGGCACATAGCGTGTATATACTGCATCCTCCGGTTTTCAAGATACAGCGCTCCTTCCGCCGGCGGCCTGGAAAATAGTTCGCCAGGGTTTCTGAAGACAGCTTCATCATATACGCTGCCGGTATTAATGATAATAACCCGTCCCGGAGCATGCCTTCCGATACGGCCAATCCTCTGCATAAAAGCCGTCTGGGAGGACGGCACCCCCACCAGCACCCCCAGATTCAAATAAGGTATATCCATCCCCAGCTCCAGGGCACTGGTGCTAACTACACCTTTGAGGCTGCCAGTAGCAAGCCTTTCCTGGATGGCCTTTCTATCTTCCATTTCATAGCCTGACCTGAAGGGCAGCACGTCTAGTTTTTTTAGAAGACCGGTATCTATGTTAAAATCTTTATCCTCGTCCTTATCCTTTGCCCTGGACATGATAGATGTGATGTATTCGGTCTGTTTGCGGCTGTCCACAAAGGCAATAAAGCGCACCCCTTCTTGCCGGGCGAAAGCATTGAAAAGGTTTGTGAGTTCTGTGAGCAGGTCTGTGCTGCCTGGAGGATTGGCAAGATTCACCTCCAGTTCAAACCGTGGGGATGTGTCCATGTCTTCAGATATTAAATGGAAATCCCTGCCGAATAATTTTTTTAAATGATCTTTCGGTTTTGAAATGGTGGCTGATGCACATATGTAGGAATATTTTGCCCCCAGCTTGCCGGTGCAATATTCCAGCCTTCGGAACAAAAAGGCGGAGTTGGAGCCAAAGACGCCACTGTAGCTGTGGACTTCATCCACCACAACCAGGGAGAGGTTTCCAAGAAACTGTCGGACATACCTTTGTGATATGGAGGGCAGCAGCCAGGCATGAAGGATATCCGGCGTAGAAACCAGTATGTTGCTTTCCTTCAGTATGGTATCCCGGGCATTTACAGGGATTTGGCCGTCTATCCTGCCTACCTTGAAGGGCATCCTGGCAAGCTTTAAGGCCTCTTTCCACCGCTCTTCCTGCTCGGAGGCCAGGGCACGAAGCGGATATATGGCAAGAATCCTGGCGGAAGGGTTCTTCACCAGTGTCTCTATTGCCGAGGTATAAAAGGCCATGCTCTTGCCTGATGCCGTGCCGGTGGTCATGCATACATCTTTACCTTCAAGGAAGGTCTTTACAGCTTCTTTCTGGTGCAAAAAGAGGCCTTTGGGAAACTTCTCCCTAAGATATATTCCGGTAAAATTGGACAACTTGAGGTCTTCTATCGGAAAAAGCCCAGCTTTTCTGCCGGGCAAAATCCTGCTATGGACAATGCCCCAGCCCTTTTCCTTCATACTTTCCAAAATACCCATTTCAAAGCCCCCCGGTTAGAAAATCGGTTTAATCCCCATATCAGTCAATACTTCGACCAGCTGTTTTATTGTCCGTTGCTTATCTCTGAAATATTGGCTGCCACGGATCCTGAAGAATTTCCATCCCAGCCTCTCCAGAAGAAGTTTTAAGCACATGGGTAATCTTAGGCTTATTCCGATCTCTGTTAAAATAGTTTCTATTCACTTCTATATACTCCTTTCAGAAACACCCATAGAATAGATCAAAAACAAACAAGCGATTAAGATATTTCTATAAACTTTTCAAGTATCCTTCCGGCAGGTTAATATATTTATTTTTTTATTGTTAAATAAAACTGTTCGGGTTTGATCGGCTTTTCTTAGCTTGATAGCTTTGTCATTCATTTGAAGTGCCAATTATTATTTATAGAGTCCACTATAATATTATAAGACAAAACATACCCAAATCCCGGGTATGTTGAAAAATTTTATAGTTTTTTTCAGCATTAATTTTGTTTTAATGAACCCTTCTCTTACAGCTCTCCAGTCTTTATATCATAGTCGTCGTTTTTTTATATACGACGCCTCTTGCCTCCAATTCTTCCAAAAGTCTCCGGAATACCTCGGGGTCCTGCCCCACGTATTCCGGCGGGCAGATCCCGGGGTGCCTGAACTGGCCCCTTGCCACCATTTTTGCCATAACGGCGCAGGTGAAACCGGTGCATCGGGCCATGGAAGTGGTGCCGGTTTCTTCATCGAAATAATCTATCAGGTCATAGGAAAGGCAGGTGTCCCGGCCGTCCTTTTTGCCCTTGATTTCCACTCTCATGACGGTAAAATCCTTTTCTCCTTCTTTCAACTTCCACATAGGAAATAGCAGTTTTGCGGTCAAGTCGATTGGACGCACGCTCGCACCTTTTATCTCCACCGGTTCCTGACTGAAGAAGCCCGTTTCCCTGAGCATCCGCATTTTTTCGGCATGGCCGGGGAATCTCAGAGTCCTTTCCCTCATGTTGGGTATCTTCATGGTATGTATGAGGCTCCTGAGGCCGTCGGTGTTGAAGGCTTCCAGGGTGCCTATGCCGGGAAAATCGATGAGTTCCAAGTCTGACAGGGCGGGTTTTTCCACAACCCTGCCGTTTTCCACCAGCCGCACAGGCCGGGTGTATTCCTCTATGACGTCTATGGCGGAAAAAACTATCCTATATTCATAAGGCCAGTATCGAATCTGAGGAAGCCCTCCCACCAGTATTTCCGCACTTTTCGCTTCATCGAGCTGTCCTGCCAGGTAGCCCACCAGGATGTTGCTCATACCCGGGGCCACTCCGCAGTCCACCAGGGCCGTGACTCCTTTTTCCCGAGCCAGCCCGTCTAAAACAGTATAATCTTCAGGGGCAAAGGATATGTCCACCAGGTTTTTGCCGGCTTCTATCACCTGCCTTGCCATGGAAAGCCCAAGGAATCCCGGAACGGCCCCCACCACCATGTCATAGTCCGAAACCAATTCCTTTATAAGCCCCGGTTTGGAAAGGTCAGCCCGGCGCGCTTTCACTGGTGCCTGTTTTTGTAGATTTTGCAGGGTTTCGCCGTTAATGTCGGCCACGGTGACCTCAAGGTCGCCGTCTTTTGCAAGGTCCTTTGCAATGACACCGCCCACCAGCCCTCCGCCGAGAACGATTATTTTCATGTAAAAATCCCCCCTTGATATTTATAAAAAATAGAGTTATTTCAAGCGAACTTTGAATATTTATTCTATATGGTTCGGGTTTATTCCTTCATAAATAAAAAAAATTTTCAATCACCTGCGCCAACTCGGCCGCCAGTGTACCTGTTTGCAGGTTATTGTATCGATTACTATCTTTCAAAATTTCATGTTTTTTTATTCAATAGTTAACAATTTCAATTTACTCTCTATTGCAAATGTTGTATAATCTAAATAATGACTAATGTACATTACAACATTATTTCAGGGAGGCGCAATCTATGAAAAATACGGCTCAGGCTGTGATCATCGGAGGAGGGGTTCACGGGTGTTCCGTGGCCTACAACCTTGCCAGAAAGGGCATGAGGGATGTGGTGCTTCTGGAGAAAGACTATATCGCCAGCGGAGCCACAGGCAGGTGCGCCGCCGGCATAAGGCACCAGTTCGGCACAAAGATTAACTGCCTGCTCATGAAAGAAGGTATGGAGATACTGGAAAATCTGGACGAGGAGCTGGGATGGGACAGGAGCCTGGAGATAACCCATGGGGGCTACATATGGCTCGCCTACAGCGAATCCCAGGCAGAGCAGCTGAAGCAAAACATAAAGCTGCAGAACAGCCTGGGCATAGCAGATTCGCGCTTTTTAAGCCCCGAGGAAATAAAGGAGATCGTGCCGAAGCTGAACACTGAAGGTGTTGTGGGGGGGTCGTACAATCCCCACGACGGACATGCCAATCCCTTCCAGGTGACGTACGCCTATGCGGCCGCAGCAAGGAGGCTGGGAGTGGAAATAAATACATATACCGAAGTCATCGGAATCGAGATTCTGTCTCCCGGAAAATTCAGGGTCCGCACTGCTGCGGGCGACATAGATACTCCGATTATTGTGAATTGCGCCGGGGCGTACGGCAAGTGGCTTTCCGCCATGGTGGGGCTGGATGTGCCGGTGTATCCCGAGCGGCACCAGATTTTTGTGACGGAGCCTGTGGAATATTTCCTGCCCTGCATGGTGCTATCGTCCCAGCACGGCACCTATTTTAAGCAAAACCCCAACGGCACCATTCTCATGGGGGTGGGGGACCCCGAACATGAGCCCAAAGAGTTCAATAATGACGCCAGCTGGCGTTTTCTGGAGGATGCGGTGAAAAAATTTGTTTTTCACCTGCCTGCCATAAAGAATGTGCGCATTGTGAGGCACTGGGCGGGTTTATACGACATGACCCCCGACTCCCAGGCCATCATAGGTAAGACGCCGGTGGAAGGTTTTTATCTGGACCTGGGCTGGAGCGGCCACGGCTTCCAGATGGGCCCCATAATAGGTTTGCTGCTGGCGGAACTTATAACCGAGGGGAACTGCCATCTGCCCATTGAAATATTGAATCTTCGCAGGTATGAGACGGGAGAACTGGTGTATGAACCGGCCTGCGTGTGAGATTTAGGAGAGGCGGCTCTTTTTTCAGAACCACCCCGAGCAGAAGTCGCAACACTCTATAAGGACAGGTGAGAAATTGACCCCTTATTATAAAATTCTTTCAAGATTTTTTAGGGCTTCTCTTGCAGCTTCTTCGCCTGCCTCTATGCATTCCCTGGCTTTATAGAACTGAAACCATTTTATATGGCTGACCTTTGGCTTTATAGAAACGATCGGGCTCATATCCACTGATGCGCCCGGGTACTGCTCTGAGATTTCGACATTATCCATATTTTTTGTGCAAAATTCAAGCGTCCTTGCCACATAGCATACGCTTTCGGGCAGTATCGGTTCAACGAATCTTATAATTGTGCCTCCGGAAAGAGCGAGATATGAGACCTTTCTGGAGTTTTTCTTGTTATTCCACCACCTTTTTATGCGCAAGAGCTTCTCAGTGGCGTCCACGTCGCTCCTGACATCTGAGGCTATTATCACATCCCCGCCCATACCGCGGGCAGCCTGTATTGGAAGCGATGCAGATATTGAGCCGTCCACCAGCCGCCGTCCATTCATGTCTACAGGGTTGAAAATACCCGGCACTGCCGTACTTGCTCTGAGCGCCCTTGACACTTTGCCGGAGCTTAGCCTTACTTCCTCGCCGGTATCTATGTCCGTAGCCACAAAGGTAGATGGTATGTCAAGCTCATCGAAGTTCTTGCCGAAGGTGACATCTTCACAGTTTTTCTCCACCCGGTCTCCGGCAACCAATCCCCGCCGGGGCCATATGAAGTCCGCCCAGGAAAGCATCTTTTTTATACCGACCTTCAGGGCTATTTGCTCCATCTCCTCGACGGGAAAGCCTGCAGCAAAAGCGCCTCCTATGACCGCTCCCATGCTGGCACCGGTTACAAAATCCACTGGGATACTCGCAGAACAGAGCACCTTCAGCACTCCTATGTGGGCCAGGCCCCTGGCGCCTCCCCCGCCCAGGACGAGGGCAATGCGGGGTCTTGCTCTGTCGGGGCGCTGGAAAGGTTTTGCATCACTTACCGTAGCCATCGATGCAGGAATGTTGGTATCATATGCTTTTGCTCGCTCCATCAAAAATCCTCCCGTTAAATTGAGCAATGATTAGCAGCCTGAACTCTTTCTCCAGCCTCTCATTCATCAGTGATATCTCCTCCCGGCTTACTTTTCCCTGTCCGGAAAAGGTCATCACCTCTCCTAGATTTAAAGTGATCCTGCCCCGCCGGAGGATGAAACTTCCCACCGGCAGCACGTTGCGGCTCCCCCAGATGGTCACGGGCAAAACTCTTGCACCGGATTTTGCTGCAAGATAAGCCCACCCCGGCATGAGGGGCCGCAGGTTCCCGTCAGGACTTACCCCTCCTTCGGGGAAAATCCCAACGACACCTCCCCGACCGAGTATTTCCAGAGCCTTCTTAAAGCTGCCAAAATCTCCCTTTTCTCTGTGGATCGGGATGGCCCCTCCACAGGTCAGGACCTGTCTTACCACAGGGATCTTAAAAAGGTAAGACGCCGCAAAGAAAACTATCCTCATCGGGATGCAGGTCACCAGCACAAAGGGGTCTATCAGGCTCTGGTGGTTTGACACAATAATCAGGGGCCCTTTTTTGGGCAGCCGTTCGGCACCATATATCTCGATGCCTCCGGTCAATTTAAAGATTAAAAAAGATAGGGCTTTCGCTATTGAGTAAAACATTTGACAGCCCCTCCGTCAAAAATCCCATTTTTTAGGATGTTCCTTCCTGAAAAAAATTATTCTTGAAAAATCATGAAATATACCTGTGTACCCTGACATAGATTCTTCCCTTCTTGCTCTGGCCGCCTACTTCCACCACCTTTGCCCTGCCCAGGCGGGATGCGGAGATGACATCGCCCTCCTTTACCGGGGTGGAAGGGTCTTTGACAACTTTGAAGTTCAGCCTGATATTCTCTCCTTTTATAAATGGGGCCATCTTGGAGCGGGATATGCCGAAGGCCAGGCTGGCGATGGCGTCAAGGCGCAGGGATGCCACGGTGCTTTTCATTTCCTTGTAAGACCTCTCGGGCTTGAATAGTTCCTTGAGAGATATTTCTTCCACCGATACCGGAGTATTCCCCACCTTCAGGAGATTTAGCCCGATGTATTCCGTTATCTCCTGTTTTACGATGACATCGGCTCCGGTTTTTGTGACCAGTATGTCTCCAACCTTCTCCCTGGAGATGCCAAGCCCCAGCACGGCTCCCAGAAAATCCCGGTGGCCCGGGTGTTCGTCGGGGTCTTTGGGGGTCATCCTGAGGGCGCCCAGGGGCGCATGGAAGGGTTCATCCTTCAAATAATCCGGGAAAGCCACCATAACCTTCCTCTCGGCCTCTTCCCAGCCTCCATCAAAGTAAAAGGCCATGCCAGCAAAGCTGCGGGCCACTTTTTCCGCCATTTTCTGCTGCCCGGGGTCAAGAAAGTTGGAGACACGGTGTTCTCGGGTCTTCCCCGCTATGGTCAATATGTCGCTTATCCTGGCTTCCAGCATCTTTTCATCCGTGTTTTCCATAATTCACCTGTCCTTTACTGTAGTTTGCATACGGGCTATCCCGTTAATGGCCTGTTTTTAATAATGGCCAGTACGATGGACGAACCCCCTAACGATCCTCTTCATTTTCCCCATTATATCATACCGGAACTTATGGCTTCAATGAAGAAATAGCCGTGAAGCACGGCACGCTTTCAGTAAACTTTTTCACAAATTGGTTTTATTATAAATATAGGTAATCGGCAGGTGTGGTTGCCGCCTCATTCCCCAACGGAAGGGGGTGGTTGCTATGACTACATGCGAAGCATTGTCTCGATGAGTGCTTTTTCATGCCAAAATTTTGATTTGAAGGAAAACGCGTGTTGGTATAAAATAGGAGGTGATATTTTTAAAAATTGAGCAGGAGGATTTTATGGACAAAATTGCGAGCAGGCTGTCAAAAGAGCTTAATATAAAAGAAAGCCAGATAGAAGCGGCTGTAAATCTGCTGGACGAGGGCAACACCGTGCCCTTCATTGCCCGTTACCGAAAGGAGGCCACCGGGGGCCTGACCGACGAACAGCTCCGGAACCTTTCCGAAAGGCTCTCATATCTGCGAAGCCTGGAGGAGCGCAAGGCGGAGGTATCAAGACTCCTGGAAGAAATGGGCAAACTCACTCCAGAGATCCGGGAAAGCCTTTCCCGGGCGGATACCCTGCAGGAAGTGGAAGATATATACAGGCCCTTCAGGCCCAAGCGGCGGACCCGGGCCACCATAGCTAGGGAAAAGGGCCTGGAGCCCCTGGCGCAAAGGGTGATGGCCCAGGATACTCCCATCGGCGCGGAAGAAGCCGCAGCCTTTATCGATGCTGAAAAGGGCGTGGAGAGCGCCGAGGAGGCCCTGGCGGGAGCGCTGGATATCATAGCGGAGGAGATATCCGACGATGCGGAGCTTCGCAAGATTATAAGGGATATGACCTGGCAAAAAGGGGTGGTGCGGTCCTCGGGGCTGAAAGAGGAAGCGTCCACTTATTCCATGTATTACGATTTCCGGGAACCCGTGGCAAAAATCGTATCCCACCGCATACTGGCTATAAATCGAGGCGAGAGAGAAGAATTTTTGCAGGTGAAAATCGAACCTCCGGAAGAGGAAATATTGATGGCCATAAAATCAAGGTACATAAAGAAAGATTCCCGCACCACCGCGCTCATGGAAAAGGCGGCGGAAGACGCCTACAGGCGGCTGATCGAACCTTCCATAGAGAGGGAGATACGGAACCTGCTCACCGAGAAGGCCGAGGAAAAGGCGCTTAGCATATTCGCCAAAAACCTCAAAAATCTTCTTTTGCAGCCGCCCGTGAAAAACAAAATCATCATGGGCTTTGACCCGGCATACCGCACTGGGTGCAAGGTGGTTGTTATAGATTCATCCGGGAAGCTGCTGGCCCACGCGGTGTGCTACCCCACTCCACCGCAAAACAGGATTGAAGAAGCCGCGGAATTGCTAAAAGCCCTGATCGAAAAATTCCAGGTGGACGTGATATCTCTGGGCAACGGCACAGCATCCAGGGAAAGCGAGAAATTCTTAAGCGATCTCATAAAACGAATAAAAAGGCCCGTGTCCTATGTGGTGGTGAGCGAGGCCGGAGCATCGGTGTATTCAGCCTCGGAGCTGGCCACAAAGGAATTCCCTGATCTGGACGTGTCGTACAGGGGCGCCGTATCCATAGCCCGCCGCCTGCTGGATCCCCTGGCGGAACTGGTTAAGATTGATCCTAAGGCCCTGGGCGTGGGGCAGTATCAGCACGATGTGAACCAAAAAAAGCTGTCAGAAAAGCTCTCCGGCGTTGTGGAAGACTGCGTAAACAGTGTCGGCGTGGATGTGAATACCGCATCGCCCTCGCTTTTGAAATATGTGAGCGGCATAAATTCCTCCATCGCGGAAAACATAGTGAAATACCGGGAGGAAAACGGCATTTTCAGGTCCCGCAGAGAGCTCATGAAAGTCCCCAAACTGGGGCCAAAGGCCTTCGAACAGTGCGCGGGCTTTCTCCGGATACCCGAAAGCGACAACATCCTGGACAACACTGCCGTCCACCCGGAAAGCTATGAAATTGCCGAAAAGATAATGGAGAAATATCCGCTCAAGGAGCTCAGAACAAGAAATTTCAATGAAGAAGAGATAAAAAAGATGGCTGAAGCCTTCGGAGCAGGGGTGCCCACCTTGAGAGACATCCTCTCGGAGCTCAAAAAGCCGGGCAGGGACCCCAGGGAGGAGCTTCCCCCGCCCATATTCCGCACCGACGTGCTGGAGCTCAAAGATTTGAAACCGGGCATGGTGCTCTACGGCACCGTGCGCAACATCACGGATTTCGGGGTGTTCATAGACATAGGAGTCCATCAGGACGGCCTCTGCCACATATCCGAGCTTTCGGAAAGCTTCGTGCGCTCGCCCTTCGATGTGGTGGGCATCGGAGACACGGTGAAGGTCAAGGTGCTCTCCGTCGAGCCGGCAAGAAGCAGGATAAGCCTGTCGATGAAGGGAGTTTAGCACTAAGGGATTTTCGATGGAGGGCTTTAACAATATAATGATATAATGATAGGGCTGGCAATCTCCAGCCCTTTGGCTTTGATCAAAACCCGCCCGCCTATGCACCATCAAGCCATTTGCGGCACCATTGGCCGCCGCTTTTCAACAGCCATTGCGAAAAACATTTTACTCAAATTTTACCAACACCTTCATTTTTGATTTATTCAAATTTTTAAGGCATTCAAAAGCCTCGGCAGCGTCCCTCAGCTCAAAAACATCGCTCACCAGGCTGTTTATATCCACCCTTGTTATAGAAACAAGATCAATAAGCGGCTCAAAATCCTTCAAACTGTTCCTTGAGCCAAAGACGTTGAGTTCCTTCTTTACTAAAACCGTATGATTGAAGGTGGATTCCGTTTTGCCGTTGCCTACAAGTATGACTTTTCCCCCGAAGGCAACATTTTCTATGCAGTCAAGAAACGTCTCAGAAATTCCAACTGCTTCGATGCACACGTCCATGCCGTGTGAATCGGTAATCTTCATGACTTCCTCTTTCAAATCATGCTTCCCGGAGTCAATAACTCCATCAACGCCCAGTTTTTTTGCATAATTCAATCTTTCCTCATTTATGTCAGCCACATATACTTTTGCCCCTTTTAGCTTCGCCGACAGCATGGCAAAGAGTCCAATCGAACCGGAGCCGATTATCAGGACATTTTCCCCCGCCTGTATATTTCCCCTGTTTACTGCATGATAGCCGATGGAAAATGGCTCTATCAAGGCCAGTGTGTCTGCCGGAAGACCCTTTCCGTCATATATCCTTTCTATCGGCATTGTGATGTATTCGGCGAACGCCCCATCCCTCTGGACTCCCATGGTCTCATTTTTTTCGCAGCAGTTTACCAGTCCCCTCCGGCATGAATAACACTGTCCACAGTTAAAATAGGGGTTGGCCGTTACCACCATCCCGGGTTTTAATCCCAGATTGTTTTCTTCTATCTCCACTATTTCCGCAGAAAACTCATGCCCCGGTATTCTCGGATATGTTGCAAAGGGCTGGTTGCCCGTATATGTTGCAATATCTGAACCGCAGATTCCACAGTATTTTATTTTAAGAAGCGCTTCACCTTTTTTTGGAACCGGTATTTCTTGCTCTATTATTTCAATCTTCCCTGGTTCTTTGATAAAAACGGCTTTCATTTTTCCCATATGATTTCGTCCTCTCCGCTTTATAATTTTTTACTTATTCAAAATATACCGTCATAGCATTGTCATAGAATACTTTTTCCAATTCTGCATCTGAAAAGATATCGGCACTTGTAATATATTCGATAAGATTAGCATACTTTTCCCTGGTAAGCACCGATGGCACATCCGTGCCCCAGATCAGTTTTTCCGCGCCTACAATATCCCTTGCCATTTTTATATACTTTCTGCCAGTATGGTACGGATACGTTTCGGGAGCTAAATTCCATGGAACTGCAGCCAAATCAAACCAGACATTTTCCAGTTTTAATGTTTCCAGGCCGTTTATCAGCTCAAGAGTATCATTTAAAGTCGGTGCCAGCAGATGGCATATGACAATCTTCATTTCCGGATACTTCTTTGCAATGTTATAAACGGCTTTTATTTGAAAGCTGGCCATGCCGGGGCTTCCGATATCCAACACCAATGTACCCCCTTTTTTTGCCACCATAGAGAATATATCGTCAAATATTTCCCCGTCTATAGCAAAGTCTTCGTGATATCCCATAAAGCCGCCGCCGGAGCTTGCTTCGAACTTGATTATTTTCAGCTTCATAACATTCAGCAGTCTTTCCAATAAACTGTCTTTTTCTTTGCAGAATGGGTCTAATGTGCCTGCAGCAATAAATCGCTCCGGATATTTTTCAGCCATTTCATAGGTATATTCATTCTGAAAACCGTAGAAACTTCCCTGCAGTAAAACGGCTTTTTCAACGCCGTATCTTTCCATTATGGAAAGCAATGTCTCGCCGGTGAATTCCCGGTCGCCTAATTCCGCCGGAATCAGTTGAATTTCATCCCCGTTGGCCCAGCGCGCCCGACCATTGCCGATAGCACGAAGTTCCCCTTTGCGGCCAAACCCGGCAATTCTCTCTATTACATGAGCATGAGCATCTATCAGCTTCATATTGCAACCTCCTAGGCTTTGCCAATTCTTGCGGCAGATTTTTTGAATTTAACAAGCCCGCTGTTTTTATTTCTTGAATATATATCAAAAGCTACGGCAGCGATAATTATGGCACCCTTTATCACCGTATGGTATATTGAAGGAACTCCCATTAATCTCAAGCCGTTATTTAATAATCCCACCAGGAGTGCGCCAAATACAGAGCCCTGGATGGACCCTTCGCCGCCCATCAGGCTGGTTCCACCCACCACAATGGCTGTCAATACATCGTTCTCATAACCCTGCGCCGCTTTGGCTATGGCCTGCTGGTTCATGGAAGCCAGTATTATTCCCGCCAGGGCTGCAGTAAATCCTGAAAAAATGTAGGAAGCAACGGTAATCTTTTTCGAGGAAATACCGGACAAAACCGACGCTACAGGATTCCCACCCACACAGTATACGCTCCGGCCGAATATTGTTTTGTTCAATATCAGATAACTGACCAATGCCATGGATAAAAATATATATATGGGAAACGGAATTCCTAGCAGCCTGCCCCCGCCGATGAATGTAAAACTTTTGGGCTTCAGACAGCTAATAACCAGGTTGTTGGTGAGCAGCTGGGTAATCCCATAAACTATATTCATGGATGCAAGTGTTATGAGAAAAGGCGGTACCCTGAAATTTGTTATGATAATTCCATGGGCAAGCCCTACCATGACACCGGCGCACAACCCGATGGTCACCCCCTCAATCACCGATGCGTTTGAATAACCGCCGTTTACTATCGTCAATACTGTACATGCTCCGCTCAAAGCAGCCACTGCTCCGACGGAAAGGTCGATGCCTCCCAGGAGAACCGGGTATATCGCGCCGCAAATCATTACACCATATATCGATATGGCAAGAAGTATACTCTTAAAGTTGCTTGCCGTTGGGAATATCCTCGGCTGAAGGATTGTCAGAATCAGCATCAAAATCAGCAGGATTAACGGCCTTTGAAATCTCTTTATAATCTGTCTATTGTTCAAATTGCTCAGCCTCCTCTCTGGTAATTCCCGAAGCAGCCTTCAAAACATCTTCCTGGGAAACAAAACCGTCATTAAATTCTTTAATTATCCTTCCATTCCTTAATACGATAATCCTGTGAGATACCCGGAGCAATTCCTTCAGATCTGATGAAACGACTATAACTGCAACACCTTTTGATGCAAGGTCTTCAATTATGTTGTAGATTTCTTCCTTTACTCCTATATCAATCCCTGCTGTGGGCTCATCCACAAGCAAAAGCTTTAAATTACGCATTAACCATTTACCCACCACTACCTTTTGCTGATTTCCGCCCGATAGGTTCATAACCTGGATTTCCGGGTTGTTCGGGCGGATATCGAGCTGCAATATTGCCTCCTTGCAAAAAGCCAGCTCCTCCTTGGCTTTTACCCATATATTTCTCCCACTCAATCTGTCGTAGTTTGGAGCCGCAATATTCCGAGTAATATCCAGCAGAGGAATTAATCCCTGATTCCTCCTATCTTCAGGTATCATAGCAATTCCGGCGCGTATATTCTTAATTATTGATGAAGGTAAAGGCTTTCCATTAAATAATATTTCACCCGAATCATATTTTTTTGCTCCATAAATGCTGTGCAGAACTTCTGTCCTGCCCGAGCCCACCAGGCCTCCTATACCCAGGACCTCGCCTTCATGGACTTCAAAACTTATATCGGCAAAAACACCCTTGCATGACAATTTATTAACTTTCAGGACAACATTTTTGTCATTTCTGCGCATCCTGCCCAGTCCACTTGTATCAGCAAGTTCTTTTCCAATCATAAAGCGTATTACATCCGTAGGATTTGTCTGTCCCTTTTCGAGTACAGCAATATTTTTACCATCTCTTAGGATGGTGATCCTATCCGCTAATCTGTATATCTCTTCTAATCTATGCGATATATATAAAATACTGACATTTTTTTGTTTTAAATTATTTATTATATTAAACAAACTTTCGGCCTCTTTTGAGCTGAGGGACGCCGTAGGTTCATCCATAATTATTAAAGAAGATTCAAAGGTCAATGCCTTCAATATCTCAACTATCTGTCTTTGCGCAATGCTGAGGGTCTCTACAATGGCATCAGGGTCCACGGAAAGCCCGTAGTAATCCATGATTTCAATCACTTTTTTTCTCATAGACTTTTTATTCAAGATGCCCGCCGTATCTTTTTCCCTGCCGAGAAATATGTTTTGAGTGACAGTGAGTGTTGGAATAAGGCTCAATTCCTGGTATATTACTGAAATCCCCAGTTTTATTGCATCGTGCCTTGAGTTTAGTTCTACCTCTGTGTCATTATAACGAATGATACCCGCATCCTTCTGATAAGCGCCCGTAAGAATTTTCACAAGAGTAGATTTTCCAGCACCGTTTTCCCCTATCAAAGCATGGACCTCGCCGCGCCGTATTTCTAAATTTACTTTTTTTAAAACCTTTACACCCGAGAAACTCTTTTCAATATCCCGAGCGCTTAAAAGTATATCATTATTCATTATTGTGCCACCCCCGTTTCAGGCCCATTGCCTTGAGCATACATGTCCTCCAGTTTTTTTGCTTTTGTCGTCCTGGCTTCCATGAATTTCTGGTACATGGAATCGAATATAACCATCACAACAATTACAAGGCCTTTTATAATTATCTGGTATGCTGCGGGGAAATTATATTTATATAAGCCATTGGTCAGGACAGCCATGAACAGAGTGCCTATTACACTGCCGAAAACATCTCCGCGGCCGCCGCTGAAGGAACAGCCGCCCACCACCACTGCTGCGATAACATCAAATTCCAAGCCGATACCCATTTCCGGGGTTGCGCTCTGCATCTTCGCCGCCAGAAAAAAAGCACCTATTGCACAGCATAAGCCGGATATGGTATATACCATTATTTTCACTCTGTCAGAATTAATACCGGAAAGATTAGCAGACTTTAAATTTGCACCGACAGCATATGTGTATATCCCAAATCGGGTTTCTCTGAGTATGAACTGGCCGATTACCGCTATAATAATAAACGCTATAGTTGCAAGATATAGGCCGTTTATATGCCCGCCCAGAATGATAAATGCTGGATTCTGTATTACTTTATTGCTTATTACGCCATGTTCCCTTATGGCAAAGACGAGGGTCAAACCCCTAAAAATGCCCTGGGTCGATAGGGTTGCTATAAAATCCGGCAGTTTTAGTTTCGCCACGAGAAAACCGTTCAGGCTGCCCGCCAGAATTCCAATAATTGCTCCTATAAGTAGGATAACCGGCACAGACAATGTTGTAGAATATAACAATCTGGCGCAGATCATTGCAATCAGTGCCACAAGCGCCCCGGTGGAAAGGTCAATTCCGGCAGTGATTATGACAAATGTAACGCCTACTGCTAAAATGCCGGTTACCGCGGCTTCGCGCAATAAAGTAAATATGTTGTTCGGCGTCAAAAAATATTTGCTTGTTGTGCCGAATATAATTATTAGCGTAAAGAGCAGTGCCAGTGAAAACAACCGCCGTATAGTCTCCTGTCTCACATCAAACTCCTCCCTGTAAAACTTGTTCACTGCGGTTTTTAATAAATATTTTTGAAAAAATGGAGGTAACTTTAGGTTACCTCCGCTATTTTTGTCAGCATTAAGAACTATTTTCCCATAAATTAATTACCGGTAATTTACCATCGCATATCGGCGGATATAGAACCAACGGTTTCCTTAGTTACAACAATTGGAGCCATTTTTATTATCGGTGTCTTTGTGAACCTGGAAGAATCGATTTGCCCTAAAGCCCCAATGAAATAGAGGCCCATGCGTGCTGCTGTGGCACCCTGATCATAGCAGTTGGTGTATATTGTGCCCGTAAGTTTTCCCTGTTCTATATACTCCAGCGCCTTTTTCTCTCCGTCCGCTCCCCAAATCACCATATCTTTCAAGCGGCCAGCTGCTTCGGCAGCCTGAGATGCTCCTTCTGCCATGGCGTCATTAATCGCGAAAACGGCATCAATTTTCGGGTATTTTGTGAGGAAATCCCTCATTACTTCATTGCCTTTTTCAGTGAGCCATTCTCCGTTCTGAGCGTCAAGAATCTTTAGATTGGGATGTTTGGCTATCCCATCCCTGAAGCCTTTCTCCACATTGATACCCCGCGAGGCTCCCGGAGGCGCCTGAATAATAACTATGTTGCCGTCTTTGTCGCCGATGGATTTTGCAATCTGCTCAGCCACAAGATTGCCTGCTTCGTAGTCCACCATTGCTACCAAGGCTGCGTGCGGAGTGTCAACATCAAGGTTCAATGTAATCACAGGAATGCCCGCAGCCTCGGCTTCCTTGACTGTACCGGCAAGGGCTGCAGAATCGTTTGCCTGTAGGATAATACAGTCATACTTCTGATTTATTAAATCCTTCATTATCTGAGATTGCGTTTCGGCTGAAGCTTTGCCGTCAAAGGCCTGCAGTGTAATATTCGTATAGTATTTTAGCTCTCTTTTTATCCCTTCACCCCACGCGGCTGCCACAGAATCACCGATGACATTGGGTACAAAGCCAATTTTAATAGCATCTTGATAAGGATTTTTTGCAGCTACAGTGCTTGTTGAATTGTCTGACGAGGCTGCCGGTGTATTGGACGGATTGGATGTGGATACGCTGCAGCCCGTCAACAACAGCGACACTACCAATGTAAGAATTCCCACAATAGTAATACATTTTTTGGAAAACCGCTTTTTCATCTTTATATGCCCTCCCTGATAAATATTTTTTTAATCATGCAATAGCATGACAAACATGATAAAGAAGATATTTAGATGTTTTGCATTTATTTAAATAAGCAATTTCCATGCCACATTTTAAATGGTTATTTTTCATATAAAAAACATGCTCTTTTTCATGTTTGAATTTCATTTGTTTCATTTTTGAAACCTCTATTCAGCTTCCTCCATAAAGTCACCCTGCTTATATTCAATTTCCTGCAAACTTCGTCGGGTTCATAACGTTTTAGCATCTGTTTCAGTATCTCAAACTCCATATCTTTCAAGCTGCCGCCTTCACAAACCTTTATAAAATTTTCATTTTTGTCATTCTGCACTTCTTCACTCAACAAAGACGATATGAGCGCAGGGCCCAAAATGCTTTCGCCATCGTTCAAAGCCACTAATTTTTCTGCCAGGTTCCTGAGTTCCCTTATGTTGCCCGGCCAGCTATATTCAAGCAAAACCCTTACTGCACCATCGCTCAATTTAATATTTTTATTGCATTGTTTATTAAACTTATTCAAATAAAAGTCTAAAATTTTAATAATGTCCCATCCTCTTTCCCTTAGAGGCGGAATCACGAGTTTTAATACGTTTATTCGATAATACAGATCTTCCCTGAATGTTTTTTCGCGCACCATGTTCAAAAGGTCTTTATTGGTAGCGCATATTATCCTCACGTCCACAGGTATTATTCTGTCATCGCCTATCCTCATTATTTCTTTTTCCTGGAGGACCCTGAGAAGCCTGCCCTGAATATCCGGCGGCATCTCGCCGATCTCGTCGAGGAAGAGAGTCCCGCCGTGGGCCAGTTCGATCAGCCCTATTTTTCCACCCTTTCTGGCGCCCGTAAAAGCGCCTTCCACATATCCGAACAGCTCGCTTTCTATTAAATTATGAGGCAGCGAAGCGCAGTTTATGGATACGAACGGACCGTTCTTTCTTTTGCTGTAATTGTGTATGCTCTGGGCGAAAATTTCTTTTCCCGTCCCGGTCTCTCCATAAATGAATATATTGGAATCCGTGTGGGCGTATTTTTTAGCTTTTTCGATCACATTCTTGATTTTATCCGATTCTCCTATAATATCATTGAAGCTCTTTTTAGCATAAAATCCCTTTTCATACAAAGACAGCCTTATTTTGCGCTCGGAAGCCTGAATGTTTTTAACTTCCTGAAAAGCTATGACATAGCCTTTATGAACTTCATTAGAATAAAGCGGGATGATTCGAGTAAAAATTTTATTGTTATTTACATCCAGTATCTTTTCCTCGTTCTTATACTTCAAAAGGGAATAAACCTCATCAAAATTGATAACATTGTTTTTACCAGCAAACACTTTTTTTGCAATATTATTATAAAAACTAATGCGACCGTCGCCGGTAACCGCCACAATGCCTTCTTCAATGTTGTCGATAATAGCATTCAATTGTGCAGCGCGCAATCTTTCCTGCTCTTTTGCCCGGATAATGTTTAATGCTTCTTTTATAGCCATTTCGATGGCTACCTCGCCTGAATCCAGCAGCTTTGTTTTCATATTATATTTCCGGGCAAATTCTATGGCCATTTTATCCCCTACAACACCTTCTATACCCTGCGTACTCAGTTCCTCTAGGGCCTTTTTTATTTCTTCCACATCTTTGCAGGGGCGAAAGTATATTTTTGATCCAAACAACTCATAATCTATTACATTTTCCTCCAAGATGCTTTTGCGGCTGATTACCGCTATTTTCTTTATGCTGGTTTTTGCGATCTCGGATATCGCATTCATAAAATCATTAATCGATAATTTTATTTCTACAACGGAGATGTCTTTTAAAGTTTTTAAAAGTTCTGCCGTCCCTCCCCTGCTTATTACCACATCGGTATCGGGATATCTTCCTAAAATTTCAAGCGCCGTTTCCATATTCCCGACTTCAATTATTAAGTTAATGTTCATTTGTTGTGACACTTTCAATGCCGTTTCGGCAATATTTTTGAAAGGTGCAATGAATAATATGGAACTCATCCGATCGCTTCCCTATAAAAAATTTTTATATTACTATTTCTTCTCCTAAAAAGCAAATTCCTTCTATTAATTATGGCATTATGCAGAAATTGAGTCAGCTTCCGGAAATGGGCGGTCTGTCATGCTGCAGGAAGCAACTTTTGCATCAAAATCAATGATCGATTTCTATACATATAAAAAAGCCTGATGCTTTAAAGCAACAGGCTCAATTTACATAGGTTTATGCTTTCTTCATCACCCTTCTTGCAGAGAATACAACATTGTAGCAGATGTATGTCACAAAGGTGTTGATTACAGCCGCGGGAATTACCACCGTTGCGAACAGCACCGGGAAGGCCACCGGCAGGCTGCCCACCACCAGCAGGGCGATGGTCAAAAATACCGTGCCGCTCTCCACGGTCCCAACAAAACCCACCAGAGGCACGGATATGTGGGGGGAAAGTTTTGCCGTGAGCCTTATGAGGAATGATACAACAAAAGCCGTGATGATTTCTTCAAAGAAGTTGGCCACCTGGCCTCCCGGAAAGCTTGTAGTGAGGGCGGCAAAAGTTCCACCGATGACGCCTGCCAGAAAAGCATTCTTTGGGCTATTGTTGATGTATAGTGCAACGAACAGCATGGCGAGCAGGAAGTTGGGCTTCATGCCGCCCACTATGGGCGGTGTTATCTGATGAAGCACAAGGCCTATAGATAAAAGCAGCGCGGTTAAAACCATATCTTTCAATTTCATGGAAATTCCTCCTTAAAAATTTATCTTTGTTGTCAGAGGTGTCAGAGGGACGTTTCCTTTGACATGATTTTTTGATTTTTTGATTTTTTATGACGTATGTTGGAATGTCAAGAGAACCGTCCCCTTGACATAAGTTCGTTCAGCGTTTCTTCTGCAAGGCTTGAATCGGTCAGTTCCCCAGCCAGATACGCATCATAGGCGCTCATGTCGAAATGCCCGTGGCCGCTGAGGTTGAACAAAATGGTCCTGGCCTCTCCTGCTTCCCTGGCCGCCAGCGCTTCATCTATAGCTGCTCTTATAGCGTGGGCGGATTCGGGTGCAGGGATGATGCCCTCGCTTCTGGCAAACAGTACCGCGGCTTCAAAAACGGCCAGCTGTCCGTAAGCCTTCGCCTCTATGAGGCCGTCATGCAAAAGCTGGCTCTGGATGGGGGATGCCCCGTGATACCGGAGGCCTCCTGCGTGGATCCCCGGAGGCACGAAACCGCTGCCCAGAGTATACATCATCATCTTCGGAGTCAGGTGCGCGGTGTCGCCGTAATCATAGGTGAATTTGCCTCTTGTAAGGCTGGGGCAGGCGGTGGGTTCCACGGCCATGATGCGGGTTTTTCTGCCCTCTATTATTTTGTCCTGCACGAATGGCATTGCCAGGCCGCTGAAATTGCTTCCTCCACCGGAGCAGCCTATAACCACATCGGGGTAGTATTCCGCCTTTTCCATCTGCTTTTTGGCTTCCTGGCCTATTACCGTCTGGTGGAGCACCACATGGTTTAAGACGCTTCCCAGGGCATAGTTGGTGTCATCGTGGGTTGCCGCATCTTCCACAGCCTCGCTGATGGCAATGCCCAGGCTTCCGGTGGAATCCGGGTCCTTTGCCAGGATTGCTCTGCCCGCTTCGGTCCTGTCGCTGGGGCTGGGGATGACTTCTGCTCCAAAGACCTGCATCATGGATCTGCGGTAGGGTTTCTGCCGGAAGCTCACCTTTACCATGTATACGGTGCACTCCAGGCCGAAGAAATTGCATGCCATGGAAAGGGCACTTCCCCATTGCCCGGCGCCTGTCTCTGTGGAAAGCCTCTTTATTCCTTCTTTTTTGTTGTAATACGCCTGCGGGATTGCGGTGTTGAGCTTATGGCTGCCCGCAGGGCTCACGCCTTCGTGCTTGAAGTAAATCCTGGCGGGAGTATCCAGCGCTTTTTCCAACCTCCGGGCGCGAAAGAGCGGCGATGGCCTCCACAAGCGGTAGATTTCCCGGACCTCGTCGGGTATCTCTACGAATCTTTCGCGAGACATCTCCTGCTCCAATAAGGCCTTCGGAAAGATCACCGAAAGCTCCTCCGGAGCCATAATACCACCGGTCTTGGGGCTGAGGGGCGGCTGCAGGGGATTCGGCATGTCGGCCTGAATGTTGTACCAGTGCGTCGGCATTTCCTTTTCGGTCAAAAGTATCTTTATCTCATCCATGAGAATCAACTCCTTTCAAGTTATATACAGTCATATGCATCTCCAGTTATATATTCCTTTGTCATCTTTGACATTATTCTTTTTATATTCCGGTTCCCCTTCAATTCAAAGGCATCACTCCTGTTTTCAAAAAAATCAAAAAGCATCCATCCCGTATAAAGGGACGGATGCTTTTCCGCGGTGCCACCCAAATTGGCTGTGCATACGGTGGCAGGCGGGTAGGCCGTTTTATAATCAAAAAGCACTTCATCCTTTAGGATAAAGTGCCACGATGCCACCTAAATGCAAAACCCTCTTTCCGGATACGGCAAAAACTGCGATATCCTGTCCCGTGTTAACGGGGGACTATCCGTATGCAGCTACTAATTTCTTTCGCCGCATCTTCTCCAGGGCCCATTCGCCTTGACTTCCGGTACCGCACTCCCACCGCCGGCGGCTCTCTGCAACTTTCCGTCAGGGTTACTATTCCCCTTCATCGAGTTAAGTCATTAATTTTTATTGTAAATATATTAGCACATTTTTTTAAAAAGTGCAATAGGCTTAAAAAATTTTTTGCCGGCATAAAAAATCCTAAAATTGAATTTTTATTCCGATGCCATGTTCCAGAGCTTTTGTGTAAATCTTATGAGCAGTTACCACGTCCTGCACCGCGATTCCTACGGTTTTAAACAGGGTTATTTCTTTTTCGCTCTGCCTGCCGGGTATCTTGCCCGATATTACTTCCCCCAGTTCTCCGTTTATTCTGCCCGAGTCAATGGCGCCGTTTTTCATGGGTATAATGAAATCGCCCGCTTCCGAAAGAACGGCTTCCTTTGAATCCACATAAACTCTGTCGGCCCTCTTCACCAGGTATTCGTCGATTTCCTGCATGTCGGGGGTATATGCGCCGACACCGTTTACATGGGCGCCTTCTTTTACAAGCCTCCCATCAAAAACCGGCCTTTTTGATGTGGTCACGGCGGTTATCACGTCGGCCAGAGGCAGGACTTTTTCAACACCGGCATCCGCTATAATCTCCGCGCCGAAATCCGCCAGTTCATTTTGCATCCTTTCGGCAAATTCATTCGCCCTCTGTTTATTTATATCGAAAACGTATACTCTTTCCAGATTTCTCACCGTCAGCATAGCCTCCAGCTGTGCTGCGGCCTGCCCCCCTGTGCCGAAAAGTGCCCCAACCTTTGAATCTTTTCTCGCCAGAATGTCAATGGCGGCTCCCTGGGCGGCTCCCGTGCGAAGCTGCGTAAGGCAAGTGCCGTCCATGATCGAGCACACTTCCCCCGTCTCCTCGCTCACAAGCACCATGGCAGCCTGTACAGAGGTCATGCCTTTTTCTATATTGCCGGGAAAAACGGACACTATCTTTACTCCGCCGCTGTCCAACTCATCCACATATGACGGCATGTAAAGGGTCTGGCCCTGATATTTGGGTACATTGATGTTTATCCTGAGCGGCACCACGCTTTTGCCCTGGGAATAAATGCTGAAAGCCTGTTTCACTGCTTCAATGGCTTCTTTCATTGAAAACACTTTTTTTATGTCATCCTTCGATAAAATGAGCATATTCATACCCCCTTGCGATAAAATGCTTTTTCCGGCGCGAAATGCTGCTTCACACCGAAGACTGCTTTGCCATCCACCGGCATAATTTACCTCTCGCATCATAATTAATTATTTAATTATTCGTTAAAATCACCTTCCTTTAAAAACAATAAAATCCCTCAACTTTTCCTGCATTTATCGCAGTAGCCGTAGACTTCGAAACGGTGCTCCGTCGGGGTGAACCCCTGTTTTTGGAGTTCGCGGCCCAGCGCTTCCATTGGGCAAAAATCAAGTGTGTAGGAGGCTCCGCATGCTTTGCATATCACGTGGTGGTGATGTCCTTCCTGCCGTCGGATTTCATAAAGATCACCGCCGTATTCTCTATGGATGCGGCATAAAATCCCCTTGGAAAGAAGAATGTCCAGATTTCTATAAATAGTGGAAAAATTTGTGCCGGGCAAAAGCTCCAGCACCTCTCGGAAGAGATCCTGTGCGCTCAGGACCGTCTCTGACCTTTCCAGCACCGTTAGAATTGCCTTGCGCTGCGGCGTGACTTTTAACTGTTTTTGTTTCAGCATCTCGTCTATGCTCATCAAAATTGCTCCCATCCCGTTATACCCGCGGAATTTTTAATACGAAACTTACACGTCATAATGCAATTTTTTTGCCGCAATAACGGCAAGAAGTATAGCGGCAGCTATGAGCACAATGGTACCGCCTGGAGCCAGGTCGAATACGAACGAGATATAAAGTCCGGATATTACGGAAAACACGGCCACCCCCACGGCGATGGCAAAAGTGGCTCTAAAGCTCCCGGCAGTCTGGAGGCTTACGGCAGCTGGAATCACCATGAGGGCTGAAACCAGCAAGGTCCCCACCACCCGTGCCGACAGGGCTACCGCCAGGGCGGTAAGCAGCGTGAAATATGTATTCACTGCATCCACCGGTATTCCGGAAATTCTGGCGGATTCCTCATCGAATGCAATTGCGAAAAGTTCGCGAAAAAGCGCCCCCAGTGAAATCACGATAAAAAAACCCACTCCTGATATTACCCATAAATCCGAGGGGCTAACCGCCACCAGGCTGCCGAATAGGTATGAGAACAGATCGGCATTAAAAGATTTTCCAAGGCTTATCAACACTACCGCCAGTCCCATCCCTCCAGACATCACCACAGCCAGAGCCACTTCGGCATATTTGTAGAAAGCCTTGCGTATAAATTCTATGGCAATTGCTGCCAGGGCCGAAAATGCAAGGGCCCCGTAAAACGGATAAAATCCGAAAAGCATCCCGGCAGCTACTCCTGCAAGGGCTGCGTGGGAAAGGCTGTCGCCCACAAGGGACATGCGCCTCAGCATCACAAAAATCCCTATAGAAGAAGCCAGCACGGCGGTGATTATGCCCGCCATGAATGCTCTTTGCATGAAATCAAAAGCGAATATATGCATAAGTTTCCTCCCCGAATCATATATCGTATGAGGTATATCTTATCAAGTGGGAATTTGCGGCCGGCAGCTTTGTTGCATTCCCGTTTCCGGCTCCCGATTTTTCGAAAAAACAGCCGAGAGCTCCGGTATTCTGAAGCCCAGGACTTCCGCAATATGCTCCTGGGTTACTTCATTTATATTATCATGGATGTAAACCTTTCCGCCATGCACACACCCGATCTTTTTCGCCCGGTCAAAGGCCGCCCCGATGTCATGTGTAACAACGACCACGGTTATTCCTTCACGCAGGTTCAATTCCTTGAGCAGCGCGTAAAATTCCCTGCTGGATGCCGCATCTATTCCGGTAGTTGGTTCATCCAGGAACAGTGCTTCGGGTTTTTTCACCAGGGCCTTTGCAAGAAAAACTTTCTGCAGCTGCCCGCCGGAAAGCTCGCCCACCAGGCGCCGGGAAAGGGCCTGTATTCCGGTCAGATCCAGAGCCCGCTTCACCGCCTCCCTCTTCCGGGCGGAATCAAAGAGCTTCCCGAAGCCGCTGTAAAACCCCGATGCTACTACTTCCTCCACCGTGGCAGGGAATCCGGTATTCACCCGCACAGCGTTTTGGGAAACATAGCCGATTCTGTTCCATTCATAAAAATGCCTCACGTCCATTCCAAAAAGCCTCACCTCGCCGATTCTGGGCCAAAGAAGCCCCACCATCAGCTTCATGAGGGTGGATTTGGCGCCACCATTGGGCCCTATGAGGGCGAGAAAATCTCCTGCCTTCACCGAAAGGCTGATGTCTTCCAGCACCGGAGCACCGTTGTAGCCGAAGGTGACACCGTCAAGTCTTACCACCTCATCGGTATGAAAATTTTTTTGCTGTGTTTTATCGCTGTTTAAATTGTTGTTTTTTTGATTGGCGCCGATATTTTCTATAGCGGCCATTAAAAATCCCTTCTTTTTTCAATGCCATGAAACTGTGTCAATGAGTTATTCCCGGAAAGAAACTGCAGCATCGCTCCGCTTTTTGCAATGCCATGCCATCACGGAGCCAGGCGTGCAATTACTCCATGCAAAAGTCAAGTATATACTATTGCAGAGCTTCTTTGAGGTTTTCCAGATTCTTTTCCATAATCGAAAAATAATCTTCTCCAGCCTTAATCTCTTCTTCGGTCAAGCCCTCCACGGGATTGAACACCAACGTCTGCGCCCCGACTTCCCGCGCCAGGGTTTCCGAAAGTTTCGGGCTCGCGAGAGTCTCAAAAAATATATACTTTATTCCCTTTTCACGGCATATTTGAGCAAGCTCCGCCATCTTGCGCGGCGAAGGCTCCTCCTGGGGCGAAAGCCCTGTGATGGAAATCTGGTTCAAGCCGTAGCGCTTTGAAAGATAACCCAGGGTCGAGTGGGATGTGACGATGTCCTTCCGGGAGACGGCGGACAAGCCTTCCTTATATCTTTCGTCCAGCTCATCAAACTTTTTACCCAGCAGCAACATATTTTTTTCATAATAAGATTTATTTTTTGCGTCCACATCCTCCACCGCTTTGCATATGCGGCGGGACATCTCTTTGGCCATTACCGGATCTAGCCAGACATGGGGGTCATTGTCCCGGATGAGCCCCTTCCCTGCTTCAACCACCCTCACACCCTTAGCCGCCAGTTGAGATTCCGCCTTTTTTGCCCATGTATCCATGGGTTCCCCCAGGAAAATAAAAACTTTGGCGCTGTAGAGGGCCGCCATTTGTCTGGGAGAAGGCTCGAAGTCGTGCGGTTCCACACCGGCAGGAATCATGTTCTCCACATCGGCCATATCCCCCACAATCTTTTTTGTAAAATCATAAAGGGGGTAAAAAGTTGTATATATCTTTAATTGGTAAGATGCATTTTCTTCCGGTGCGGCGTTTTTTGCTCCACAGGCCGATGCGGCAAGGGCCAGGCTCGCCATTATAATTATTGCAGACAATATCCCTTTTGCTTTTTTACCGTTCAAATCCACCACTCCAGTTGCAACTCATTTGCATTTATATTATATATTTTATCCTCCACAGTGTCAATTCATTCCAAAAAAAATGCAGCAAAATAAATACCGCCTCATGAACGGCGGAATTATATTTTATATAATCCAATTTTAATCTGCTTCGCGGCTTTCAAAAGGAATTTCAACAGCAAGCAAATTTCCACTTTTCCGATATCGCAGTGCAAATAAAACCCCGCCGGAGGGCGGGGTCTTTGATTGATGGATGTTTTTTAAATGCCTATTTCGGCAATGATATCCCGCTTGGGCCTGAAGCCTATCAGTTTGTTAACCACCTGGCCGTTTTCAAAGACCAGCAAAGTGGGTATGCTCATTACACCGTATCTGGCAGCGGTATCAGGGTTTTCATCCACATCCAGCTTGCACACCTTGAGCCTGCCCTCATATTCATCGGCAATCTCATCCACAACGGGAGCCAGCATACGGCATGGTCCGCACCAGGCCGCCCACATGTCCACCAGGACCTTGCCATCGGCTTGAAGGACTTCCTGCTCAAAGTTTTCGTCGGTAACGGTTATTGGTTTCATCTTAAAATCCTCCTTATATTCAATATATTTTTATTTTGTTGACCAAACTATTAATATATACTATAATTTGATTATAGTATATATAATATTTATAGAACTGAATCATAGATATTATTTTCGAAAGGGGCATATTCGTGATAGACGGCAGATTGATACGCAGTTTCCGCAAGAAGCGGAGCATGTCGCTCCAGGAGCTGGCCCGGCGGGCGGAACTTTCGGTCTCTTACCTGAGCGAGATCGAACGGGGGAAAAAGGAGCCAACTCTCGAAACTATAGAAAAACTGGCAGCAGCTTTAAACGTGTCGAAAGAGGGTTTCTTCCCCGAAGCGGACACCATAACCGCGACCCCCACGGTCCTGGGTGAAAAAATAGCCTCGCTCCGCCAGAAAAAAGGTGTTTCTCAGTCACAACTGGCCGAAAAAGCCGGCATTTCCGCAGCGTATTTGTGTCACATTGAAAATGGCAAGGTGCTTCCGGCAGTGTCCACTTTGAGGGCCATAGCCCGGGGTCTGGGTGTGTGCACTGATGATATTATTTCATCCGCCAACCATGTAGGATATAAGATTAAGAAAATACGCCGCGAACGCAAGCTGACGCAGGCTGAGCTTGCAGCAAGAGCCGGTGTTTCTACCGGTCTCATAGGCCAGATCGAAAGCGGGAGGGTGGAACCTTCCATAAAGACCCTGGAAAAGATCGCCTCGGCTCTTTCGCTTTCGCCGTGCTATTTCGTAGCGGACGACGACGAGATATCGTCGCTGTTCAAACCCATGAACCCCGCATTAAAAGAGCTTCTGCTGGACCCCAGGGTGCGGTCGGTGCTGGAGATGGTGGCGGACTGCACCGAGGAAGAATTCAGCTTCATTCTCAAGTTCATACAACTTTACAAGGAGCATTGCAAAAGCGCTTACGACAGGGATTAAATTTTTTCGCTGTCTGTCATAGCTCCCCGTCTTACATTTGAAGGGCTTTGACTTTCAATAGTTGAGCGGTGCCACCGCCAGACCTTTGAATAACCAGAGAGATATATCCTTAGACCTTTTTCCGCATCCACGAAGGGCTTATATAGATTTTTTTGCCGTCTACATTTTTTGGCGTGAATCGTTCGGCTCAGCCGGTGTGCCTGCATACACGGCAGGCATATACTTGCATCCGACTCACCCGCCGCAGCACTCCAATTTTATGGTGATGGCGTTGTTTTTCCTGTCCTGAATATATTTTTTTGCCTTTTCATCGATTTCGATATTTGCTATATTTTCACCCCCATCTCTTTATTAAATTATACTATTATAATTTTTCGCTGTCAATAAGTATAAATATTTTTTGTAAAACATTTTCCTGCAGCAAATAAAAAATCCCCGTATTTATTCTTCGTCGGGGATTTTTTAAAATTCAAGGGATTTTATTCCACAAAGCGGTGCTTCAGCATGTCTTTTACGAGCATATTTAACGGACTTTCCCGGGGTATGCCGCAGATTTTGTCCAGCACCCCGTCTATGCCTTCGTTTTTTATCATGTTCTGCAGCGCCAGGGCTTCGCCGTCTTTTTCATAATCAAATTTTAGCGCAGCCGCAATTCCGAATTACCCATCACCCTTCTCTCCCGAGACTAATTTTCTGTCTTATTTCATTTATTTCGGCCTGAAGCCTGGATATCATGTTTTTGAGCTCTTTTATCTCATCGAGGGCTTCAACTTCTTCCTGCTGCATCCTCTGCAGCCTCTCTGCACCGCCATCGGTTTTTGCAGCATTCTGGGCATTAGTTTCTTTTCCCCTCCGGCGGTCTTTGAATCCTTCCACTGCTTCTCTGCCTTTTTCCGCAAGACCCATGACTCCACATATTCCCTTAACAATTGCGGGCCTGGCCATTTTTTTAAACTTAGGCACCATTATAAAAGCCAGTGCCGCAGCTCCAAGACCCCAAAAAAATGATTTTTTCCTCGGCAAAAACATCCCTCCCCTTTCCTGCGGGATTAGATTTGTATTCTCACATGTTTAATCTGTCCCTCTAAAAATTTTATATGCTGAAAAATATTGTAAATACGATTTTGGGATGCATTGCCAATGATTTACCGTTAAAGGATACAAAGCCTATTCTGCATATTTGTTATATATTCCGCAAAGCAATACTGCCGCCTCTGCCCTTGTGGCATTGCTTTTGGGATTTATCTTGTTTGCGCTGCCTGCAATCAGCCCTTCTTTAACCAGAGTTGCTATGCCTTCTACTGCATATGAAGCAATAAGGGATTTATCGGTAAACTTATAGAGGTCCAAGGCGGTGCATTGCATCTTGAGTTAAAGTCCCAGGGCCCTTGCAAGAAAGCAAACGAATTCTGTCCTTGCAATGCTGGCATAAGCGCATGTTCACTTCCTGATAGGGTGTTTTTTTCAAAAATAAAAATGTCAACATTATCTTTTTTGTAGAAGATTCCTGCATTCAATGAAGAAGGCATCCGGTGATGTAAACCGCCAATATGGCTCCAATAGCCACTTTCATGAGGCCCTGTTCGAAATACGCCAGAATCAGTGCGGCGCCCATTCCGGCAGCTGAAGCAAACACATTGCCTGTAGAGTATAAAATAGCGGGAAATGTCATGGCTCCCAGCACCGCATACGGGACATAAAACAGGAAGGAGCGCAGAAACCTTGATTTTAGCTTGTTTTTAAAAACCGCTATGGGAAGGGCCCTGGGTATGTATGTGACCAGAGCCATTAAAAATACAGCAGTCAATGTTTTACTCAAGTTCATCCTCCTCTTTCGGATATATCACCGCGCCGGCAAAAGAGGCAATGATGGTTGCAATAATTATGCTCCAGCCGCTAGAGATATGGTTCGCATAGGGACCCCAGCGGAAAAACGAACTGATGCCGATTGCAGCGGCGGCCACGAAAAAGGCGGCTCTTGACCTTTTGGCCGCGGGTACCACGAGCGCAATAAACATGGCATATAGCGCAATACCCATGCAGCTCTGCACCGCCTTCGGCAGCACCGAAGACGTCAGCGCCCCCATTGCGGTGCCCAGAGCCCACCCCCAGTAAGGGCACGTGACAAGCCCTATGAAGTAATTAAATGTAATTTCGCCCTTTTCCATGGAAGCCACTGCAAAGGTTTCGTCGGTTATTCCGAAAGCCATGATGCAGCGCTTTAAAAGAGCCATCCCTGGGGTGATTTTTTGCGAAAGCGAAAGCGACATCAGCATATAGCGAATGTTTATAACAAAGGTGGTAAGACCAATCTCCAGAAGCGGGGCGTTTGCTATGATAAGATTGGTGCCTGCAAACTGCCCGGCGGATGTAAGATTGGACATTGATATAAGTATCGCAGTCCATACCGGTATTCCGCCGCCCACCGCCATGAGTCCGAATGTAAAGGATACCGGGATGTATCCCAGGGCAATCGGGATCCCCTGCCTGAGGCCGTGGCAGAATTCCGTAAACCCCTGTTTTTTTCCGGCGATGATTTGCATTTGCGTTGCCAAAACAAAACCCTCCCGTTGCAGTATAATAACATTATTATATCATGGGAGGCCGACCGTTACAAACCGGTTGCTGTGATGGTATGAATATTCTACCTGCAAAGCCTGCGAAAGCAACAGCTATTGACCCTGCCGTATTTCAGGTGATATAATAAATTAGCTAAAATATTAGCCATGGAAGTGGGAAAATGATTATTAAAGCCACCGATATAAAAAATAACTTTGGGAAATATATCAAGCTGCTTGACAAGGAAGATATCATTGTTACAAAAAATGGAATGCCTGTGGCAAAGATAACCAGACACAGGAGTTGGGGAAATTCGGACAAAATTTGTGAACAAGCCACTTCATATGGATGCCATGGTAAAAAAATGAGCTATGAAGAATTTATGGAGATGTATGAAAAGGCCGACAAAAGATACGAGTATATTGATGGGGAAGTGTTTTTGCTTGCTTCGCCGGGAGTAACCCATCAGCGCATTGTAGGAAATTTATATGCACTCCTACGTTTATGGTTTAAAGGAAAGAAATGTATACCTTTTCTGTCTCCTTTAGATGTTACGTTGAAAAAGGGTGAGGACAGTATAAACGTGGTGCAGCCGGATCTACTGGTCATATGTGATCCAGAAAATAAAAATGAAAATGACAGGTATACGGGTATACCTACCCTTGTCATCGAAGTATTATCCGATACATCATCCCGAATGGATCTTATCAAAAAACTCGACCTTTATATGCAAGCCGGAATCCAGGAATACTGGGTCGTTAACTATTTCAACCGCCAAGTGATAATATATGGATTCAAAAACAACGACATTGCGGATATGAAGCTTTTTGTAAAGGATGACACTGTACAGTCCATGATTTTTGACGGACTTTTAGCAGAGCTTAAAGATATCTTCACATAAAAAGAAATTAAAGGTTCAACTAAATGTAAAACATACCATATGCAGTATTTTTAAAATATCAACGGACAGGCATATGGACAAAAAGGCCGTATTGCATTACTTAGGCTCCATCCCTGTATTTGGCGCAGTGTTCGACAAAGCTTGCCGCAAGGCCCGGGTTCGACCAGAAGTGGATATGCTGGTATGTTGCCAAAAGGTTTCTTATTTTGATTCCATCGCAATAAGTTTTTTGCATGTCGCCCCCAGCCGGTTTTTGTATTTCACAGCAATAGTCGACAGCGTATCCCTTATCGATTTTAAGCGCTGAATAGTGAAATTCATGGGCGCGAGTGAAGGTTCCGGCGCTCCCGAGGACGCTGTCTTTTACAAAGCGCACTTGGGAATACCCAAATCGTTGCAGCGACCGGGTCATTTCAGTTTCTGCAGGTATCACGCCTGCCATTTCAAACAGATTGCCGCTTTTATCCCTTACCGCCCGGCATAGGTACATCAGGCCGCCGCATTCCGCATAGGCTGGAAGGCCGTTTAAGATTTTTTCCCGCACATCATTCCGCATTGAAATGTTGGCGCTCAACTCTTTGGCAAACATCTCGGGATACCCTCCGCCCAAGTAAACGCCGTGCACACCGCACGGAATCCTGCTGTCCTCCATTGGTGAAAAATAAACCAGCTTTGCCCCCATCATCTCCAGCAAATCAAGGTTATCCCGGTAGTAAAAGTTAAAGGCTTTGTCATACGCCACCGCGATTCTGACTTTTTTCCCTCGACCCATAGCGGGATGAATTTCGTTTGAATCCTCAAGTTCCGGCGCCCGTTTCGCAAGGCTTACAAGCATGTTAAGATCCACGGTTTTTTCCACCGCACATGCAAGTCTCCCGATCCTTTCCTTCAAATCCGGCAGTTCAGCCCCCGGCACAAGCCCCAGGTGTCTTTCAGGCAGCTCGTATTCCTCTGAATGGGGCACATATCCAATCACGCTTATTCCGGTATTCCCCTCGATGATGTCTTTCAGGTAGGCATACAGCCTGAAGCTGTCTATCCTGTTTAAGATTGCGCCGCGGATATCGGTCCCGCCCTTGAAATCCTTAAAGCCCTGCAAAAGAGCCGCCGCGCTCAGAGCCATTCCATCCGCATTCATTACAATTACCACTGGGGATTTCAATATGCGCGACACATGTGCAGTGCTGCCTTCGATGGTTCTGCCGCCGAAACCGTCGTAAAGGCCCATTACCCCTTCAATGAAAGCCATATCACAGCCATAAGCATTCTTTTGGAACAGATGCATCACGCTCGTTTCATCCAGCAGCCAGCTGTCCAGGTTTCTTGAATACCTTTCCGTTACAAAAGTGTGAAACATCGGGTCTATGTAATCGGGCCCCACCTTGAACGGTTGAATTGTGATTCCCCGTTTCACCAGCGCTGCCATTATACCGGCGGAAAGTGTGGTTTTTCCGCATCCGCTGTTTGTTCCCGCAAGAATGATCCTCGGTATTTTCAATGCTCTCTCCCTTTCCAAATAATGCTTGATCCAAAAATATTCAGGGCCTTATTATTATAAAGTAAAAGCGATGCAAGTTTCCCGACCCCATGCGGATACCCTGAGCCCTCGATAATGTCAACATCTCCGTCCCCGTGACATAAAAACGCTATGCTTCAAAGGAGTTGAATTTATTCATAGCTTCGTGGACTCCTCTGGAGATGATGAGCAGTGCCGCCTGGGCCGCCGCTTCCATGGCGGCTTTTATTTTCAGGGCCTCCTCTCCGCAAAGTCTTCCCAGCACGTGGCCTGCAGCGTCCCTTTCGCCTTCTGGTCTTCCTATTCCAACCCTTATGCGGCAGAATTTATCCGTTGAAAGCTGGTATATGATGGACTCCATGCCCCTGTGGCCGCCGGAGCTGCCTTCGGGGCGGATGCGCAGCCTTCCAGCTGCGAGGTCCATGTCGTCGTATATTATAATAATGCGGTCCTGCGGAATCTTATAAAAGCTTACGGCATCAGAAACGCTCTCTCCGGAAAGGTTCATGTAGGTCTGCGGTTTTAAAAGCAGAAGTTTTTCCCCTTCATAAACCGCTTCTCCTATCAATCCCTTGAATTTTATCCTGTTTATTTTTGCATCAAGCCTTTCTGCCAAAAGGTCGAGCACCATAAAACCCACATTGTGGCGCGTATGTTCATATTCCCTGCCCGGATTTCCCAAACCGGCGATGAGATACAATCGCTCCACCATCCTTTATATTAAAAGACGCAACTTGGTTGCGCCTTTTTTTGTTTGAAATATTGCACGCAAGATGTTATTCTTCCTCTTTCTTTTCCTTGCCCTTGGCCACCACTTCGGGCTCCGCTGCCTGCTGGCCGGTGGGAACTCCGGTATCTTCGGCAAGTTTGGGCGCCAGGATGCTGATAACCACTTCTTCGGGGTCGTCCAGCACGGTGAGTTTTTCGTCAACTTTCAGATCCCCCACTGTGAGAGTATCGCCTATTTTGAGATCGGAAATGTCGACTTCCAGATGCTCAGGCAAATCTTTCGGCAGGGCTTTTACCGAAATCTCCCGCTTTTGATGCTGCAGGATGCCACCCATTTTTACCCCTTCTGCATCGCCTTTAAGTATTATGGGCAAATCGAATTCTATCTTTTCCGTCATGGATATTCCGTAAAAATCCACATGCACTATTGCATCCTTGAAGGTATCCCTCTGGATCTCCTTCATGAGCACCGGATGCGTCCGGCCTTCCAGCTCAAGGTTGATAAGGGCGCTTTCGCCGTGATTTTTCAGGATTTTCATAAGCTCTTTAGCATCCACGGTCACCGGGCTGCTGTCGATATTTTTTCCATAAAGCACTCCCGGCAGTTTGCCATTCCTGCGGAGCCCATTAATGCCGCCTTTTGATGAAATATTCCGTTTTTCGGCCTTTAAAGCAATTTGCTCCATTATAACTTCCTCCTCAATTTGCTGCACTATGCCAATAATATTTAGTATTAATTATAACCAATATCGCAGACTTAATCAAGCTGCCGCATCGCAATTTTGCCGCAATGGCATTAATACAGCATTAATCGCTAAATTAGCATACATATTTTGTGAATTTTGTCCTTAACTTTTGTCTTATATCCGTTTGCCGACTTCTGACCACTGCATTATGCCCGCTTTCCAATCTTTGCCCGCTGTTCTAATCAAACAGAGTGCTTACCGACATGTTTTCATGTATTCTTGAAATGGCTGCAGCAAAAAGCGGCGCCACAGAAAGCACAGTTATTTTTTCACTTTTTTTGTCGTCTTTCAGTTTTATGGTATTGGTCACCACGACTTCTTTCAGGGGAGATTGTTGAAGCCTTTCCACGGCTGAACCCGACAGCACGGGATGTGTGCAGCATGCGTACACTTCCTTTGCTCCACGCTCGAGAAGGGCTTCCGCTCCCAGTATAATGGTCCCTGCGGTGTCTATCATGTCGTCAATCATTATGACGGTCTTTCCTTCCACCTTGCCTATAATATTCATGACTTCGGCCACGTTTGGCTCCGGGCGGCGCTTGTCTATTATGGCTATTGACGCGCCTATGCGGTTTGCCAGTTCCCTGGCTCGGGTTACCCCGCCAAGATCGGGAGATACTACCACAACATCCGACAGCTGTTTTTTCCTGAAATAATCGGCCAAAATAGGCACCGCCAGGAGATGGTCCACCGGAAAATTGAAATACCCCTGAATCTGGCCCGCATGCAAATCCATGGTGAGAACTCTGTGGGTGCCGGCTGCTGAAATTATATCCGCCACCAGTTTTGCCGTAATGGGATCCCTGGGCTTCACTTTCCTATCCTGCCGCGCATAGCCGTAGTAAGGGATTACCGCGGTTATGCGCCATGCGGACGCTCTCTTGAAAGCATCTATCATTATCAATAGCTCCATAATATGGTCGTTCACCGGGCTAGAAAAGGGCTGCACCACAAAAACATCGGCGCCGCGCACGCTTTCATTTATTTTTACCTGAATCTCTCCGTCGCTGAAGGTGTTTACCACCGAATCGCCCAGGCTGATCCCCAACTTGTCCGCAATCTCTTTTGCCAGCTCGGGGTTTGCATTGCCGGTGAAAATCTCCAGTCTGTTATCCATTGTTATTATTTCCTCCCTCTATTTTTTTTCTTCTTTTTTCCGCCCATCCTATTTTATTTTCCTGCCTTGCACGGGCCACTGCCAGAGAATTCTCCGGCACTTCGCGGGTAATGGTGGAACCTGCCGCCACATAGGAGCCGGACTTTACGGCGACCGGCGCTATGAGGTTGGAATTGCAGCCGATGAAGGCCCCGTCTTCCACCACGGTTTGATGTTTTTTGTATCCATCATAGTTCACAAAAATGGTGCCCGCGCCTATGTTGACTTTTTTGCCGATGACGGCATCGCCCACATAGGAAAGGTGCGGCACTTTCGACCCCGGCCCCACGCTGGCGTTTTTCATCTCAACAAAATCGCCGATTTTCACTTCCTGACCGATTCGGCATCCAGGCCGGAGGTTTGAAAATGGGCCTATCTTGACTTTATCCTCCACTGTGCTTTCCAGTATCTGGCTCATAATTATTTCCGCATTATTGCCGATTCGGCTGTCTTTAATGCGGCTGGGCCCAACAATCAAACACCCCTCGCCGATATGCGTTTCTCCTTCCAGCAGCACTCCGGGGTAAATTATGGTGTCTTTCCCGATGGTTACATTCACATCTACCACGCACGAATCGGGATTTATGAAAGTCACGCCCTCATTCATCCATCGCCCGATTATTCTCTTTTGCATGACGCTCTGCGCAAATGCCAGCTGGCAGCGGTCGTTTATGCCCGAAAGCTCCAGCGGATCGGCTATCTCGAAGGCCAGCACATCCCTGCCATCGCCGTTGAAAATCTCAACCACGTCGGTGAGATAAAACTCTCCCTGGCGGTTGTCGTTTTTGACTTTTGACAGGGCTTCAAACACAAGGGATGCATCGAAGCAGTAAAATCCGGAATTTATCTCTGTTATCGCTCTCTCTTCTGCAGAGGCATCCTTTTCTTCCCTTATGGCCAAAACCCGTTGCCCTTCTCTTATTATCCTGCCGTATCCTGTAGGATTCTGCACCCTGGCCGTCATCACAGTGGCGGCGGGCTTGCGTTCGCTGTGAAATTTCACCATGGCGGCAATGCTTTCCGCAGTCACCAGAGGCATGTCCCCGTAAAGCACCATCAGGATGCCAGTCCCTTCGGCCTCTTTTCGGGCCTGCATAAGGGCATGGCCCGTGCCTTTCTGCTCCGCCTGCATCACGAAATTTATTTCCTGGCTTTCGAATGCCTTCTGCACTTCTTGTGCGCCTTTGCCAACCACTGCCACCACCTTGCCGGCGCCGGCCTTTTTCGCGGCGTTTATCACATGGCCAAGCATTGGAATCCCGCAAACCCTATGAAGCATTTTGGGAATATTGGATTTCATGCGGGTTCCCTCACCGGCGGCCAGAATCACCGCCGTAAATCCTGTCATCAATATCCCTCCTAGAATACACCCACGGTTTATCAGGCTGTATTGTAATATGCAAAAATGACGTTATTTACAGTAAATATGAAAAATTTAGGACATCTTTTATAGATGTCCTCATGCCGTTTCCTTGTTATAGTGCTGCAGGATGGTCTCCTGTATCCTGGCTCTAGTCTGAGAGTTGATAGGGTGGGCGATATCCTTGAACTGCCCATCGGGCGTCCGGCGGCTCGGCATGGCTACGAAAAGCCCGTTTTGACCCTCAATGATGCGAATATCGTGAACAACAAATTCATCATCAAAAGTCACGGATACCACTGCCTTCATCTTGCCTTCCTCTGTCACTCTGCGGATTCGGACATCTGTAATTTCCAAGATTTGCACCTCCCAGCCGAGATTTTCGCATGTACAATTTCTATATAAATCTTAAAATTCCTGCATGGGAAGTTAAATTTTTCATGAAATTGTGATTTTATCCGGCCTCATTTTTATTATTCCTTTTTCCATATCTATTTCATCCAGCACAAGAAGGGAAAAATAGTCCCTTACAAGCTTTTGCTGCGGAACCCCGGTAGCCACCAGCACCGCCACGCCCACCACCGCAGCCTTGAATTCCGCTGAAAGCTCCATCATGCCCCGCGCCGTGCCGCCGCCTTTCATAAAGTCATCCACTATGAGCACCCGGGCGTTTTCCGAGAGAGCTCTTTTTGGCAGGGACATGTTTTGAATCTTCTGGCCGGTCCCCGAAACATAGCTTATATTTACGGAGGGACCTTCGGTTACTCTGCTGTCGCGCCGGGCCACTACCAGCGGCACATCCAGAGCCCGGGCTGTCATGAGCGCAATCGGTATGCCTTTGGTCTCCACCGTGAGTACGCAGGTGGGGTCCTTTTCCATGAATATCTGAGCAAAGATCTGCCCAATTTTTTCGCTGTATTCAGGTGAAAATATCACATCGGTCATGTATATGTACCCGCCGGGTATGATGCGCTTTTGATCCGTCAGATTCGTGCACAGCGCCTCCACAAATGATTTTATTTCGGCGTCGGTTTTTTTAATGCGGTACCGGACGCCTCCTCCTGCCCCGGCAATGGTGGAAAGTTCTCCTTCGCCGGAAATTGCAAAGGCGTTCTTGATTATGTTCAAATCCTCGCTGATGGACGACTTTGCAGCATCCAGCCGCTCACTGAAAAAGTTCAACGAAATTATTCTGTTGGGGTTCTCGCACAGCATTTTCGACAGCAGGGCGAGTCTCTCTCCTCGCCTCATTCAAATCCCTCCCGCCAGAACTTTTTGTGCAAGCTCCAGGTCGCTTTTCTTGTCCACATCTGTGCCTATCTCGGGATAAGCGCTAATGACTGCCTTCGCTTTTATGCCGAAAAGATCCGATACCCTGTTCTCCAGCTCCTTAATGGTCAGCATGCCCAGCAATAATTTTACCACAAAAGAGACACCAAGAATCTTCGCCAGCATCCAGGGCTTTTTGCGGTAAGCAAGGAAATATTTCGCCCTTTCCATGGCTTTTTTTACGATCCCGGCCCGGACAAGCACAATATTCCCGCCCGTAAAGGTGCCATCCCTTATTCTCACATATGTTCGGTGGACTCCGGGGTACCTCGTGTCATTATCTTCCCTGCGCACTATGGGGTAATTGAAATCCGCCCCCGTTGCCCTGGCTTTCTGCACAAAATCCTTTATGGCTTCGGGCGTGATCATGGGTATATCGCACGTGAGCACCAGCAGTTCCTCGTCTTCGGGAAATTCTTGCGCCCCCTTGACTATATTTTCAGCCATGGAATATTCCTGTTCCACTATAACGTCCACTTTATTTTTAAGAAACGCCAGGTCCTTGGCATCGCCCACCACTGCTATCCTGTCAATATATTCCACTGCCTTCAGGGCTTCCAGCACATACAATATCATCTCTTTGCCGTTGATTTTAATCATCGCTTTGCTGACGCCCAAATCTCTCAATGGGCCGTCGGCCTGTTTTCCGGCCAGTATCAGGGCGTTCATGAAGGTTCCTCCCCCGCATCCATTTGTTTCCTGAGGATATCCATGACATTGTTTTCCACTTTTTCGATGTGCTCCCGAGTCAGCTTTTCAGCCATATCCGCGTTCCGGTCTTTAATCGCGTTGACTATTCCGCGGTGCTCCTGGAGGATGTTCTTTATTCTGGCGGGGTTTGTGAAAGATTGCACCCTGAATCTGTCAATCTGCTCTTTAAGGTTGTTTATGATCTGCGCCAAGCGGTCGTTTCTGGTGGCGGCAAACAGTATCTGATGAAATTCCGCATCTTTTTTTATTATTGTATCCACATCTCCTTCTTCCACTGCTTTTTGTATGCTCGACAGAATCTTCTCCATGGTCTCGAGCTCCTCATCGGTGATGCGCTCCGCCGCCAGAGCCGCCGCCAGCCCCTCCAGACTCTCCCGGATCTCAAAAACATCAGCTGCTTCTTTCAGCGATAGCCCGGCCACATAAGCCCCCTTGCGGGGTATCATAACTACCAGGCCTTCCAGCTCAAGCTTTCTTATGGCTTCCCTCACAGGGGTCCTCGAAACCCCCATTTCTTCCGCCAACTGGACCTCCATCAGCCTTTCCCCGGGTTTCAGCTCCCCGGCAATTATAGCTTCCCGGATGGCTCCAAATACCACATCTCTCAGCGGTTTGTAATTATCCAGCTTTACAGACGACAATTTATGAACCAAATTTCTCCTCCCTCCCCTTTGTGAGGTGTGATGTGTGAAGTATGAGGCGGGATTAAGGCACGACACTCGGATTGCTTACTATTCCCGCATCCAACTTCTATTCACACATCCAACTTCCCGCCTCACACCTCTAAAACGTCCGTTTGTGATGTATAACAACTTTATTTCGTTTCTGTAACGATAAAAGTACTGTTGCCGCGGATCATTTTCGCGGCAGCTTTTTTTGCATCCCCGGGAGTTTCAAAAACGCCGTATACAGTGGGGCCGCTGCCGGACATAAGGCTTCCCATGGCACCGTTTTCTACAAGTTCGCGTTTAATCCGGGCCAGTTCGGGATAGAGCTTAAACGTCACTTCTTCCAGCACGTTGCACAATCCTTTCGCCATGGCGCCCATATCTTCTCTCAAGATTTTCTGAATCATGGCGGGTGTATCCGGTCTAGTTTTTATGTTTTTTACATCCAGTCTACTGTATACCTGTTTCGTGGAAACCGCATACGGAGGCTTTATCAAAAGCAATCCCAAGCCTTTAACGGGTTTCAAGGGGGTTATCATTTCCCCTATGCCCCGTGCCAGAGCGGTACCCCCATGGATGCAAAAAGGCACGTCCGCTCCAATGGTTTTTCCAAGCATCATGAGCTTTTCGGTCGATATTTTCAAATCAAAAAGCTCATTCATCCCCAATATCACGGCTGCCGCATCGGCGCTGCCTCCAGCCAGGCCCCCCGCAAGGGGTATGTTTTTTTCCAGTGCAACCTTTACGCCCGCGTCCAGGTTATACTCTTCTATCATGAGTTTTGCTGCTTTATAGGCCAGATTGCTTTCGTCGCACAAAAGCTCTGAATTGTTGCAGCACACTTCTATAGAACCGGGAGGCATCAATTCGATAGTGAGACGGTCTTTCAGGGCTATGGACTGCATTATCATCTCGACCTCATGATAGCCATCCGGCCTCCTGTACAGCACATCCAGCGTGAGATTAATCTTGGCCCTGGCATCCATATCTAGCTTGAACAATAATTCTCCCCTCCCAATAGTATATAATATTTCACACAAAACTTCAAAATCCTGCTTGTTTAAAAAAAATAACTCAGATTATCCCAGCAGCTCCGGCGGTTTTTGCTATTTTTTCTCGGCACTTTCTTATGGCTTCCAGAGCGTTTTCATAATGCTCGTAAAAGACTATTATCAAGTCTCCTTCCAGTGCATTTTCAAAACTTGCCGCTATGGCCTCTTCTTCGTTCAGAATCACTTCTATCCTGTCCCTTTTCATACCCGCAGAAAGGGCTCCTTCACAAAGCAGCGATGCCGTTTCTCCGGGCTTTCTTCCCCGCAAATCGGCATCTTCCTTTATTATGATGCGATTAAACCCCTTGCCGGCCACTCGCCCCAGCGCGATGATATCCTGGTCTCTACGGTCCCCCGGGCTGGCTATCACTCCCACCAGCCTGGCCGGCTTTAACGATTTTGCGGTATTGATGACTGCTTCAAATCCGGAAGGATTGTGCCCGTAATCCAGCATTACTGTAAATCCGGGCATCTCGAAAATATTCATGCGCCCGGGGTTTGTATCCTGGCTTGAATCAAAATCTCTCAGGGCACGTGATATGATACGGGAGGGTATGTTCAATGCCCATGCTGCTGCAGCTGCCGCCAGGGCATTCTGCACATTGTGCCTTGCCTTGCCCTTCAGTGTGGCAGGAATGTCTTTCACCTTCATAAGAAAAATCTCATCATCGCTGTTTTTAAAATAAACTCCGCCATCCCTAACGAATACTCCACTGCCGCCGGAGGCGAGGTGTTTCCTGAGTACCAGATTGTCCTCCTCAGTGCTGAAAAAAATGATATCGCCTTTCGCCCGGTCCTTTATTTCCACACTCATTCTGTCATCGGCATTTAAAACCGCGAAACCTCCACTTTTAACTTGTTCTACTACCAATGATTTGACAAAGGCCAGGTCCTCAATTGTCTCCACACCGTCCATGCCCAGGTGGTCGCCTGCAATGTTTGTTATCACGCCAACATCGGCCTCCTCATAGGCCAGACCGGCTCTAATGAGGCCGCCCCGGGCCACTTCCAGCACCGCTGCTTCCACCCGCGGATCAAAGAGCACCATTTTGGCGCTTTCTGGCCCGCTGCAGTCGCCTTCTTTTATTTGCCTGCGCCCGATATACACGCCGTCAGTGCAGGTCATTCCGCATGTCAACCCCCAGGCAGAAATTATATGACTTATCATCCTTACGGTGGTAGTCTTTCCATTTGTACCGGTTACCGCCACCAGGGGGAAAGATGGAACATTTTCGGGGCACAGCATATCCGCTATGGCTTTCGCCACCGGCCTGGGCCTGCCCTGTGACGGAAACAGGTGCATCCTTATGCCCGGTGCGGCATTTACCTCGATTACAGCGCCGCCGCTTTTTTCTGCGGGAACTGCTATATCTTCCGTGGTGATGTCTATCCCCGCCACGTCAAGGCCTACCATGGATGCCGCTCTTTCTGCGAGCTCCCGGTTTTCCGTGCAGACAGCATCGGTTACATCCACAGCAATGCCGCCGGTGCTGAGATTCCCGTTTTCCCGGAGGAAAACCCTTTCGCCTTTCTGAGGGATAGTTTCAAGGTCCATCCCCCGGCGTGCCAGCACCATATTGATCACCGGATCTATTTTTATTTTTGTTAGGGGTTTTTCATGATTTTCGCCCCGAAGGGGATCGCTGTTGGTGATATCCACCAACTCCCTTATGGTATGGATTCCGTCGCCGATAACATGTGCGGGTATCCTTTCGGACGCGCAGACAAAGCGGCCATCAACCACCAGTATCCGGTAATGCCGCCCCATTATCTGTCTTTCCACAATGATTCTCGAGGAATATTCCGAAGCGAGGCGGAAGGCTTCCCGCACCATTGCCGGGTTTTGCAGGTTCAGGCTCACTCCCTTGCCCTGGTTGCCATCGCAGGGTTTCACCACCACGGGAAAGCCCAATTTTTCCGCTGCTTTCACGGCTTCCTCTTCTGTGCAAACCACCATGCCCACCGGAACCGGTATGCCGGCCATGGAAAGCAATTCCTTGGTCACCGTCTTGTCACAGGCTGCATCCACCGCAAGACAGCTTGTGTTCTGGGTGATGGTGGCTTCGATGCGTTTTTGACGGGCTCCGTATCCAAGAATCAGCATGCTGCCTTCTCCAATGCGTGTTACGGGTATTCCCCTTTTTTTGATTTCCGAAACTATGGCGGCGGTGCTGGGTCCCAATCCTTTTTCCACGGTTTCCCGGGCAAGTTCCCGAATCATTTCATCCAGTTCAATTTTTTGAGAGCGGAGTATGGATTCCACCAATCGAACGGAAAATTCCGCGGCTTTTATAGCCGGAGACTTCACCCTGTAACCGAAAACGACATCGTAAAGGCTGCCTTTAATTCTTCTTGCCTTGCCGAACTTCACATCCTGCCCTGCGAGATTCAGCATTTCTAATGCTATGTGTTCTATGACATGCGGAAAATATGTGCCTTCTTTCAGGCGCATCAAAAAGCCTCCGGGGCTTTTAAAACAGCAGTGGTGCTGTGCCAAGCCCGGAAGCAAGCGAAGCAGGGTTTCATTAAATCCAGAAATGTCCCGGGTAGGTGTATCGTCCATATCCCCTGCATCCAGAATCATTTTGACAACGGGTTTGGGGCTGTAGATATTAGGGCCTTCAATGGCCCTTATGTCTACAATATCCATCATATTCCTCCTTGTATAGTGCCTTGCTTATTCTTTCTTTAATATGCTAACCATTTGCACTTCGGCTATGCATGAAATTTGCAGGCAATACCAACATCGCTTTTTGTTGTCAATCTCTATAGTTTTCTTCAGAGCTGCCCGCATCTTTGAGAAGCCGCTGGTTTTACTCCCCCGGTCAAACCCCGGGCTTCAGTTTCGAACTTCGAGCCTCAAACCTCGAACTTTGAAAAAGGTTTGCGCGTTTTTAGGTTGAAGCGCGCGCCGGATGAAAGCACGTGAATCCTGGCGCCGAACAGGTTTAAGGGTTCGCCCGGGGACAGTTCCGATACATTGGTGTATTCCGCGTCCATGCCGTCCACCACCGTAACCGTCTGGGACCCCACCACGGCGAAAGTGGCATCGGGGTTGAGCAGCACGGCGGTATCCTCGTCGATCCCCACCCCCAAAACATATGGATTCTGAGCCACCGCCAAAAGCAACCTTCCTATGCGGCCCCGCTGCGCGAAATGCTGGTCTATGACCACTTCTTCCAGGAGTCCTATCCCCGGCGCCATGCTGATGGCATTTTTCTTTGGGGCCTGATCGCCATCACCTCCGACAAGCATTATATCGCTCATGGCGGATGCCCCGGCACTGGTGCCCGCGATGAGCACCCCGTTGTCATAGGCCGCATGCAGCGCATGGTATACGAGGCTTCCCCCCAGAAGACTGGTTATGCGAAGCTGATCCCCTCCCGTGAAAAAAATACCGGTAGAATCGGCAATGCTGTCGATGATTTCCCCCCGAAAGGCGTCCTTTCGCGTTTCTATGTTAACGATATCTATATCGCCTGCCCCAAGCTTTTTAAATACAGCCCCATAGCTTTCACCCACTCTCCGGGCATCTTTCGCGGCTGCCGTTATCACGGCGATGCGAGCCTTTGCCCCGCCCGAAAGTTCCACCACTTTTTTGAGAATGATGCATTCGCCGTCTTTATCCTCGGCACCTCCAATTATCATAAGATGCCCTCTAACCTTTTCACCCAAAAATATCACCTCGGATAGTATTATTGCCATTTTCGCGCAAAGAAAAACAAAAATCCCGCTGTCAGGCGGGATTCTATTGCTTTCGCCCCTCAATACATGCGCCTCGGTATCACAAGCTGCTGACCGGGCATTATGCTGTCGGGGTTTGTTATGTTGTTGGCTTTTACTATGGAATCTACGGTGACATTGTACCTCTTGGCTATGTTCCAGAGAGTATCCCCTCTTTGAACGATGTATATGGTCATGGAGGGCTTTTCCTCTTCCTTTTTTTCCTTTTCCTTTTTCTTTTCTTCTTTCTCTTCTTTCTCTTCTTCCTCTTCTTCCTCTTCTTCTTCCTCGGGCTCTATTACGTTCTCCACCACCTCAAGCTGTACCATCTTGGTAACCTTGGCATTCAGGCCGATTACGATTCTTACTTCAAATTTCCTGTTGTCGTTTGGGTCCGCTTTGGATGAAACATGTTCCACATCAATATCAAAATCTACGGTCATGTCTTCCCTGGCCCCGGGTATTTCCACAAAAGTGGTGAAGGGAATTTCATGCTCCATGAAATGCAGCGGCTGCAGCGGCGCACCGGGAGTGCCCGTCACATCTGCCACATAAAGGGTTTCCAGGGTCAGGCTGCCTTCCACGATTATCTTGTCATCTATAATATCATACTCGGTAACTTCATCTTTGGCCCTGGTCTTGAAGATCTGTTCGATCGGGGGCTTTTCAGGGGGAACGCTCAATGTTTCCTTGACAACAATCTCATTTTCTGCTTCGCCGATGACTTCATCTACCTTTATGAGGGTTTTTTCAACTTCCAGTTTTTCCGAAGGGCTGAATACATCCACCACAACGTTGAGTATTTTTGTCTCGAAAACTTTCGCCCTCATCTTTAAAATTGCTTCCACCGTAACGGTCCTGGCATCCTTCCTGCGGCCTTTTATGTGTTCCACTCTTATCTTTACATATTTGGACATGTCCTCCGCGGCGCCGGGAACCTCCACAAACTGGGTAAAGGGTATTGAAGCCTCCATAAAATGCACCGGCTGCTGCGGTTCGCCCTGGGGAACGGAAGCCACGTAAAGAACTCCTACATCAAGGGTGCCCTCGATGATGACCTTATCGCGAATCACTTTTGTATCGGTATCCTCAACTTTGCCTTCGACTCTCACGATTTCAAGAATATCCGGCTTTGCCTCTGGCACAGACACATCGCTTTTTACTATGGCCTGGTCCCGGCCTTCACCTACCACATCATCGATGCTCAGAGACTTCTTTAATACCTGCAGATCCTCGGGGCCGGTGGCATCAACCACTATTTCGATCTTCTCCCTTTTGGTAACCTTTACAAAAAATTCCACTATGATTCTTACCTTTATCTCTCTCGGCCTGTTGGGATCAAAGCTGACCATTACGAAACGATCGTGATGGTCGTGATGATCATGATGGTCGTGATGGTCATGCTCGATTTTGGCCTTTACTCTGACATCCATGTCCTTCCTTGCTCCGGGAATCTTTACGAAAAAGCTGAAATCCACGCTGCTTTCCACGAAGTGGACCGGTTGCGTGCCTTCCGGCACCGCTCCAACATACATGACATTTACATCAAGTTTTCCTTCTACTATGACCTTGTTTTCTATTATGTCGGTTTCGAGGCTCTCGGTGTCCAAAGTGGCATGAGCAGAAATGACCTGTTCTATATCCGGCTTACCATTCGGCAGTGTAATAGTTCCTTCAACAATGGTCTGAGTCTTGTCTTCTCCAATTACCTGGTCGACTCTCACCAGCTCTTTTGTGAGTTGTACGCCCATTTACATCCTCCTTTCTCAGAAAAGTGCATATTCATGCTTATATCCTTACTCTTATATAATATATGTGAAGCTTGCCAAATATGTTACATTTTTATTTCTTGGGATTGCTCAGGCGACTGTTTTTCTTTTTCATCGACATCCCTTGCAGCATCATCTTTCTCATCTTTCTCATCTTTTTCTTTCGTATATTCTTCAGACTTTTCAACGGGTTCTGGCTGATCAGGCTGCACGTTCCCGGGATCCTGGGGCCCTTCTTCCGGAGGCGATTTTTCAGCCTCATCATGTTGTTTTTCTTCAAAGTGCGATTTTTCTCCAGGAAATATTAACCGGTCTTCATTGAAAAGTTTCCTTAAAAAAAGATAGAAGACTATCAGGGCTATTCCTGCAATCACTATAAAACTCAAAATCTGCATGATACCCCTCCTTTCCCTCAATGTCTAGATGGATCGTTCCCCCTCAAGCATAAACATTGCAACCAGTCTCAATATTATAATATGAATTGATCGCTCGGGAAGTTCGGAATAAAATAAAAAAAAAGAGGCTTATAGCCTCTCGACTTATCCACATTATGAACATGTTATCAACAGGAAATTCACAAACCATGCCGCTGAAGAAGACTATTTTATTCCTATGAATGTCTGGGTGAACATCTTGCCGTAAGGTCCTCCGTCAATTATGCCGATGCCCACATAATTATAATTCGGATTCAATATATTGGCCCTGTGCCCCGGACTCGCCATTAATGCCTTGTGGGCTTCTTCCACGGTGGCGGCGCCCGCCAGATTCTCCCCCGCATATCTGTAGCTTATGCCGTTCGCTTTCAGGGCATCAAACGGGGTGCCGTATGTAGGCGATGTATGACTGAAATAATTTTTATCTATCATATCTTGGCTCTTCTTTCGTGAAATTTCTACCAGCCTCATGTCGATTTTCAGCGGTTCGACGCCGGCTTTTTTCCTCTCGGCATTTACCAGGTCCAGCATTTTCTGCTCGTCAGCGGTAAGTCCTTGTACGGATATCTGGTCCGCAGTTCTGCCTGCATTGTCTGCAAGAGCCGACGTCCCCTTTGCAGAATCATTATCAGAAGGGGCTGCATTGCTATTGTATTGGCCGCCCTGGAAAGTCAAGACCCACTTGCCGTCTTTATAAGTGTAAACATACCTGTAAGTCTTCGCGGAATCCGGGGTGGCGTTATTGCTTGCGGGAATCTGAATCGTCTGAGTATTGCCGTTGATGGTGAGCGTCACATGATAATATGAAGCGGCGCTGGCGATTGCGGGTATGGCGAGGATAAACACCAGCAGAATTGCTGTAAAGATGTTTTTGCGATTTAAAAACACGTTCATTACCTCCCTGGTTTTTTTAATTTGGGCGTAGACGGAAATGCTGGTATGATTATAACAAAATCGACAAAATTCGACAATTGCTGAGTCCGCAAAAATGCTTCAATTTAAAAAGCAGGGCCATTTTAAATAGAAATCCCTGCCTTTTATCATAATAATTTTCTATTATGTTTAAAAAATTGCCATCATGGTTAATTTATCCTAAAGTGACATTTTCCCCGGCGTCAAGCGATCACGGCTCATGCTCTTGGGTTTTTTACAATGAACAATCCCTAAAACATGAAGTAATATTTTGGTTATCTGTTGGTGATGCACTTGCATCATGCATGTTTAAAAAGTTATTTTCAATAATTTCATCACGTTTGCTATGGGGTTTATGATGGTGGCCTGATCGGAGCCTGCAAACAGCAGCCCCACGGCGTTCATGTTTTCGTCCACCACAATTGACCCGCTGTCCCCCGGCTGCGCCATAGGGCCGGTGAGTATCTGCTCGCAAAATGCGGCTTCCTCGGAAGGCCCCAGCATGACTTTTAGCCGCACATCCAGGGCTTTTATGCTGCTTTCTGTTATACCGCTGGTGCGCCCGCTCTTTTTTACAGTCATGCCTATTCGCGGCTCCACGGTCCCCTTTATCTTCCCCAAATCGAATATATCCTGCAGAATGTATTCGGGCTTTACGGGTTTGGCCACCGCCGCATCTATGAGATTATATGAATTGTTGTTTTTTACAAAATGCATCCGGTAATTGGGTTTCACCATTTTCAATACGGCATTGGCCGCCTTCTCAACTCCCCTTGCTATGGGACAGCGGTCCTGGCCGCTGCTCTTTGTAATCGGCACAAATCGCTCAAGGCTGGCTATCACATCGGACATGCTTCCACCATCGTACGTCCCGGGCTGCAGGATGGGATCGCCAACGGCGGACTTGCCGTCTTTTCCGTCGGTGGCATTGGCCAGCACGTGGTTATTGGAAAGAATAAGGGGTTCCCCGGTTTTCTCATCCCTTACCACGGCTCCAAAAGTTCCTGCAGTAACTTTGAAGTGCCCTATGCTCATGCCTGGGCGTGCGGGTCTTGCCTTTTCAGTCCTGGATGAAAGCAGGCGGATTTCGCCCACTTCAATCACGTCGGTGGGCACTTCATTCAACGCTTTGGGCACCACATGCTTTGATTTCAACTGACCTTCAGGATATTTCCTCTTTACCAGCACCATCACAGCCGGTTTGTTTGTAGTCCTGCCCCGCACAATTTTGTATCCCATCCCGATGCCCACAACATTGTCTAGGCTCATGAGCTTTTTCTCATACTGTCTCAGCAGTCTCTGGATTCTTTCCACTCAGCTTCCCCCTCTCCGTATTAGCCGCTACTATATATATATTTGAGAAGGGGGGAAATTGTGTAAAAAAAAAATAGCCCTTTTTCAGGACTATGCCGAGCCGAACTTGATTTTTTGTTCACCTTTGGAACATACGGTGAGTTCCACCGTGTCCGTCAATATATCCGAATAACTGTATGAGATGCGCCTCACAAAATCCGGAGATTCTGTCACCTTAACCACGAAGATGTTCGGATATACTTTTTCCAGTATGCCTTCCTTTTCAAAGGTCTTTTTACGGCCACGGTTCGCTTTGAGTTTTACCTTCTTGCCCACGCAGGATTCAACGCTCTTTCTGATTCTGCCCAGTGCATCCGCCGAAGCCATAACCTCACCTCTCAAAATACAAAATACAATGTATATTATAACATCAGCAAAGCCCTTTGTCAAATATTATAATATTTTAGCAAACAAAATGTTTTTTGTCAATCAATCAAATACATTAAATATGGGTCTTCCAACGGGAAGACCCTGTTTTTTTGCCATTAATCCTGGTAATATGACAGTATGCCTTCGATTATTGCTGCGGCAGCCTTCTGCCTGAAATCGGGCTCCGAAAGCAGCCTTTCTTCTTCGGGATTGCTCAAGAAAGCCACATTTATCATAACTGAAGGATTGTTGGTTTCCCTAAGCACATACAGGTCCGCTTCCTTGGCTCCCAAGTCGCGGAGCATCAGCGCCAGCACCAGGTTTTTCTGGATGTGCTCCGCAAGCCTCTTTCCTTCCGCATCTCCGGGATAATAGAAAGTTTCGGTTCCGCCCATCTTATCATCGCTAAAAATATTCTGATGTATGCTGATGGTAATATCGGGCTTGACATCATTGGAAAACCTTACTCTTTCCGCCAGACTTTTAAACTCGTTCTTATCCCTGGTGAGATATGCTGTCGCTCCTTCCTGCTCAAGGCAATCAGCCAAAACCCTTGCTATTTCCAGATTCACATATCCTTCTGAAAGCCCCATTGGGCCGGTGCTGCCGCTGTCCCCGCCATGCCCCGGGTCCAGTACGATGATTTTTCCCTTTAGGGGCTTAGATGATGTGGGTTTTTCTAGGGTTCGAATTTCGGCCCCAGTAAAGTAAAATTTGAGTATTTCATCAACAGGAAAGCCCAGAAGAGCCATGCCCCTTGCGCCGTACTGGCACATGCCAAGGCCGTGTCCCATGCCCATGACCTGAAAAGAGACGCTGGATACTTTCCATGCAAAGCGGGTTGACGGCAGGTTCAACAGGTTTCTGACTTCATCTCCGTCAAAAAGCATATCGCCTATTTTCACGCTTTTTATGCGGCCTGCCGCAGTGCTGCTTATTTTGTGTATCAACCCCGGAATCTCTATTTTATCCACCTGATGGTCGTCAAAATTGATGCCCAGTCTTTTTTTGAGCTCCCTGATCGAGAAAGTCCTGGTGGTCTTCCAGTAGGGAGAATCCTTGCAGTATATGCATTCCACCCGGCGGAGATAGCTTACCCTGTTTCCCCAAACGTTTTCGGAATCCTCTGTATACCCCCCGCAGGCGGGATGAAAAACGGCTTCAATCGGATTGTCATTATACACCAGCACCATTCCCCGGGTCTCGTCTACAGCCTGCCGTATTTTTTCGGTATACTCTTCATAGCAGCTATGCCAGATCTTCTGCCGTTCATCCTCATCCAGAAAACCCTGGCAGTGATCGGGATCGCTGCACACGTCAAATTCCTGCTGCCTCCTGCATCCGCTGCCCCCGAATATTCGCGCGCGCTTTGCCGCCAATGTGCGGCAGCAGATAGCCTGAGCCTTCAGGGCTTCCCTGGGGAATTCCGGGGGCATGCTCGCCGCCACTGCACCAACCACGTATTCTTCCATGTCCACGATGCGGGCTTCCTGCTTCTGGCAATTAAACAATTTTATTCTCAACATCTCGGATTCCTGTATCATGAAGACCACCACCCGATTTATCATTCATATGGAGAACGGGGCAGACCCTCCCGGAACTTTCCCCGGGTCTCAACCCCTCCGATGCCTTTTATTCCCGTTATAGTGGCATCTATGACATCTTTGGCGGAAATTATTTTGTTGATGGGAGTATATGCCACTTTCTCTATTATAAACACCGGATCCAGGGCATGTATGAAAACTCGGTGGGGAGAGCTTGCAAAATTGGCCCCCGCGCGCAGTATGCCTTCATAATGGGATTGGCACGCACCTGCAAATATTACAAGGTCATCCAGGGACGGTTCAAATCTTCTAGCCACTTTCACCGATTCTATAAAATATTTGGAATGCCTGTAACTGTCTATATCGTTGAAATTCCTGTTGTTCCTGATAAGACCATCGTGTCCGGTAATAACCAGGATGTCGGGGTTATATTCTATCAAAAGTTGGGCGAGCTTCCTGTGCTGTTCCTTTTCCTGGATGCAAACGCCATGCGCTGGGATTCCAAGCTGCCTGTAAGTGGTCATGCACAGCTCCAGGTATTCCTCATCGCCATCAATGTGAAGAACCGTCCCCGGAACATCAAAAAAACCGTTGTTATCGATGCTCTCACCCCGGGAAAAGCGCTGCTGCTTCTCCAGTTCCCTTCTGTAAAAAATGCGCTCCATGGACTCGTTGCTTTTTTTTATATATTCCCTCTTGTAATCCCTGATTTCGGCAGAAGACGGCAGGATCAGATCATCTATGGGTGCGTCTGCGAGCACTCTAACGTTTAATCCTTTCAATGCCGCATATTTTCCATCCGGATGAATCTCCACCACCTTGAAAAAGACATCCCTGCCGTAAGACAGCCGGGTGACCACGTCGCCTATCTTGATATCCGCCAAGATTATCCCCCCTTTTAAATATTTCACAGCATCCGGCTTTATTACATAATATGAAATTATCAGGGGGGATGTGAGCAACAAAAATGGGGTGAAAAAAAATGAATATAGCCGTGGTTCCTGCAAAGAACGAGCAGGGAAGAATTGGAAAAGCGCTTGCAATGCTCGGAAAATCAAAAATCGATAGAATAATCGCGGTAGTCAACGGCTCAAGAGACAATACAATGCGCGAAATTAAATCATTAAAAATGCCCAATGTGGAAATAATCTATTTTAAACCCGAACTCGGCATAGATATCCCCCGGGCCATTGGCGCTTACAGGGCTTTTAAGGATGGGGCGCGTTCCGTAGTGTTTGTGGATGGAGACATGATAGGAAATATACCGGACCATATTGACAAACTCATATCTGCAGTAGTGGACGGCGGGGTGGATCTGGCCATGGCCGACTGCTATCCGGAGAATATTCGCGGCAATGAGCTCGCCCATCAACTGCTGATATTCCGCAAACTGCTGAATGTAAACCTCGGAATATACCGGAAAGTGGGGGTGGCCACCCCTTCCCATGGCCCTCATGCGGTATCCCGCAAATTGCTTGAGAAAGCCGATTTCAGGGACTTCGCAGTGCCTCCCGTTATTCTGGCTTTCGCAGTAAAGCACGCCCTCACCGTGAAAACAGCCACCAGCCTGCCTCAAAACAAGATGGGTTCCAAATCCAGAGGCTTTTACCACGCTGCCATGATAGCCGAAACCATCATTGGCGATTCCCTGGAGGCCCTGAATTATTTCAACGGCAGGCCCAGAAAGCGCATATATCTTTCCAGGGAGTTCCAGGGATACAATCCGGAAAGGCGCTTCGACATTCTCGAAAGATACCTTGAAAAAAATTAAAGCCGGAGATAATCCGGCTTTTTATATCATAATGGATTTGCTTTTGGGGCAAATCCTACCTAATCTGATCTCAGACCTCTTCGGTGTTCAAGATTCCATATGGAATTTGCGAATCGCAAATTCCTGCTTAATCCGATTTCCGACATCTGACATCCTACTTGGTGTATTTGTCCGCAACCTTCGTGGCTCCGCACGCATTAGGCTTTATTTTAATTTTAAAACCGCTGCCCATGACCCACCCCACCACTTCCCGGATGAGCTCTTTTGTCTCTCCGTTCTGGCCGATATCCACATGGACTTCCACATCCATGTCCTTATAGCGGGTTTTGCCGAGTTCCTCCTTGAGCTGGGTTACCGCTTCCAGGGACAGCGATGTTTCCGTGAATATTTTATGGCGAAGATTCCTAACAGCAGACATGAACTTGCGCCTGTAATAGTAGCGCGCTCCCTTGCCAACCCGGTGCACTATGATGGCGGTGACAAAACACACATTGTCGCGCGCCTGGGAGTCGGTGCCTATTATCAATTTATATGAGGCAGAAGGCTCCTCTTCCATAAAAGCTATCATATCCCTGACCACTTCGGAAAGGGGGAGTCTCCCTTTTGTGGGGCTTACGAAATGCATGGAAATCCCATCCTTAAAACAGCAAAAGTTATTATATGTATAAAACCCCTTCTACCCCTTAATTAGAAGTGAGAGGCGGGAAATCATCCTCGCGCTTCATCTTCCATATTCTTATTATCTTTAATCTCGATTAAAGGCACACCAACATCGCCAAGGCCTGATTGCAGCCTGGCTGCTTAATTGCGGAGCAATGCCGCGAGTCTTGCGAATTCTTCGATGGATAATGTCTCGCCGCGGCGCGCAGGGTCGATGCCCGCTTTTTCAAGGGCATCGTCAATTTTATCAAGGGATATGCCGCAAAGCGCAAGCCTGTCTTTCAGAGAATTTCTCAAAATCTTTCGTCGATGGCCGAAAGCCGCCTCCACCACTTCGAAAAACACAGCCTCGTCTTCCAGTTTCACCCGGGGCTCATGCCTAAATATAATCCTCACCACGGCCGAATCCACCTTCGGCGGAGGAACAAAAGCTTCACTGCCCACTTCGCATACGATGTCCACATCGGCATGAAGTTGCACCGCGACGGATAAAATGCCGTAATCTTTTCCCCCCGGGAGCGCCGTGAGCCGCCGTGCCACCTCTTTTTGCACCATGATCACCGCTAGCTTCACCAAACAGCGGCTTTCCACCAGCTTCATTATGATGGGGCTGGTTATATAATACGGAAGGTTTGCCACCACCTTGAAATCCGACATAAAATATCTATTCTTCAACAGCTCTAAATCTAATTTTAGCACATCTTCTTCAATAATACAAATATTTTCGAAAACGCCGACCCTGTTTTTCAAAGCGGGGATTAAGTCCCCGTCCTTTTCTACGGCAGCAACTTTTTTTGCCCGCCGGCACAGCTTCTCCGTAAGCGCGCCGAGCCCTGGCCCTATCTCCAGCACGCAATCCTCGGAGGACAGTTCCGCAGCTTCAAGAATAGCGGCAATCGGCCTTTCATCCATCAAGAAATGCTGCCCGAGGCGTTTATCAGCTTTTATGCCGTATTTTCTCATTATCGATTTAATATCCATCTCTACCCCTTGATGTAATGCCTCACTCTGAACTCCACCCCGAGTTCTTCGGCCAGTCTGCGGCATTTTCCCACATCGATGTAAGGAAGGTCCACCACTGATAAAACCACCCGCGGAACATGACTTTTACATTTCCGGGCAAATTCCAAAATGGAATAATATGCCTCCTCGCCGTAGTCCGAATGGCACAACTCCTGATACTTTTCGGCATTCTCGGCATTCAGGCTTATGGAGATTGTATCTATCAACCCCTTGAACTGGGGAGTCACATCTTCGCCGTATATCAGGTTTGCCTGTCCGTTGGTGTCTACGCGTATTTTCACATCCGGATAATTCTTTTTAATGTGCATGGCCACATCCAGTACGGTCTGAAGCCGCATGAGGGGCTCTCCGTATCCGCAAAAGACCACCTCTTTATACCCCGAAGGATCTCCGATGGCCTCGATTATTTCTCTTGAAGTGGGTTCCTTTTCCAGCCATAGATTATATCCCCCCACTCCCGGTCCGTTCTGCCTTATGCAGAAGCCGCACCTGTTCGTGCACCTGTTTGTAATGTTGAGGTATAGGGAATCGCCCAATCTGTATGCTATCATTTTTTGCACCGTCCATATTTTTTAAAATAACAACTGTTATTTTAGCATAAATAGCGGAAAATCACAACTTCGGCCTCGGCTTGCCGCTGTTTCGTGCTGATTTATAAGTTTTTTCGAGCTGTCAACGATTCCGCCCCCCGGTCAATGTCAACCTGCCGAACAGGTTCCGAACGTTCGATGCGGTAGCCCGCTCTATTTCTTCTATTGAAACGCCCCTCAGCTTCGCCAGTGCGGAGGCTATTGTCTCTATCTCTGTGGGGTCGTTCCTTTTTCCCCTACGAGGTTCCGGCGAAAGATAGGGGCAGTCGGTCTCCAGCAGGATTTTATCAAGTGGCAGTTTGGATGCCGCTTGTTTGGGTCTGCTTGCGTTTTTGAATGTAATTGTTCCTCCGAAGGAAAAATAAAACCCAATCTTCATGAATTCTTCCGCCATCTCGAGGCTTGCTGAATAGCAGTGCATCAGGCCTTTTTTTACGCCGGACTTCTGCAATATCTCCAGCGTATCCCTGTGGGCTTCCCTGTCGTGGACCACTACTGGAAGGCCCAGTTCCTTAGCCAGCTCCAGCTGCTCAGCGAACACCTTTTTTTGAATCTCTCTATCGCAGAAGTCATAGTGGTAATCCAGGCCTATTTCACCTATTGCCAAAACTCTTTCATATTCTGCCAGTTGTTTTAATGTTTCAAGATAATTTTGTCCCGCTTTCGCGGCTTCATGCGGATGTATCCCTACGCAGGCGTATATGAAATCATGCTTTTGAGAAAGTTCCACCGAAAATTTGCTGGTTTCAATGTTGGAGCCCGCATTGATTACAATCATACCCTTTTCCCGAATTTTCTTCATCACGCTTTCCCTATCGCCGTCAAACGCTTCGTCATCCAGATGGGCATGGGCATCGATGAGCATCGCTATCTCCTCCATTGCGCGCAGGAATCATTTTTATAAAGCCGGCGAATTTGCTGATCCGTTCGGCTTTTGATTTTATAGAGCGTTTGTCATTTTATCCTCGCGCCTGATTCTATGTCTTTATCGACCGTGAGCAGAGCAAGCTTTTCTCCATTTGATGCGGCCAGCAGCATGCCCTGGGACTCTATGCCGCGGAGCTTTGCGGGCTTGAGGTTGGCCACAACCACTATCTTTTTCCCCACAAGCTGATCCGGAGCATAATGCTTGGCTATGCCCGCCACTATCTGGCGGATTTCTTCGCCGATTTTTATGCTTAGCTTCAGCAATTTGTCCGCTCCCTGCACTTTTTCGGCTTCCAGCACCTCCGCCACCCGAAGCTGAACCCGGGCAAATTCATCTATAGAAATCAGGTTCGCTCCATCTTCCTTGGTCCCATCCACCGCCTTGTCGGTGCTCGACCGTGCATCTTCGGATGCTTTTCCGGTTTCCTCAGATGACTTGCCGGATTCGCTTGGGGTTTTGATTTCCCCATCCTTGCTTTCCTCGCCGCCGATTTGGGCAGAACCTTCAATCCGCGGGAATATGATTTCTTTTCTGGATACCGAAAGCCCCGCCGGGAGTCTGCCCCAGGTTTTTATGCTTTCCCAGGCGGCGAGATTTTCGTCCTCTATGCCAAGCTGCTCCCTTATCTTTGCGGGAGTGTGCGGCATGAACGGGGAAATATGAACCGATATGATGCGCAGGGCCTCGGCCAGATTGTACAGCACCGTAGCCAGACGCTGCTCTTTGCCCGAATCCTTGGCCAGGCTCCAGGGCATTGTCTCGTCGATATATTTGTTGGCGCGGCCTATAAATTTCCATATTTCCTGGAGCGCTCCGGAAAATTCCAGGCCGTCCATGAGTTTTTCCACCTTATCGGGCAGGTCTTCCGCCATGGTTTTAAGCTCATCGTCTATGGCATCGCCAATTCCCGGGGCGGGAATCTTTCCGCCGAAGTATTTTTCTATCATGGTGACGGTGCGGGAGAGCAAATTGCCCAGGTCATTGGCCAGATCAAAGTTTATCCTGTCCACCAAAGCCCTATTCGAAAAAACGCCGTCCGCCCCGAAGGGAATCTCCCGAAGCAGGAAATACCTGACGGCATCAACCCCGTATAAATCGACAAGAACCCTGGGGTCCACCACATTGCCCTTGGATTTGGACATTTTGCCGCCTTCCAGGATGAGCCAGCCGTGGCCGAACACCTTTTTCGGAATGGGAAGGCCCAGCGCCATGAGCATGATGGGCCATATGATGGTGTGGAACCTCACTATCTCTTTTCCCACCAGGTGCACATCCGCCGGCCAGTATTTGTTATAAAGGCCGTCGTTTTCCAGGGAATATCCCAGAGCGGTGATGTAGTTGGAAAGGGCGTCTATCCATACATAAACCACATGCTTTTCGTCAAAGGGCACCGGAATGCCCCAGTCGAAGCTTGTCCTGGAAACGCAAAGGTCCTCCAGGCCGGGCTTCAGGAAATTGTTTATCATCTCATTCCGCCTGGAAGGGGGCTGTATGAAGTCCGGATGACTTTCGATATATTCTATCATCTTGTCCTGATATTTGGAAAGCCTGAAGAAATACGCTTCTTCCTTGATGAGCTCCACCGGCCTTCCGCAGTCGGGACATTTGCCGTCCGCCAGCTGATGTTCGGTGAAAAAGGTCTCACAGGGCGTGCAGTACCATCCCTCATACGCGCCCTTGTAAATATCTCCCTGGTCATATAGCTTCCTGAATATGTTCTGCACAGCTTTTACATGATATTCGTCCGTGGTGCGGATAAATTTATCGTATGATACATCCAGCGTTTTCCACAGCTCCTTTATCCACGCCACAATTTCATCCACATATTCCTTCGGGGTCTTGCCGTGTTCTTCAGCCTTGCGCTGAATCTTCTGGCCGTGTTCATCGGTCCCGGTGAGAAAAAATACATCATAGCCTGTAAGCCGCTTGAACCGTGCCATAGCATCTGCCGCTACGGTGGTGTAGGAATGGCCGATGTGAAGCTTGTCACTTGGATAATAAATTGGAGTAGTGATATAAAAGGTTTTTTTGTCCATATCGGATTCCTCCTTCAAATTTCTTCTGTATTAGCGCACCTAAATTGGTTCCAATGCAAAAAACGACTTTGATTGTCGCGACGGTCTGGCACCCAAGCGTTCAGCCCGGCGTTGAATTCCGAACCTGAATCCCCGCTTCGGAGAATTTGGCGGGCAATTCTACACGCTTCCTGCGGCAGCCGGCGCGCATTCGTACAAGAATCCAAAAACCCCCGCCCCGTTAAAGGGGCGAGGGTTTCTCGCGGTACCACCCAATTTCGCCTTTGAAAAAAGGCCTCTTTCAGATGCAGGAGCCGTCTTTCATGCGTCCATAGCGGCAATATTCGTCTTCTGCCGCAAGGTGAGGGGATCTGCCGACTTCGTTATAAAAAACGTCTCCGATATCTGAAGGCTTCTAACGGGCCTTGACCGTCGCCGCCTACTTTGCTTCAGCGGCTCGACTCCGGGGCCATGTTCGGCAGAGTCTTCGGCGCCGGCTTTCACCTTTCCCGGCTCTCTTTTGCCTATCCCTCCGCTTACTCTTCCCTTCACAGTCTTTAAAGCAATTTAACTCTTTTAAATGCACAAAAAAGCAAAAACATTCCTAAATGCGTGCTATTTATTCCATGCGCTTCAAAAAGCCAATAGATGAAATCCTTTTGATGATAGCTTTTTTATATCATATAAAAATCAAAAAGTCAAGGATTGGACAGATACTAATCGGGACTCTCTGCCGGTATTCGAAATGTCATTTTTTGTATAAATGGCATCGCACGAAGTGATCCTCTGAAACCTGATGCATAATGGGTTCTTCGGAACGGCAAATGTCCGTGCTCAGCATACACCTTGTATGAAAACTGCAGCCTTTTGGTACATTTACAGGTGACGGTATCTCGCCTGTTGAAACAACTTTCTTGGGTTTTAATGCTTCCTCTTCTTCAGAAATCACCGGAATGGAGGACAACAGCATTTGTGTGTAAGGATGCATGGGGGTTTTGTAAAAATCCTCCGTTGGGGCCACCTCGCACATCTTGCCCAGATACATGATGGCCACCTTGGTGGAGATATTTCTCATAAGGCTGAGGTCATGCGTTATAAACAGGTAGGTAAGCTTTTGTTCTCTATGGAGCTTCAAGAGCATATTAATAATTTTTGCCTGTATGGAAACATCCAGTGAAGATGTGGGTTCATCAAGAATAATAAACTTCGGATTGCTGCACAAAGCCCGCGCAATAGACACCAGCTGTTTTTCTCCTCCTCCGATTGATGTGGGCGATTTATACATAAAGTCTGCTGGCAGTTCTACCATTTCAAGGATTTCGGCAATCTTTTCTTCTATCTTCCCCCTAGGCACAATCTTATGCACCTTTAGCGGCAGGCTCAGTATCTGACGGACGTCCTGGTAGGGGTTTAGAGAGGACCCTGGGTCCTGAAAAACTATCTGCACATTTTTTTTAAAGCTCATTGATCGCCTGTTGTTTTTATTTATGATGTTTTCTCCGTTAAAAATTATTTCCCCTTCTACAGGCTTATACATGCCCATAATTGTATAGGCTATCGTGCTCTTCCCCGACCCGGATTCCCCCACCAGCCCCATAATCTCTCCTTCTTTCACGCTGAAGCTTACACCGTCCACCGCCCTTACGTAATTGGCCTTATCCCTCGATTTGTTTATTAAAAAATACGTCTTTAAATTTTTAACATCCAGTATATGCTTGTCCATGAAAAAACTTTCCTCCTCGCTAAAAGCGCTATGTGTCTGACGGAAAAAATCTTTCTAATTATACTTAAAACATGCTACCAGGTGATTTTCAGTTGCCACCGTCGCAGGCGGTTTCTGTCTGCTGCAAACCTCCTTTGCATCGGGGCAGCGCGGGTAAAATCGGCATCCCGGTGTAGGATTTATATAATCGGGAATGTAACCGTATATGCCTTCGGATACGCCTCCGCCAGACAATCTGGGCACGCAATCCATTAAGCCGCGCGTATAGGGATGCAGCGGATTTTTAAACAAATCTTTTGTTTTAGCCGCCTCAACGATATTTCCGGCATACATAACGTAAATCCTGTCCACTAGCTCTCTTGCAACACCCAATGAATGTGTAATCATGATGAGCGACATATGCTTCTCCTCGACTAAAGACCTCAGCAATCTGTGTATCTGGTCCTGTATCGTCACATCCAGGGCGGTGCCTGGTTCATCGGCTATAAGCAGTTCCCGTGGTGTCACCAGGGCCATCACTATGCATATGCGCTGTTTCATGCCGCCGCTTAATTGGTGAGGATATGAATCGAAAATCCTCTCGGGGTCCGATATCAATACATCCCTTATCGCCTTTATTGCTAGAGATTTCATGTCTTTTTTGCTGAAGTTTTTATCGAATTGCCCGGAATGCCTGATAACTTCCATTATCTGGTCTCCTACTGTAAAAACTGGATTTAATGCTGCGGATGGCTCCTGAGAAATCATCGATATGCTCCTGCGTCTCACCTGCTGTATCTCATTATAATTCATCCTCAATATATCGCTGCCTTTAAAAATGATTTCTCCTTCCGGTATATGCACTTTTCTGCTGTCGAGCACCCTCAAAATCGACTTCATCGTAGTTGTTTTTCCGCAGCCCGATTCTCCCACAAGACCAACTTTCTCACCTTTGCCGACATGCATGTTTATTCCATCTACTACCTTTGCAAATCCTCGGTATGTGCTGTACCAGACTTTAAGATTCCTTATATCCAACAATCGTTCCATATTATTTATCTCCCCCTGTCAAGCATATCCCTTATGCCATCGCCGAAAAAATTAAAACCCAAAATAATAAAGGCTATGGCAAGGGCCGGAAAAATCGTCATCCACCACAGGTCGGGCATATAGCGGGCACCGTCAGAAATCATTTGCCCAAAAGCAGGTGTGGGGGGCTGTTCGCCGAGACCCACAAAGCTCAGCGACGCACCTATCAGTATTACCCATCCTACATCCAATGCCATTTTTGTAAATATCGGAGATAAGCAGTTTGGCAATATTTCGTTAAATAGTATATGGAATCTGGATGCTCCTATGAGTTCCGCATTTTTAACGAAGTATTCCTTGCTCAAGGCGGTGGCCATTCCGTATACCAATCTCGTATACCAGGGCCACCACATTGCAGTGACTGCTATCATTGAGCTGGTGAGGTTGGGTTTCAATACTGCGGCTATTGCCAGCGCCAGAATAAGCGGTGGAAGGGCTAAAAACACATCGGTAAGCCTCATGATGATTATATCTATCCAGGTACCATTGTAATATCCCGCAATCAGCCCGAGCAGCACTCCTATCGGAACGGCTATGGACAATACTATTACCGACATCAGGAGGGCGCCCCGAAATGAAAAAATCACACGGGTAAATATATCTCTGCCGAATATATCCGTGCCGAAAAAGTATGAAGCGCTGGGAGGGAGATTGGCTTTTTCATAGTCCACAAATTCCTTTACATGCTGTGGATACCGAGACACGACAGGAGCAAAAATAGCCAGAAAAATGGATATCAAGACTATGAAAAGCCCTAATACAGAAAGCTTGTTTCGCGAGAATTTATACCAATATATGCGAAGGTTTTCCTTTGCAGAGGGTGACAGCAGCCCTTTTTTCCTACATCGATTCAGCTCATTTTTTGCAATCGGCTCTTTGTTCATAATCACTTACCTCCTAACCTTATGCGCGGATCAAGAGAAGCTACAATAAGGTCTACGATTATATTTACTACAATGAATATCGCTCCAAAAATTACAATTACCGCAGAAATTGCATTTAGGTCCTTATTGAGCATTGCATTGATGCCATACCTGGAGATGCCGGGCCAGTTGAAAATTCTCTCTACCAAAAATGCGTTGCCCATCAGCGAAGCAAAATCCAGGCCCATTACAGAAACTACGGGGATGAATGAAGGCTTTAACAAGTATTTTCTCATTATTACACTGCCGGATATCCCGTATCCGGTGGCCACAGAAATATATTCTTTGCCCATATTGTCCGTGAGAGAGGACCTCAGTATCCTTGCCTCCTGGAACAAAGGCCCTACTGCCAGGGCCAGCGAAGGAAGCAGCAAATGCTTTAAGGCATCAAAAAAGGCTGTAAAATTGCCTGTTGCCAAGCTGTCTACGGTAATAAGGCCCGTAATAACCGGTGGAGCGGTTATATCGGAACTTAACCTTCCCAAAACCGGAATTATCGGCCATACATACCCAAAAAGCAGCATTAAAATCACGGCTACAACAAATGCCGGCACAGCTATGCCCGTATACGATAAAGCCCTTATAATGCCGTCAACCCATGTATCCCTATATCTCGCAGCCAAAAGTCCCAGGATTATAGAAAAAAATATGAACAGGAACCCTGAAAACAAAGCCAGTTCAATTGTCGCCGGCAAAAATTCCTTTACGTCAGCCATTACCGGTCTCTTGGTGTTTATGGATTTGCCAAAGTCTCCCCTTATCACGCCTGAAAACCAGTAGCAATACTGGACTGGCAAGGGCTTATCCAGATGCATTTCCCTTCTCAACTCGTCCACCGCATACTGTGGAGCCCGCGGTCCCAATGCCATTCTGGCAGGGTCACCCGGTACAACGCGGGATATTATAAAAATCAGAATCGATATGCCTACAACTACAAAAACCCCTTGAAAAAGTCTCTTTGATATGTATAGCAGCATCTCTCACACACCCTTCAGATTTTTCCCATAATAATAGCACTTATGGATATTTACCCTCGCGGCCTTGCGCCCCGGGGGTAAATATCCATATATTTTCAGATGTTGGATGATATTTTTAAATAAACTTCATTTACCCGCTTTTTAATCGCAAATTTATTTCTTCATCTTTTCGGGATAAATCTTGAAATCATGGAAATAGAAGTTGTAACCCATAATAGTCGTTATGGGCTTGCCCTGTTTTGCCAGTTCAGCGCCGGGCCAATAGACATAATCGCTCTGGTATGCCCTTCTCTCGGCCTGGTCTAAAACCCATATCGTCGGAGTTATATCGTTTACAATCACGTTTTGTATTTTCTTGTACTTTTCAAATCTCTGCTTTTTGTCAATCGTGGATAAAGCATCCTCTATCATCGCATCTATTTCTTTGTTCTGCAGCCATTCGGCCTGTTCCCACGTCCCCGTAGATTTTGAATGGTAGCGCGACTCCAGCATGGAGCCTGCTTCATTATAATGAGGCGAAACGAATATTATTGTACCATTCGGTGTAGATTCGATTTTTGACAGCATATCGACTACCGAAATCCACGGCGCCTTGACGATGTTGATTTTTATACCAACCTGCTGAGCTGCAGCCTGAAAGGAAAGAGCGATTTTTTCCTCATCCGGCACATCGGAAACCCACAGCAGATCCACAGGGTATTGGTCAAGGCTGTCAGCATACTTGGATTTCTGCAGGTATTCCTTGGCTTTTTCAAAATCCTGCTTATACTGATATACTTCAGGATCGAAGCCGGGCAAATCATGAGGCACCGGGCCCTTGGCCTGTATGGAATCCGGGAATAGTTTTATAATCGAATCGTAATCGAATACGCAGCTTAAGGCCTTGCGGAAATTGACATCATCTGTGGGAGCTTTTTTAGTATTAAGCATTATGTTAAGCATTGTGCCGGAGAAGTTAGAGCAGATAGAGACACCCGGAATTTTTGACATGGCATTTATATTTTCGGTTGTCTGCCACTGGTCTGTGATTTCCAGCTCCCTGTTGTTCATAAGGGTGCGAACGGTGGCTCCTTCGGTTGTATCGATAAGTTTAAAGGCATCAGGAGCGTCATTGTCCCATCCGCCCCAATAGTCATCGAAGCGTACAGCATATAGATATCCCTGCTGCTTCAGTTCCTTCACCATGTACGGACCGCTTCCTGCATCATGGGTGATGAGCCATTCTCTGCCGTAATCGCCCATTTCGCCGTACTGGCCGTTTTTATTGATGTTTTGCATGACCTGGTCTTTATTGAGGATATAAAGCCGCACCAGCGTCTCTACAAAAGGGCCGAACGGCTTGTTCAAAGTAAATTTCACGGTGTATTGATCGACCGCAGTCACATCCTTTACCACGTCCGCAAAAAGATAAGCAAACCCTTCGCCTATTGCCAGAAGCCTTTTCATTGAAAACACCACATCATCTGCAGTCAGCTCGTCGCCGTTATGAAATTTTACCCCCTTCCTCAGGTAGAATGTGTAGGTTAAATTATCGCTCCCCACATCCCATTTCTCAGCGAGCAACGGCTTGAGCGTCCCGTCGTTTTGTGGAAAAACCAGTGAATCATAGATATTCGCCAGAGCCGTGCTGCTGCCGTAATCCTGCCCTACCCCCGGGTCAAGGTTCGGGGTGCCGGAAACCGTCACCCTTATTATCTTTTCTTTAGGAGCGGTATTTTGCTGATTCTGATTCGAAGAATTCTGATTGCCTTTTTGACCGCATCCAGACAAGAGTAAAGATACGGCCAAAACAAACACCAGCATTAATACGGTTAACCTTACGAGCGGATTTTTTCTCACTTTAAAAGCATCTCCCTTCTTTTAATGAATTTATGTTTAATTCTATTGAGAAAGTCACTTTCTTGCCGGAGATGGCTCGACATCTCCGGCAACGGACTTGGTTTTTACACTCAAATCATTTTTTATATCATAAGGTTTTTAATTCACCTGTTTCCTATTTTGCCTGAGTTTATTCGTTTCGTCGATATTAATTGCAAGTTCTCCATCTCTGTCTTCAATGACCACACCGTACACATCTCTTGCTTTTTCGAGAGTAATATATTCGTTTAACACATCTTCAAGCACCCTTTGGGCATCCCTCTCATAGGGGTCTCCATACCCTCCGCCGCCACCGGAAATAAATCTGACAAGGTCGTTGCGTTTCATGAAATAATTGGAAAATGTTGCCTTTTCAGCCATTTTTCCGTCGGAAAAAACCTGGATTTTGTTGCAAGACCCGTCCGTCCCTCCGTTAATCCCCCATGGGCAGTATCTGTATCTGCTGGCAATGGTGGTCAGTTCCGCACTGGAATTTAGTATGCGGTAATCCCTCATGAGGCCGAATCCTCCCCTGAACTTGCCGTCCCCGCTGGCGAGATTCAGAGAATACTGTTCCACGATTATGGGGTAGCGGGTTTCGGCCACTTCCACGGGCATTATATATGTTTCTCCGTCGCCGATAGCCACAAGCCCGCTTTCACCATCCTTATCCCGGCCCGCTCCCCAACCGCCTGCCTGAGGTTCGCACAGCACGAAAGGCTCTCTTGTCCTGTCATCAATGCCTCCGACGATAGTCCCTATTATGCTCAGGAAATGCCCGGCTGTCATTCTGTCGGGAATATGCGGCGCCAGAGCTTTGGCAACAAGGTCCGTAATACGGGCCGTAGCTTCCCAGTTGCATGATACCGGCGCCGGTCTTACAGCCGAAAAAATTGTCCCCTCAGGCACTATCAGTTTTAGCGGCTTGTAAAAACCCTCATTGGCCTCGGCGTGCGGGCAGACAATAGCCCTGTATATCACACGCGCTGCGGAATATGCTCCGTATATGGAGCAATTTATGGGCGCCGCCACCTGCGGACCCGAGCCGGTCAAATCAATTATAAAGTTTTCATCATCTATCGTAACTTTAACCCTCACATAGACATCCTCGATGCCGTTGGATTCAGTATCTATGAAGTCCTCCGCTTCAAACACGCCATGCGGCAGCCTGCCAAGCTCAAGCTTCGCAAGCTTTTCACCGTTCACCATCATCATCTGTATGCTTTCAAGTACAGAGTCTTTGCCGTACCTTTCGACCAGTTCGAGAATCCTTTTTTCGGCAACTCTCAATGAAGCGGTCTGGGCGTACAAGTCTCCCAGAGTCATCTCGGGCGTCCTCACATTTGCCTTTATCATGTCTTTGACGGCCTCATTCAATCTGCCCTGTTCATAAACCTTGATTATCGGGAACTGCAGGCCTTCCTGATATATTTCCGTTGCATTGGTGGACCAGCTTCCCAGCGATTTTCCACCGATTTCATTCCAGTGACCCTTGTTGGCGGCGAAGGCTATGATCTCATCCTTATAAAATATGGGCATTACCGCTGACACATCGCATAGATGGGTCCCGCTGCCGTTATAAGGATCATTGGTCAAAATAATATCACCAGGCTTCAATCCATCATAGCCAAACTTGTCAATCACGGATTTTACAGAATACGTAATAGTCCCCAAAAATGCCGTAACACCGTTGGCCTGCCCAATCAGATTTCCCCTGGCATCCGTAAGCCCTGCAGCATAGTCCAGCACTTCGTATATAATTGTGCTCTGGCTGGTCCTTCCCCAGCTCAAAAACATCTCTTCAGCAGCGGCCACCAACCCGTCCGCAATATTTTCCAGAGTAAACTTGTCCACATTGCCCATTTGTCAGGCCTCCTCGATTATCAGATTTCCATAATCATCCACATGCAGTTTCTGATCTGGATAAAGGACTGTCACTGAAGTTTCTTCTTCAATAATGGCAGGGCCTTTGATTGTGCTGTCAGTCCCAAGTTTCTCTCTGATGTATACGGGAACCTCCAGCTTGCCATCTTCATCGTAATCAACAATATTCCTGCCCCTCATGGCATCTTCGGGTTTGCCGGAAATCCTGAACGGCTTTATCTCCGACTTTTTAACCTTTCCGAAGGCAGTTATGCTGAAATTCACAAATTCTATCGGAGCTTCCGGCAGTTTAAAGGCGTAATACTGTTCGTGCAGAGTCTCAAAATTGTGCCGAATGACATCTATATCCTTCTCGGTCAGTTCATCGGAAGGCACCGCGGCCCTGACGGCGTGCTCCTGGCCGATGTATCTGATATCCGCCGATTTGACCACAAACAAATCCTGCCTGCGAAATCCGAAATCCGTGTATAACTTTACGGCTTTTTCAATCATTTCATTGTAAATTTCATTTACATCAGCCATATTTTCTTTGCATACTTTGGTTATCCTTGTCTGGATAAAATCCTGTCTCGAATCCGTCATAAGCATTCCCCATGCAGAAAACACGGCGGGATGCCTGGGAATCACAATCTTCTTGACTTTTAACTCCCTGCCGAGTGCGGGGCTGTGTATGGCTCCGTTCCCGCCCATGGCCACCATGATGAAATTCCTGGGGTCGTATCCCTTTCTGACCGATACGAGCTTTAGCGCGTGCATCATATTATTGTTGGCAATCCTTATTATGCCTCTTGCCGCTTCTTCAACGCTTATCCTGTAATAATCGGATATTTTCTTTATGGCTTCATAAGACTTTTGAATATTGACTTTGAATCTTCCTCCCAGGAATCTTACAGGGTCTATCCTCCCGGCTATCATGTTGGCATCCGTGAGAGTCGGCTGCATCCCTCCCCTGTCATAGCAGGCAGGCCCCGGATCCGCTCCCGCGCTTTCAGGCCCTACTTTCAAGTTGCCCACGGAATCTATCCAGGCTATGCTTCCGCCTCCCGCACCAATCTCGATAATATCCACAACAGGGGCTTTAACAGGGTAGCCGGCATAAATTGGAGTATTCTCCAGCTTGTAATCAGTGGTTATCCTAATTTCGTTGTTATGTATCAGAGAGGTCTTTGCGGTAGTTCCCCCTATGTCAAATGTTATTATGTTTTTTTCTTTCAATATCTTCCCGATTTCATTGGCCCCAATGACACCGCCCACCGGTCCGGATTCTATCATGTTTATCGGGTTGATCTTGATCATTTCAAAAGTGGCCGTTCCGCCATTTGATTGCATGGCGTAAGGCTCGACCTTCAGACCCTGTTCTTTCATTCTCGATTTCAACGCATCCAGGTATTTGCTGGCCGCCGGTTTAACATAAGCATTAAAGACGGTGGTATTCGTCCTTTCGTATTCACGCCATTCCTTGATAACTTCCGATGAAATGCTGATTTCCACGCCCGGCAACTCTTCCTGCAATATCTCCTTTATCCTTTCTTCATGGATGGAATTGGCATAAGAATGGATGAGGCAAACCGCAACGGCTTCTATCTGCTCCTGTCTGCATTTCAGTGCTATTTTTCTAACCCCTTCTTCGTCGAGGGGGATGATTACCTCTCCGTCTTTATTCAACCTTTCTTCTACTTCAAATCTATGCATCCTGGGCACAAAAGCTCTGGGCTTTGTATAATAATAATTGTAAAGGTCGGTCCTGTTGGCCCTTCCTATTTCAAGCACATCCCTGAACCCCATGGTGGTAATCAGGGCGGTCCTGGCGCCCTTCCTTTCAGTCAGGGCATTTATTACTATTGTGCTGCCGTGGACGATATAGGCTGCTTCCTCCAATGCCACCCCGCCCTTTTTAACAGCCTCCAGTACGCCGTCGGCAAAATTTTTGGGCGTGCTGGACGCCTTTGTTACAATTAATTCCCCCGTTTCTTCATTCATTGCAACATAATCGGTAAACGTTCCTCCGATATCTATTGCTATCCTGTAACTCAATCTTAAACCCCCTCAATGTTTTTTATCAAATGGATTTCACTGTAGAAAGTCAATTTTGGTGGTAGTGACGGCCCCGGCACCGGGTCGTTCGGTAAACCGCTCTAAAGTCTGGCCCTACGGAAATTATGGCGATATGATAATTGCTGATTTAAAACCATTAATTACATTTTAATTTTTATACATTTCACTTCAACATTTTTCAAAAACAAATCTTTTTTATTTTTTTGTATTTTAAAGACTAATATAGACAAACCGTGTTAATGTGTTTACAATTAAAGAATAATAACAGCAAATGCCGGCAAGGCATGTTGTATATCAAATTTGCAAATTTATTCAGGGGAAGTGTTTAAAGTTGAATATAATAGACCTGCTAAAAATGCCGTCCATGGAATTCAGCTATATAGTCGCCGGTCTCAACGGGGTATTTAACGAAGTGAAGAGAATAGATATCCTTGAAACTTCTTATCCCGAAGTGGAAAAATATCTGGAGCCCTTTGAATTTGTTTTTACTTCTTTTTGGAATTTGAAAGACGATAAGCAAAACAGGGTAAATCTCGTAAGGGCCATGATACGGCACAAGTGCGCAGGCATAGGAATAATGCCCGATACAAACCTGAAAGGCGAAATTGATGAGGAGATAATTGACCTGGGCAACAAGCACTCGTTTCCTGTCGTTTATATTCCGCCGCATGTGCGCTGGAGCGATATAATTTCAGAGTTTTCGCTCCTGACAAATTCAATAAATCATTCCGCGCTGGATTCTCATCTGGTCGATATTTTGATGGCCTTCAGCGAGCTGCATGCAGAAAAAAACGTCAAGAAGCTTTGCATCCAATTGAACCAGTTTTTATCACTTCCCATAATCATAAGTGCAGACAACACCTGTTTTGAGGGGTTGGAAAACAAAGCAGCCTTCACGGTAATATCAAAAATTCATTCAATAAGGATGCAAAACTTCCACAGGCTGAATGTTCCCATATCATTGCAGATAAGCGACCATTATCTGGCTATCGTCTACTACGGGGAGACTTCCACATTTGCCACTTATATATCGAGCCAGAATATCACCAGCCCAAAATTGCAGACCTTCCATAAAATCGCCCCGTTCATCGTCAGAGAACTGGACAACTTGTTCGGCAACGCCGCAAAAACTGCTTTGAACAAAATCGATTTGAAGTACGATACGCCCTATTATCTGGTGCTGTTGAGAAAGGAAAATATAAATTCGGCCCTTGAACATATCAATGCGAAATATTTCATCTACGAAAAAAATGAATTTTACAACTATGTCATTTTTTTAATTCCCAAAGAGAGTATTAAAGAAAATAAAATTTATGGCGAATACTATAAGATTATTGACAATATTAAGCCATTGCTGTTTATTTTTTCCAGAGAATGCTCTTCCGTCAAAGAGGTGTTCAGTCAGATAAAAATGCTTAAAATCTCGGTAAATTCGCTGTTATTCCTGGATGGCATTTTTTCCATAGACGAACTCCCCCTTTTGTACATGATTCTTTATTCGCCATATGAATATAAACAAACTGTCTTTCGGGTAAACAACACAAATATAAACCTTGATATCGAACCTTCTTTTTTTGATACGCTGCGGTTATATCTAGTATTGAGAAATATAAGCGATGTCTCAAGCCTGCTCGGAATGCATCCAAATTCGGTAAAATACAGGATAAGCAAATGCCTCAAAACAGATGAAGGCGAGACGCTGAAAGCTCTTGGAGAACTGCCGTATATAAAACTCTTGCTGCTGCTTGAAATTCTCAAGGTAGAAAACACCTTCATTTGAGCAATATCCGACTTATGGTCAAAAAAATGTTTCGGCAGCCCGAGACATCTCTTATTTCCTTCAGGTCGCGCTTTTTTTCTTCATGCCTTTCGCAGATTTAAACGCCTGATATATATATCTATACGATATATATATCCCCAAGGGGACTTGGCTGTCTTTTTAGCCTGCCTTTCTCCACAAGGGCGTCAAGGGCTTCCTTCAGCGTCCGCACCTCGTATTTTTCATCGGAACGCCTGTTTATATCCTCCACGGCCCGGGCAAAACTCGCCGCATATATGGGCAGGTGCGGGCTTATGAGGGAGAGCAGTTTCTCGTCGGAATCCAGCCTGCGATTTTTTATCTCGTCAATAGGATTTACCGTATGGGGGCTTGCTGTATAAGGGAATCTAACCCGTATGGCCACCGTCCTGCCGAACAGCGGCGATGATACAAAGGCATCCCCCGAAGGCAGGTACGGCAGCCGCCGGGCTTCTTCGGGCTTTATATCCGTTTCTTCCGCAATGGTGGCTATGTCTGAACCTCTGACGGTCCTGAATATTATCTTTGTGTTAAGCTGGGCTGTGACCGTTTCATCAAGCAATGTGGGCCGCTGGGTGGCCAACACCAGAAAAACTCCGTATTTTCTTCCCTCCTGGGCTATTTCTGTAATAATGCCCTTGGGGGCGGCATCCCGCCCCTTGGGGGCGAAATTATGCGCCTCATCTGTAGCTATGACGAAAGGCGGAAAATAATCCCCCGGAGTCTGGCCTCTCAGTTCGCCGTCCTTGTAGTCTCTCCTCTGGCGGTATATATTGGACAAAAGATACGTGGAAAACACCTGCAGAAGCCATATGGGGCCCTGAACCACCGCCAGCTTGCCCTGTAGCATGGCCTCCTTGACAGGCTTTATATCATGGCTGAAAAGCCCGGATACCTGAAGTCGCCTGAGCCTCCAGCTTATGCCCTGCACCGAGGGCAGCGGTATGTTCTGATAATTCTCCAGAAGCTCCTTCATTTTCTTGAACCTTTCCATCTCCTGAGGCTCCATGCCCTGCCGCAGGGCGCTGTCTATCCTCGCCCTGCCGATTTCCAATGCCTGAGCCAGATCCTCCAGCCTGGAAGAAAAGGAAAGGTAAGTATCCCCGCGGCGGTGAAGCACTTCCACCGCACTGCTCATTGCTTCCGAAAGAGGGCTGACCGCCGAAAGCAGCGAAAGAAGGTCCCTTTTGGAAAGGTTCAGAAATTCCACGCCGATGTGCTCCCCTATCTGATATCTTGAAAAATGCCTTTTAAAGTTTTCATCTTCCGGAATCCCCTCCTGGCTTGCGGAAAAGTCCATTTCATAATGGGGATCGAGCACTACGGTGGGTATGCGATGCTTCATGAGCTCTTCCAGGATGACCCTCATGCCGAAGGACTTTCCCGAGCCTGAGCCGCCGAAGATTCCTATGTGCGGGTACTGGTGAAAGGATTTCAAATCCAGGATGAAAGGCACATTCTCCGTCCTTTTCGGCTTTCCTGCGGAATATATGTAAAAAAGCCCCTTAAGTTCCCTGTCCATGGTTTTCGCAGTCTCTTCGGTGTTCTTTATTTCTCCCAGCAGCAGCCCGTCTTCCCGCAATCCCCTCATCAAAAATGATTTCACCTCGCCAAAGCCGGGCAGGCGCACGGGAGAACCGGTGGTCACGGGGAAACTGGTTTCGCTCATTAGCTTTACCTTTGCTATGTTTATTTCATCCTCATCTATGGAATAGCCCAAATGCTTGAGGGATTCCACCACATGGGCATCGCTGAAGGCATGTTCAACGGAAAGCGGTATAAAGCGGTTGTAAGAACTGGCATCAACAACTTCGCCCACCAGGGGCCCCTGGTTCGGATCGTCAATTATCAGAAGCTCGTTTATGCGAAACCTTCTTTCTCTGGAAGCCACGAAAACCTCTATCGGTGTGGTTATTCCGGCCACCTGCATTGTCTCATTCCTCCTCCTATATCGCTCTTTTGCTCCTCTTGGCCAAAATATATTCGGCATAATCTTCGCCCAGGCATGCATTCAGCAGCCCTTCCATCATCGCATCAGTAATTCTAACCTTGTTGTCTATGATATCCAGCCACAAAGGTATCCCCCGCCCATTTTTCGGCGTCAGGGCAAAAAGCAGATCCTTTATTTGATTTAAAAAAGCATACTGCTCCTCCGGCATATCAATTCCTATGGGCTTCGGATCAAGAGAAAACCTGGCAAAGCACGTGCGCAGGCCTTCTTTAAAAAGATCCGGCGCCATCTCCAGCACTTCGCCCATTTCGAGAAGCCCGAAAAGCACCTCCCAGTCCATCGCCCGGTATGAAAGTTGCGGCATCACGTCATCCAGGACCGAACTTATAATGCCGGTAGAAATTCCTTCCACCACTCCCACTAGAATGGTACCATTATCCAGGGCTTTTTGCTTCAATTTTTCCCAAAGGCTGGAGGTCTCTATCTTGAACCTAACCAGCGATCCGTCTATTAAAAGCACCGCCGGCTTGAATTCTTCCACTGCCAGTATTGCGGCATTCGCTTCCAGAATGGACAGGTTTTTTTTAATGTGCTGCCTGTAATCATCCTCGCTCAAATCCTCCTCAAAAAGCAGGGGGGAAAACGCATCCGAAAGCATCAGCTCCTGCCCGCTGCCTGCATGCTTTGCCAGAGCCTGCTGGAGCGTTATTATATACGGAAATATCCCTCCTTTGCTGTTTGTCGAACCGTCCACTCCCGCTATGCCGCCTTTTTCGACAATGCTCGCCAACATATCTGAATCCATCTCTTTGCATTTCAAAAAACTCCCTGCTCCCCTCTCAGCTATGATTTTTCGGAGAAAATCCCTATCAAGCTTTTTTTCAAGCCTCGTCTTTAAAGCGGCAGCCGCTTCTTCAAACCTTTTCTTAAGGGAAATATCCATCTCCAACAATTTCAACGCCTCCGGAATAAATTTGATAAAAAGGAAAAATTTTAAATTTATTATTGACTTATATTGGCATTTCTGGTATTCTCTACTTAAGGGGTAAATGTCGAAAGTTGAAATTAGGGGGCGAAACAAATGAAATCTACAGGAATTGTCCGTAAAGTTGACGAACTGGGGCGCGTTGTCATCCCCATAGAACTCAGGCGCACCATGGGAATAGGCGAGAGGGACGCACTGGAGATTTATGTGGATGCCGATAGAATCGTGCTCAAGAAGTACATGCCGGCCTGTATTTTTTGCGGCAGCGCCGAAGACATAGTAAACTTCAAGGGCAAAAACATCTGTTCCGGCTGCCTCGAAGATATAGAAAACATGCGGTGATGGCCGGCAAAAACGGTTGAAAAAGCTTCTCTGCAAAAAAGAAGAGACGATGGTCTCTTCTTTTATTATATATTTATTTTGCTTCCAACTCAATGTGTTTTTTCATTTGCAGTTTTCCATGAGCAGCTGCCGCGACCTTTCTGCAGCGTTTCTGACGGCTTCCACAATGGAAGCGGTGAATCCCATCTGCTGAAGAGTTTTGATTCCCGCCATGGTGGTGCCGCCGGGAGAGGTTACCTTCCTTCTCAGGTGGACCGGTGCCTCACCGCTCTCCAGAGCCATCTTTGCCGCACCGAAAACCGTCTGTACGGCCAGCTGCTCGGAAATCTCCTTGGCGAGACCCGCACTTATACCGGCTTCGGTAAGTGCCTCCAGCATCAGGTAGACATAGGCAGGACCGCTGCCGGAAAGGCCCGTTACGGCATCCAGCGCTTTCTCATCAACAATTACCACCTTTCCCACAGAAGAAAACAACTCCCGTGCTACGCTTATGGAATGCTCGTCAGAATATGCTCCCTGAGCAATGGCCGTAGCTGAAGCTTTTACCTGGCAAGAGGTGTTGGGCATTGCTCTGACAACCCTAATCTTTTTTTCAAGGCGGCTTTCGATAAATGAAGTGCTTATGCCAGCAGCCACAGAGATGATGATGTGTTTCTCGCTCACAAATTCACGGATTTTTCCAATCAAATCCGCCATATCTTTTGGTTTCACTGCTATAATAATATTATCGCAGCAGGAAAACACTTCAGAGTATTGCCGGGTGACATTTACTCCGTAAGTTTCTTTCAGGAATTTTAACCTTTCGTCATTTTTTCTATTTATTACATAAACATTTTCGGGATAAAGCAAACCGCAGCTCAGTACGCCCGCAAGCAGCGCCTCCGCCATGGCTCCTGCTCCTATGATTCCAAGACTTGCCTCCATGATGGATTACCTCCTGAAAGATTTATGAATGATTCTTAATAAACAAAAAACCTTTCATCCGATAAAGGACGAAAGGTTTGCTTCCGCGGTGCCACCTTTTTTGGATCTCATGATCCCGGCTCTACAGGTACGCTCCGGTTCTACGGAGTTATACCCTCCCCTTTTTAACGGAAGGGAAACCCGTTCAGGCTCATCGCCAAAAGCTCCGGGGCGGGTTCGGAACGCCGTTTGCGCGGGAAACCTCTCAGCCGGTGAGTCTCCCTCTCTTTTCGCCGTGGCAGTTCTTACTCTTCCCCATCACAGCTTTTATTCCGTGAAATAATTTATATTGTTTATTATTATACCATCATATTTTGAAATGTCAACGAAATATTCGTTAAAAACTTTTTTAATCCTTACTTCCATTTGAAGCACAGCCCCCGGGCAGCATTTTCGGGTCTTTGACGCAGCTCAAATACAGTTTCGATAGACATCTGTTATATGACTATGATTTTATTCTTCTTTATATATACAAATTCTCCTGTTATTTCAATGGCTGCAGGAGATTTTTGCCCTTCTGAACTGTTAAACTTGGGGCAAAAAATCGCTATTTTTCGCGGCTTTTGAAAAATTTTTTTCGAAAATCAAACTAACTTCCTGTTAAACTCGGAGGAAAATTTCCTCATAATTTAGCCTGAAATTCCAACTTCTCATTAAAATACTCTATAAGCATGTTATAATATAAAAAACAGCAGTTAAGAAGGCTATACAAGCATATATTGAAAGGAGAACACCGCTATATGACTTATGCGCTTTTTCGCGTTGCGAGGCTGTTTCTCGGTCTTTTTTTATACGCCGTGGGAATTGTAATGACGATAAACGCCAATCTCGGGCTGGCACCCTGGGATGTTTTTCATCAGGGCCTGGCAAAAATGTTTCATATCACGATGGGCCAGGCAAGTATTTCGGTAGGAATAATACTGGTCCTGCTCAATTCATTCCTTTCGGAGAAACTGGGCTGGGGAACCCTGGGCAATATGCTGTTCGTGGGGCTTTTCATAGACTTTCTTATGTTCAACAATCTCATTCCCATTTTTCAGGATGTATTACCCCGTTTCATCATGATGTTCCTGGGCATGTTCATAATCGGCATAGCGAGCTGTTTATATATGGGCGCCGGTCTGGGATCGGGGCCAAGGGATGGGCTTATGGTCGTAATTGCCAAGAGGACTGGCAAGTCGGTAGGCTTGGTGAGAAATGCAATTGAAATCAGCGTTCTTATGTTGGGGTGTGTTTTGGGAGGCTTTGTAGGCATTGGTACGCCCATAATGGCTTTTACAGTGGGGTTTTTTGTGCAACTTGCCTTCAAGCTTTTCAAGTTCGATGTCAGCGCTGTACAGCACAGATTTATTGACGAAGATATAAAGCACCTCGGAAAGCTGCTTTCAAAATCAGATAGTAATGCCGGCACGGAATAAGGATATAAAAAGTAGAGAAAAGCTATTAAGTCCGCAAGGCTTTTCCCTACTCAAATTGAAAGTATATTAAAATCTATTTTTTGAATTCCCTGTAACTTTTAGCAACCTTGCCGTTCGGGAGCACTATGGGTTCAACGACGGGATATGTTCTCTTATCTTATCCTTGTCATATCCCGCGTTAGCTAGCATCTTGGCATGGAATCATAATGCCTCCTCAGCGCTTTCCCGGGGCGCTCGCCGGTGTGTTCGCCATCCCTGATGACCGTGATACCATTCACGATGACATATTTTATACCGTCGGGGTAAGAATGGGGATTTTCATAAGTGGCGGTGTCTCTTATATTTTCAAAATCGAATATGGCGATGTCCGCTGCCATGCCCTCTTTTAAAAGTCCGCGATCGGAAAGGCCCATGCGGCAGGCCGGAAGGTACGTCATCTTTTTTACCGCATCTTCCAGGGAAATTGCTTTAAATTCCCGGCAGTACCGGGATATTACTCTGGGGAAGGTGCCGTAATTCCTGGGATGGGGATGGCCTTTCCCCAGCATTCCGTAGGGCGCCAGGGCGCTTCCGTCGGAGCCTATCATGGATAGGCGGTGGGACAAGACCATTTTTACGTCTGCCTCATCCATGGCAAAACGTATCATGCCCACCTCCCCCTTTTCCTCCAGAATGAGGTCAAGGGCTGCATCAAGGGGGTCTTTTCCCAGTTGCCGGCCTATGTCGGCAAGGCTTGCGCCCTGGTATTTCCTGTTCTCTTCGCTGCCCACATAGGATACATGTATATTTTCATAGCCGCTCAATGCCATCTGCACCGGATGAGTCTCTTCCTTGATTTTTTCGCGAAGGGTTTTATCCTGAATCCTATCCAGGAGCTTTTCCATGCCGCCTTCATGGGCCCAGTCCGGGATGATGGAAGCAAGACCTGTAGCGGTGGCGGTATAGGGATATACGTCGCAGGTCACATCGATGCCCTCCACCCGGGCTTCCTCCATCATCTTCAGGGTCTTTTCCACCCTGCCGAAATAGCTCCTGCCGCAGGCCTTGTGGTGGGAAATCTCCACCGGGACGCCCGCCTTTCTGCCTATTTCTATGGCTTCAGCTACGGCCTCCTCCAGTTTTTCTCCCTCGTCCCTCATATGGGTGGCATATATGCCGCCCTCTTCGGCCATCACTTTGGAAATCTCTATGAGCTCCCCGGTGTCGGCAAAACAGCCCGGTGGATATATGAGCCCTGTACTCATGCCGAAGGCTCCCTGCCGCAGAGCTTCCCTCAGGAGGTCTTTCATCCGGCACAGCTCCTCCTTTGTCGCAGGCCTGCGCTCATATCCCATCACCGTTTTTCGCAGCGTGCCGTGGCCTACCAACGTGGCGTAATTTATGCTGGGCTTTGCCCTGTCCATCTTTGAAAGGTATTCGTCCACGGTGTGCCAGTTGGAGGTGATGTCATAATGTCCATCTATATATTCCTTCTGCTGGTCGTAGGACATGCCGAAAACCGGTGCCGCCGAGTCTCCGCAGTTTCCCACCAGTTCAGTGGTAACCCCCTGGCGCGCCTTGCTCTCGCACCGGAAATTCACCATGGGCTCCAGATCCGAATGGGAATGAATGTCTATAAACCCCGGCGAAACCACCAGCCACTTTGCATCAATGACTTCCCGGGCTTCGGCTTCTTCCATTTTCCCCACGGCGGCTATTTTGCCGTCCTTTACGGCAATATCCGCATAAAACCAGGGATTCCCGGTGCCGTCTACGATTTTTCCGTTTTTGATAATGATATCGAGCATGTTAACCCCCATTCCACCGCTACCGCTTGCGGCACAAATAGTAATGAAAAATTGTTCTTCAAGCTATCCTCTCCTCCATAATATTGGCCATATATTGTCATAAATTATATTGTTCTGCTTTTTTTCCGAAAATGCTTTGCATTTCCTCAAATTACTTGTGGAACAAGCCTCCATTTTGCTTTATAATACTTCAGAGGGTGCGTCCGGCCTTCAACGGCATCCCTCAGGGCAGGCGCAAGCAGGCTTCCAGCAATGTAAAATTCACTGCCTAAACGTGAGGAGGAGGAAAGCATGAAACGAATATTAAAAGCAAGTGTACTGCTTATGATTGTCATATTGTTAACAATATCGGCTGTGGCATCAACTCAGGCTGATCCGTCCGCCACTGCCTCTTATGCTGCAAATGCCAGCAGCGTCGACGGCAGGTCAGTGTCAGGAAACATCAGCCCGGATTATGAAAGCCTAAAAGACGCACTGCAAAAATATATCAGCGGCAGGCCCGGAAAAATAAGCCTATATGTAAAGGACCTCGGTTCAGGCAAAACCCTGGAAATCGGCTCTGATTACATTTATGCAGCAGCCAGCACCATTAAACTGCCCCTGGTGCTGTATCTTTACGAACTTGCAGCCGAGGGAAAAGTGGATTTGAATACAACCCTGACTTATACTCAGAAGTATTACACTCAGGGCACGGGCATCCTCCAGGGTAAACCCTTTGGAGGCAGTTACACCCTCAGGGAACTTTCGCGCCTTTGCATTGAATACAGCGACAATGTAGCCTGGAAAATGCTTCTTGATTTTATTGACCATGATGGGCTGACTGCCTTTGAAAAATCCCTGGGAGCTTCCGCCACCGGCAAGATAGACGGCCTGTATATTACCACTCCAAAAGATATGGGCAGATACCTGGAGGAGCTGCTGTCCTTCAGTAAAAAATATCCTGATTACGGAAACGAGCTGCTTTATTTCATGGAACATTCCATTTTCAAAGAAGGCATTCCCCAGGATTTGCCCGACAGCACCGTGGTAGCCCACAAGATGGGAGCTCTGGATGACAAGTTTCACGATGCGGGTATAGTTTTTGGAAAACGCCCTTATATTATTGCCATATTCACCCAGGATGGATGGGAAGCGGCATCTTTGCAGACCCTGGCCGATATCTCCCGGATAGTTTATGACTTCCAGCAAAACATTGATAACTAGTAAAACTCCGATTTGTGCATATGGCCATCTCCGTCTAAGTTTAGTTCCAACGCTTGAACTGATTATCAATTGGCTGAGTGGGCTTTTCCTCTGATTTTTCTCGAAACAGTATATCGTAAGCCTCGTTTCTGGAGATGCCTGCCTCGTCAGCGGCATTTCTCAGGGATTCGTTTCGGGAATATCCCATGGAAGCGTAATATTCGAATCTCTCTTTCAAGGACCTTTTGACATCATCAATATCATGCTCGGCTCCGGCCGGGCTTTGTTTTTGCTTTTCCTCAGGGCGCGGGGCCTCGCCCGCCAGTAAAACTGCGGATTTGGCTTTTTCACGGGACTTTTTGCCTTCCATAACCAGCACCAGCTCTCCCCGGGGCGGAGTTGAGGCAAAGTTTGCCAATGCATCGGAGATAGCGCCCCGGAAGAATTCTTCGTGGATTTTCGTCATCTCCCGGGCTACGACAATATTGCGGTCCCCCAGGGCCTGCCGCAGTTCCTCAAGAGTCTTTATCAGCCGATGGGGAGCCTCATAAAGCACCATGGTGCGGGATTCTGCCGCAAGCTCCCTGAGCCTTTCAGCCCTTTCCTTGTTTTTTCGGGGTAAAAATCCTTCAAAAACAAACCTTTCGGTGGAAAGACCCGAAGCCGCCAGAGCACAAATCACAGCTGCTGCACCGGGAAGGGGTACCACAGAAATCCCGGCATCCACAGCCATCCTCACCAGGTCCTCTCCCGGGTCCGATATGCCCGGCGTGCCCGCGTCGGTGACCAGGGCGATGCTTTTGCCTTGCTGAAGCATGGAAATTATCTCCGGTCCCTTTTTTTGCTTGTTATGCTCGTGGTAACTTGCGAGAGGTGTCTTGATATTATAATGGTTCAGCAGCTTGCGGGTAATTCTGGTGTCCTCGGCAGCAATGAAATCCACTTCTTTTAAAATCCGGAGCGCCCTCAATGTAATATCCTCAAGATTGCCTATGGGCGTGGGGCAGAGGTATAATGTTCCCCTTTCCATCAAAACAATTCCCCTAGCTATCAAATTTTATTGCTCAGCATCATTTGCCGGTGCGGAATTCATTTTTAGATTCACCTTTTCGCCAAGCTCCCGCTGGTCTTCCAGAGTATCAATCAGCCGATGGCGCTGAAGTAAATCCTATTTATTTCATCCGTATAGCTTCCATCCTCATTATATATCACCAGCGGAGGCAGAATGCGCAGGCCGGGGCCGCCACCCTTTTGCGCCATCAGCAAAAAAAGGTTGGGGCCTTCGCATGCTTTGGGCTGGATATATCTCATCAATTTAGGCTCCAGGGAATTCCTCCTGAATTCGAATATGGCATCCGCCATGCGCCAGGTCCTGTATACCATATAAAATCTCCCCTTAAAGCCGAGAAGCGCCGCAGCGCTGCCTATCACATCCGGCAATGCGGCTGCCACTTCGTGGCGGGCAAGGGCCAAATCCCTTTTGGAACTTATCTTCCCCTCATTCACCTTCATATACGGCGGATTCGTCACCACCACAGTAAAGCTTTCCCTCCCAAAAATCCGCGCAGCCTCTTTAAGGTCGCCGCAAATTATCTTCACCCTATCCCCGAGGCTGTTCATTTCCACGCTGCGCCTTGCCCTTTCCGCCGCTTCTTCCAATATCTCGATGCCCACGATATCGCGGGCCTCCGTTTTTGCCGAAAGCAGTATGGGTATTACCCCGCTGCCTGTACCCAGGTCTATTATGCGGTCTTTTTTGCCCGCCCTCACGAAATTGGAAAGCAACACCGCATCTATGGCAAAGCAGTATGAATTATTATCCTGTATTATTTTCAAACCTTTGCACAAGAGGTCGTCCACACGCTCGGTGGGTGATTTAAGAAAACCTTCAACATCGGTCATGTTTATCCTGCCTCTGCCTATATTTCCCAAGACAGGCTGCATCAGGCTTTTATGCCCTGCACCACAGCACCTCCAGTGGGTCAGTTCGTGGTGGATGTGTCCTTTTTATTGTATCATATTATTGGTATAATCAACAAGGGCGAAAGATTCATAAAATAATTGTGGCCGATTTATGATAATGCTGTAGGGATGCATTATAATTTTGGCTGACTCTTTGAAAAACACCGGCTGCTTTTAATCTAGCATATCCTTGGCAGAGGGTCAGCCTCAAGCATATGCAGAAATCTCAATGTCCCCAGCTCTGTCTCCATAACCACCTTTCCGGCATGCTCGCCCACCACTTCCCCGATTATGCAGGCCCCTCTGCCCGCATAGTGTTTTTGAATCTCTTGAAGCGCATCCCGGGCATCCGTGCTTTCCACAATGAAGACTATTCTGCCCTCATTGGCCATGTATAGGGGGTCCAGGCCCAGCATGAAACAGGCTGCTTTCACCGCCGGGTCCACCGGAACATCCTTCTCGAACACCCTGATTCCCAATCCCGACTGCTCAGCCAGTTCGGCAAGGGCTGTGGCCAGCCCTCCCCGGGTGGGGTCCCGCATGCATTTTACAGAGGCACCGCCGGAAATGACCCCATCCACGAGATCGTTCAAACATGCGCAGTCGCTGACCGGAGGCGGTGAAAAATTCAATCCTTCCCTGGCTGCCAGAACTGCCATGCCGTGATTGCCCACCGGACCGCTGACAATTATCTTATCTCCGGGAGCCATTCGCCGGGGAGAAATATCCAGTTCCGGGGGAACTGATCCCACTCCCGAAGTATTAATATAAATTTTATCACATGCACCATGTTCCACCACCTTCGTATCACCGGCCACGATCTGAACTTTTGCCTTAATGGCAGTCTGCCCTATGGAATATGCCAGATGCTCCAGTGTTTTTATAGGCAACCCTTCCTCGATTATTAACCCCAGTGTTAGATAGAGGGGCTTTGCGCCCATCACCGCCAGATCGTTTACCGTTCCGCAAACGGCCAGTTTCCCTATATCTCCGCCGGGAAAGAAAATGGGCTTTGCCACGAAGGAATCTGTGGAAAAGGCCAGCTTGTGTGTTGAAACCTCGATCAGGGCCGCATCCAGTTCCTGTTGAAGGCATGGATTGCCCAGATGTTTATGAAAAATCTCTCTGATTAATCGTTGGGTCTTGAGGCCTCCAGCCCCATGGGACAAAAGAATTTTTTCATCATTCAACAGTTCTTCCCCCATTGAGAGCCATTATTTCATGCCATTTGTGACAGCTTTCTTGAGATGGATTGCGGAAAGCAATAATGCAAGGCGCATTTTTGCTTTGCTATGCATTATAAAACTCTGCTGCACATGTTCCTTCCGACGACACCATGCACGGACCCTGCGGTGAATCAGGATCACATGATCTGCCGAACAGCGGGCATTGATCCGGCCTTTTTTTGCCTTTCAAAATCTGATCGCAAATGCATTCAGCGCGTGATGGCTTTGCTTCAACTTCACTAATGCCAAACTTCTCTTTTGCATCATATTTTGCAAAATGGGGCTTAAGCTTCAAGCCGCTTTTTTCGATTGGCCCGAGACCCCGCCAGAGGACGGAATGTGGTTCAAAAAATTTTTCCATCAAAGCCAGAGCGGTTCTGTTGCCTTCCTTCCTAACTCCCCTCGTGTACTGATTTTCCACTTTATATTCTTCTTTTTTGATTTGCTTCGCCAGCAGGTGGATGCTTTCTAATATATCCTCCGGCTCGAAACCTGAAACCACACACCCTTTGCCGTATTTCTCAGGTATAAATGAATACGGTTCGGTGCCGATTATGGCGCTCACATGGCCCGGACACAAAAAGCCATCCGCCTTGATCTCGGGATCGTTCAGCAGGGCGGCCATTGCCGGGATTATAAGCTTGAGCATGCAGAGGATGCTGAAATTTTTTGCATTCGATTGAACAGCCTGCAGAACTGCTGCTGCAACGGCAGGCGCGGTAGTTTCAAAGCCAACTGCCAGAAACACCACTTCCCTGTCCGGATTTTGCCGTGCAATGCTCACCGCATCAATCGGAGAATATACCACCCGAATATCGGCGCCCCCGGCTCGGATTTCGCGAAGACTCCCCGTGGAGCCCGGCACCTTCATCATATCGCCAAAAGTGGCAATGGTGACTCGGGGTTCTAAAGCCAGCTGCAGAACTTTTTCTATGTCCTGCTGGTGGGTAACGCACACGGGACAGCCCGGACCGGATATCAACTCGATGCAGGGGGGCAATAATTGTTTAATGCCCGATTTTGCGATGGCCCTGGTATGAGTCCCGCAGACCTCCATTATGCGGACGGTCTTTCCAATATCCATTTTTTTCAGCGAATCCAGTACAGTCGCCTCGCTAATCCGGGGCTTCAGCATAATATTCCCTCCAAGATTTTCAAGGTTTCCTGCCCTTTTTGCTCATCCATGCGCTCAATGGAAAAACCGGCGTGCACAAGCACATAATCCCCAACGCACAAACCCGGAGTTAGCATTATATTAATCTTAAAAGAAGTACCTCCCAGATCCGCCTGAGCCCATTCATCTTCAATCTTAAGAATTCTGGCCGGAACCGCTACGCACATTTGCCAATCTGCCTCCTATCACCGCCTGGCCCAAACTCAATCCTCCGTCATTGGCCGGGACCCGAGAATGGACAAGTGGTGTAAAACTCTCCATTTCCAACAATCCTGCAACATTTTCCACAAGCAACTTGTTTTGCATTGCTCCGCCGGATAATGCCACTTTTTTTGAGGGCAGCCGGTCCTTGAGGGCCCGGCAGGTGGCTGCAATCATTTCTGCCACGGTCCTGTGGAAACGTGCGGAGATTTGCCCCGCGGGAATGCCCTTTGAAATATCGGCGATACACTCCCGCCACATTTTTTTGGTGGATATAATCAGCACTCCGCCGCTCGCTTCCAGGTCAAATGGGTAGCCTGCACCGTTGAAATCAGCATCAGCAATTTCTTCCAGTTCGATTGCCGCCTGACCTTCATAGAGCACCCGGGTGCATACGCCGAGCAGCGCGCTCACCGCATCAAACAGCCGGCCGCAGCTTGAAGTAAGCGGTGTATTGATGCCGGCCTCTATCTGCCCGATGATAACTTCCAGCTCTTTTCGGCTTAAGCCGAAAAAAAGGTGAGATGCTTTCAACAGATAATCTTTTCCAAAATGCTTATGCAAATAGCTTGCCGCCATTCGGAGGGGCTCGCTTACAGCCCGCTCTCCGCCGGGCATGGGCACATACTCCAGATGGGCCAGGCGTTCAAAAGCGGCAAAATCCCCCAGCAGGAACTCCATTCCCCAGATGTGCCCGTCGGTCCCCATACCGGTGCCGTCACATATGACGCCCAGAGCCTTTTCGCAAAGTCCGTTGTCAGCCAGGCAAGAAGCCAGATGGGCGTGATGATGCTGCACTTGGATAACTGGCATGCCCTGCTCCAGCCCCCACCTTCGGGAAGAATACCCGGGATGAAGATCCACCACCACGGCCTCGGGATGTATATCCAGATACTCCTTCATTCTCTGCGCGGTCTGGACATACTCGTTAAAATTTTTGCAATTATCCAGATCCCCCATATGCTGGCTTAAAAAAGCCCTGCCCCCTTTTGTCAGGCAAAAGGTGCCTTTCAGGTCCCCTCCGCATGCCAAAACAGACGGCTGTCTGGGTATTTCCACGGGCAGCGGCACATATCCGCGGGCCCTCCGAAAAATCTGCGCCTTATTATTTATTACCCTGACGACCGAGTCGTCGCATCGGTTGTAAATCTCGCGGTTATGTACCAGAAAATAGTCGGCAATATCCCTAAGCTCCGAGAAGGCATCTTCATCCCTGTAGACTAAGGGGTTGCTGCTTATGTTTCCGCTGGTCATTACCAAAAGTTCCATCCCCTCTTTAAACAACAGAAGATGGAGGGGTGTATACGGAAGCATGACACCGAGGGTTTTTACGCCGGGAGCAAGGTCCAAAGGCAAATTCTCCTGTATTCGGGGCAGAATCACTATGGGAGCCTGGGCGCTTTTCAAGATTTTTTCTTCCTCCGGGGAAATGCGGCAGTATTTTCTAGCGGTTTTTATATCTTTTGCCATTACGGCGAAGGGTTTGGCTTCCCGCTTTTTCCCGCTGCGAAGCCGTTTAACCGCAACTGGATTCAAAGCGTCGCAAACCAGGTGATAACCTCCCAATGATTTCACGGCCAGAATATTCCCGCCAGCCAACAATTCCGGCGCGCTGACGCCGGATACGGCGCGCCCGCAGCCATCATGGATTTTCAGTTGGGGGCCGCATTCCGGGCATGCATTGGGCTGTGCGTGGAACCTGCGGTTCAACGGATCATGGTATTCCCGGTCGCATTCCGGACACATGGGAAAGTTCGCCATGGTCGTTTTGGGTCGGTCATAAGGGACACCCTTAATGATGGTAAACCGGGGACCGCAGCCGGTGCAATTTGTAAAGGCATACCCGAAACGCCGATTGCCTTCTTCCAAAACTTCCCGACGGCATTTTGGACACATAGCCGCATCGGGAGGAATTAAAACCTCGCGCTCTCCATCATCTTCGCTTTCCACAATGCGAAAATCGCCAAATCCCTTTACATCTCCCCTCTCAATCCGCTGCTCCATTATCGATGCCTGCCCGGGAGGGCGGGCCATCAATTCCTCTATAAACATCCTCAGCGCATCACTTTCGCCCTCGGCGTGGATGGAAACCCCCCGGGCATTATTTAACACCCAGCCCTTTATTTTATTTTTCTTCGCCAGGCGGTAAACAAAGGGGCGAAATCCTACGCCCTGGACGACTCCTTTGATTTCAATTCTCCTTGCCTCCATCGGCAACAAGTCCCTCCAGCCATTCCAGCCATCCGCCGAGCCCCTGTTCTTTGAGAGAGGATACTTCAAAAACCCTGAGCCCGGGATTAACATGTTTTATATCTTTGTAAAACTCATCGAGTGAAAAATTGCTGTAAGGCAAAAGATCCATCTTATTCAGGATGCAAACCTTCGCCCTGTTGAAAATCACGGGATATTTGGCAGGCTTATCGCTTCCTTCGGCGACGCTTGCCACAACCACCTTTGCATCTTCGCCCAAATCAAAGCAAGCAGGGCAAACAAGATTCCCCACGTTTTCAATGATTATCAAATCGAGCCGGGATAGCTCCACTTTCCCCAGGGCTCTGCCGACCATCCCGGCATCCAGGTGACAGCTGCCTCCGGTTTGAATCTGAACCGCGGGCACGTTCAATCTTTTTATGCGGTCTGCATCCCGCGATGTCAATATGTCCCCTTCGATTACGGCTACATTGAATTTCTTTGATATCTCGGGCAAAGTGCGCTCCAAAATAGAGGTTTTGCCGGAGCCGGGAGAACCGATCAAGTTTATGACCTTTATATTATGTTTTTTATATTGCTCTTTCAGCTTCCCGGCCATATCATCATTAGCCTCAAGCACATTTTTTCCAAGTTTAACTCGAATCATTTTGCTGATATTCCCTTTCATCTCCCTCTATATAGTCGATGTAGAATTCCTTCCCCTGAACCATTTCTCCTCCCGAATGAAAGCACTCCGGGCATTTAAATCCGTGAGCTTTCCAGGGGTAGCGGCAGCCGCAGGCATCGCACCTGATAATCGCCGCAAGCCGGCGAAGATTCAAGCGTGCCCCGGCTGCCAGCGTGTTTTTGCTCGCTATTTCAAAACCGAATTCCAGGGCTTCGGAAGCAACACCCGTCATTTCTCCACTGACCACCCATATATCGGTCACACGCTTGAGATTGTGCTGCCTGGCGGTCTTGCACACGATTTCCAAAATTTCCATCGCCAGATTCAGTTCATGCAAACTTTCACCTCCGGGAGTCGCATAAAGGCAAACTTTCACCGTACTATATACTTTAACAAATATTAACATATTTTATACAAGATTACAGATGATTCCATGGTATAAAGCATCGAAATTTTTGAGACTCAAAGACAAATAAAAAAAGCCGGAGGAAATCTCTCCCTCGGCTTGCTTTTCGCACTGATGATGAAAGACCGCATCCCTCTTAGCGGTATTCTTGTCTTGAGTGCTAAGCTGTTCTATTCTTTGGAGATACGGGCTCCGGGAAATCGGGAGTAAGAAGCGAAACAACAACGGTCACTGCAGCTGAGATGACGACGCCCCAGAGTATGCCGTATTTCGACAGGGATATAACTGAACCCGCGATAATGCCCAGGCGGGCGCCCCATGGGGTAATGCGGCTGTTTTTTACGCCCATTGTGAACGGTTCGCCGGTCTTCTTCCAAAGCAACCCTACCAGAAGCACCGGCACTATGCCGCCTCCGGCCATGGTGTACGCCTTGGAGAAAAGGCTTATGATGCTGGAAGCGTATATGGCCGCCAGTGTGGAGAATATGCCCACCACAATGGTCAATATTTTGGCGTAATTTACCAGTTCTTTATCGGTTTTATTGGGAGCAAACGGTTTTATAAGGTCGTTTACCAGAATCACCGCCGCGGAGTTCAAATTGGAGTCGGCGCTGGACATGGCAGCCGCCAGTATCAGCGTAAACACCACTGCCAGAACCCAGGTGGGTGTATAGTGCATCATGAGCCACGGCATGGCCTGATTGGCATTTTCCAGGTTCGGGTTCAAAACTTTGGTAACGAGACCGACCATAGCGGTCATGCTAACAAAGACCACGGCGGCAATGCCGCTGACCAGCATGCCATTTCTAGCGGTGCCCGAATCCTTGGCTGCAAAGCACCTCTGCCAGTATATCTGTGCCGCCAGGATGCCGAAACAGCCGGTAACAAAGTTTTTAAGAATCACAGCAAAGGGCACGTTGCTCAGGGTCCCAAGGTTTGCAGCCCCCACTTCCGCGAGCTTCTGCTGGAGAACTCCCAGGGAAAAGTTCACCGGAGCAAATGCGTATCCGTAGAATATAAAGGCAAATACTACAACGATAATGCCCTGCAGAAGGTCCGTCCACACCACAGAGTAAATGCCGCCCAGAAAGGTATAGATTATGAATACCGCATTAAAAAGCATTATGATGGGGATGGGATTGGCACCGGTGAAAGTGGCGAATATATCGCCCAGACCCTTGCCCTGCCCTCCCACCCAGGCAATCATTATGCAGGCGGTGAGCACCCCCACTATGGCTCTCGTGGTTTTATCCCGGACCAGAAGGTCATCCATCATCTCCGAAAGAGTATTGTAGGTGAATCTTCCGGCAAGGCCTGCAAAAACCAGGGCAAAGATTATCTTGGACCCCTGCTCGCCGAAAACGAAGGGTATGTCCACAAGCCCTATCTTATATCCCTGCGCCGCATGGCCTATAAAGTTTCCGGCTCCCATGATGGTGGCTATGTCCGTGAAAAGGATGAGGTATAATGGCAGCGTTCCTCCTGCAATGGCATAGTTGGAAAAACTCTGACCGGCCGAGTCCTGGACTCTTAAAGAAATCCACAGGAATATGCCGCAAAACACAACGGTAATGATCCATACAATGGCGGTAAGACTCATGAAAATTCCTCCTTTTTGTAATCTTCAAGAAAATTAAAATATGATATTATATTTTTTAAACACCCCCTTTAATTTTGATATAGAAACCCCACCGCTGCCGGAGGCCTGCGGCGGCGGAACGGATTTCCGCCGCTCGCGAGTTCGGGACACGCCTCCTTCCAACGGTTATCCTGCGGAGGCAGCAGACATGAGTCATGCGGTGGGAATGAAAAGCGCATCGAATTGCCTGCTAACCCCTCGGATCAGATGCGGAATGTCATACCATTCAACATGGATTTTATCCAGATGCAACGGTTGTTCCAATGCCTTTCAGCAAAGCTTCAGTTCGCTCAAAACCTTCTCCAGCACCTTTTTCGTCTTTTCATCTGCGCAGACAAGCGGCGGGCGCAAGCCACCCACTTTTATCCCAATCATGTTGAGGGCTTCCTTTACGGGAATGGGGTTTGAGATGACAAACAGCGCCTTAAAAAGGTCAAAGAGTTTCAAATGTATTTCTTCAGCCTTAATATTATCTCCCCTTTCAAAGGCCTCTATCATCTCTTTTATATCCCGCCCCACTATGTGAGAGGCCACGCTTATGACGCCTCTGGCTCCAACGGCAAGCATGGGAAGCGTCAGGCTGTCGTCGCCGCTGTAAACTGCAAGGTGCGGAGCAAGGACTCTGGTTTTGCTTGTTTTATCAAGATTTCCTCCAGCATCTTTTACCGCCGCTATATTTTTCACTTCAGAAAGCTTGGCAAGGGTTTCCGGTTCTATGGTAACGGCGGTCCTTCCTGGCACGTTGTATAAAATCACGGGAATATCAACCGATTCGGCTATCATTTTAAAATGCATGTAAAGCCCTTCCTGGGTGGGCTTGTTGTAATATGGCGCCACCAGCAGCAGGCCGTCCACGCCGATATCCTGAGCCCTTTCGGAAAGTTCAATGCTGTGGCGGGTGGAATTCGACCCCGTCCCCGCTATAACCTTAGCCCTTTTTCCGGCTATGCTTTTTGCCGCTTTGAAAAGCTCCAGCTTCTCCTCATCGGAAAGGGTGGGCGATTCTCCGGTGGTGCCGGTGACCAGGAGTGTATCGGTGCCGGTATTTATGAGGTGCTCTATGAGATTTTCAAAAGCCGCAAAATCCACTTCCAGATTGTCGTCAAACGGCGTTACCATGGCGGTTATTACTTTCCCAAAATCCATTTAAATCCTCCTTCCTAAACCTCGAAAGAGACAATTTCTCCATGTCAATATTCAGCGATGTGCGGCCACAGGCAATGATTTCTGAAATTATCCTGCCGGTTATGGCCGAAAGAGCTATGCCGTCTCCTTCATGTCCCGCAGCCATTATGAAACCCTTGAGGTTTTCCGCCTCTCCCAATATGGGCAGGCCATCGGGCGTATATGGCCGGAGACCGGCAAAGCTGCGTATTATGCTGATATCCTTCAAAACCGGCACCAGGCTTGCCGCATGCTTCAATATGGCTCTGAGTGCCCTGTGGGTGGTTCTCGTGTCATATCCCGCAAACTCCCTGGTGCCTCCGATGAGCAAATTGCCGTTTTCTGTCTGCCCCAGTGAAAGCCCGATGCCCAGTCTGGCATTGTCATCGTTGCCAAGGAGCTCGGGTTTGAACTTGGCGGTAATATACCTGGCACAGTTCACATCTCCGCGGATGAGAGGGGGAACCGGCTCGGTAACTATTATCTGGCCCCTCCTGGGGATGATGGGAATATCTATTCCAGCCATTCTTCCCACAATTGGAGCATAAACGCCGCAGGCATTCACCACAAATCTTGTCAATATTTCTCCATCGGTGGTCAGCACGGCGCTGACCTTGCCTTTTTCCGCTTTTATACCCTTAACTTCCGTAGAAAGCAGCGGTCTTGCCCCATATTTTTTGGCCCCGCGAAAAAATCCCAGCGTCAGGTTGATGGGGTTCACTTCGCCATCCATCGGGCTGTAAGTTGCGCCCAAAATGTCCCGTGCAAATGCCGGCTGCCTCTCGAGTGCCTGTTCCCTGCCCAGAAGTTCCACCTTGAGACCTGTTTTCCTCTGCCTTTCCACAAACCCTTGCATGACCTGCCACTGTTCATCAGTTTTTATGACTATCATTCCGCCGTTATTTTTGAATTCTATATCGGTATCCAGCTCCCTCTGAAGTTCGGGAAAAAGCTTGACGCTTTCAAGGGCCATTTCCAGGTGAAGCCCCGGGTTTTTAGACTGCAGCAGGGCAGCCTTATCGCACGCTCCTGATGTTCCGGAAGCGATATCATCCTTTTCAATGAGTATGACATCGATTCCCCTTTTTGCGAGGTGATATGCTACTGAACAGCCAATGACCCCTCCCCCGATCACCACTGCATCGCTTGATTTCATCGAAATACTCCTCTCTTTGGCTCAAAAAAAGCTGCCTCTGATGCGCAAATTAATTGCAGAAGCTCTCTCAATGGCTAATATTCGTTGCAAATTCGATGCCAAAAGCATGGGAACAATTCCTCAAGCCGGAGCGAAAACATCCTGAGCCGGATTTTCTATTTTTTATAAATATTGCTGAGCAATAGCAGCGGAATATTTAGAAAAATAAGGGCAGAAGGGTTTCAAAAAATTAAAATCGTGTTTCTAAAAGTTATATGTCGAATGCTCGATAATATCACGAAAATATAAAGAAATATTTTCATCGTCTATCGGTGATGATTTTGCATCATGAATGTCTAGATTTGAATTTCATACTTTTTTATTTTATTGTAAAGAGTTGCCAGAGATATCTTCAGCGATTCAGCAGCTTTCCGCTTGCCTTCCACGCTTGTGCCGTATTCCTCAAGGGCCCTTTTTATCATGCGCTTCTCCATTTCTTCCAGGGGCATGATGCTTCCGCGCGTCTTTTCCCTGCCCTTGAATTGTTCAAAGTAGGGCAATAAAAGATCCTCCGTGATCCATTCTCCTTCTGCCATCAGAATGGTCCTCTCCAGAATGTTCATGAGCTCCCTCACATTGCCGGGCCAGTTATAGGACATCAGCATTTCTTTTGCTTTATTGGTTATTCCTCTTACATTTTTATAAAATTTGCGGTTGAAATAATTAATATATACTTCCGTCAGCGCCTGTATATCCTCCTTTCTCTCCCTCAGAGGGGGTATATGAATGTTTATAACATTCAGCCGGAAGTAAAGGTCTTCGCGAAAGCGGCCGCGGCGGATGAGGTCCACCAGATCCCTGTTTGTGGCTGAAATAATCCTGACATCGATTTTTATCGGGTGCGTGCCGCCGATGCGCTCGATTTCCTGCCCCTGCAATACTCTGAGGAGCTTCGCCTGCAGCGCCGGACTCATGTCCCCTATTTCATCCAGGAATATACTGCCGCCGGAAGCCAGTTCGAACTTCCCCAGTTTAAGCTTTCCGGCCCCCGTAAAAGCTCCGGCTTCATGGCCGAAAAGCTCGCTTTCCAGAAGATTCTCCGGTATGGCGGCGCAATTGACCTTGATGAACGGTTTTCCGTTTCTGGGGCTGGCAGCATGTATGGCATTGGCGAAGATTTCTTTGCCGGTTCCGCTTTCTCCGGTAATCAATATGGTGGTATTTTCCCTGGCGGCTTTTTGTGCTAGATTTATAATATTCTTCATCTTCTGGCTGTGACACACAATATCTTCAAATCTGCCCCGGCCCTCGCTCAATTTTTTTATTTCGGCTTTAAGACCATTAATAACCGAATTGGAGCGCTTGAGTTCCTCGGTCAGCCGGATGATTTCGGTAATGTCCTGAAACACCACCATGGCTCCCACCATCTCCCCGTTTACAATGATGGGAGAAGCATTGGAAATCACCTCGGCATTTGACCCTACCGCCCTGTTCCTCTTTCCCAGGCAGGGCTTGCCGGTCTTAAGCACCTCCACCAGGGCACCGTCCGGAGATACATCGAACACATTTGTGCCTATGCGCTGCTCGGCAGGGATACCGGTAATCCTTGTATATCCCTGATTTACATATTTTATAATACCGTAGCGATCCACCATCTGAATGCCTTCCTGGGCGGAATTGAGTATTACGGACAACTGCTCTTTTATCTCTTTTATCTCCAGCAGTTCTTTTCTCTCCCTGATAATGGTGAGCATAATGTTCACAGCCCTGGATTCCACCAGAGTTGTGTCTTCCGGTATTATGCTGCGCAACCTTCTCACCAGGTCACGGTCTCCGGTCACTTCGAAAACTACATCCAGCTGGCATTCCCTTAAAAGGTCCTCAGCGCTTGCAAAGCATCGTATTCCCCGCTGCAAGGCGATCTCTACCCCTGCAGCATTGCTGTCGATGTCCGCCACGCCAGCAACCTGTATATTGTCGAAATCCCTGAGGGTTTCCAGCAGTGCGCTGCCGCCCCTTCCCGCACCGATAATGCCGACTTTTATTTTGTGCATACGCCCCTCCGAAAACGAATATTAAATTTAAGTTATTCTATATGTTTTTAATAATTCCTGCTTTGCATAAAAAATATTTGTTATGTTTTTCATCCATCTTCTTGAGAGTCCTGACGCCACTCCCTCCGCAATAAGGGGCACCGAGGGCTGCGGGCATAATAAACATTTGCATATTTAATTTAGACATACATGATGCAAAACGCATCACCATCAGATGATGAAAATATTTATCTATATTTTCGGGATAATAGATAAAAAAAGAGGAGGATACCCGCGCCTCCTCTCAAAATTTTATTTTTATCTTGCATCCAGCCGCACGACCCTATGGTTGCCGGAGTCCGCCACCCAGAGAAACCCGTCTTTATCCAGAGCCAGGTCCCTCGGATAATATAAGCCGTTTTCTTTCGTGCCGAAACCGCCTATGGATTTTATGAAATTTCCCCGGCTGTCAAAAATTTCGATTCGGTGGGCTGCGGTATCGGATACGAATATCCTGCCGCTCTTTTCATCCACCGCTATGCCATCCGGGCCCTGCATTTCCCCTTCTCCGCTTTCCAGGAAAAATTCACCATCACCCGTTCCCGGCCCGCCGAATTCCAGGAGTTTTTTGCCTTCGCCTGAAAATTTGACAACTTTGGCCTGTTCAGGCAGCAAAACGTAAATATTGCCATCGCTGTCCGAAATTGCAGGACCGGGGGCGCTCACCTCAAATCCGCCTTCATATCTGCCGCTGACGGACAGCTTTTGAATGCGGTCGTTATAAGTGTCGCTCACCAGTATACCGCCGGCGGCATTTGCAGCAATCCCCGCAGGCCCCTGTTCCTGCCCGTAATTGTCATAAACCCCGAAATCTCCGGGTTTGTCTCCCCTGCCTCCAAAGCTTGTGATAAAATTGCCCTTCCTGTCAAACACAGATATTATATCGAGGTCCAGCAGGTAAAGATTATCTTTCACAAATGCCGCATCCCTTGGTCCAAAATATTTTCCCCCGCTGTAGCCCGGAATGATTTCACTCAAAAAAGTCCCCTTTTCATCAAACATCAATACCCTGTTGTTCAAATCATCGGAGGAATACGAATCTCCCGCTATTATTACCAGGCGGCCGCTTCCCATGGCGATATTGTGAGGATAGATAAAGCCGCCCGACATATCCCCTTTTATGGCATAAACCTGTTTGTCTCCGGACATCACCCTTACCATGTGCTGCCCCGGAAGCGCTATAAGTATGGTGTTCTCCCTTCCATCTGCAATTCCCCCGACTGCCCATCCGTTCATTGAAGGAGTTGAAAGTTCAATGGTTTTTGAAATCCTTCCATCGGAACCCAGCAAAACGAGACTGCCTGAGGAATTAAGCACAAATAGGCTTCCATCCGCTCCCACTGCCACATCCTGAGGGCTTTCCATGTCTTGAAGCGGATATGCTTTTAAAAATTTCCCTTCGGAGCTGAATTTTTGAATACGGTTGTTCAGTGTATCGGCCACATAAATGTTGTCGTCTTTATCAACGCAGATACCGCTGGGGCCGTTATAAAATTCGGATCCGGCAGCGCCGAACTGCCCTTCTTTCTCGCCGCTTTCACCGAATGAAAAGACCCGGCCCGACGGAGAAAACTTATATACCCTGTCAAAGCTTAAGACCAGGAGATTCCCTTCGGAATCCACAGCCACGCTTCTTGGATAAAAATCTTCCTGCGGCTGGATTTTCTCAATCTGCTCTTCGCCGCTGTATTTAAACACAGTCCTTAGTCCCAGGTCCGCCAAATACACATTGCCCTCGGCATTCACCGCCACATCAACGGGCTGGGATTCGGCGGCCTGCAGGGGGGCCACTTTCATCCGATATTTGCCCTGGTAGTCGAATACCTTCACCAAGCCATCTGTGGAATACAAGTCCAGCACATATGTATTTCCGTCCTTATCCTGGCACACCGAAACAGGCAGCCCCAGCCCGTCATCCTTTATTCCCCGTATAACCGCATCGGCGAAAGGCTCCTTTGGGGGTTCTGGATTTGGAGGGTTTTGCTGATGTGCCTGCGAATCTCCGACCGGCTGCTCCTGAGGGGCATCGACTCCCGTTTTTGTGGCATCGGTGGATTTTTTGTGAAAACACCCCGTTGCCAGCAATATGATTATCAGAACAACAAGTGCAGCTTTTAAAAATACCTTCAACTCTCCGTCCCGATAAGGCCGCTTTTGAAGCCGCATAATCTTACCGGGCGCTTCCCTCCTCTCTACTAACGTTCCTTTTTATCACACGGTGTATTATACCACATCTCATTAAAAATAGTTTTTTAAAATGAAAATATATTTTTCTTCCTGATAATATGGACGAAAAAAACGAGAAAAAGTTCCATATTTTTTAAAAAATGGGGACATCCTGTTCAGAAGTCCCCTTTGAAACAACATTGCAAATATATTAAACTAAAGTCGGCATTAAATCCTTTCAAAAATCCTGCAAATCCCCATATTACCTGTCATCCCTGTAGATGCCGGCCAGGGCAAGCAATCTCAAAAGCTGCATTACAGCCATGAGAGTTGCAGCAACATAGGTCAGGGCTGCAGCCCCCAGCACCTTTCGCACTGGGACGGCCTCATCCCTTCCTATAAAGCCATGGCTTTCAAGCACCGCCACCGCTCTGCCGCTGGCATTGTACTCCACCGGCAGGGTTATGAACTGAAACAGCACGGCTGCGCTGAAAAGAAGTATCCCGAGGGTCATAAGAAATTCCCCTCTTAGAAACAGACCGAGGAAAAAGAGCGGGAATGCCAGCTGCGAGCCGAAATTGGCCAACGGCACTATGGAGTTTCTCAGTGCGAGGGGAGCATAACCCACATCATGCTGTATGGCATGGCCGCATTCGTGAGCCGCAACACCCTGAGCGGCTAGGGAACGCCCGTTGTAAACATCGGAGGATAGCTTCAATACTTTTCTTCTAGGGTCATAATAATCCGAAAGCCTTCCTCCCTGGATTTCCACCGCCACGTCATGGATACCGCTAAGCCTCAGTATTTCCCGCGCCACCTCGGCGCCGGTAAGGCCGTTTCGGGCAGGGACCCGGAGATACCTTTCGAAAGTGGTACTTACTTTCGCTTGAGCATAAAATGCCAGCACCAGGGCCGGCAGAAGAATAATCATGGTTGGATCCCAGAAAAACGGGAACATTGCCATCACCCCTTTTAAAGGTTATGTGACATTCCTACCGATGTTCTTATTGAACTCGATTCGAAGGTTTGGTGCGTAATTTAGACATACATGATGCAAAATGCATCACCAACAGATAATCATATTTTGGTGAGGATAGATTAATATATATGATAAATCTTTGCGCCTGCTCAGTCAAGACTCTTTAATCGCCACTTCCTCCACGGGATACTCCTCCACTTCCTTGCTCTCGTCCATCTGCACTCTTACCGTGCCTTTGGGTTTGAACACGGCCACGACAACACCTTCGCCTCCGGGAGCTATAACCCTGGCTCCGATATCCGGATACTTCATTTCGACTTCCTCATAAGAATCGCACTCGAATTTCAGGCAGCACATCAATCTTCCGCATAACCCGGATATCTTTACGGGATTCAATGAGAGATTCTGCTGTTTTGCCATTTTTATGGATACCGGGTCAAAGTCACCGAGAAAAGTGTTGCAGCAAGCGATCCTGCCGCACGGGCCTATGCCGCCAAGCATCTTGGCCTCATCTCTCACGCCTATCTGGCGGAGTTCGATTCTGGTACGGAATACTGAAGCCAGGTCTTTCACTAGCTCCCTGAAATCCACCCGACCGTCGGCAGTAAAATAAAATATAAGCTTGCTGTTGTCAAAGGTGTATTCCACATCAATCAGTTTCATGTCGAGGCCATGCTTTTCTATTTTCTTCAGCGCTATTTCTTCCGCCTCCCTGGCCTTTTTCCTGTTTTCCTCCACCCGGGCATCGTCTTCCGGCGTTGCCTTGCGGATAACATCCTTTAAGGGAGATATCAGATCTTCTTCCTTCACATCCTTCGGCTTTGTGACAACTTCTCCGTATTCAATTCCCCTGCTGGTCTCAACAATGACTTTATCCGAAGGGGCCAGTTCCAGATTGCCGGGATTGAAGTAATACACCTTGCCGGCTTTTTTGAATCTTACTCCTACCACTGTCACCATTTATACCACCTCCCGGAGTTTCAGGAAAATATTATACCATATCAAATTTTGATTACCCTTCGATTTTGCGGCTCCGTTCTGATACAATATGCTTTCCAGCATTTTCGCCGCAGATTTTGCCGATATTTTTTCAGCGCATTGGCCGATGATGTCAGCCAGGTCACCGTTTATCAAATTGGCCCCGCTTTTAGTTTTCACCGCAAGAATATCCCTATACAGGCTAGCGAGAAAATCCAGCAATTTTTCGGAATCTTCTCTTATGCCGGTTACCTGATTGACGCCGGCACCCGGCTCAAACCCAGGATTTTTTATGGCATGAAGCACCATCTCGGCCATCATTTTGCGCATATCGGGAGAAATTGATGAGCCACCGGCCATGCCGGAGCCGAAATCAAGCACCTGGCATCGTGATATGATTGTGGGAAGAAGCATTTTGAGATTATCGGTCAGCAGCACCACGGCGCTTCGGGTAGGAGGATCTTCCAGTGTCTTAAGCAGGGCATTTTGAGCCTCCGGGGTCATCGTGTGCGCTTCACGGATGACGCATATCCTCATGGAAGCTTCGACGGGCATGCCGGCAAAAATCTGTATCAAGCTTCGCACCTGATCTATCTTGATGGAAGACCCGATGGCAGAGATTTCTATGAAATCCGGGTGAGTGCCGCTCGATATCATGCGGCAGTTTTTGCAGAAACCGCAGGGAGCAAGCTCGGAGTTTTCACAGTTGACCGTTTTGGCGAAAATTTTTGCCTTTCCGTATGTTGCTTCTTCGCAACCGAGAAAGATATAGGCATGGGAAACAAATCCCGCCTTTACCGAATCAAAAAAATCTTCCAAGATATCACCTCATGCATACAGGTCCAGCAAAAGCCCTCGGATTTCATCCGTCAGAGCCAGGATTTTTATGGAATCTTTGTTTTCGGAAAGCAGGGCTTCGGCAAGGGCCAGCAGCTTCTGATTAACCGTTTTTATGATGGTGAGCGCCTTTGATCTGCCGAAGCGCGGGGAAAGCCTTTCTTCTTTGCAGCTCAATCCCTGAGCTATGCAGAGTTTCAGGAAATTTGCCACCATGTTGCGGTATTTTTTCAAATCAGAAAGGCTCATGCTTTTGGCAATCCTTCTGCCCTGCTCAAGAATGGCTGCCAGCTCCCCATCCATCCGCTCTTTCAAATTCGATTCCGCAATCTGCATTAGGTGTTCTTCGAAAGACCGCGAAACTCCTCTGGCGCCGGATTGAACATCCCGTGGCAGGGTAAATTCCGGAGAAAGACTCACCTTCATATTTTCTCAAACCTTTCTATGTTGAGCACAAAAATGGCTGCGCCCCCCACCCTGACCTCAATGGGATTGGGCACATAGGTATCCACAGGCCCGCCGGGGAAAGGCGTTACCACCTGCTTTCTGGGGCGGCATACTTTCTTTGTGAGTTCTATAAGCTCTTCAATACGTTCTTCTTCCACCCCTATCATCAGAGTTGTATTTCCGCTCTTCAAGAATCCCCCGGTGCTGGCCAGCTTCGTGACTCCGAATTTCTTATCCGTGAGCTCCTCTATCAGCCTGGCCGCATCGCTGTTCTGGACCACAGCCATAACCATTTTCATACAGATCTCCCCCTTTCGAACTGCGTGTTGACTTTGCTCAAAAATCTGCCCTTCAAGCCATTGTTCACGGCTTCAAAAGGTCCACAAATGAATATGCTCCCCCTATCCGGCTTGTTCATAATATTTTTCGAATACTGGATATTATTCTGTTGAAAACTTCTTCGGGGCTTTCAGAGGCGTCCACTGTCATAATCCTTTCAGGGAACATGTCTTGAACTTTAAGAAAACCCTCCCGAACTCTTTTGTGAAATTCCATTGTCTCCCTTTCAAGGCGGTCCTTCGCCCTGTCGAGCCTTGCGATGGTCAGCGCAGGGTCAGCGTCTAGAAGTACGGTGATATCCGGCCAGAAATCATTTATAAACCACCGGTTTATATCCAGTATCGTCTGAATTCCCAAACCCCTGGCCCATCCCTGATAAGCCAGGCTGGAATCCACAAAACGGTCGCACAGTACATGAATACCTTCCGACAGCGCCGGAGCAATGACCTTTTTTACAAGCTGGGCCCTGGATGCGGCATATACAAGGGCTTCCGCCTCGGGCACGGGGCTTTCGCCGCCGGGCGAAAGCAGCACCTCTCTCAGTTTCTCCCCGAAGGCGGTGCCGCCGGGCTCCCTTGCAACCATCACATTTTTTCCCGATGATTTCAGGTATTGAGCTATTTTTTTAATCTGGGTTGTTTTTCCAGCGCCGTCAGGACCTTCGATCGTTATGAATTTCCCTCTCATAAAATACCTCTTTCAAATGACAATTGGCTGGCATGGAATTTTTCACGGTGCAGATTTTATTTCCGCTTTTGCCTTTTTCGCGTCACGGACATTTATATGCAAAAGAGAGCTCATATGATTGCCGCAAATATTTGATCACAATCCATTCCATGAATCGAGCAACCCTCTTTTCGAAGTCTTTCAATCACAGCTATGTGTTCTTTTTCCAAAATTTCCCCCGGCATGAGTAAAGGCACTCCCGGCGGGTAGGGCACCAGTGCTTTTTTTACAATTCGCCCTACGGCATGATTCAGGGTTATCCACTCTCCTGCGGAAAAAAATGCGTCTTTCGGTTCCATAGCTTTTTGCGGAAGCCGTTTCATGACGGCGGAAAGTTCCTTGAACAACTCGCGGGCATTTGCGGTGTTTTTGCCGAATGCAGTTTTTTTGTTTTCATATTTTTTTCTGCGATTGGATATATCCATTAAGGCGGTCATCAATCTTGCGATGTCTTTTTTGGTGTTGCCCGATGTCACCAGAAAATAAACATTGCACAAATCCGCATATTCGGCATATATGCTGTATTTTCGCCTCAGCAGATGCTCCACTTCGAAGCCGGTAAAGCCTGTTTCCGATACATTTATCATCAGGCGCGAAAGGTCTATATCGAAAATTCCCTCCTTGCCCTTCAATTCATCCCCGATACAGTAAAAACAGGTGTTTCTGTTTATGAAATCTCTGGCTTTTTCAGCCAGGTTCAGCGCTTTTTCCACTATATGCTTGCCGCGGCTTTCCATCAGAGCAGCCGTATAATCCAGTGAAGCCATCAGAATATAGGAAGGGCTGGTACTGGTCACCATGCCGATGTATGTAGAAAGCTTTTCTTTATCCATCCCGGCGCCCTTAACATGCAGCCATGCGCTCTGGGTCAGGGAAAAAAGCATCTTGTGAGGGCTCTGTACCCAGGCATCCGCACCGCAATCACCGGCCGAAGAAGGCAGATGCGGACTGAAAGCCAGGTGCGGCCCGTGGGCTTCATCCGCCAGAACCAGCATTTTGTTTTTTCGGGCCGTTTCGCATATCGCCTTTAAATCCGGGCAGAACCCCTGATATGTGGGATTGGCAATCACAATGGCCTTTGCCTCCCGGTTTTGATTTATCAATCCGCATAATGCTTCTGGCGTAATTTGCGTGTATACCCCGAGGCCCTCATGCCATTCAGGCATCAGGTATACCGGTTTTGCCCCGGTCAAAATCAGCCCCGAAAGCACCGAACGGTGGCTGGCCCTGGACACTATAACGCTGTCGCCCGGATTCAGAGCCGCCCCCATCATGGCCAGCATCCCTGAGGTAGAGCCGTTCACCAGGAAAAATGATTTATCCGCGCCATAAATTCTCGCCAGCCTTTCTTCCGCCTTTTTAATGGCTCCATCGGGCTCGTGAAGATTATCCAGCCCGGCGAGCTCCGTCACGTCCCACTTAAACAGGTTCTTTTTGAAAGGTTCCCCGAAATCTTCATAAAATCTTCCGCTGCCTTTGTGCCCCGGCATGTGAAACCTGGCCGGGTCTTTCCGCACATAGCGTCTGAGCGCCCTCACCAGAGGCATATCCAAATTTCGTTTCAATGCCATCCATCCATCATTCAATTTATTTTTTTTTCATTATATCATAAACCTCATCATTGCGCTAATTTATATTTGATTTTATCTTTTATCATTCTTCCCGCCTTTTGCGGAAATTAAAGCCGAGGCGCCATTTTTTGAAAAAACAAACTGCAGTATCAGCATTCAATATATAAAGCGGCAGCCATGCCGCAATTTCAATCGTTGAGATGGCAATGTTGAAAAAAAACGAGACCTTCCGGCCTCGTCGTGTATGTGAAGTATTAATTCCTTCAAATCAGGCATGCTAATAATGAGGTGGTCTTATGGAATTCGAGTGCCCTCTTTGCAATTCCCTGATAAGCGTGAGTGAGTCATGCCCCAAATGCGGCGGCGAAATGGAGGACTTGGGGAGGGTCGAGGATTATTTCGACCCTTATAATCCGTATCTAGATAAAGATTATGTTTCCATGGGAGAATCCTCCCATGAATGCATTCATTTGTTTTCATGCCCCGTATGCGGGTATGACACGCGCATAGTGGTAAACCAGATTCCCCATTGAAATAATGCCTCCATGTTATTTATCTTTTTCACTTGTCTTCTTCGTAAATAACAGCCACCGACGCAAGGTAATCATCTTTTTCCAGTTTGATAAGTGTGACGCCGCGGGTGTTGCGGCTCATCCTGGATATTCCCGAAGCCTCCATGCGTATTACCACGCCGGAAGCGGTGCACAGCATCACATCGTCTTTTTCTCCCACCACTCTCACCGCTTCCAGCTCTCCTGTCTTTTCGGTTACCTTCTGAATGATGATGCCCTTCCCGCCCCGAGACTGCAGGCGGAATTCTTCCTCGCCCGTCCGTTTTCCAAAACCTTTTCTGGTTGCAACCATCACATCGCAGCCTGCTTTGATTATATCCACCGAAGCTACTTTGTCATCATCCTTCAAAGATATGCCCTTTACCCCGTGGGCGGTGCGTCCCATGGCTCCGACATCATCCACCGAAAATCTAATGCCCATTCCCTTCATAGTCCCCAGCAAAACCTGATCCTCTTTATCCACAATCCTAACCGCAATGAGCTCATCCTGCTCTTTCAACCCTATGGCTATAAGCCCTGTCTTCCTCGAGCTTTCATACTCAGAAAGCAGAGTCTTTTTCACCAGGCCATTTCTGGTAGTGAAAAGCAGATATTTTGCCTCGGCAAAATCCTTTATGGGTATTACGGCTTTCACTTTCTCTTCAGGTTTCAGCGGCAAAAGGTTCACTATTGCAGTGCCTCTGGCCGTCCTGCCTGCCTCAGGAATTTCATGGGCTTTTAACTTGTATACATTGCCTTTGTTTGTGAAGAAAAGTACAACATGGTGGGTAGTGGCTACAAATATGCGCTCCACAAAATCTTCTTCCCTGGTTGTAATTCCTGTAATGCCTTTGCCGCCGCGCTTTTGATTTTTATATGTGGAAAGGGGCAGGCGTTTAATATATCCGAGATGCGTCAATGTAATAACAACATCTTCTTCGGCAATTAAATCCTCATCATCCATATCATCCACTGCAGCCATTATTTTTGTGCGGCGCTCGTCCCCAAATTTTTCCTTGATATAAAGAATTTCCTGCTTTATAATACCAAGTACCATTTTTTCATCATCGAGCACCTTTTTAAAGTATTCGATCTTTTCCAGAATCTCCTTGTATTCGTCTTCAATTTTCTGCCGCTCCAGAGCCGTCAGCCTCTGCAGCCTCATGTCGAGAATTACCTGCGCTTGTTTTTCGGACAGGTTAAATGCAGTCATGAGGCCATTCCGAGCGGTTGGCACGTCTTTTGACCTCCTGATAAGGCTTATCACCTCGTCCAGCCGGGAAAGCGCTATCCTGAGTCCTTCAAGAATATGGCGCCTTTCTTCGGCTCTAGCCAAATCGAATTTCGTCCTGCGTATGATGACATTTTTCTGATGCTCCAGATAGTAATATATCAAATCCCTGAGGTTCAGCACCCTTGGCTTGTTGTCCACCAGCGCCAGCATAATGGCTCCAAAAGTGTCCTGCAGCTGCGTATGTTTGAAGAGCTGATTTAAAATGACACGGGGATTTGCATCCCTTTTCAATTCTATGACGATGCGTATTCCCGATCTGTCGCTTTCATCCCTCAAATCAGATATTCCTTCAATATTCTTATCCCGCACCAGTTCAGCAATCTTTTCAACCAGCCGCGCTTTGTTGACCATGTACGGAATTTCGGTCACTATTATCCTCTGGCGCCCCCCTTCCATGGGCTCTATGGCGGTTTTTGCTCTTACGGTCACTGAGCCCCGGCCGGTCCTATACATGTCCTTGATGCCATCCCTGCCGAGAATAAATGCTCCAGTAGGAAAGTCAGGCCCTTTTATTGCCTGCATCAAATCGTCCACAGTGGCATCCGGGTTATCTATCATCATCACGACGCCATCTATGACTTCCGAAAGGTTATGGGGAGGAATATTAGTGGCCATGCCCACCGCGATGCCCGATGAGCCGTTGACCAGCAGGTTGGGGAATCGGGCAGGCAGAACGCTGGGCTCCTTCAACCGTTCATCGAAATTGGGCACGAAATCCACCGTGTCCTTATTGATATCAGACAGCATCTCGAGAGCTATCTTTGAAAGCCTGGCTTCGGTATACCTCATGGCAGCAGGAGGGTCGCCGTCAATGGAACCGAAGTTGCCGTGGCTGTCCACCAGCATATAGCGCATAGAAAAATCCTGTGCCATGCGCACCATTGCATCGTATATGGCTGCATCCCCGTGAGGGTGGTATTTTCCCATGACTTCCCCCACTATCGTTGCAGATTTTCTGAATGGTTTGTCAGGGGTAAGCCCGATGTCGTTCATGGCAAAAAGAATCCTGCGGTGAATGGGTTTGAGACCGTCCCTCACATCCGGCAGAGCCCTGCCTACTATGACGCTCATGGAATAATCTATATAAGATTTTTTCATCTCCTCTTCTATATTGACGGGAACTATCTTTTCCGCTGATTCAGCCATTCAAAAACCTCCATAAATTTAAATTGACATTCCACAATTAGATCGATTCAATATCATATATCGAGATTGACCACTTCGTGAGCATGTTCGAAAATAAACTGCTTTCTTGGCTCCACCTTATCCCCCATGAGTATGGTGAATATCTCATCCGCAGCCACGGCATCCTCCAGGCTCACCTTCAGTATGGTGCGCTTTTCGGGATTCATCGTAGTCTCCCACAGCTGCTCCGAATCCATCTCTCCGAGACCCTTAAACCTATTGACGTCGGCTTTGTCCCTATCCTTGCCGAGTCCGTCGAGAATCTCCTTCAATTCGCGGTCATTGTATGCGTAATATTCCTGTTTCCCGACAACCACCTGAAATAAGGGCGGTTGGGCTATATAAACCTTTTCAGCCTCAATAAGCGGCTGCATGTATCTGTAGAAAAACGTCAGCAGAAGCGTCCTGATATGGGCACCGTCAACATCGGCATCGGCCATGAGTATTATTTTATGATATCTGAGCTTTTCGATATCGAACTCATCGCCTATGCCCGTACCTATGGCGGTTATCATTGCCCTTATCTCCTCGTTGTTCAGTATCTTGTCAAGCCGCGCTTTTTCCACATTCAATATCTTTCCACGTAGTGGAAGTATGGCTTGAATCCTGCGGTCCCTGCCCTGTTTTGCGGAACCCCCCGCCGAATCTCCCTCAACCAGATAAAGCTCGCAGAGTCTGGGATCTTTTTCGCTGCAATCCGCCAGTTTTCCCGGCAGCGCTGTGCGCTCCAGGGCATTTTTCCTGCGGGTGAGTTCTCTTGCCTTTCTTGCGGCCTCCCGCGCCCTGGCTGCGCCTACGGCTTTTTCAACGATTATGCGGGCTATGGAAGGATTCTCCTCCATAAATCTTGACATTCCTTCCCCCACCACCGAATCCACAATGCCCCTCACATCGCTGTTGCCCAGCTTTGTCTTTGTCTGGCCCTCAAACTGTGGATTTTGAAGCCTTACACTGATGACCGCCGTCAAACCCTCTCGGACATCTTCACCGGTAAGATTTTCGTCTTGTTCCTTTAAAAAATTATATTTTCTGGCGTAGTCGTTGATGCTGCGCGTAAGGGCTGTTTTAAAACCGATGAGGTGTGTTCCGCCTTCATGGGTGTTTATGTTGTTTGCGAAAGACAGCACGTTTTCCACATAAGTATCGTTGTATTGAACCGCCACTTCTAGTTCCATGTCTTCCCGGGAGGCTTTCATATAAATCGGTTCTTCATGAAGTACATCCTTGTTTCGGTTCAGATATTTTACAAAAGATACTATGCCTCCCTCGTAATAAAATTCACTTTTCTTATCGTTTCTGCAATCCAAAAGCTCTATCCTTATGCCCTTATTGAGGAACGCCTGTTCCCTCAGCCGCTGGGTGAGAATATCAGTCGAAAAACTGATATCTTCAAAAATTTTTCTGTCTGGTTTAAAGGTAATCTTTGTTCCGGTACCTTGTGCATCGCCTTTTCTTGTGACGCCTGTTACCGGATTGCCCCTCTCATATCTTTGCGAGAATAATCCGCCGTCCCTTTTAACCTCCACCTCAAGCCATTCCGAAAGGGCATTCACCACGGAAACACCCACTCCATGAAGCCCTCCGGATATTTTATAGCCGCCGTGGCCGAACTTGCCTCCGGCGTGCAGCATGGTCATGGCCACTTCAAGAGCGGGTTTGCCAACTTTGGGATGTATTCCGACGGGTATTCCCCTGCCGTCATCCTCTACGGTTGCGGAACCATCCTTATTTATTGCCACTCGGATATTTTTGCAGTAGCCTGCCAGCGCTTCATCTATGCTGTTGTCCACCACTTCGTATACCAGATGGTGAAGCCCCCGGCTGTCAGTGGAACCGATGTACATTCCCGGCCGCAGCCTCACGTGTTCGAGGCCTTCCAAAACCTCGATCTTGTTTTCATCGTAAGCGTTTTTCATCTCCAATCCTAAAACCTCCAGACTTTCTCATGACCTCTCAAAAAAGTATTAAAGTTTTTTTAAGTAATTTGATCTTTTTAATAAAGTAACGGAGGATATGGGTGAGAAAAATATCTTTTTATCGCATATTATTATGGATTTTTTATCCATGCCGTCTTCGCCCTGAAAAAACCCCTCCTCTTTTGCCACCTGCAAAAAATCGGAAGTATCCTTTGAAACCAGGGCGTATTTGTCAAGTATCATGATTACATCCTTTTTAAGCACCACTTCATCACTTCCTATATGGATGAACACCTGATCTCCTCCTTCTTTATCCTGTACTTGAAGTCTTTAATCATGAGTTCAGAAAACTTTCTTCGAAGCTCCGGGTCTTGTATTTCTGAACTTATATTATATATCATTTTGACTGTTTTGTCAGGAAGTTCCACGATTTTATCTCTTTTTATTCCAGTGGGAAGCTCTTGATTCAAGCACTCGAAGCTGCAAATTTGAAACTTTATATCTCGAACGATGGGTTCGCTGAAAACGGAATTCAATTTTTCGATTATTTCTCTTTTTAAAAAATGAAGCTGCTGAGACCAGATTGGATTTTCCACTCCTATAAAAATGGTGTCGTTTCTAAAAAAAACCGGCCTCGACACCTTCGCTATGCTCTCACCCACCAGCTTTTCATAATTTAAAAAAATCTGGAATTGCATCAACTTTTTTTCCAAGCCGCTTTTTTTTAAAGTATCTTTTAATATTATACCTATTTTTTCCATAATTACCACTCCAGAGAGCCTGATATTACTCTGTAAACATTGCTTCTCGACAAAATCTCATCGGGTATAAAATTTAAATCAGCGGTAGTGATAAAAACCTGTGAATCATTGTTTTCCAATATGAGTCTCCTTTTTGCAAAATCAAGCTCGGACATTACATCATCCAGCAAAAGGATAGGGGACTCGCCTTTTTCATTTGCAAGGATGCCTGCCTGCGCCATTTTAAGGCAAAGCGCAAGAATCCTCTGCTGCCCCTGAGAGCCGAAAAATCTGGCATCATGGCCATCAAGAAAAAAAAGTATGTCATCCCTGTGAGGACCGTTCAGGGTGAAAGCCCTTGAAATTTCCTTTTCTCTGGCATGCTTCAGCGCTATTAAAAAATCGCGCTTTATGGTTTCACGGGTACCGATGCGTACGCTGCTGAAATATTTCACGTTCAATTCAGGGCTTCCACCGCAGAATGAATCGAAAAGTTCATGCACATATTTATCTATAACTTCAATATAATTTAATCTTTCCGCCAGTATTCTGGAACCCGCGTCACAAAGCTGCAAATCCCACGGCTCTATGCTGTCGGAAAGCGAAGGATTTTTTTTCAATGATTTCAACAGCACATTCCTTTGAGAAATAATCCTGTAGTATGCCTGCAGATTCCTGATGTACCCCGGTTTAAGCTGATAAATGAGATAATCAAGATATTTTCTTCGGATAGATGGGCTTCCCTTTATTAGCAAAAGATCATCAGGGGAAAAAAATACCGCGCTGATGTCTTCACATAATTCCGACCAGCGGTTTTTTTGGTATCCACCTTCTTTTACTACTTTTTTCCTATCAGTATAAAGAATTATTTCCCTTTCCACCGGTCCCGATCTTGTATCGAATACACCCTTAACGTACGCCATCGGTTTATTATGCATTATGAGCTGCTGGTCCTTTGCTGATTTTTCAGACCTTAGGTTTGACAGATAAAAAATGGACTCAAGAAGATTTGTTTTCCCCTGGGCATTGTCGCCGTAAAATATGTTGATTCCACTGGAGAAGGAAACTTCCAGTTCTTTAAAATTTCTAAAATCCACAAGCCTGAGATTGCTGAGAAACATCACGTTTCACGCCCTCCGGCCACTTCAAAACATTGGCCTTCAAGCTCTACCACATCGCCAAAAGTAAGTTTTCTTGACCTCGCGGTCTCCACACGGCCGTTTACTTTTACATTCCCATCTTTAATCAATATTTTGGCTTCGCCGCCCGTGGATACTGCTCCGGCCCATTTTAAAAATTTATCAAGGTTTATGTTCGGAGTATATATGCTGACTTTTTTCAATAATCTTCACCTCTCAATCTTACGGGCAAAACCAAATTCACTTGGTTATCCATCCCAACCGGCTCTATAATGCACGGGCCAGATTCTCCGGAAAATAAAAGCTTCACCTCCGGCGTCTCGACTGAGCGCAGGGCATCCATAACAAACCTGGCATTGAACGCAATGACTAGGTCATCGCCTTTTGTTTTGCAGGGCAATCTATCGACCAGACTTCCCATTTCGGTATCCGCACTGACTTCAAAAACATCTGAAGAAATTTTGAACTTTACGAGATTGTTTTTACTTCCCTCCCTCGCCATTATAAGCCCTCTGTCTATTGCCGAAAAAATGCTTTCCGCATCTATATGTACCTCGGTTTTGGCTTCAACCCTTGTAACCTGCTCATAGTCGATGAAACTGCCATCAAGCAATCTCGATGATATTACCGTGTTGTTGCTTCTAAATTCAACCCGATTTTTGCCTGCATACAAATCGAATCTTTCTTCAGTATCTCCAAATATTCTAAAAATTTCTAAAAGTGTTTTGCCCGGAATTATAAAGCTGAAATCCTTGCCTTCTTCTATGGGATTTTCATCGAGATTTTCCTTCCGCCATGCAATTCGAAATCCATCGAGGGCCACCATATTGAGCGCATCCCGCCGGCGTTCAAGCAGGATTCCGGTGAATTGCGGCCTTGAAGTGGATTCATCGGCCCTTGCGTAAGCGGTCTGTTTTATCATATTTTTGAACAATTTTTGAGAAAAATTCATGGTGGGCAAAAGTTCTTCCCTGGTTATTTCAGGAAAATCCTGAGCATCGTAGCATGGAAGATTCATTTTAAAATTTTTCGCAGATATTTCTACATGACTATCGGAAACAGAAAATGAAACTTCGCCCGAAGGTGATTTTCTGATAATTTCTGAAAAAATTTTGACTGGGATCACGCAGGAACCCTCTTCTATGATTTTTAAAGAGTATTCTTCAACATCTTTCATAAAAACCTTATGTTCAATTCCCATATCGAGGTCTGTGGCGGAAAGAGAAAGAGAATCTCCTGAGGCAAAAAATCTTATTCCGGAAAGAAGAGCTAAGGGAGATTTAGAAGGCACAAATTTTTCAACGAGATATAGGGAAGAAATGAGAATATCCCTGTCTATAAAAAATTTCAAATCTGACACCTCCAAAAAAATTTTAAAAAACAGTCATAAAAATAAACTAAAACTCATAAAATTTTAAAATAGTAAGAGTAGTAGTAAGCGCTGTGGATATGTGGATAAATTGTGTGAATAAGTGTTAAATCGGTCTTGTCCCTGTGAATAACCTGTGGAAAATGTATATAACTTTATCAACATTTTCCACTGAAAAAATAAAAGTCGAAATTTGTCCACTTTTTATAAACAGGATATCAAGCGCTTTTTCACACTTTATCAACCCTGAACGAGTTTTTTCTTAAGACCGTCTATCAGTATGGCCAGTTGAGGGTCGCGGGTGATGTCTTCAGCAATTTTATTCCTTGCATGTATGACTGTGGTATGGTCGCGGCCTCCAAATTCTTCGCCAATTTTCGGCAGAGACAAATCGGTGAGTTCGCTGCACAGATACATGGCTATCTGCCGTGCAAAAGCCAAATCTTTAGTCCTTTTTTTGGCCTTGAAATCTTCAGGTTTTAAAGAAAATTGTCGGCCAACCTCTCTGAAAATATCCGAAACCGATATGGTTTTGGTTTTTTGCTCGGGCAGAATATCCTTTAAAACATGTTCTGCAAGATTCACATCAATAGGACAATTCGTAAGTGAAGCATAAGCCACGATTCTTATTAGGGCTCCTTCCAGTTCCCTGATATTGGTTTCTATTTTGGTGGCGATAAAATTTATGACATCTATAGGAACTGTGAGGTTTTCCATGGAAGCTTTCTTCAAGAGTATGGCTATGCGAGTTTCAAAATCGGGAGGTTGAATGTCCGTGATAAGGCCCCACTCAAACCTCGATCTGAGCCGTTCCTCAAGAGTAGGAATCTCCTTCGGGGGACGGTCGCTGGAAATAACAAGTTGTTTATTGGCTTCATGAAGGGCGTTGAAGGTATGGAAAAACTCTTCCTGAGTCCTTTCTTTTCCGGCGATGAACTGAATATCGTCTATTAAAAGAACATCAATTGTCCTGTACTTGTTGCGGAATTCAACATTTTTATCGTCTTTTATGGAATTGATAAGTTCATTGGTGAATCTCTCGGACGAGATGTAAACAACCTTGCATTTTGGCTTCTGAGACAAGATATAATGGCCTATAGCGTGCATGAGGTGGGTCTTACCAAGACCGACGCCTCCGTAGATAAAAAAAGGATTATAAGCCCTGGCGGGAGACTGTGCAACTGCCAGGGAGGCAGCATGTGCGAACCGATTGCTGTTTCCCACTACGAATGTGTCGAATGTGTATTTTTGGTTCAAAAAAGAAACGGGTTCCTCGGAAAAAGATTTAGTTTCATGATTATCCTGAAGAATGTAAGAATTGTATTCCTGTATGGCGGATGAAGATTCGAGTTCACTGTTGACTTCAATATTGATATTCAAATCCTGTTTTAATATTGAATTCAAGATATCCTTCAAAAGATTTGCATACCTTTTTTCAATAACCTGTTTCAAAAAAACATTGGGAACTTCAACCACGGCATTATTCTGATAAATATTCACAAGCTTCGAAGGTTTTAACATGGTATTGAATGAAACATCATTATTTAGTTCATTGCCTAGTATCTTCAAAACCTGCTGCCATAGAGATGAAAGATCAACAGAAGTCATAATTGAAAACCTCCCGAAAAACAAATAGCGGTCCAATCCTGCGACAATACAATAATAACAAAATAAAAATTCATATTCAACATAAACTTAAAGCTGCAGTTTTTAGAATAAAAAAATTGATATGATAAACTCAAAGGAATTGCATATTTTCTTGACAATTATTAATATTATAAGCTATAATCTATATAGTTTTAAACGGCGGAGGTGCAAGATGAAACAGACATACCAACCTAGCAAAAGATACAGAAAAAAAGTGCACGGCTTCAGAAAAAGAATGATGAGCAGAAATGGTAGAAACGTAATAAGAAGAAGAAGGCAAAAAGGGAGAAAAAGACTCACTGCATAAAAGAAAAGGCCGTTGTTAATTCTGACGGCCTTTGAACTCCCGCACTGGAGTGGAGGAAAATATGTTGGAAAGGCGTTCAAGATTAACAAAAAATTTTGAATTTAAAAATGTATACAGGGCGGGAAGACGATTTTCGTGCCCTTATTTTAATATATACATAAAAAAAAACAATCTTGAAGCGACCAGGCTGGGGGTTTCTATTTCTAGGAAAATTGGGAAAAGCGTTGTAAGAAACAGGATAAAAAGAAGAATAAAAGAAGCTTTCAGAAGAAATATGAATAGTATCAAAAAGGGATTTGACATAGTAATATCTGTAAAGAAAGAAATGATTCAATTGGACTATGAGAGCATAAAGAGGGAAATGAAAAATATATTGAAAAGAGGCAGCGTTTGGCATGATAAAAAAGGCGATAATATGGATGATAATAATATATAGAAAATTCATATCGCCGCTTAAACCTCCAACATGCAGATTTTATCCCACATGTTCAGAATACGCAATGGAATCTATAAAAAAGTACGGAGTCTTAAAGGGAGGAGCAAAAGCTGCAAAAAGAATATTAAAGTGCCATCCCTTCAATCCGGGTGGTTATGATCCCGTATAAAAAATGTAATTAATGCAAAAATAAAGTTCAAGGGGGAGCAAATTAATGGCATATCTCGAAAGCATAATGAAGCAGCTTCTAGATTTTATATTCGCCTATACAAAGAGCTACGGTCTTGCTATTATTGGGATTACGGTATTAATCAAAATAATACTTCTTCCCTTAAGTTTTCAACAGTTTCATTCGATGAAAAAAATGCAGCAAATCGCACCTCTTCAGAAAAAAATTCAAGAAAAATATAAAAATGACAAAGAGAAGCTGAATCGAGAAATAATGAAGCTGTATCAGGAAAACAAAGTAAACCCCATGGGAGGATGCCTTCCATTGCTAATTCAATTTCCGTTTATAATCGCTCTATTCAGGCTGCTTCAATCATACAACTTCGGTCAGGCCGGTTTTTTATGGCTGAAGGATTTGGGAGCTCCGGATGCGACATACATACTTCCGATACTGGCAGCCGTTACAACATACCTGTCATCAAAAATTGCAACTCCGCAGAGTCCGGATAATGCAAACAATTCGACCAATATAATTATGTCCCTGTTTATAGGGTGGATGGCCATAAAATTCGCATCGGGACTGGCTTTATACTGGGTTGTGAGCAACATAATGCAGATTATTCAACAAATTATCATTATGCGCTCCCCCGCTCCAGTCAAGGAGGATGTTAAGTAAAATGAAATGGGTGGAAAAACAGGCAAAAACGGTGGAAGAAGCAGTTGAAATGGCTTTGAGGGAATTGAAAATTAAAAAAGAGCAGGCTGAAATTGAAGTGCTGGAAGAAGGAAACAGAGGAATTTTAGGATTTCTTTCTAGAGCGGCGAGAGTAAAAGTGATGGTGAAGGATAATCCGGGTGAAAAGGCCTTCGAGTTCGTTAAAGGAATTGCAAAACATTTTAATTTGGAGCCAAAAATAAGATTGCAGGAAGAAAATGATACGATAAAAATTGACTTTGAAGGTAAAAATGTTGGCGTTTTGATAGGAAAACATGGAAGCACGCTGGATGCAATTCAATACCTCACTTCGCTGGTGGCAAACCGCGGGGTGGAAAACCACAAAAGGATAATACTTGATGCGGAGAATTACAGAAGAAAGCGAGAGGAAGCACTCGAAAAGCTCGCAAAAAACATGGCAAAAAAGGTAAAGGAAACAAAAAAAAGCATTGTGCTGGAACCCATGCTTCCAAATGAAAGAAGAATCATACATACAGCACTCCAGGGGGATTCAATGGTGAATACAAGAAGCATTGGAGAAGAGCCGCATAGAAGAGTAATCATATCGTTAAAATAATAAATAATATTAACAAGCCCCGAAACAATAGTTCTGGGGCTTGATTTGCATGAGGGGTAAGAAAAATGAAAGATGAAGAAACGATTGCCGCCATTTCAACTCCAATGGGAGAAGGAGGCATAGGCATAATAAGAATAAGCGGAGATAAATCTTTCGAGATTACAAAAAAAATATTTAAGCCCGTATCGGAAGTGCGTGAGATAAGAAGCCGCCACCTATACCTGGGGCATATTATTGATCCGGAAAAAGGAAACAGAATTGACGAGGTATTAACGGCTTTTTACAAATCGCCTCATACGTATACCAGGGAGGATATGGTAGAGATAAACTGCCATGGAGGAATGGTTGCTCAGAAAAAAATACTGGAGCTTGCTATAAAATATGGAGCGAGAATAGCGGAACCAGGAGAATTCACAAAAAGGGCTTTTTTAAACGGAAGGATTGATCTGTCACAGGCTGAAGCGGTAATCGATATCATAAGATCAAAGACCGAAAGGGCCCTGATGCTGGCAAACCGCCAGCTAGCCGGTGGGTTTTCTGAAATGATAAAATCAATACGTTCCGAGCTGGTTCAAATAATGGCTCATATTGAGGCGAACATTGATTTTCCGGAAGATGATATACCGGAAGCCGATCCTGTCCAGATAAAAAATGAGATTCAAAAAAGCAAGAATAGAATAAAGATGGCGATAAAAAATTTAGAATCGGGAAAAATGCTGAGAGACGGGCTTTCCACAATTATTCTCGGAAGGACGAATGTGGGAAAATCATCCCTGCTTAATGCGCTTCTAAATGAGGAAAGAGCAATAGTGACGGATGTTCCGGGTACAACTAGAGATATAATCGAAGAATATATTAACATAAACGGCATTCCTGTAAAAATCATAGATACGGCAGGAATAAGGGAAACAGGAGACAAAGTTGAGATGATCGGCGTGGAGAGGGCAAAAAGATATCTGAATGAAGCTGAAATGGTGCTGCTGGTAATTGATGCTTCCATTGAAATTACAGAAGAAGACAGAAGAATTTTTGATATGGCAAAAGACAAGTTTGCTGTTATAGTTATAAACAAAACAGATCTTCCATCAAGAATTGATGAAAAAGAAATAGAAAAGATTCTGCCGGAAAAGAAAATAATTAGAATTTCGGCATTAAAAAATCAGGGCATTGAAGAATTGAAGAATGAAATATATAATTCGATTGTAGAAAAAATGGGGCCAATTGATGAAAACGCAATAATAGCGACACAGAGGCAGAAGAAGGCTATGGAAGATGCTGCATCATATCTGGAGAAAGCGTTGAAGTCGCTGGAAGAAAATATGCCCATCGAAGTAATAGAGATAGATATAAGGGAATCATGGGAAAAACTAGGAGAAATAATCGGAGATACAGCAAGCGAAGACATAATAAATGCGATTTTTGAAAACTTTTGCATAGGAAAATGAAGGTGAAAACATGGAGTATACGGCGGGAAATTACGATGTGGCAGTGGTGGGTGCGGGCCATGCTGGTTGCGAAGCAGCGCTGGCGACTGCTAGGCTGGGCTTGAAAACAGTCGTTTTTGCAATAAATCTAGACAGCATAGCAATGATGCCGTGCAATCCCTCCATAGGAGGACCGGCAAAAGGTCATCTGGTTAGAGAAATCGATGCACTTGGCGGAGAAATGGGGATTAATACGGACAAGACTTTCATACAGATGCGAATGCTGAATACCGGAAAAGGCCCCGCTGTTCGGGCATTAAGGGCTCAGGCCGACAAAAAAGCGTATCAATTTTCAATGAAGCACACCATGGAAAAGCAAGAAAACCTCGATATAGTTCAGGAAGAAGTAATAAGGATACTGGAAAGCGGAGGCAAAGTCAGAGGAGTGGTAACGAAGACGGGAGGTGTTTTTTACTCAAAAGCTGTCATACTCACTACAGGAGTCTATTTAAATGGAAGAATAATTATCGGAGATGTCAATTATAGCGGAGGACCAAACGGACTTTTTCCAGCCAGCAGATTGTCAGAAAGCCTTATAAATTTGGGATTTGAACTTGGAAGATTCAAAACAGGGACTCCCCCCAGGGTGCACAAAAATTCTATAGATTTTTCAAAAATGATTGAACAGCCGGGTGACGAAGTCATAATCCCATTCTCTTATACTTCAGGAAAAATAATGCGCAGCCAGGTATCGTGCTGGCTCACATATACAAATGCCAAAACGCATGAAATTATCATGGATAATCTGCAAAGAGCTCCTTTGTATACGGGAGAAATCCAGGGAGTAGGCCCCCGCTACTGCCCAAGCATAGAGGTTAAAGTGGTAAATTTTAAGGAAAAGGCCAGCCATCAGATTTTTGTTGAGCCGGAAGGTTTGAACACAAATGAAATGTATATTCAGGGAATGTCGACAAGCCTTCCAGCAGATATACAGATAAAAATGATTAGAACAATTCCGGGGCTTGAGAATGCAAGAATCATGAGATACGGATACGCAATAGAATACGACTACGTTATGCCTACACAACTGAAATCAACACTTGAAACAAGAAAAATAAATGGTCTTTTCATGGCAGGACAAATCAACGGAACATCGGGATATGAAGAAGCTGCAGCACAAGGGCTTATAGCCGGAATAAATGCGGCGCTTATGATAAAAGAAAAGGAACCGCTGATATTAAAAAGATCTGACGCATATATAGGAGTCCTTATCGATGATATTATAACGAAGGGAATAACGGAGCCATACAGGATGCTGACATCGAGAGCAGAATACAGATTGATTCTAAGACATGACAATGCTGATTTGAGGCTTACGGAAATAGGCCACGATGTAGGACTGATTGATGATCAAAGATACGAAAAAACTATGCAAAAAACAAAAATGATTCAGCAGGAAATAGAGAGATTGAAATCAATTAAAATAACGCCAACAGAAGAAAACAACAGACTGCTTGATGAAATGGGATCGTCGCCTATAAATACGCCTTTTACCCTTGAAGACCTTATGAAAAGACCTGAACTAGATTACGATAAAATAAAAATTTTTGATGCCATGAGGCCGGAACTTCCGAAAGAAGTAATAGAACAGGTTGAAATCACGGTTTCTTACAGCGGTTATATAAAAAGGCAGATGGCACAAATAGAAAGTTTTAAAAAAATGGAAAACAAAAAAATACCCAAAGATATAGATTATGATAAGATCTACGGATTGAGGACGGAAGCAAGAGAAAAGCTGAAAAAGGTTATGCCGGTTTCATTGGGACAGGCTTCAAGAATATCAGGAGTAAACCCTGCTGATATTTCAATATTGCTTATATATATCGAACAGCAAAAAAGGAAAAAGGCAAAATGAACGATTTTGAGATTTTAAAAAGCCAAATTTTGAAAAGCGGTATGGATATAGGAGAAGGTGGATTAGAAAGCATTTTAAAATACATGGATTTGATTTTAGCATGGAATAAAAAAATAAATCTTACAGGAATAACCAAAAAAAAGGATTTTATTGAAAAGCATGTTATTGATTCACTGATGGTTACAAAACTTATAAAAATTGAAAACTGTTCAAGTATGATTGATATAGGTACAGGTGCGGGCATCCCCGGAATATTGATAAAAATAGCGCGGCCAGATTTAAAAATGATTTTGGTCGAAGCAATAAGAAAAAAGGCTGATTTTTTGAATGAGGCAGTAAGCCAATTGGGAATAAAGAACATAGAAATAGTCAATGAGAGGTCAGAGACGGCGGCAAAAAAAGAAAAATACAGAGAAAAATCGGACATTGCGGTAGCAAGAGCCGTGTCGTCTTTAAAAGTCCTGGCAGAACTTTGCCTTCCATTTGTTAAAAAAGACGGAATATTTATAGCGATGAAAGGCGAAAAGGCAAAAGAAGAAATAAATGAGGCGAGAAACTCCCTGAGCATTATGGGAGGAGAAATAAGCGATATAATTGAATATAAAATCGCAAATCTTAGTCACAGGTTGATCATCATAAAAAAAATAGCTTCAACACCGGAAAAGTACCCGAGAAGACCCGGAATGCCTGAAAAAAATCCTTTATAAAAAAGAAATTTAGCAAAAATAGGAAGGAGAAAGCGCATTTTTATAGAATTATATATAATTAAAAACGAAAGGCGGTGGGGGCAATGTGGGGGGACCGCAAAACAGATTTTAATATAATAAAAATCCCTGTTGAAGAAATAAAGCCTAACCCTTATCAACCCAGAAAAGAGTTCGATGAGGAATCATTGAATGATTTAACAAATTCTATCAAGTCATACGGAGTATTGCAGCCGATTGTAGTGAGAAAAAGCGGAAAAGGCAGTTATGAGTTGATTGCGGGTGAAAGACGGTGGAGAGCATGCAAAAGAGCCGGAATAAAAGAAATACCGGCAATAATAAAAGACGCTGGAGACTCGGAAACTGCAATAATGGCGCTTATAGAAAACCTTCAGAGGGAAAACCTTAATTTTCTGGAAGAAGCAGAGGGATATCAGCAGTTAATGCAAGATTACGGGCTGACACAGGAACAATTGGCTATGAAACTGGGGAAGAGTCAATCGACTATAGCTAATAAGATAAGAATTTTAAAAATGTCTCCGGAAATAATAAAAATTATTTCCCGGGAAAAGTTGAGCGAAAGGCATGCAAGGGCGCTTCTCAAGCTGCCGGACGAAAACCTTCAAAAGCAGGCATTGAAACAGATAGTGGAAAAGGGAATGAATGTAAGGCAAACCGAAGATTTGGTGGACAGGCTAATAGAAGAAATCGAAAATGAAAAAGAAAAGGAAAGAAAAAAATCATTCAAGATAGCCATAAAAGATGTTAGAATATTTGTCAATTCAGTGAAGAAGCTGGTAAAGAGCATTAAAGATACGGGGATAAAGGCAGGATATAAAGAAATAGACAGAGGAGATTTTATTGAAGTGGTGGTTCAAATACCAAAGAGGTAATGAACCATTTTTTTTATAGAATAAGAATTTTTTGCTTGAAGGCACAGATTTTTTATAAAAAATAAAAAAACAGGAAGGAAAAAATGAAAACAAGAAGAAAGTTTATATATTAAACGGGGTCAATAGGAGCAACAATTTTCGCAGCAAGAATTTCGAAGGGAGGATGGAAACAAAGGCATAACCTTTGTTTCGGTTATATGTCAAGAGTAATGGCGATAGCAAATCAAAAAGGCGGCGTGGGAAAAACGACCACAGCTGTTAATCTTGCAGCATGTCTTGCAGCACTTGGAAAAAAAGTATTGCTGGTAGACATTGATCCTCAGGGAAATACGACGAGCGGTATCGGAATCGACAAAAAAAGCATTGACAAGTCCATATATAATGTAATTATAAATGAAGAACCGATAAAAGAAAACATAATAAAAACGCAATACGAAAACCTTTTTCTGCTGCCATCCAATATTCAGCTGGCAGGAGCCGAAATCGAGCTTGTACCTGCAATTTCAAGAGAATACAAGCTTAAAAACGCCATTGATGAAATAAAAGAAGAATTTGATTTTGTAATAATAGATTGTCCTCCTTCACTCGGGCTTCTAACATTAAACGCTCTAACAGCAGCGGGGACGGTTCTGGTGCCTATACAATGCGAATATTACGCACTGGAAGGTTTGGGGCAGCTTATGAACACGATCAATCTCGTTCAGAAACATCTAAACAGGAATCTTCAGGTGGAAGGCGTGCTGCTCACGATGTTTGATGCCAGGACAAACTTATCGATTCAAGTAGTGGAGGAAGTAAAAAAATATTTTAAAAACAAGGTTTATAAAACGATTATTCCGAGAAATGTTCGTTTGAGCGAGGCTCCGAGCCATGGGAAACCAATAATAATCTATGATGCAAAGTCAAAAGGATCTCAAGTTTATATGGAATTGGCTGAGGAGGTGCTGGGAATTGAATAAAAAGGGCTTGGGAAAAGGTTTGGGCGCATTAATACCGGAAATAGCGAGGGAAGAAGAAAATATACAGGAAATATCAATTAAGGAAATAAGGGTAAATCAAAATCAACCTAGAAAACATTTCGATGAAAAAAAGATTGAGGAACTTGCTGAATCAATAAAGCAGCACGGAGTTTTGCAGCCTGTAATATTGAGGAAAAGATCAGAGGGTTATGAGCTGGTGGCAGGTGAAAGAAGATGGAGAGCAGCACAGAAAGCCGGGGTAGAAAAAATTCCGGCAATAGTTAAAGAACTCTCGGACCTGGATGTTATGGAAATTGCACTAATCGAGAATCTTCAGAGAGAAGACTTAAGCCCATTGGAAGAAGCAGAAGCATATAAAAAGCTAATAGAAGAATTCGGAATGACTCAAGAGGAACTTTCTAAAAGAGTAGGAAAGAGCAGGTCTCAGATCGCAAACACTGTAAGACTTTTAAATCTGGATGATGAAATAAAAGAAATGATAATTGAAGAAAAATTGACGGCAGGTCACGCGAGGGCGCTGTTGGCAGTAGAAGACAAAAAAGAGAGGTTAAAGATGGCGGAGAAGATAAGCAAGGAAAATATGTCGGTAAGACAGATAGAAGAAGCCGTAAAGAAAAAAACGGATAAAAAAGAAAAAAAGAGAGAAGAAATAAACCCTGCGATTCTGGATGTATCAGAAAAATTGCAGACAACTTTAGGAACCAGAGTTAAAATAAAAGGAACAGAAAAAAGAGGAAAAATAGAGATAGAATATTATTCAGCAGATGAGCTCGAAAGGATACTTGAGAACATCACAAATTGATGTGTTTCACGTGAAACACGGCGGAACTAACGGTTGCTTCCTCGACGGATGCATGCCGCAGAAGTTTGTTTAAATCTTAAACTTCTTTATTCCTGACCGGTATTGAGGAGTGAACATATAAATTGAAATTGGGAATATTTTCGTGGTTCGGTTTTATTATACCGCTGCCTCAAAGGTTGAAAATGATAAAAGAAGCCGGGTTCGACGGGACTTCTATCTGGTGGGAAGATGAAGAAGAGCCTCGGGCCATACATAGGTATGATATGCCAAAGATGGTGGAAGACGCGGGATTGATGCTTGAAAACATTCATGTGCCTTATAATAGCTCAAATGATTTGTGGAGCGAAAGTGCTGACATTCGTAAAAATATTGTCCGCAAACATATAAAATGGCTTAACGATTGCTCGAGATTCGGCATTCCACTGATGATTATGCATGTTGTGGAGGGGGACGAGTCGCCAGCGCCGAATAAATATGGAATAGAAAGCATGTCGCAGCTTGTAAAAGCGGCGGAGTATCTGGGGGTGAAGATAGCCGTTGAAAATACCAGGCGCGATGATAGTGTGGTTTTTTTGCTATCGCAGATAGAATCGAGCTATATGGGGCTTTGCTATGACAGTTCGCACGCGGGGTTAAGGAAACACAGAAATGAGCTGTTGCTTAAAAGTTACGGCCACAGGCTTTTTGCCACACATCTGTCTGACAATGACGGTCTTTACGACAGGCACTGGCTCCCGGGAAACGGGAAGATATGTTGGAATGAATTGGCGGCACTTTTCCCCAGAGGATACGGCGGATTCTACACATTGGAGACCGTTCCAGCGGAGGAGGAAAAACTGCTTGGCCCCGAAAAATTTTTGACAAAAGCCTTTGAAAAAATATCTTGGGTCAAAGATATGTTTAAAGCTTCCGGATTGAGCGGCGCCAAAGGGATTAATGGCAATAAATAAAAATCTATCGCCTGATTCAATGACATGGCACAGGGTTTACAAGATTCGATATTATGCTGATTGCAAAAAATTTGCCTTTCGTTTGAATGAAAAGGATGCGGCAACTTGAGGAAGCTAAAAAGCGCATAAGGATTTGATCAAGGCAATCAGAGATGAGAAGAAAATGACATTAACTTGATGCATCAGGAGGGCAATCAATGGCGGAGCACACGATAGGCGTTATTTCTGATACTCATGGCATTCTGAGACCGGAGATATTGCAAGTGTTTAAAGATTGCGGGCAAATAATCCATGCAGGGGATATAGGAGATCCGCATATCATCGATTCTCTCGGCAAAATTGCATCTGTATACGCCGTGCGAGGGAACTGCGACAGGGATGGATGGGCTTACAGCCTTCCCTTGACAAAAATCGTGGAGATCGGGGATGTATGCATTTATCTGATGCATGATTTGAACCGGCTCGACCTCGATCCGAAAGCGGCAGGTTTTGATGCGGTAATCAGCGGCCATACCCATAGACCTTTATTGGAATGCCGCAATGGAGTAATGTTCTTAAATCCTGGCAGTGCCGGTCCGAAGAGGTTCAATCTTCCTATAAGCGCTGCAAGGTTGCGCATAAAAGGCAAATCTATCGAAGCGGAGTTTATAAAACTTGACGATTAATGGGAATATTTTTTTGCGGCAAAACTTTATTTAAAAGAGGGTGAACGGTGAATGTTCAGAGAGATGAGAAGAAAAGAAAGCCTAATGAACGAGCGGGAAGCCGTCAGGGTGCTGGAAGAAGGGCTATACGGGACTTTGGCCACTGCTGGCGAAGAAGGGTATCCTTATTCGACACCTCTAAATTATGTGTATGTTGATAATATGATTTACTTCCACTCTGCTCCGGAAGGACACAAGCTCGATAATATAAAATATAACTGCAGAGTTTGTTTCAATGTGGTCGGTTCGTTCATGATAATACCCGAAAAGTTCGATACAAATTATGATAGTGTAGTGGTTTTCGGCAAAGCAAGAGAAGTCGTGGAAGAAAACGAAAAGAAAAAAGCTCTTATGCTGCTGATAGAGAAGTATTCAAAAGAATATATGGAGGAAGGCATGCGGTATATAGAAAAATCCATAAATCGGGTTTCTGTTTTTAAAATCGAAATAGAACATTTGACCGGAAAACGCGGAAAGTGAGCGCATTTATATCTTACAGGAACTTGTCAAATATATTGATAAATGCGGTTAAAATTATTTCAAAAGCGGTGATTTGCATGATAAAACTAATAGCACTGGATGTGGACGGCACACTGGTAGATGCTGAAAATATAGTATCCCCCGAAAATGAAACGGCGGTAAAAATGGCGGTTTCGCTCGGCGCAAGGGTAGCGCTGGTTACCGGCAGGCATCGCGATGGGGTAAAAAAAGTCCTTGAGGTTCTTGGCTTATGTTCCGAGCCACTCGTTATCGCAAATAATGGCGCTTTAATATACTGGGGCAATAAAATCCTGAGGGAACATTTTCTTGCCGAGGATGATGCCGACAGAGTCATAAGATTCAGCGCCCAACTTTCCGGAACGGTTGTTGCCGTGTTTCAGCCGGATATCATTTACTTTTATCTAGATTCCTCTGTTGACAGGGAATATGTGATGAAAAAATTCGATGTTTTCGACATGAATCGAATAGCGGAAGTCAAAAATCCCGGAGAAATCCCCCGAGAGCATGTAACCAAAGTGATGCTGATAACCCGTTCGGAAGATTGCGCAAGGGAAGTTCTCGATATTTGGCCGAAAAACCTTTCGCACCTCAACTGCGGTCGTTCATACCCCTATATTTGCGAGATAAACAGCGGTCGATGCAACAAAGGGGAGAGCCTCAAATTCCTTTGCGATAAACTGGGTATACGGTCGCAAGAAGTCCTGGCCGTGGGGGATGGCGAGACCGATATTCCAATGCTGGCCTTTGCGGGCCGTTCTGTATTTGTCAGGCACTCGAAATATCTGCCGAAACTTGCTCCACATGTGGAAATCACACCCGATGGATTTCAGCACAGGGGGGTTGCATGGGCTATTGAAAGATACCTTTCGCTTCAAATGCCCGAACAAAAAATTCTTGAAAATCGGTGAATATCGGCGGAAACACTGTTCGTTCAATATTTCTCCTGCCGCTGAGTCTGGCATGGGTGAAACCCTCACGGGAGCTCAGCGGCGTTTTATGCTGCAATAATTGAAGTTTTGTGATTAATGGTGCTGATATTAATAATACTGATTGTAAAAAGGAGTCTGTAAAGAGTGAGATATATCAAAAATTATTTGCTTTGCATTTTTGCTTTATGTTTTTTGCTATACACTAACTCGGAAGCACTGGCGGCCGGCGATGCGGCAAACACTCCGACCATTTCTTTTGAAAGCGGATTTGCATTCAATATTGATGCGGTGGACAGCAAAAAATGGGAAGGAAAAGTCGCAATTTATACCAGAAATTACGGGGAGAGCACACCGCCGTTTGCAGGAAATGCCATTGAATTCGCAGTGGTAAACGACATAATCGTCTATATCAACGCCGATGGAAAAAACGGAACATACATACCGCCTGACGGATATGTCGTTGCGTGCATGATGGATAATTCGGGATTTATAAAAAACATCCGCACGGGTGAAGAAGTAACGCTGTCGAATCTAAAAATCCCCATACTTCCCCAAATGTACTTCAAACTGGGCGATATGACAATACCGATAGACGGAGTTAATTCGGTCAGGGGCGCAAGCCAGGTGATATTATACGATCAGTCTTACGGCGCCTCAACCGGGACTAACGGCTGGGGCATGGAATTGACTGTGATAAATAACACTATAAGCGATATTGTCGATATGAGAAGCGGCAGCGGAGCATGGCTGGACAATAATTCATCGATACCGTCCGGCGGTACGGTAATATCCGTGCATCGGGGCAGCCCGTATTACAGCCTGCTTCGCGAAAAGGCAAAAATCGGCGACAAGGTGGTGATTTGTGCAGACAATGTGAAACTGTACGGTGCGGGGAGGATACCGTACGATGCATACAATCCGATGTCGCTGGAAGATAATCCCGCTGCGTGGGACCAAGAAAACCAGAAACCGTTTGATGGCTTCAGAGGCCCAAATCAGATGATTATTTATGACGGCAGCTATGGAAAGTGCACGGGAACAAATGTTTACGGATACGAAGTTGTGGTGGGCAGCGACGGTAAAATAATAGCAACCGGAGGAAACGACTCTCAAATTCCTGCGGATGGATATGTGCTTTCGGGACACGGCGATAAATTAAAATTGCTACAAAAATATGCACTTTTGGGTTCGACAGTCATATTGAATAAAGACAAGAAAGAAGCAAGGATAATTTTTAATCCGAACTCGTATCTTGATATGGCTGCGGCAAGCATAAAATCGGCGCAAGAAAGCCTCGAGGATGCAAAAAGAAAATTTTTGGACATCGACTATGATAAAGTACAGAAAATAATCGACACATCCGGAGAAAAACTGAAAAAGGCGCAGACGGAGTTGAATCAGGGCAGGTATAAAGAATTAATAAATACGGTAAAAGAAATGCAAAATGACGCTGATGCTGCATATTTTATGACGTTCGAATCCGCAAAGGTGGAAAACAGGGCGGTATGGCTGAGGCCCAAAGAAACGAGCGTTGATGAAATAAAAAAGCATCTAGACATGCTGAAATACATCAATATAAACACCGTTTATCTCGAAACATACTGGAACGGATATGCCATTTATCCCACGGGCAACGGAATAATGGCGCACAACCCCATGTACCGCGGTCTTGATGTGCTCGATGCGTATATTAAAGAAGCCCGTGCAAGAGGCATCAGGCTGCACGCCTGGGTAGAAGATTTCCTGGCAGGCCCCGCCGTTGCATTAAAGAAACCCGAATGGATGGCTGTGAGCAGAACGGGGAAAAGATATTTTCAAGACAGCGACAAAAACATTTATTACCACCTGAACCCGGCGCTTCCGGAAGTGCGCGATTTTCTGTCCGGGCTGTATTCGGACCTCATTAAAAAATATGACTTGGATGGAATACAGTTTGATTACATGAGATATCCCGTTTCAGGCGATTATTCCGATGATTTTGGCTACGATGCATATACGAGAAGCCTTTTTGAAAGCTATGCAGGCTTCGATCCTATAAACTTGAAGCCCGGCGACGAATTGTGGGACAAGTGGTGCGAATTCAGGAGAAATATTGTCAGTTCATTCGTTTACAGAATAGTATCGGAAATAAAATCCGCAAAGCCGGATATAAAGATATCGGCAGATGTGCGCCCTGATTATGAAAAGGCGATTATTGACACATATCAGGACGCGAGGGATTGGACGACAAAGGATTACATCAATAATCTGATACCCATGTCATATTATCTTTATGAGCAACCGGTGGCCGATGATGCGGAGAACACATGGACATTTGCCAGAGGGCATTCCCAGGTGACTGTGGGCATCGCCTGCTTTACGAAAATTGACAAGAAAACGTTTATAAGGCAGATATGCGCCGCAAGAGATGCAAACACCAACGGCATCGGAATCTTCGAATTCGAATCACTGTTTTCCGGCGGCTACGACATAGCCTTGAAACTAGGCGCATTCAGCAGACCCGCCATGGCGACCGATGGTGACCCGAGGCAAATTGTAAAATCCGTGCTCGACGATGTTTTGAGGAAAATTGACGGCATTTACATCAGATACGGGGGCATGAGCGGCAAACAGGCTGAAAGGTGCAGAAAATTAATACAAGACTTGATGACTGATTTAGCAAACTGCGAAGACAACCCGGAAAAAGCATATTCTTATAAAAACGAAATCGCAGATTATTTGAATATATTGGGAAGCGACGAAAGTCTTAATGAAGAGATCGCAAAAAGAATCGGCTTTGACCTGAATACCGCGATGAATATAATGGATGAATACATTTCGGGATACCGTTTTAAGGAAAACCACAGGGTAAAATGTTTTCAAGCAGACATGCCGCTGGAATTACTAAAATCTGAAAAAGCGGCGCCCGTAAGAATAAAAGCCGTATTTGACGATGACAGCTCGGCAATCATGTACCTTGACGGTGCGCAGTATTCCATAAAATCCAGCGATGCTGAAGTGGCTGATGTGGAAGAAGGCGTATTGCGGGTAAAAGGCAATAAGGGAAAAGCTGCAATCACCATTGACATTTTGGATACATTCAATTTTGGTACCGTAAAGGGCGTAGATAGAAAGATAGAATTTGGCGTAAATCCGCGCGATGAAGACTTGGTGAACCCGGCATATCCCAGTTTAACCGCACTAAAGGTAACCGATACAAAAGTGAATCTGGACTGGTCGGGGCAGATAGCGGATTCCAATATCGCCGGATATATTATTTTTCGCAATGGCAGCAAAATAGCGAGAGTTTCCGGAACTAAGTTCTATGACTCTGATTTGCGCCCGGAAGCGGTATATTTTTATAAAGTATACGGATTCGATGCGTATGGCAGGATTATTTTCAGGAGCAAGGAATTAATAGTAAAAACAAAAGCGGCGAAGGATGAAAGATAAGACCCTTTTTCCAAGGGTCTTATATATTTTTACGGATTTTTCAAAAACTTTGTGCAGTATGCATGTGGCATGAGCAAGATTATGCAGCAGTCATGCTACAGTGACACCGTATTTCCTCATCCAGAAATCTGTCTGAACGAGGTATGCCAAGAGCTGGGGGGTGGTCATGAGCTGTCCGAACCATGGGATATCGAGGCTGGAAGCATCCGACGCTGCCAGTTCATTCACCGCCTCCTTGTTTATGAACGGCAGCAGCGGAGAAGCGGGGTCGTTCAAGATTTCAAGCATCCTATTCCTGACGATGGCCAGATATTCGGGGTTATGCGTCTTCGGGTATGGGCTCTTCTTGCGGTACAAAACATCCTGCGGCAGGATACCTTCCATGGCTTTGCGCAGAAGGCCTTTTTCCATGTTTCCGCAGCTCCTCATCTGCCAGGGGATGTTCCATACGTACTGCACCAGGCGGTGATCGCAGTAAGGCACTCTAACTTCCAGACCGGTATACATGCTCATGCGGTCTTTTCTGTCGAGAAGTGTGGGCATAAAACGGGTGATGCTTAGGTATGTGATTTCGCGTATGCGCCGGTCAAAGGCGTTCTCCCCGGCAAGCCGGGGAACTTCATCCAGGGCCTCGCGATACCGGTTTTTTACATATTCTTCTGGTTTTATGCTATCAATCAGTTCGGGTGAAAGTATTTTGGACCTCATCTGCATCATGCGCGTCCAGGGGAAAGTGTCGGAGCTGAAGTCATCCGGACGGCGAAACCATGGATAACCTCCGAATATCTCGTCGGCGCCTTCGCCGGACAAGGCAACAGTGGCCTCTCTTTTTACTTCCCGGCAAAAAAGATATAATGACGAGTCCACATCGGCCATGCCCGGCAGGTCCCTTGCCATTACCGCGTCATCCAGAGCTTCGGCCAAGTCAGCGTTCCTTATTATCACCAGGTGATGATCGGTATGGAGGCATGCCGATACCTTTTGCACATAGTATGAATCGCTGTTGGGCTGGAATTCACTGGCTTTGAAATATATGTCGTTCCCGGCGTAATCCACCGAGAATGTGCTCAAAGTCTTTTGGCCGACGCTGGCGTACACATCCGAAACCAGGGCCGTTACGGCGCTGGAGTCAAGGCCGCCCGACAGCAGGGTGCACACGGGCACATCGGACACAAGCTGCCTTTTTACCGTATCCTTTATTAAAAAGGACACCTTTTGCACGGTGGCATCAATATCATCTTCATGAACGCGGCTTTCCAGGGCCCAGTACTGCCTTATGCGGGTGCCGCGACTGTCGTGCGACAAAGCATATCCCGGCTTTAACTCCTCGATTCCCCGGAAAACCCCGCAACCGGGTGTTCTGGCGGGACCCAGCGCAAATATTTCCGCAAGGCCTGTGGCATCAAGCTCAGGGTTCACCAGAGGGTGAGCGAGGAGCGCCTTGATTTCCGAGCCAAAAATGAAAGAAGTTCCCCTTTTTGCATAAAACAGAGGTTTTACGCCCAGCCTATCCCTGGCCATGAAGAGCTTCTGCCCGGCTTCATCCCATATTCCGAAGGCAAATATGCCGTTTAGCCTATCTACGCAATTTTCTCCCCAGGCTATATATGATACCAGAAGCACTTCGGTATCGGAGCGGGATGTGAAGCTGTAACCCATGCCCAAAAGCTCTTTTCGCAACTCATCGGTATTATAAAGCTCTCCGTTGTAGGTTATGCAGCATTTGCGGCCGTGTATTTCCCGCTCCATGGGCTGGCCGCCGCCTGCGGGGTCCACAACGATGAGTCTGCGGTGACCGAAAGCGGCATGGGAAAACAGCCTGTATCCCACATCGTCGGGGCCCCTTCTTGAAAGAGTCATGGTCATCTTTTCAAGTAAGGGTTTTTTTTGTGTGAGGTCGTCTTCAAAATCTATAAAGCCCGTGATTCCACACATAATCAACCTTCCCTCCATATGAAAGTTTTGATGGAATAATAAATCTGCAATTAATAAAAACAAATATCACTTTAAAGTATTCTTAAAATCATAAAATGGTTCCGGAATATAAGATTTCAGGCGCGGTGCCTTATCTGACAAAAAAATTATTGCGTTTGAGAATTATATGGAATATAATAAAATATAGAAATTCCTGACGTGAGGGGAATCCTGAGCGAAGGGGGGGCAAAAGATGGAAAGACAATTGACATCAAAGGCTTTTCCTCCGGGAGGATAAAGCCTTTTTGCTTTATGCATTTATGGAAAAAGTAGAAGGCATTTTCCTGTCGGAATAAATGTACAGGTGGATGCTCATTTGTTTTTCAATCGGCATTGCCGAAAAAACATAAAGGAGAGATATTATTATGTTTAATTCAAAAAGTGATTTGGAAAACATGAAGGCGGATTTTATAGATGACAAGGCGATAGGTGAAGCCCTGGAAAAAGGGAAAAATGCTTCTTCGGAAGCCATCAGGGAGATTTTTGAAAAGGCGAAACAGGCCGAAGGTCTTGACCTGGACGATGTGGCATCGCTGCTTTATTGCGAGGACAGGGAACTGCTGGATGAAATGTATTCGATAGCTCATGAGATAAAAAAGAAAATCTACGGCAACAGGATAGTGCTTTTTGCCCCGCTGTATTTCAGCGACTTTTGCGTTAATAACTGCCGCTATTGCGGCTACAGGAGGGACAACCGCACTCCGAGGCGGAGGCTGTCGATGGAAGAAGTGCGTGAGGAAGTGCGGATACTGGAGGATATGGGCCACAAGCGCCTGGCCCTGGAAGCCGGAGAGGACCCGGTGAACTGCCCGATTGACTACACTCTGGAAGTGATAAAAACCGTATACGACACGAAGCTGAAAAACGGAAGCATCCGCCGGGTGAATGTAAACATTGCGGCAACGACTGTGGAAAACTACCGCAAACTGAAAGATGCGGGCATCGGCACCTATGTGCTTTTCCAGGAGACATACCACAGGCCCACATATAAGTATATGCACCCTTCGGGGCCCAAGAGCGATTACGACTACCACACCACTGCCATGGATAGGGCGATGGCGGGAGGAATCGACGATGTGGGGCTGGGAGTCCTCTTCGGTTTGTACGATTACAGGTACGAAGTTTTAGCCCTGCTGCAGCACGCCCGGCACCTGGATGAGACATACGGGGTTGGCCCCCACACCATATCCTTTCCCAGGATAAGGCCCGCCTATGGAATAAGCATCGATGATTTTCCATACCTTGTGCCGGATGAAGAATTCAAGAAAATAGTAGCCATTATGCGCCTGGCAGTCCCTTATACCGGAATGATTCTGTCCACCAGAGAAAAGCCGGATTTCAGAGACGAGGTCATCGATGTGGGCATATCCCAAATCAGTGCGGGTTCGTGCACCGGCGTGGGCGGATATCATGACGAAATATCCAGAAAATCGGGAGGCAGTGAACACGCTTCTCAGTTTCTGGTGGAAGACCATAGGACCCCTAATGAAGTGCTGCTGTCGCTGTGCAGCCGTGGCTATCTTCCGAGCTACTGCACCGCCTGCTATAGGCAGGGCCGCACCGGAGACCGCTTCATGCAGCTGGCAAAAACGGGCAACATACAGAACTGCTGCCTGCCCAACGCAATCCTGACTTTCAAAGAATTCCTCATCGACTATGCCGAGCCGAAGACCCGCCGGGCTGGAGAAGAGGTCATAAGAAAAAGTCTTGAAGACATTGAAAATCCCGCCATAAAGCAAAAGACCATCGAAAGACTGGCCAGAATAGAGCAGGGGGAGCGGGATCTTTATTTTTAAATCGGAAACCGCATGTCGGAAGCCGGAGAAAGACAGTGAAACGGGCCAAAGCCGTATCGGCGATTCTTGCAAAAAAAGCGGCTTCCACAAAATTTAAATTTTATGCTGGAATCAAAATGCGATTTATGCTAAAGTTATGTTTGAAGTGTTTTATACTGATATATTTTGACAATGCCGCCACAATCGCGGATTCCATGCTAAAGCGGGCAGGGGCCAAGTGCAGCCCTTGCCCGATGGCATGGGATCAAAAACATGTGCAGGGGGCGCTTCGGCTTTACGATTTTAACTGATGGCAAAGAGGCTGGAAATGCCCGGGAGGTTATTTTTTCCCGGAGCCGGCGATTTTTGAAAGATGGGGGAGAAAAATGCTGGGAACCGTAGTAAATGCATCTGCGATAATCATTGGAGCAGTTCTGGGCAATCTTTTAAAGGGCGGATTTCCGGAGAACATAAAAAACACCGTCATGCAGGGACTTAGCATTACGGTCATGCTCATAGGTCTTTCCATGGCTTTAAAAAGCCAGAATCAGATGGTGGTCACCCTCAGCATAGTGATAGGCGCCGTGCTGGGAGAGGTTTTGCGGATAGAATATCGTCTGAAGCAGCTCGGGCAGAACCTGGAAAAACGCTTCGGAAACGGAGAAGGGGATTTCACCAGGGCTTTTGTTTCCGCCAGCCTTCTGTACTGTGTGGGTGCCATGGCTATTATGGGCTCAATAGAAAGCGGGCTTACCGGCAATCACACCACCCTTTTTATAAAATCCATTCTTGACGGCGTATCGGCGGTGGTGCTTTCTTCGAGCCTGGGACCCGGCGTGGCCTTTTCCGCGCTGCCGGTGTTTTTATATCAGGGGAGCATTACTCTTTCAGCAGCTTGTGTTAAGGTTTTTCTCACAGATGCAATAATACGGGAGATGACCGCCACAGGAGGGCTTTTGATTTTTGCCATAGGCATCAATATGCTTGGAATCGGTGTGGACATAAAAGTGGGCAACCTGCTTCCGGCCATTTTCGTGGCAATTTTATTGACAGCTGTTTTTCCCCATCCGCTGATCTAAAAGAGCCGGGCCGCAATTCAGCGGGAAGGCAAAGTTTCATATTTGCGCAATCATAGTTTTACGGAGGAGAAATCATGGCATCATCGGATTTTTACATGCTTGTAAAGACTTTTCTGGAAGCTCATGTGGATAGTGTTCTGCTGGCGCTCGCCATAATATCTCTTTTAACCCTGATGGTTTTCATATCGGTAAATGCTAAACTGGCAGCGGTTACTCGAAGGTATAATCAGCTCATGCGCGGCATGGACGGCAAAAATCTGGAACAACTGCTGGAAAGTTATATTTCCGATGTCATGGAGGTAAAAGACGGCGTGAGCCTGTTGGAGAAAAAGGTTCAGCAACTGGAGGCGGAAGGGAAGCTTTCGGTGAAAAAAATAAAATTCAAAAGGTACAACGCCTTTTTCGACATGGGAGGCGATCTGAGTTTTTCGGTGGTATTGCTCAACGATTACAACTCCGGCGTGCTTATAACCAGCATTTATGCCCGCGATGAGAACAGGATTTATCTTAAGCCCATAATAAAAGGAAACTGCAGCTATACCCTTTCTCCTGAAGAAAAAGAAATCATTGCGGAAGCAATCGGTGGATAAATTTAACTTTCGAGGAAGGATTTTATTATTTTGCGTCGAAATATAACAATATTTTCATGCAGGGGTGGTGGTGAGCAGGAGTGAAAAAAAAGAAGGAAGAGACGTTTACCATAATGATCGTACCCCATTCCGGCAAATCCACCTTTTCCGTATCATTTCCGGCCATCATTCTCAAGATTCTCGGCGGGTTGCTGGCGGGGATTCTGGCGGTTGTTTCGGTGTATGCGGTGAATTTTTCCATTTCTTACAGACAGATTCAGCAAAGCAACCGGGACCTTGCGGAGAAAACCAGGGATTATAGCAAATTGCAGCAGCAGCTTGATTATTTTGTGAAAAAGACACAGACTCTGGAAGAGAAAATGCAGGGCCTTGAAAAACTGGACAAGGATTTAAGGGATCTCCTAAAAAATGACCCGGCCTTAAAAAAAAACATTGACCTGAGGCAGACGGCCGAAAGCGAAAAAATGTACATACTCGCTTCCAGGAGCGGCATAGATCGAGAAAAAGCCATAAGGGATTTGCAGCTTATGGAATCCAGGCTTCCGGAACAGGAACAAAGCCTGAAAGAATTAAAGAATGCGATTATACAGAGAAATCAACGCATGGCTTCAACTCCGACCATATGGCCCGTGGCCGGAAGGATAACCTCTGATTTTGGCTACAGAAGGTCCCCATTCGGGTACCGAAAGGAATTCCATGACGGCCTCGATATAGCGGCCCCTTACGGAACTCCAATACGTGCAGCGGCTGACGGCGTTGTGGTGTTTGTGGGTTATAGAAGCGGATACGGAAACATGGTGACCATAAGCCACGGTTACGGTTTCGAGACTTCATACGGTCACACCTCCAGAGTTCTGGTAAAAAAAGGCCAGAAGGTACAAAAGGGCCAGGTTATCGCTCAGGTGGGGAATACCGGACGGAGCACGGGGCCTCATGTCCACTACATGGTCAGCGTAAACGGAGAGCTGAAGAACCCCGCCAACTATTTACAGTAAAGGAGGAAGGCGATGTTCAGCAAAAAAACTGATGGCATAGCCGTCAGTGCGGAAAAAGTTGATACCATTTTTGGCTCCGGCACAGAATTCATCGGTAAAATAAAAGCAGCCGGCATCCTCAGAATAGAAGGAAAGGTCGAAGGAGAAATAGAAAGCACCGGGGATGTCATTATAACCGAAAGCGGTACTGTTAAGGCTGACATAAAGGCCCGCCATGCGGTGATAGCAGGTTCGTTCAACGGGAATGCCGCTCTGGAAGGCAAGATGGAGATAAAGGCCACGGGAAAGGTTATAGGAGACATCAAAGTAGCCAGCATCATAATAGAAGATGGAGGCTTGCTGGAAGGCAGATGCGAGATGCAGAATCTCTCTCAGGAGCGAAATCTTAAACTCGTAAAGAATGAACAGGCTGCAAAATGAACCCAACGAAAGTTGGGTTTTATTTGTGGCAAGGGGAGGCAACATGAATACCTTATTTATAATCAATCCTGCAGCGGGCAGAGGCAGAAGTTTGAAAATCTGGAACAGCATCAAAGACAAAATAGGATTTCCCCATGAATTCGTATTGACAAAAGCTCCGGGTGAAGCCGCGGAAATAGCCGCCAGCGCCCATCATCGGGGGTTTTGCAGAGTTGTGGCTGTTGGTGGCGACGGGACCATTTGCGAGGTGGCAAACGGCATAGTATTTAAAGATTTGGAAATCGGAATTATTCCAGCGGGAACGGGAAATGATTTTGCCAGGACCGTCGGGATACCTCTGCAGCCTCGTGCTGCTCTGGCTGTGCTTGAAAATGGACGGCCGGAACATATTGATTTGGGAAAGCATGAAAATGGATTCTTCATAAATGTGGCGGGAGTGGGTCTGGATGCTGAAGTGGCCAGGGCCACAAATGAAGATGTGAAATTCCTGACGGGAACTCCCGCTTATGTGTTTGCACTGATGATGACTCTTGTGCATTTTTATCCGAGGAGGGCCACAATAGAAATAGACGGCAAAACCATACACAGGAAACTCTGGCTTGCAGCCATCGGAAATGCAAAATATTACGGCGGTGGCATGATGATTTGCCCAGATGCCGTTCTAGACGATGGGCTTTTGGAAGTATGCCTGGTTAACGATATGAGCCGTTTTGAAATCTTGAGGTTTTTACCCCGGGTCTTCAGCGGAGGGCATAAAACCCATCCGGCCTTTGAAGTTTTCAGGGGGAAAAAAATAAGAATAGAATTCGAAATTCCCACAGCCGCTCAAGCCGATGGCGACTATATAGGCATGACGCCAGCCAGTTTTTCCATCATGCCCCGGGCGCTTAAGGTGGTAAGGAATAATAAGGAATAATTTTGCTCGCTTCCGCGGATAATAAAATGGCGGAGGTGGTGGTAATGACCCGGGTCATTGCATTGGAAGACGGCCTGGAGGATATCGGAGAGTATCTGAGAGAAAAAGGCTACGCTACAGTATCCTGGGGGCAGCCCAATGTGGTGGTCGACGCAATCGTATATACCGGCAGAAAGCTTGACGATATTTACACCGCGAGTTTCAACAGGGTAATGGACCCGTTGACCGGCGACACAGGAGAGGGATACCCTTATGGGGTGCTGCTCGTCAATGCTCAGGATCGAACTCCCGAAGAAGTGTATGAAATCATTAAAAGCAGGGTATACGAGCATTTTATTTGATTAGATTCGAAAGCATATGGGTAAGGAATTGCAACGCGCAATTCCTTTCGCCATTTTAACCGAAAAATCTTGTTAGCCCTTTGTTTATGCCTTCAGAAATGATTTCCGCCATTTTCATCACCACGTACAGCCGGGTGTTTTGCAGCACGAAGTATTCCATAAAACCCCCGACGTTTACTATGCCGGTAATATGAAAGTCGCCCACCGGGGGCAAATCCTTGTTGACGCCCGCTCCGGGCTTTATGGAGCCTTTTGCGAGCTTTATGGTCCCTACATTTTCGGAGCAGCCCAGGGATGCATCTACGGCTATGATGAAGGGGTCGGCATATGATTTATTTAACTCTTCCAGCACTTTTGACAGATTTCCGGCATGAACAGGTTCGGAGAGAGTGCCCAAAACCCTTGCGTGATTGCATGATTTTTTCAATTTATCTCCAACAAGCGGGCCCAGGGAATCGCCGGTGGAACGGTCCGTTCCTATGCATAGAATTATTACGGGTGAATGAATAAAACACTCGCCGAGCATTCTAAAGAAATATTCCGAAAAGATATCGGCGGCGTATGGAGCCTCGATATGAACCCTGAAATCTCTGGGCTTTGTCAGCGGATTTTCGAAAAGCATGATTTTCCTCCCGACTTGCTTTTCTATATACGATTATATGCGATTCCATAATTTAGTATTCCTTAGAATTATGTGCTGGATATCTGCATTTTAATCAAGGATATGAGAATGCAATTGATTATTTTTGGCAAAAATGAATGTGTTTATCCGCTGTTCGGAATAATCATGATTTTTTTGTTTTTTTGCTTGCGAGCAGGAGGTTTTTCGGGTTAAGAATAGAATGATATAATATAATATATAAATGATAATATTTGATGGTGTCCGGAGGCCAGAAATGGAAATGCGGAATGGAAAGATTTGCGGGAGGAAAATCGATTTAACCCGGCTTATGACATGCGATATCCGGTAAAAAAGAGGTCATTTTAAGAATTGAGGTGAAAAGTTCCGGGTGGGAGGGCATATCCGATGCCTGATTCCTTCCATCCGGCATCCGATATGGCGGAAGACTTGATGTCGCAGGGCAGGAAGCTGCTGAACCTGGGCGATTACGACAGAGCTAAGGAAGTTTTTTGTAAGGTTATAAGACGCGAGCCGGCCAACGCGGAAGCATACAACAAGCTGGGCGTAATAAGCGCCCGACTCGGGGATCTTGAAGAAGCGAAGAATATGTTTTTGAAAGCTCTGGAGATAAAACCCGATTATTCATCCGCAGCCAGCAACCTGGGCAATATATTTTTTGAAAGCGGGGACATGGATAAAGCCGAAGAATATTACAAAAAAGCTGCTGCAATGGACCCGGACAATCCCGTGCCTTACAACAATCTGGCTGTGATGTACAAAAAGATGAAAAAAATAGATAAATATGTAAGTTATTATAAAAAATCCATTAGCCTGGAGAACCGCCGCCAGAGCGAATACTACGGCAAGGTCGGGATGATGGAGTCAAAAGGCCAAAAGCCCGGCAGATACTGGTGGATAATCGGCATAATTATTGCAGCGGTGATTTACTTTCTGATATCGGGGAGGTGAAAACGGTGAACCGCAAAGTTCCCCCAAATCACATGATGTCCGGCGGAATTTTACTGGTTCTCGCAATTTTGTTGATGATTGCTACAAGTTCAAACCCCATCGGCCTTTCAAAAAACGCCTTCTTCAAAACTCAAAAAACCCGGGAAATATTTTCGCTTCCCGGAAGATTGGTCCGGACCGAAGATGGCGGCTTTTTAAATTATTGCGGGAACGCCATAAAAAGGATGGACGGCCGCGGCATAGCCGCGTGGCAAAAAAATCTCGACCGCAAAGAGCTGCTGTGGTTGGGGCAGAAGGGCTACGTAACGGCTGAAGACGGCATCGTAAGCATGTGGAATGCGGAGGGGGAGCTGACATTCCGGAAGGAAAATTTTATAGCAAATCCTGAAGTTCTATGTTTTGACGGGGATTACATACTCTTTTCCGGAGAAATTCAGAAAAAACAATATGCTGCTCTTTTAAATGCAAAAGGAACGGTACTCTGGCAGGTCCCAATAGACGGTCGCACCATTTCGGGCAAAACTTCAGAATCGGGTTTTTATACGGTGCTGAATGTGCTGGATGAAAATTTTTCGGGCAAAATCGTTTTCATAAATTCCGAAGGGGATTTGCTTTGGGAGATAAAAAGGCCGGTGATGATGCTCTGCATGGAATTTGTCGCCGATGGAGTCGAAGCGGTAGCTGAGGATAGGATTTTCAGGACCGATTATCAGGGCAGGGTTATACGGGAACACATCTTTGAAGAGCCCGTTTTGAGGGCTGATATTGGGCGTGATGGTTATGCCGCCGTAGTGGTAAACAATATGGAGGCAAAGTTGATTGCAGAGCCGAAGGCTAAAATTGTCATGCTGGACCCCGGATGCAGCATAAAATGGTCTTATGCGCTTGAGAAGCCGCCGTTGAATATTAAAAAATCGGGAGAATTTGTGCATATAATTTACAATGACAAAATACTGGCGCTGTCCCGGGAGGGCCTTCTGGCTTACGGCATAAATTATGCCGGTGCAAAGAGCATTGACATTGTCGACAGTTCCCGCATAATAATAAATCGTGACGATGGCTCAAGCCTTATGGAAGTTTCCGGAGGTAATGCATTATGAACTGGGTTGACATATTATTGCTCATAATCTTTTTGTCGAGCGCCATTGAAGGGTTTTCGAAGGGGCTCATACTTTCCGCATTCAAAATGGCCGGAGTAATAGTGGCGCTTTATGCGGGGATATTCTACCGGGATGCGGCGATTAATTTTTTAAAAGCTCATATCGATATGGAGCCTATCTTGATGGCAATGCTGAACGCGCCCAGGCTTTCCGATGCGGGAGTGAAAGCGGCAGGAGCGATGGGCCTGGGTTCCGCTGCAGATATGGCTTTGAACGCCGTGGGATTTTTTTTGGTATTTGCGGGCGTACAGGCGCTGTTTATGATTCCGGCGTTCTTTTTGAACAGCCTTGTCAGATATTTGAGTTTGACCCCTGTAAACCGGCTTTTAGGGCTGGTTTTCGGCCTTATAAGGTCGGCAGTGGGTGTGGCCCTAATATACGCCGTGCTCTCGCCTTTTTTGACTGCTTGGCCTGCCAGCTGGGTTTCCAGAGGGATAAACGGCTCGTATATTTTGATGCATCTGAATTTTATGCACTTCATAACGCCCGTGGTTGTGAAGCTAATATAGAGATAAGGATAGTGGTTTTATGACGGATATCAAGCATGCTTACAGCGAAATGATAAGCAATCTTCCGCCATTTGCTGTGCCTGTTGTAAGAGCTGCTGTTATCTTGGTTCTTGCTTTTTGCGCGATTAAATTCAGCGAAGGCTTTATAGACAGACTCTTTTTAATGAAACGTTCCGACAAACTGCCAATGAGCGAAAACAAGAGGAAGACTTTGACCGGTCTTTTAAAGAGCATAGTCCGGTATGTGACTTATTTTGTCGTCTTAATAAATCTCCTGGAACTCCTGGGCATCCGGACTGAATCGCTGCTGACCGCCGCCGGCATCGGAGGCCTTGCAGTAGGCTTCGGCGCCCAGAACCTTGTTAAAGATGTAATATCCGGATTTTTTATTATTTTTGAAGACCAGTACGGCGTGGGAGATTATGTGGAAGTGGCCGGGGTTGCCGGCACCGTCGAAGATATAGGCATTAGAAGTACGCGGCTTCGTGATTTCGGGGGCCAGCTGCATATAATCCCCAACGGCGAGATAACCCGTGTGACAAACCATTCCCGTGGAGCTATGCGGGCTCTGGTGGAAATAAACATAGCTTATGAAGAAGACCTTGGTAGGGTTATGGAAGTACTTGAGGATGTATGCAGGGAAGTGAGAAGCAAAAGGGACGACATAGTGGAGGGTCCGACGGTGCTCGGAGTCACGAAACTGGGTTCTTCAGAAGTTGTGGTAACCATACTGGCCAGGACGGTTCCCATGCAGCAGTGGAGTGTGGAAAGGGAGATTCGGAAGGCAGTAAAAGACAGATTTGTCAAAGAAAATATTGAAATTCCGTATCCGAGGGTGGTATATTTGAAAAGGGTAACCGAAAGAGGGGATGAAGGCTCTTGAATTATTTAATTGGCGATGTAGTAAAAATGAAAAAAAAGCATCCCTGCGGCAGTGACGAGTGGGAGATCTGGCGCATCGGCATGGATTTCGGCATTAAATGCCTTGGCTGCGGCAGAAAGGTCATGATTCCCCGGTCCAAATTCGAAAAATCCGCCAGAAAAATAGTGAGCCGCAGGCAGGCGGATAACCTTGAAAATCAACCCGATAAATGATATAATACGTCCGAACATCTCTGCTCCGGCACACCGGGGCCAAAAGTCCATGGAGGTGAAAAAATGAGAGATTACGAAGCCCTTTACATCATCGATCCCGAGCTTGAGACCGATGCCATAAAGCAGATGGTGGACAAGTTCAAGGGGGTCATCGAAGAAAAAGGGGGCAGCGTGCAGGAGATTGACGAATGGGGCAAGAAAAGGCTTGCCTATCCCATCAATCACCGCCGGGAGGGCTATTATGTTCTCATGAACTTCAGCTCAAATCCCGATGCAGCCCGGGACCTGGAAAGGGTCTTTAAAATAACCGGCGGGCTTATGAGATACCTCATAGTAAAAAAAGAAAAATAAGAGGTGAAAGCCTTGAACAGAGTCATACTGATAGGCAGGCTCACTAGAGACCCGGAGCTGCGTTACACACCCGCCAACAGCGTGCCCGTGGCCACATTCACCGTAGCGGTGGATCGACCCTTTTTGAATCAAAAGGGGGAGAGGGAAGCAGACTTTATAAGAATAGTGGCCTGGAGAAAATTGGCCGAAACCTGTGCAAACAACCTTAAAAAAGGGCGCCAGGTGGCGGTTTCAGGACGGCTGCAGGTGAGGTCGTACGATACTCCTGAGGGCCAGCGACGGTCCATTACGGAAGTGGTGGCCGATGAAGTAAAGTTTTTGGACAGACCCAGGAATGCCGGTTCCGAACCGGATTTTGACAGCATAGACATGGATATGGATTTTGACGGCGGAGAACAACACGAAGATATTGGAGGAAATGAGGTGCCATTTTGATGAAGACAGAAGGCGGATTAAAGCAGAAAAAGGTAAAAAAGAAAAAGGTATGCAGTTTTTGCATGGATAAAGTGGAATCCATCGATTATAAAGAGTACAATCGCCTGAGGAAATTCATAACGGAACGAGGCAAGATCCTGCCCCGTAGAATTACCGGCAATTGTGCAAAGCATCAAAGACAGCTTACCCTGGCCATTAAAAGGGCGAGAAATATTGCCCTGTTGCCGTTCACCGCAGAATAGAGAGGGTCTCCCCTCTCTTTTTTTAAGCAAAAGGAGGAGGCTAAATGGGTCCTGCAAACACCAGATCAACGGTAGAAGGGGCCATGCTTTCAGCCATAACCATCATCATAAGCCTTATCGCTCTTTACGTGCCGGTTCTCGGCGTTTTCGCCAGCCTCATATGGCCCGTTCCCATAATCATACTTGGGATAAGGCACGGAGAGAGGACCAGCATTCTCGCAACGGCGGTGGCGGGCATAGCCGTAGCCATGCTGCAGGGGCCGGTGCAGTCATTTAATGTGGTTCTCGGTTTCGGACTGCTTGGGGTTGTCATGGGATGGGCGATAAGGAAAAAATTCAGCCCCTACAGGGTGCTGCTGATAGGCGGCGCCGCTTCTCTCCTATCCGAAGTGGCTCTAATAGTGACGACAATTTACCTCATGGGCTTCAATCCGATGAAAATGGAACTTTCCGCCATGAAGGATTCCATAGACATGGTGGGGAACATGTATAGGAATATGGGGGCAAGCCCTGAGATGATTAAACAGATTGCGGAAAGCTATGGGAAAATTCTCGATATCTTTACTCTTGCTATTCCGGCACTGCTTGTCCTTTCGTCAATCGTGTCAGCATTTCTGAACTATCAGGTTACCAAACTCATACTTTCCCGGTTGGGGCAGAAACTGGAGGACTTCACACCCTTCTGGCTGTGGAGGCTCCCCGAATACACGGTGTTTTTCTTTCTACTGGGAGTGCTTTTGAATCTTCTGGAATATTATTGGCCTGTGGGAGTTTTAAAATCCATCGGCATAAATCTCCAGCTGATATTCGGGTTTGCGTTCATAATCGAAGGGTTTTCTCTCGCGGCTTATTATATGGGGCGTTTTAACGTTGCAAAAATACTTCGGGTATTGTTCGTGCTGCTGGTTTTTTTCAATCCGCTTGTGTCCCAGATTGTGATGTGGGCGGGAATGTTCGACATACTGTTCAATTTCAGGCATATATAAATCGGCTATCCATATATTTTGAGGGGGGCTGGACTTGACGGGCCGTCGAAAGTTGAATGCAATCTGGATTTGCGCGCTGGTGCTGTTTGCGGAAATAGTCGCATTTTTCTTTTTAAATTACAGGGTGTCAATTGCGCTTTTACCCGTGCTTGTTTTGCTTATTATCCATGCCGCCGGCATGGCGCAAAACCCAGCACGTGAGAAGCCATGCCCCTCGGGTTCCGGAACCCCTCTAAGGCAGGCGGGAGACCTGCCTCAATCCGGCGAGACGGATGGGAAGCTTGAAGAGGGAAGATTGGTAATGGCCTACATTCAGGTGGACAATTTTGACGATATAATGTCAGTATGCCCGGATGAAAACCGGCCCGAGCTTCTGGCGAGGATTGACAAGATCATTGCTCAGTGGGCCCAGAAATACAATATTTTTATCAGGAAGTATGAAAGCGATAAATTTGTGGCCGTATTCAGCAAAAAAGAGCTCGACAGAATTGAAGAAAGCAGGTTTTCCATCCTCGAAGAGATAAAAGAATTAAAGGTGGGTCCTGCCATAGCGGTTACACTCAGTATAGGAATAGCTTACGGTCAGAATACGGTCCTTGAAACCGGCAGGATGGCATTGAATGCCCTGGAGCTTTGTCTGGGCCGGGGCGGGGACCAGGCGGTTGTAAGGGCGGGAGGGAAAACCCTGTTTTTCGGCGGCAAAACCAGGGAAGTTGAAAAATACAGCAGGGTGAGGGCAAGAGTAATATCCCACGCTCTCAGGGATCTGATCGAAGAGTCTGATTGGGTGATGACACTCGGACATGTTTTTATGGACATGGATGCTTTGGGAGCTGGGGCGGGGATAGTGACGGCGGCAAAGGGTCTTGGAAAACCAGGGTATATCCTGCTGTCTCCTGAACAGAGCCCATCGGTGGAGTCCCTGGTGTCCCTTTTGCTCGCCGATGAAGAACTGAGCAAAGTCTTCATAAAAGAGGATGCCGCTCTTGAGAAAATGACGAAAAAAACACTAGTGGTGGTGGCGGACACCCACCGGCCTTCATTCTGCCTGTCTCAAAAGATACTGCAAAGAGCCGAAAAAATCGTGGTGATAGACCATCATCGGAGGAGTGAAGAATTTATAGACAAGGCATTTCTGGTATACCTGGAGCCTTATGCCTCTTCCACCAGCGAGATGGTTACGGAAATGCTGGAATACATGGGCGATGAAGTAAGGCTTTCTCCGCTTGCGGCTACGGCATTGCTCTCGGGTATAGCCGTAGATACCGGACATTTTTCCTTCAAAACCGGGGTCAGGACATTTGAAGCCGCATCTTTTCTCAGGCGCATGGGAGCGGACCCCACGGTGGTTTTCAAGCTGTTTCAGGAGGACATGGAGACTGTAAACGCCAGAGCCGAAGTGGTGAAAAGGGCCCGTGTCAATTTTGAGCATATAGCCATCTCCTATTATCCTGAAAAGCCCAAAAATCCGTCTTTATCCGCTGCGCAGGCAGCCAACAGCCTTCTGGAGATAAAGGGCATATACGCATCTTTTGTGCTGGTCCCGACCGAAGAAGGCATTTCCATAAGCGCAAGATCCTTGGGAAATATGAATGTGCAGAGGGTTCTGGAAAAACTCGGCGGCGGCGGGCACATGACGGTTGCCGGAGCCCAATTGAAGGGAGCGGATATGGAAGAGGCATTGGAAAAATTGCAGGAAGCCATTATTGAGTATTTGAAAGAGGGTGAAACCGCATGAAGGTCATAATGCTTAGCGACGTTAAAGACGTGGGAAAAAAGGGCGAGATTATAAATGTGGCGGAAGGGTACGCCCGAAATTATCTGTTTCCCAGGAGACTGGCAATGGAAGCCACCGAATCGAGCATGAAACAACTGGAGCAGGAAAAGAGGGCGCAGGAGAAAAAGAAACAAAAAGAAAAACAAAATGCCATAAAGCAGGCTGAAATGCTTTCGAAAACCCACCTCACGCTTAAGGTAAAAGCCGGAGAACATGGCAAACTTTTCGGTTCCATCACCTCCAAAGACATTTCTGACGCACTGAAAAGCCAGTACAATATTGATATAGATAAAAGGAAAATCGAGCTTTCAAACCCCATAAAATCCCTGGGAGACTATGAAGCTGCAATTAAACTCGCTCCGGAAGTTGAAACGAAGATACATTTTAAAATAATAGAAGGGTGATTCCCATGGACAATTTGAAAGTTCCTCCGTACAGCCTGGAAGCGGAACAATCGGTGCTGGGTTCCATGCTGCTTTCCAAAGATGCAATCTTTGTGGCTATGGAGCGCCTGAAAAGCGATGATTTTTACAAGGAATCCCACCGCAAAATATTCGAAGTGCTTGTGGAACTCAATGAAAACCGGGAACCGGTGGACCTGATTACCGTTACAGAAGCCCTCCGCTCAAGGAAGCTTCTGGAGCAGATCGGGGGCGTTTCATATCTAACCACCCTCACCGAGACCGTGCCGACAGCGGCCAACATCGCTTACTACTGCAGCATAGTCGAAGAAAAGGCTCTGCTCAGGCGGCTTATTACCACTTCCTCCCAGATAATGTCCATGGCCTACGATTCCAGGGAAGATGCCGAACAGGTGCTGGATGAAGCCGAGCGCATGATTTTTGAGATCATCCAGAAAAGACGGGTTGAAAACTTTTATCATATCAAAGACATCTTGCTCTCCACCTTTGAACGCATTGAGGAACTCTACAATTCCGAGGGTGGCATCACCGGCGTTCCCACGGGCTTCCCGGACCTGGATGAAATGACCTCGGGCCTTCAGCCGTCCGATTTGATATTGATTGCTGCGAGGCCCAGCATGGGCAAGACTTCCTTTGCGCTAAACATCGCCGCCAATGCAGCCATAAGATATAAAGTACCCGTGGCTATATTCAGCCTCGAAATGTCAAAGGAACAGCTGGTGCAGAGGCTCCTATGCGCTGAGTCCAATGTAGACAGCCATAAGCTCCGCACGGGAAGGCTGGAGGAAGATGATTGGCCGCGCCTCGCCAGGGCCATGGGCCCGCTTTCCCAGGCCCCCATATATATAGACGATACGCCGGGGATCACATCTCTCGAGTTGCGGGCAAAAGCCCGCAGGCTCAAGGCTGAAAAGGGACTTGGCCTTATAATGATAGACTATCTTCAGCTCATGTCGGGGAAGGGCAATTCCGAGAACCGCCAGCAGGAAATATCGGATATATCAAGATCTCTGAAAGCGCTGGCCAGGGAACTTTCTGTGCCGGTTGTTGCGCTTTCCCAGCTTTCCAGGGCGCCGGAAATAAGGTCGGATCATCGCCCGATTCTCAGCGATTTGCGGGAATCAGGAAGCCAGGAGCAGGACTCGGATGTGGTGGCCTTTTTATACAGGGACGACTACTATAACCCGGATACCGAGAAAAAGAACATTGCCGAAGTCATCATAGCCAAGCAGCGAAACGGCCCTACGGGCATAGTGGAGCTGGTGTGGCTGTCCAGGTTCACCAAATTCGCCAGCATTGAAAAATTCCGCCAGACTCAGGCCGGCTGAAATGATATTCTTTTGAGAGATTTCGACGAGAAAGGCACATCGTGGCAGACTTTAATCAGGGCGCAAAACGAAATTAAAGCGAATGCAATTTATTCGGCCAATGAAAAATTATCGCGATTGGTCAGAGAATCATGAGATACGTTTGAGACAAAAAGATTATTCCGCGCCTCCCTTTAAAAGCGGGGAGGCTCTTTTTTTTTAAGAAACTTTTTTGGTGTATTTGAAGGAATTTAAAAATTCAATGTAGAATTATATAGAATATTATAAAATGTATCCCGGATACCAGATGCATTAAGACAGATTTCCGGTAAAACCCCGATAACAGTATATTCTGATGCTCATGAAGACTAATTTTGGCGTGGTGCAGATTTTCGGCAAGGGTTTTTGCACCGAGTTGAACAATGACCATAAGTTGAATAATGAATATAATGAGAGGAGCGAGGTGAAATGATGGGTGGAGCTCTTGAATCATTCAATGTTTCAAATATAAAACCCATAAGGGAAATGATTTATGAATCCATGCGCCAAGCGATTTTCGACGGGGAGTTGAAACCCGGCGACAGGCTGGTTGAAAAGGATCTTGCAGAGAAAATGAGGGTCAGCAGGACTCCTATCCGGGAGGCCCTCCGAAAACTAGAAACTGAGGGCTTAATTAAGCATGTGCCCCGCAAGGGAGTGGTAGTTAAGGGATTCAGCCCTGAAGATATAATAGAAATATATTCTATCAGGCAGGCGCTGGAAGCTCTGGCAATAACGTACACCGTTAAAAACATTACCGAAAAAGAGATAAAAAAGCTCAAAGCTTTAATTGAAGAAATGGCGTCCTTAACCGAAGAGGACGAAACCGAAGATCTTTTCAATACTTCCCAGGAGTTCAACGACATTTTAATGAGGTCATGCAAGATGCCTCGACTCATCGGTTTGATAAGCACTTACAGGGAATATCTGCAGAGATTCAGAACGGTCACCATGAGCAGGAAGGAACGAAAAATGTCGGCGCTAAAAGACCATCGGGAGATTCTTCAGGCGGTCATCGACAGGGATGCGGCTAGGGCGAAAAGGCTGGTTGAAGAGCATCTTCAAAAGGCCCTGGAATCTTATCTAAACACTTTGAGAACAGACGAAAAGGGGCGGGGTTGATTTATCAACTGCTTCGGTCACCCGCTGCAATGTTTATGAAATCGCATGCTTATGCGTCAAGAATGTCAAGAATGTCAAAAGAACCGTCCCCATGACATTAATAAAAAATTGAAAAGAGGGATGCAATTTGGCGATGAATCTTACACAGAAAATCATTAAATCTCATTTGGTCGAAGGCAAAATGATTCCCGGTGAAGAGATTGCCCTAAGGATAGACCAGACCCTTACGCAGGATGCTACCGGCACAATGGCATACCTTGAGTTTGAGGCAATAGGGATTCCCAGGGTAAAGACCGAACTTTCGGTGAGCTATGTGGACCACAACACCCTCCAGACCGGCTTTGAAAACGCCGATGACCACCGGTTCCTTCAGACCGCTGCCGCAAAGTTCGGGGCGTATTTTTCCAGAGCGGGCAACGGCATATGCCATCAGGTTCACCTGGAAAGATTCGCCGTGCCCGGCAAGACTCTGCTGGGTTCCGACAGCCATACTCCAACGGGAGGAGGACTGGGGATGCTGGCCATAGGTGCGGGAGGTCTGGATGTGGCCATGGCCATGGCGGGGCACCCATTTTACCTTGCCATGCCTAAAGTGGTAAACGTGAGACTTCACGGCAAACTCGCACCGTGGACATCGGCAAAGGATATAATCTTGGAAGTATTGCGGCGCCTCAGCGTTAAAGGCGGCGTGGGCAAGGTCATGGAGTACAGCGGTGACGGCGTAAAGTCCCTGAGCGTTCCAGAGAGAGCCACCATAACCAACATGGGTGCCGAACTTGGGGCCACATCATCCATATTCCCCAGCGACGAAGCCACCAGAAGATTTCTCGAGGCACAGGGTCGGGGCTGCGATTTTATTCCCCTTCAGGCTGATCCAGAAGCGGAATATGACGAGATAATCGATATAAATCTAGACGAGTTGGAACCCCTCATCGCCCTGCCTCACAGCCCCGATAATGTAAAAAAGGTTTCGGAAGCGGCGGGACAAAAGGTGGATCAGGTTTTTATAGGAAGCTGCACCAATTCTTCATATGTAGATTTGATGAAAGTGTCAAAGATTTTAAAGGGAAAAACCATCGCTCCCGATGTGAGCCTGGTGGTGGCTCCGGGTTCAAAGCAGGTTCTATATATGCTGTCCAAAAACGGAGCTCTCGCCGACATCGTGGCGGCGGGCGCCAGGATACTGGAGTGCGCCTGCGGGCCCTGCGTGGGTGTGGGTCAGGCACCTTCCTCTGGAGCCATATCCCTTCGGACTTCCAACCGAAACTTCGAGGGAAGGAGCGGCACCAGGGATGCTAAAGTGTATCTGGTAAGCGTGGAAACCGCTGCTGTCTCGGCTTTAACGGGCGTCATCACAGATCCCAGGTCTCTGGGAGAGCCCATTGCGATAGAAATGCCTGAAAAATTTGCAATAGATGACCGCATGATTATCTCACCACCCGCAGATGGAAGAAATGTGGAGATTTTGAGGGGGCCGAACATCAAGCCTTTGCCTAAAGCGGAGCCGCTGCACGATGAAATAAGGGGCAGAGTGCTGCTCAAGGTCGGGGACAACATAACCACCGACCACATCATGCCCGCCGGGGCAAAAATATTACCCCTGCGCTCCAATATCCCTGCAATTTCAAAGCACTGTTTTGAGGGGATGGATCCCACCTTCCCAGACAGGGCTATAAAAGCCGGCGGCGGATTCATAGTGGGGGGAGCAAACTACGGCCAGGGCTCAAGCCGGGAGCATGCGGCACTTGCGCCGTTATACCTTGGAATAAAAGCCGTCATCGCCAAATCCTTTGCCAGGATACACAGGCAAAATCTCATAAACTTCGGCATCCTGCCCCTCACTTTTGAGGATGAGAGGGATTATGATGAAATAAATCAAGCGGTTGCGGCGGATGGAGATGAGCTTGTTATTGAAAATGCCCGGGAAAGACTTCTCTCCGATGCCGTTGAGGTCAAAAACCTTACCCGCGGCAGGACATTTAAAGTGAGGCATGGCCTCTCCGAGCGCCAGAAGGAGATCATCCTTTCCGGAGGGCTGCTGAATTTTGCCAATAGGCAAGTCCGATAAAGTGAGTCAGGGGACGGTTCCTTGACTCAATATACAATTATACAAAGGGACATATGGAGAAAAGGAAGTGATTTTATGCCTGATAAAGTATATATAAAAGACGGAAAACTCATAATTCCTGACAATCCCATCATTCCCTTCATCGAAGGGGACGGCACCGGGCCCGACATATGGCGGGCCACAAGGAAAGTGGTGGATGCGGCGGTGGAAAAGGTTTACGGGGGCAGGCGCACTATCGAGTGGAAGGAGATACTGGCCGGAGAGAAGGCTTTTCATCTCACGGGCAAGTGGCTGCCGGAAGAAACCGTTGATGCTGTTCGTGAATATATCATTGCCATAAAAGGTCCTCTAACAACTCCGGTAGGAGGGGGGTTCAGGAGCATAAATGTCACTCTTCGCCAGGAACTGGACCTTTATGCCTGCGTTAGGCCCGTTAAATGGATTCCCGGTGTCCCAAGCCCGCTGCTCCATCCGGAACAAGTGGATGTGGTGGTGTTCAGGGAAAATACCGAGGACATTTATGCCGGCATAGAATGGCAGGCCGGAAGCGAAGGCGCGGAAAAGATAAGGGAATTTTTAAACACCCGGATGGGCTGCAATGTCCCGGAAGATGCGGGGATTGGCATAAAATATATGTCCAAAACCGCATCGGAGCGTATAATGCGCAAGGCTTTAAAGTACGCCGTTGAGAACGGACGCAAATCGGTCACCGTAGTTCACAAAGGGAATATAATGAAGTATACAGAAGGCAGTTTTAAAAACTGGTGCTATTCCCTGGCAGAACGGGAATTTAAAGATATTGTTATGACCGAAAAAGAACTTTTATCGTACGGAGGCAATGCGCCTGAAGGCAAAATAGTTGTAAAGGACCGCATAGCGGACAATATGTTCCAGCAGATGCTGCTTCGCCCATCGGAATATGATGTCATCGTTACTCCCAACTTAAATGGCGATTATCTTTCCGATGCGGTGGCAGCTCAGGTGGGCGGCCTCGGCATGGCTCCGGGGGCAAATATAGGGGATTTTGTCGCGCTTTTTGAGGCAACTCACGGTTCGGCTCCCGACATTGCCGGAACCGGCAAGGCAAATCCCGGTTCGCTTATCCTGACCGCTGTAATGATGCTTGAGTACATGGGCTGGAAGGAAGCCGCCGGAATGATTCTGCGGGGCCTGGAAACGGCCATTTCCAAAAAAATCGTGACAAACGACCTGGCAAAGCAGATGGAAGGGGCAAAAGAGGTTAAGACTTGGGAATTTGCGGATGTTATTATAGCAAGTATGTAATTTTGAGATGCAGCTCCGGTGAGGAAACAAAATCCGCTGCCGGGCCGTATCCGAAAGAGAAGCGACTTTCTATCCCGAAAATATAGATATATATTTTCATCATCTGATGCTAGTGCGTTTTGCATCATGTATGCCTAAATCAGAATAATGCGAAGCGCTGTGCGGCATGCAGGAAATGATCGTGCTTTGCGAGTCCTATGATGTGAACCACCCGGCGGTGGTGGTGATGCAGACCGTTCGCCGGGTGCTTATTTTCGTTATATATATCCGCTTCTAATATATATTGTCTCGAGATATACCGGTCTCTCGTTTCATGCAATAGGTGAACAGATGGAAAAACTGCGCTTATTCTCCCGGATATAACATGAGGTTCGGCCTGCTGGTGCCCGAATTTCCTGCTGACGACCCGAACATCTTGCCTCCGGTGGTGCCGCTTTTGGGCATCATCTCTTCCGCAGCTTCGGCATCAAAGCCTAAATCCAGAGGTTTTACGGAATATTGGTTCACGTCATTTGCGGTAATTGTCCTGATCATGATTCAATGCCTCCTCGAATAAAATTTCTCTTTATAGTATCTCAAATGGGAAAACCAATATGCACAGTTTTCCGAAGGCGCAAAGGTGGGATTTCCATATGAGATAAGCCCTGACCTAAGCATGAGCGGAAAAAAAACAATAATATTTAGGACTGAGTTGAAAGCGGCTAAAATGGGCAATAATGTTCGCTTATATACGAATTATTTTATATATTATATGATAATTATTCGTATTTAATATTGACTTTAAACATACACTTTGATATTATAATTATTGCTGCTGAATCGAGCAGGAAAAGAGGGATCTCGCATGCCCGGAAATTATGACGTCATTATTGTCGGAGCCGGCCCCGCCGGAATTTTTGCTGCGATGGAGCTTGCAGACAAAGCGCCGGGGTTATCGGTGCTGATTCTTGAAAAAGGAAAGGACATAGAGGGGAGGCTTTGCCCTTCGAAGGAAAAAAATGTGCCGTGCCGCCACTGCGTTCCATGTTCCATAGTAAACGGTTGGGGCGGGGCCGGTGCATTCAGCGACGGCAAGCTCACCCTCACCACCGAATTTGGCGGCTGGCTCGACGAATACATGCCAAAAAGCGAAGTGGCCGAACTCATAGCATATGTTGATAAAATTTTTTTGAGTTTCGGCGCCACCGATATTGTCCATGGAACCGACAGCCCTGTGATCAGGGAGATACAGCAAAAAGCCGCTACGGCGGATCTCAGGCTGATTCCCGCCAGAGTGAAGCACCTGGGAACGGAAAAGTGCTGGAACATACTCAAGGAAATGCGAAGCTGCCTTGATGCAAAGGTGGAGATAAAAACTTCCACTGAGGCGAAAACCATACTGGTGGAAGATGGAAAAGCAGCAGGCATTGTCGCAGAAAACGGGGAAGTATTGCGCGCAAAATATATTGTTTCGGTTCCGGGCCGGGAGGGTGCCGAATGGTTTGCGAAAGAAGCGGCCCGCCTGAAACTTGACATGAGCATAAATCCTGTTGATATCGGTGTGCGGGTGGAAGTGCCTGCCGTGGTGATGGAACATATTACGGATGCGGTTTATGAGTCAAAACTCATATATTATTCCAAATCCTTTGACGACAGGGTAAGGACATTTTGCATGAATCCGTACGGCGAGGTGGTCATGGAAAACAACAGCGGCCTCATCACCGTCAACGGCCACAGTTATTCGGACAGAAAGACTTCCAATACCAATTTCGCTCTTTTGGTGAGCAAGACTTTCACCGAACCTTTTCGGGAACCCATTTCCTACGGCAAATACATAGCCGCTCTTGCAAACATGCTGGGTGGGGGCGTGCTGGTGCAGCGCCTGGGAGACCTTTTGTCCGGCAGGAGGTCCACACCGGAGAGAATAAAAAGGGGCCTTGTGGAACCGACATTAAAGGAGGCCACGCCTGGTGATTTGAGCCTGGTGTTTCCCTACCGGCATCTCGTAAGCATACTTGAAATGCTGGAGGCTATGGATAAACTGGCGCCTGGCGTGTATTCCAACCATACCCTGCTTTACGGTGCGGAAGTCAAATTTTATTCTTCAAGGCCGGCTTTGAGCTCATCCCTGGAAACCCAGATTAAAAACCTTTTTGCCGCGGGCGACGGTGCGGGGGTGACTCGAGGGCTGGCTCAGGCGTCCGCTTCTGGTGTGGTGGTGGCCAGGGAGATACTGAAAAGAATAAATAAATGATTTGAAAAAAGGGGTTTCCTGCATCTTTTGTGCGGAAAATCCAACATATACTATTTTAAGTTGGGAGTGACTTCAATGGCGGGTGTAGTAGTGGTTGGCGCCCAGTGGGGCGATGAAGGCAAGGGGCGTATTACCGATTATCTTGCAAGAAAGGCGGACGTGGTGGTGCGCTATCAAGGAGGCAACAATGCAGGGCACACTGTGGAAGTGGAATCAAAGCGGTACAAGCTGCACCTGGTCCCATCCGGAATATTGCACCCGGGCACCGCGTGCATCATAGGCAACGGCGTGGTAATAGACCCTCTGGGGCTGATAGAAGAACTTGACTACCTTCATCAAAGCGGCATTGACACCAGCGCACTTCGCATCAGTGACAGAGCACATATCATCATGCCATATCACGTTCTTCTTGACGACCTTGCCGAAAAAAGAAAGGGAGCATATGAACTGGGCACCACCCGCAGGGGCATAGGCCCCGCCTATATAGACAAGGCGGAGAGGATGGGCATCCGCATGTGCGACCTTATGGACCCGCAGCTTTTTGAGGAAAAGCTGGAGCAGAACCTGGAAGCCAAGAACTATCTTCTGGAAAAGGTCTACGGAGTAAAAGGATTTGAAAAGGAGCCGCTGCTTGAAAGCTACTTGAAGGCTGCAGAAAAGATAAAACCAATGGTGTGCGATACAACGGTAATAATATATGAAGCTGCAAGAGCGGGCAAAAACATACTGTATGAGGGCGCTCAGGGGACTTTGCTGGATGTGGACCTGGGCACATACCCCTATGTTACTTCATCCCACCCCATAGCCGGGGGCGTATGCATAGGGGCAGGCGTGGGCCCAACACTGATAGACAGTGTGGTGGGCGTTGTAAAGGCCTACACCACCAGGGTGGGCAAGGGGCCTTTCCCCACTGAGCTTTTTGATTCCATCGGAGATTACATCAGAGAAAAAGGTTATGAATACGGCACCACCACCGGCAGGCCCCGCCGCTGCGGATGGCTTGATGCCGTGATTTTAAGATTTGCGGTGAGGGTGAACGGCCTTTCGCACATAGCCATAACCAAGCTCGACACCCTCGGCGGCCTTGAAAAAATTAAAATCTGCACGGCATATGAATACAGGGGGCAGATTCTAAAAGAATTTCCAGCAAGCCTCAATGTGCTGGCGGAATGCACGCCCGTGTACGAAGAATTCCCCGGTTGGCCCGAAGACATATCCGGTGCTGATTCATACGATGAACTGCCCGAAAGTCTAAGGAATTATGTGCAAAGGATAAGAGAACTGACAGGTGCGGAAATATCTTTCGTGTCGGTAGGCCCGGCCAGGGAACAGGGTTATGAACTGGTGAAGCTATTTTAGGGGGAATATATCATGATGTCGTGTCAGGTGTCTCTCTACCCTTTGGGAACAAAGGATTATGAAAAAATAGTGCTTGAAGCCGTTAAAAACTTGCCGGAAGAAGGCGTTGAAGTGGACTTGAATCCCATGAGCACTTTGCTTCGCGGAGAAGATGAAAAAGTCTGGGAAGCCGTAAAGTCACTTTACAAAACCGGCAAGAACTTCGGAGATCTGGTGATGGTAATAACCTTATCGAACAGATGCGGTGCTGGATGTAAAAAAAGCTGACATTTATAATTAATTTAACAGTGCTGGTTTTTATGAAATGCATTGTGTAAAGCCCAATATTAAGGCATACATTTGCTTTTTCATGCATTTTGAAAAAGATGCAGAAGTAAGGGTTGACAGTTTGATCGTTTTATAGTAGTATTATATTTGCGTTTTGTGAGCCATTAGCTCAGTCGGCAGAGCACCTGACTTTTAATCAGGGTGTCCCGCGTTCGAGTCGCGGATGGCTCACCAGTTGTGGCCCCGTGGTCAAGTGGTTAAGACATCGCCCTTTCACGGCGGTAACGTGGGTTCGAATCCCGCCGGGGTCACCAAAATTATTGAAAGTACAATTTTCGGTATAGACATTCATGATGCAAATGCATAATGAACAGATAACGAAAATATTGCTTCAATTATAGGGATAGATATTTGGCTATGCCCATATTTTTTATAATTTCAAAAAAATCTGCCTTCGGCGGTTGAGTAGAAGTAGCAGATATGAAATCTGGGGTCGCGCGAAAACCGCATGCCGAAGTGGCGGGTGTTTGTTTTGAACCTTGACTAATGCATTTATTTTGCTATAATTATAATTGATAAACTATTATGCGGAAGTAGCTCAGTGGTAGAGCATCGGCTTCCCAAGCCGAGGGTCGCGGGTTCGAATCCCGTTTTCCGCTCCAGAGAAATCAAGGGTTCCTAAATGCTTTTGCATGACGGAACCCTTTTTTTGGTGCCGATTTTTAAATAGAGTGTTTATGGATTTGCGGTTTGTAAGTGCTCGCTATGCCAGAAAGAAAAGTTATAAAGCTGCAGCAGAACCAAGAGATATTCGGCATTTGTTCGAGTCGCCTTAAAATACTTCAGAAACAATTTTCTTCTGTTTTACTATATTTTAAACTTCGAAACCGCTTTTATCAGTGAATCCGATTTATTTTTTGCCGATTCCGCCAGGTTCATAACGCTGCTTGACATCTGCGCTATGTATGATGCTTCCTGGGCTATATTGGAAGCTCCTTGAGCCTCTTCGTTCGAGGCATTGGCTATTTCATCTATCGCCTTTGCCAGGTTTTCGACTGATGCCAAGAGTTCTTCGGAAGTGGCGCTGAAGTCAGTTACCATCTCGTTTATTCTTGATGAGCTGCGGCTGTATTGTTCTCCGGCTTTTACAAGGTTTTCATAGTCGTTCAGCACCTTTTTGTCTATAAATTCCAGAATCTCGCCCGAACTGTATGAAAGGTTGTTCACGGCATCCAATATTGTCTTGGTGACTTCCTGTATTCTAACAACAGTATTCTTGGAGCTCTCCGCCAACTTTCGTATTTCTTCGGCCACCACGGTAAATCCTCTGCCCGCCTCGCCGGCCCTGGCAGCCTCTATTGCCGCATTCAATGCAAGTAAATTGGTCTGGGAAGTTATCCCTAGAATTGCTTCGGATAATTCGTTGACCTGGCTTACTGCCTTCGATTGTTCCAGTGCCTTTTGCAGATCAGCCTTTGCCTTTTCATAAATTTCAACGGCATTTTTCTTCGAATATGCAGCATTTTTTCTCATTTCTTCGGCCATGTTGTACACATCGCTCACAGAGGATGCGCATTCCTGGGCATTGGAAGCAATTGATTCGGCGGCTTTTTCGATTTCAGATGAGGTCGCGCTCATTTCTTCGGTGGATGAAGCCGTTTCCTCCGTTCCCGCCGATAGTTCCTGAGTTGTTGCCGATATTTGTTCAATGCTTTTGTTTAGCTGCCCCATGTCGGTATTGATATTTATAAGCATTTGACCCACATTGGTCGATTGTTCGATAACCTCTTTTACAATCTCTTTTATAGATTTCTGCATGGAATGAATCGCATTGGCCAATACTCCCGTTTCATCCTGCATGTTTAACAATTCGGGAGGGATCTGCATTGTGAAATCGCCATTTGCCACAATCTTCAGAATATCCGAAGCCTTCTTAATAGGCTTTGATATTCCTGAGGATATCAGTATGGTAATAATTATGCTAAAAATTAAGAATAATATGGATACGATGATTATTTTTGCCGCAAGGGCGTTTGCTTTCGCCATGACTTCCGACTTTGGAGCAGTAATAGCTAGTGACCAGTTGGTTCCTTCTACCGGAGCAAATCCCATGTATTTTGTCACGCCCTGATAGGTGTATTCTCCTACCCCCTCTTTTCCCGCGACCATTTGTTTTTCCAATTCAACAAGAGACTTTAGTTCCGGATCTTTTTTCACATTTTCAAAGTCATTGTCCATATTCATAACAAGATTCTTATCTTTATGGGCCACTGTGGTGCCTTTGTCGTTAATCATGAATGCATATCCGCTTTTTCCGAAACGAATATCATTTGAAAGGGAACTTAATTCATTTCCGTCACGGCTGGCAACCAGCACCCCCTTGACCGCACTGCCATCTTTAATGGGCACCGCGTAGCATATGACAACTTTATTGTTTGCCTTGCTTACAATCGGATCGGAAACGGCACTTTCTCCCGCCAATGCTTTTTTAAAATACTCTCTGTCGGAAATGTTTACATTTCCACCGTCAGTGCCCCTGAGATTGCCGTTCGTATCTACAATGGCCAGACTTAAATGCCCACTTCTCTTCACTTCATTCTCCAGCAGCTTCAATTTTTCGTCCAGGGTTAATTCATCGTCTTTAATCGAACTGTTTTCAGCCAGCACCTCCAAGGCATCCAGGCGAGCCTCCACCCTGCTATGAATAACTTTGGCAGCTTCATTTGCCATTTGAAGAAGAGATTCATTAATGATGGATATCAGGGCATTGGCGGAGTCGATGTATGATATAACTCCGAGCCCTATGCAAATCGCAATTGCCAGCGCTCCAAAAAATAGAGACAATTTTGTTTTTATACTTTTTTTAAACATTATGCATCCTCTCCGCATTAATAAATTGCAATAGATAAAATAAATAAAAAAATCTAAAAATTAAAGAATTACAGAATGATAGATTTTATGGACCTTTGCCGGGATTTGTTTTCATTAGACATCACCTTCCTTTTCCAAAGCTATACGACGAAAATCGACTAATATTTGCTAATATAGACATAATTCGACAATAATTTTGTTTTTCCTGCCTAACAGTCGTATTTTTTTAAATATTAAATTGCATCATGAATTGGTTTTGATTAAACTTTTCCGGCGATGCTTAAGCAAGAGCGGCTTTATTAACAATAATGGGCGGTTAATCTCGACAAGACCGGGATTCAATAATAACTTTATGGTATAAAAAGATACACGGATTATGATATAATATTTTTGGGGCTTATTCCCAGAGACGGCCGTGCACCAAGCCCCTTATCCATTTAATCTCCTCCTCAATAAACTGATTTTGCCCTCGCCTGCAGGCTTATCTGCTACAGTATATTCAAAAAGGCTCTGAAATGTTAAAAACGGTTTTTCACGTGCCTTACCTTTAATTTTTAAGAATAAATCCGGCATGGCGTTACATAGATATAATTAGATTTAGCATAAAGCGGGCGGTGATGAATATGAAACAAAAAAGGCTCATGTTTTTTGCGGCGGCAGTGCTTTTGCTGGTGTGCTCGCTTGTTTTTCGCATGCGGCCCGATGATTTTTCAAAAAGTGCTGCATGGCGCGCATCGAAGGATTGCCCGAGGTACAGCTTAGAAATAACTTTTTATCCCGATGACAAAAGGATAGATGGCAGACAAAGCGTAACTGTAAAAAATACAAAGAAGGTGGAGCTTTCGGAACTTTATTTTCATCTTTACCCAAACGCGTTTAAAACCCCGGATGCCGCCCCGTTCCCGAAAAGCGAAATGCAGTTGGCCTACCCAGACGGGTTTTCTCCGGGATACATCAATATAAAAAAGGTGGAGGCAGCTTCGGGGAATCTTCAATATGAAGCAAAAGACACTCTGTTGAAAGTCGTGCCGGAAAAGCCTTTGAAACCGGGCCAGAGCTTAAAGCTCACAATGGAATTTGACGAGATTATTCCGCCATCCTGCGGCCGCTTCGGCTACGGAAAAAACACATACAATATAGCCAACTGGTACCCCATTTTGGCTGTGTACGACGACAATGGCTGGAATAAAGACCCGTATTATGCCGTCGGCGATCCTTTTTACAGCGACGCCGGACTTTACGAGGTAAAGATAAAGGCTCCTTCAGAATACACCATTGCTGCAAGCGGTTATGTCGCAGATAAAAAGCAGGATGGGAGTTTCTCAATATGGACCTTCAAAACTGGGCTTGTGCGGGATTTTGCCTGGGTGGCCAGTAGCAGATTCAAGACCGCTTCAAACGAGGTCGGCGGGGTCAAGATAACCTCATTTTATTTAAAGGAAGATGCCGAGTATGGTGAAAAAGCCCTGAACTATGCCGCAAGGGCTATAAAATTTTTCAGCGATTTTTTCGGTCCATATCCGTACAGAGAATATGCGGTGGCTTCTTCGGACTTTTATATCGGCGGCATGGAATATCCCAATCTGGTTATGATAGGCCGCCAGTTTTACAATGGAGGAGACATGCTGGAATATGTGGTGGTGCACGAGACGGCACATCAGTGGTGGTATGGGCTTGTGGGAAACAATGAAGTAAAGGAGCCCTGGCTTGATGAAGCTCTTGCGGAGTTTTCCACGGTGCTGTATTATGAAAAAGTCTACGGCAGAAAGAGCGGTCAAAGGATTTATGAGGACTTCATATTAAACCCTTATATATTTTATGAGCAGACTCATAGCCATTCTTTGGGCCCTGTTTTAAGGCCCTTATCGGAATTCAACGGCTGGGGGGAATACGATGCCATAGTTTATTCCAGGGGCGCCATTATGCTGAAACAATTGGAAAGCATTATCGGCGAGGACAAATTCCGCGAGGCAATGCGCTTTTATTTTAAGCAAAATATATATAAAAACGCCACCACTGCGGACTTCATAAAAGCCGTAAACAAAGCAACCGGCGCCGACTGGACCGACTACATATACAGTAAAATGTTGAAAAGCCAGGAACCGCTGCAAAAGGCTGCATGATGAGATGAGTGAAATGAGAGATTGGATGTGAATCGTGGTTTTGCGGCATCCGAAATGGCATTGCGAACAGCGGCAGAAGAGCAAAATGTGATGCTGCAAATACTGCAGCGATGTCGCGAAAGCTTGGGCAAGAGAAAAACGCTGCACCAGCGCTGTATGTTGAATAATCGTGATCGAGTCTGAAAATTTGGGATATGTCAGAAAGGAGCTGAGTATATGAACCTTTACAGGAAGGGCATTTTGCTCACCGCTCTGGGCACCGTGTTTTTTGGGACAAGCCCAGTTCTCACGAGGTTTGCATCGGGACTTTCGGTGGGTGAAATAGCTTTTTTCAGGATGTTTTTGGGCGCGATTTTTATTTTGATTATTTCACGGTTTGCAGGTACGGACATTTCTCTTGAAAGGCGGGATGTGCCAAAATTTATTGTCTACGGGCTGATAACGTCATTCCATTTTCTTTTTTATATCGGGTCTGTGATGTACACCACGATTGCCCATTCCCTAAGCCTGGTATATACCGCACCCATAATGATAACGGTGCTCACTGCCGCGATGTTGAAGGAGAAAATCCCATCGTACAAATACATAGGTATAATTATAGTAATATTGGGAATTATTATCTTAGCTGGATTTGAACCTCAGCTCACCGGAAGAATGATTGTCGGAGATATTATGGCGCTGGCGTCTGCTCTTTGCCTGGCTCTATATTCCGTGGCTGGCCGCAGGGAGAGAAATAATTATCCGCTTTTAAAATATGTATTCTGGGTATATTTGCTGGCGGCGATTTTTCTGCTGCCCTGGGCCCTCCCGCATTTTGCCTGGCCTTATACTTTGAAGCAGTGGGGTGCATTGGTGATGCTGGGGCTTTTGCCCACAACACTGGGTCACACCTTGTATAATGCAGGGCTGAGGTACATTCATCCCACGTATGCCAATTTGATTTCCACTCAGGAAGTTACCGGCGGGGTTTTGCTCGGATTTTTGCTTCTGCGCGAGATTCCAAGCAAAAACTCGATTTTGGGCATTTTAGTGATGTTTTTAGGGCTTTTTCTGGTTTTAGTACAGAAAAAACAGCCAAAATAAATTTTGTTCCAGGGAGGAAAATCCGAGTTGATATCGAATATTATATATTACAAATATGTTACAATCATGTTACATTAACTTTACTAAAATATAAAACCCGATCTGAAGATGCGGGAGAAAATATAAACTTGCGAAAGGAGTGGGGGGATGAAGTTACCCAGAGTGGGGGGTTTTTACTTCTGGGGCAGAGCAGACAAAAAGCGAAAGATGCTTTTCATTGCTTTGTGCTGTGCGCTGACCGTGCTGTCGATTGTAACATATATTATGAATCGGAGCGTCTATGCGGTGAGCGTGGATGGTAAAACCCTTGGGAACGTAAGCGACAGAAAGATAGTTGACAGGATAAAAGAAGATTTAAAATCAAAATACCGGGACAGGCTGGGATCTGACATCGAGTTTTCCCAGGATATTCAGGTTGCGCCCATCAGGGCTCTGGGCCAGAAAGTGGATACGGAGCAGCAGATTTCGGAAAAGCTCGATAAAATTCTTTCCGTTCAGGTAAAAGCAGTTGCCATCGAGATTGACGGGAATCAGGTAGCCGTTGTCAAGGACAAAGATGCCGCCGAGTCTGCGCTTCAGGGGGTCAAAGATTATTATGTGAATGCGTCGCCGGGAGAGCTTGTAAAAATAGAAGTATCAAACGGCATAAAACTTGTGGAAAAGTATGCAGATCCGGATAGGGTGATGACCGCCGAAGCGGCAAAAGAGCTGATTTTAAAGGGTGCTGTGGAAATCGCGACATATAAGGTCAAACAGGGAGATACCCTCTGGGATATAGCAAAAGCTCAGAACATTCCGCTGGACGAGCTTATAAAAGCCAATCCGCAGCTCGAGTCGGAAAACAGACTGGCGCTGGGCGAAGTCATCAACTTAAAGTCGATAAAGCCGCTTCTGGATGTTACCGTAACAAAAAAAGTTACATACCAGGAACCCATAGCCTTTAAAACCGAAATAGTGAAGGACGATGATTTGTGGAAGTGGGACCAGAAGGTGAAGCAGCCGGGAGAAAACGGCACCAAGGAAGTGGCGGCACAGGTTGTTTACAAGAACGGTGTAAAAGTGGAGCAGCAGGTTCTGGGTGAAAAGGTGCTGAAAGAGCCCGTGACCCGGATAGTGGCCAGGGGCACAAAAGCCCAGGTGGCTTTCAGGGGCAGCGGAAGATTTTTGTGGCCTCTGGTGGGAAATATTACTTCCCCATTCGGGCGGAGGGGCAGGGAATTCCACACGGGTATTGACATTGCTGCCGACAAGGGCACGCCGATTAGAGCCTCCAATGCGGGAACGGTGACGTTTGCCGGACGCAGGGGTTCCTACGGCAATCTCGTGATAGTGGATCACGGCGGAGGATATGAGACGTGGTACGCTCATGCCAGCTCCATACTGGTTTCGGTGGGCGACAGGGTTGAAAAGGGGGAGGAGATCGCAACCGTGGGCACCACGGGAAGGACAACAGGGCCTCATGTGCACTTTGAGGTGCGCCTAAATGGAGAACCGCAAAATCCTCTGAGCTACCTGAATAAATGATCGATTGGCCGGGGAAAGAAAAGCGCTTTTTATCGGCAAGATTAGAGCAGGATAGAAAATTTAGCCGGCGCAGCCGCTTGCTTGAGCGGCCAGCCGGTTTTTATTTCGTGCTAAAAGAAGAGAAGACACATCTTCAAAATAATGTCGATTATCCCAGAAATTTGTAATATTATTGTAACATAACCGTTACAATTTCTTAATAATAATCAATTATAATAATATGCGAAAGCAGTCAGCAACAACAAAACGATCCCCCCTTTGAATAGCGGCAATAGCCGCTTTTTTTTTGGGCAAATGACCGCTAATGCGCAAAAAAAAATACAGCTTCGATACGTTGAATGCCTGTTGGAAGATTTGATTGTTAAGATTAATTATTTTCCAGTGAAATTCCTTTTCAAATCTTATATAATTGTTAATGGGAGGGAGAGACATGAGAAGACGGATTGTTCTCCTCGCGATGGCGGTGCTTTTACTGCTGTCTGCCGCAGGAGTTTATTATTATAAGGAATTAACTATATTTGGGTTTAAGCTGAAGGGATTTGAAGTGATGAATACCCCGCATTTCGAGATTCTGTTTTTGCCCGAGGACCAAAATGAAGTGGAAGCCGTGTCAAAAGCTGCGGAAAGGGCTTATGTGGAAGTGGGAAGGGATTTGGGATTTTTTCCGAAAGATCGAATACCAATAATAATTTTTCCTGACAGCCGGAGTCTGCAGCAGGCATTTCACTGGCCAGCGGATGAAAGCAACCAGGGAGTTTACTACAGGGGAATTATATATGTCCAGGCGCCGGGAGCGTGGATTGACGACGCCCCGAACATTGAAGAAATATTCTATATTAAGGGCCCCATGGTGCATGAGTATACGCATCTGGCGGTTGACAGGCTGACCGGCGGAAACTACTCACGCTGGTTTACCGAGGGTGTGGCTCAATATGAAGAAGAAAGGATAACGGGATATACACTGGCCCGGGATTTCGATATAGATAAAAAAGAGTCATATTCCATCGGCGACATTATTAGCCGTTTTGACGATTTGCCCGATGTGCCCAAAGCCTATATTGCGGCCCTCAACATGACGAAAATCATGGCGGGAAAGGACGGTGTAGGTGAGATCAGGAAAATACTTTCTCAATTGAAGGACGGGGCTTCGGCGGATGAAATTTTCCTTCAAAGGGCGGGCAAGACTCCCCCTGAAGGAAATTTTCATCTTGTGACGAATATTATTAATGGGGGTGATTGCGTTGAATGAAACAGTGCTTGTGGTGGATGATGAAAAACCGATAGTGGATATTTTAAAATATAACCTGACAAAAGAGGGCTACAATGTTCTGATGGCTTATGATGGCGAAGAGGCATTGAAAGCAGCCGAAACCGGAAATCCAGATCTGGTACTGCTTGACATCATGCTTCCCAAAATAGACGGTTTTTCGGTATGCAAAAAACTCAGGGAAAAGATGACATGCCCCATAATAATGCTTACGGCAAAAGGCGAGGAAGTGGATAAGGTGCTGGGTCTGGAGCTTGGAGCAGACGACTACGTCACCAAACCCTTCAGCATGAGAGAATTGATGGCCAGGGTAAAGGCCAATCTCCGCAGGAATGTAATGGCGGAACCGACGGGTCAGCAGAAAATTATAAAAATAAAAGACCTGGAGCTGGATCTCAAGAGTTATCAGCTCAAGAAAAAAGGGGTGCCCTTGGACCTTACATTCAGGGAGTTTGAACTCATAAAATTTCTGGCTACCCAGGCGGGCCAGGTGTTTTCCAGAGAAAAGCTGCTGGAAGAGGTATGGGGCTATGAATATTACGGCGACATACGAACCGTGGATGTAACGGTTAGAAGGCTTCGGGAAAAGGTGGAAGACGATCCGGCGAACCCCGCCTACATATTGACCAAACGGGGCATCGGATACTATTTTCCGAAGCAATAGGAGGCTGTCAGGTGTTTAAAAGCATCCAGTGGAAATTGGTCTCCATATATATACTCCTAATACTTCTGGCCATGGAAGTGGTGGGAGTATATCTGGTCCAGTCTATTGAAAAGTATCATGTGAACAAACTTTCGGATGAACTGGACATAAAAGCTCAGCTCATGTCCGACATGGTGGAGAGGTATCTGCATCCTGTTGTCCGAAAGCAAGATATAGACGACCAGGTGAAATGGTGGCAGCAGTCGTGGCCAGAGATAAATTATATCGCAATTCTTGACGAGTCTGCCGGTGTAATTACGTCCACCGATGATACGAGGTTTCGCAAAGGCGATAAACTGCTGACTCCCGAAATAACCCAGGCCACATTCGGGAACAAGGCGCTCGACATCCGGCAGGATACGCGAAGCAAAATAAGATACATGTTTTTGGCCTACCCGGTGAAAAACGGTTCCCGGGTGGTGGGCATTATTTACCTCGTTTCCTCCATGGAGAATATATACAAAACCATAGGCGATATTAAGGCGATATTGCTTGTCGCCACGCTTCTTGCCCTCATGGTTACCGGCGTGCTGGGATACCTGCTTTCGAAGACGATAACCGGCCCCATTCAGGAAGTTACCAGGAATGCCGCCCTCCTCGCGCAGGGAAATTTTGACCACAAGATTAAGGTGAGATCCGATGATGAGATAGGAAAACTTACGGGCATGTTCAATTTCCTGACAACGCGGCTTAAGGAAACTCTGGAAGAAATTTCCGATGAAAAGGAAAAAATGGAGGCAATTCTAATAAATATGGCGGATGGCGTAATAGCTTTAAACAGCAAGGGCGAAGTGATTCACATAAACCCCGCTGCCCGCCGGATGCTTTTCCTCAATAACGACCCCACGGGCCAAGATTTTAAGCCGGTTTTAAGGGACTTGTTCAAAATCAATCTGGAGGAGTTCCTCGGCGAAGATGTAATATCACGGGAGATTTCTGTTAAAAATAAAGATACGGTGATGAAGTCCATCATTGCTCCGCTCAAGAGAGAGAGCCGGATAATCGGCGTCATTCTTGTGCTGCAGGACATAACCAGGCAGGCAAACCTGGAAAACATGCGCAAGGAATTTGTGGCAAACGTATCCCATGAGCTCAGAACACCGCTGACCACAATAAAAAGCTATGCCGAAACCCTTCTGGATGGAGCCATGGATGAGCCTGCAATAGCGCGCCAGTTTATCGGAGTAATCAACAACGAGGCCGAACGCATGACAAGACTTGTGAACGACCTGCTTGAGCTTTCGCGCCTAGACAATAAGGAAATGCGGTGGAACAAGAGAATTATTTCACCTTCTGCAGTGTTGAAAGATGTCATCTCGAAAATGATGGTTAACATAAATAAAAAGCATCTGGCCCTGGACACGAATATTTCCGACGGCTCGCAGGATATTTTTGCCGATAGGGACAAAATCGAACAGGTATTTCAAAACATACTGAGCAATGCAATAAAATATACTCCCGAAGGCGGCAGGATTTTTATCTCCCAGGATAATGCCGGAGACATGGTCAGGACGGTTTTCGGCGATACTGGAATAGGAATTCCCAAGGAGGATCAGCCCCGCCTTTTTGAAAGATTTTATCGCGTGGACAAAACCCGTTCCCGGGAGCTGGGGGGTACGGGGCTGGGGCTTTCCATTGCAAAAGAAATAGTTGAAGCTCATAACGGCAGCATTGCCATAGAAAGCGAACCGGGCATGGGTACCCGAGTAACTATACTCCTCCCCGCGGCGTCGGCACTTGCCACGCCAAATATGTAATTCATTTTTAATCGGTCTGTAATATGTTTGTAATATTTATCATTTAAACTAAATTATAGAAGCAGGTGCATTTTTTTCAATTACCGTTTGAAAAGGAAGATTTAAAATGAAAAAGTTTTTTTTCATCATATTGACAGCGGTATTTCTAATAATTTTATCTTCCGCAGCCATGGCCGAATCCGTGACATTGAATGAACCAAAAGACAATCTGATGACTACCAGCGATTCGGTTGTGGTTTCCGGTGAAGCGCTGCCGGATGCCAGCATTTACGTCCTTGTCAACGGGCGTTCCAAGGCAAGGCTTTCAGTGGGCGCTGCTGGCATTTTTTTGACTCAAGTTCCCATTTCTGGGAAGGAAAGCATAATTACAGTTAGAGCGGTTCAACCTTCGGGAGCAAGCGAAACGGTGTCCCGCAGAGTATACAGGATCGATGGTTCCGAATTGCCGGAACTGGATTCTCTTATTCAGACCATAAAGACATTCCTCATCTTAAAATAAAAGGCGGTGCCTCCATGACAAGAGATTCTATTCTGGGATGGATTCTTATCTTTATGGTGGGCCTCAGCCTTTTTCTTTATTTTGCCGTTTGGTCCGGGATTCCTGGGGAGCAATCCGTTCAAAAAAGCCTTCAGGAAGAAAAAAAGGTGGATTTAACGACCATAGCAAGTCCTGCCAGGATTCTGGCACACATGGGAAATGCTTCCAATACGCTTATTACACCATCATCGGCTTTTTATGACAAGGTTTGGAATTATTCCTCCAAAACCCTGACCGCCGTATGGGACGGAGCAAAAGCCGCGCCCGTCGAAATAGGGGCGGATTTTTTTGAGCAGAGAACTGGTCTGGAGGTGGTGTTTACCACTCCTATGCCGGTTTCTTTTGTTAAACGGCTGTTTAATATCGAGTCCGCCGATGACCCGGCATATGACAGCACAACGATTGCTTCGTACGGCTTGATGGAAGACGGCGGGCTGTGGGCGTATCTGAGGGGCGGCGACGGGAAGTATTATAAGATAAATAAAAATGCCGATTCAGGAGAACTCATGGCTCTTATAAAAGAGATATCCTCATCCAACCCGCCGCTGTTTGCAACCATTCCCCCGGGCAACACCCGTCTCAAGATCGCAAGGGGCATCTACGTGCCGCTTCAATCATACATTCTGCCTACATACGGTTTGAAGCGCGATAAAATTGTAAGCGATAGACTCGCATCAAAATTCTTTGACGATTTTTCGGTGGTGCGCAAAATCGAGGAAACGGATGGGGCGGTCATATACACAGATGGGCAAAGAGCACTTCGCATTTACCGTGACGGCACACTGGAGTACAGTTTCCCCGGCGTAAAGGAACAAAAGAGAAATGTATCGTTCTATGATGCTCTTAAATCGGCCCTCGATTTTATCAACAGCCATGGAGGTTGGCCGCAGGGTGGCTTTCTGTCGTCTTATGATGTTTTAAGCCAGGATGCCGGTGCAAATCAGTACAGATTTAAATTCGGCCTGAGAATAAACGGTTATCCCTTGGCCGGCGAAAAGGAATACATGTCCGTCACCGTGGTAGGCAGTCAGGTGAAAAACTACTACAGAAATATGGTGAGCGCTGATAAGCCCGGCAAATTGACAGAAATGATTTCACCCATAAAAGCCATGGATATAGCCGTAGCCACAAGGGATGTAAAAGCCATGGAAGATATTAGCGCGGGGTATATTCTGGAAAAGGATGAATTTATACCCGTATGGATTATTAAATCTCAGGGACGCGAAATAATAATACGCAATTTAGCGGAGTGATTTTCTTGGACTGGCGAAGAGCCGTAATAATTCTGATCATTTCCTTTATCGCGCTGAACGTGATTCTGGCTGCAAATCTCTGGCTTAAAGAAAGACCCGTGGAGGAGTTTGTGCTTACTCCGGACCAGCAGAGGGAGATAGAGGCGCAGCTGTCGGAAAAGGGAATAAGGCTTGAAGCAAAGATTCCTTCCTGCGGGGTGCCGCAGGCTTTCCTTGAGCTGGGATACAATAAGGTAGATGCCGAAAAAGTCGTGGAAAACTTTCTTGGCAAGGGAGCCAATCCCAGCACGGAGCTGATCCAAGGGGGCAGGAGCTACGCAACTGAAAGCAAACAGCTGATAATCATGGATAATGGGATAATAACATATTTCAACAGATCCGGAGACAGCGCATCCAAAGGCCTGTCCAGGGAGGAGGCCGAATCCAAAGCTCTGGAATTCATGAGAAGTCATGGCGGCCTTCCCAAAGAAGCCGTTCTCAACAGCGTCACTTATGATGATAAGACCGAAAGCTTCCTCATAGAATTTGTTAGAAAATACGATGGTTTTTTTGTAGCGAACAGTTATATAGATATTCTGGTGTCTCCTTCCGGAGTGAAAAACTATTATCAGAGCTGGCTGAATATTTACGGCTACAAGGGCAAGAAAAGGGCTGTAATTTCACCGCTTACGGCGATTTTAAGAATGGCCAGCGAGAAAAACAATGATGAATCGATGGTTATTACCGGGGTGGAGCAGGGGTTTTACTCAAAATTCTATGATGCTGAGAGATGGCAGGCGGCTCCTGTATGGAAAATAAAACTGGAGAGCGGAGATGTTTATTATGTGAATGCCTATACGGGAGAACTCGAGCAGTAAATAAGAAATATGATGTTTGATGTTCGCGGTTCGAGCAGACGGGGATTTGCTTTTTAATCCGATTGCAAACCGCAAATATTTTTATTAATGGAGTTGGGAGCATGCGTACATTCAACTTAAAATATGGCAAAAGCGAAGTAAAACTGGACATATCCGAGGAAAACGTACTTTCAGTACTTGAGGCAAAGAAAATTGAAGCTGTGCGCGATGAAACACAGGCCGTAATCAGCGCCTTGAATAATCCCATCCAGTCGCCGGCGATAGAAGAGATTGTAAAACCCGGTGACAGGGTAGCCGTCATTGCAAGCGACATCACCCGCAGCGTTAAAAGCCGCGTGGTAGTGCCCGCTGTTATTTCCGAATTGAACAGGTGCGGGATTGCCGATGAGGATATTACAATAGTTGTGGCTACCGGAACCCATAGGGGCCACACTGTGGAAGAACACGAGTATATGTTTGGAAATGATGTGGTTTCCCGTATAAAAATAGTTGACCACAATTCCAGAGATGAAAAATCCCTTGCATTTATCGGAAACACAACCAGGGGTACCCCGGTATATGTAAACAGGATTGTGGCGGAAGCGGACAGAGTGATTCTTACGGGAGGCATAATGTACCATTCCATGGCTGGATTTGGCGGAGGGAGAAAAAGCATATGCCCGGGCGTTTGCGGCTTTAATACCATACAGAAAAATCACAAACTCATGCTGAACCCCATTGAAAAGGGCGGAGGAATAGATCCCAGGGTGGGCCTGGGAAAGACGGCTGAAAATCCAATGGCGGCCGACATGGCAGAGATTGCGGACATGGTAAAACCCGACTTTCTCGTGAATGTAATTCTAAATGATGACGGCAATATGGCGAAAGTTGTGGCTGGTGACTATAAAGCCGCCTTTGAAGAAGGCTGCGACTTTGTACGGGACTCCTTCAGCGTTCGAGTGAGCGAAACTGCGGATGCACTTATCCTTTCCTGCGGAGGATTTCCCAAAGACATCGATCTTTATCAGGCAACCAAAGCCATCGAAAACGCCATGCATATTGCAAATGACGGCGGGGTAGTGGTATTGCTGGCGGAATGCCCCGACGGCATAGGACATGATGGGTTTTATCATATAATAACGGGCTTTGGAACAAGACTGGAGCGTGAAGAATCGCTTTGGGACGAATTTACCATAGCCAAAGCTGTTGGGTATATCCTTACCCTGGGCATGGAGCGGTTTGATGTGATTCTGGTGTCAAAGATGGACGAAAAATTGGTGCGGGATATGGGCATGATTCCGGCTTCGGGCGTCGATGAGGCCGTCGAGCTCGCAAGGCATAAGCTGGGAAATGATTTTAAAGCCTATGTCATTCCACATGCTTCGACCACTGTGCCGGTTTTAGAAAAATAAAATCGAAACATTTCCCGGGAAATAATAAAATTTGTAAATTGTGTCATTTCAATACTTGCTCAAACCTATCATCGATTATGATTTTCAATAAATAAATGTTATAATATTATCGTCTGAAGAAATTATGGCGAATGAGATTTTATTGCAAAAGGAGGAAGCGATCGTGAAAAGCAAAGTATATTTTGCCGATGCAAGGGTCAAAAGCTATGACTACAAGTACAGCTTTGTGGCCAAATTCGAACAAATACTGCAGATGATAGACTTTAATGCATTCATCCGGAAAAATGATTATGTGGCCATAAAAACCCATCTGGGCTCCTATGGCGCTCACCGCATTGTGCGGCCCATATTTTTGAAAAAAGTCGTGGATAGGGTCAAAGAAGCCGGAGGCAGGCCTTTTGTAACCGATACTGTACGTATCCCCGGTTTGGAGTACCTGGATGTGGCCAACATGGAAGGCATAAACCACCTTTCGGTTGGAGCCCCGGTCATCATGGCGGACGGCATATTCGGCAGGGATCAGATAAAAGTGAAGAGCGGCCCGATTTTGAAGGAAATAGGTGTGGCCTCGGCCATATATTACGCCCCGGCGATGATAGTGGTATCCCACTGCAAAGGCCACATAGGCGCCGGATACGGCGGAGCCATCAAAAACTTGGGCATGGGCGGCATCAGCTGCAAAGACCATCGCGGTGAAGCCGAGCGCGGAAGGATACATGTTGAGGAAAAGAAGCACCTGCAATGGGTGGAGGAAAAGTGCATACGATGCGGCCAATGTGTAAACGTATGTCCCCACGGAGCCATCAAACTGGAAAACGGCCGCATAGTTATCGATGTTTCCATCTGCGTGAAGTGTGCCCGGTGTGCGAGAGTATGTGAACAAAAGGCCCTGGAGGTGCCCATAACCGAAGAGGGATTCCAGAAGGGGCTGGCGGAAGCCGCTTATGCGGTGGTGTCCACCTTTGAAAAGGGAAGGATACTTTACATAAACTTCATCACCGAAGTGCAGCCCGAATGCGACTGCATGCCCATGGCCGACACTCCTCTGGTACAGGATCAGGGAGTTATGGTTTCCCACGACATTGTGGCCATTGACCAGGCTGCCTTAGATATGATAAATAATGCGGAACCGCTGCCTCAGTCAAAAGCGGCGGATAAAAATGTGAAAAAGGGCGACATTATTTTGAAGGCCGTCACGGGCAAGGATGCCCAGCTTCACATAGATGCAGCCTACGAGCTGGGCATGGGCAGCAAGGAATATGAACTTATCGCGGTGTCGGAAAAGGATATGCCCGAAGGCGAAGAACATTAGAAAAATAGCATAGCGATTTTATAGCCGCCGCGATTTTTTTGCGGCGGTTATTTTTGGTGTGCATTTATCCCGTCTAAGACTTTATCCCAAATACCGTCATCATGGATTAAGATACCTGTTCGACGGCTTCCACAGCTATCGGGTTTTTCTTTTTATATATGGAAAATAAATTCTTCAATTTTATATCCTTTCGGCTCTATTGCACCAAAGACATAATCATAAATAAGTTCAAATCTCTTTTTATACACATCAGGCATTTTGTCCGATATTAATACTACGTCAACATCACTTGCATCATTAAAATCCCCTCTTGCCACTGATCCAATCACCACCGCACACATAGGCTTTAAAACTTTACTGATGCTACCTGCAAAACATGTAGCCTCATATATTAAATTATTCCTCTTTTCCTTTCTTATCTCCATTGCAGTGTTCATTTACATATCCCTCCACGATTATACCACCTACTATACTCCTCCATATCCATAAAATCACCTTCTAGCTTTATTTTATCAATAGCATTAATTTTCCAAACCTACCCATACCATATTTATTAATTTCATTATATAATTTTGTTTTCCGTTATACGACATCTATTTCTTTAAATGCGTAGGAAAGCAAAGATAATCCCTAATATATGGCTTTCCGTAACGCATTTCAAAAAAGCTACCGCTATTTAATTACTTTATAATAAAAGCTTTTTTTAGATATTATCCCCGGATAAAAAGGATAAAAGAGGTGACAATTATAATGTATTATAATAAATGTCTTAAGATTTGACTAACAATCCAAAAATAATGGCAGGTGTAAAAAATGCAGAATGAAAAGTATTCCAGGAAATCTTCATCGGAGTTCAAAAAAATCCTCATGGTAGCAGTCCTTTGTTCGTTCATAGGGGCACTGGCAGCGGCAATCATTACCACATCCATTCTGTACGGCAGGCAGCCTTCTTCAGACAAAACTGCCCCTCAAACCCCAAAAGTGATTCAGACTCAAGAGCAGCCTATTCCGGCAATCGCCAGGGAAGTGACGCCCGCGGTGGTAGGCATAGCCACGGCGAGCATTGACTATGACTTCTTTTACCGCCCCATCAGGACAGAAGCGGTGGGATCCGGGGTTATAGTAAATGCCGACGGATACATTATAACCAATGACCATGTGGTGGGCAATGCGAACGAGATAACGGTTTTCCTGTATGATGGAAGGAAGTATAGAGCAAAAAGGCTTTATACGGACCCAGAGCTGGATTTGGCCGTCATTAAAATAAATGCCAAGAATCTCACCGCCGCAAGGCTCGGGGATTCGGACAAGGTGGTGGTTGGGGATTTAGCCGTGGCAATAGGGAATCCTTTGGGACTCACTCTGCAGCGGACCGTCACCGCAGGAATAATCAGTGCAAAAGGCCGCACGGTGATGGTAAGGGACCGGCGGGACGAGGTGCTCATGCAGGACCTGATCCAGACAGACGCATCCATAAACCCGGGCAACAGCGGCGGCCCCCTTGTAAACGGCAGCGGTGAAATCATAGGCATCAATACCATAAAAGCTTCTCAGGCAGAAGCCATAGGATTTTCAATTCCTGTAAATATCGCAAAACCCATTTTGAAAAGCGTTCTGGAAAAGGGAAGGTTCGACAAGCCCTATCTCGGTATAGAAGGAATTGACAAAGACATGGCAAAACTCATGAATGTGAATATAAATGTTGACAGCGGAATATACGTGGTGGATGTGGAAAAGGACAGCCCTGCAGATGGAGCAGGCATAAAAAAAGGCGACATCATAATAAAACTTGCGGGCACTAGGATCGATTCTATGGCAAAATTGCGCCAGGTAATGTATAATCTTGATATAAATAAAAAATATGACATGGAGCTTTACAGAAAAGGCTCCCACATCAGAACAAAAATTGTGCTGGCTCCGCGGTAATTTTTACATTCCGGCGGTGAGCCGGTTCTTTGGTATAAAAATCCAGAGACAACGCCGAGCTATTGGAGACTGCAGCAAACTTTGATAAGCCCTTTGCCTTTATTTTCGCTTGGAGGGGAGACTTATGGAGGTTTACAGGACCGCATGTCCCAGGGATTGCCTTGACAGCTGCGCTATCCTGGCATATGTAGAATCCGGGAAAATAGTCGGAGTAAAAGGCGATCCCCAGCATCCGCCCACGGGTGGGTTTTTATGCCCAAAGGGCAACTCCTATATAGAATATGTTTATAATCCGGAGCGCCTTAAATATCCCATGATAAAGAAAAATGGAAGGTTGCAGAGAGCTTCCTGGGATGAAGCCCTGGATTATATTGTTTTGAAAATTCGCGAAGCCATCAACACATATGGCCCTCTGTCCATATTCCACAATTATGACAGCGGATCGGAGGCGGTGCTGAAGAATCTGGACCGGAGATTTTTCAACGCTCTTGGGGGATGCACCGGAGTTTCGGGTTCACTTTGCTGGGGCGGGGGCATAGCGGCACAGTCTTACGACTTTGGAGGGTTGATGCAAAACGATGTCGAGGACCTGGCGAATGCCGGCGGTATAGTGCTTTGGGGAAGAAATGTGACGGATACCAATTCCCATGCAGTCCCTTTCATTAAAAAAGCTCTTTTGCGAGAGGGGAAATTAGCCGTCATCAACCCCCTCAAAACCGGGATTGACGGAGAAGCCGATCTTGTGGCCAGGCCCAGGCCCGGTACCGACGCAGCCCTGGCTCTGGGCGCAGCCCGTTATCTCATAAAACGGGGGCTTGTGGATGAGGAATTCATAAAAAAATATACTCTGGGATTTGAGGAATTCTGCCGGGCTGCAGAAGATTTTACTGAAAAGAAGGCAAGGGATATCACGGGCGTAGATGAAGGGATCATAGAAAAACTGGCGCTGTTTTACGTACAGAATTCTCCCGTTACTACACTGTTGGGTTATGGTCTCCAGAGGTACAGAGGAGGAGGGAACGCGGTCCGGGCTATTGATGCGCTTTCCGCCATTACCGGAAACATCGGGAAACCCGGTGCCGGCGTATCGTATGGCCACCAGATGCATTGGCCGGTGGGAGCCCGAGTGGCGGGGGCCGAGCTTGCAAATGGCAAGCGATATTTCGACAGGACAAACCTTGCCCGGGAGATTTTGAACGCTCAGAATCCTCCTATCAAGGCAGCCTTTATCACGCGTTCCAATCCCATGAACATGAATCCCGATACCGCCGCCATGAAAAAAGCGCTGAATTCCATCGAGACTGTGGTGGTAATAGATTTGTTCATGACCGACACCGCCCGGGAGGCGGATGTGGTGCTGCCCTGCACCAGTTTTTTCGAAGAAGAAAACCTTCGGGCAAATTCATGGAGTCACTGGATTTTCTACTGTCCCAGGATCATAGAACCGGTGGGCGAATCCCGGCCCGACGAGGAGATATTCATGGATTTGGCGCACAGAATGGGACTTTCTGGTTTTGAAGGTTTGAACACCGAAAAACTGCTCGAGTGGGCTTTCAAACCGCTGGAAGCCTGCGGTATAAATCTTGAACAATTGAAAAAAGTAGGATACATGAGAAATCCGAAGATCCCCAGAGTTGCCTGGGAGGACAAAAAATTTTCAACCCCTTCCGGGAAGTTCGAGTTTTATTCTCAAAAGGCGGCATCGGAAGGACAATCCCCGGTTGCAGGATATATCCCCCCGGCAGAGGAGGATTTGGCAAAAGAACCCGGAGCTTATCGCTACTTTTTCATAACCCCCCATTCACGCTTCCGCATTCATTCTCAGTTTCAAAACATATCTAAGCTTAAAGCTTTGCACCCGGAGCCTGTGGTGTACATGCATCCGGCAGAAGCGGAATCTCTGGGCCTAAAAACGGGGGATGAGGTAGAAATATACAACGACCGCGGCAGAATCAGTGCCCGCCTTTTTCTGGAGCGGAATATGAGGAGGGATGTGGTGGCCATGGAATCCGGCTGGAATATCGAAAGCGGCGCCTGCGCCAACTTCCTCACGCCCTGCACAACTACTGAGATGGGTGAAAGCGCCGCATTTTACGACTGCAGGGTTGCAGTGGGAAAGATTGATTAATGGTTCAGATATAAGATATAAAAATTAATTTCCCTGCAGGGTTATCTCCGGCAATGATTCGGTTTAAGTATCAGAATAATTTTAACAGATGAAATAAGGGGATTTTCATGAATATCACTGTTATAGCGGTAGGAAAATTAAAAGAAAAATATTTAAAGGACGGCATAGCAGAATATGCAAAGCGGCTAAAGCCTTACTGCAATTTAAACATTGTCGAGATAGCCGAGGAAATAATTCCCGAAAGCCCGAGTTTTGCGGGAAAAAATCAGGCGCTTCGAAAGGAAGGTTCATATATACTGGAAAAAATAAACCCAGCCAGCTTCGTAATTTCCCTCTGCATCGAAGGCGAGCGTTTTACTTCTGAAAAGATGGCAAAAAAGATTGAGGGAATTATGACTTCGGGCACATCCCACATTACCTTCATCATCGGCAGCTCCATGGGCCTTTCGGAAGAAGTAAAAGAAAAAGCCCATTTAAAACTTTCCTTTTCCGACTTCACCTTTCCCCATCAGCTCATGCGCCTCATACTGCTGGAACAAATCTACCGCTGGTTCAAGATAATCCGCGGAGAAACGTATCACAAATGAGGCTTATTGTATCATGCTCAGCGAGATCAGCATAGCTTTTGGAACAGGGGATTTGGATGATGAGACGTGAAGCGATATTTTATTTTAAAAAGGGGCGGGGCATAATATGTTTGTCAAAGAAATAGGCGAAAGAGGCGTATTGTTCACATTCAGCGGGAAAGATTTCCCGTATCTCGGGGATACATCGGTGTATCTGATAAATACGGGCCGCTTCTTTTTTGTGTGCGATACACACCTGGGATCGGCATCCATGGAACCCATCAGGCGGTATATGCACGAGAAGAGAGAAAACAAACCGGCAATTGTTTTCAACTCCCATTCGGACTGGGACCATGTCTGGGGCAACTGTGCTTTTGAAGAATCGCTAATTGTTGGCCATGAGACGTGCCGCAGGAGGCTGAAGGAAATAGGGGATTTTGAGCTTCAAATATATTCGCAATATCAAAATGGCAATGTAAAAATCCTGCTGCCAAATATTACTTTTACAAGCAGCTTAACATACGAAGATGGAGAAGTGGAGTTTCTATACGCTCCCGGGCATACTGTCGACTCAGCCGTATGCTTTGATAAAAGGGATTCTGTGCTTTATACCGGAGACATGGTGGAATATCCGATTCCCTGTCTGGACTTCCTCGATCTGGAATCTTACATAAAATCTCTGGAGCGTATAAAGGACCTTCGCGCAAAAATCATCATATCCGCCCATTCGGGCATAGTGGATGAAAAGTTGATTGACGATAATATTACATACATAAAAAGCGTTCTCTCCGGCAATCCGATAGATTTTAAACACGACGAGTTCAAAAGCAGACATGACTATAACATAAAGAATCTATTGATTTTAAAATACGAAAAAATCGCAAGAGAAAAGCTGAAGGAAAAGTTTGATTATAAATCCTTCAGAAGAGGAGTTTTAAATATCGACCATATGAGTTGCGAGGAATTGAAAAAAGCCCTGGAAGTTTAATGGGATGTCAAGGGGACGGAGCTGTTGACAATTCCTCGGATGTCAAGGGGACGGAGCTGTTGACAATTCCTCGACGACCTCGCTTAGATACTTCCATGTCATAGCCTTTCTCAAAGCTCATTATAAAGTCATGAGCCTGGGCAATCTTGACTGCTTCAATTGTCTCTTCCATTGATGCATCTTCATTTCCCCACTCAATGTTATCTTTTATAGTCCCCGTGTGAAAACTTAACGAGTCTCGGCGGACTTTTGCAAGGTTCCCAACGAATCGAAGTTTGGAGAGATGAATCATATAAAATCGAAGCAAAAGTGCGACATAGGGACGGTTCTGTGCGCCACGAGGCGCGCAGTATATAGCAGATAAAACTGCATGGTAAGGCTTAGCCAGCCACCATTACTTAGTCTTGGGGCCGATGGGCAACCTAAGGCCTAAGCGTAGGCAAGAGAATTAGTAGGCCGAAATCGAAAGATGAAGGTTTATAGCCCCCCAAATCCCCGGAATTGGGAAGGCCCATGCCTTAGAACAAGCAGAAGGCAACACCTGCTTTATCGTCAAGGCAAGACAAAGCAGGCTTCCCCGGGGTCAAAGGCCTCGGCATGCTACCAACAATATGCTGTGTGAAAATGGGAGACCCTGCAAGCCCCCCTACAAGGGTATGATTGCTCAAGCATAAAACACAAGAGAATCAGACGGCATGCAGGGAGTCGGATTGCCGCATAGTACCCATGAAGCCGGGTAACTCCGGTGGAAGGAAGGCGGCAACATACAGCCGACCTTTCACAGGGAAACATTCATCACACCGGAGGTGAACAAAAGATGGCAGGAGAGCTGGAAAGGATAGCAGGAATATGAAGCAAATGACTGCATGAAGAGCCGGATGCCTTCATTGGGCAACGTTCGGTTCTGTGAGGGGCGTGGGTCGCAAGGCCCATGTCTACTCGACTGCTTTGTCGCATCACATGTCGCAAAAATTGAAATTAGAAATTATAGAGGCAGTCTGTTTATAACAGCATTGGTAAATGACACCGATTTTTTTATAAAAACCGTTGACATATTTAATTACACAGTGTAGAATATAATTGACTTACATAATGTAGAAAAACAGAGGTGATTTTCATGAAAAAACTGCAACGGATATCAGAGGCAGAGAAACAGATTATGGAATATATTTGGGCTGCCGGGCGACCGGTGACGACTTCGGAAATCATGCGGCATTTGCCTGAAGATAAGGCATGGAAGCAAAATACGGTGGTCACATTTTTATCCCGCTTGATGGAAAAGGGCATACTTAAAGCAACCAGGATAGGAAAAGCCAATCATTACGAACCCTGCGTGACGGAACAGGAATACCGGAATTTTGAAACAAAGCAATTCATAAAGGATGTCCATAAAGGCTCCGTATTGGGCTTTATAACCGCATTGTGCGACAATGGCGACCTGACAAAAGAAGACATTGAAAACCTTATGAAACGCTTGAAAGAGTAAGGGGATTGACTTGAAAAACAACTTTTCATTACCATGTGTGCCGCTAGCGGCAGAATGGAGGTTATGATGATCAATATTTACAGTCAGCTCTTTACCATGTCATTTGTAGCCGGAGGGCTATACCTTATTCTAAAACTTTTGAGTGGGTTAACCCTTAAATATTTCACTGCGGCCTGGCATTATTACACCAATATGGCAATATGTATGTTTTTCCTGCTGCCGTATCACAAGTGGATGTCAAGGTTTGATCTGAGCTTTATAAAGCTAGCCGGTAAAGGCTTCGGACTGCCCTCTATCGCGGGATTAAACCTACCCAGTAATCTTAGCCTCGCTGCCGGCGGCGTTACGATACTTAAGCAAGAAAGCAATGCGGCAGCCTACGCTTTTCTTGAACTTTTGCCCTATCTCCTGATGGCCGGAACACTGATATTCATGGCTGTAGTTCTCATCCAAAACTATAATCTGAACCGCCGCATTTTAGGAATATGTCGGCTGACTAACGACAAGCAGATTCTGGAAGTGCTTTCCGGGTGCAAACAACAAATGGGCATAACAAAGCAAATCCCCGTATACATCTCACCCTGCATAACAACACCCTTCCTGCATGGCATCTTCAAACCCCGCATCGTCTTGCCGGATATTAAACTTTCTGCGGACGAACTGCAAAGCGTTTTCCTTCATGAACTGACCCACTGGAAGCGCCGCGATGCATGGTGGAAGAGCCTGATGCTTCTTATCAACGCCATACACTGGTTCAACCCTCTCGCCTATATGGCAAGACTTGACATTGACCACTTCTGCGAACTTTCCTGTGACGAAAGCGTTGTGAAATCCATGAGCAATCGGGAAAGGAGGCGGTATTGCGAATTGATGCTGAGCGTGCTCTGGAACGTTTGTGACCAGAACACCAGATTATGTTCCGCATTCAGCGGCAAGCGCAAACAACTTGAAAGGAGGGTCAACATGATACTGAAAGATAAAGGCTCAAAGAGCAAAAAATGGGTACGTACGATTTCAATCGCAATGACACTGGTGATTATATCATTGGGCGCCATCTCGGCAGGCGCCATGGAGCCCTCTATTGAAAGCAGAGGCAGCAGTGAATCTGTTTTGCCAAAGCCCAAAGAAATTACAAATTATCGCTATCAGGTAAATGAATATGGTGAAACATATGGTTCAGACGCTTATGCTGACATCATAGGAGAGGAACCTGATTTAATTGCAGCTACCGGCATAGACGGAACAGACGGTTATGTGCGGTCTTCGGATATGGACTCAAACCCTCGTACGCCGGAAGAAGCCGTAGCTCAAAATAAACCTGGTGCAATAATGATACCACTATATGATAAAGACGGTAGAACAATTATTGGTCAATTTAAATATGGATCAGGCCCGGTTCTTGAATATAAACATTGATGGAAAAAACTAACAGCCGAAGCAAGTGTATATGCTTAACAGTTTAAATATTGCCACAATAACCTGATATTATGGAAAGAAACCAAATAAATTATAGTAGGGAGTGGTAAGCATGAAAAGGAGATTTCGTAAAACTTTAGTTTTGATTTCCGTTGTTTGTGTTTTGACATTAGGCATTTCAAGTATTGTTTTTGCAGCTTATGCACACTCTGATTATAAAAAAGCGACAGTTTATGGATATACTTATAAATACAGAGCAGATGCTTACACTGACGGCACATACGTAGCGGGTGGAACCACTGTGTCTTGTAATGGTGGCAATGTTCCAACAGGATATATGGGAATAAAAGCAAGACTATATAATTCAGACGGTGATTTGAAAGTATCGAGTAGATGGGTATACAATGATGAAGAACTTGCAGGTTTTAATGTTTGGACAGATGAGTATACTACCAGCGGTGATTATTATAGTTGGGGGCAAGTCAAATTATACAACGGTGACGGATATAATACGTACACTACATATAAAAGCCCCATTGTTACTTTGGGCAGCAGTAAATTTTCTTTGAAAAAACCGAGAGAAATTCCAAATTATCGCTACCAGGTAAATGAATATGGTGAAACATATGGTTCAGACGCTTATGCTGACATCATAGGAGAGGAACCTGATTTAGTTGCAGCTACCGGCATAGACGGAACACATGGTTATGTGCGGTCTTCGGACTTGGACCCATTCCCATCTCCTCGCACGCCGGAGGAGGCCGTGGCTCAAAACAACCTTGGCGATAGATTGATACCTCTCTATGATAAAGACGGTAGAACAATTATTGGTCAATTTAGGATTGCCTCGGGCAAAGTAGAGTATTTCACTAATGAGTAGTCGATAGGAAAATTTTTCTTCACACTGAAAGATGATGGCATAGACGGATCGAACATGAAGCCGCTTCCCCCGCCTTCGGCACAAGCGGTGTGTTTGAAGCCTGAATGCATGAAAATCCAATGTTAAAATGAAGGTGGAAAATCATGGAAAAACAGAAAGGAGGTGAAGAGTCATGATAGAATTAAAAAGAAAAATTATACAAAATACTGAATCTTTATTTACACTTGTTGGTACGGTCGCTGCTGCTAAACCAATGTGCATGGGATGGTTTACCGCCCCGAGGTCCCGGAAATCTTGAAAGGGCCAATTAAAAAGAAGAAAGGTGTTGTATGACCTTTCTTCAAAAAGAAAAGTAACCACAGAAATTATATGCAAGGACAGTAACTTTGTAAAGTAAAAATAAAAGGAGGCTAATAATAAATGAAGAGGCACTTAAAGTTTTTAACTTTAGTAATAACGGTGTGCGTGGTTTTAGGATCAACCTTACCAGCTTTTGCAGCTACTACTGCAAAAAATTATTCCATAGTAGAAACAAAAACCAATAGTATAAAAGTATCTCCTAGTGGTGGAGAAGAGGTACGAGGTGACTGGTGGGGGCCCACGACATATTTTAACTGTGAATCTGACGGTAAATTAGCTACATTTACCACCTTTCTTGTCACTGAATTTCTATTGCCCTCATCAGTTGCAAAAGCAATAGGTTATGCAATATTTGGTTACGAAATGTTATCTGACGGTACTCCTTATTATGGATATGAATATAAGCACTATGAAGAAATATATGTGAATGGAGAATTTGCCTATTTCCGTACAACAGTTTATGTATATGTCTTTTCAGATGCCGATTACACAGATGAAATAGGACACAGTTCACAAGTATTTAATTCAACAGCACCTATGGTTATTTCCCAATAAAGTGTTGGCAAATCTAGAGTTGAACAGTAAAGTAATCAAAAACGTGTACCGTATCAATAGCGGTGCACGTTTTTTTAAGTGAAATCACTCTACATGTAGTTTTGGACTTTTAATATATAATCTATGGATAACGGAGTGTCATTAATAGTAAAAATAATTATCTTTCCGGGTTAATTGTACTGGTGAAGCGAAACATTCATTTATATTTTTACATGCTTGAGCTTATGTAAATAGTTGTCCTTAAATACTTTTAGTATACTGACCAAGCATATAGATATATATTATGAATAGAATTATAGATACCACAATTGTATGGTAGCTATGAAAATAACTATTGTTCCAAGAGTTATGACAAAGAACCGGAACCATTTTTTATATTTTGATGGCTCAACTGGTTTGCCAAAATGATAGTTTGTAACTCCTTCAAAAATTATATTAATGCCGAAAAATATTACCACAATTCTTCTCATAATACCATAATCAATTATATCAAAAAATGAAAATAAGAATGACATCGCAAAAAGTAGAGTTAACAAAATCGAAGTAAATGACAAATATATTTGCTTTATTTTCATATCTATCACCTCTAACGATATCGTCTATTAGATATTATAAGCCTTATATTGCCATATATCAATAAAAAATTCAGACAAAAAAGGATAATTGGCGCCAGGCACCTAAGTTACTAAGCCCATAATTCGCAGGTCACCGAATTCGTATCATGGCAAGTAAAAACACACAAAATTTTATCAAGAAAAGCTAATAGGCAGAATATTCTAAGAAGGTACAAGCCCACTCAATGTCGAATATTTACAATAACTTCCGATATTGAGGTGGGAACGGCATGGCTTACAAATATTTCCATAGACGGCAGGACCGTCCGCCAATCGCCTGCATCATCCCCTGCCGATGAAAGATATACAAACCTGGGCAGAGGTATGCGGCTTTTACATAGAGAAGAACGGATTAAAGGGTTAACCCTGATCACGTTCATAGCTCTTATGGCTTACTGCATCTTGGAGCACCTTATCAAACAAAACATTGATCCAAAGGGAACCACCCACCAGCTTATGAAAGAATTTGCGGCCATAGTCTTTTCGGAAGGGGAGATGCTGGACGGTACTTATTTTTATACTGTCGGCAATGTAAAAGAGCGGCATATCCGGCTAATATATAAGCTTGGGCTCGCTGTAGGAAGTTATGCTGTGCTTTCCGAGGTGCAGCAGGAGTAGATTCGTTTATTCGCTATCTGCTTGGAAGAATACGATGTGTCTAACCTGCGAATTATGGGCTAAGTTATTTACATAAAAGATGTTCCCTGCCAAAATACGGAGAGACGTATTTTATTATGACAAGAAGCTGGAGATAAGTGGCGGTTTTATCGATAAAAACCCTACCCGCCGCTCAAAACCCTAAAATACAATGAATATTTTGTTGTTTACATATGCGAAAAAAATGTTATAATATAGATAAAGGCAATCGGAACCGCAAAAGTGCGGTTGCCACGGGTTATTTAAATAACAATCACCCTATGGCCGAGCAGGGTGATTGTTATTTTTTTCCTTTAGTTATCGCCTTAATTAACGCAATAATTAAGGAAATCAGCACTTAATACACTGCGACAATAAAAAAGACATTTTTCAATCAAACCATTACGCCATTCAACCCCCTAAATACGCCAGTTGGCGAATACCGGCAGGAAATAAAAAGCAAATGAAGAATATAAAAAATAAGAAGCCATATAAAGACAGAGACTGGGGTTGGTGGTAAACATGAAGCATAATATTGTTAAATAGGTTAAACCACAGCAACACAACCGCCAGGTCCAAAAAAATTATGATTAAGTCCGATGAAAAAAGCGTCTTGGTAAACATCCGGGATATAATTTTAATGCAGGGACAGCGAGTCCCTGCCGCCTAAAATGCGAATTCTTTAATTTTGTCGATGGGACCGCTGCCGTCCTGGGATGACGGCATCTTGATGTATAATTTGCTGGAATCATCGCTCCAGTGGGCCATAAGCGAAATGACCGCAGGCATATTGGCGTTTTCCATGATGCGTATGGCCTGAGAAAGAATGCCATCGGTGATATCCGCCACATAGATGTCGCTTTTGACAGAGTTTTTATCCCTCAAAATATTCTCAAAGACGATTTTTGTACCGTCGGGGGAGAGGCTGTAAAACGGGGCCCATTGTCCTTCTTTATCTGAGCCTCCGGATATCACTTTCGTGAGGGACTTTTTATCTACGTCATAGAAGAATATCCCTGGTTCATCATCATATGTTCCGTTGAAGATGACGGTTTTGCCGCCGCAGATGAGGTCGAATCCGGCTAAAGTATCACCGTCCTGTTTTTCAGGCGGGTACTTAACGATGGCCCTTTTATGACCATCAAAGCTCAATTCATAGATTCCGTATCCGTCCTTTTTGGTGTGGGCGGCCACATATACTCTATCCTGATAGACTTTGACATCCTCCAGCATGAAGTTTTCTAGGTTGAATAATTTTTTAAAGTCCAGGGCATGGGTCTCGCTGGTCCGGGTATCTATAATATTTAGATTTGAATGCTTAAAATCAAAATAGGATACATATTCCCCTTTTTCATCGGCAAAGTAAGGTTCTCCGTCCTGGCCTTGTTTTTTGATCAATGGTGTCTTTGATTTGCTTTTTAAATCATACGCGAAATACTGGTCTTTCTCGAGACACATCACCTTTTTGCCATCCCTCGATGCTTCGCTTGCATCAAGCTTTGCCAGCAGTTGGGGATTTGTGCCGTTCATGTCCATGGTGTAAAGGGCATGGTCCTTGCGGTACAGGATGTGTTGGCCGTCGATGGCCATGATATCTCGATACTCTGTGGGCTGCTGGAGCGAAATCTCGCGGCTCTGGGGCATTTTGACGGTCCTGTCTTCAAGTGTGCTTTGCCGGAGCACGTCCTGGCTCAAGATTACCGTTGAATCCGCCCTGGTTGACCATCCCTTAAAGGCGCACCCGGCAATGCCGGCGGCCAGCGTGATGCACAGGCATAAACAGGCGGTTAATGATTTGACTTTGTGGTTCATAAAACATTCCTCCCTGATCTTGGCATGTATTTTACTGTTACTATACCGCACGCCTGTTTCCATTTTTTCATCAATTGTTTCCGGAATGTTGCCAGAGGGGAATTTTTATTGTGATTTTCACCCGGTTTTCCTGCCCGGTCATCTCTATGGTTCCTCCATGTTCTTCCACGATAGTCTTACAAATATAAAGCCCCAGCCCGCTGCTCCCCTTTTCCCTGGCGGAAGCATTTCCCCTGTAGAAAGGTTCAAAGGCTTTTTTAAATACCGAATTATCAATGCATTCCACCTCATTTTCCATCTCGATTTTTGCAAAACCTGCCTCCTCTTTACAAAGCACCTTTATAGTGGAATGGCTGCTGCCGTATTTTACGGCATTGTCGAGGACGTTGATAAACAACTGCTTCAATTTATTCTCGCTGCCTTTTATATGCAGGTTTGCAAGGTCAGCGCGTATTTTTATATGGAATCTGCTTGCTTTAAGCTGCATGTCTTCGCATATTCCTGCAGCAGGTGTTTTACGTCGATTGTTTTGAAGGGTTCCTGCTCAATCAGCGTATTTTTCTTCGATATTTCGATAAGCGACACCACCATGCGGTGCAGCCGCTCGCTTTCGGATTGTATTTTTCTGGCAGCTTTCATGAGAAATTTTCGGTCGCAAAAATCTTCCGCCCCGATGATTTGGGCGTATCCCGATATGGTTGCAAGAGGAGTTTTAAGCTCGTGAGTCACATTGTTGAAAAACTCGCTCCTGGCCTTTTCCAATTTCATCACTTTTTCCTTTTCCCGGCAGATGGCATCGAACTGTTGCTTTATCTTGTCTTTCATATAATGAAAACTCCGGCCCAATTCCTGGATTTCATCGCCGGTTCTGATGTTGATATTTATGTCATAATTGCCCAGGGCGACCTGCTTCAATGCCGCGGCAAGTTCGATGATTGGCTTTATTATCCCGTTTGACAGCGCGATTGAAAGCATGAATGCGAAAAAGAAAAGCAGCGCCGTAAAGATCAGAAAGCAGCTCTTTATTCTGAAGCTGGATGCGTAAAGACTGGAATAATCCCTTGTAAATCTTAGTATGCCGTAATATTCTCCGTTTATATAAAGGGGATAGGATAAGTTTACGATAAATTTTCCATCAAAGGCATTTGCTTTAAATGCGGATTTGTTCTCCAGCGCCATCGCAAGGTCCTGCCGGCTGCTTTTTCTTAATGTCTCGCTTTCCCGGTTGTTCAATATGATATAGGGCTGGCCGGTCTGTACGCCTTCGCACAAAAAATTGCCGCGGGCATCGTAAAGGGCAACATTTACACCGAAATTCCGGGCAAGGTCCTGCGCGATGTATTTTGCCTCGCGCTGAAAAGAGTCTATAGTTAGATTGTTTATAAAGAAGTATTGTTTGAGATACTCGCGGGATGATTTTTGAAGGCCCGCCATATCGGCAGTAATTGTCTCCAGGTTGTTTTTGTTGAGGGCATCGCTCGCGTAAAAATTGAGCAAATATGCCGATACGGCGAAGATGATACAAAATCCCGCGATGAATTTATATCTTATGGAAAGTTTCATGAGATATCACGCACTTTCATTTTTTGAAGCGGTATAAGGGTGAATTTCCTTTAGTCCCGGCTGCACATCTTATATCCGATTCCGAAGACCGTGTCGATAATGGATAAAGCACCTTCAACATCCAGCTTCTTTCGTATCCGCTGCACATGCACATCCACGGTCCGTAGGCCTCCCTCGTAGTCCAGGCCCCATACCCGGTCGAGGATTTGTTCGCGGGTCAGGACCCGGTCCCTGTTCTCGCAAAACAGCAGCAAAAGCTCGTATTCTTTGGGCTTGAACTTGACCTTCACGCCGTCTTTATATACCTCCATGGCCTTTTTGTCGATGCTTACGTGATCGTTGATGCAAACAATCTGGCGGTTTGACAGGGATTGTCTTAAATTCTCCATTCGCCTGAAAGCCGTCTTCACCCTGGCTGTCACTTCCCGGATATCGAAGGGCTTCGTAATATAGTCGTCAGCGCCAAGCTCAAGCCCCAGAACTTTATCGGTGATATCGTTTCTGCAAGTGAGCATGATGATTGGAATTTTGTATTTTGATGTTATCTTTCTGCATAAATCAAAGCCGCTGATGTCGGGAAGCATCAGGTCCAGGATGATAACGTCGGGGCTAAAGTCTTCAAGTTCCCTTAATCCGTCTTTCCCGTTAAAGGCGCATTTTACCGCATAGCCTTCTTGGCGCAGCGCATAGGATAGAATGTCGCAAATGGAATCCTCATCTTCGATAATGAGTATGCGCTTTTTATCTTCCAAGAAAATCCCTTCTTTTTCAAAAGCGTTGTCGATGCGGCGGGGCATTGCAGCCTTCAGGCCGCAGGTCCTCAGGTCCTGATTTAATATAGTATAGCAATATATCTGTGCAAAGGCAATAAAAAGGGTTTTTGCGGCAAATGTTGCTTTTATATTATACTATAAAAATGTTGCCGAATTGTAAAAACAGCGAATCATATTGCAATAAAGCTTTGACACCTGGCTTGACATACAATTTCATTTCTATTGTTTACATATACAAAAAAATGCTATAATATATATAGCATATAGAAATATATAGCATATAGAGGCAATCGGAACTGCAAAAGTGCGGTTGCCACCGCAGTGTAATTAAAAAATAATCACCCTAACGTTGGCGTCGGCAGGGTGATTATTTTTTCCCTTGAGCAAAAGGAATGTGCGATGTCCCTTTTGCTCTTTTTAAAATTGATTTGTTTTCATAGAAGAATGGATATTTCTGTTCCGATTTGAATGCGAGGGTACTTCTTGTTTTCCACATAAAGGGTGCCCGGCAATTTTGCCTGCGTGGAACCGTCAAATTTTACAGTAATATGGCCCAATTCATCCAGATTTTTTTTAACTTTTTCCCCTACTGCTGTTATTTTATAATCCTGATCATCAAACCTCAATATCATGCCGGGCTTTATTTCATTTTTGCTTTTATTAACTTTTATGTTAAAGCAATAATCTGTCAGGCTGTCCGGCACATTTTCGCCAAAAAGTATCAATAAGTTTTCGGATTTAAACAGTTCTGCATTTGAGCCGATTTTTTTGACTACTGTTTCATAAATTTTTACCAATATTCATGTTCCTTTCTGACTTTGATTATTTTTGCTAACTATACAATCTAACTATACAACCCAAAACTGGCAAGCCAGGCAACAATTACACGGGGAACCCCATTTAGAAATCTTGAATACAGAACGGAGGGAACGCCGACTTCCACGGTTTCCGCTTCGGCTTCTTCCAAACCTAAACCGACGGGAATAAAATCACAAGCATTTTGCGTATTAATGGCAAATAAAGCTGGCAGAGCAAGTTGAGGGGGAATATTTCCCTTTCCTATTTCCACGCCTATTAACGTTCCGATGATCTGAGCGATGACTGCTCCTGGCCCCAGCAATGGAGACAAAACCGGCAGAGAACAAACAAAGCCTATTATGATTAATCCAACAATATTGCCTGCCAAAGGAGTCATAATATTCGCAAACCAATTTCCGATTCCGGAGCCTTCTATTATGCCGATAATCAGAGACACGAAAGCCATGAAGGGAATAACTGTAGTTAAAATCGTCTGGACCGCGTTCCGCGCTGCCTCATTGAATGTGGCAACGATTTTGCCTGCTCCCATCCCTATGCGGGCAATGAAGCTTTTTTCGGCTCTTTGTTCGGTAATCTTTTTGGAAGTATCATATTTATATTGCTTTTTAATCTGCGCAGCGTTTTTTTCAGTTGTCTCGGAAACAATTTCAGATTCGTCAGCCAGCTCTATCTGGTCCATGCCGACGGCGGACACATATATATCTTCGGTAATATATTTTGCCAAGGGTCCGCTTTTCCCCGTGGGGTTGATGTTTACTGTCGGTATTCCTTTTTGGGGATAAATTCCACATCTCAATGTCCCACCGCAATCAATGACGGCCAGTGCGATTTCTTCGTCGGGAATTGATGTTTTAAAACCGTTAACTGCTTCCATCCCGGACAGTTCTACTATTTTGTCAATTATTTCGGGCTTTTCTCCCGCCGTTACATATAAAACTTTATGTTTTTTTTCGGTCGGAGTAATTATGAGAGGCCCTCCAAAACCACCACTTCCTCTTTTTATTTTTATGCTTCTATACTTTGCCATTTGAAATTCCTCCTTTTATTCAGCCGTTACTTTGGGCTGTTTGCTGAGCGTTATATCCTGCTGCCTGCAAACATAAGCCGTTGTAAAATCCGTAACCCATCCACCGACAAAATTCATCAACATGCCGACCAACATATATCTAATAGCTAAATCCATGGTATTCAATCCCAGTTTTTCTACCCCCTGGGCAATCCCCAGCCAAACAAACAGTTCTCCGGGATTAATATGAGGGAATATACCGTTGCTTGTGTGGCAAAATTGTGCTAAAGATGCGTAATAGCTTGGCTTGTAATATTCCGGCAAAAACCTGCCCAATGTGAAGGACATGGGATTGCCCAGCATAAATGCGGCCAAAAACGGCAATACCAGATACCGGGTTACCGGGTTTTTTGAAGAAACTTTTGCAATTTTTGTGACTTTTTCTTCTCCCAGAAGGCTGATTACGGTATTCATTAATACCATCAGCATCAAGACAACCGGTACAATACCCTTCATCCATCCGATGAAAGTATTTGCACCCGTTTGAAATAAATTCATAAATCCCTGAGCGATTTTGGCTACTACTGCCATTTTTAACACCATCCTTTTAAATTTTTGTTGTCAACAACTTTATTTTTGAGTGCAATGCCGCAAAAAATCCTTTAGTTTCCGGCATTTTCTTTCCCTGCTGCACATATAAGTATACATCCCTTGCGTCCAGTATCGTTTTCCTGGTAAAATTATTTTCCTTGCAATTGCTCAAAGAGTGTTCATTTATTTGCTGGATGTATTCCCCTTCAAGTGAAAAAATAGGCTTAAACTTGGCCAGTACGGTAAACCCCTGCATTTTTACGGCTTCCAAAATTTTTCCCTTATCATCTACTGCCATCATAACAATAGTACCTGCGCAAAGTTTCCCCGGTTTTTTCCCTATCACCACTTTCCCCCTGTTTCTCAATCTCCTGTATACTTCATTGAAATGCCGAATCTGCTTTGCTCCCAGGAACACTTGCAGCAAATAAGCGGTGAGTGCAAATACTCCGAATATATATATGTTCACGCCATATCACCTCCTTGTGTGTTGGATTCATTTTTGCTTCACTTTACTGGACAATTGCCATAAAGTGTCTTTTTTAAAAACGAAATAAACTCTTTTTCATTGGTCAGTTCCCCGATTTTTGAATGGATTTCTTTCATTCTTGCTATTCGAAATATCAAATCATACATATTTAACAGCGAATTTTCAACATCGACGTCTATATTTTCTGGTATACCTGCCAGAAATACAATTTGGACACTTTTGCCGTCAACCAATAATGGATTTTTAAAGACCCCCACATTTAACACTATCCTGTTGAAGCCTCTGTTCAATGTGTGGGGGAATGCAATCCCCTCCTCAAAGATTGTGGATTGTTTCTTTTCTCTTTCCCGCCATAGATTTATAAAATCGGGATTTAATTTTTTATCTTCAATCAATTTGCGAATCATGAATTCAACATTATCAAAATAACTTTTTTCTTCGTCCAGAACCGTAAAGGAAAAATCAAGCTCGGCAATGACAAAACTTCGTTCCTTTTCTATCTTATTCCATTCGTTAATAACATAATTGTAATCAAACAAATTATTTACCTGAATCACAGGTATTTTCTTGTCTATTTCTAAAGGAAACGTGGAAAAAACCGCAAAAAAATCTCCCAGATTCTGCTTTTTGTAATTCTGTTCTGAAAACTGCAATATTGCCACGTCAGGCCCCAAAATTTCCTGGATCTGCTTTCTGATAAACATTGTTGTGCCTTTCCCCAGATTGCTTATTATTGCGATCTTTTTTTGCTTGCTTTTTTGGCCCTTGTAATATAACATCAATTCGAAATATACAGCAAGATAACTGATTTCGGATGGTGCAACGCTTATCATTAAGCGCGATTCTATTACATTTGCGGCCATCTTCGCCAATTCATAAGAAAAAGGATATTTCTTTTCAATTTCATCATAAAACAGATTGAACGGTTCTATATGAAATACGAGCCTGTTCACCATGAACATCAAATGGTATTTCATTTCTTCAAATAATTGGTTGTCATCCAATTCAAGTATGAAATTTGCCCTGATTTCTTTGATCATATCGTCAAAAAGCTCTCTTATATTTTTGTCATATTTTTCCATGCTCTCTTTTTTTACACAGGCGGAATTTCTGATATTAATGGGGAAAATTATGAAATCCTTATCGTACGGCCTCAAGATTATGTTGTATTCCTTTTCCAAATGATGGATAAATATTTTTACGGAACCTGAATTTTTCTCGTAGTTGTTATAATAAGGTATTTCTTTCTCCAGATAAAAGCCTTTTTCAACTCTGTCCAAAGTAATACCTACAACCTTTTTAAGGATACCGGCGTTGTAATTGTTTAACTGATACTCTTCTGCAATTTTGCTTATATATTCGGCTGTGTTGTCTTTCAGCTTATAATCTGTAAAATAGTAATCATAAACATAATACAGCAGCACCAGCCGTTTGTTTAATTCGTCCCCGACAATTTTTATGCCTTTGTTCGGTATGCCGTATAAGCTCATGCCGAAATGGGAAACAATTTTTTTTATATTCTTCAAATCTTTATTTATCGTTCCTCTGCTTGCTTCAATTCTCTCCACCAGGCTGTCCACTGTAACAAAATCTCTGGCATTTAACAGAGTTTTTAGAATAAAAGCCATGCGCTTGCTTGAAGAATTAAAGTCCATATCTTTTTTCAGTTTTCCATTCATTATTTCTTTAAACTCTGAATGATTTTCAATACGCAGATAGCACCTGTCTTTTTCCCACAATATGGAGGCTATACCCTTCAGTTGATCGTTTAATAATTCTATATTCTTTTTTAGAGTCTGAGAGGTTGTCTGGATAATGTCACTTAGCTTTTCATCGGTAATGTATTCCTTTACCAAAAGCACATTTAGGATTTGATACCATTTCTTTACAAGAGACATTAACACTTTCCTCCGTTTTCAACCTCTGGTTTTTCCTCCTGCGGCATCTGTCGCAATTCCTTAAACCCGGTACAGCCGCAGGCTTAGTGCTTGAGCTGCACAGAAACATTTATGTATTTCGGGGGAGCGGCGACGTCGCGGCTTTCCGGTGCACTGAGGATATTTTGCCGCTGATTTTTTATATTTGAAATTATATATCAAAACCCGGTTTGAATTAATACACTTTTTTTCAAAGTAGTGAGAATATAACTTATACTAATTAAATTGCTGTATGAAATTTTTAATCTTTAACAAGCAGGCTTTAAAATTTTATTTTTCCTTGTTTACTTTTCTTTTTCTTAAACGTCTTTATAATTGGAAGAGGAAAATAAGTGAAGGAGGGGGATCTGTGTGGAGGGAATTGTACCGTCTGGCATTTTACTATCTTTTGAGCCTTGGCATGTCACATGACGACGCGGAAGATGCGGCTCAGGAAACACTTTTATTCGTATACATGCATCTGGACGGCATTCAGGAAGGAAGATTGAAATCCTATGTTTATGCGGCGGCAAAAAATAAATACATCGACTTCTTGCGGAAACGCAAAAAACAGGTCGCCGTGGCAGATATTGATGATTTTTTCACGAACACGTTTTCGGAAATCCATCGAATCGAAAACAAAGACTTAATAACAAAAGTTATCAGCAGGCTTAGTGCTGCTGAACAAAGGCTTTTTCACATGAAGTATGATCTTGGAATGACGAACGCCGAAATTTCATCGGCGCTCAATATTACTCCCGACTCCGCCAAAACGATGATTTGCAGGCTTAAAAAGAAGCTGAAAAAATATCTGAAAGAGGAGGAAGAAATCTGATGATATGGAATTTGAATGCGGAAAACGGCAAAGACGACATCAATTTCGATGAGAAGTCTTTTCTGCGCGGGGTCCGTTTAAAAAGCATCCTGCGCACGGCATTGATTTCTTTCGGCGTGGCTGCCGGCATATTTATATTGGCTTTTATACTCGCTTTTGTAGCCCCGGAGATGATGCTGCAGGATCAGGAAAACCGCATAGACAGTTTTTACCCCGACCTTATCAAATTCTCCGAACCCAACACCTTTGCGCTTTCAGGGGAAAGCTATAGCGTCAGGCTGTTCGGGCGCCAGAAAAAATACTATTTATTCAGGATGCTCGGAAGCAAACCTTATCCCGCCGGAACTGTCACTGTGGATTTTGACGCCTGGGGCGGCGAGCAAACAAAAGGGAACAATACCTTCGCCGTTTATGACACTGAAATAGGGGAGCCTTCGGGTGCGTATTCCGAAATATCCGCCGCTGCTGCAAAAGGGGCTAAAGAATATCTGGTCCCGTATGCTGTTCCAAAATTAAAATTTTATCATCCCGCAGCAAATTGCGAAAAAATTATTAGAGAATTTGATGCGCTGGAAAACGTGCCGCCAGATTATCTTGTTGAAATGGCACTGTCTTTCAGAAAGCCCCTGGCGCTTGATGAAATAAAAGCCGTAATGCCGAAAGATTTAAAAATCATGTGGGGTGCCGTAAGCGTTTTTAAAGATGAAGATTATAAAAATAACAGTTATCTTGCCGAACGCCTTGTGGGAAACCCCTACATGGCAGGCAGCGGCGGTGAAAAAGAGTGTCTCGAAGAACTCGAGCGCCTCGGCAGCGTTCCAAGCTACCACGCAAAAAACCTTAAAAGGACTGCACAATACCTTAAAGAAAACGGCTTTAAATATTATGGTGTTGTGGTGGTAGGGAGCCCGGATGCTATTATTAAATTATCTTCGGATCAGATGATAACGGGAGCGGTGCTGGGCATAACCGCAGGAAAGTAATGCTTTCCCTGCCGCCGGGATTGGTTTTATAAAATTGAAGTTTCATTGCGCTTTGCAAAATCGCAATAGCCTTGAATGCGACAAATCAAGAACCGTCCCCGATGTCGCATTTATAACACTTCTTTTATGCGGCTCACAAATTCACATACATTGCTCAGCATCCGGCGCCTGTCTTTGCCCTGCTCGATAAGCCTTACTATTGCGCTGCCAACAATCAAGCCTTCGCAGCAGTCCCTGAATCTTTTCGCCATGTCGGGGCCGGAGATGCCGAAGCCGAGAGCCCGGGGAAGGGCCGTATAGCGTGACACCTCCTCCATATAGGCCTTGATGTCCGTCTCTATATCTTCACGCACTCCGGTCACTCCCTTTGACGAGATGCAGTAGACAAATCCTCCGGCGCCTTCTACAATATTCTTGATGCGTTCGTGCGAGGTGGGAGCCACCAGGGGTATGAGATGGATGCCGCAGCTCGATGCGATGGCCGCGGTTTCGTTGCGTTCCTCAACGGGCAGGTCGGGTATTATGATTCCGTCAATTCCCGCATTTCGGGCGTCGATTGCAAATTTCTCCGGGCCGTAATTGAACACGGAATTGTAATATACGAGGAATACCAGAGGGATGCCGCATTTTTCCCTTATGGATTTTGCTGTTTGCATGCAGGTGGCGATTTTTGTCCCGGCCTTCAGGGCCCTGTCCGATGCCCTCTGGATGACCGGTCCGTCGGCCAGGGGATCTGAATAGGGGATTCCCAGCTCCACTATGTCGGCCCCGGCCCTTTCCATTGCAACTACCAGTTCGCCGGTGGTTTCCGGGTCGGGGTCGCCGACGGTTATGAAGGTTATGAGCGCCTTTTGCCCGGCTTTTTTCAGATAGTTAAATTTCCCATCAATTCTGTTCACAGCTTCACCCCCATTAAATCGGCTATTGATTCGACGTCCTTGTCTCCCCGGCCGGAAAGGTTTACCACTATAATATCTTCCTCGGAAAGCTTCGGTGCAAGCTTCATGGCATGAGCCGCGGCATGGGCGCTTTCCAGGGCGGGTATGATGCCCTCCTCTTTTGAAAGTGCCAAAAACGCGCCAAGAGCTTCCTCGTCAGTTGCGCAAACGTATTCGGCCCTTCCGGTTTCTTTGAAAAAGGCGTGCTCCGGCCCCGCACCGGGATAGTCCAGGCCTGCGGATATGGAATGGACAGGCATTATCTGCCCCTCGTCGTCCTGCAGCACGTATGTCTTCATGCCGTGAAGCACTCCTATGCTGCCCCTTGAAAGCTTTGCCGCATGTTGTCCGCTGTCAAGTCCCATGCCCCCCGCCTCGACTCCCACCAGCTTTACGCTTTTGTCTTCATAAAAGGGGTAAAAAATTCCCATGGAATTGCTCCCGCCGCCGACACAGGCGATGATGTAATCCGGAAGCCTGCCGGTCTTTTCCATGATCTGGGCTCTGGTCTCGTCGCCTATGACCCTCTGAAAGTCCCTGACCATGGTGGGGTAGGGGTGAGGCCCCACCACCGACCCCATTGCGTAAAAGGTGTCATCCACATGGGCCACCCAGTGCCTTAGGGCTTCGTTTACCGCATCCTTTAGGGTGCCGGTTCCTCCATCCACGCTGGTCACCCTGGCCCCCAACAGCTTCATCCTGAACACATTCAGAGCCTGCCGCTTTATATCCTCTTTCCCCATGAATATCTCGCACTCCATCCCGAACAAGGCCGCCGCTGTGGCCGTGGCCACACCGTGCTGCCCGGCCCCGGTTTCGGCGATGACCCTGCGTTTGCCCATACGTTTTGCAAGAAGCGCCTGCCCCAGCACGTTGTTTATTTTGTGCGCCCCGGTGTGGTTGAGGTCCTCGCGCTTCAAATAAATCCTGGCGCCGCCAAGCTTTTTTGTAAGGTTTTCGGCAAAGTAAAGAGGCGTGGGCCTGCCGGCGTATTCTCTCAAATAATACCTGTAATCCTCCATGAATTTTTCGTCGGCTATGGCCGAATTGAATTCCCTTTCCAGTTCAATCAGGGCGTTCATCACGGTTTCCGGCACATACTGCCCGCCGAATATGCCGAATCTGCCCGGCACATCTTTCATAAACTCCTCACCCTTTCCACAAATTTTTTCATCTTTTCAAAGTCTTTGAATCCGCCGGTTTCTACGCCGGAACTGACATCAACGGCGTGCGGCCTTGCCTTGAGTATTGCTTCCGCAACGTTTTCGGCATCAAGTCCACCCGCCAGGATCACCTTCTGCCTGAATTGCACGCCTTCCAGCAGGTCCAGACTAAATCTCACCCCGGACCCGCCGTAAAGCCCTTTTGCTGCAGAATCCAGCAGTATGCCGTTGACTTCGTAATCCTTTGCTGTTTTTAAACTATCCGCATTTTCGACCCTGATGGCCTTCCAGACTGCCACCTTCCCGTAGCCTTTCACACTTTCCGGCGGTTCGTCGCCGTGGAGTTGTATCACATCAAGGTCCAATTGCTCACAGGCTTCCAGTATGACATCACGGCGTTCGTTTAAGAAAACCCCCACCCTTTTTATGCGCTTGTCGAGAATGGAAATGAGTTGTTCGGCTTCCTCAAAGCTGATCCGCCGTTTTCCCGGCGCAAATACGAAGCCTGCATAATCCGGGCGGAGCAAATTTGCGTAATTTATGTCTTCTGGCCGCCTGAGTCCGCAGATTTTAACCGCAACCATGCGCACCACCCCTTTCCGGCACAGATGTCATGCTTCTTTGAGGGCTGCCAGATCGCGGCAAATATCAGCGGACTTCATGAGGGCCTCCCCCACCAGAATGCCGTCGATTCCTATGGATTTGAGATAACGCACATCATCCGCCGTTTTTATGCCGCTTTCTGCAATTTTTATTATGCCTTCAGGAATCCTGCCGATAAGCCTCTCGCAGGTCTTTAGATCTACACTGAAATCTTTCAAATTCCTGTTGTTTATGCCGACGATGCGGGCTCCGGCGTCCAGGGCCGCAACCAGCTCCTTTTCGTCATGGACCTCTACCAGGCAGTCAAGCCCCGTTGACTTTGCCCTTTTATAGAAAGAGCCTATGTTTTTGCCGAGGACTGCAACGATGAGCAAAATCGCGTCGGCTCCCAAGGCTTTCGCCTGGTATATCTGGTATTCGTGGATGATAAAATCCTTTCTTAGCACGGGGCAGCAGGATGTGGCATTTTTTACAATCTTCAGGAAGTCGTCGTCGCCCAGAAAAAACTTTTTTTCCGTAAGCACCGATATGGCATCGGCGCCGCCTTTTTCGTAGCAAGCCGCCGCGAAGGCCGGATCGAGGTTCGGCTTTATGACCCCTCTGGAAGGGGAGGCCTTTTTTATCTCGGCGATGATTTTGATGCAGCCGTTTGCCGTCAAAGCCTTCTCCAGGCTCCTGTGGATGCCCATATCCTTGATTTCATCCTCCAGGGCTGACAAAGGCCTTTTTTCCATTTCATCTTTGAGCTGCTTTTTTTTATGTGCAATGATTTCATCCAGAATCATACGGCCGCCCCGCTTTCTCTTATAAACTCTTTCAATTTTTCATAGGCGGCTCCCGAGTCTATCAAATTCTGAGCCATGTGCACGCCTTCCCGCATATCCTCCGCAACTTCGCCCACGTATAGGGCCGCGGCGCTGTTCAAGACCACCACATCCCTCTGAGGGCCCTTTTTACCCTGCAGCACATCCAAAATTATCCTTGCATTGTAGCTGCTGTCCCCTCCGGCTATTTCCTCCGGCTTTGACGGGGGTATGCCGAAGTCTCGAGGGTTCAGGATGTAATTTCTAATCACCCCGTCTTTCACTTCGCTCACTATGGTCTCCCTGGTAGTGGTTATTTCATCCAGGCCGTCCCGCCCATGCACCACCATGGCCCTTTTGGCCCCGAGCTTCAGCATCACCTGAGCCAGAGTCCTGGTGAGCATTCCGTCGTACACGCCGAGGACCTGACCCTGGACAAAAGCGGGGTTGGTCAGGGGTCCCAGCACATTGAAGAAGGTCCGGGTGCCCAGCTCTTTCCGGGGACCGGCAACGTTTTTCGTTGCGGAGTGATAAAGCGGGGCGAACAGGAAGGCGAGACCCACCTTTTCGATACATCTTTCGGCATCTGCCGGTTCCAGGTCTATCTTTACCCCCAGGGCTTCCAGGACATCGGCGCTGCCGCTCCTGCTGGATACGGCTTTATTGCCGTGCTTTGCCACCTTCACTCCCCCGGCGGCAGCCACGAAAGCCGCGGCAGTGGAAATATTGAAGGTTTTGCCGCCGTCCCCGCCGGTGCCGCAGGTATCTATGGCATAGCCCCTGACATCGACCTTCCTGGCCCTGGCTCGCATTGAGCGGGCAAATCCTGCGATTTCCTCCGCTTTTTCCCCCTTCATCCTCATTGCCACCAGAAAACCGCCTATCTGGGCCGGACTTGCATTGCCCTCCATGATTTGGTCCATGGCTTCCCGGGCTTCGTCCTCGCACAAATCCTCTCTCGCGATGACTTTTTTTAGTATATCATTAAACACATCCATCACCTTCCAGAAAGTTTTTTAAAATTTTCTTGCCGTCTTCGGTAAAAATCGATTCCGGATGAAACTGAACTCCGTAAACAGGGAAAATCCTGTGGCGAATGCCCATTATCACGCCGTCGCCCGTCCTCGCAGTTATCTCCAATTCGTCGGGGACGGAATCCGGCTTTATGACGAGCGAGTGATACCGCATGGCTGTGATGGGGCTTTTTACGCCTCTGAAAATCCCGCGGCCGCTGTGGAACACCCGTGATGTCTTGCCGTGGAAGATCTTTTCGGCGCCGGCGACCTCTGCCCCATAGGCTGCGCCTATGGCCTGGTGCCCCAGGCATATGCCCAGGATGGGAATCCTGCCGGCGCTTTTCCTGACAAGATCCACGCATATGCCGGCATCCTCCGGCCTTCCGGGGCCCGGAGAAAGGATTATCCTCTCGGCACCCGAGTTTATTGCGCTCTCTGCATCAAGCTCGTCGTTTCTGACCACCTCCACGTCAGAGCAAATTTCCCCTGCGTACTGATAAAGGTTGTAGGTAAAGGAATCGTAGTTGTCTATTATCAGTATCACCTCAGCACCTCCTTTAAAGCCGCTGCTTTATTCAAAACTTCCCGGTACTCCTTTTCAGGCGCCGAGTCGCAGACTATGCCCGCCCCGGCCTGGATGTAGGCCGTGCCGCCCTTGAAAACAATGGTCCTTATGGCGATGCAGAAATCCATATTTTGTGCAAACCCCAGGTATCCCACAGCCCCGGCGTATATGCCGCGCCTTTCTTCCTCCAGCTCATCTATTATTTCCATGGCCCGTATCTTGGGGGCTCCGGAGACGGTCCCGGCCGGCAGGCAGGCCAGAAGGGCGTCGATACAGGTTTTGCCCTGTTTTAGCCTGCCGGTCACTGCCGACACTATATGCATGACATGAGAGTACATATCCACTTCCATGAAGCGCTGTACCTTTACGCTGCCGAATTCGCTCACCTTTCCCACATCATTTCTGCCCAAATCCACCAGCATTGCGTGTTCGGCCCTCTCTTTTTCGTCGGCCAGAAGCTTTTCCTTCAGCCTTTCATCTTCTTCGGGCGTTTTTCCCCTGGGCATGGTGCCTGCAATGGGATTTGTGGTGACGATGCCGCCTTTCACTGATACCAGGCTTTCCGGAGAAGAACCCACGATTTGAAAGTCCCCGAAGTCCATGTAAAAAAGATATGGCGAAGGGTTCAAAGCCCTGAGCCTCCTGTAGGCTTCAAACGGCTCCACCTCTGTGGCGGCTGCAAGCCGTTCGGACAGCACCACCTGGAATATGTCTCCGGCTCTGATGTATTCAATGGCGCGCCTGACCTTGTCGCAGAAGGCGTCCTGGCTGCAGGTTGCCCGAAACCCGGGGGCTTTATTTTTTGCCGCCGTCAGGGGATGCAAATCCCTTTTCCTTAAGACGGTGTTTTTTAATTCGTGAAGCCTTTCGACTATGTGTTCATATTCAATTTCTTCATCGGGCACGGCATTGTAAACCACGTAAAGGTTGTGGTAAAAATGGTCGTAGATTATGACTTCCTTATAAAACATCAGGAAACATTCCGGAAGATGCAGTTCATCGGGATTGTTATCGGGAAGTTTTTCATAGAGCCTTATCACATCATAGCCAACATACCCCACGGCGCCTCCCGTAAATGCGGGCAAATCTGCAAAAAGCCCGCGCAGCCTGTCGTACCCGTATCTTTTTAAATGATTTCCCACGATATCCAGCACTCTGCCTTTCTCTGTTTTCATCACCCCCTTCGAAACCGTTGCGACTGTGTCTTTGCAGCTTTTTACGGTCATATAAGGGTTTGCTCCCAAGAAAGAGTATCTTCCCCAGGTTTTTCCGCATTCGGCGCTCTCCAGCAGGAACTTATGGCAGCCGTCCAGATTGTAAAAAAGCTCGATGGGAGTAAACTCGTCGGCATTCATCTTTAACACGACCGGGACCACATGGCCCCTTTTCATCGACTCGAAAACTGGCTTATCGGGAAAAATCATACACAACAACCCCTTTCTTGAGCTCTCGTTAACCACCGCTAAGACTCTCGCCTCCTGCAGGCAGTAGTTAAGCGGCGATAAACTCGAAATAAGAGCGACTAAGGTCAGATGGGGTCAAAGCCCCGCCAAAACCAAGTCTTCTTTTAAAAAATAAAAAAACACCCCGCCCTTTTGGGGCGAAGCGTACCGCGGTGCCACCCAATTTTGGCCATGCATAGAAAATGGCATCAAAAAAGGCACTCTTCCTTAGGAAAAAGTGCCTTTATAAGCTGAGCCACCTAAAGCAAAGCCTTCTTTACCAGGTACGGAATGAAAAACATTCGATACCCTGTCCTTTTAACGGCGGACTTTCCGTCTCCTGCTACTATCGGTTCGCATGGCTTCTCCCGGGCCCATTCAACGGCAACCGCGGGCACCGGTCTTCCACCGCCACCGGCTCGCTTCGGCCTGTATCGCCGCCTACTCTTCCCGTTCATGGAATTTTCAATCTTTGATTATTGAAATATATAATACACCTGAAAAACATTTTAGTCAATAGGTGTTTTTGGCGATTGCGCCGATTCTATTGTCGCCCCTGTATCTGTATGCCCGTTTCCACTATTTCTTGAACAAGAGGATTAGTTAAAACAAAATCGATGGTTTTAAAAGGATGCGGTTCAATTCGCTTATCTACTTTACGTCTAATTTTCATAAGCTTGAGCATGTCTTCCACAGGATCTCCGGTAAAATCATCTCCAACTATGGCAACATCAATATCACTATCCTCGGTAAAAGTTCCGCTAACATACGAGCCAAATAAATATACTTTATTTACTCGCATTTCCTTTTCCACCAACTCAGCATACTTTGCAACAATTTCAATTATTCCTCTTGCTTTATCAGCGATATGAGCCATTCCCTCAGCTCCTCTATTTTTTTAAATGTTTTTTGAAGTAAAATCCTGATCGCATTTTTTATAAAAGCTTTGTTTATAATCGGGGTATCTTACGCTGATATTAAAAGTTGTAATTAAATCAAGAGCATCTTGTTGCTCCTCATCAGTTTCAATTTCAACCATATCAGCCAATCTTGACAGATCGTGTATCTTGGGAATATTACTATCTTTCTTTTTTACATACAACGCTTTAAGCAATTTTTCTATCACCAAATGCCCGATAAATAAACACCATTCATAGTCTTTATTTTCATATAAATGACGCATCGTTTGATAATCACGATTCGAAGTTTCGACCCAGTAATTTATGATCTCCTCTTTTTTCATTTTTAGCAACCCTTTCATTTTATATCAATTAATAATATTGTACTGATAATAACATAGCATAAGATAACATAATTTTCAATAAATGAACTGAGCCTTTCGCGTTTAAATCAATATTTTATTACTGGTAAAATGCCATTTTTATCGGAGCGCACAGTTCTGTTCATGATTTTTTTAAAACCGGCAGGAATTCCAAAAAATTTGTAGAATATATAAAACCAAGATCACGTGTGCATAGTTTATAAGGCAATTTTTGCGGTATGCACGGAAAAATTTAAGAGCAATGCTGGGGGAGCTTCGCGGGAGGCTGAGAGGGGATTCGTTCCCGACCCCTGAACCTGGTCAGGATAATGCCTGCGTAGGAAAGCATAAAAGCGCCTTACACAGGGTGCTTTTAATATTTTCAAGAAGGATCCGCCTGAACAGGTGGATCCAATTTTTTTGGAGGTGGCATTATGAAACTGGCGCTTACCATAGCGGGTTCGGACTCGGGCGGAGGAGCCGGAATTCAGGCAGACATTAAGACATTTTCCGCCCACGGGGTTTTCGGCATGAGCGTGATTACGTCCATAACTGCGCAAAACACCGTGGGGGTCATCGGGATAGAGGACGTGAGCCCCGATATGGTGGCATTGCAGATGAAGGCGGTGTTCGAGGACCTCTATCCCGATGCGGTAAAGATAGGCATGGTGTCCAGCGAGTCAATAATAGCAGCCGTTGCCGAAGGGCTTGAACGCTACAGGCCCGCCAACGTGGTGCTGGACCCAGTGATGATTTCAAAGAGCAAAAGCCCCTTGCTGAAGCCCGAAGCCGTAGAGGCTCTCAAGCAAAAGCTTATACCTCTTAGCAGTGTTGTGACGCCCAATCTGATGGAAGCAAGGGAATTGAGCGGCGTGGAGATTAAAGATAAAAAAGACATGAGAGAAGCCGCCATGATAATCCTTGCTCTGGGAGCCGGTGCTGTAATAGTGAAAGGGGGGCATCTGACGGGCGATGCAGCGGATATATTGTATGACGGGAAAGATTTTTATGAGTTTAAATCCGAAAGGATACATACAAAAAACACCCACGGCACAGGGTGCACGTTTTCTTCGGCCATCGCCGCAAACCTGGCGCTGGGCTGCGGTCTTGCGGAGGCGGTGGAAAGGGCGAAAACATACATCACGGGGGCGATACAAAATGCGCTGGATATAGGAAGCGGCGTCGGGCCGACAAATCATTTCTGGAACCTGAAACCGGGGGGCTATGGATGTGAACATTAAGCTTTCTTTTCAGAGCATGTTTTTGCTGTGGTTCGGAGCGGCGGTATCCATGGCCGAGGTAATGACTGGGGCCCTTTATGCCCCCCTGGGTTTCAGAAACGGCATGCTGGCGATCCTTCTGGGCCACGTTTTGGGGAATACGTTTTTGGTACTGGCTGGCAAGATTGGGTTTCGGGAAAGGGCAGGCTCTATGGAATCCACCCGTTACGCCTTCGGTGTATACGGTTCATACATGTTTTCGGCGCTCAATATCCTGCAGCTCATGGGCTGGACCGCCGTAATGATAATAGTGGCAGCCCGATCGCTCAACTCCATTTCAATGAGTCTGTGGGGCCTTGACAACTTCTTTGTATGGGCATTGATAACCGGCCTGCTGGTAATTCTCTGGCTGTATTCCGGAAGCAGGGGATTCAATGTTATAAATAATGTTGCTGTTACACTGCTTTTAATTCTGACAGTGGTCATGAGCTTTCTGGTATTCAAGGGCGGTATATCGGCGAGCACCGCCGGCGGCATGAGCTTCGGGCAGGGGGTGGAACTTGCTTCGGTGATGCCGCTCTCGTGGCTTCCGCTGGTTTCCGATTACACCAGGATGGCCGACTCGGAGAAAAGTTCGGTTATCGCTACGTGGCTCGGTTATTTTATCGGCAGCTGCTGGATGTATATGATCGGATTGAGCACGGCCCTGGCGTACAATACTGGAGATCCCGCGGGCATAATGCTCAAGGCCGGGCTCGGGGCTTGTGCCCTGCTGATAGTCATATTATCCACCGTCACGACCACATTCCTGGATGTGTATTCCGCGGCGGTATCCTTTCTGAATGTGAAAAAGGGGGACGAAAGGCTTATATCTGTGGCAATGGGCGCCGCCGGGACAGCCCTGGCGCTGATTTTCCCCATGGATCAGTATGAAAACTTCCTTTATGCCATAGGTTCGGTGTTTGCGCCCCTTTTTGCCGTGCTGGTGACCGACTACTTTGTGCTGAGACATGACAGGAGCCGGGAAAGATTTGACATGAAGGCGATTTTTTCCTGGATCGCGGGAGTTGCGGCCTACTATATCATTTTAAAACTCGACACTCCCCTGGGGGCCACGCTGCCGGACGTTGTTTTGACAGGCGCTTTATATGCCGCGGTCAGCATGGCGGGCAGCAAATCTGCTCGTGATTTTCCGGCTGTAAAACAGGAGAGATAATGATGGGAAAGGTAAACGACGATTTTTTCAGAAGGGCAATATGGAGGTGAAATCATGGATTTACGGCTTTATGCGGTTACCGACCGCTCGTATTTGGATGGCATTAGCCTTTCGCTTGCCGTGGAGCTCGCCATAAAAGGAGGCGCCACGATAATCCAGCTAAGGGAAAAGCAGATTTCCGGCAAAGAATTTTATGAATTGGCACTGGAAGTGAAAAGGGTCACAAGCCGATATGGCATTCCGCTGATTATCAACGACAGGGCAGATATCGCCCTTGCGGTGGATGCCGATGGATTGCATGTGGGGCAGGAGGACATACCCGCCGACGTTGCAAGGCGGATAATAGGCCCCAGCAGGATACTCGGCGTGTCGGCAAAGACTGTTGATGAGGCGTTGAAGGCCGAAAGGGACGGGGCAGACTACCTCGGCGTAGGGGCGGTGTTTCCAACGCCCACAAAGCCCGAGTCGGATGCCATAGGCATGGAAGGGGCAAAGAAAATAAAAGAAGCTGTAAAGATTCCCGTGGTCGCCATAGGGGGGATTACCGTTGAAAATGCCTATGACGTCGTGTTGAAGGCTAAAGTTGACGGAATATCATCGGTATCAGCCGTTTTTGCGGGCGACGTTGAAGCAAATGCCCGCAGGCTTCTGGAGAATATAAACCGTGCAATAAGCGACAGGAGGCGTTTGAAATGATAGAAGGATTATTGACAAAACTGAGGGAGAAAAAACCGCTGGTGCACCACATAACAAACATGGTCACCGTAAACGATTGCGCCAATGTGACCCTGGCAATAGGGGCGCTGCCCGTCATGGCTCACGCGCTGGAAGAAGTGGAAGAGATGGCGAGGGCGGCCCAGGCGCTGGTTTTGAATATCGGCACGCTGAGCAGACAACAGGTGGATGCCATGATTTTGGCGGGAAAGGCCGCCAATTCGCTCGGTATTCCCGTGATACTCGACCCGGTGGGAGCCGGTGCAACAGCGCTGAGAAGCCGCAGCGCCGAGAGAATACTGGATGAGGTCAGGGTGTCGGTGATAAAGGGCAACAGCGCCGAAATCGGCATTCTCGCGGGCAAGGGAGGAAGAATAAGAGGCGTTGAATCGGAAGAAGCAGCCGGGGATATGGTGGAAGCTGCTGCGGAACTTGCGCACAGGTACGGCGCTGTGGTGGCTGTATCGGGCGCGAAAGATATAATAACCGACGGGGAAAGAATTGCTTTTGTGGATAACGGCCATCCCATGATGGGTACCATCACGGGCACCGGCTGCATGCTTTCGTCCGTTGTCGCAAGCTTTTGCGGCGTTGAAAAGGATGGATTTTGTGCGGCTCTGGCGGCGTTTGTCTGTTTTGGCCTGGCGGGAGAACTGGCTGCGGCACGCCCGGAAACAAAAGGTCCGGCAAGCTTTAAAACGGCCTTTTTTGACGAGATATACAACCTTACGGAAGAAAAGATAAACTCCGGGAAAAAGATAACGCGACAATAGGGACGGTTCTCCGATTGTCGCAAAAAAGGGATGCCTTGCGACAGTGCGACAGCAGGGACGGTTCGTGAAATGTCGCAAAAAAGAAATACTCTCATGAAGTACTCTCATGGATAGACCGATTCTAAATCCGCACTGTTAAAAGCGAGGGTTGAATGGAGGAAAGTCAATGCAAGGGACAAAGAGGTTGGTAACCATGGCACTTGTGGTGGCAATAGGTACGTTTACAGCACAATATGCTTGGTTTTCGGCAGGTGTTGCCAGGCAACGCCAGTGCAGCACGCCATAAACGTAATTTCTACCATACTTTTCGGGCCGCTGGGCTCGGTTGAGGTTGCCTTTGCCATAGGACTTTTGCGGAACTTGCTGGGAGTGGGTTCGCTGCTGGCCTTTCCGGGCGGCATGATTGGCGCTTTTTTGGCGGGCTATCTTTATAAAGCAGCGCTTTACATTTTTCTGCTTTTCAAGCCTAAACAAAATCCCTCGGCTTTGGCCGGAGGATTTATGTTAACAAATTATATATCTCATCCAGACGGTTGCTCTTTATCACCGTCACAAGAAGTTTATCAAGCTTTTTTTCGTCGTTTATGCAGGCTATCTTTTCCTTCAGGTCATCAGGGATTTCTTCAAACTTGGCCTTTACTGCATCTATTATTGCTTCCTGCGCCTTTCTTATCCTTCCCTCTATCCTTCCTTCCATTCTTCCTTCTTCGATCAGCGCAGCGCCTATTCTGGTCATCCTGACCACCTCCTTCAGTTTGTCTATGTATTCTTTTCTCTATTTTATCTTTTATTGCTTCGTATTTTTTGTCTCCATCGTATTCTGTCATGTACTTTATCCTGCTTCTGGTGCGGGATTTTTGCGCCGGTCAATCGATTATCCCCCTTTTGACATCATTATATCACAATCGGGTTTCCCTTCTCAATAAAATATGCCCGTATCATAAGAAACCACAAGCAACGTTTATTCGACTTGAATGTTCTCCCAAAGTATGATAAAATATTAACAAATACAAAAGGAGGGATATCGCGATGGTTAAAGCAATTATTGGGCCGGGGAAATACGTTCAGGGCAACGGTGTTTTGAAGGATATAAAGGATTATGCAAAGAACCTGGGCCGCTCCTTTTTCATAATTGCCAGCGAAAATGGAATAAAAAGGACGCGCCCAGCCATAGAGGAGAGTTTTGCCGGGGAACAGGCTAAGCTCGTTTTTGAGGCTTTCCGGGGAGAATGCTCGGAAAATGAAATAAACAGGTTGAAGGCACTGGCGGAAAAGAACGAAGCCGATGTGGTCATTGGCATAGGCGGCGGAAAGATTTTTGACACTGCCAAAGCCCTTGCTTATTATCTCGGGCTTCCGGTTGTGATAGTTCCCACTATCGCATCCACCGATGCGCCGTGCAGTGCGCTGTCGGTTATATACACGGATGAAGGTGTGTTCAGCAAATATCTGCTGCTCCCCAAAAACCCCGATGTTGTGCTGGTGGATACGGGGATCATTGCAAAAGCCCCTGCCAGGCTGCTAGTAGCCGGAATGGGCGACGCTCTTGCAACATACTTTGAGGCCAGGGCATCCTTCGAATCAAACGCCTCCGCCATGGCGGGCGGAAAAAGCACTAAGGCGGCAATGGCCCTTGCAGAACTTTGCTACAGGACTCTGCTGGAGGACGGCCTCAAGGCAAAGCTTGCTGTGGAAAACAAAGCATGCACTCAAGCGGTGGAAAATATTGTTGAGGCAAACACCTATTTGAGCGGCATAGGTTTCGAAAGCGGAGGGCTTGCGGCTGCCCATGCCATTCACAACGGCTTTACGGTGCTGGAAGAATGCCATCACATGTATCACGGGGAAAAGGTGGCTTTCGGAACCATAGCCCAGCTTGTGCTCGAAAACAGCCCCATGGAAGAGCTGGAGGAAGTAATCGGGTTCTGCCTGGATGTGGGGCTTCCCGTTACTCTTGAGGATTTGGGTATCAAAGAAGTTAAAGAATCGGACATAAGAAAGGTTGCCGAAGCTTCCTGCGCCGAAGGCGAGACCATTCACAACATGCCGTTCGAGGTTGCGCCCGAGGATGTTTATAGTGCCATAATTGGCGCCGACGCCCTTGGCAGAAAAATGCGACAAGGGGACGGTTCTTCAACTGTCGCAAAATAATTTCTCCAAAATATACTTTCCGCAAAAGCGGCGCAAGGAAAAATGAAATTTTGAAGCCAGCCTGTTGAAGAATTAAAATTTCACACCAATAATTTGTCGATAAAAGCAAAATCGAGGATGCAAGAAACATATGCCTGCCATCTTTCGATAGGCAGGTGTTTTTTGTTTGAGGTTTGCATTTTTGCTGCATATCTTCAATGAACAACAAAAAATAATTTAAAAATCCCGTATCATTCGAGTTGATACGGGATTTCAATTTAAGCAGTTTATCATTACTGAAATTCGATATTTTGTCATAAATATTATTAGCTGACTCTTGCCCGAAAAAACATGGTTACAACTTTTTTTATCTCCTCGAATGAGTTATAATGAAAACAGTGTGCTAAAATATTCGGCTTGTTTGCACAGCTGTTTTTCGGAGGGGAATCCAATGTTATATCTTCATCCTCGACAGAAAACAATATTGAGGTATCTTGCGGCAAAGAAAGATTGGGTAAAAGGCCAGGAGATAGCCATGGTTCTAGGAGTAAGCGACAGGACGGTGCGGAATGATATTGCAAATATAAACTCTCTTGCAAATGGCGATGATGAAGTTGTTGTTTCCCTCAGAAAGGGTTATCGTATAAACAATCCTGAGAAAGCCAAAGAAATATTGAGCGAGGACAATTTTGACATACCTGATAGTCCCGATGCAAGAATAAACTTTTTGCTAAAAAAATTGATATTTGAAAAAAAGGAATTGGACATCTATCAGCTTGCGGATGAAATCATGGTAAGCGAATCCACGGTGGCGAGTGACTTAAAGCGCTTGAACAGGACCTTGAAAGAGTGCGGAAGGGATTTGATTGCCGTCAGAAAATCGGACAAAATATTTCTCAAAGGAAGTGAAAAAGAGAAGAGAAGTTTGCTGAGCGAGTTGCTCTTCAACGAGACTAATCATAGCTATTTCAATTTATCTAAATATAACAAATACTTCGGAGATATTGATTTAAATGTAATTCAGAGACATCTGATGGAAACGGTAAAAAAATACGATTTTTTATTGAACGAAATGGCACTGGTAAATCTTTTAATTCACATTGCGATAACTGTGGAAAGGATAAGGGACAAAAATTTTCTCGACATTCCCCTTGATTTCGAGAAGATGGCGGATACAACAGAATATGAAATAGCCGGGGAATTGTGTGCAAAACTGGAAGATGAGTTTCGGGTCAGATTTCCCCGTGAAGAAGTGTTATATATTTCATATCTTATTCTGGGAAGAAAAAAAATAAAAAGCATCTTTATAGACCGCGATGAACTTAAAGGACTGGTTGAACCGTACTATATATCATTGACCGGAGCGCTGCTGGATTCATTGGTTGCCGAATACGGCATAGATTTTACGCGCGACGATATGCTTTTTACAGGACTGTGCCTCCATATAAAAATAATGCACGACAGAATCAAAAACAAAATGTTCTTGAGAAACCCTTTGCTCGATGATTTGAAAAGGCGTTATCCTTTTATTTTTGAGATAGCGGTTTTCCTTTCAAGCGAATTTTCACGGTTGACCGGCGAAAAAGTAAAAGAAGATGAAATCGGTTTTATTGCCCTGCATCTTGGAGCGGCTTTTGAGAGGCACAGGGAGAAACAGAATTCTCCAAAAAGCGCAGCCATTGTATGCCCCACAGGTTATACCACATCTCATTTGCTGCTTTCGAAAATTGATTCCGAATATAAGGGCAGGATAAAAATCATCGGGGTTTTTTCGTTTATGGAACTTGGTTTAATCGAAGCAAAGCGTCCCGACTTTATATTCACCACTGTTCCTCTTGAGCATGATCTTTCCATCCCCACTATCACAATATCGCCGTTTCTTGATGAAAAAGACAGAGATCTTATAAATAAAGCTCTGAACATCCATGGCATCGTTGATAAAGCTGCGGGGCTGCGCTGGGAAGCCGAAAAATTTTTTAAAGAAGAGCTTTTTTACAAAAACCTGGCATTTCAAAATGAATTTCAGGTTATTGACTTTATGGCAAATGAACTTTATGACAGAGGTTGTGTTCCTCAAAACTATCCGGAGCTTGTTTTTGAAAGGGAAAAAATATCCCCGACATCTTTCGGCAATCTTGTAGCGATACCCCATCCGATTATTATGAATGCCTATGAGACGGTGATTTCGGCTGCTGTCCTCGACAAGCCCATTTTGTGGGGAAACCATAAGGTTCAGCTCGTGCTGATGTTTGCAATAAAAGCCGGGGACAGAAAAAAACTGGATTATCTTTACAATCATATCGTTGAGGTGATTGACGACCCGAAAAAAGTAAAAAGCCTGATAGATTCCCGGGATTTTGCTGATTTCAAGTCAAGATTGATCTCACTTGTCACTGTTAAGACTCACGCATTGTAAGGGCAGGATTTAACCGGCGCAAATCTAAAAATAAGGGCGATTAAAGATTCGGATGGCGTCAAAACCCCCCTGAATCAAGTCCTCTCTATCGTTATAAAGTGTTGCATATAGAAAAAACTTCGCGGCCCCGCGAAGTTTTTTTGCTTGCATTTTTTCCGCTTGACCAGGAAAAAACTTATTTGATGCATATTTAACGATGGATTTATAATGTAATCAAGCATATGTCAAAGCAATGATCTTCAAGAGAGACTGGAAGGTGGAATTGATGGAGTCTATAGAACAGAAAGCTTTTCGGATAATATCGGCGGCAGGAGATTCGCTGTCAATGATGCTTGAAGCATTGAAATTTTCAAGGAACGGAGATTTTGAAGAGGCGGAACGGCTGATGCAAAAAGCGGACGAATTTTTACTGCAGGCGCATAAAGCACAGACGGAATTAATCGTTGAAGAATCCCGGGGCAACAGAACCGAATATTCAGTTTTAATGGTACACGCCCAGGACCACATCATGAACGCCATGCTGGCAAAGCCGTTGATAAAAGAGATTATAAATTTATATAAAAGGCTTGGCTGAGCGTTTTAATGACTGGAAAATCGAACGTGAAAGGAAGATAAGCATGAAATGGGCGATAATAGGAACATGGCGCATGTGCCTCGAGGGAATAATCGCGGCGGCGGAAATATTAAAACATGGAGGAGACTCGGGAGACGCCGTGGAAGAGGCCGTTAGAACTGTCGAAGATTATCCTCTGTACAAATCAGTGGGGTATGGAGGGCTTCCCAACGAAAACTGCGAAGTTGAGATGGATGCGGCTTTTATGGACGGGGATACGCTTTCAATCGGTGCGGTTGGAGGCATAAGGGATTTTAAAAATCCTGTGTCCATTGCGAGGAGACTGAGCCGTGAAAGGTTCAACATATTCCTGGTGGGAAGCGGAGCGGAGGAATACGCGCACAAAAACGGTTTTGAAAGGAAAAATATGTTGACAGAAAGGGCTAAGAAAATCTGGGAAAAAAGAGTTCGCGAAATTAGCGATAAAAACCTCAGCCCCTACGACGGGCATGATACTGTTGGTGTGGTATGCCTTGACGGACAGGGGCACATGACTGCCGCCACGTCCACCAGCGGGCTTTTCATGAAAAAGAGGGGCAGGGTTGGAGACTCGCCGATTTGCGGTTCCGGCCTGTATGTGGACAGTAAAATCGGCGGCGCGGCGGCAACAGGACTTGGAGAGGATATAATGAAGGGGTGCTTATCATACGAGGCGGTTCGATTGATGGAAAACGGCATGAATCCTCAGGAAGCTGCTAAAAAAGCGGTTTGCAACTTCAGCGAAAAGCTGAAACAAAAAAGAGGCAAGGCTGGGGCCATGTCCCTCGTATGTTTAAACAATAAAGGAGAATGGGGGGTTGGGACAAATGTAGAATTTTCTTTCGTCAATGGACAAGAAAAGAGTGGAAGAAGAAAGCAAAATGGTATATAATGATAAAAGCAAAAGCATGAATATGCAAGGGTAAATTATAGCTTGAAAAGCAGTTTTCCATCGCTGTATGCGCCGCCAGCGCAAGCGGAATGGAGGTTAAAATGATTGAGATTATAGCCGCCACACCTGAAGATGCAAGACGCATCGAAGCCTGTGGAGCCGACAGGATAGAGCTTGTCAGCGCTCTGTCGGAGGGCGGGCTTACACCCAGTTATGCAATCATTGATAAAACGGTAAAAGCGGTGAAAATTCCCGTAAATGTCATGATAAGACCGCATTCAAAGTCATTTGCGTATACGCGGGAAGAAATCGAAATAATGAAGGAAGACATTCATGTAGCGAAAGAACTTGGAGCAAACGGAGTTGTTATTGGAGTCCTTGATGAGAAAAGGAAAATACACGAGGTTTTTATAGAAGATCTGCTTGATGCATGCCGGGGTATTGATGTAACCTTCCATAGAGCTATTGATGAATTGACGGATCCGATTGAGGGAATCAGAATCCTGTCGGGATATCCGGGCATTAAGACCGTCTTGACTTCGGGGGGAAAAGGAAGTATCGCGGATAATATTACCATAATAAGGGAAATGATGAAAAACTCCGGCCATATAAGTATTATGGCCGGAGGAGGTTTAAACTTTGAAAACGCCGCGCGGGTAATCGGAGGCACGGGAGCAAAAGCTTTTCACTTTGGAACTATAGTCCGCGACAATCGTTTACCCTCTGGCGAAATTGATGTGGAGAGCCTCAAACGTATTATTAAAATTGTCAGACAAGGGGGCGATAATTTATGAAGATAGTGCTGATCTGCTTTGCGGGAATGTCGACAAGCATGCTTGTAAACAGGATGCAAAAGGTTGCGGCAAAAAGGAACCTGGATGCTGAAATTGTCGCACTATCCACTTCCGATATGTACGAAGAACTGGATAGCGCGGATGTGATACTTTTGGGGCCGCAGGCGAGGTACGTTCTGGACGAAGTCAGAGAAGCCGCGAGTCCAAAAGGGATTCCCGTCGAGGTGATAGATTCTCAAACTTACGGGTCAATGAACGGCGAAGCCATACTGGATATGGCGCTGAAATTGACAAAATGACTTCAGTGTGATATATTATTAACAAATGAATAGGTTTGAATTTGAGTAAGAAACTCAAAGCTGAAAAACCATGAAGGTTTTTCCATACGTGTGATCCTTCATGGTTTTTTTGTTTTACTGGCAAAAAGTTATGATAATTTTATGAAAGGAGAAGAATTTATGGAAAAGGGTACAAAACAAATTGTGTCTTCGGGTCTATTCATAGCTATGGGCGTTGCATTGCCCATAATGTTCCATGCTTTCGGTCTGGGCTCGACTTTTTTGCCCATGCATATCCCGGTCCTTCTCGGCGGGTTTTTTGTAGATGTGCCTTATGCCATTGCCATCGGCGCCTTGACTCCTATGCTAAGTTCGATATTTACCGGCATGCCGCCCGCATTTCCCGTCCTGCCCTACATGATATTCGAGCTTGCCGCATATGGGGCGGCAGCAAGTTTTGCTTATAAAAGGCTGCACTGGAACGTCTATCTTTCTCTTGTCTGTTCCATGATTTCAGGCAGGGTGGTGGCGGGATTCATTGTATGGATTCTTGCAGCGTTTTTTTCGGTCAAACTTCCGGGGCCGATACCTTTCATCGCAGGGGCAATAGCAAAGGGGATTCCGGGGATTATCATCCAGCTTGTCTTCATACCGCCCACGGTTCTGCTGGCAAGCCGGCATAAACCTGTAAAAAGAGAGGAGGATGAAATTGGGGTGTAGGGAATTTTTTAATTCGCTGGCTGAAAAATGGGACGACATGTGTACTCATGATGCTGAAAAAATAAGCAGGATTCTGGATATGGCCGAATTGAAAGAAGGTGATAAGGTCCTTGACGTCGGAACGGGCACGGGAGTCATGATACCCTTCCTGCAGGAAAGGGTGGGTGCGCGGGGCCTTATAACGGCGGTCGATGTAGCGGAAAACATGCTGAAAATCGCGCAGAGAAAAAATGGTGCTCCGAATGTGGCGTTTATTCATGCGGATATAACAACTGCCGATCTGGAGGGAAGTTTTGATTTAATCATTTGTTATTCGGTATTTCCCCACTTCAAAGACCGGCAGCAGGCAATAAAGAACATGTACAGGTTTTTAAAACCCGGTGGCAGGATGTTGATCTGCCATTCTCAGAGCAGGAAAGAAATAAACGAGCTTCATATGAATTCCGCATCAAAAGAAATCAACCGTGACCATCTGCCGCCTGCGGCCGTTGTTGGAGAATACTTGAAAGAACATGGCATGAAGGTCCTGGCCGAAGTTGATAACGAAGAAATGTTCGTCGTGATGGCACAAAGATAATATCCTCCGATCGAAAACTTCTTCCCATAACAAATGACTGTGACTTTATTAGCCATCCTGTGGTTTTTTCAGTCAACGGCTCGATTGATACTGAAGATAAGCGTCTGTTTAATAACGACAAGGTGATGGTGATTCCAATTGTGGGCGGGGGATAAAGCTAAAAAGCTGAAGATATACTGTTGCAAATTCGTATATATTGCATGCCACATACTGTGGACGCGATTCGATAACGAGACGCAAGGGTCAACCAGTAAATGCCTTATAAGGCTAGAATAAATATCCATTTTTCAGATAGTCATTTGCTGCGTTTTAATTTCTTGACGGCTATGGAATTCCATCACTTATTATGCATAAAAAAGAGTCTGCTGCCTTGTGAGGCACGGACTCTTTTTGCAGTGTTTTATTCTCTTTTCGAAAAAGCTCAAAAAATATCCGATAAAATCAGAATAGAAAACCTTTGCCGGATATCGTTTAGGGGCTTTTGCTATGGACTTTTTAGGAAAATTAGATTATTATATAAGTCAGGCGATCGTAAGGCAGGAAAGTAAAAAATATGGTTTAAAAGGATTTTAAACCATAAAGCTAACTATGGAAAAATAGAAATTCAACTTCGCTTTTGCAAAATAAATCAGGAAGAAATTTGATAAGCAGCAATGGTGCTGCGGGATAAATCGGATTTTATTAAGCATTAAAAAAATCAGGAGGGATTTTCAAATGGAAAAAAAGCAGGTGGGCATCGCCCGGGTGGCGGAAAGCATACTGGAGCAGCTTCCGAAAGGCGCTTTTCTCACGGTAAAAGACGGCGACAGGATAAATACCATGACCATAGGATGGGCCGCTTTAGGTCGCATGTGGAATAAGCCGGTGTTCATGGTTATGGTGAGATATTCCAGGTATACATATGAGCTCATTGAAAGGGCGGGCGCCTTTACGGTAAGCGTCCCGTTGAACGGCAAATTCAAGGAAGCCCTGGCAGTGTGCGGTTCAAAATCCGGCCGCAATGTTGACAAATTCAAAGAGTGCGGGCTTGAGGCGGTACCCGGGCAAAAAGTGGACGCACCGATAATAGATGGTTGCGACATTCATGTTGAGTGCAGGATATTATACAAGACGCCTCTGGTTCCGGAAAAACTGCCGAAGGATATAATAGACGCATGTTATAAAGATGGAGATTTTCACGTGCTGTATTATGGGGAAATCCTGGGGGTTCATGTTGAGGAACATGTGCGGTACGGCGCTTCGGAATGCCGGTAATGTGCATTCATATAAAGAACATTAATAACATTTATATCCTGAAACATATCATTTCAGCCTCCATTCCGCCGCGGCTGCTGGCGGAGCAAATAGTAACGAGAAGTTATTTTTCAAGCTATTCTATCCTCTTGCTGCGTGTGCAAGGGGATTTTTTATATTGCAAAAAACGTACATTTATATATAAATCCCTTTCAAAAATCTAAAAATTATAGTAAAATAATAGTAAAGACGGTGATTGATTAGGGAGGTTTTAATATATGTTATCCGATTTGCAGGATGCCGGATATTCACTGCGAACAAGGATATACAACCAGCTGAAAAATGCCATTTTGAACGGAGTTTACAAACCGGGCGAGAGTTTGATAGAATTGAAGGTGGCCAAGGAGCTTGGAGTTAGCCGCACCCCGGTGAGGGAAGCCATCCGGCAGCTGGAGCTGGAAGGCCTGGTTTCCAGCATTCCGAATAAGGGAGTCGTTGTTGAGGGCGTAACGGAACAGGATGTGGAAGACATATACACCATAAGGAAAATGATTGAAGGCCTGGCGGCCAGGTGGGCGGCGGAAAAGATAACCGACGAACAGCTGAAGGAAATGAAAGACGTGCTGGATCTCATGGAGTTTTACACGGAAAAAGGCGAGATAGACAAGGTTTCCGAACTGGATACCCAGTTTCACGACATCATATTCAGGGCCTGCAACAGCAGACCGCTTGAATCGGTGCTTACGAATTTTCATCATTTCATCCAGCGGGCAAGGCTGGTATCCATAAAATCAACCGGGCGAGCCCCGGTTTCCCTGGAGGAACACCGCAACATATATAACGCGCTTGCATCCCACGATCCTGACGCAGCCGAGAAAGCCATGGTGAGCCATGTGGACAGAGCCAGGTCCAACCTGTATCCATTCCTTGAGAGCCACAAAGTTTTTTGACAAAAATCCTTGATATAAAAGAAATCCTTGCTGTTTAGCAAGGATTAATTTTTTTCGAGCAGTTTCATCAACAACGCACGGTTTGAAACAGGGTACAGGGAAGTCAGCCTGCCCTGGGTGGCACCGGAATTTATCATGAGATCCAGGTCTTTTGTGCTCTTTTCGAGCAATTCAATTTTTTCTCTAATGGATTTCAAGTCAAAACCGTTGTCTTTCAAGTATTTGATTCTGGTCAGCCTGATGACATCCTTTTCTGTATATCTCCTCTGCTTTCCCTGTGTCCTGATGGGGGAAATCAGGCCCATATTTTCATAATACCGTATCTGTCTACTGGTAAGTCCGGTTTTTTCTTCTACCATCCCGATGGGGTAGATGCCCTTTAAAGAAGTGTAAGCAGCCATCGCAAACCACCTCCTGAAATATTAACAATATACTAACACATCAATAGCGAGATGTCAACAAAATGTAAGAAATAAAATCATAAATTCAAAAAACCTGACATTTAGTTGACGTTTGGGAGATTTACTGTTATTATTCTATTATAAAATTAGCAAATGCGGAGGGGAGAAAAATGAGTTACACAAAAGATGACATCATCGGTCTTACCAAAGAACTAAAAGTGAAATTTATCAGGCTTCAATTTGTGGATATTTTCGGCGTTGTGAAGAATGTGGCCATTCCCATAAGCCAGCTGGAGGATGTGCTGGACGGGAAGCTCATGTTTGACGGTTCTTCAATCGAAGGGTTCACCCGGATTCAGGAATCGGATATGTATTTGAAACCGGATTACGATTCCTTCGCGATTTTCCCGTGGAAGCCAAGGGACGGTGCTGAAGCGAGGCTGATATGCGATATTTACAATCCCGACGGCACCCCCTTTGAGGGAAGTCCCCGCCAGATTTTGAAAAATGTCATTGAAGAGGCAAAGAGCATGGGATATACCATGTATGCCGGGCCGGAGCCGGAATTTTTCATGTTCCTGACCGATGAAAAGGGGAAACCGACCATTGAGACTCAGGATACGGGCGGATACTTTGACTTATCGCCAATCGATTTGGGAGAAAACGCCCGCAGGGATATAGTGCTGACCCTTGAGGAAATGGGTTTTGAAGTGGAGGCTGCCCATCATGAGGTGGCTCCGGGACAGCACGAAATTGACTTCAAGTATTCGGATGCATTAAAGACCGCGGACAATATAGCCACATTCCGCTTTGTCACAAAAATAATAGCGAAGCAGCACGGCCTGCACGCCACATTCATGCCGAAACCGGTTTTCGGCATCAACGGCTCGGGAATGCATATTCATCAATCCCTGTTCGTGGATGGTAAAAATGCATTTGCGGACGAAAACGGAGAAGCCGGTCTGAGCGATATTGCCAGATATTATATCGGAGGCATTTTAAAGCACGCACCCGGCTTTACGGCAATCACCAACCCCCTTGTGAACTCGTATAAGAGGCTGGTGCCAGGATATGAGGCCCCGGTTTATATATGCTGGTCCGCCAAAAACAGGAGCGCTCTAGTGCGGGTTCCGGCGGCGGGCGGCGTAAAAACCAGAATAGAGCTGCGCAGTCCCGATCCCGCTGCAAACCCATACCTGGCGCTGGCGGTCATACTGGCGTCGGGGCTTGACGGCATAAAGAACAAGATAGATCCCGGCCATCAGGTTTACAACAACATCTACCATATGACCGACGAGGAAAGGGAAAAAGCCGGCATCAAGAGTCTCCCCGGCAGCCTCAAGGAGGCTCTGGAACTTTTGGAGCAGGACGAGGTTATAAAGAAAGCTCTCGGAGAACATGTTTACGAGCATTTTGTTGAGGCAAAGAAAATGGAATGGGATACTTACAGAACAAAGGTACATCCGTGGGAACTGGAACAATACGCAGAGACCTATTGATGCAAGAGCTGAAGGTCTGTTCAATTGAAGTGCCGGTGTCCGGGAACCGGCCCGGCACCTTTTAACTCCCTCTATATATATAATATTTTTCGGAAGGGGCGGCTATCCGCTCCTTTTTTAATTTGCAGCAATTTTGATTCTTGAGCTTGTGGCTTATTATTGAAAAATATGGTATACTTATTAAGAATCACTATTGATTTTAAATAGTGATATTTTCCTTGCCGCTGCCGAGCAAAATCATGCTCAGCCATGCATGCATGTTTTCAGCCGTCTTTGCCGGCGGTGCTAATTTTTCTCAAATTCAAGGAAGGGGGTTATTTTGATGAAAGCCACAGTGGTCCTAACATGGGTCAAGACAATGGGAGAAATGTATGGAGATTCTATGGTGCAAAAACTGGCGGAAAAGGCACAGATAAAAGATGATGAGCTTCATTCGCCTTTATCCGATGTGCCGGATGAGAAAGTCGATTTGCTCATAAAATATGTAAGCCAGGAAACCGGGGATCCGCCCGATAAGATTTGGAGAAGGCTCGGAGAAAAAAACATATCCACATTTTCAAAATGGTTTCCATCCTTTTTTGAGCAAAGAAAACTCCGGCCATTTCTCATAATGATGGATAAGGTGCACGAAATTCTGACAAAGATGATACCGGGCGCCAGGCCGCCGCGGCTTATTATACTCAGCGAAACTCCGCATGAGGTTGTGATGAGATATGAATCCCACAGGAAAATGTATGATTATTTCCTGGGTCTGTTGGAAGGCAGCCGGAATTTTTTCAAGGAGAAAATGGAAATTGAAAAAATGAATGAAGGCTCCGAAAACGGCCGAAATTATATGACGGTAAAGCTCAAATTTGACGCCCCTTCTTATTCGGAAAAAAGGTTTTTATCAAATATTTTGCTTTCATTCGGATTCCTTCGCAATATTTCCGCGAAACTTGCTGCAGCAACCTTCGCCGTTTGTGCTGCAGGAGCATTTGCAGTGGCGAGCGCAACACCTTTGAATGCGATTGTTCTTGCGATTGCGGTTTCGATGGCGGTGTATTTTTTTTCAAGCCTGCTGCTTTTGCCAATAAGGGATATCAGGCAGGAGATACGGGCTTTGTCAAAGCTGCATTTTCAGGATATGCCCAAAATAAAGACCATGGATGTCTTAGAAGATTTAATCGGCGATATCAATGCGGTGAAGAGAAGCTTTCAGGACGATTTGCTATTCTTGAAAGGGGGAACGGATGACCTTTCAAACTTTACCACTTATTTTACTCAAGTGGCTCAGCGAATGAAAATGATTTCAGATGAAATCTCCCGGGTGGTTGAGGAAGTGGCCAACGGTGCCGTTCAGCAGGCTGAGGAGACAGAGAGTGCCGTAAACACGCTTGATTCAAATATAAACGGCCTCAATTCGATTTCTCAGAGAGAGGAGGAGAGCAAAGTGCTTCTGGCTGAATCCGCAGAACATTCAAGGCAGGTTTCTGAAGAAGTTGCGAGAGCCATATCCGGCATTGAAGATGCCCTCAAAAATTTCGAGTACATAAGGGTTCAGTCCGAAGAGCTGTCAAAAAATGCCACTGCCATAATGGAAATTGTGAACACCGTGGAAAGAATTGCGGATCAGACCAATCTCCTGTCGCTGAATGCTGCCATTGAAGCGGCTCGCGCCGGGGAAGCGGGGCGTGGGTTCGCCGTGGTGGCCCATGAGGTTCGCGCTCTAGCTGATGAAGCAAAGCTGGCGGTTAAAAAAATAAGCCAGAGCCTGCAGGATTTTTCAGGGGATGTGCTCGCATTGGCCCAGCAATTTGCGAGGCAGTTCGAGAAGCTCAAAAATAGCGGAGAATCCCTGAATAAAGCGGGCCAAAGCGTGGCCCTCAGCAACCGGAGGACTGCGGAAGTGACCGATGCAGTGGTAAGTCTTGTGGAACAACTGAATGCAGAAACAGCAAAGATAAAAAATGTGGTGGACAACCTCCATTCTCTTGCTGCCATAGCGGAGGAAAATTCAGCGTCTACCGAAGAAATGAGCGCCAGCATCACCGATTATTCCGCCAGAATAAAAGAACTGACTGATTATATCGCCCGATTGGAAAAATTATCGCTGAAGTTTAAAGACCAGCTGAAAAAATACATAGTATGATTTGAATTCCGTTTATATTACACATGCTGGACTATATGCTGCAAAGATGATATATTTATATACGTGATCGGTTTTAAAAAGAAAATCTCACAAATACATATTTCATCGGGAGGGATAAAATGCCGAAGTTTACAAAAAGCGATATACTTCAAAAGGCGCAGGAGCTGGATGTAAAATTCATAAGGCTGCAGTTTACAGACATTCTCGGCATCATAAAAAATGTAACCATTACGGTGGAACAGCTCGAAGACGCACTGGACGGAAAGATAATGTTCGACGGATCTTCCATCGAGGGCTTTACCCGGATTCAGGAATCCGACATGTACCTCAGGCCGGATTACGACACCTTTGCCATCCTGCCGTGGAAACCCCGAAAGGGTGCTGAAGCCAGGCTCATGTGCGACATTTATGATTCCAACAATGAACCCTTTGAGGGGTGCCCCAGGGGAATACTTAAAAAGGTGGTGGAGGAAGCGCGGCAGATGGGATATGAGATGTACGCCGGCCCCGAGCCGGAGTTTTTCCTCTTCGAGACAGACGAGGAGGGCAATCCCACTGTGAGGACCCATGACAAGGGCAGCTATTTTGATTTGTCTCCGGTGGATCTGGGGGAAAATGCCAGAAGGGATATAGTGCTGGCCCTCCAGGAGATGGGGTTTGATGTGGAGACATCCCACCATGAGGTGGCGCCCGGACAGCATGAGATAGACTTCAAGTATACAAAGGCTGTGAGGACCGCCGACAATATCGTAACATTCAAGTTTGTGACGAAAGCGATAGCGGCGGATCACGGGCTTTACGCCACTTTCATGCCGAAGCCGATTTTTGGGGAGAACGGTTCCGGCATGCATGTCCACCTTTCTCTGTTCAAAGATGGAGTCAACGCATTCTATGATGAGAATGAAAAGGACACGGGCCTTTCTCAGGTGGCGAAGTATTTCATAGGCGGCATACTGCAGCACGCAAAGGGGTTTACGGCCATAACAAATCCCACAGTGAATTCCTACAAGCGCCTGGTTCCTGGATATGAGGCGCCGGTTTACATATCCTGGTCGGGCAAGAACCGCAGCGCCCTTGTGAGAGTCCCTGCAGCCCGGGGCAATGCCAGCCGCATAGAACTTCGCAGCCCGGACCCTTCGGCAAATCCCTACCTTGCTCTTGCGGTCATCTTGAAGGCGGGCCTGGATGGAATCAGGAACAGGATAGACCCAGGCCCCCAGACCTTCAACAACATCTATGACATGACTCCGGTGGAAAGGCTTGAAGCGGGCATTGAGATGCTTCCCGGAAGTCTAAAGGAAGCACTGGATTATTTATCTCAGGATGAAGTTATAAAGGAAGCTCTGGGCTCGCACGTGTACGAGCATTTTGTAAAGGCAAAGCTCATAGAATGGGACATTTACAGGATTCAGGTGCATAAATGGGAGATTGACCAGTACTTGGGGATATTTTAAATTTCGAAAGGGCCGTCAGCCCTTTCTTTTTTTTAAAGAAGCGGAATAAGCTTTTAATCTCCGAAACTGATTCCTATGCTGCGGGCAGCCTGTATGAGGTGATGGTCCGGAGGCACCGTCCTGCAACCCTGGGGAATATCCTCAAAAGCAATCCATGTGATGACTCCGTTTTTTAAAGAGACCATCTTGCCGCATTCACCGGCAAGGGCTAATTTTGCGGCGGCTTCGCCATATCTGGTTGCCAGAATCCTGTCGAAGGGCGATGGAGACCCTCCTCTTTGTACATGGCCCAATATCGTGGCCCGGCTCTCAAACCCTGTAACTTGTTCCACCATTTCCGCTATCCTGTAGCTTATGCCTCCCAGCCTTACGGGGTCTCCGCTGCCCTTTATGGTTTCGCGCACCACATTTTCCCCGTCCGGCAGCTTCGCCCCCTCCGCCACCACAATGATGCTGAACGGCTTGCCTTCCTTCTGGCGGGCCAGTATTTTTTCCGCTACTTTTTCTATGCTCCAGGGGATTTCGGGGATCAGAATGACATCTGCACCACCGGCCACTCCGCTGTACAGAGCAATCCAGCCCGCATATCTTCCCATTAGTTCGAGCACCATTACCCTGTGATGGGATTCGGCGGTGGTGTGCAGTTTGTCGAGCGCCTCCGTGGCCGTGGCCACTGCCGTGTCGAAACCGAAGGTCTGGTCGGTGCCCTGCATATCGTTGTCTATGGTCTTTGGGACACCGATGATTCTGGCCCCCTTTTGGGTGAGCTCGCGGGCTATTGCAAGGCTCCCGTCGCCGCCTATTACAATCAGACAGTCTATGCGCAGCCTTTTCAAGTTTTCCAGTGCCGCTTCCGACATGTCTTTGAAGACCAGCTCGCTGCCCTCCATGACGGGGAAGCTGAAAGGATTGTCCCGATTGTTGGTCCCTAGCACCGTGCCACCTCTATGAAGCAGTCCGGAAATGTCCTTTCTTTCCAGTTTTCGAAAATTCCCCCGGATGAGTCCGCTGTAGCCATCCAGAAAACCGTACAGCTCCACGCCCGCCGATTGAGCTAACTTGGCCGCCGCCCTTATAACGGCATTCAGCCCCGGCGCATCCCCTCCTCCCGTCAGTATGCCCAGCCTTTGCACTTTTGCCTCCATTTTTCATTTACCTCCTTGAAATCTAAAATACCATGTTTCCCAAACGAAATATTATGTGTTATAATAAAATCCAAATATAAGAACAGATATCTATAAATCTGCCTGTCCTAATTATACCATAAAATCTAAAAACGATTTTCAGAATATGCATTCCGGACTTTTGAAAATTGAAAAACAAATTTTCACTTATTGTTGCTTTTGATTTCCCCATTTTTCACATAATAAAAGAAAGGCGGTGTTTTTTTGCGCAAGGCAATTTTTTCGGTGCTGGTTCACAATGAATACGGTGTGGTCACCAGGATATCGGGCCTGTTTACCCGCCGGGGCTTCAACATCACCAGCTTCACGGGCGAGGAGACGGAAGATCCCAGGATTTCTCGCATCACCATCGTGGCCGAAGGGGATGAGAGGGAGCTTTCGCAGATAAAAAGCCAGGTGGAGAAGCTGGTGGATATCATCAAAGTTGTGGAGCTGGATATAAAATCATCGGTACAGAGGGAACTGGCTCTAGTAAAAGTAAAAACTCAGGATAATAACCGAACGGAGATATTCCAGATAGTAGAATCATTCAGGGCCAAAGTGGTGGATATCGAGCCGGAAGCCGTAATAATCGAAATTACGGGGGATCTGGACAAGGTAAAGGCTTTTCTGAACATGATGAAACACTACGGCATTATCGAAAGCGTGAGGACGGGCGTAATTGCCCTGCAGCGAGGCAAGGAAAGCATCCACAATGAGCCGGACCCGGCGAGGGACACGACGGATGATGGATTTCAGGCGCCGGATTAAGTTGGGATTATAAAATCTCAATTTCATCCAATCCGAATTTTAGCTTCCGAAATCGAAAAGATGCGCAGCCTGTGGAAAAAATGCACGAATGAACCCATATTTTTATGGAGAGGAGAAATCTTATGAGAAGCGACAGCATAAAGAAAGGGCCCATGAGGGCGACTACAAGAGCGCTTTTTTACGGCATGGGTTTTACGGACGAGGAGATTCACCGCCCCCTTATAGGCATAGTGAATTCACAGAATGAAATCGTGGCGGGGCATGTACACCTGGACCGCATTGCTCAGGCGGCAAAAATAGGCGTTGCAATGGCGGGCGGCACCCCGATAGAATTTCCCGTCATCGGCATATGCGACGGCATAGCCATGGGCCACATCGGCATGAAATATCCCCTGGCCAGCCGCGAGCTCATCGCCGATTCAATAGAGGCAATGACCATTGCGCATGGCTTTGATGGCCTGGTTCTCATCACGAATTGCGATAAAATAGTGCCCGGAATGCTCATGGCTGCGGCTAGGCTGAATATACCATCGGTTGTGATCAGCGGAGGGCCCATGTACGCAGGACGCTACAAAGGCCAGGACATCGATTTTTCAACATGCATTGAAAAGATAGCGGCGCTGGAGGCCGGTGAAATAACGGAGGAGGAACTTTCGGCCATCGAACACGAGGCATGTCCCGGATGCGGTTCATGCTCAGGACTTTTTACCGCCAACTCGATGAACTGTCTCACCGAGGCGCTGGGCATGGGTCTTCCGGGCAACGGCACCATACCGGCTTATCAGGGTGCAAGAATCGCTCTTGCCAAAAGGGCCGGCATGCAGGTTATGGAAATGGTGAGGAAAGATATAAAACCAAGAGACATCCTCACAAGAGAGGCTTTCGAGAACGCCATCACCGTGGATATGGGCATGGCGGGCTCCTCCAATACCGTGCTGCACTTGCCGGCCATAGCCCATGAAGCGGGCATAGAGCTGGAACTGGACCTTTTTGACGCTATAAGCAGAAGGACACCCTATCTATGCAAGATAAGCCCCAGCGGCCATCATCACATGCAGGACCTGCACGAAGCCGGAGGCATTCCCGCATTGATGAAGGAGCTGTCCAAAAAAGGCCTGCTGCACCTTGACATTATAACCGTTACCGGTGAGACGGTGGGAGAAAATATAAAAAATGCATGTGTGAAGCAGCCCGAGGTAATTAGGCCCATTGAAAATCCATACAGGGAAACCGGTGGCCTGGCAATTTTGAGAGGCAACCTGGCTCCGGACGGCGCTGTGGTTAAGGAGGCCGCCGTTGCGCCTGAGATGATGTATCACGAAGGCCCGGCAAGGGTCTTTGACTCCGAAGAGGAGGCTGTAGAGGCCATATTTTCAAAAAAGATAAACAAGGGCGATGTAATCGTGATACGCTGCGAAGGCCCAAAAGGCGGCCCCGGCATGAGGGAAATGCTGTCTCCCACGTCGGCCATAGCGGGAATGGGGCTCGACAAAGACGTGGCGCTCATCACGGACGGAAGATTTTCCGGAGCGACCCGCGGCGCATCCATCGGCCATGTGTCTCCCGAAGCGATGGAAGGCGGGCCGATTGCCCTGCTGGAAGAAGGGGATATTATAAGAATAGACATAAAGAACAAGCGCCTGGATGTGCTGCTGACCGACGAAGAGTTGGCAGCCCGCAGGGCAAAATGGCAGATGCCCGAGCCCAAGATTAAGACCGGATACCTGGCAAGGTACGCAAGGATGGTGACATCCGCCAACACCGGCGCAGTGTTGAAATAAATGGAGAGATGTTTTTGGCGTAAAAAGCCGCTTGCCTGCCGGAGACGGCCGGGGACCGCAGCTTTCTGCCGCTCTCATGTGATGCCAGAAGTCGGATGTCGGAAAATAAAAGGAATTTGCAAGCTGCAAATTCCTTTTAATTCTGATATCTGACTATCCGGCATCTGATTTGTGCTATATTATTTCTGCTTCTGCTTTTATACGCATCCATAATCCTTCCACACCTAATTTTTGTGCCCAGCGATCTATATATCCCATATCCAATCTTTCATATTGCACTTCATATACCCTTAAAGCGTCTATAAAATGTTTTTCACTGCCTCCGGCCATTTTTGCCCACCTTAATTTTGCAAGGATTGTATCTTCGGCACTTGAAACCATAATTTTTATTCCCATAAAATCTTCCGAGTATCTTCTGGAAAAACGTGATATGTCAAAAGGTTCATTGGTCAGTATCCAGAAATCAACCTTGTCTCCTTCTTTAATGTCGATAAGATTAAACATAGTTTTGTCTTTAATAGCATTATAAATGCCATTTTCACTCATGTAAAACTCAGGTGCAGAAAACGCTTTAACTATTTTTTTTACATCCTTTTTTTGGATAGCGATTATTAAATCAATATCATGAGTTAGACGAGGTTCACCCTGTAAACTTGAGACAATAGAACCTGTAATCATATATTGAATGTTGGCATTTTCAAGAGCTTTAACCACTGTTTTTAATAATTCCTGTTGTGACATTTTTCTAGACGCTCCAGATAAATCTTTTTTATTTCTTCATTACTAAAGTTAGGGAATCTCTTGTGAAGCCCATGAATAAAAAGTTGCTTGGCAAACTCAGATAGCTCGAAAGCTTTTAAAAGTCTTTCTTCGGGTGACATTCGCTTGAGAATCTGCAAATATATTTTACGGTCGTCCGGTTGTTGGAAATACATATTTACCCAGCGCTCCATTTTGTTTAAAAGTTTATGACAATTATCTTCATGAAATATTATACCATAATTCAAAATCAAAGTTACTTTAAGCGTAGAAAAATAAATTTTTGGCTGACTGCATGTGCCGGGCTGTCACAACCACTGAAAGCGACTTTTTGCACCTGAATCAACCTTTATCAGCTCGTATCAATTGTGGATAACTGTGGATAACTTATCCCCAATGGGGACAACTTCGTTAAAAAAAGGACGCACCTTGAGGACAAGACTTTTACTTATTAACACCTGTGGATAACTTTGTGGATAATTATTGTGGACAAATAAAGTGTTCGTACCCCGTCCAAAATCGGTGTAAAAATTAGAGGATTTTGGGTTTTTGTGTCGAATTATTTATTTACACAAGATATGGAATATATAGGTAAACCTGCCAAAAGGTAGGGGCGCAAAGCGGGCCAGGTGCAGGACGAGGCTGCCGGGCTTCGGATTTAAGAAAGTCTATTCGCCACGTAGCATGATTTCATTTTGGTCTGGAGGTAATGCGGTGGGAAGGATAAAGAAAATTGCAGCGTCAATTCTAATACCTGTTCTGGTGTTTGCTTCTTTCTCATTGAAAATAAATACCGCAAGGGCTGATGCCGTCATTCTGCTGTCTACCTATCCTGCACAGAATCAGCAGGGCGTGGAAATAGAGCCTGTCATTAAATTCAACTTCAGTTCCCCTGTTGAGATACTGGATAAAAGCAAAATCAGCATAAACTTTGGAGAAGAAACCTATCCCCTCGACCATGATAAAGATATCTACCTCTCCAACGACGGCAAGACTCTGAATATCGAAATAAACGATGAGCCATACCCTTTAAGGCGAAACACGCCTTACACCGTTGTCCTGGAAGCGGGATGCGTCATCGGCAGCAATGGAATTACCAATGAAAAAACCGAATTGAATTTTGTTACCGCTGGAGACGGGCAGCGGCCTGCTGTGTCCGGATATTCCTCGAGCCCTTCCGGCGGCGACGACATAACTTCGCTTTCCGGCACGCGGCTTTCAGGCGGAGGAACTATTTATATACGCTTTGACAGGAATATAAAGTGGGACAAGGATAAAGAAGATATGAACCTGCAGGATGCGGTAAAGCTTTATAAGATCCCGAAAGCCCTGGAAACGGCCCTGGATCCATCCGGCAGTTCATACGACAGCGTGGTGGAATACGTTTACGGGCAGGGCGTTCCGGGCGCGGATCCCGATGAATCCCAGAGGGTGCCGGTGGGCAGCATAAGCATAGTGAACAATAATACTCTGGCGGTAAAGCCCGAATCTTCTCTGCTCAGCCTTAACCGATACAAACTGTTCATAGATAGGGATATCGTAGAGGACACGTACGGTTACAATCCTGAAAAGGACATAGAGTTTTATTTCTGGACCGCTTCGTCCGGCACTTTGTCGGCAAACTGGGCGGGCGTGAGTTCTTCCAGGACGTACGGCGCTCCGGCATACGACAGCACTACCCCCATTGTGCTTTATGCGGACGGCGAAGTGATTTTGAAGGCCGGTGACGACTCGGCGCTCGGCAGAATTGTGCTGTCGGAAGGCTACAACAGCAATGCCGTTGCAGAAATAGAGAAAGTGCGCCTGGAGTATTATTACGAAAACAGCGTGAAAAAGACCAAAATCAAAATATATCCGAAAGCAAAGCTCGATTGGGGCAAATATTACAAGCTGAGCATAAGCGGCGATGTTTTTGAGACCAGGTCGGGCCGGTTTCTATCGGCCCTCGCAATTGAATTTGTGGTGAGAGACAAATCCGGAGAATCCCGCGGCATCTGCGGCATATATCCTTCATCCATGAGTGTGCTGGATATCATGGGCGGCAGCGCTGCATTTACCGTGACCGGATACAATTTCAACGAAAGCGTTGAGAAAGTGGAACTTCTGCCTGTAGCGGGCAATGCGGCGGGCGGCGATGCTGTTGCCGTAGAAAAGGCCGACATTGAGTTTGTGAACGTGACGGAACTTCTGATAAAGCTCAGAAGCAGCGATGCGGTGAAGAAACTGAGCCAGGACAGCGGCAGCGGAACCTACATCATAAAAATCTATTTTTCTGACCGGGCGGAACCGGTGGAAAACAGCAGCGTCTCTCTTGCGATTACCCCCAGGGGCAAGCCTGAAGTGAAAGAAAAATATCCTTCGGAAGACGGATGGGTCAACGAGAAAAATTTAAACCCTAAGGTAATCGACGGCACCACAAGATATTTTTTGAAAATTACTTTTGACGATTCCGACGGCAGCCTGGCACTGAACGAATCCGGAGGGCTGGACCTAATCAAATCTTCATATGTGCATGCCGGCGGCGAAAACGCCACGTCCATGATAGACGCGGAATTCGTGGGCTACATCCAGAATATGCAGGATACAGCCCAGAAAAAGTCGTATATAGAAAAATACATTTTTGTGAAGGACAGCGGGCAGAAGAAAGCCTACCTTTTCATACCGGTGAAGCAGTTGAGGTCACAGACGACTTATGCGGTTACCGTAAATGCAGGCATAGTATATTGCACCGACAGTTCCGGCAATCTTCTTTCGGGGAACGATGTCATAGAATGGAGTTTTACGACAGCGGCCGTTCCGTCGGTGACGGGAGTTGTAACGGGCAGCGTGCCTGAAAACTATGATGAGGATGTGCCGATAATTCTGCAGGGCGATTACTTTGACGGGGATAATGTCGAGGTATATTTCAACGACATCAGAGCGGACAGAGTTAAAGTCGATACGGACGAGGGCGGAAATACCATACTGAAGGTATACCTGCCTTCCGGCAGCCGCAGACTGGACCCCGGACTTTACGCGATACGCGTGGCAAATGACGACGACCATGAATATGAAATATACGGAGCCCTGAGCGTTGTTAAAGAAGGAGACTTTGTGCCTAATGAAGAATATATGGAAAAGTCAAACAGCAAAGCGGGCGAAGTGAGGGGAAATGTAAAGTTAAGCTCGGACACTCTGCTGCTGGACAGTGACTTCACCGATAAAAGCCGTGTGTCGCTGGATTTGGATGAGCTCATGGGCGAGGATGTGTTGGTGAGGAAAATAAGCTTTAAAGGAAGCGCAAAAAAAGAGATAGGCATGCTGGAAACATATTCGAAATGGGCTGACGTAACTCTGTATCGCCTTACGCTGGATTCAACGGCTGAAAGCCGGGACATAGAAATAATCCTGGGCCGCGCGGAACCCGTGATGGCGGCAAAATTGAAATCGAGCCTTGCGGCGGGCAAAGCAAAATCGGATTTTATACGCGTTGCGGGCGAAAATTTCAAGGTCAGTGGCATAAAAGTGGTGGTACCCTTTGCAGAGAGCAACGGGGAACATTTGAAGGCATTGAGATACGACGAAAAACTTCGCTCATGGGAAGAAGAATATTCTGCAGTAGACAGGATAGACAGAAGGGTAACCATAACAAGCAGCGGCACGGGCATTTTTGTGGTGGTGGAGGAAGGAGGAAAGTAGTTTGACGGGCACAAATGGCGCACTTCAGAGAATATTGGGGAATAAAGCAAAAAATTCATTCTTTAAGATCGTATCCATCGCCCTTATAGCTGCCATGCTTTTCTCACAGCTGCCGTGGGCAGAAAAACCGGCGGAAGCCTTTGACGCCGACAATTTTTACGTTACCGGCGTTACAATAGGAAAGACTTTTGATTCCAGCCGGCTGCAGACCTCCATGTACATAACCATAGAGGGCAGGAATATAAAGGATGCAAATGTTCAGGTGTTTGTCTCGGGGCAGCCCCGGATGCTAACTAATCCCAAAATAAACACCGATGATACGCTGTATTTCGAATTCACCAAGCCAGCCGACTGGGCCGCGCTCAAAGGCATCACCAAAATAACGGTGGGCGGCGCATCGATAAGCATAGGAGATAAGGGGAACATGCCCGCCATAAGCGGCATAAATCCGATGACTGTGACAAAGGGAGAGGGCAGCGTCACAATATATGGTTCAGACTTAAGCTTGGTTAATTCGGCTTCCAGCGAATTCACGGTATCCTACGGCAGAGGAATAGCCTTCACAAAAATAGACAACAGCCTCTTTACATCCGACAGCAGCGTGACACTGCAGAATCCCACCGGCGAATTGGGCCTTCAGGACATAGTTATCGAGCGAAAGTGGCTGACGGATGATATAACCTTCAACAGTGCGTACACGAGAAAGGTAAATGTAAATCTGTACTATCGCTATTCGGACCAGTTCAGGCTTGTTTCCCCTCTCAACATATCCGGCGATTTGGAGATGTTCCCCAACAGGGGGCCCGTGGGCAGCACCATATATTTCAAGGCTGGCACATTAAGCCTTTATGATGTGTTCTTCCTGAAGAAGGTGGATGGCACAGATGCCTACACCGCTTCGAACAAAGGCGTAAACCCCACATACAAGATGGATGCAGAAGGGGAAAAGGATATTCTTGCCGTGGAGGTTCCCAACCTGGAAAAAGGAGAATACTATGTAGTCCTCACCAATAAGGTTCCGGACGGTGCGGACCCAATGGATTATGTAACCGGCGAAAAGGTGCTTGACCAGAAGTTTACGGTGATAGACGGATACAGGAGCGCCAGAATAGATGCCATCCAGCCCAATACCGGCCCCGATACCGGCTCTCCCGCCGTCATTTCCGGCAGGTATCTGGGGAGCCTGAATATAGACGACCTGATAATGGAATCGGGAGTCACCGTCACCGATTACTGCTACAATGAACAGCAGGATCATCCTGTGCTTGTGAGGACTTGGCGGAAAAACGGGGAAAAGGTCGCTTCTTACGGCGGTAAGGACATAACCGAAGTAACAAAGAAAATTACCGTAATAGTCGGGAATATGGCCACATTCAGGGAAGATTCCAGCTTTTCCGCAGAGCTGGATAAGATCAGCATAATGGTCTCCCCCATAACCATCGATGACGGAAACTACGTCAGAGATGTTGTTGTGGAAACGGAAACAACGCTGAAATACGATACGGGACAGTTCGTGTTTACCGAAAGAGCGCAGACGTCAAAGGCATATACGTTTATTCCCAGCACTGTTAAGCCAGAAGTGCAGAGCGCAACTCCGAGCGAAATATATGTTAGAAAGAATGCCGGCGGCAAATACGTGCTCGGCCAGGACCTCCTGATCGCCGTAACAGGAAAGAATATATTGATACACAGATACAATGACGAAATCCAGGGGTTTGTCACCCGGTATCCCACCATCCAGTTCAGCAACGCTGCAAACAAAGTTGTGCTGGACAAGAACTCGGATCCCAATTTGACCGTCTACGTGGAAGACAGCAATGGAAATATACTGGACGGCAGTACCGGAAATGAATTGGGCACCAGAATTGTGGCCGTTATACCTGAAGGTACCGAGGTGCCCGAAGCCTTTATAGGAACCGCCATACCCGTTATTATCACTAACCCCATAAGAAACTCGTCCCAGATGGGTCTTTCCTCCGATGCTACAGCAACGGTCAAGTTCCTGCTGCCCAGTGAAAACAAAATCCCGGTCATAGAAAGCGTCAGCCCGGATGTGGTGACTGTGGACGGCGGCGAAACCGTTACCGTCAAAGGAACCAATTTCCAGGATGGAGTCAAGGTATACATAGCGGGCAGGGAAGTTTCCGGAATCGCAAGGTCCGGAGACGGAAGAACCATTACCTTAAAAGCGCCTTCGGGAAAGGAAGGGAAAACACAGCTGCAAATCTTGAATCCCGGTGGTGGCATGGCCGTCTGGGACTTTTACTACGTGAAGACTTATACCGATCCCAAAATTGCGGATTTTGCTCCGAAAGCGGGCAATACGGGGACTTTGGTGCAGGTGAAAGGAGACAACTTCCTTTTGCCCGATCCCACGGCCACGGCGGATGAGATATACAAGCTGATAGGAACCAGGATACTGCTGGAGGGGCAGGATATAAATCAATACAATATAGACTCCGCCACAAAGAAAATCGTCCTCCGGGATTATCTTGCGCCTTTGAACGATGAAATCATCAGGGTGGAAGAAAACACGGACGGCGGCAAATACGTTAAAGTTGCGGATTACTGGCACAGCGTGCTGCTCAAAGATGAAAACGCAAACAAATTCTATACAATAAGTTTTGATTCCCAGGGCAACCCCGTGATTTCGGACGGGGCAAGCACCACCTACAAAGTGGGCATAGCAGGCGGGGGGCTGGTGGCGAGCCAGGTGGGCGGCAGCGACTACAGCCTGACGGTGGAGCAAGGCGATAGCGCAACCGAGATAGTCATCGGCTCTCTGCGCCTTGTGCTGCAGACTCCCTTTAAAGTGGAAAACGGGGTTATAGTGGGAGACATGGTAAAAGTGATGGATAAAAACACCATCATATTCAAAGTCCCAATACTGACACTGGGCGACGGTTGGTATGATTTGACGGTGATAAATCCCGACACCAAAAAAGACAGCCGTACAAATGAACAGGGGTTTTATTACTACACGCAGCCCCAGTCGAGACCATCCATAGAAGGAATCGTGCCGGACTCCGGCTCTGTGGACGGCGGATATACGGTGGATATATTAGGCAAAGAGTTTTATGATGACGGAACCAATAAATCAAGGGTATTCATCGACGGCGTGGAAGTGGCAGCAAGCGACACCTCCGTGAGTATCGACGGGAAGAAAATTACTGTAAAGGTGCCTCCTTTTTCCGGAGAGCTATCCGGAACGGATAGGAAAACGGTGCCGGTGGTGGTGCTCAATCCCGATGGGTCCAGTGCGGGCAAAGAGGATGGCTTCACCTATGTGGTGCCCACAAGCCACCCCAAAATTACGAAAATCGTACCCCAAAAGGGCAACGCTGCGGGTGGCGACATCGTAGAGATTACCGGGCAGGACTTCAGATACTTCGAACCCTTCAGTGATGACGACAGAGATCAGATAAAAGACGATAGCGAGGCGTACAGAGACAAGAATGGAAACAATCAATGGGACGACTTCAGGGGCAAGACTGTTGAAGAACTGAAGCAGCTTTATCCCGACGGCAGCGATTATGATAAATATGTGGTTCCTGTGCTGCCCAAGGTGTATTTCGGAAGCAAAACGGCAAGAGTGCTGGAGTTTTCCGACGGGTACCTGAAGGTTGCCGCACCGTCCGGTACGGCCGGGGACGTGGAAGTCTACGTAGTCAACAACGACTCAGGGATTTCAAACAGCGTGAAATTCACATATCAGTCTTCAAACCCGACAATAACCAGCATAGTGCCGTCAGAAGGCAAAAAACAGGGCGGCGACCAAGTGGAGATATTCGGGAGAAGCTTTGCAAAAAGCAATCCCGCCGTATATGGGGGAAGCACGCCCCCCGAGGTGCTTGTGCGTTTTGGAGACATAACCAACAAAGATATACCCAGGGAACAGGAAAATTCAGGCCGCATCGACAACGGCAGGACCACCGTAAACCTCGACGGGGGTCTCAAAGTGCAGTATGCCGACGGCCAAATTCTGCTGGAGATAAGCGAAAAGGGGCTCACCTATTCCAGCGGCGCCATAAATTATGATGGCAGCGTGCTCTATTTTCCGACGAGACTTCTTTCCGCAAACAACGGAACCGACGAAATAAGCTATTCAGGCAAGGAGCTCATCCGGCTTGAAATATCGGACAGAAGGCTATATGTGGAAAGGGGATATGCCCCGGAGGCTGAACTCGTGGACAGCGGCCATCTTGTGGTCACAACGCCAAACTATTACACCATTGGCATTGTAAATGTCTATGTCATAAACCCAGACGGAGGCACGGCAAAAGGAAAGTTTGAATACAAAAACCCTGCCAGCAGCCCGGTCATAGTAAATCTTCTCAAAGAAGGCAACGGTCCGCAGGATGTGAATATCAACGGGCGGGATGTTAGAGTGATTTATCTTACATATAAAGGCGGCAATACCGTAAGCGTCATAGGCAGCGACTTTCGGGAAAATGCGAAGATTCAGGTTTCGGACCTCGCTGCGATCGCGCCGAAAGACATAACTTATATGCTTCCCACAAAAATGACCTTTACCATGCCCGCGGTGCCTGAAAGCGCGGTTGGAAAACTGCACCGGCTGGTGGTGGTCAATGAGGACGGAGGCACGGCATCCTCGGACGCAGCCAGCCCAAGACCAATATATATAATGTTTATAAAGGGGGAGACGGCTCCGACGATCGAAAAAATCACTCCCGACCACGGTCCGGCTGCCGGAGGGACTACGGTTAAGATAACGGGCAAGGATTTCCGGGAGGGCCTGAAGGTGTATTTCGGCGGAGTCACCGTTCAGGATTCGAATGTTACTGTCGTGGACTACAAGACGATTACCGTGGTTGCACCGTCGCATGATGCCGGCAAAATTGAAGTCAAGGTTGAAAATCCCGACGGCGAGCTTTCCAACTCCGTATATTTTACTTACATCAGCGGCCCGAAAATCACCGCGGTTGTGGACCCCGATGATTCCACGGAGACCAGCCGCATCACAAGCATTTCCATTGAGGGCGGTCAGGAAATAAAAATCAAGGGTTCCGGCTTTGTATCCGGAGCGAGGGTGGTGTTTTATCCCGAAATCGAAGAAACGGAAGATGAATCCTCAGCCGTGGGCACTGTAATATATATTGACGGAGCACCATACGCCCTGACAGGCGGTGCGTATGGCAGCAGTGTCAGGTTTATAGATTCAGAGACATTGACGGTGGTGACACCGCAAGGAAAAGTAGGGGCAAAGGGTGTAATGATTATAAACCCCGACGGCGGGGCAACCGATATATATGAAAACCTCGTGTACGGCCTGCCCAAACTGGAGGCTCCTCTGAATGTAAGGGCAGAACTGGTTTACGATAGATACATCAGGATAAACTGGTCTAAAGTGGAAAATGCTGTGGAATACGAGATATACGTGGTGATAGACGAAAACGAGACGGAGTTTGTAGGCTCAACCAAGCTCACAAGCTATTTGTACACTGACCTGGAACCCAGCACAAAATATAAATTCATCGTTAAGGCCATAGGCCCCTTCGGATCCTCACAGCCATCCGATGTGAGCAATACGGTCAAGACGGGGTCTTCGGCAGGACCCGAGGATGAAGACGGCAATCCGGTTGAAAACACGCGGATGATAAAGTCCGGCGACACGGTAAATGTGATCATAGGATACAGCGATTACAGGAAAGAAACCGTCATAGATATTACCATAGGAGAACTGGCGGGTGCTAAAAAAGTGGTGGTGAGCATACCCGCGCAAGTCGTGGTAAAGAAGGATTCCGGGAACATAACCATTACAGGCGTAGACTTCACCGTAAAATTAAATCCCAGTGCATTCAACACCTCAAAACTCGCGGATAAAAGCAACAGGAACGATGCGGGCGTCAGATTCGAGATTTCTCCGTATGCGGAAAGCAGCGATATGGCGGGGAAAGTGGGGCTTTCCACACAGTACGAATTAAAGGCAGGGCTTTTCGTCGGGAATGAAGCGACTTCAATGGAATATCTCGCTTCCAGAATCCAGCTGATTATGGAATACGATTCATCCAGGGCTGCTTTAAGAAAAGTGGATTCCATAGCCCTGAGCAGATACGACGATTACAAGAACACATGGGAGCGGGTGGCTGAAAAGGCAGGGAATGGCGCCACATCGCTGGCGGCATATGTGGAAAGATTGGGGCGATACATGATAATAGGCAGCAGGAGGTAGGAACATGAAGAAACTTATCGCGGCTGTCGCTATAGCGGCAATATGCATAACATCGGTATTTTCCGTGTCGCAGGGTGCGCCGCAGGAATTCCGTCCCGCCGCCGCTCCCCTTCGTGCGGGATACATCGAAGGATTTTTGAAAAGCAAGGGCCAGAATATACAAATCGAAGAATACAGCGGAAGAGTGCAGGTCTTTCCCCTCGCGTCCGGAGCCGTCATGGAAATAGATGGCATCCCTGCACTGCTGGGGGATTTTCAGCCAGGGATGGAAGTTTACGCAAAATATTCTGGCGGCAGCATTGTATACATGGAAGGATATTCCACCACAAACCCAGGCTACCTTGCCCCCGGTGCAAAGGTGAGAAGCGGAGTTGTGGGAAAAATAGACAGGAATCAGATAGTACTGAAACTTGCCACCGGAAAGCAAGAGGCGTATTTCACGTCACCCGCCACCATTGTCTTGAAAAAGGGCGAGAATGTCCCCTTGAGCACCTTGTGCGAGGGCGACAGCGTGAGGCTGTTTTTTGATGAAGCAAATTCAACGCTCGTCAGCAGGATAAATATTCAGGGGGAATCGGTGAAAATAAAAGGGGTATATCGGGGGGTTCTGCAATCTATTGATGCGCTGGGCGGCTCCATTTCCCTGAGCAATGCGGCGTGCCTGAATAGCGGAGAATGGGAAGAAACGGCAAAAGTCAAGAAAATAGACATTGCAGGGGATTTCAGAGCTTTTGCCGGAGGCTATGAAATTCCTTGCGAAAATCTAAAGTATTACAGGGGCAAAACCGTATATCTTGCGGTAAAGGACTTTTTCGGCACGGATAAAATCGAGAAAATGATCATAAAGAATCAGAACGAGACCGCATATACCGGCAAAATAGAGGAAATAAACTGGTATGCCGGTGCGATGGAGCTTTCAAACAAAAAAAATATAGATTTTAATGACGGCACCATCATCGTGAAAAACGGCAGGATTGTGGACAAATACTCGCTCAACCCGGATTCAGACGCGCTGGTGGTGGCTGAAGGCAGCGGCAGCGGGAATACCGCCGACCTGGTTTATGTGTACAATGAAGACATTAACAATTCGAATATTGCGCAGAATTACCTTTACGCCGGAAGACTGGATGAAATCATTGAAGACAGGGTGACGCTCCGGGACTTTTATATACTCAACAAAAACGAATGGGAATCCTTCGACGAAGCAAAAGAACTGTACTACGACGACGACACATACATTTACGATGCAAAAAACAATGAACGGATATCGCGAAAAGAGTTCTATTCCGAGGAATACGCGGTAGATGAAAGCAGCTCATACGCCAAGAGAAACGGGTTGAAGGACTGGTACGGATATATATATGCCGATGGGGACAGGATAGTGGCCGTAACGGCGCAGAAAACCATGGATTCGGTGCTGAATCAGAGGGTAACCACGGGAATAGTGGAAACGGTAAAGGAAGATGAAACCCTGGGCCCCATGATTACGGTCTCGAACGCTGCGGACTGGAGCGCGCGCAAAGACAGCTGGGTGCCCAAGACGGTGCCAGTGAAAATACTTTTGGAGGATGCCGTAATAATTAAGGATGGGAAAGCTGCATCCTGGGAAGACATCAGACCGCAGGATACGGTTTATACCGTGAGGGATGACATATACGGCAAATTCGTTTTGGTGAAGTGATTTCTGGGAGTGAGCATGGTGAAAAGATTTGCGGCTCTTTTAATAATAGCGGTACTTGCAATTCGCCCCTCCTTTGCGCTGGCGGTTCCGGCGGATTTTAACGGCGGCGTGAACAACGAATACAAGTATGAAGAAGTGGTGTTTGTAACCGGGGAGCCCATAATCTTCTCCGGCACAGTCAGTGTATCCGAACGGGAAAAGGACAATACGAGGACAGTCTCATACCGCTTCGATCTCAAGGCCGATGGCCTGGATGAAAAAACTCAGCTCAAGAGGACGGTGACATACATCACCGAATACGAGCAAAAGACGGATAAAGGCCAGGCCATAGCGTCCACAAGGGTTAATGGCTGCAAAGAAACTATAGAGATAGGTAAAGATAAGTACGAGCTTGAGGATTACCAGTTTTCCAAGTCCGATGTGATTGATAAAAGGCCTGCCTCGGATTTTTATTCCGGAAATTTTAGGGGAAGAAAATATTATAAGATAAATAAGGATGAAGGGGAAATAACGATAGATATATCCGGCGGGGATGTGGGGTATGAAAACTTCTGGGGAACCACCGAAACCCAAATAATCGAATATTCCATATCGTCAAAGAGAAATATTCCGGATGAAAACGATTCTACTAAGAAAACCGAATATACTTGGGACGGAACCGCAAAAGTCCAGGTGTCCGACAGCCAGACCAAAACCTTGAGCTATGAAAAGAGCGACGTGGATTTATCCAGCTTTATCGGGGGATATATCAGGACCACCAACCGAGAGATGGTGTCGAAATATGAGTATGATTTGCCTGTGATGAAGGGCAACATACCGAACAATAATAAGAGAAATAAGGACGACACAAGCCTGTCATTGAAGATGGTGCCGAAAGTTGAGCGCCTCACTGTGCCCAAGTTCAGAGACGTACAGGGCCATTGGGCGCAGGCCTATATTGAAAAGCTGTATTCTCTGGATGTCTTCGATTCGGGAGAGAATTTTTTTGTTCCGGAAGCTCCCATGACCAGAGAAAATTTCATAAGAGGCATAATCAGGGCGTGCAACATAAGAACTTCAGCGGAAAATCAGAAAAAAACCTCAAGCTCGCGCAAAAAAACCCCCGAAGTGTCCCCTTTTAAGGACGTGGGCGTCGACGACCCCAACTACGAATACATAAAGGAAGCGCTGAGCAAGGGCATTATAACAGGAGCTGCAAAGGACTTGTTCAAGCCCAAAGATCCCCTTACCAGAGCCCAAGCGGTTACAATTCTCATAAGGGCGCTTGGATTTGCAGGCAAAGCCCCCAATCCCGGATACTACACGGATTTTTCCGATGACGACAAAATCCCCTCATGGGCCAAAGACAGCATATATGTGGCGAGGGAGATAAATCTCATAGAAGGCGACAGCTACAACCGCGTGAACCCGGACAAAACCATGACCCGGGCCGAAGCTTCGGCCATGCTGGTGCGCTTTCTCGAGTTCTTGCAGAAAGATTTGCAGAAAGATTACCGCGAAAACATCATATTCTGATGGCCTAAAAGTATTGAACTTTTATTCGCCTAAACCCGAACATTTCAATGCGGTTTAAGGCTTCGTTTATATTTTCCATGGAAGTGGCGTAGGAGCACCGCACATGCCCGCGGCCGCTCGAGCCGAAGGCGCTGCCCGGCACTACAGCCACTTTTGCATTTTCAATAAGCCTTTCGGCGAATTCCTCATCAGTAAGCCCGGTATGGCTGATACTGGGGAAAACATAAAATGCCCCATGGGGTTCCGGCACATCAAAGCCCAAATCCCTCAACCCGCGGCAGATGACCTTTCTCCTTTTGTCATATTCGTCGGCCATGCGCCTTAGCTCCAGCTCCCCGCTGCACAGAGCTTCCAAAGCCGCATCCTGGCTTATGGTGGGAGGGCACATTACCCTGTACTGGTGAACCTTGCGGGCCTGCTGCACGCCGTCCAAGGGGCCGCAAAGGTATCCCACGCGCCATCCGGTCATTGCGAAAGCCTTTGAAAAACCGCCGATGAGAAAGGTGCGCTCTTTCATTCCCGGCAGGGAAGCAATGCTGGCATGCCTTATGCCGTACGTGAGTTCCGCATAAACCTCATCCGATACCACCGCCAAATCGTATTTTTTCACAAAATCCGCAATTGGCTCAAGATCCCCATACGTCATTGCAGCTCCCGTGGGATTGTTGGGATATGACAGCAGCAGCGCCACGGTCCTCGGGGTGACGTATTTTTCAAGTTCATCAGCCGTCAATTTGAAGCCCTGCTGAGCAAGAGTGGGCACCATCTTGGGCACGCCGCCGCATAGAACAGTGCACGGAGCATATGATACAAAGCACGGCTCAGGGATAAGGACCTCGTCTCCCGGAGAGATTATGGTGGCAAGGGAAATGTCTATAGCTTCGCTTGCACCAACTGTTATTATAATTTCTCCATCGAAGTCATACTCGAGTCCAAAGCGGCTCTTCAGATATTCCGACAGTTTCCGCCGCAGGGCAAGACTTCCGTCATTGGATGTATAATGCGTGTTTCCTGCGGCCATGTTTCTTTCCGCAGCGCGAAGTATCGGCCCTGGGGTCGCAAAGTCAGGCTCTCCCACCCCTAGGGAAATCACTTCCGGGTCTTTTTCCGCCAAATCAAAGAATCTTCTTATGCCCGAAGGCTTTAAACTCTGAACCACACTTGAGATGCGCATTTTGGATTCCTCCTAAATGATTGGTAATTAAGCCCACACTATTTGCACTTAAACTTAGACGAATATAAAATCCTGAATCTGCTTCATAGCTGCTGAAGCCGATTATGTTATCCTTGAATGCTTTTGATGTGCTTCCGGCCTGCATCGGGGCGCTGCAGCTTTTGGATAAAAAAATCCGCCCCAAAAGGGACGGATTCCGCGGTACCACCCTAGTTGAGCCGCTCTATCAGGGCAAATCTGTCAAGAGCATCATGTCAAGAGAACCGTCCCCGCGACAACCGCGACAACAGACAAAAAAAACTCGCCCCTGAAGGGACGAGGTATTCTCGCGGTACCACCCTGGTTGAGCATAGCTCCACCTCATTTTGATAACGGTATAACATCCGGCCTGGCCTACTCGATAACCTTTCAACCCACAGCTCGGGAGCGGCCCGAAGTCTTCCACCTGCCGGCTTTCACCCTTCCCGGCTCTCTTTGAGGCTTTGCGACTCCTTCTTCTCCGTCATGGCTTTTGATAATCTTTGATTTGCTATTGTGTTATTTAAAATATCATTTTATTTTTGAAATGTCAAGTATGAATTTTAATTTTAAACCTGTACTCTCAATTTGTCAGGCTCTGTATGGGCGGCGGTATCTGGCCTCCGCGCCTTATGAAAACAGAGGAATCAAAGGTGCTTACGGGCATAACCGGAGCGCGGCCAAGCAGGCCGCCGAACTCTACGAAGTCGCCGGCTTTTTTGCCGGGAGCCGGAATTATCCGAACAGCAGTGGTCTTTTTATTGATGACCCCGATGGCCATCTCATCGGCGATTATGGCTGAAATGGTTTCCGCGGGCGTGTCTCCCGGTATGGCTATCATGTCCAGGCCCACCGAACACACGCAGGTCATCGCTTCCAGCTTCTCAAGCGTAAGGGCGCCGTCGGCTGCGGCCCGTATCATCCCGGCATCTTCGCTCACGGGGATGAAGGCTCCCGAAAGTCCGCCCACATAGGATGTGGCCATGGCGCCGCCCTTTTTTACGGCGTCGTTGAGCAGGGCAAGCGCTGCTGTGGTGCCCGGCGCACCGCACCTTTCAAGGCCCATTGCTTCCAGTATGTTGGCGATGCTGTCGCCCACTGCCGGCGTGGGAGCAAGGGACAAATCGATGATGCCGAAAGAAGCCCCGAGCCTGCGGGCTGCCTCCCTGCCGATAAGCTCCCCAGCCCTGGTTATCTTGAAAGCCATGCGCTTTACGGCCTCAGACAGCTCTCCGAAATCCGCATTTTTCGGAAGTCTTCTAACCACCGTATTGACCACGCCCGGACCGCTGATGCCTATATTAACCGCTGTTTCCGATTCTCCCGGACCGTGAAATGCTCCGGCCATAAAAGGGTTGTCCTCCACTGCATTGGCGAATACCACCAGTTTGGCGCAGCCTATGCCGTCCTCTGCGGCGGTGAGGGCTGCGGTCCTTTTTATAATCTGCCCCATGGCCCTAACCGCATCCATGTTAATGCCCGCTCTGCTCGACGCCGCATTTACGGAGGAGCATACCTTGCGGGTGGAAGAAAGGGCTTCCGGGATGGAATTGAGCAGGTTCGTATCGCCCTTGGTGAAACCCTTCTGCACCAGTGAGGAAAAACCTCCAATGAAGTCTATTCCGAGTTCCTCCGCTGCCCTGTCCATGGCAAGCGCAATGGGGACATAGTCGTTTTCCCGCGCGCTTTCCGCCACCATGGCTATGGGGGTCACTGAAATCCTCTTGTTTATGATGGGGATTCCGAATTCGGCTTCCAGTTTCCGGGCTACCGGCACCAGTTCGCATCCTGCGGTCAAAAGCTTATCATAAACCTTTCGGGCGGCAGATTCAATACTATCCGCCGCACAATCGCGCAGACTGACACCCAGCGTGATGGTCCTTATATCAAGGTTTTCTGCTTGAACCATGCGGATGGTTTCGATTATCTCATCCCGAGTGAAATTCAATTATTATCCTCCTCATACAATATATTCGGCAAATACAGGCAAGGATAAACCTAGTAATTTAATATGGATGCCATTAAAAGGTTTGAATGGGAGATGACATACAAATAGGGACTTGGATTTATTGAATGAAAAGGCAAAGAAGAATGGCACCCGCTTCTCCGACTCAAATTCTGTGCATGAAATGAAACACTTCTTCCCTTTGTGCGTCCACCCTAACGCATAGCTTTTCACCCCGCAATGAAAGCTGCTCTTTCAATTCCTCAAAGCTGATTGAGGCTTTGGCGATATCCACCACCATTATCATGGTAAATAGGCCTTCTATGGCTGTTTGGGTGATATCCAGAATATTGACGTTGTTTTTTGCCAGCACATCGGATATTCCCGCAATGATGCCCACCCTGTCTTCTCCCACCACAGAGATTACCGCCTTTTGGCCGGATGTGCCGTTCAAAAGCGAAGGCTGTGCGAGCCTTTCATCCCCCACGTATATTTCAATCCCTTTTTTGGCGGCATAAACCCTGGCCTCCCTTGTGACCAGGGTATCCGGCGGAAAATGGAGAACCTTTTCCTCCTCCCGGTTTTTCAAAGAATCCAGTGTCACCAGTATTTCCATAACATTACCCGCCTTTCCAAGCAAATCGACTTTTTACTAGTATAAAATAAAAATAAGGTTCAGACAAGTTTTTTAATGGACAAATTCACAAGTTAGCATCATAAAAATTGCATTTGAAGCAAAAAATAAAAGTGGATTTTGCTATTGCTGAATCGGCAAAGGACTTTTAACACTATTTTGTGAAGGCAGTGAAATATATGGGCAAAATAATACATGCGCTGGCGGGATACCTGAAGGGAAACATAACTATGGGAACGATGGCCGTATTTTTGGTGGCAGGCATTTATATTCTTGCGATCGACTGTGCTGACCTCAAAAACAAGGGGCTGAAGAAAGAACTTGCGGCTGCAAGAATAATTGGCGTGCTCTATATTTTCGGATCATTGATGGCGTTCGTAATATCAAAATACATACTGTAATGCAAAATAGCGGGTGATGGCATGACGGATGTATTTTCAAAGCTTTTCTCAGGCAAAAAGCGGGATATTTATTTTGAGAGGGACATGTCCCCCGACAAGAGCAAAAAACTCAAAAAGGACATAAAAGAAAACGAGAAAGAGATACATGAGTATCTGTACGACTGCGACGACGTCATAACGAGGGATTTTTACATGGGGCAGGCGCAGAAGCACGAGATGGCTCTTATGTATATCGACGGCATGGTGAACAAGGGAGATGTACAGGAAGAAATCATGAAATCGCTCATGCTCCTTTCCCGCCAGACGCCATTGGAATACAGCCTGGGCCAGAACTTTTTCAATATGGTGAAAGAAGGACTGCTGACCGCGGCCGATGTAAAGGAAGTGGACAACTTTGGTGAAGCGGTGCTGGGCATTCTCTCAGGTGACACAATACTTTTTATAGACAAATTTGAGAAGGCTCTTATAATCAGCACCCGCGGATGGGAAAAGCGCGGCGTGCAGGAGCCCACGACCGAGGCCGTAATTCGTGGCCCACGCGAAGGATTCACGGAGACTTACCGGGTGAATGTCGCGCTTATCCGCCGCCGAATCAAAGACCCCAATCTCAAGGTAAAGACCGTAAAGCTGGGGCGCCACACCCGCACCGATGTGGGCGTGCTCTTCATCCAGGGAGTTGCGAAGCCGACCGTAGTTGACGAAGTATTAAAGAGGCTCAACACCATCGATATGGCGGGAGTGCTGGAGAGCGGGTATATTGAGCAGATGATAGAGGGAGATTGGCTTTCCCCTTTCCCGCAGCTCAGGCGCACCGAAAGGCCGGATGTGGTGGCTGCCGGGCTGATTGAAGGCAATGTCGCAATAGTCACCGACAACACACCTTTTGTACTCCTCTGCCCTACTACCTTTTTGAGCCTTTTTCAGTCTCCCGAAGACTATTATGAACGCTGGTACATCGCTTCAATGATAAGACTTTTGCGCTTTGCCGCAGCCTTTTTCGCCATGACGTTTCCGGCGCTGTATATAGCCATGACCGCATTTCATCCCGGAATGCTTCCCACAGATCTGGCGCTGTCCATCGCTGCCACCAGGGAGGGGGTGCCCTTCTCGGCTGTGGTGGAGGCCGTGGTGATGGTGTTTTCCCTGGAGGTGCTGAGGGAGGCCGGAGTGAGGCTCCCCGGCCCTATAGGCCAGACAATAGGAATTGTGGGAGGCCTTGTAGTGGGTGAAGCGGCAGTCAGGGCGGGCATCGTGAGCCCCATCATGGTTATCGTTGTGGCGGTAAATGCCATATCTTCCTTTGCCATACCCAACTACAGCGTGGCCATAGGCTTTCGGCTGCTCACATTCATATTCATAATCCTCGCTGCCATTGCGGGCCTTTACGGTATAATGATGGGGCTTTTGTGGCTTACCATCCACCTTGTGACTCTGAAGAGCTTCGGTTCCCATTACCTTTCGCCGTTTGTGTCTTTCAGATTTTCCGAAGTCAAAGACTCTTTTGTGCGCGGCCCCATGCCGTCGATGGAGATAAGGCCCGGATACACAAGGCCAGAAGACATGGACAGGATGAATGACAGGCGGCATGACAATATGGAGAAGGCAGAGGATGAAAATGCTGACAAATAATGACAAAATAACTGTTTCACAGACGGTGGCTTTGCTCATAACCACCATGCTGGCCACCGGCATACTGGCCCTTCCGCGAAACGTGGCAAACAAGGCGGGTTCCGACGGATGGCTGCTGGTGCTTTTTGCAGGGGTGCTTTCCTTTTTTTCCAGCATGATAGTGGGCGCTCTGGTTAAAAAGTTCCCCCGCGACACCTTCATTGAATACTCGCAGAAAGTGCTGGGAAAGATTCCTGGGTATTTTCTGGGAATAATACTTATCCTGTATTTTTTGTTTATATCGGCCATGTCGGTCCGCGTGTTTTCGGAAGTCATGAACGCATTCATGCTCATTAACACGCCGCGGGGGTTCATCATAGCCACCATGCTCATAACTTCTGCATATATAATGCGCCATGGAATAGAACCCATCGCCCGGGCGGGAGAAATCCTCCTGCCGGTGCTCGTGTTTCCCATATTCGCCATGTACCTTACGGCGCTGCCCCGGGCGGATTTCAGCGAGCTTTTGCCATTTCTTGATACTCCCGCTAAAACCCTGGCCATTGGGACAGTGCAGAACGCATACAATTTTTTGGGATTTGAGATACTGCTCATGGTGGGGCCGTATATGCGGAGCCCCGAAAGAGTGATGTGGGCGCTGCTTTTTGCCATGGGGTTCATTACCTTGATGTATCTGTTTATAGTTGTAATAGTATTCGCTTCCATAGGGGTGGAGGATACGCGCATATTGCTGTGGCCAGCCATGTCCATCATAAGGACCATCATGGCTCCCGGCGGGGTGTTCGAACGGCTGGACGCGCTTGCCCTCGCTCTCTGGACCATTGCCTCCTTCACCACAATAAACGGAATGTATTATGCGGGGACCCTGGCGGCGGCTCATTTGGCAGGTGTAGGGGAATTCAAATTCTTCGTGACGATTTTTCTTCCATGGGTATACCTGATATCCACAATTCCGGGCAATCCGCTGGATACCATGAGATGGACGCAAATTTCGGGAGTAGCAGGCCTGGTCATAGCGGTTATAATCCCGGCGATAGTACTGGCTGCAAGCACCGTTAGAAAAAAGGGAGGCAGCGCCTCATGATTTTATCGGGGAAATTTTTTCGAAGATGCCTGCTGTTTCTCCTGGCAGCGCTTGCTTTCGCCTTTGCAACGGCATGCTGGGACTACAGAGACATAGATAAAAGGATCTTCGTCGGCGGCGTGGGGATAGATAAAAGCGCGCAGGATGGCAGGCTTGAAATATCGTTCCTGATACCAGTTGTTCGAGCCATAGCAGGTGGCGAAGGTGGAGGCGGAGGAGGCGGCGGAGGGGAAAAACCCGTTATTGTGGAAAGCACAATAGCCGACACCATTACCGAAGGAGCGAGGAACCTGGCCCTGCGCCTCAACCGGGACTTGTTTTTTGAACACATGAGGATAGTGATAATAGGAGAAGAAGCGGCCAGGCAGGGCATGGAGGAGATTATAAACCCTTTCATGCGCCAGACTGAATTCAACCGCCGGAGCCGCATCGCCATTTCCGAAGGCGAAGCCGGAAAAATCATGGGAATTAAAACAACTATCGAAAAACTGCCTTCGGCGTATCTGGAATCCATTTACGGAAATGCCTCGCTTTCCGGTAAATTCGTTGAAGGCGATCTCGGAGATTTTCTTCACCAGATTCATGAATCCGGCGGCAATGCGCTGGTGGGCAAGGTGATTCCTGGTGCCGATGAAGTGAATATAGGCGGAGGAGCCGTTGTAAAACACTTCAAACTGGCTGGATGGCTTTCGGAAGAAGAAATACAGGGAATAAACTTTTTTCTCGGGAAAATTACGGGCGGGAGCATAACCGTAGACGACCCCAGAGGCAAGGGCAAATGCACTTTTGTCATGCTGAATGCTCACCGCAGGCTCCAACTAATCTCGGCAGGAGCCGTGCCCGAGTTTCAACTGAAAGTATTGGCAGAGGGAAACGTTGTGGAAACTACTGAAGGCGTCAGCATGGATGTTCAGGATGAGGAAATTATAGAAAGGCTTGTATCCGAAAAAATAAGAACAGAGATATTCAAGGGGATAGCCAGGCTTCAAAATGATTACCGGGTGGACCTGCTGAAACTCGGCGAATTTCTCCACAGATACCATCCGAAGCTCTGGAGAAATTATGAAGACAGATGGGAAGACATATTCCCCGATGTGAGGATTTCGGTTAGTGTGACAGCCGATATAAAAAATATCGGCGTTACAAAATGATTTCATGCAGAGTGAATATTGCACAAAACTTTAAAAACATAATCTGAAATGATTATTTTGGGCCGCTTTCGGGAATAATGGTAAAGGAATCGATTAATGAAAACAAAGGGAGAGATCGTAATGGGAAGGAAAATCGCCCTCGTGAAAAAAGTGATAATGGCCACTTCGGGTCTAATAGTCCTTATGCTTCTTGCGGCAGTCCTCAGCTGCACTGGGATTGCCGGAGGCCCAGCGGAAAATATTGATGCAGGCGGCAATGTCACTGCAGACGAGCTTTCGACAAAACTCATCAGGCTTCATATTATAGCAAACAGCGATAATCCGGAAGATCAGGCATTAAAGCTTCGGGTGCGGGATGACATAATAAGGGCTTTGGACAGTGAAATGGAAGGGATTAATGATATCAACGCATCCCGGGAATATATAAAGGGGCATTTGAAGGACATTGAAGAAATCGCCCGGCAGGAAATAAAAAGGAGCGGAAGGGACTATGCGGTAAAAGCCATTTTCGGCAGATTCATGTTTCCGGTAAAGACATATGGATATGTGACCCTTCCCGCTGGAGAATATGAAGCCCTGCGCGTGATAATCGGAAAAGGTGAGGGAGCGAATTGGTGGTGCGTGCTTTTTCCGCCATTGTGCTTTGTCGACATCACGCACGGGCTCACCACTGAGGAAGCAAAGACCCGTCTAAGAAGCGTGCTCACCGAACGGGAGCTGGCAGCCGTTGAAACTGCCGCTTCACCGGAAGAAATCCCTGTTCAGGTGCGCTTTAAAATAGTGGAATGGTGGCAGACCGCCAAAGGCAAAATAAACAGGAGCATCAGGCTGGCATTCAAGCAATGATTCGGGGGCTGTTTTTCGGCCTCATTTGCTTGAATCAAGCAACCATCACCTGGCCCTCGGGGCCGGGAGCTGAGTCAGGGAACGCCCCCCGAATCGAGTCTGCCATCCCTTGAACCTTGTTCAAGCATTTGTATTTGATAAGCAACATCGGACATTCGAGTCCAACTATCCGTCGCTATCCGGGATTAATACATCCTATCAGCATCTATTCTCGATAATTCCCGTCTATTAAATTTGTTCTAGGTTTTTTCTCAATTTTTCTTTATACCTTCACAAAAAATTAACAAAAAAAGGGCGCCAGCATTATTGAATTTTAATGTCAATTGTGCTTTAATTTATTTTGTTTAAAAAGAAGGGAGTGTGACTATCAAGATGAAAATTGAAGAACAGCAGGAAACGCCGCTTTTTGCCGCCTTAAAGAAGTACGTGGAAGACAAAACCATATCCTTCCATGTGCCGGGTCACAAAGGCGGCAGAGGCATACCGGAATTTTGCGATTATGTCGGTAGAAATATCCTGGCCATTGATGTCACCGCAGGAATTCTGGACCTGGACACCATATGCAATCCGCTGGGGGTAATCCGTCAGGCGGAAGAACTGGCCGCCATAGCCTTTGGAGCGGATAGCGCCCATTTTCTGGTAAACGGTACAACCTCGGGCATCCAGGCTATGATACTGGCTGTGGCAGGTCCCGGCGATGAAATCATCCTTCCCAGGAATGCCCACCGTTCGGCCGTAGGTGGGCTCATCTTGAGCGGTGTAAGGCCGGTTTATATAAAGCCTGTCATTGACGATTATATGGGCATAGCAATGGGCATAACTCCCGAAAGCGTCAGGAAAGCCCTTGTCGAGCATCCCAATGCCAAAGCGGTGTTTGTTATAAACCCGACTTATTACGGCGTTGCTTCAAACCTTGAAGAGATTGTGGAGATAGCGCACTCCTTTGGCAAACCGGTAATTGTGGATGAAGCTCATGGGGCGCATTTCGGGTTTCACCCCGATCTGCCCCTTTCAGCCATGGAGGCTGGAGCGGACATGAGCGCCGCTAGCGTACACAAGCTCATCGGCTCCATGACTCAAAGCTCCATACTGCTGGTAAAAAGTCATTTGGTCGATGACAGGAAGGTAAAGGCCGCCATGAACCTGACGCAGACCACCAGCCCCTCCTACCCTCTGATGGCTTCTCTGGACGTGGCCCGCAAGCAGATGGCTCTCTCCGGCAGGCAAATGCTGGGCAGGACCCTGGAGCTGTGCGAAAGGGCCAGAAGAGAACTAAACGCCATTGACGGCGTCTATGTGATGGGTCGGGACGTTGAAGGCACCGAAGGATGCTTCAGATACGACCTCACAAAACTTGCCATAAATGTCCGGGAACTGGGGCTTTCAGGATTTGAAATGGAAAAAATATTGAAATACGGCTATCACATCCAGGTGGAACTCTCGGATCTTTACAATGTGCTGGCCGTCGGGGCCATAGGCGATAACGAGGAAAGCATGAACGCTCTGGTAGCGGCGGTGAGGGACATCGCTGCAAACTACAGCCGCAAAAACGTCATCAAAATAACCTCCGATTTGCCTGAATCCCAGCAGCTTGTCGTCTCACCGCGCTTTGCCTTTTACAGCGAGAAGCGGGATGTGATGCTTGAGGACGCTGAGGGCGAGATTAGCGCTGAGATGCTCATGGCATATCCTCCGGGCATTCCCATAATCTGTCCGGGGGAACGCATCACAAGGGATATTATAGAATACGCCAGGGCATTGAAATCAGAAGGATGCCACCTCCAGGGCACCGAAGACCCGGAAGCCGAAGTAATAAAGGTGCTGGCAGATAAAGACGTGGGAGAATATTACCAGAAGGCTTCGGGCATGGCATAGGGCACTTGCTTGTTTGCTTATTTAAAAATTATCCGGTCCATCCGGATTTTTTTATGATTTGTCGATTCTGGGTAGTTCAAGTTGCTTCAATTCTTTCACGAGCACTTCGGCATCAAGTTTATGGAAGGCCGCGCATTCTTCCAGAGTGTTGTTGAGCATTCCGTCGCACGCCAGACACTTGATGCCGAACCTCGCAAGCATCTCGTAAGCTTCGGGATAAAACTCCACGATGTCCTTCATAAGCGTGTTTTTTGAGATAAACATCCGCAGCCGCTCCTTTCGCGCTTTTTTGAAAATCAAAGTCGGTGGCCGGAGTAGAAGGATGCCAATTCAAACCCGTATATAAATCTTAATGTGAGTTTCGCATACGGCGTTCTGTTTGGGTAAAACCCGGCGATTTCCGGGCACCGGCCAGCAATAGAAGATATTAGCATCATAAAATAATTTATTGATTGGCACAATAATATTGTGCGTAAAAAGTGAAGGAGGTATGCATATGGCCCGTCGTAGCCGGAGTGTCATGTCCGAAGACCTCAAGTACGAACTTGCAAGGGAATTGGGAGTGGCAGACACGGTAGCGAAAGAGGGTTGGGGCAGTGTCTCCTCCAGGAATTGCGGCAATCTGGTGAGACTTGCCATTCAAAAGGCTGAAAAAGCCATGGCGGAAGAGTATGCCAGAACAAATGGAGGACCCCTCAGATAGCATCTCCTTTAGAAACGCACAAAACCAGGGTGAAATTCTGGCCCTGGTTTTAATTCTGCCCGTTCGAATCTTTGCGCGGCGACACCCTAACCCATCCGGTGAATATGGCCTGCATCCGGGCTATGTCTTCGGTGTGGGCAAGGTATATGTGCACGATTATTGTCGCAATCAAGTAAATGGTGACATGATACTTGATGAATCTATTGCGCTGGGGAGGCAGTGCTTTTTGAAAAAAAGTAAAAGGCCATCCCATCGTGTCAAAATAAGAATATAAAAGCAGCATGCCGGCCAGAGAAAGATATATGATGCATGCAAACCATGAGAGATATATTAATTTCTGGCCTACGTTCAATTTTGTCCTCAAAGGCGGAGGTTCCTTTCTTAAAAAGAGGTAATACCCGAGCAGGGAAGGAATGGTCCTTATGTCCTGAGCGTTTATGGAAAAGTCTTTATAATCCCCCGAAACCAGGGCATAGCCGGTGCGAAAGATTACGGCCCCGAAGGCGATAAAACCGGCGGATGCGTGAATAAGCCGGACGTACCTCATGGCCAGAACGGGTCTTTCAAAGTGCAGCCCCAGCCCGGGCGCTATACCTGTTGCAATGGCGGCGGTGAGACTTGCTGCCAGCACAAAGTGAAAAATCCTCACTGGTGCGGGGAATAGTAGGAGTTTATTTTGAAAACTCGGTTTATAATCTTTTTTGTTCAGCTTCATTTGAAACCTCCGCGATGAATTACGTCCCGATGTAAATATCCTTTTGCATGCCACGGGCATCTATGGCATGCACCGCACAGGCAAGACAGGGGTCAAAGCTTCTTGCCACCCTGCCCACTTCCACCGGCTGATCGAAGTCTTCCACGGGAGTTCCCACGAGAGCTTCTTCGATGGGCCCCCGTATGCCGTTATTATCCCGGGGAGAACAGGCCCATGCAGAAGGGGTTATTATCTGATAATGGCTTATTCTACGGCCATTTGCCCGGAACCAGTGTCCGAGGCATCCGCGCATGGCTTCCACCATTCCGGCGCCTTCGAAATCGGAAGGCATTTCATAGGGTGCAAATACTGGTTTTCCTATTTCCAGCTCCATAACCCATTCTTCCATGAGTTCTGCCACCTTTTTTGCCTCGTATACCCGCGCCAGAATCCGATGCATGGTGCCGTAAGCCTCCGGGTAATCGCCGCGTATGACGAGCCTTGCCAGAGGACCCATCTCCATTGGCAACCCTTTGTATCGCGGGGCTTTCACCCAGGAATAAGCTCCAGGCTTTTTTGCATCGGGTTCGGTCAAGCCTTCTTCCGGAGCGAGAGGCGGAGCATCATCATACCAGGAATATTTCACATGCTCGGAAATGGCTTTTCTGTCGAGCTCCTCAGGCCTGCCGCCTATCATCACTCCCGGCCTGAAATAAAACTCGCCGCTCTTATCGGGATGCGAAAACATGCCGAAAGACATCAGATTCCTGTGCCCCGCGCCTATCTCAAAATAATCGCTGTATGCTTCCGCAATGAGCTCGGCATCCCTTATCATTTTGCTGTTGATGAAATCTTTAACGCGCTTAATTATGGAAAGAAACATCCTCACATTATCCCCATCGGGCGGCACGCTGGCACCCCCAGGCAGTATTCCGTGATTGTGCGGAATCTTGGCGCCGAAGATGGTGACCATGTCGTGGGCAGCCCTTGATATATGTATGCTTTCCATATAGTTTTCATATATTTGGCTGCTCGTGTCTTTTGAAAGTCTGAAATCAACGTTGTACCCCGGAGTAAAAGGCGGGCGATCGGGGCCCTTCACATAGTCAGGCACAGTCAGGAAGTAAAAATGGCGGATATGATTTTGCAAAAGATCGGCACCGAAAATTAAATTCCTGATAATGATGCCGTTCCGTGGAGGCATTATGCGTAAGGCATCCTCCATAGCATGGCTTGAAGCCAGGGCGTGGGCCGTGGAGCATATGCCGCATATGCGTTCGGTCAGGTAAACCGCATCCCTCGGGTCTCTGCCCAGGAGTATTTTTTCCAGGCCTCTGAAAAAAATGCCACCCGAAAAGGCGTCAACTATCCGGTGATTTTCGATTTTTGCATCCAATCTCCAGAACCCATTAATGCGGGTTATGGGACTGATGATTTTAACCGGCAAAAAAATCCTTCCTTTCGTTCGAATTCGCATTTATAAGCATTAAAAACTGATGCAGAAGCTGAAAGCAGATTTTGATCAATCTTTCTCTTTGGAAGAAATTTTTTTGATAATCCTAATCTTTTTCGGTTTTACTACGGATACTTCACGGGGCGAAAGCTCATCGGAAGCATCCGCATCCATGCGCTTGCCGGAATCCGGCCTTTTCCGCGATTTTTCACCATAATGCGCTTTGACGCCGGAATCATCGGCGCTTTCTTTACTCTTACCGGCAGCGTCTTTTATGGATGCAGCACCGGATGCTTTCAGGGCTTCGGCCGTTGTTTTTTCCTCTTCCTGCAACATGCTGAGGGTTTTCTCGTCCACATGCCTGGTTTGGCTGCCGTTTACAAGATGATTCTGAATGCGCCCTTTGAGAAGGCTTACCGCCGCATGCCCGGCCACACCCATTAAGGCCCCGCCGACAGCAACCTTTCCCACCAGTGACGAACTGGCGTTAATCCCAGGAAGGTCCACATCGGGAAGATGTGCAAAAAATGGCGACATGCCGTCCGGAAACTCGGGACTCACGCATCCGATGCAGTGGGTGTTTGCCTTAACCGGCCAGTTGATATGGGCGCTATTCCACATCCTGGTAGGGCAATCCACGAAAGTAACCGGTCCCTTGCACCCTATCTCGAAGAGACACCCGTAGTCGCCGGGGAATTTTGCAAATATGCTGTTTTCAAAATGCTGCCTTTTTGGGCAGAAGTCGTGGATTGAGTGCCGGTAAAACATGATAGGCCTTCCGAATGCATCAAGTTCGGGCACACCATATAAAATCGCATGGGAAAGAGTTCCCACAAACCAATCGGGATGGCATGGGCATCCGGGAGTATTGATCACCTGGACGTCTTTTAAGATTTTATCCACCGGCAGTGAACCGGAAGGATTGGGGCTTGCGGCATATGGGCCTCCAAATGAGGCGCATGTGCCTATAGCGATGACGTATTTTGCCCTTGTTCCGAAATACTTGACGGCATCCAGATCGGTGACTGGCCTTCCGTCTTCAAAATATCCGATTTTTCCGTAAATGCCGTTATCCTTTGTAGGGACCGTACCCTCGACCACCAGTATGTATTTGCCCTCTTGTTTCGACGCCGTTTCATACAGATGTTTTAAAGCCGTTTCTCCCTCGGCGGTCATAAGAGTATTCTGATACTCCAGCTTTATGGTATCCCGGATGAGCTGCTCCACATCCGGACTTAGGGTGTTGGCAAAGGACATAAAATCTCCCGTGCAGGTCATCAATTCAAGCCATATCACTGTGGCCTTCTCGCCGCGATCTCCAAGAGCTTCGGCCACTTTCGGCAGAAGGATTCCCGACAGGGACAGCGCGGCCGAAGAAAGGCACAGCTTTAAAAATTCCCGCCGTGTTAACATTGAAATTCACATCCGGAAATAATTTGGGCTGCAAATATTGACGCATGCGAACGCAAAACCCATTTTTATGATTCTCTTTACTTTATCGAAATATGTAAAACTGCACCACTTTTCATGTCGAAGAATAAAATATATATATATATCCGTATTTTTAGGTTGGGGATGATGGTTTGATGAGACTTCAGGCTATAACCCTTGGCGAGCGGGTATTGAAAAGGCAGAAGCCCCTTATGGCAGGCGCCGATGTCAGAAACCTCCAGCAGATATTGAAATGGCTGGGATTTTTCAATTTCGGGATTGATGGGGTTTTCGGCTATGAAACCGAATCAGCCGTAATCATGCTTCAAAGAGCACTCGGCATAAAACCCAGCGGAATTGTGGACGAACAACTGTTTGATATATTGCATAAAATGGAAAATGGCAGGGCGTTGCGCTGGCTGACTATGCAGAGGGATTATTGCCGTACGGCTCATTCTCCGGTGCCGGTGCCTTTAGACCTAAAAGTGGCAGCAAAAAGAAGGATAAAAAGCGTGGAGGGGCTTTGCACCTTCGGCGATATTCTCATAGCATCTGCCCGGGACGGAATTTACGCCATGGATTTAATTAGCCTGAAAACCCGCTGGCAAAACCGAAGTCTATCCCCGGCCTCCATGCCTTCAATATGGGACGCGGCCCTGGTCGTGCCTGCAGAGAATCTCGTCATTCTGGATTTATATTCCGGAAAGCTCATGGCGACCGTTGATGCGGACACGTTTATAAGCCCTGTTGCTGCTTTGGAAGGCATTATAATAGCCCCGGCGGGAGGTTCGATATACGCTGTCGGCGAAAAGGGAAGCGCATTGTGGCGCTGCAAAACGGAAGGAGCGCTGTGTTCTCCTCCGGCTGCGGCTTACGACTTGATATATTTTGCTTCATCGGATGGGAATGTATACTGTGTGGATAAAAATGGCGATGTATACTGGAGGACCAGAGCAAACGACATCATATTGGAGCCGGTATCGATATGGAACGGCAGGATTTTTGCCGTATCCCGCACCTCCGTGTTTTACGCTTTCAACCCCCTCACCGGAGAATTAATATGGAAAAAGAAGTTATCGGAAAGGGAATTTCTGGCCCCTGCCTTCCATAAGGATTTTATTCTTGCGGTGGATGCAGAAGGCGAAATATTTGCGTTAAGTCCCGGCCGGGCTGAAATTAAATGGCTGAAGGAATTAAATGCACGGCCGTCTGCCGTGCCGATTATTTGCGGCGATACTGCTTTTTTTGGAACGGAACGCGGCATAGCTGCAATTAAAGTAAAAACCGGGGAAATGCGGACATTTTTAGAAAACAAGAAAGTAACGGCGCTGATACAGGCTCGATTTGGCGTTGCCGCAGCCGTTGGAGATGAGCTTGTGGTGCTATCTCCCGATATTTAAACTTTGAAACTGTCAAAACTTTGTACAAAAAAATTAAAGATGTGGTTGGTGAAAGCCGCAAATACAATTTTTACATCTGTTATTTTTTTCTCCGCAGTGCTATAATCATTAAGCATATCATAATATTTTCCAAACGGATTTAATTTCGGCAGAGGTGAAAATCATGGAGAACAGCATTAAGCCCATCGGAGTATTCGATTCCGGCATCGGCGGTCTCACCGTGGTCAGCGAAATAATGCGTCAGCTGCCTGAGGAAAGCATAATATATTTCGGGGACACAGCCAGGGTCCCCTACGGTTCCAAATCTCGGGAAACCGTTACCCGTTTCGCTTTTGAGGGATTGAACTTTCTGCTGGCTCGGGATGTGAAGATGGTGGTGGTGGCCTGCAATACCGTGAGCGCCACCTGCCTCGAAGAGCTTAGGGAATCATCGCCCGTGCCGGTGCTGGGCGTTATCGAGCCGGGTGCAAAGGCTGCAGTTGGGGTTACCCGCAATAAATTGGTCGGAGTAATAGGAACGGAGCGCACCATAAAAAGCCAGGCATATGTCAGGGCCATCCGCAAAATCGACCCGGAAATCAATATCTTCTCCAAAGCCTGCCCGCTCTTTGTCCCCCTGGTGGAAGAAGGGTGGCTCGACAATGAGGCTGCTTTTTTCACGGCAAAAACGTATCTTCTGCCCTTAAAAAACGAGGGAATCGATACTCTTGTGCTGGCGTGCACCCATTATCCGCTGCTTGCGGCGACGCTGCAGGCGGTTATGGGCGAAAAAGTGCATCTGGTGGATTCGGCTTTCGAAACGGCAAGGGAAGTGGGAGGCGTCCTGGAAGCCGCGGGCCTGAAATGCTCTGTGGGAGACCGCCCCGTATACAGATATTTTGTCAGCGACAACCCTGCCAAATTTATTGAGGTGGGGGAGAGGTTTCTCCGGCGGCCCATAGATCCCATAAGCGTAATCGACCCCGAAGTGCCGTTCGGCATATGAAATGGAAAATTAAACGGCCGGAACTCAAATCGTTTCCGGCCTTTGACATTCAGCTTGCCCCTCCTGCGTCGATTACCTTCTTTTCCTGTTTCTGACCGCCGCCGCTTCCGCCGGAGCTCTTTTGCCCGCAGCCAACTATCAGCATGATTCCTATGAGAACAATCGCAATGGCGGCGAACAACTTTTTAAGCCTTCTCATTGAATATTTCCTCCTCTAAAATTTGGTTTTATCTATGCAACGAGGTCTTTTATTATATTTTTCTACATTTATATGAAAAACCCTTTTATCTGAAAATTATGCGGCGTTGTCATGTCACGGGGACGGTTCTTTTGACATCTCTTGACATGGTCGAGAATGTCACGGGGACGGTTCTTTTGACACTTTTGACATGCGTCGAAAAAGAAGATTGAGGAAATCGCAGATTGTATAATGTGGAATAATGCTGCAGATTGTGGTAAAATCATCGTGGAGGTGGTTTAATCATTGAGGCAATAAACCGGATTTTAATGAAAAAAAAGATCGCATTTCTGGCCACCGGCGGCACCATAGCTTCAACCCGGGGGCCTGAAGGCCTTCGACCAGCCTTCACCGAAAAAGAAATGATAGAGCTGGTGCCGGAACTTTCGCATATAGCCGATATTCAGGGAAAACTCATCATGAACATAGATAGCTCCAACATGCAGCCGGAAGACTGGAAGGTTATTGCCGCTGAGATTGTTGAGGCTCTAAAAAAATGTGACGGTGTAGTCCTTTCCCACGGCACCGACACTTTGGCCTATACTTCTTCGGCTCTTACCTACATGCTCACGGACCTCAAAAAGCCCGTGGCCGTAACCGGCGCTCAAAAGTCCATAGGGGAAGAGCAAAGTGATGCAGCAAAAAACCTCGTGGATAGCTTCAAAGTGGCATCATCTGGAGTTCCGGGAGTTTTCGTGGTGTTCAACGGCAATATCATTATCGGCGACAGGGCCACCAAAATGAAGACCGCAAGTTTTGATGCATTCTCCAGCGTAAATGTGCCCATGGCGGGAAAAGTCCGTGAGTCAGGTGAGTCAGGGAGAGGTTGCGCTGACTCAAAAAAGTCAATCATAGAGTGGAATGATGAGATGCTCTGGCAGGAAACCAGAAGGATAAAGCAAGTCTGGGCCAAACTCAAAAATGAGTCGGGGAAATGTCGCATTGACTCAAGCATCGACCCACAATCCCACCCCATCAAAGGTCTGGAAGAGGAACCCGTATTACTCTATGATAACCTCGATCCCCGGGTTTTGCTGGTCAAGCTCTATCCCGGCATAGAGCCCGAAGTCCTGCTGCTGGCCAGGGAAAAAGGCTATCATTCTGTGCTCATAGAAAGTTTCGGTTCCGGCGGAGTGCCCTTCCGGGAGCCCCGAAATCTTCTGCCGGCCATAGAAGAGCTCATTTCATCCGGCATCACCGTGGCGGTTACTACGCAGGTGCCCTTCGAAGGAGTGAACCTCTCCCTCTACGAAGTGGGGGTCAAAGCCCTGGAAGCCGGTGCCATATCCATGGGGGATGCCACCAGAGAAGCTGCTCTGGTGAGGCTCATGATGAAACTGATCTAGCATGGCGCTACATTCAGACCCATAATAGTGAAGTGCCTGTCAACAATGAGCGCAACATCTGCGGTAAAATTATTCATATCAAATTCGGCGAAAAATAAATTGACAAGCGCATTTCTCCATGCTATACTTATAAAAACAAAAGAAAATCGAATATGGGCAACCTTTAAACTGGTCCCGCGAGGCCGGTAAGGGAAGAAGCAGTCAGCTTTGGGCACGCAAGGTTTCATGCGACCGCAAGCCTTTCTCCGCCTCGGAGAAAGGCTTTTTTGATGCATAAGACAGCATCAGGCGTGCCGGGTTTGAAATAGACCAGAGCTGCCGGAAGCTTTGCAGCCAAGATGAATAATCCCCTCCTGCCGCCTCGACGGCAGGTTTTTTTACATGCTTTTTTAATCGAATACAGAAAACAGTTTCAGGCAAAAAAATCAAATCCGGTGCGGACTGCATCCGGCATAAAGTGATTTTTAAACCTTTATCAATAGCATATTTTAAAGGGAGGATTAGCTTGAAAAATAACTTTTCATTACTATTTGTGCCGCTAGCGGTAGCGGCGGAATGGAGGTTAAAATGCTAAGCCGGAAACATCTTCTGGGCCTGGAAAATGCGACGCGTGAGGATATCGAATTAATTCTCGACACAGCAGATTCTTTTAAGGAAATAATCGACAGGGACGTGAAGAAAGTGCCCACCCTCCGGGGCAAGTGCGTGGTGAACCTTTTCTACGAACCCAGCACCAGGACCCGCACATCCTTCGAGCTGGCGGGCAAATACCTGAGCGCAGACACGATAAATTTTTCTTCCTCCACCAGCAGCGTGCAGAAAGGGGAAACTTTGAAAGACACTGCAAAGACGCTGGAGATGATGGGGATAGATGCAGTGGTGATCCGCCACAGTTCCTCGGGAGCAGCAGAATATTTGAGCTGGCATATGAACGCAGCGGTTATAAATGCCGGCGACGGCACCCATGAGCATCCCACCCAGGCTCTCCTTGACATGCTAACGGTGCGGGAGAAAAAGGGGACCCTTGAAGGCCTGAAAGTGGCCATACTGGGGGACATCACTCACAGCAGGGTGGCCAGGTCAAACATCTTTGGCTTTGCGAAAATGGGTTGCGATGTATATGTGGCTGGGCCACAGACCCTCATGCCCAGGGAGATAGAGAAGATGGGGGCAAAGGCCGCAAGAAACATGGATGAAGCCGTAGAAGGAGCGGATGTGGTAATGGCGCTGAGGATACAGCTGGAAAGGCAGAAAAAGGGGCTTTTTCCTTCCCAGCGGGAATATTCCAGGTTCTTCGGCATAGACAAAAAGAGGCTCTCGCTGGCAAAGCCCGATGCCCTGCTGCTCCATCCCGGGCCCGTAAACCGGGGAGTGGAAATAACGTCGGAAATAATGGACGGCGCTCAATCGGTGATAAATGAACAGGTGAAAAGCGGCGTGGCTGTGCGAATGGCAGTATTATATCTCTTGATGGGAGGAGCAGGCCGATGAAAAAAATATTGAAAAAAGCCAGGGTGATAGACCCGGCCTCAAATGTGGATGAAATAAGAGACGTTCTTGTGGTGGACGGCTGCATAGCCGCCGTAGAAAAAAGCATAGATATAAGCGGGGCCGAAGTCCTGGACCTTTCCGGCCTTGTGTTGACCTCCGGGCTCATCGACATGCACGTGCACTTCAGGGAGCCGGGGTATGAATACAAAGAAGATATCGAAACGGGAAGCCGCAGTGCCGCAGCAGGGGGATTTACTAGCGTGGCCTGCATGCCCAATACCGCGCCGCCAGTGGACAATGCGGCCATGGTGGAATATATAAAAGCCAGGGCGTCAAAATCCGGCATTGTCAGGGTGCATCCGGTGGGATGCGTATCCAAGGGGCGGGAAGGCAGGGAAATGGCGGAAATGGGCGACATGGCCGAGGCCGGGGCTGTGGCTTTTTCAGATGACGGGAGTCCGGTGTACGATGGTTCCCTCATGAGGAAAGCCCTTCAGTATGCTTCAATGTTCGACAGAGTCATCATAAACCATTGCGAGGAACCGGGCCTTTTCGAAGGCGGTCAGATAAACGAAGGATATGTTTCAACGCTCATGGGGCTGGCTGGCATTCCGGCATCCTGCGAGGAGATAATGGTGGCAAGGGATATTATTCTCTCAAGGGATACGGGCGCCAGGGTGCACTTGACCCATATCAGCACAAAGGGTTCTGTGGAACTCATCCGCAGAGCCAAAGCAGAGGGCATAAAAGTGACATGTGATGTCACCCCCCATCACCTGATTCTGACTCAGGAGGCTGTGCTGGGCTACAATACCAATGCCAAAATGAATCCCCCTCTCAGGACAGAGGAGGATATCGAAGCTCTGGTGGAAGGTTTGAAGGACGGCACCATAGATGCCATAGCCACCGACCATGCGCCGCATTCCCGGGATGAAAAGGATGTGGAATTCGACAAGGCCGCCTTCGGCATAGTCGGCCTGGAAACCGCCCTGGGACTTGTGATTACCCATATCGTGGGCAGACATAGGCTCTCGCTATCCGAGGCCATCCGGAAAATGACCGCAAACCCCGCGAAAATTCTGGGCATAGATGCAGGGAGGCTGGCTGCAGGAAAGCCTGCGGATATTACGGTGATGGATATCGATACGGAGTGGATTGTGGATAAAAATAGATTCCTTTCGAAGGGCCGCAACACCCCGTTTCACGGATGGAAACTGCGGGGCAGGGCTGTAATGACCATGGTGGGAGGGAGAATTGTTTACGAGGTGCCAGACACTCACTTATTCCCCCATGTAAAATTCTGAAACATACCCAGTGGCACGCAGCGACATTAAACAGATACATTCCGATAAGTCGGAAAGGAGCTGTTAAAATGAAGGCAATCATTGCATTGACAGATGGTACCGTGTACGAAGGAAGGGCCTTTGGCGCTTCCGGCACCGCCTGGGGAGAAGTGGTGTTCAACACCGGCATGACTGGTTACCAAGAAATTCTCACGGATCCCTCCTACGCCGGGCAGATTGTGACCCTTACCTATCCGCTGGTGGGGAATTACGGCACTGCGGAGGAATTTGCGGAGTCGGATTCCCCGAAGGTGCGGGGGTTCATAGTGAGGGAAGCGTATATTCGAGGCTTAAAAAGATACAGGCATGATTCAGCGCTTGAATCGAAGTTTAATACCGAAATTTCGAAAGTAACGAAGGCCGAATCAAAGAATAATGCCGAAGGCCCAAATAAATGGCCTCAGGAGCGCAAAGCACTGGATGAATATTTGAGAAGCAGCAATATCGTTGCCGTTGAAGGCATAGACACCCGGAGCCTTACGAGGAAAATTAGGCAGCACGGAGTTATGAAGGGAGCGATTTCCACCGAGTTTTCCGGAAGAGAGCTTCTCGACATGCTTAAAGAGTGGCCGGATGTGGAAACACAAGACCTGGTGAAAGAGGTGAGCACCAGAAAGGTTTATTCCCGCGCCAAAGGGGCGGGTCCGGAAGTGGCCCTTCTGGACCTGGGGGTAAAAAGAGATATAGTAGAATCCCTGGTGGAACGAGGCGCGCGGGTTACAGTATTTCCTGCGCAAACCCCCGCTGAAGAGATCCTTTCCGGGAATTTCCGCGGGGTGCTGTTGTCGAACGGACCCGGCGATCCACAAAAAGCGGTATACGCCATAGAAACCACCCGCCGATTGCTGGGCAGGATTCCTATTTTCGGCATATGCCTCGGGCACCAGGTGCTGGCCCTGGCTCTCGGAGGCAAAACCTACAAGCTGAAGTTCGGCCACAGGGGAGTCAATCACCCGGTTAAAGATTTAAAAAACGACACTGTTTTCATGACATCCCAGAATCACGGCTACGCCGTGGATGCTGCTTCCATAGCGGGCAAAGCGGCTGTGACATTCGTAAACGCCAACGATGGCACGGTGGAAGGGCTTGAATTATCGGATGCGGCGGCATTTTCCGTGCAGTTCCACCCCGAAGCTTCTCCCGGTCCTTATGATGCCGCATATTTATTCGATGAGTTTCTGAAGATGATTGAAAAATACGGCGGCACACGCGGCAAGATTCAGCAGAAAGGCTTAATAAGCTCTTGCGGATCAAAATCATGATGCAAAAATACTCGCTATAATGTATAATTATTCATAGATTCAAATCAAATTCGGGAACGATATCGGAGTCTGCGGTCAGAATTATTGACAGAACGTAAGAACTCCTCAAAATCTGACTTCTCAACTCTGATTCCTGACCTCTGATAAAACACAAAGGAGGAACATCATGCCGAAAGAAAAAGCACTGAAAAAAGTCATGGTCATCGGCTCCGGCCCCATCATTATCGGCCAGGCAGCGGAGTTCGACTATGCGGGGACCCAGGCGTGCCTTTCCCTGAAGGAAGAGGGCCTTGAAGTAGTGCTCATAAACAGCAACCCCGCCACCATCATGACCGATTCCCATATAGCGGACCGGGTTTATATAGAGCCCCTCACTCTGGAATTTGCCGCCAGCGTAATTAGGCGTGAAAAGCCGGACGGCCTTCTTCCAACCCTGGGCGGTCAGGTTGGGCTCAATCTAGCTGTGGAACTTGCGGAGAAGGGCATCCTCGATAAAGAAGGAGTAAGGCTGCTGGGAACCCCCCTTACTTCCATAAAGAAAGCCGAAGACAGGGAGCTTTTCAAGAAACTGATGCAGGAAATAGGCGAGCCGGTGCCTGACAGCCGCATCGTGCACAGCCTAAAAGAGGCGAAGGCTTTCGCGCGGGAAGCGGGATACCCGCTCATAGTGCGGCCGGCTTATACTCTGGGGGGCACAGGCGGCGGCATAGCTCGCGATGAAGAAGAGCTGATGGAAATAACCGCCCACGGCCTGAAATTGAGCCGGATTCACCAGGTGCTTCTGGAAAAGAGCCTGCTCGGCATGAAGGAAATCGAATACGAGGTGATGAGGGACAGGAAGGATCAGTGCATCACCATATGCAACATGGAAAACATCGACCCTGTCGGCATCCATACCGGCGACAGCATAGTTGTGGCACCCAGCCAGACCTTATCCGATATGGAATACCAAATGCTCCGTTCTGCTTCTCTTAGAATAATCCGGGCGCTGGGAATAGAAGGCGGCTGCAATGTGCAATACGCCCTTGACCAGAAGACCGGAAAATACTATGTCATCGAGGTGAACCCGAGGGTAAGCCGCTCCAGCGCCCTTGCTTCCAAAGCCACCGGCTACCCCATAGCCAAGATTGCTGCCAAAATAGCCATAGGCCTGACCCTCGACGAGATGAAAAACCCGGTTACCGGCAAGACCAGCGCCTGCTTTGAGCCCGCCCTGGACTACGTGGTGGTCAAAATGCCCCGCTGGCCATTTGACAAATTCACCGATGCCGACAGGACCCTGGGCACGCAGATGAAAGCCACGGGCGAGGTCATGGCAATAGACAGGACTCTGGAAGGGGCCATGATGAAGGCGGTAAGGTCCCTGGAACAGGGAGTCATAGATTTTTCGCTTAAAAGCATGAAAAGCCAAACTCTTGAAGATATCAAAAAGCAAATCGAAAAAGCCACCGATGAACGCTTTTTCGCCATAGCAGAAGCCATTCGCCGCGGAATGAGCCCGGATGAAATATTTGAGATTAGCAGCATAGATTACTTCTTTCTGGAAAAAATCGAAAACATAATAAGAATGGAAGAGAAAATAAAGCGTGAAAAGCTTTCGCCGGAAATTTTAAGGCGTGCAAAACAGATGCAGTTCCCTGACAGGCTGATTGCGCGCCTGAAAGATATGGCCGAAGAAGATGTAAGGGCACTGAGGCAAAGATATGGCATAACACCCACATACAAGATAGTTGACACATGCGCCGCTGAATTCGAAGCGGAGACGCCTTACTTTTACTCCACTTTTGAGGAGGAAAACGAAGCGGAAACAGCTCCTGAGCCGTCGGTGGTCATCATAGGCTCCGGCCCAATAAGGATAGGACAGGGCATTGAATTCGACTACTGCTGCGTGCATTCGGTATGGGCAGCAAAGGATGCAGGCTACAGGACCGTCATCATAAACAACAACCCGGAGACCGTGAGCACTGATTTCAACACTGCTGACCGGCTGTATTTCGAACCACTTTACATCGAGGACGTCATGGCGGTCATTGAACAGGAAAAGCCTGTGGGAGTCATAGTGCAGTTCGGAGGACAGACAGCGATAAACCTGGCTGGGCCCCTGCGGCAGAGGGGTGTCAAAATACTGGGGACCTCCGTGGATTCCATTGATGCAGCGGAAGACCGGGAGAAATTCGATGCCCTTTTGAGCGGGCTCAATATACCCCGGCCCAAAGCCGGCGCCGCCAGAAGCGTGCAGGAAGCCCTTCAGAAAGCCGGTGATATAGGTTTTCCGCTGCTGGTGAGGCCCTCCTATGTGCTGGGCGGCAGAGCCATGGAAATAGTATACAATATGGAAGAATTGAAAACCTATATAGAAGAGGCCGTGGAGGCTTCCCCGGAAAGGCCGGTGCTGATCGACAGGTACATCTGCGGCACCGAGGTGGAAGTGGATGCCATTTGCGACGGCAGGGAGGTGCTGATACCGGGCATAATGGAGCACATTGAAAGGGCGGGCATCCATTCAGGGGACAGCATAGCCGTGTATCCGCACCAAACCCTGAGCGATGCGGCTGTTGAAAAAATTGTGGCTTATACGGAGAAAATCGCCCTGAAGCTGAATGTCCGGGGGCTTATAAATATTCAATTTGTGGTGAGCGGTGATGATGTTTACATCATCGAGGTGAATCCTCGCTCCAGCCGTACTGTGCCATACCTCAGCAAAATAACGGGGGTGCCAATGGTGGACGTGGCCACGAAAATCGCTCTTGGGAAAAGCCTCGGGGAACTGGGGCACAAAGGAGGCCTCATGCCAAAGCCCGATTTTGTCGCCATAAAAGCTCCCGTCTTCTCCTTCTCGAAGCTGCGCCAGGTGGAACCTTCACTGGGGCCCGAGATGAAATCCACCGGAGAGGTGCTGGGCATAGAAAAAACCTTCCAAAAAGCTCTTTATAAAGCGTTTACCGCATCCGGGCTCAAAGTCCCCACGGATGGCGCCATCCTAGCCACAATAGCCGACCGGGATAAGCCAGAAGCCATAAGCCTGCTGAAGAAATTTTACAGGCTCGGATTTTCCATATACGCCACAGCCGGGACGGCCAGAGCGCTGCATGAAGCCGGAGTCCCTGCGGCGGTTATAAAAAAGGTTGAGGAGGGTTCCCCCAACATACTGGACCTTCTGCGGGAAGGCAGGGTGGACATGATAATAAATACACTTACCCGGGGCAGGGCTCCCGAAAGGGATGGCTTTAAGATAAGGCGGGCCGCCGCCGAGGACGGCATTCCCTGCCTCACTTCACTGGATACCGCCCGAGCCCTTTACGAAGTGATAGAGGCTACCGCCATAAAGTTGATGCCGATAAAGTAGGTTATGAGGTTTAAGCTCGGCGGCGAAGTTCCGCTGCCAAGATTACCTGAGCTTGCTCCGGGCGAATTCAAACTCGCTCGCTTTGCTCGCTCGGACAGTGAATTTGCTTATCCTTCGCTTCATAAAGGGAATCTCGGCAGCTTCATAACGCCTCTCGCTTTTAACCTTGTGGACCAGAAAGCCTTGCTGCCGCACTAGGCCGGGCCATCTCCGGCAATTAATTAAAGCATAGGAAAGAAGGAGTCCGGATGTCGCTTTTTTGTGGCTCTGTGAAAATAATAGACAATGTGGAGATAGCCCCCGGCATTTTCCGCATGGGGCTGGAGTGCCCGGAAGCAGCGGAAAGCGCCTCGCCGGGGCAATTTTTGCAAATACGCTGTTTTGAAGGGCTTGCCCCACTGCTCCGCCGCCCGATCAGCATCGCCGCGGCGGATAAAGATTCAGGCATGATAGAGATAATATACCGTGTCGTGGGGGAGGGAACCGGAATCCTCGCCCGGAAAACGAAAAAAGATATGCTTGACATAATGGGCCCCTTGGGCAAAGGTTTTCCCGTACCGCGGGGCTTGAGACGCCCGGTTATCGTGGGAGGAGGCATCGGCGTGGCGCCCCTGCTCTTTCTGGCGAAATCATTAAAGGAAAATTCATCGCGCGATTCTTACGGCAGGGAAAGTGACTTTTGCGGCTTGGCTTTTGTGGGATTTTCCTCCGGAGAGGAAGTCTTCGGCATGCAATTTTTGGAGGATTGCTGTTTCAATGTGGAAATATGCACCGACGATGGGAGCGAGGGTCATAAGGGATTTCCGACAGATCTGCTGGAAGAATATTTGAAACACATCATGCCTATTCCGGCATCAAACCGCGAAAACGCAAAGTCGGCAGGCGATTCGGAATGCACTTCGGCCTCTTCAGCCATTCTGCCCGAAGCAGTTTATGCATGCGGTCCTGAACCGCTGCTGAAAAAAGTGAAGCAGATAGCTTCCATGACAAAAATCCCTACGTATATATCCGTAGAGCAGCGCATGGCATGCGGAGTGGGTGCGTGCCTGGGCTGTGCAGTAAAATCTTCCGGTGGCGGATACCTGAGAGCTTGCAGGGACGGGCCGGTGTTTGAAGCACATCAGCTTATTTTATGAGCCGTGAGCCAAGGAACCGTCTCCTGACTCATCATCCCCCAAACCCGAGCCGTGAGTCAAGGAACCGTCCTCTGACTCAAACCTTGACTCAAAGCAAGGGAAGCATTTTATAAAGGGAGTTTTTTATGGATGACAGATTTTTTGAAAGGGAATACAATCCGTATGAAAGCGATGCATCTTTGATGGAGTCAAAAAGCCGACATGCCGATTTTGCCGACATATCTGTAAACATATGCGGTATTGCGATGAAAAACCCGGTTATGGCTGCATCCGGCACTTTCGGTTTCGGAGAGGAATATGCGGGATTGTATGACATAAGCCGGCTGGGCGCCGTGGTGACCAAGGGTTTGACATTGGAACGAAGATGCGGCAATCCTCCGCCAAGGATATACGAGACCCCGGCGGGCATATTGAACTCCATAGGTCTGGAAAATCCCGGCGTTGAAGGTTTCATACGCTGGGAATGGCCACGCCTTTGCCGGTCGGGCATACCGGTTATCGCGAACATAGATGGGGATAACGCAAATGATTATTACCGTATGGCGAGGCGCCTGTCGGAACTGGACGGTCTTGCGGCAATTGAGGCAAATATTTCCTGCCCCAATGTAGAAAAAGGAGGCATGGCTTTCGGCCAGCACCCCGAAAGTGCATATGAAGCCATAAAAGCCGTGCGGGAAGGCACCAATCTTCCGGTCATAGCCAAACTTTCGCCCAATGTCACCGACATACGGCAGATTGCCGAGGCTGCGGTGAATGCCGGGGCAGATGCCATCTCTCTAATAAACACCCTGCAGGGCATGGCAATAGACATACACAAAAAAAAGCCCGTCTTTCACCGCACTTTCGCGGGCCTTTCGGGGCCTGCCGTAAAGCCGGTGGCCCTTCGCATGGTGTGGGAGGTATTTGAAGCGGTAAGGGTGCCGATAATAGGCATGGGAGGCATCGCATCCTGGCAGGATGCGGTGGAATTCATGCTCGCAGGTGCTTCGGCTGTCGCCGTGGGGACAGCAAACTTCATAGATCCCTTCGCCCCGCTCAAAATCATATCCGGGCTGAAAAAATATCTAATTGGTCAGGGCATAAGGGCTCTGAATGAAATAATAGGTTCGGCCCATTGATGTGCGGGCGGCTCGGGGAGCAGCACCCTGCTCAGCGGGGCAAACCGGACTGCACAAAACCCGCGGAATTATGAAGTTGTGGGCAAAATTAAAAAAACCCCAACTTGTGAAAGGAGCATATAAATCATGGATAGACAAGAAATTTTATCGATTTTCAGCGATGCCGGAGCCATGCTGTCCGGCCATTTCATCCTCACTTCCGGCCGCCACAGCGACAGATACATGCAGTGTGCGAGACTTCTGCAGCATCCCGAGGCTGCGGAAAAAGTATGCCGGGAACTCGCAGATAAATTTAAAGATGCAGGCATCGAAACGGTCATAGGCCCGGCGCTGGGAGGCATAATCGTTTCATACGAAGTGGCGCGGGCATTGAGAGCCCGAGCCATCTTTGCAGAGAGGGAAGACGGGGTGATGAGCCTTCGCCGCGGCTTTGCTTTAAAACCCGGAGAAAGGGTGCTGGTGGTGGAAGATGTGGTTACTACGGGAGGTTCCGTAAAAGAGGTCATAGACCTTGCTTTATCCTGTGGCGCCGAGGTGGTGGCAGTGGGAGCCCTGGTGGACCGCAGCGGGGGTAAGGTCGACTTTAATGTCCCGGCACATTATCTTCTGGAACTCGAGATAAAATCATATCTGCCCGAAGAATGCCCCCTGTGCAAGCTCGCAATACCGGCGGTCAAGCCCGGCAGCAGGCCCGGAATCGGTCCCGGAGGAGATATATAGAGCAGATATGCTTGGATGCATCATAGAGAAATTGCAGCATAATGCAGAAAAAATGCCGAGAATGGAGAGATTTCAATGCAACGCAAATTTGACAGCGTAATTATAGCCCTGGACACCCCGGATGGGCAAAGAGCACTTGAGATGGTAAGGCTTCTCAAAAATAAAATATCCATCTTTAAAGTGGGCCTGGAACTTTTTTGCTCTGCCGGTCCATCCATCATAAAAAAGATAAATGAGGAGGGCTGCAAAGTATTTCTGGATTTGAAATTCCTCGATATCCCCACAACGGTGGCCGGCGCCGTAAGGGCTTCCGCAAGCACAGGCGCTTTCATGCTCAACATACACGCTTCCGGCGGAAGGGAAATGATGATGAAAGCAAAAGAAGCCGCCAATGCGGTCTTTTTTGATGAAATAAAAAAAGGCGTCGGCCTCAAACCCCTGCTTATAGCGGTCACGGTCCTCACAAGCCTTTCTGACCGGGACCTGCTGGAAACCAACATCGAAAAATCGACGCGCGAACAGGCGGTGGCTCTTGCGAAGCTGGCAAAGGATTGCGGCATGGACGGCGTGGTGGCTTCGCCGAAGGAAATTGCGGCCATAAGGCGTGAACTGGGGCCGGACTTTGTCATAGTGACGCCCGGGGTTCGCCCCTCCTGGGCCGATGCCAACGATCAGAAGCGCGTCGCAACGCCGGGGGAGGCACTGGCCGCCGGCGCCGACTACATCGTCATCGGACGGCCCGTCACAGCGGCTTCAGACCCAGCCAAAGCCCTGGAGGATATATTTGAATAAGACCGGCCGCAGAAGCGGAAGTGTTCGCTTTTGAATTTTCTATCTTAACATTCCACCCCTTCGCCTCATATAATAAAATGAGGAGGAGGGGTTTTTCATGGATTGGGCATGGCTGAAGTTTATTGCGGGCGTACTTACGAACGAAGCGGTGATGGAGCCCATTATCGCGGTGGTTCTGGGATACGGCGTAAACGTTTATGCCAGAAACCGGCGCTACCGCATAATCATGGACCTCGCCGCGGATATCGTTGACTATATTGAAGAGCACTACAAGGAATGGGGAATTAAGGGAAACGCCAAAATGGACAAATTCCTGGATATTTTTTCAAAGGAATATAAGAAACAGATGGGGCGAAAGCCGAAGCAGAATGAACTGGAGACCGCCAGAATCCGTGCAGAGGCACTGGTGCAGCGCGCCCGCCGCTCGGCACTGGCCGGGCATTATAAATGACATTGCAAATTAAAAAGGAAAAAACTGTTTGTCCTTGCACAGATTGACATGAAATTATATAATAGTAGTGAAATTGGGATTAGTTAGTCTGCAGCATTTTCAATCACAGGAGGGGCTTATGAAAGATATTAAGGCAAGGACGCAGCAGATGCTGAAAGCAAAAACCGTGGAAGCCATAGAGAGGGCAATCGGGCAAAAGGCCATACCGCTGGAAAAAGTGCCGGATTTTTACCTGGAAGTGCCCCAGGACCCCGGCCACGGCGATTTTGCTGCCAACGTGGCCATGCTGATGGCGCGGGAAGCCCGTATGGCGCCGAGAAAAATAGGTGAAATCATTGCGGCGAACATGGATATTTCCGCCGCCCCGCTGGAAAAAGTGGAAGTAGCGGGTCCGGGATTTATCAACTTCCACCTGAAGCCAACGTGGGCCAATGGCGTTATTCTCGACATATTGAGAGAGGGGTGCGATTTTGGGCGTCAGGAATTCGGAAAAGGCATAAGGGTTCAGGTAGAGTTCGTCAGCGCAAATCCAACGGGCCCCATGCATATGGGCAATGCCCGGGGGGCCGCGCTGGGGGATGCCCTCGCGTCCGTTTTGAAAATTTCGGGATACGATGTGACAAAAGAGTTTTATATAAACGATGCGGGAAATCAGATAGAAAATTTCGGCCTTTCCTTGGAGGCGCGCTATCTTGAGCTGCTGGGCCTGGAAGGCAGCATTCCGGAAGGAGGCTACCATGGAGAAGATATAAAGGAGCACATGAAGGCCCTCATTGATGAGGAGGGCGATCGCTTTTTGAATATGGACTCCAAAAGCCGCAGGGAATATTTTATAAAGTATGCGCTGGAGAAAAATATTCATCGGATGAAGAAAGACCTGTCAAATTTCGGAGTCGAGTTTGACGTTTGGTTTTCGGAACAAAGCCTCCACGACGCCGGAAAGGTGAAGGATGTGATAAAGCTTCTTAAAGAGAAAGGCTGCACCTATGAAAAGGACGGCGCCCTGTGGTTCAAAGCTTCGGATTACGGAGGCGGGAAGGACGAGGTGCTCATCCGAGCAAACGGTCTTCCCACATATTTCGCTTCCGACATTGCATACCACAAAGACAAGTTCGACCGAGGATTCGACAGGGTAATAGACATCTGGGGGGCCGACCATCACGGCCACGTGGCCAGGGTCAAGGGAGCCCTCAAAGCCCTGGGTTACGATCCCGAAAAATTGACGGTTATACTCATGCAGCTGGTGAGACTTTACAGGAATGGAGAAATCGCCCGCATGTCCAAGCGGACCGGCAGGGCCGTTACCTTGGCGGACATAGTGGAAGAAGTGGGCAGGGATGCGGCCAGATTCTTCTTCAACATGAGAAGCGCCGATACACACCTGGACTTCGACCTGGACCTTGCCATAAGGAAGTCGGATGAAAATCCGGTATACTACGTGCAGTACGCTCATGCCCGCATATGCAGCATTTTGAGACAGGCATCGGAACAGGGGGTCGCACTGCCGGATATCGGTGCCGCTTCAGGCGATTTGATGGATAAATATTTAAATCTGCTCACCGAAAAAAATGAAATCGAACTCATAAAAAAACTGGCGGATTTCCCTGGAGAAGTAAGGCTTTCAGCAGAAAACCTTTCCCCGTACCGCATAACCAATTACTGCTTGGAGCTTGCATCCGCGTTTCACTCCTTTTACAACAGTTGCCGGGTGCTGACAGGGGATGGGGAATTAACCGCAGCAAGGCTCATGCTGGTGGAAGCCGTCAGGCAGGTTCTGAAAAACGCCTTTTATATTCTTGGCATCAGCGCGCCCGAGCGCATGTAAAGCTAAAAGGCGGAAGACAAGCACATGACAGAGTCCGAAGGCCGGGCCTCAGATTAAGTTGGATTTTTGCCGCCGCATATCATTCCTGGCCTCCGGCATCTGCTCAAGGAGGAGCGGGAAATGAAGCAGCTTGCCGCTATGAAGGCACAGCTCGAACTTCTTCTGTCCCATGTGGGGGAAGGCATCCACATGGTGGACGGGAAGGGCATTTCCATTTATTACAATAATGCCGCGTCAAATATTGAAGGTCTGTCACCGGAAGAAGTGGTGGGAAGACACATACTGGAAGTTTTCCCCTCGCTTTCCGAACAGGACAGCACACTGCTCACGGTCCTCAGGACGGGGGCGCCCATATACGAAAGGCAACAGACATTTACCAATTACAAAGGCAAAAAAATAACCACCATCAATACCACCATACCCGTAGAAGTGGGCGGGAGAATAATTGGAGCCATGGAGATATCCCGGGACGTGACAACGGTAAAGGATATGACCGAGAGGATTTCTGACCTTCAGGCAATCCTTTATGGGCATGTCCCGAAGGCAGGCGGGAAAAAAACCGGCGCCGCCCGCTTCACATTCAGCGACATCATAGGGGAAAGCCGATGCATTAGAGATTTGAAGAACCTTGCCCGCCGCGCGGCGTCCAGCTCCTCTCCCGTGCTGGTATGGGGGGAAACCGGCACCGGAAAGGAACTCATCGTCCAGGCTATACACAACGAAAGCCCCCGCAAAATCTCTCCATTTATTGCCCAGAACTGCGCCGCCCTTCCTGCAGCTCTGCTGGAAGGCATACTTTTCGGCACCATTCGGGGAGGCTTCACGGGAGCCGAAGACAGACCCGGCCTTTTTGAGCTGGCCGACGGCGGCACAATTTTTCTGGATGAGATAAACTCAATGCCCGTGGAACTGCAGGCAAAACTATTGAGAGTGCTTCAGGAGGGAGCGGTGCGCCGCATAGGCGATACCCGCATGCGAAGTGTTGACGCCAGGGTGATAACAGCCTGCAGCGAAAACCCCATGGACGCATTGGAGAAGCGGCAGCTTCGGGAGGACCTTTTTTACAGGATAAACGTTGTGAGCCTTGAAATACCGCCGCTTCGGGAGCGCAGGGAAGATATCCCCCCTCTTGTGGAACATTTTATAAATCGATACTCTGAAAAAGCATACCGCAGGGTGAAAGTATCGGAAGAAGTTATGGACATATTCATGAAATACCCGTGGCCCGGCAATGTGCGCGAACTGGAACACGCCATAGAAGGGGCAGTGATAATGATGGAGGGCGACGTCATAAAGCCCGTTCATCTTCCCATTCAGATAAGGGCCTATTTTTCTCATTCGCAGGGCAATGCTTGGAATCATGACAATCTGAACCTCAACGACGCCCTGGATAAGCTGGAAATGGACCTCATAAGGAAAGCGCTGAAAAAATCTAAGGGCAACGTGTCCATGGCTGCCAGGATTCTCGGCATACCCCGGCAGACCCTCCAGTATAAGCTCAGAAACAAAGGGATTGATTCGGTTTATGCAGGGGATTAACTTAAAAACAAATGGTTAAAATATTAAAGTCAAGCAGGAATTTCACTATTTTCCAAGAATATATATAAGGTTAGAATATTTTTTTCTGACGCAGGCTGAATACTTAAGAGAAAGAAAATTGAAAGACAGAGCGCAAAACATAATCCTTTGAAAGAAAGGGAGGTCATTGTTGTGAAAATCCGGTGGCTGGGTCATGCCAGCTTTCTTCTGGAATCGCAGAGCGGAACCAGGATAGTCACCGACCCCTTCGACGGCAGCGTCGGCTACAGGATACCGAAGATTGAAGCGGATATAGTGACAGTAAGTCACGATCATTACGACCACAACTATGTTGAAGGGGTGCAGGGTGACCCGGAAGTAGTGAAAACTGCAGGAGAGTTCAACATAAGCGGAGTGGGCATAAAAAGCATTCCCGCCTTCCATGACGAGGTGAAAGGCGCCAAAAGGGGTCCCAACCTTATTTTCGTTTTTGAAATCGACGGGCTGAGAATCTGCCATGTGGGTGATTTGGGGCACCTGCTGTCGAAAGCCCAGGAGGAGCAAATAGGAAGGCCGGATGTGCTGCTGATCCCGGTGGGCGGCACATTTACCCTGGATGCGGAAGGAGCCGCTGAAATGGTAAATCAGCTGTCTCCCAGAATGGTAATCCCCATGCACTTTAAAACCCCCGCCGTCAGCATGCCCATCGATTCGGTGGATAATTTCCTGGAAAAAGTGGGCGGAGGGGAGCGCATGGAATCCACCACAATAGAAGTAACCCCGGAAACCCTGGGCGAAAAGATGCGGGTTGTGGTACTGAACTACGAATAAAACACCTGCCCGAGATTTGCCTTATCATCGCCGAAAATAGAAGACATGTAGCCCGTAAAACAGCGGTTATGCGCCGCTGTTTTCATTTTTTTGAGCGGAAAAAGTTTTTTTGAGTGGAAAAATTTTTTTGGGCAAAAGTTTTAAGATAGTGGAACAAAAGAAGGAAAATCAAAAAGTGTGTCGAATATTATATCTAAAATCGAATAATTAAAATCAAACGATAAAGGCAAACCCACCGAAAGGCGGGGGCGCAAAGCTGCGGGCCTAAAGTCGATAAGACTATGGCAGCCGGGTTGCCGAATCTTTATGTTTTATGCTTATGAATTGGACAGGCCCCTCCGGCAGCATCGGCAGGGGCTTATTTAATTGCTTTTAGAATTGTTTTTTGCGGTTGATGTCTTCCTTTCGATAAAGGCAAACCCGCCGAAAGGCGGGGGCGCAAAGCCACGGGTCTAAAGCAGGATGCAATGACGGCCGGGCTGCCGAAAAAGGGGGTCTTAAAAAATGAAAAAGAGCCCGAAAGGGATTTTCCCCGTGCTGCTCGCTTGTTTGATTTTTCTCAACCAGAGCACAGCTTTTGCCGCCGGCAGCGAATACATAGAAAAAAACGGCGTTGCCCTTCTTAAGCCGCCATCGGAGGTTTGCGGCAAGGTGCGCATCGCCGGGAGCACCTCGAAGGCAAAGATAAAACTCATGGTAAATAAAGGGGACAGCCGTACATGGTACGATGTTTCCCTGAACAACGGTGAATTTGACACCGAGCTTTGGCTGGTGCAGGGAGAAGGGCGCTATACCGTGTCTGTAATGGTGCATGAATACGACAGGAAATACAGCTACGGTCCCACAGTAACCGTAAACAATACTGAAGAAGTGGACAGGTTCTCGGTGCCCACAAAGGAAGTGGAAAGCGATGCTCCAGAAATCGTCGCGCTGGCGGGAAAGCTCGCACAAGACAAAAAGACCGACATGGAAAAAATGAGGGCAATCTATGACTGGATCGTGAAAAACATCGATTATGATTATGAAAAATACGCAAAGCACCGCAGCGGAGATTATGACAATACTTACGGTGCATTGAACACCCTCAGGACAAAAAAGGGCGTGTGTTATGACTATGCGGCTCTGGCGGCGGCTTTGGGCAGAGCCGCCGGGGTCAGGGTAAAGCTGGTGAAAGGGGAAGGCAAAATGGGCACATTTGAAGGCCTTCATGCATGGAACGAATTCTACAGCTCCGAAGAACAAAGGTGGGTCTGCATGGATGCGACCTTCGGAGCTATAGGGCAGGAAGCGTACTTCGACAACAAAGACTTCGAGGATACCCACAAAAAGATTGATGAATATTGAAAAGTTTAACAAAATTTGCGACAAAATACGTTGACAGCCAGCAAAACGTATGCTATAATCTTACTCACAAGAGAAATATTTACATTTGGGTGACGATGCGGTATGTTCTTAAAGATGGGCACCTGGAACATACTGAGTCAGTGGTGCAACCGACCCAATCTATTTCCGAAGATAGATTGGGTTAAATTATTTTTCGAAGAAAAAATTTTATGTTGCCGCCTGTTCCGAATTTTTTTTTCAAAAATAGCATAGTATTGAAAAGTGATGAATATGATATCGATATAATGGTTTTCGAGGGAGATAATGACGCTTGTTCCGTATTTGGGGCACCTGGGGGCAAGCCGAGTCAGTGGTGCAACCGACCCTATCTTTTCTAAGATGGGGTTTTTTATTGGACATAAGATTTTTATATGATCTACAAATAATTTTTGGATTTATTGGATATATATACTTAAGAATCAAAAATCAGGGAAAAAATTAAGGAGGGTCCGATGAAGACCGCATTAAAATGGTTAAACAGCATATTGACGGTTGTGCTTCTGCTAATGGTCGCATGCTCCTTTTTTCTGATATACCAGTCCAGGATGGAACCCAACAGGGCGGCTTCCATCATGGGCTATAAACCCCTCACGGTGCTTTCCGGCAGCATGAGCCCCTTCCTGGAGCCCGGTGACATGATAGTGGTTCACCGGGTAGATCCGGCAAGCATAAAGGTGGGCGATGTTATAACGTTCCGTGTGGATGACCGGACCCTGGTCACCCATCGCGTGGCGGAAGTCATACCGCAGGACGGGCGCATGGCTTTCAGGACGAAAGGTGACGCCAACAACACCGAAGATATAGATTTGGTGACCCAGGACAGGGTTGTGGGCTCCATGGCATTCAAAATACCTTATGCGGGGTACATAGGCAGGTTTGCCAGAACGCCAAAAGGATTCGTGGCGATGATAGTTTTCCCCGGAGTGCTGCTAATCGCCGGAGAGATAAAAAACATACTGAACGAGCTGTCGAAAGAACAAAAACAAAGAAAGGCCCATGACTCAGACCCGGAGCAGGACTCCTCGGGAGATGACATGAAAGCATAGTTTTTTTTGATAAGGAATTTTCTCAAAACAAAAAATATTGGGAGGTGGTCGCCAAGATCTCGCGCTTGAATCAAAATGGGTTATCCCGCTGCAATGGATAACCCGGCAAAAACAATAATCATCCACTCTCATTCTACCACAAAACGGGGGATAATAAAATCCCAAAACAAAAACATCACAAAAAAATCAAATTTTAGGAGGAAAATGACATGAGAAGAAACATCATCATCAGTTTGGTGCTCATCGGATTGCTTGCATTTGGAATCGGCTTCGGCACATTTGCATACTTCACCAGCCAGGCGACAAGCCAGAACAATACCTTTACTGCCGGCACCCTTACAATCGACAGCCCGGGGCAATTGACAGCAAGCCTAGCTGTAGGAAACATTTATCCAGGCTGGACTACCAGCAAGACCATAACCGTTCACAACTCGGGTTCCCTCGACTTCAAATACAGAATCAGCGTGCAGCCCCTTGCCGGAAACATGCTCTATGACGGTGCCACGCCCCTTCAGGTCAGCATAAACGGAGGAGCGTACACCAATATCAATTCCCTGGGATATGTGGAATTGGGCAATATAGCCGCTGGGCAGGACGGCACTTTCACGATAGCGTTCAAGCTGCCCGAAGCCGCAGACAATTCTTATCAGGGCGCTTCAGGAACATTCACATTCGTGTTTGACGCCACTCAGACGTCAAATCCCGGCTATTCTGAGGCCGGCCAGTAAATCCATGAACATGTCAGCCGGGCTCCAAAGCCCGGCTGAAATTGATGGATTAAGCCATTATTCAAAGCCCGGAATTAATTAAGGGAGCTTTGAAAATAAAAGGAGGGCCATTAATGAATAAAAAGCTCATAGTGGGAATACTGGCCGTGACCCTCGTGTGTGCCTTTGCGGGTGCTGGTACCATGGCGTATTTTACCAGCCGCGCAACCAGCGAAGCGAACACCTTTGTAGCAGGCACCCTGGTGCTGGGCGGAGTAATAGACGGCTCCGACGTGGCCAATCGCTTTGCCACATTGAATATGGCAAATCTGAAACCCGGCGACCCCGTTCATCTGGGTTCTACCCTGCTAAAAAATGTGGGAACACTTCCCTTTAAGCTGTACCGCATGACCGCGTCCAATATAGTTGACGCTTCGGGGTTGGACGGCGTGCTTACGCTTAATGTGACAATAGGCGGGGAGCAGGTGTTTTCCGGGAAATTAAGCCAGCTGGTGCAGGAAAACGGAGGTTACTTCGATCCCATTTACAACGTCCAGCCCGGTGAGGAAAAGGCCATGGACCTTTATGTCATGATGGATGCCGCAGCCGGCAACGCCTATCAGGGCAAATCAATGACCTGCGACCTCACCGTATATGCGGCACAGAATGAAATGCCATCAAACGGCGAACCCCAGGGAAGCCAGGTAAATCTTGGCACGGCTCCCGGTGGAAGGCCAACCTTCTCCGTAGCGGGCTACAATACCCCGAGCCAGGTGTGTTTTGACTGGAACTGGGACCCGGAAGATGCGGGATACGAGTATTATAAGCTGGAAATAAAACATGAGACCGGGACTCCGACGACCACTATCGAAGAAGAAAGGATGGTCATAATCATATTGCCGATTACCAGGGAGATCGTGGTTTCGGGAGACGGCATAGATGGAAACGATGTAAATGTCGACTGGAACGGTGATGTGGTGAAAATTGATAAGTCCGCGTTCCCCAGCGACTGGACCGGATTTGAGGTAAGACTTTCCGGGAAGCAGCGCTTAACGGGCACGGTAAAATCCATACCCTATCAGTGGTGGTCCCTTAACAGATAATCCTTCAGATGGCAAAACCTCTGAAACATTCCGCAGCCGGGCATAAAATCCGGCTGCGGTGTGCTCTTGCTATTTTAAATTTCTGAAAGCAACCGATGGAATTAATTGCTGGGGATGATTTAATCACTCTCTCAATATCATGCCTTTCTTATAGCGGTTTTACGGCATCCAAAAGGGTTCCGAAATTTGACTCCACCCGGAACATTTTTGGATCCCGTAAAAAAAGAACTTCATCGGTCTGCGAAAGGGGGGATGAGGAATTTGAAGCGAAGAAACAAGATGAAATCGGGTATGTTGCTCATGGCGGCCATCTTTATATTCATTTCGACTTTTTGGGGAGCCGCCGCGTCGCTCGCGACCAACGCCGATCCGGATGTGACGCTGGATGTATCCGGGCAGGGTTCCAGCGGCGGAGCCATGTTCGGGAACGGGATCTGGGCTCCCGGGGCAAGCCGGGCGGGCACCATCAGGCTTTACAATAATCATTCCGAAAGGGTGCGCGTGAACAGCTTCGGCATTTCCATGAAGCTGGAAAGGACTCTTGGCGGAGAGCCTGAAGCCATAGCTCCGCACAGCGGCTTATACGAATCTTTTGCAAAAAGCATGAAGCTTACCATAAAAAAAGGCAGGCTACTGGTATTTTCGGATACAGTCTTTGAAGGCAGCTTTTTTGAACTGCTCTATGGCAGCGGGGATGAAACTTACCGGGGATATGCCCTGCCGCAGGGCGATGGGTTCAATATTGATGAAGGCGGCTCTGCAGATTTGGAATATGCGGTGCGCATGGATGAGCGGGCAGGCAACGACATGCAGGGATTGAAAGCAACCGTGGCGTTCCTTGTAAACATGGATGAAAATCCCGTACCCGAGCATAGAGACAGGAACAACAACAATCAGTTGGTGGAAGAACCGCTGGAGGAGTATCCCGACATCGGCGGCCACTGGGCCCACGATTGCATAGTTGCACTGCTGCAGCACGGAATAATCCACGGTTATCCCGACGGCACGATAAGGCCTGACAACTACATCACCAGGGCCGAAGCCGCAGTTCTTGCGGCGAACGCACTCAATCTGGGCGAGACGGCGGGCGCGCCCTCATATGCAGATGCTATTCTCCCATGGGCTCAGGGATACATATTGTCGACTACCGGCAAGGGCATATTCGAAGGCTATCCCGGAAACGTGTTCAAACCCGAAAATTATATTACGAGGGAAGAAATGGCCGCGGCCCTGATGCGCGCTTTCGGCAAAAAAGCGCAAGAGGATGTGCGGCTTGCATTCAGGGATAAGGACGATATAGGCGCATGGGCGGCGGAATATGTTAAGGCGGGCATATACAACGATATTATAACTGGCTATCCTGACAATACCTTCAAGCCAAAAGCCCAGGTCACTAGGGCCGAAGCATTTACCATGATATGCAAATTGCTGGGTTATCACGCAGAACATGCCAAGCAGTGATATGCCAAAAATAAATATATACCCGGGGAGGTGAAAATGATTGGGACATAAGGCAAAAGTCATAAAGGGCATCCTTTTTAAAGCAGCAGGCTTTTTTCTGGCAGGGGTGCTCGTGAGCATGGCCCTGCTTACCGATACCAGCACCCTTGCATGGTTTTCTTCCAGGGTCGCCGGCAGCATTCAGGTCCAGGCGGCTTCCGGCGAAGACATCATCGAAGATTTTTATACGCTCAGCGGCGGCTCCAGGAGCAGCCGGAACCCGGACACCATTGTGGTGAAAAAGGCTCCGAACATGAAGGGAAATATGATAGTATATTTTTCCCTGGATGAAAAAATTTCCGGCAAAAATTCCGGGCACGGCCTGGCAGGCTACATGCTGCACTTGAATCCGATTGAAATAAAGGATAACGGCCAAGGCGAATTTCGCGCGCAGATTGAAATGAAATTCAACTGGAGGGATCTGGTTTACCTCTGGGACAATTTCGACAAGACCGAGTCGGGGACGCTGACACTCCGCTATCTAAACGGCTTCGTCATAAAAGAATATCCGGTGACTTTTGACAACGGCTATCTTTGGAGCCGCGCCGTAGCTTCTCTGACGGGTATGCCGGACATGAAGTATGCGAAAAAGAATAAGGACGACCTCGAAAACCAGATGAATGCATACATAGCACAAATAATAGCCGATCTGGCCCAGAGCGTCCACTGGAACCAAATTATTTCATCGGGAAGGACGGCGCTCTTTAGTGCATCCATTATGGCTTATGACGATAAAACAGCGCCAGAACAGGCATCAGACCAGTTAAAAACCGGCTCTGTAACGACCGCCGCCATGGCCCGCGCAAGGATGAACGGTGTTGTAAACCCCTTCGAAAGAATTCAGCTGACCGGAGAGCAGCAATCCATAGTCGACATAGTGGCGCCGGGGCTTACGGCATATATCGAAAATATCTACAATTTCGTCGAGGAACTCATAGCACGGCTCAACGAAAAGATGGCAGAAATTGATAAGCTCAATCTTGCAATCGATGGCATGAATGCGCAGATACAGGGGCTCAACGCCGCCATAGACGATTTGACTCAAAAATACACCGCCCTTGAACAGGAAAAGGCTGCACTGCTGGAAGAAAAAATGAATCTTGAGCAGGATAATATGAAACTGAAGGCTAAAATCGACGACCTGAAGGATGAGATAGACAGCCTCATTGAAAAAAATGCCGGATTGAAAGATGAAATTAAGGATTTGGAGTTGAGAAATACTTCTCTTGAGCAGGAAATCCAGAAAATGAAAGACGAAAACGATAACCTGCGAAAAGAAATTGAAAACCTGAAACATTCTTCTATATCCGGCGGATCCGGAAATACGTCTTCTGGAGGATCAGGGGCCCCTTCGGATGAGATTGAGCCTCCGGCGGGAACACAACCCCCATCTGCAGAACCGCCTGATGGAGGGTTTGGAGATACGGGCACAGTGCAGCCGCCGACGCAGGAAGCCGGGGAACAACCCCCGGCTGGGCAGGAACCCGCGGTAGAAGAGCCCGGGGCACCATCATCAGGCGGAAAGCAACCGGTCGGAAATTCCACCCAGCAAGATTCTCCTTCTGCAAAATCGCAGGACGGCCTAGGAAATGAAGATTCCATAGACAGCGCAAACCCGTCTGGTGGAGAAGGGCCATCGCTGCAGCAGGGCGCATCAGGCGCAGATTCACAAAAAGAACAGGCCGGTGCAGCGGCGTCGCAGGAAAACCAGCCTTCGACACAGCAGGATGGCCAGGATGTGCTGATAGCTCCATAAATAAGGATTCATAAACGAGGATCCAAACAAAACCTCTGCCACACGGGCAGAGGCTTTTTACATGGGCTGGCTGGAATGAAAATTCTTCACCTTCTATTGACAACATCCTTTTAAATTGAATAAAATAAAATGTATGGGTTTTTTTATGTACGGAGAAACTCTAAGGGGGACTTATAATGCATACCAAGTTTATATTCATCACCGGAGGCGTGGTTTCCTCGCTTGGCAAAGGCATAACGGCTGCTTCGCTGGGGCGCCTCTTAAAAAGCAGGGGTCTTGCTGTCTTCATGCAGAAATTCGACCCCTATATTAATATCGACCCGGGGACCATGAGCCCCTATCAGCACGGGGAAGTTTTTGTCACCGAGGACGGAGCGGAGACGGATCTGGATCTGGGTCATTATGAGCGCTTCATCGACGAAAATCTCACCAAAGACAGCAATGTCACCACCGGAAAGATATACTGGTCGGTCATCACCAAGGAAAGACGGGGAGACTATCTGGGAGGAACGGTGCAGGTGATTCCCCACATCACCAATGAAATCAAAGAATGTGTGGTAAGGGCGGCCAAAAAGACGAACCCGGACGTGGTAATCACGGAGATAGGCGGTACGGTTGGCGATATCGAGAGCCTGCCTTTCCTGGAGGCAATCAGGCAATTGAAAGTGGACCTGGGTCGGGAAAACGTTCTATATATACATGTTACGCTGGTGCCTTACCTTGCCAGAGCGGGCGAATTGAAGACCAAGCCCACCCAGCACAGTGTCAAGGAGCTTAGAAGCATCGGCATCCAGCCGGATATAATAGTCTGCCGTTCCGAACGGGAGCTTTCCAAGGAGCTGAAGGAAAAAATAGCCCTCTTTTGCAGCGTGGAGCCCGAAGCCGTTGTGCAGAATTACGACGCCGAAACCATATATGAAGTGCCCCTTATTTTGAAAAATGAAGGGCTTGACGAGATCGTGGCTAAGAAACTGGGCGTTGACGGCATGGAGGCTGACCTTTCCGAATGGGAGGAAATAGTAAAGAGGGTGAAGAATCCTTCCGAATATGTGAAAATTGCCCTGGTGGGCAAATACGTGGAGCTCCACGATGCATACCTCAGCGTGGCGGAGTCCCTATGCCATGCGGGCATAGCCAACGATGCGAGAGTGGAAATAGAATGGGTGCATTCCGAGGACCTGGAGGAAGCAGGTTTCGATATGGAAGCTGCATTTTCCGATGTGGACGGCATCCTGGTGCCCGGCGGCTTCGGAGACAGGGGAATCGAGGGCAAGATCAAAGCCATAAAATACGCCAGAGAAAACAAACTTCCGCTTTTCGGCATATGCCTGGGCATGCAGTGCTCGGTCATAGAATTCGCACGCAACGTCTGCGGCCTGCAGGGCGCCCACAGCACCGAGTTTGACGCCCATTCGCCCCACCCGGTCATAGACTTGATGCCAGAGCAGAAGGGCATAGAAGACAAGGGCGGCACCATGCGCCTGGGACGATACCCGTGCAGCATAAGACCGGGAACGAAAACCATGGCCGCCTACGGCGAGGAATATATCCAGGAGCGCCATCGCCATCGCTACGAATTCAACAACGATTACAGGGAAATGCTGATGCAGGCGGGCATGGTGCTTTCCGGGCTTTCTCCGGACAACCGTCTGGTTGAAATCATAGAACTCAAAAACCATCCCTGGTTTGTGGGGACCCAGTTCCATCCGGAGTTCAAATCCCGGCCAAACCGGCCGCATCCCCTTTTCCGGGACTTCATAAAAGCGGCCCTGGAGCATAAAACCCGGCGCATTTAGAGGTTTTCAGCATAAGAGCAGCAGACGAAAAAATAATGAAACGACAATCGAGGATTAATAAAAGCCCCTGAATAAGCGTTCGGGGGTTTTTAACGCAATATAGATTCAATAACACCTTGAAACGGTCTTGAACCTCGCATGCCTTAGGCAAGACTAAATTTAAATTTATTTTCGACATATTTTTGATTTTCCGGCAGGAATAAGTCAAAAAATGTCTAATATATATTATATAATTTTCCAGCATTGCCTTATATTGCTTTTTAATTAAATTTAAGAAGGAGGCACAAAGCTTGAAAGGCATTCAGTTCAGAATGGTTATTACAACAATTCTCCTGGTCGTGCTCTCGCTGGGCGCATTTATCTTAATATTCCATCCGCAGGATGCGGCAAAACAGGATGTAATCGCAATGGCTGCTGCAGCCGCGATCATATCCGGCCTAATCTCATTTGTGGTGGCAAAGACCGTTTCCGCGCCGGTTGGGGCCGTAGCCCGCGGCCTGCAAGCCATAGCAATGGGGGACTTCACGGTAAAGGCGCGGAAGATCACCGGCGACGAAGTAGGCAGGCTGGCGGACGTTTTCAACGACTCGGTATCGAAGCTGAAACTCACTCTGGCAGAGGTAAAGAATTCCATAGACGAAATGGTGTCGTCCGCTGACTCCATTAAGGAAATAGCAAAGCAAAGCGAAGAGGCGTCCAACGTATTCACCGCTTCCATAGAGGAAAACATCCAGAAAAATTCAGAAAAAATGGAAGAAATAAAAAACCTAGTGAGCTCCATATCGGACATGCTATCCCAGATGAGCGCCGGCGTTGAACAGATCGCCTCAAGCGCATCGGATGCTTCCGCCACTGCCGTCAATGCCGCCCAACTGGCCGATGCCGGAGAAGGCGCCATGCGTCAGGTGATAGATCAGATGAAGAAGATTGATGAGTCCAGCGCGAGCACGGGCGAAGTCATAAGAAAGCTCGGCGAAAGCTCAGAAACAATCGGCCAGATAGTGGAAACCATCACTGGCATTGCAGACCAGACCAACCTTTTGGCATTAAATGCAGCCATAGAAGCTGCCAGAGCAGGAGAGCAGGGAAGGGGCTTCGCGGTGGTGGCGGACGAGATCAGGAAACTGGCCGAGCAATCGGGCAATGCAGCCAAACAAATAGCCGACCTCATATCATCTGTCCAGCATGAAACCGCCAGTGCCGTATCCGCCATGAGTGAAGGCAGGGAGAACGTCAAGAAAGGAATAGAAGCCGTAAAAACCGCAGGAGAGACATTCGACAAAATACTTGCTGCAGTGCAGAAAGTTTCGGAGCAGATGCAGGAGATTTCCGCTGCAACGCAGCAGATGGCAGCCAGCACAGAAGATACCCACGAATCCTTCAAGAAAATGACAGAGATTACGGTGGATACCTCCAACCAGGCCCATGACATCGCGGAGTCGGTGGAAAAACAGCACATGCTCCTGGGCGAAATAGCATCTTCCGCCGAAATGCTGAGCCAGATTGCGGACAAACTCAAAAAATCATTCCACACCATGAAAATCTAGTTTCATGTCAAGGTGTCAAGGGGACGGAGAACTTGACAACTTTCAACTTCAAGTTTGATAGTTGATGCATAGATGTTTTGAATCTGCATTATCTATGCTTCATATAAACGGCAGGCCGAAAACAATCGGTCCTGCCGTTTGGTTTTTAAGCCAAAATATCTTTTCTCTTTGGCGCAAAATAATGTATAATTAATTATAACAGCAGAAAATATTTTCGGAGGATATTCATACAATGGAATTAAAAGTAATCGAGGATAAAGATAGGCATATTTTCGACAAATTCATGGCATACGGCCCCAAAGGGCATGTGCTCCAATCTTACGAATGGGGCGAAGTAAAGCGCCGCACCGGATGGCAGCCCATAAGGATGCTGGTGACGGAAAATGCTGAGCCGGTGGCGGGCATTTCAATTTTAAAGAGGCGGCTGCCAATCCCCGGGTTTAAAAAATGCATATTTTACGCTCCCCGGGGACCGGTGGCGGACTTTTCCGACAGAGAAACTCTAAAATTTCTTTTATCAAAAATAAAGGAGCTTGCCGCAATGCATGGCGCCATTATGCTCAAGATAGACCCCGATATAAAATCCCCTGACGAAAATGCCTCAAATGCATTGAAATCCCTGGGCTTTATTTTGCGCGAAGGCGGCAAAAATTTCGAAGGGGTCCAGCCCAGATTCGTGTTTCGCCTGCCGCTGGATAAGCCTTTGGACGACATCTTTGCTTCCTTCCACGAAAAAACGCGCTACAACATCCGCCTCGCATCGAGAAAGGGCGTCGCCGTCAAAGAAGGTTCCCGCGAGGACCTAAAGCCCTTTTACGAAATCCTTCAGGAGACATGCATAAGGGACAAATTCCTGGTGAGAGGTTTCGATTACTTTGAAGCCCTGTGGGATGAAATGGTGGAAAAGGGCCTGGCGAAGCTATTCATGGCAGAATACGAGGGCAGATACATCGCCGGAACAATAGCTTTCATATTCGGCGACAAAGCCTGGTACATCTACGGCGCCTCCTCCAATGAGCACCGCAACGTCATGCCCAACTACGCCCTGCAATGGGAGATGATTAAATGGGCCAAACAAAACGGCTGCACGATGTATGATTTCAGAGGCGTCTCCGGAGACCTTTCCCCCGACAATCCCCTCTACGGCCTTTACCGCTTCAAGAAAGGCTTCAACGCCGAGTTTACCGAATTTATCGGGGAATTCGATCTTCCCCTTTCTCCGCTTTTCTATCATCTGTGGGAACATGCCATTCCGGGATACAGGACCATGAGAAGGAATATAGTTAACCTTATTAGGGGGATGAGGAAAAAAATATAAAAAGAGTGGTTATTCAGGCATGTCCGGAATATTCAACTACTTTGATGGAGGGGTTATTATAAGGAAGAAAAAATTATAGTATAAAGAATCATTGTTGATCCAGAAATAATATGCGGGGGCAACCGGTAATAAAAGGCACGCGCATAACTGTTTTTTTACTTGAGTTATTAGCCGGAGTATATACCATAGAAATACCATAGAAAAAATAATTGGTTTAAAATATAAACAATATTTTTATTGGCGTTTCTAAATTTACTCATAAAGGAGGCTGCACCATGCTGCATAAACTTACCTCCGCCGAGCTGCGTGAGACCTGCAACCCAACCATGTTTTCCTTCCGCTCTACCGAAGACCTGGAACCACTCTCCGACATCATAGGACAGGAGAGGGCTGTGAGGGCCATGGAATTCGGCCTGAAAATCGACCACAAGGGCTACAACATATTTATGACCGGGCTCACCGGTACCGGCAAGACCAGCTATGCCCGGGCCGTGGTGAAAAAAGCGGCGAGGCAAAACCGATCCCAGACGACATCCTGTACGTATACAATTTTACAAAGCCCGAAAAGCCCATCGCCATAAACCTCCCAGCGGGCAAGGGCTCCGAAATTTCGAAAGACATGGAAAAACTCATATCGGAAGTTCGACGGGAGATAATCCGCATCTTTGACGACGAAAATTTTGAGAACCAGAAGCAGGCCCTCATAGACAGATACCAGCGGGCTTCCCTGGAGCTTTTTGAGAAGCTGGATGAGATTGCAAAAGCCGAGGGCTTCACTCTTCAGAGGACACCCCAGGGCATAATAACCATACCTTTAAAAGACGGCAAACCAATGAGCCAGGAGGAGTTTGAAGCCCTGTCGGATGAAGATAGAAAAGCCCTGGAAGAAAAGGGCCGCAGCCTGCAGGCGAGAATCGATGAAACCATGCGCAAGGTGAGAGCCCTGGACAAACAGGCGCGGGAAGAACTGGGCCGCCTGGAGAGGAATGCCGCACTTGCCGCCGTAAACCCCCTCTTCGAAGAAGCGGCGGTAAAATATGCCGCATTCGATGAAATCATATCATACCTGAAATCCGTGAAGGAAGACATCATTAAAAACCTGACGCTGTTCCGCACCGACCGCCGGGAAAAACCGGAGGGGGACGACCGGCAGATATTGAACATCGCCCAAAACGCGTCCCAGGAAGACTTTTTTCTGCGCTACAGGATCAACGTCTTCGTTGACAACAGAGCAACAAAAGGCGCGCCCGTTGTCTTTGAGGCAAACCCCACGTATTACAACCTGTTCGGCAAAATCGAGGGCAAAGCCCAGTTCGGCGCCATAACCACCGACTTCACCATGATAAAAAGCGGAGCCATACACAGGGCGAACGGAGGCTACCTCATGCTGCAGGCATCGGATCTTTTCAAAGACCCCTATGCATGGGACACCCTGAAGCGCACATTGAAAAACGGCGAAGCCTGGGTGGAAAACATAGGGGAGCAGTACCGCACCGTGCCTACTGTGACCATAAAGCCCGAACCCATACCCGTGAAGGTGAAGGTCGTCCTCATCGGCACCCCGTATATCTATTCCCTGCTGAACGCCTATGACGAAGATTTCCGCAAACTTTTCAAAATAAAGGTGGACTTCGACGTAGAGATGGACCGCACACCGGAAAACCTGAAACGTTACGCGGCCTTCATTTGCCACATATGCCAGAACGAGGGGCTCATACACTTTGAGCCCAGCGGAGTGGCGCGTGTGGTTGATTACAGTTCGCGCCTGGCTGAAGACAAAAAGAAGCTTTCCACACGTTTCAACGAAATAGTGGAAGTGCTTTACGAAGCCGCCGCCTGGGCCGCCATAGACGGAAGATCCTCCGTCACCGGCGAATACGTGGATAAGGCCATCGAAGAAAAAATCTACCGTTCCAACCGGGTGGAGGAAAAACTGTTTTCCATGATAGAGCGCGGCGAAATCCTGGTGGAGACCAGTGGAACCGCCGTGGGCCAGATAAACGGGCTATCGGTGCTGGACGTTGGGGATTACATATTCGGTCAGCCTTCCCGCATCACTGCAAGGACCTACCTGGGGGACGAGGGCGTCATAAACATAGAGCGGGAGGCCAAGATGAGCGGCCACATCCACGACAAGGCCGTCATGATACTTGCGGGATTCCTGGGCGAGCGCTACGCCAGAGAAATGCCCCTTGCCATATCCGCCAGCATAGCCTTCGAGCAAAACTACGGCGGCATCGAGGGCGACAGCGCTACCTGCGCCGAGCTCATAGCGCTGTTATCCAGCATATCCGGCATCCCGGTGCGCCAGGATCTTGCCATCACCGGCTCGCTTGACCAGCAGGGCCATGTCCAGCCCGTGGGCGGCACCACCTACAAGATAGAGGGTTTCTACCACGCCTGCAAGATTAAAGGCTTCACCGGAACCCAGGGCGTGGTCATACCATGCCAGAACGTCGACAACCTGATGCTCAAGCCCGAAGTGGTAGAGGCTGTGGAACAGGGCAGATTCCACATATATTCCGTCCAGACCATCGACGATGCCATAGAGATAATGACCGGCATGAGCGCAGAAAAATTCCATGCAAAAGTCATGGAATCCCTTGCGAAAATGGCCGAGACCGCCCGAGAATTCGCGGACGGAGAAAGATAAGAGAGCCGGATAAAACCGGCTCAATTACTATCTTCTCACACATCTTCTAAAGCTCAAATAAGCATAAATGGGGTTAAAGCACATTATTCTTGAGCTTTAAATCTCGTTTCGCTTTTTTCGCCTTTTCATTGAAATACTGCGCCATTTCTTTCGAAGACATGTGTTTCGTCTCCTCATATATTTTCTCTCTGATTTCATGAAGCTCCTTCATCATTTTGGATTCTTCAAACACTATTCTTCCTCCTCCTTTACAATACTCATAGGACTGACAATTTCTATTTCTTTATATCCGAGCCTTAGATTGATACTGTTAACACCAATAATGGTCTTGAGCTTCACCATATGGGTGAAGTTCCATGAAACGATTGCACTACAGTCAAGAACTGTGGCCAATGCTATATGGAATGCATCATCTTGATATTTTGCAGGTATGATTCCCTCAGCAACATATTGTTTCGCAAGATCAACCGCTTCATCAACCATAGTAGATTCAGTATAGCTTATATCTTCAATATATCTGATCAAGCTGGTTCTCTTTGGCTCAGGGCAAGCATCGATTTCTGCAAAAACAACGTTAGAGATATAGACATCATATAACCCTTCTTTTATTTCACTCCATAGCCTTAAAGAATATTCCATCATTTTGGGCGCATCATCCGCTATCAGGTTACTTATAACGGACGTGTCAAGATATATCCTCAACTTGCGCAATTTAAGTTCCACCTTCCGTATCTCTATATTTATAGTATACCACAAAGTCACGAAATAAGGCAGACTATAAGTATATGTTTTAAAGTATAAAATGTTTTAAAAACAACTCTCCTTAAAATAGCTCTTGCTTGCCTGCGTTAAAGCTATATTGTAATTTAGTTAGATATTTTCGGCCAAAATCCTCTTTATTTCTACAAAATATTTGGATATAATTTTTTGATGAAAGGACAAGAGGAGGGAAAGATAATGAATAAATGTCAGTATTGTAATGGTAAACTTATAAAAAATAAGGGAAGAACAGAAAAATGGGTGAATAATAGACTTATAATCATTGAAAATGTTCCTTTTCTTGTATGCGAAGATTGCGGCGAAAAATATTATGATGCGGAGACTTCCCTAAAATTAGACGAATATCTTTATGAAGCCAAACCTGAAAAAATAATAGAAGTGCCTGTTTTTGTATATAAAGAAGGATAGATTAATGGCTTAAAAACAATCCGGCCCGCGATGGTCGGTATTTTTATTCATATAATGCATACCTTATGACAGAAGGATAAAAAGACAAATAAAAATCTTATCTGAAAGGAGCGATACCATTGAAGCGAACCATAACCATCATCCTTATCATTATTGTCGCCGTCTCCCTCATCGCTGCCCTGGCGATAGCACCGGCAATCCCAGGCCGAAAGGCCGCGCTCGCGCAAAAAAAGGTAGGCGTAATAACCCTGGAGGGCATCATCATGTCCGGTTCCTCGGGCCTTCTTTCCGCCGCCGGCACCGGCGATATATTGAGCAAGCTCCATGACGCCGCCGAAGATCCCGAAATATCCGCCCTGGTCATCAGGATAAACAGCCCCGGCGGCACCGTGGCCGCATCCCAGGAGCTCTATGAAGAAGCCCTCAGGGTAAAGGAATCGGGCAAGAAACTGGTGGTATCCATGGGCGATGTGGCGGCATCCGGCGGGTATATGGTATCCTGCGCCGCCGACAAAATAGTGGCAAACCCCGGCACCACCACCGGCAGCATAGGAGTTATCATGGAGTTTCAAAACGTAGAAGGGCTGTACGACAAACTGGGCCTCAAGGAAAATGTCGTCAAAAGCGCCCCCCACAAAGACATCGGTTCCCCCACGCGCCCCATGACCGAAGACGAAAGGGCCATATTTCAAGACATGGTTGACGAAATGTACAACCAGTTCGTGGAAATAGTGGCAAAAGGCCGCCACATGAGCGTGGACCAGGTGAAAAAACTCGCCGACGGCAGGGTCTACACCGGCACCCGGGCAAAAGAGCTGGGCCTCGTGGATGAAGTTGGCGACTTTTACGATGCAGTAAAGATTGCCGCCGATATGGCGGGCATAAAAGGGAAGCCCGTCATAAAAGAATACGGTAAAAAGTTCGCCCTGGAAGCCCTGCTCTCCGGAGCAATATCGATGGTGAGCACTATTGTGAATCAGGTACTCGGCGCACGCCTGCCTGAAAATCCGGGTACCGGCATGACTGCGCCAGCCGGACAGAATTTTTCCCACCTTTCTTATTTTCCTGATTACCTTCCGGATAAAGTTGCATTAAGCATCCTTTATCCGTAAAATCAGCCGCATGCCGTCATTTGCGCAATCAAATCAACCCGAGGAGATGAATAAAAGATGAGAGAGCAATTCAAAAGCTTTCTGGACGACATAGCAGGAGTGCTTTTTTCACCTATGGCCGCCCTGAAAAAGATATCCGAAGAAAAGAAAGTGGCGCAGTCCCTCATCGTCCTGATCCTCTCCAGCATCCTGCCGGAAATCGCGGGCATAAGGCATTCCCTGAACGAAAGCATACTTGGTACTTTTGCGGGCCGGGATGCATTGCCGGGCATGGATGTGGCGCATGGCGCTTTGACCCGTGCCGTGCCGTACATCGCCGCCCTTATGATAACAGGCGCCATCCTCATAATCCCCCTTGTGCACTTCATATTCACCGCCGTGGTGGAGCTGGCATGCCAATTCCTCATGCCCAGGCACCCTCGCCCTGCGGCGTTTGTCGACAAATCCGCCCGCCAGGAAGATGCCGGGCAATCTCATGACGGGGGTGCAGCGGTTTCTGATGCAGGTGATGCCGAAGACAACGAAAAAAATTCAACCCTTCGAATACAGGGAGAATCTTGCGTGCTCTCAGCGCCAGCATCCGGCGTGGGCCTTTTCGCAGCCATGGCTTTTTCCACCCTTCCCATGCTCTTCATGGTGCCCGTGAACCTGTTATCCGCGCTCGCCGGAAAAAACTTGGGACTTGTCTTAGGCATACCGCTCCGCATCTGGGTCATGGTGCTGCAGATAATTTCAGTGAGGCAAACCCACGGATTCACAGCCGGACGGGCGGCACTGGCCTACTTTGCACTGCCCGCGGCAGCCGTAGTGGCCGCCCTGGTTTTTGCAATCTTCCTGGCAGCTTTACTGGCGCCATATATTCCCATGCTGCCCTGAAAAAATTTATTAAATTGAGGAGGACTTTTCCCATTTTCCCTAGAATATATATACACTGGTATTTTAATACGCTCAACCCCACTTCCCATTTTATGTCATATATAAAAAATGGCGGCATATAATGAAAAATGTAGCTGCGTGGATTGTTTCGGCCAATATTACATTTATATTACAATTCAACCAATTATATTGACGTATATAAGCCCCTGAGCTATAATAGCTATAGAATCCGAACTTTGACAACTAAATAATGAGTTCAAAAGACTCATACTCAAATCCGGGAGTAAGGCGAAAAGAACTCATTATTAGATAAAATTTTCTATAAAATTATTAAATAAAGCAGGAAATTTTAGCCTGCTATAGAAATTAAGAACAGAAGTATTTCCCTAGCCTGCAATCTTTCAACCCTCCTCATGCCCGCAGCCGCTTCCGGGTTAAACTTTCAAAATGGCGGCTTTTGCGGCAGCGATGGGGATTGAAGGACAAGGATAAAATTAAATTCCCATAAAATCCTTTGAAAGGGGTGATGAACACCAGGAGGATAGGAAAAGCCTTTTGCAGTTAAAATCGTTTTGTTTCAAAATCAAAAAGGAGGATTTGAGTATGAAGAAAGCCAAGAAACTACTTATAACCCTGCTCGTGCTGACATTCGTCCTCAGCACAGTGAGCGTAGGGTTTGCAGCAACAGGCTTCAGCGATGTAAAAGATTCGAAACTCGCCGAAGCTCTTACCAGACTTACAACATTGAACATTATCAATGGCTATCCAGACGGAACATTCAAACCTGACAATGCCATAACCAGAGCAGAATTTGCGAAGATAGTTGTAACTGCTGTAGGCGTCGGCTCAGCTGCCGAATACGCTAAAGGTATTACTCAGTTCAAGGATGTTCCTGCGGATTACTGGGCATCAGGCTACATAAAGGTAGCATCCGACATGAAGATAGTCAACGGCAGGGGCAACGGCGTATTTGATCCCAATGCCAACGTAACATATGCCGAAGCTATCACCATGATCGTGAGAGCTTTAGGATACGAGCCCAAAGCCCAGGCTTTAGGCGGATATCCCGGCGGTTATCTTGCAATCGCTGCCGAAAAAGACATTACAAAAGATGTCAATGTAGTCAATACATTGGCTGCAACCCGCGGCGATATTGCCAAGATGATCGACAACTCCCTCGAAGTCAATTTGATGGAGCAGACAGGTTATGGAACAAATACCACATATGAAGAAGTAAACAAGACATTGTTGGAGAATAAGCTGAGCATGACCGTTGTGAAAGGTCAGGTAACAGCTACTCCCGATACTTCTTCAGCCTTGAAGAGCACCCAGATTAAGATCGACAGCAAGACTTATGATGTCATTTCAGGCATCGATGTTGAAAAATTCCTGGGGCAGTCAGTAAAAGCATGGGAAAATAATGATAATAAGATAATCTATATCGAAATCGATACAGACAACCAGGAAACAGTATCTGATGTGTTAGATCAAAATACAGATGATCTGTATTATAGCGATGCCGCATCAGCTGTTGGTTATAAGAACAGCAGTTTGACCGGCACACCAAGATTATATGTAACCAATGGTGACACGGAATATGATGTAGCCGATAATGTAGTTGTATATATCAACAAAACGAAAAAGTCTTTGTCAGACCTTGAAGCTGGCATGTATGCAAACATAGTCATAACCGGAAATGAAGTGACATTTGTTGATGCTTACGACTGGGACGGCGCCGATATGGTGGTGACTGATGTCAATAAGTCAGATGAAACCATCGATTATTACAATTCAAACGGCGATACCGATACATTGGATTTGACAGATGCTGACAGTTATAAGATAACATTGGACGGAAAGGAAATATCTTTGTCTGATGTTAAACCATATGATGTATTGTATTATGTGGAAATCAATAATAAATACATCATTATGGATGTGAGAAACTCTGTTGAAGGTAAACTGACAAAAGTTAAAAATGCTACCGTATATATTGATGGTACAAGTTATGATGTAAGTGATAATGCTATAGCCACGCTGAATGACGGAAAAGATGTTAAAGCGTGGACAAAAGATGCCTCAGATTATGATGATGCAGTGAATGCAAAGGTAATGGTCGCTCTTGATCTAAAAGGCGAAGTCGTCTTCTTCTCTACCGATGTAAAATCCACAACCAATGATATTTATGGCGTAGTGACAGGTGTAAGCACATTCAACGATCAGATCAAGATATACGCTAATGGAGAAAAGGTAACCTACGATTTCAACGGTGATGTGTATTATGATTATGTCAATAGTGCATGGAAGACAAAAGATAATCTAAAGGATATTTTTGATGGCACTCCACCTATTGAAACTAATACATCGGCAATTCCTGTAATGTTCAGACTTGACAAAAACGGTGACATATCTGAGTTATATCTATTAGATAATAATAATGTTGTTGCAGGATTAGATTTAGGTAAATATAATAATTCATTGTCGTCAAGCGGAGCATTGGTATTTGATAAAGACAAAGATATTATTAAACTGGCTGGAACAACTTACTATCCGGATGATAATATAGTAATTCTTGATTCAGCAACGGATCCTGACAGTGTTGCTTGGGAATCAGTAAAAGCCAGCGATGCAACTGTCACTCATGGGACAATTACATTGTTCTATGATTTAGACAATAAAAATGTTAAATTTATGATTTTTGATGACGATTCCTATGCAGAGGTTCAAGCTACCAATAAAGTCGCCATAGTCACAGATTACTATTATGACGGCGATTGGAAGATGGATGTAAAATCATATAGTGATTCAACCACAACATATGTAGTAAAGAATGGAAACAAGAGTTATGTTAAGAAAGGCGATATAGTAATATTCAAAGTAAACGCCGATGGTGATGCTACAAATATTCAACGCGCATACATTGGCCAGGACTATCCCAGCAGTTCAGTTACCGGAGATGCAGATAATATTGCAATTAGCGCAACACTAGATGGTAATACTACAAAGAGAGATGGTGCATATCTAACAGTAAATGGTTCAGTATATAAGTTCACAAGCGATTCAATCGTGTATGAACTTAAGATTACCGATAATGGAGCCTATGATACCATAGCTTCTTCCAGCTATACCAAGATACTTTCTGGCTACACAGTATATGGTTTGGCTGATAACGACAACAATGAAATTGAAGTAATGTTCTATGTAAAACCCGGAAAATCATCCAGCAATGTTCCCTCAACAAGCAGCATTTCAGCTGCATGGGATAGCACAAATAATGCAGTAAATGTTACTGTTGCTAATATTACTGGTGCATATGCAGTAAGAATTTACGATTATGATAGCGGAGCTGCATTGGGCGGGTTCACAACATTGAGCAGTGGAACAGCAAGTATTTCCCTAGGCACTGGTGCCGTAAATCCAGTGTTTATAACCGTAAAAGTTTATGATAATAAAGGCAATGTATTAGTAACACAAAAAGTGGCAGTACAATAAAATCCTTTAAAAAAGGAGAGGAGAAATCCTCTCCTTTTTTGGTGAGTACGGTATGGGCAAAATTTAAACAATTTAAGTATGCTAAAGGAACGGTAAATGAAATCCAGCTTTTTTGTTTTGATTGCCATAAACTCTTTTGATATGAATGCCGCAATATAGATTATATTTTAAAGAAAAAACTATTAATAATGAGGATTTAATAAATATAAATAGATTAACGGAAATTCCCTGAATAAGAATATAAATTTTGATTACAAAACTAATAGTATTTTAGCAAAAAAGGTGTATATTATAAGGTAAATGTTATATTTGTAGAAAGGATAAGGGGCGGTATTTTGAAAAGGATATTTGCAATTATCATTTCTAAAGTCATTATGAAATTAGCAAGATTTCTGGGACACAATGGGACAAATTTTTGTGGAGAGGCTGCCGTCAAAATTTATCCCGATCTTTTAGAATGGTTCAGTTCTCAGGTGAAGAAAGGCATTATATTGGTTGCAGGCACCAACGGCAAAACCTCAGTCAATAACATGATAAATGCAATATTGAAAGAAGCGGGTTATTCAGTTGTATGCAATGAGCTTGGAGCGAACCTGGATTCCGGCATAGTTTCTGCTTTTATAGGCTCTTCTGATGTACTGGGTAATATCAATGCGGATTTTGCCTGTCTTGAAATAGACGAGGCTGTTCTGCCTAAAATATTGAAATTTATAAAACCGGATTTCATAATATTTACAAATATATTTAGAGATCAATTGGACCGATATTGTGAAATAGAAATGATTTTAAACAAAATTAAAACTGCCTTAAAGGATAATAGCGGGGCAAGGCTTATCATAAATGCTGATGATCCTTCTCTTGTTGAAATGGGAGAATCAGTGCCCAATTTAAAATACTATTATGGTATGAATGAGTCCATGGATACTACTGACAATCATGTTGGTGCAGACTCGAAAAATGAATTGATAAAAGACAGCATTTTTTGCAGGAGATGCGGAAATCGGCTTCAATATGAAAGGTATTACTATGGTCAATTAGGCTATTATTTCTGCCGAAATTGCGGGTTTAAAAGGCCGGTGCCCGATTTCTGCGCCAGCATAGAAAAAACCCCCATGCATTTAAAGGTTTCCGGCAGAGATTTTTTCAGGGCAAATATATTTACCGGTTTCATAAATTCTTATACGGCTTACAATACACTGGCTGCCGTATCGTGTGCCGCATTGCTTGACATACCGACAGCCGTTATAGAAAAGGGGCTGTTAGGTTATAAACCTCAGATTGGTAGGATGGAAAAGTTCTTTATAAATAAGCCCATCGTGTTTAATTTGGTTAAAAATCCAGTGGGATTCAATGAAACATTGAAAGCAATTGGACAGGATAATAGGGAGAAAACCATTGCCATCGGCATAAATGATTACGTTCAGGATGGCAGGGATGTATCATGGCTCTGGGACACAAACTTTGAGATATTGCTTGATTTTGATGACAAAATTATAAAATATATAGTTTTCGGCAGGAGAAGGCATGATATGGCCCTTAGGTTAAAATATGCCGGAATACAGATGAATAAGATAAAATTGGCCGATAGCCCGAAGCTGGCCGTTCATTATATGGTAAGCGATAGAAGTTCTGTTGCATATATATTTGCAAACTACAGCCTTTTGTTTGAAACACGCAGCATCTTGAAAAGGAGAAGTAAAGATGTTTCAGATTACCATATGCCATCTGTATCCTGAATTGTTGAACCTTTACGGTGATACAGGGAACATAACTGCCCTGGTGAAAAGATGTCAATGGAGAAATATTCAAGCAAATGTTGTAAAATACAATGTTGGCGACCATATAAAATTTACTGATATCGATATATTTTTTATAGGCGGAGGAGCAGATAGTGAACAGGGCATAGCCAGTTCAGACATGAATAAAATCAAACCCTATCTACAACAAGCTGTAGAAGAATGCAAAGCATTGCTTGCAATCTGCGGCGGATATCAGCTTTTAGGAAAGTTTTACCATACAAGGCAAGGCCCCATTGAAGGCCTTGGAATCCTGGATCTTCATACAGAGTCAGGAGAGAAAAGACTTGTAGGCAATATAGTTGTAAAGATGACAGCAGAAAAACCCTATTTTTTGGTTGGATTTGAAAACCACACCGGCCGAACCTTTCTCCATGGCTTAAAACCTTTGGGATATGTAGTATCGGGTTATGGCAATAATGGAATAGATAAAACGGAAGGTATACGGTATAAGAATGTATTTGGCACATATTTGCACGGTCCTATTCTTCCCAAAAATCCTGTTTTATGCGATGAGTTAATCCGAATAGCCCTGAAAAACAAATATGGAGTTGAAATTCTTTCAGAACTGGACGATTCGATTGAGGAAATGGCAAGGCGTCATATTTTAAAATCTCAGCATATCTTGTCATAAACCAACATACAATGGATTTTCTGACGCCGCGCGACACAGGGGACGGTTCTTTGATTGTCGCAAACGAAAATGAAAAAACGGTCTTCTAAAATTTAACTACTGTTTCACGCCTGGTTTCATTCATTGCTTATTTTTCGCCTTAGGACGGATGATAGAAAATGGAATCGGTATTCGCTGGGAAGATTTAGATGAAGATATTTCAGTTGAAGGGTTGCTTATGGGTAAAAAAGCTAAACATTAGGTGCCAGGCACTCACTTATTCACTTATTGAAAATTGAGACACCTTCTGTTGTTTTTGAAAACTAAATGACAGAAGGTGTTTTTTTATTATTCACAAAAACCTCACAAAATTGTTATATGTCCGTGATAGATATCGTATATCATAATAATCAACAGAATAAATAACTGAACGAGAGGAGGCTTGAAAAGTAAAGAAAAGAACGCTATTCATCAAAAAAATAAAATTGGAGGGGTTTAAATGAAGAAATTTGTTTCGGGATTGCTGACAGGAATAATAATCGCTGCAGCCTTTTCTGCTTTTGCAGCAACGCTTACCGTCAAACCCAATACCTTTCCGGTCATAATAAACGGTGTAAAGTCAATTGTGGACGGATACAACATCAACGGTTCAACATATTTGAAATTGACAGATCTGGAAAAAGCGGGCCTGAAAGTGGTTTTCAATTCTGCCGCGAAACAGATTGAGATAACAAGTTCGTTCGGGAAAACCGGTCCGGAAGGAATGGGCCATTCTGAAGACATAACAACGGAATTGCCGTCCGGGGCGCAATTGGTCGATAAGCAATATAACAACAGCACATACAAAGCCATAAGTTATAATGGATATACATACATTTCTATAAACGACTTGAATAATGTATTTGGTGTAAAAATGGTCAGAGAAGAGCAAACGAACGGCGCTCAGCCGGGCAATATGCAGCAGCCTAATCCACCAAAATCAATAAAATTTGCCAAAGGAGACAAAACAATAACCGTAGATTTATCCGATGCAAACAATGTGCTTTCTGTGGGCAGGCGAATATATTTAAATTATGCGCTTTTTGCGGATATAATAAAGTAAATCTTCCTGATCAGCACTGCATAAATATTGAAGTTAAAAGCAGGATAATGTATAATCAAGGCAGAAAGAGCTGATAAATTGGGGCAATACGATATAACCATAAAACATATATTCTCCAGCCTGGCAGATGACATAATAGAATATTTCTTAAGATTGAAACTAAAGAAAATAGAGGAACTCAACCTGGAATTCACCACAATAGAAAAAAGACAAAGCGACATGATACTCAAATGCCGGACCGAAACCGGAGACATGCCGGTACATATAGAATTTCAATCGGACAATGACAGCAAACTGCCGTACAGGATGCTCAGATACTCCGTAGAAATCATGGAAAAATATGAACTTCCCCCTTACCAGATAGTAATATATATGGGGAAAAAAGAACCCAGGATGCAGCAAAAACTAACATACGAATATGAAGATACAAACAGGCTGGATTACAGATATAAACTAATCGACCTTGGAGAAATAAAATTTGAGGAAATAATCAAAACAGGATATTATGATTTATATTCACTATTACCGCTGGTAGATAGAAATAGAAGACAAAAGCAAGGGGAAAAATATATAAAAGAATGTGCTGATGCAATATTAAAAATGCCGATGAACATAAACAGGAAAAAAGATATAGCATTTTATGCGGGCATTTTCTCGGGTTTGATGTTTAACGAACAAGAAGTAAAAAGAGCCTTTGAGGAGGTGGTAAGGATGCTGAACCTGGAAGAATCGTCCTTCTATAGACTAATACTTGAAGAAGGCAAGAAAAAGGGCTTGACAGAAGGAATTAAAGAAGGAATAAAAGAAGGAATTAAAGAAGGAATTAAAGAAGGTCTAAAGGAGGGCAAAGCGGATACAGCAATAAGACTTTTGAAAAAGAAATTTGGGACATTATCAAAAGAGGCGGAGGAAAAGATACTTAAAGCAAATAAGGAAACACTGGACAACATTCTTGATGATATATTTACAATAGAAAAAATTGAAGATTTGGATAAATACTACGCGACATAGGGGACGGTTCGTTAATTGTCGCAAATTTAATTGTCGCAAACGAAAATGAAGAAAAAAATCAATCTTCATGAAATTTAACTATTTTTTGGCACACATGTTCGCGGCTGTTTAAGATGCCCGCAGGATGAAGATATTGCAATTCAACAAAAAATGGGGATGATGTCATGTCTCTTACTGACACTGAAAGAGATAACATTCGGAAAACCTGGGCAAAAAGGCGAGAATTAGCAATTGCCCAAGAGAAAACAATGAAAGAAGAAGCCATGGAAAGGGCCGGTAAAATAGCGAAATTTCTTAAAGATAAATATGCGATAAAGAAAGTATACTTGTATGGTTCTCTTTCCAGGGAAGGTCCCTTTGATAAATACTCTGACATAGACTTATTTATAGACGGCTGGAACGAAGATCTGAATTACTGGACAATGTATATAGAGGTTGAGAAAATTGCGATGCCGTTTGCCGTAAGCGTAATTACCGAAAAAGAAATAACATCGGAACTTAAGGAAAAGATATTAAAAGAAGGGAAGATAATTTAATGAAAGATTCAACCTTATCGGTTGTTATTTCTCGGCTGGAAGCAGAATTAAAAAATATTGACAGATTGCGCGAAACGCTGGAAAAAAGGAACTTATTAGATGATGATAAAAATTTGAATATAAAATTATCGGATGATTTTACTTTAAGAGCTGTTGGTTCTATTTTTCATGATTTCTATACTTCAGTGGAAAATATGTTTAAAATAGTAGGCCGTTATGTTGATAAATCTATGCCTGAAGGTCCAGAGTGGCATCTTGAACTTTTACAACAGATGGCAACACCGATAATAAATATTCGTGGCCCAGTGATATCCTTAGAAACAAAGGAATTATTAAATGAATTCAGAGGTTTCAGACATGTATTTAGAAATGTATATGGGTTTAATCTTATTGGGCAGAGGTTGGAAGGATTGTTAAAAATATTTCCGACAACTTTAGAAAAACTTAAAAATGATATAAGATGTTTTATAAATGAAATGAATGAACTATAGTAACAGTTCTCAACTTGAAAATTGAACTTTAAAAACTGGATTCATCAAATGCAGTGGAAAATGGTGCCAGGCACTCACATATTCACTTATTGAATATTAAGACATCTTCTGTTGTCATGGAAATAACGGAAAGTGTTTTTTTTATGGGAAGAAAACCGAGGATAGAGTATGAAGGGGCGGTTTGTCATGTCATACAGATGGGGAAAATAGAGGAATAAATCATTTCAGCCGATTGATACTAGGTACTCACATATTTACTTGGATAATATACATTGACATATGTAGATACATAGTATATACTTTAAATATGGGGTGATGATATGTATACCACAATACAAAAGTGGGGAAATAGTCAGGCTGTAAGACTTCCAAAGGCTATTCTCGAAATGGCTAAATTAAATGAAAATGATAAAGTGGAAATACAAGTTAAAGATGGCAATGTGGTTATTATTCCTGTTAAAAAACACAAAACTCTGGAAGAAAGAATTGCAGAATATAAAGGGGATTATAAATGCAGCGAATGGGATACAGGAAAGCCACAAGGTAAAGAGGTGTTTTAATGGGATATATACCGGAACAAGGCGATATTATTTTTTTAGAATTTGATCCTCAAACAGGGCATGAGCAAAAAGGGAAAAGACCTGCATTAGTTGTTAGCAATAATACCTATAATAAATTCACTAAATTAGCCATGGTATGTCCGATTACAAACACAAAAAGAAATTTTCCACTTCATGTAGAACTTGATGAAAGAACTAAAACCACAGGTGTTATTATGTGTGAACAGGTGAAAGCTTTAGACATATATGCCAGAGATGTATCTTTTCGTGAAAAAGCACCAAAAGACATAGTCGAGGAAGTGGTAGATATTTTAATAGGATTTGTTCAAATGGTGCAGCGATGATAACATTCGGAAAACATGGGCAAAAAGGCGAGAATTGGCAATTGTAAGGAAAAGATATTAAAAGAGAAGGGAAGATAATTTAATGAAAGATTCAACCTTATCGGTTGTTATTTCTCGGCTGGAAGCAGAATTAAAAAATATTGACAGATTGCGCGAAACCCTGGGAAAAAGGGATCAGTGAAGCCAAGACGCCTCCTGTCATTACAACAACAGGAGGTTTTTATATTCCTTCACAAATCTTTTACAAATCCTCAATCAAATTGTGACATGACTGTGAAAAAAACTACAAAATCAAATGGTATTATATAGTCAGCATGAAAAATTTTGCTAAATCATTTTAAATAAGGAGTGATTTTATGAGGTTATGCGGTGTGCAGGCCGCAGACATACTGAGCAGGATCAAGCAAAACATGAATTACATGTGTTCAAATGCACTGCTTGAAAAGGCAGCGGCGCTTCTCGGCATTGATACCGACGACCTTGATAATGATGAAATCGTGGCAAAAATAGAAGATGCGCTTGATGAACTGAGCGCGGCAAAGCTTTTGCAACTGGCAAACATTCTCGGAATCGATGCAGGCGACCTTACAGAAGATGAAATGGTAGAAGAAATAAAGGACGCACTCGAAGAACTGCTTGATGAGGACGATACCAATGTTTTGCTTGAAAAAGCGGCGGCCTTTTTGGGAATAGACACGGACGAACTTGACGATGATGAAATCGTAAGCGAGATAAAGGATGCGCTAGATGACCTGAGCGTTACAAATCTGATTAAACTTGCAAACATATTCGGCATAGATACAGATGCTCTGACAAGCGATGAAATAATTGATGCGATAGAAGATATTCTTGATGATATGTAGCAGGAGGTAAGGCATAAAATGAAAAAAGCATTATGCATCATGTTGGTGCTTGGAATGATGATGACCGCAGCGGGCTGCGGAGGCGGGGGAAAAAACGAAGGTGGCGCTCCCGCTGCGGCGCAGGGGCAGGCACAACAACAGCAGCAGGAGCAAGCGCCAACACAACAGCATGCAACAGACCAGGCAGGATCGGCCGAAAACGTCATCGCGGGAGAGGTTTCATCGATTTCAGGAAGCACGGTGGAATTAAAACTTATAGAAATGCCGCAGCCCGGCCCGAGAGGAAAGCAAAACCAACAGAGCAATCAGCAAATGCAAGCTCAGGACGCAAATAAAGGGCCGGATGCCGGGCAGGGGCAAAAAGCTCCAAACAATGACTCCGGGCAAAATCCCGGCGCTCCTCCAGAAGCAGGCGGCAATCCTCCCGAAAAAAGCGAGAATTCCGGTTCGGACCGGATGCAAAGACAGTCCGGGCTGAAGTATACGGGCGAGACCAAGACCATTGATATTCCGGATGGGGTTGAAATCACGGCTATGCAAAGAGGAGACAAAGGGATGGAGCAAAAGACAATAAGCATAGGAGACATAAAGGTCGGAGACATTTTGAGAATATGGTACTCCGATGAAAGCATGACCAGCATATCAAGGATCAGCGTCATGCAGAAGGCAGGCAACCAGTAAAACGACACCGGGGACGGTTCTCTGATTGTCGCAAATAAAAATGGAAGAGATAAATTCCACCCCTGAGCGTATTTTCCGCACAGAGAAGAGCAAACGAACGGCGCTCAGCCGGGCAATATGCAGCAGCCCAATCCGCCAAAATCTATGAAATTTACCAAAGGAGACAAAACAATAACCGTAGATTTATACGATGCAAACAATGTGCTTTCTGTGGGCAGGCGAATATATTTAAATTATACGCTTTTTGCGGATATAATAAAGTAATTCTTGCTGGCCCAAAGAAAATTTTGTAAAAATTAATTTAAAGAAAGATTTTATTTTATAAGGTTAAAGGTGCCGGGCACTCGTATATTCACTTATTGAAAATTAAGGCAACTTTTGTTATCATATATACATCAGGAATTACTTTTTAATATCAGATATTTACCAAATATTTTATAAATGATATTATAAAAATGTTTGAAATCACGATTTTTTCCCCTTTGAATTATAAAGAAGCTCTATTGCAAGCATTTAAATAGTGGTAGCTTTTTTGAAATGCATTACGGAAAACAACAAGGTATATTTATGATTTCCTATGCATTTATAAAAAGGAGAAAAATGATGCCAACAGTTCTTAAAGAAGGTAAATATAGATTTTTCTTTTTCAGCAATGAAGGAATTGAACCTCCGCACATTCATGTTGAGTCAGATAATAAATATGCTAAATTCTGGCTGGATCATATTTCATTAGCAAGTTCATACGGTTATAAAGCTTATGAACTCTCAGAGATAAGCAAAATCATTGAAAAAAACCTGGAAATGATGAGGAGGCAATGGAATGAGTATTTTAGATAATGATTTAATTAAAGCAAATGCTATGGAACTATGGTTCGATGATGATAAATTTTATGTTTTACTTAGTGATGGCAGAGAGATAGGAGTTCCGCTGGATTGGTTTCCAAAGCTCAAAAAAGCAGATGATAATCAGAGGTCAAAATGGCGGCTGATAGGAAATGGAATCGGTATTCACTGGGAAGATTTAGATGAAGACATATCAGTTGAAGGGTTGCTTATGGGTAGAAAAGCTAAACATTAGGTGCCAGGCACCCACATATTCACTTATTGAATATTAAGACATCTTCTGTTATCATGGAAATAACGGAAGGTGTTTTTTTATGGGAAGAAAACCGAGGAAAGAGTATGAAGGGGCGGTTTGCCATGTCATACAGCTGGGTAAAATAGAGGAATAAATCATTTCAGCCGATTGATACTAGGTACTCACATATTTGCCAGGTATTCACGACATAGGGGACGGTTCGTTAATTGTCGCAAATGTAATTGTCGCAAACGACAAATGGCGCTAAATGAGCGATGCAAGAACCCGCACCAAAGTTGTAACCTTTCGATAATTTTGTTCCTGGAGATAAAATATGAGTTTATTGAGGTTTGATATTATGATAGACCATGAGGAGATAGAAAAGATAAGGAAAGAGATAATAAATAAGTTTCAACCCGATAAAATAATCCTATTTGGATCTCAAGCAAAAGGGATAGCTAAGTTGAGTAGTGATATAGATTTATGCGTTATAATTAACACAGATCTAATACTAAAAGAACATGACTGTTTTACCATATTTCCTTGACCACATTCTCCACCGTAAAGCGGCCGTCGTTTTCCATAAATGAGAGGGCATTGTCCAGCTGCCGGCTTGCGTGTTCGCCGGTAGTGGAGACGCAGGCCATGCCGATTGCCGCCCGCCTCATGTCATCCTGCCTGTCCACTTCCGCTACCGATATGTTGTAGCGGTTTTTCAACCTCTCGATTATGCTCTTCACTATCTGCCTCTTATCTTTCAGCGAAAACGTATCGCCCATGGAAATCTCCACAATCATTGTGCCGATGATCATATTCATTCCGCCCCCCTGCGCTTTTTGATTTCCCCGTCCATCAACGGCTTCAGCACCGATTCCATAACGCTTGCTGCAGAAATTTGCTTCCCTCGGGAGATATTTCGCTGCGCGCGAAAATGGGAACCGCGCTGAAAGACCGGTGCTATTGCTGCACTTTGCAAAAGCATGGTAAAAGCCTCTACTTTTCCGTTTCCGGCATCAGTGCAAGGTTTTCGCTGTTCTGGCGCTCCAGGTGTCTGATTTCCGAAAGTATCCAGATGCCTGTCAGTATGGATGAACCTGCGTCTGAGACCGGGCCCGCCATGAAAATTCCATCTAGACCGAAGAACCGGGGCAAAATCAGCAGGGATGGTATGAGAAGGATTACCTGCCGCGAAAGGCTCAGGAACATGGCGTGCCTAGGTTTGCCCACCGCCTGGAAATAGTTCGCGCTGACTATCTGAAAACCGATGACCGGCAAAAGCAGAAGGAATATGCGAAGCCCTCGGGCTCCGAGAGAAATCAGTTCTTTGTCCTTATTGTTGAACATTCGGATGAGGCTGGATGGAAAAAGCTGCGTAACAATAAACCCTATGATGACCACGCACGTGGCTGCCGCAATGGCCAGCCCCAGCGTTTTTTTCACCCGGTCGAATTTCCTGGCGCCGTAGTTGTATCCTATTATGGGCTGGGCGCCCTGGTTGATGCCGAATATTGGCATAAGTATCAGCATGGATATGCTGTTTATGATTCCCATTGCGGAAATGGCAATATCGCCTCCGTAAATCCTCAAACTGTTGTTCAGTATGATGTTGAGGAGGCTTGCCGCCAACTGCATAGCAAAAGGAGCCGAGCCGATGGCAAATATCTTATTTACAACGGGAGTGCGCAGCTTTAGATTCTTTAAGTGAAATTTCAGCAGACTTGCTCCCCCAAGAAAGTAATAAAGCACCCACACGGCGGATACCATCTGGGAAAGTATTGTCGCCAGAGCGGCCCCACCGATTCCCATATTGAAAACGAATATAAAAACCGGGTCCAGGATGGTATTTAATATGGCGCCGATCAGCATGGTGAACATGGCGATCCTGGGATTTCCTTCGGCCCGGATAAAGTTGTTCATGCCGAAACCTATCCCCTGGAATACCGCACCCCACAGGATGATGCTGAGATATTGCCTTGCATAGGGCATTATAGCCTTGCTTGCTCCGAAGAGTATAAGCAGAGGATCGAGGAAAATGAGGCCGCATGCGGATATGACAAGAGAAACAGCCACAAGAAGCGTCAGCGCATTCCCCATTATGAGTTCTGCTTCTTCTTTTTTTTGCTCGCCCAGGCGGATGGATATCAATGATGTGGCTCCGAGTCCTATAAGCATCCCGAAAGCCATTATTATAATCATCAACGGGAACCCGACGGTGATACCCGCGATTCCCTGGGAACCGACCCCCCTCCCCACAAAAATCCTGTCAACCACATTATACAGAGCATTTACCAGCATTCCGGTAATTGCGGGAATGGAAAAATTCAAAAGCAAAGCCGGAATGCTGCTCTCGCCAAGCTGCTTTGATCTGTCCATAGTATCCTCCTTTTCTCTCATTATTATAGTGTAAAATTTATTGAGACTATAGTCAAGAAAATATAAAAATAATTGAAAAAGGCTGCATGCCATTGTGTGATTTTTTGGCATTATTAGATGCCCGTAAACACATGCTAGGCCATCTTAAACCGTTAGTTGAATTTGCATAATAAAAGGAAATCATAACAAAATAAAGCAAATGTATGAAAGCGGGGCGTAACTTGAAATGATTTGCTATGCAGCAATTTTTCATTTAAATAATTAATGCATAAACAATTAACATAATAAACGTTTATGGATATAATATAAATATATTAAATGCAATATTTGCGCGATGGAGGCGAAAGCATTGGAAAGATTGAAAAGGATGGCCGAGAGCTATGCGTGGGTGGAAGGCATTGCCAGCAGGACAATAATCGAATTTAAAAAGACTCATGAAATGCTTGAGGAAGTTTTTGAAAATTACTTTCAGGAATACGATATTTCCGATTCCAAATTCAATTTGCTGGTCATACTGTACAATTCCTCTGAGAAGGGGTTGATGCTGTCGGAGATAGGAGACAGGATGCTTGTGACAAAGGCTAACATAACGGGGCTCATCGACAGGCTGGAAAAACAGGGATTGGTTAAAAGGATAAGGGATGACACGGACAGGAGGAAGATACAGGCAGTTATCACGAAGAAGGGCATTTCTTTCACTGAAGAAGTAATGAGAAAATATAAGGAATGGTCCGGAGACATCATGAATATCCTGAATGATGATGAGAAGAGTCGTCTGATAAATATTATGTCGAAGCTGCAGAAAGGTCTTGTTCAAATGGAAGCGGAAAGGAGAATCCCTCATGTTACGGCTTAAATTGTCAACCTGCTTGCTGATAATGACGGTTTTTCTTTCCTTCGGATTCCCCGTTCATGCGGAAGAATCCGGAGTGATGAAGCTAACCATAGAAGATGCCGTGAAAAAGGGCATCGAGAACAGCATTTCGTTAAAACAGGTCCAAAATCAGATGGACATCAGCGACCTGACGCTTGACAGGGCAAAATACCAGAGCAAGAAACTCAAGGATGCGGATAAGAGCATAAGTCGGGGCAGATCTCAGCTGAGCGAAGCTCAATCATCCGTGGAAAACCTGGAAGGCCTTCTTGAAGGCAATGTTGCAAATCAAGACATCGCTTTGTCCAACGGGCTTGTGATTAAAGCCGGTCAAACCCTGGAAGATGTTAAAAAACTGTATAATTTGGATGATAACACATTAAATGCATTAAAAACCCAATTCCAGGCGCAGATTGATATAATAAAGCCGCAGATAGAAGCAGGCTATTCCTCCCTTTCCTCCGGCGAGTCCAAACTGGACTCCGCACTCATCGAAGCCGGGACCGAGTTTTCGGACAAACTGAACTTTGAGAGCCTCAAATCCCTGGATATAAAATCCACAGAAGATTTGATGACCACCATGGCAGAGGTGTCCAATGAGGTTACCAACGCCTCATACGACATATACAAAAACCAGATAGCCCTGCTCATCCAGAAAAGCTACTGCGATGTATTGAAAGCCCAGAAAATGCTGGAAGTAAAGCAGAGAGCGGTGGACAGGGCGAAAAAACAATTCGATCTGGCTGCGGAAAGCTACAGGACCGGCATGAAGGCAAAGGACGACATGCTGCTTGCCGAACTTTATTACAAAAAAACCCAGATAGAATACCAGCAGGCTGTAGCGGATTTAAACAATGCCATGATTGAATTCAAGAAAAACATAAACGTTCCCCAGGACACACAGATAGAATTGACGGACGTGCTGGTTGAAGAGGTGGAAGATGAAGACCTGGAACAGGGGCTCAAGAGCGGACTTGTAAACCGGCTGGAAATAAAAAAGGCTTTCGGCCAGCTTGTGGTGAATGATTTGAGCTTTGAATCCACAAAAAGGACCTATCCTGAAAACACTTTCCAGTACAGGGAAGCGGCGCTTTTAAAGGAAAAGGCCAGGCTGGAATACGAGAACACAAAAGTGTCCGTGGAAAGCTCCATCCGGCAATCATACGAGACCATGAAAAGAACGGGAGAGATGTTGAAGCTCACAAAGGATATGGTAGGCAGAGCAAAGGAAGTGGTTGAAATAGCGAGCTACAAATACAGTGAAGGCTTCGGCGAAGACAACAGCCTGCTGAAGAAGCTGGATTTAGAATCAGCATCGGGCACCATAGTGGAGGTGCTGGCGGCTCAGGAAAATCTGGCGGATGTGGAAGAGAAGGTGGTGGAAATCATGTATGGATATAACCTGGCGAGGATGAAATATTTCAATGACATAGGCAAATTCGTGTATTAGCACAAAGGGAAGTTTTGTTTGCAATATTAAATATTGGACGGGAGGAGAGATTATGATCATGAAAAAATCACTATGTCTGATGATTGCAGCTGTGCTCGCATCCATGGCTTTGACGGGATGCGGCACAGGAAAGGCAACGGAATCGTCTTTGTTTGACGAAAGGGACGGCATTGTCTCCCAGGGCGTGATAGAAGCTCAGGAAGTCAGCATAAACAGCAAGATACCGGGGAAAATCGCGAAGCTGTACATAGAAGAGGGCAAGGAGGTGAAGGCGGGCGATCTTCTGGTTGAGATATCCAGCGATGAAATAAAGGCCAAGGAGGATCAGGCCAAAGCCCTGGTGAGCGCGGCTCAAGCGGCCTATGATGCGGCAAAAGGCCAGCTGGAGGCTGCCCAGGCGGTGCTGGAAAAGGCCAAGAATGGCGCCCGAAAGCAGGAGATAGCCCAGGCTCAGGCGGCATATGATTTGTGGCTCAAGACGTACGACAGGGTGCAGAAATTGTATGAAAAAGGGGCGGTTTCCGCTCAGAAGTGCGACGAAGTGAAGACTCAGCTGGAAGTGGCTGCCCAAACCCTCAGCATGGCAAAAGAAGGAGCTAGGGGCGAAGATATCAGCGCTGCGGAGGCTGCGGTGGTTTCCGCTCAGGGCATGGAGCAGGCTGCAAGAGCCAAGCTTCAGGAGGCCCAGGGCGGGCTGGAGGAGGTCAGGGCATATTTGAAGGATACGAAGATAACGTCTCCCATCAGCGGCACGGTGACTGAACTATCTGCGGATGAAGGCGAGCTTGTGTCCACGGGGATGTCCATAGCCACCGTGACCGATATGAACGATATGTGGGTGGAAGTGCAGGTTAAAGAAACCGACATATCCAGGATTTTTCTGGGCCAGCAGGTAAAGGTGAAAATCCCGGCGTATCCTGACGAGATATTTTCCGGCAAGGTAGCGAGGATAAATCAAAAGCCGGATTTTGCCGTAAAACGCGCCACCAGCGACAACGGCTCGTTCGACATACAGGCCTTCGGAGTGAAGATTAAACTTGACAATAAAGATAAAGTAATGAAGCCGGGGATGACCGCATTCGTGCAGTTCCCGAAATAGGTGGTGGCGCATGTGGCGAAAGAATTTTTCAAAAGCATTGTCAATGAATGGCTGACGGCGAAAAAAGACAAAATGATATTTATCGTGCTGTTTGTCATACCCATCCTGGTGAACATGCTTCTGGGATTCGAGATGTCTCAAAATCAGATTAAACACATACCCATGGCGGTTTGCGACATGGACAACTCATATCTCAGCAGGATGATTGCGCAGCAGTTTGCGGAAAACGAGACCTTCGAAGTAAAATATTATCTTCAGGACGATTCGCGGATGGAGGAGCTTTTCAACAGGAACATGGCGAGAGTGGGGCTTATTATTCCCAAGGGCTTCGAAAAGGATGTGACAAATCTGAAATCCCCCGCCTTGCTCATGATTTACGACGGCAGCAGCATGCCCATGGCGAGTGCGGCAAAGACCAGGGCGTCTGAAATCCTGCTCACCCTGAAAACCGGCATCCTCATAAAACAGATACAGGCGAGGCTGGATATTCCCGAAGATGTGGCGAAAAAAATGGCCCTTGCCATAAATTTCAGCAACAGGACCCTATATAATCCCGCCAGAGGCTATAGGAACTTTTTAAACCTGGGGCTGTGCGCTGCGGCCATACAATCGGGCATGGGAATACTTGCGGCATCCTGCATAAGGGACGGTGAGCTTTCGCCAAAAAGGTTAATGCGCATCGGGCTTGTGGCGGGAAAGATTGCCTTTTACGGCGTGCTGGGAGGAATATCCCTCGTGATAACACTTATCATGCAGAACAATTTTTTCGACATCCCCTTTAGAGGAAATTTGATGGATGCCATAATGCTGTGCGGGGCGTTTTCCTTTGCCGCCTCCGCCTTGGGAGTCGCGATTTCCGCCTTCATAAGAAACCAGATGTTGGCCACGGTGGCGGCGGCGGTCATATATGTGCCGGATACGATACTTGCGGGGTATACGTGGCCAATTTTAGCCATGCCTAAGTTCTATCAAAAGTTGGCGTACTTTCTGCCGTTTTACCACTTTGCGGACAATCTGAGGGACCTCATGCTCAAGGGATTGCCGATAGAATATATGGCTGACGACATCAGATGGTTCGCCGCCTTTTCCGTGATTGCTGCATTCGTCGGCATTCTCGGCAGCATGAGGCTTTGCGGCGAAAAAGACAGAGTGCGGCATGAGGAAAGCGGGGGCGGTAAAAGTGCGGTTATATAGCATAATGACGGCGGAACTCAAATCCCTAATAAGGCAGCCTTTTACGATATTCATCCTCTTTGCGGGGCCGATTCTGCTGACTTTGCTGTTTGGAGGAGTATACGTCCACGATTACCTCGAGGACATACCCGTGGCCGTGTTGGATGAGGACAATTCCGCGCTGAGCAGGACCATAACACAGTATTTTGATGAAAACGAGCGCTTTTGCATAAAATATTACTGCAATTCAACGGAAGAACTCAAAAAAATAATCGATTCAAGAAAAGTTTACATGGGGCTTTATATACCCCATGATTTCTCGAAAAACATAAACGAGCTCAAGCCAACTTCCGTCCTGATACTTGTGGACGGGACCAATATGGTTATAGGCAACAACGCGTATGCCTCAGCGGCGAGCATAGTCCAGACCCTGGCCGCAGGAGCCCAGATTAAGCTTCTTGAGGCCAAAGGCATGCTCCCGGGCCAGGCGGAAAACATGGCCATGGTTTTCAGGTTCAATGACAGAATTTTATACGACCCGAGGCTCACATACATGAATTATTTGATACTGGGCTTTGTGGCGGTATTCTTGCAGCAGGTGATGGTTTCAAGCCTTGGCGTTTCCGTGATCGACAACGGCGAATACCTGGCGGAAGGATTCACCCTGCCGAAGCTCATTGCAAAGATTTTGACATTTGCCTTGTTTTGCGTGCCGTCCATTTTTGCCTCTGCGGGTATAGCACATGCTGTTTTTAAAGTGCCCGTAAGAGGGAGCCTTTTGACGGTGATGCTGATGTGCGTGGTTTTCGTTTTTGCCGTAAGCTGCCCTTCCGTGGCTCTGGCTTCCATAGTTCGGGATAAGCTGAAGCTTTACCAACTGTCATTCATGCTGTCCCTGCCAACCTTCGTGAGCAGCGGATATGTTTGGCCCATGGATCAGATGCCTCGGGTGCTGCCGATGGTGATAAAGGCGATCTGGCCCCTGGCATTTTTCCATAAGCCCTTTGCGGATGTGATATTCAAGGGGGCCCCATTTGATGCGGTGTCAAAAAATATTGCAGGAATGCTCATATATATATTGTGCTGGATGCCGATTTCAATATTGCTGCTGAAAAAAAGTTTCAAGACTGATGCCGGTTGCCGCAGCTCATCTCAATCATAGTATTCCTGCGATTCGGAGTCTTTGACGAACATAGAAAGGGCATATGCCGCAAACAGCAGTAACGCGCCTCCAAAGAAGGAGTACGGAAGCCCCAGATGATCCCCGAGATACCCTCCTATTATGGGGCCGGTAACGGAACCTATGGACATGATGCTGTTCAGCATGCCGAAGGAGCTTCCCTGGCTGCCCTTATCGCTGCTTTGCGCGATGAGGACATTGCCCGCCACGGTTACGGCGGAGTTGAAAAATCCAAATACGAATCTAACGGTGCCGAGTGTTAGAATTGACGCGGAAAGGCCCTGCAGCGCCGTGAATGCGCTGCAGGCCAGCAGAGAAAATCTGAGTATGGAGGAGGTGGAATACTTGTGAATTCTGCCTACCAGGGGCGCTCCGAGCGCCGTGGACACCCCAACTATGGAAAAAATGGCGCCGGTATAAAGTTCCGCATTTTCCGGGGAAATGCTGCTTATCAATAGGGGCAGCGTGGGATAGACGGCCATGAGGGCCGCCTGCACCAGGAGCCAAACTGTAAAGAGGATAACGAGCTGACGGTTCTGCAGTGTAGACTTTATGTCTTTTAAAATAGAAGTTTTCGGCCCCGGAGAAACTTCTTCCCTTACCTTGGCGGCAAAAGGCAGGATGGCCGCGATAAAGAGCAGCACGCCGGTGAACATCATGCTTCCCCGGATGCCCAGGAGTTTTGCGGATATGCCGCCGAAGAGCGGCCCCGTGATATTGCCGACAGCCGATGCGGCCTGCACTATGCCCAAACTGTACACCAGATTTTCCGGTCTGCTGCTTGAGGCAACAAGTGTTATGGCGGCGGGAATGTAACCCGAAAGGATTCCATTGATGCCTCTTAGTATGAAAAGCTGCATGTGGTTGTGGACCATAGACATGAGAAAGTAGGTTATGCCCATGCCGATCCCGGCCCTTGCCATCATGGGCTTTTTTCCGTATTTGTCGGATATGGAGCCCCATATTGGGGCCATTATGCCGAATGTGAGCGAGTTTATGGAGAAAATCAATCCGGACCACAACGACGTATTGTTTTTAAGACCAAGCTCTTTAAGGAAAATGGGCAGAAACGGAGTGATGGTGCTGAACGCTATGGAAGCCACAAAAACGCCCAGCGATATGAGGTAGAGATTCCTCTGCCACTGGGGGATATATGGGAGTTTCAATTTTGATTTCTCCTCTCGACTTTCCCGAAAAGATAAAGTATAATATATTCATGGATGAGATTTTTAATATCCATAACAATATTAACAAATTATATCGCTAAAATCAACAAGGCAATAGCGGCAATAGTAGCCTTGCGGCAGAAACAGGCATTTCACGGTCGGTTGACAAAAGGGCGAATTGTATGCTATACTTTGAATAGCCATCGGACGGAGGGGTGTCCGAGCGGTTTAAGGAGCTGGTCTTGAAAATCAGTGTCTCGAAAGAGCCGTGGGTTCGAATCCCACCCCCTCCGCCATTGAGCAGTAGACAGAGGTCGGAAATGAGGGACCGGAATGGAAGGATTTGCCTTCGCCTGGTACCAACGGGTCCGATAACCGACATCTGATATCTGATGCCCCAAACGCGGAGAGATGGCCGAGTAGGTCGAAGGCGGTCGCCTGCTAAGCGATTATACGGACCTAAAATCCGTATCTCGGGTTCGAATCCCGATCTCTCCGCCATTGCATGCGCCTGTAGCTCAATTGGATAGAGCGTCTGACTACGGATCAGAAGGCTGTGGGTTCGATTCCTGCCAGGCGCACCAAATGTGAAGTGTGATGCAACCCTTTTACATCTTGTTGGGCGCCCGTAGCTCAGGAGGAAAGAGCAGCGGTTTCCTAAACCGCGTGCCGGGGGTTCGAGTCCTCCCGGGCGCACCATTTTGATGTGCGAAGCGGAATGCGAGAGATTGGCTTGATTTTTTCTTCAAACAGATGCGATTCTCATGTCGGAATAATTGGGTTAGAAACCTTATGGTGCAGGAAATTGATAAACTAGATGTTTTTTTTATGCGCGAGGCATTGAAGGAAGCCCGAAAAGCCCTGGAACTGAAAGAAGTTCCCGTAGGAGCCGTGATAGCGGCGGAGGGCGGCATCGTAGCAGCGGCGCACAACCTGCGGGAGGCGCTACAGGACGCTACCGCTCACGCCGAAATCCTGGCCATCCGCATGGCTTGCGAGGTTCTGGGAAGTTGGCGCTTAACGGGCTGCACGCTGTATGTTACTTTAGAGCCGTGCCCCATGTGCGCGGGGGCAATCGTGCTTTCCAGACTTGACAGAGTCGTTTTTGGCGCCAGCGATCCGAAGGCGGGAGCCTGTGGAAGCCTCGTCAACATTCCTGAAGACGAAAGGTTCAACCACAGGCCGAAAATGTCGGCAGGAGTGCTGGCCGAAGAATGTGCCGGGCTGTTGAAAGATTTTTTTAAGCAAAAAAGACAAAAAAATATTTTAACATAATAGAGACCTTATTCCATATGTCAGAAATCAGAAGCCGGAAGTCAGAGGTCAGAATAGAAGTATTTGCCTTCAGCAATCCATCAAGTCCGACATCAGATATCTGGCATCCGACCTCCCGACAGGGAGAGATGGCCGAGAGGTTGAAGGCGCTCGCCTCGAAAGCGAGTGGGCGTAAATCCGCCTCGTGAGTTCGAATCTCACTCTCTCCGCCACTTGAATGAATTAAGAATTCGGAGGCGCGAAGCTGGAAGTCAGAATGAAAGGATTTGCCTTCGGCAAATCCGATAAGTCCGACATCTGATATCCGACCCAAGATATCAGCAATAAGATATTTGTCCAAGCAAATTTCGTCGAGTCTGACATCCGACTTCTGACATCTGATTACTGAATACGGAGAGATGGCTGAGCTGGTCGAAGGCGCGCGACTGGAAATCGCGTATACGGACAAAAATCCGTATCGAGGGTTCGAATCCCTCTCTCTCCGCCATTTTTATATTCACATATAAGCAGCGCAAAAGATTTTGCCGTGCTAGATGGGGAGGCAGCGGTGCCCTGTACCCACAATCCGCTACAGTGGGGTCGAACTCCCTCCCGAGGTCTTATTCCTGTGGGGACCGGCTTTGACAAGTGGTGACGATGGCCGGGTCCCGCGCAATGGAAACTTTCGAACCCCGTCAGGTCCGGGAGGAAGCAGCGGTAAGGAAGCACTTCCATGTGCCGCGGGGCAGCCTGGCCGGAGCCAACTATCACTGCATCGCCCGGAGGGATAGATCGACGGAGGGTGCACGGCTCAAATTTGGCCGCCGAATTTCTCGGCGGCTATTTTAAAGTTTTAACGATTTTTAAAACGGAGAATGGGTTATGTCTTACATAGCGCTTTACAGAAAATACAGACCCCGGGATTTTGACGGAATAGTGGGGCAGGACGCTATCGTCACCACACTCAAGAATCAAATAAAGACCGGCAGAATAGGCCATGCGTACCTTTTCTGCGGCATGAGGGGCACGGGGAAGACCAGTACCGCCAGAGTGTTTGCAAAAGCCCTAAACTGCGAAAGAGGGCCAACGGTGAATCCGTGCAATCAATGCGCGCCGTGCCGAGCGATAAACAACGGCAGCATGATGGACGTCATTGAAATGGATGCAGCTTCCAACCGAGGCATCGATGACATAAGGGAGCTCAGGGAAAAGGTGAATTTCCCGCCATCGGAAGGAAAATACAAGGTATATATCATCGATGAGGTGCACATGCTCACAACGGAGGCCTTCAATGCCCTTTTGAAGACGCTGGAGGAACCGCCGCGCCACGTGGTCTTCATACTGGCCACAACCGAACCAAATAAGCTTCCCGCCACCATTCTTTCCCGCTGCATGAGATTCGACTTTTCCAGAGTATCGGCTGGGGAACTGGTGAGGCGCATGAAAGAGATAGCGGAGGAAATGGGTATAGAAGCCGAGGAGCGAGCTCTTGCGCAGCTTGCCAGAAGTTCTCAAGGCTCCGTCAGGGATGCGCTAAGCCTAATGGATAAAGCACTGGCATTCGGAGGAAAGAAGATCCTATACGACGATGTGCTTAATCTCCTGGGAGCGGTAAATCGTGAAGTACTCTTCGAAATATCCCGGGCTGTGCTGAAAAAGGATGGTGGAGCCTTGCTCTCCATCGTAGATGGCATAGCAACCCGGGGAAGGGACCTGTTCCGCTTTTCGGATGATTTAATGGAGCATTTCAGGGATATTCTTTTTGCCTCCGTGGGTGCAGACCGTCGACTCATAGATGTGGCGGACGAGGAATACCTGGAGATTCAAAGGCTTGCCGAAAGCTACTCGAGAGAAAAACTGCTGAGCATAATAGAAATATTAAAGGACGCCGCCAATGACATGAAGTGGTCTTCACAGCCCAGAATAGTGCTGGAAGCAGCAGTTCTAAAGCTGATATTGCCGGAATTGTGGGAACAAAATCATGGTTATATCAGCCGCATACAGGACCTGGAGCAGCAGATGGCGGCGCTGCAGGAACAAGTCGCCAAAATAGCTACATCCCCGGTGAAAGAAGATCCTGCCGCTTCTGGGGCAACCGGTGCCGCTTCGTTCATGGGACAGCCGCAGCCGCCGGAAATGGGTGCAACCGCAGGTTATCCGAAGGGAGAAATTTCGGATGCTGGCAGCGGATTTTCGCCAGACTCAAAACAGGCGGTCGAAAACAGGCGGTGTGGCGCTGAAGCGCCGGCGGAGCGGGAAAAAAACAATAGGGACGAAGAAACATTCCGGCAGCTTGTTCAAGCTTGGCCCGAAATAATAGAAGAACTGGGCAAAAAACGGAAAAAAAGCCTGCAAACCTTCATCCAGACAGCAGATGTGAGGCCGGCACGGCTGGAAAAAGGTTGGCTATATCTGTTCGGCGATGATGTGTATAAGGAAATAATCCTATCCGACAAGCATATAATCGAGGAAACGGTGAAAAACGTCACGGGCATCGATATCTCCATAAAGGGATTTGAACAGCAAAAAAATGACGAAAGCGAAAAAAAAAACTTTTAGCCGATGAAAAGACAGGGAAAGGCTCCGGGCAAAAAAACAACGGCGATAAACGGGAAAACGGAGCCGAGTGCGGTGTTTCGGACGACGAGTTTTTATCCAATGTGATAAAAATTTTCGGCAGCGATATTGTAAAAATAATTTAGGAGGCGATCCTTTTGAACGGCATGGGAAACATGAACAAACTCATGAAGCAGGTCCAAAAAATGCAGCAGGACATGGTGAAACTGCAAGAAGAATTAAAAGACAGAACCATAGAAGCCACATCCGGCGGAGGAGCGGTGAAAGCGGTGGCCAACGGCAGAAAGCAGCTTGTGAGCATTGAAATAAAGCCCGAAGCCGTGGACCCCGACGATGTGGAAATGCTGCAGGACCTCATACTGGCTGCGGCCAATGAAGCCCTGCAGAAAGCCGAGGACATGGTGAACCAGGAAATGAGCAGGCTCACCGGCGGGCTCAACATCCCCGGCCTCTTCTAAAAAAGGATTGAGTCACGGGGATGTCACGGGGACGGTTCTCTTGACATTGGCTTTCGCCAATGTCAAGAGAACCGTCCCCGTGACATTGCTTTCGTTGACTCGCACAACCTTGCTATATCAAAGTGAGGAATGAGAGAAATGTCTTATTATGCAGAACCTTTGGCTCACCTGATAGATGAGCTTTCACGGCTGCCCGGCATTGGTCCGAAGACTGCACAGCGTCTGGCTTTCCACATATTGAAAATGCCTAAGGACAGGGTGGCGAATCTGTCAGAATCCATCACAAAAGCCAGGGACTCCATCATATACTGTTCAATTTGCGGAAATTTTACCGACATCGATCCCTGCAGCATATGCAGGGCATCATATAGGGACAGAACCACCATCATGGTTGTGGAAGACCCAAGAGATGTGGTGGCTCTGGAAAGAACCAGGGATTACAAAGGGCTCTACCATGTGCTGCATGGAGCCATATCGCCGCTTGAAGGCATCGGCCCAGACGACATAAAAATAAAGGAGTTGCTTTCCCGGGTATCAGATGGCGTGAAGGAAATAATACTCGCCACCAACCCCGATGTTGAGGGAGAGGCGACAGCCATGTATATAGCGAGGCTCCTGAAGCCTCTTGGAGTAAAAGTGACCAGGATAGCCCACGGCATACCGGTGGGCGGGGATCTGGAATATGCCGACGAGGCTACCTTGACCAGTGCGCTAGAAGGCCGAAGAGAAATGTAACGCAAGGCATGTCACGGGCATGTCACGGGGACGGTTCTCTTGACATTGGCTTTTGCCAACAAAAGCCAATGTCAAGAGAACCGTCCCCGTGACATTTCTTACTTATTTCATGTAAGGAAGGATTGTTCTGATGAGTTTTTTGAAAAGCTCCATTTCCTTGGGCGAGCATTTGTCCAGCAAAAGGTTTATTTCCCTCCGGACATCTCCTGCTTTGTAGGTGCATTGGGACTCATTGACGCCATCAGCGCCGGAATCACCGAAAATCAGATAGTCTAGCGATACATGCAGGCAGTTCGCGATTCGTACCATCACCGTAAGGCTCATCTGCCTTTCTCCCCGCTCGAGTTGTCCCACATAGTAGTCAGAAAGCCCAACGATTTCTGCAAATTCCTCCCTCGAAAGACCCATCTTTTCCCTTTCGCTTCTGATCCTCTGGCCGATGGCCCTGCAGTATATTTCTCTTTTTGATTCCATTTGATTCACTCCTTCATCTTAGGATACTTTATCGAACTTTGAGCGCCACATGAATTTGCAATAAGCATATAAATAATATTTGCAATATGGAAATGGTTAATGTAAAATAATGTATAGTTAATTTTCGGGAGTGTGCAGGATGGATGTGAAGACAAGGCTGGATATTGCAAGAAACATCCTGAACAATGCGACAAAAATGAATATGAGCGGGGATTTGCTGCTAAAAATTAGCAGAAAAATCGACAGATACGTCATGGAATATTACAGCGAAAGCAGAGAAAAAAAGGGTGGTGCGCGTGAAGAGGCAAATGTATAATTATGCTCCTGAAGTTTTTCCGTCCCTGGGATTTGTTCTCTGGCTTGCAGCGTTTTTAATTGGCAGGCGATACAGATTAGAGAACGCGCTGGTATGGGTGCCGTACGTAATCATTCAAACGATTTTTGCCACAATTTCCGGCGTGATTATAAAAAATTTATACCAGCAGGTGCAGACGGACATGCTGACCGGCCTGCACAGCAGGAGATATTTTTACATGAAATTGTCAAAAATGAAATCCAGAGCCCCGGTTTCGCTGATATTCATGGATATAGACGATTTCAAAAGCATAAACGATACATACGGACATACGGCAGGCGACGAGATATTGAGGCAGTTTGCATGCATATTGCAGAATAACATTAGAAGAAATGACATAATTGCCCGATGGGGCGGGGAGGAGTTTGCGATAATTCTGCCTCGAACCGATGCCGAAGAAGCTTTCATAATAGCGAATCGCATAAGAAAACTGGTTGAAGAAAAGGAATTTACTATAAATGAAACTGTCTGCAGGATAACGATAAGCGTGGGCATAGCCTGGGTGCGAAAAGGAAATGATGTAAATGCTGATGGGTTTTTCAAAATAGCCGATGAAGCCCTTTATAAAGCCAAAGAAAAAAAGAATTTTATTGTTGTATATGAAGGAGGAAAGTGTTAATATTGTAGAAGAAGGCTCATCTCCTGCATATAATAGCCAAAATCGGGCAGAATTTCTAAAAAGGAGATGAGCGATGTGGATAAAGTCGATATTATCAGTTTTCTGTCTCGCATGTCGTCTAAACTATTCATCGTCGATGACGAGGAAGCGGTAGTACCGGCAGATATTTGTCTGGCAGACGAGATAAAAAAAGCCCATCAGGACTGGATAAAAGCTCAAGAATATTTTGAATGCGTGACCGACCCCGACCTGGTGGACCACGCCATTTTTGCAGAAGAAGCCGCCAGAAAAAAGTATGTATATCTGTTAAAAAAGGCAAAACAGGGCATATCTTTTTAAAAAAATAATAGTATATAATAAAAACGAGAAGGGGGCGATGATATGCATATTGACTATTCAACCGCAATTGCCTATGCTTTCGGCCTCATTCTGATTTATATTGTGGGAAGGGTGCTCCTGGCTCCGCTGAGGATTGTTCTGAAGCTTGTTTACAATGCCCTTATCGGCGGCATTATACTTGTGATTCTCAACTTTTTCGGCAGCCATTTCGGCCTTTCAATAGCCGTAAACCCTATTACCGCTTTGATTGTGGGATTTCTGGGGGTTCCGGGCATCATCATATTGTTCGTCGTGAAATACATACTATCGGCAGGATAATTAAATTAATTGAATTTAATCCTTTGCAGTTCGTGCGAAGGATTATGGTTTTTTCTTGACTGCTTTTTGTTATTCTGTTATACTTTATATGAGATTGCTGTTACACTTTGATTTTATAATAATTTCCGAACATATCCCTCCTGTATTACATCAAACTCGCCATTGTGTAATAACAGATTTCCGATGCAAAATTTGTAATATAACAGATTCTGCATATTTTTGCACGGTTTGTTTGGGAGGCTGGAAATGGTCGGAGTATTATTAATTTTTTTTAGGTACAATATAAATATGCCATCAAATGCAAAACGAAGGGAGGATTTTTAAAAGATGGAAAAAGTGCTTGAAGTCCGCTGGCACGCCAGGGGAGGCCAGGGAGCCAAAACGGCTGCACTCATGCTGGCGGAATCCATTGCCGAGATGGGGAAATACGTGCAGGGTTTTCCCGAATACGGACCAGAACGGATGGGTGCGCCCATTCTGGCTTTCAACAGGATAAGCGATAACCCCATTCATATCCATTCCAATGTTATAAATCCGCACATAGTAATAGTGCTGGATGCAACATTGCTGGGACCAAAAGTCACCCAGGGGGTCCCCGACGACGGCATCTATATCGTCAATACCACGAAGACCCCGCAGCAGGTCAGGGGAATACTGAAAATCACCGGCGGGAAGATCTATACGGTGGATGCCAATCAGATATCTCTCGACACCATCGGCAGGGTTATCCCGAATACCCCGCTCATGGGTGCATTTGTCAGGGCTACACAGCTCATCCCTTATGAGGAGTTTATGGAGAATATGAAGGCCGAGCTGGCCAAAAAATTCAAGAAAAAGCCGGAGGTTATCGAAGGGAATCTGAAAGCGATTGAGAGGGCATATCAGGAGGTGAAGAGTGAATGACGCCGTTTAACAGAAATTTTGGACAGGGAAGAAATACGAAAGCTGTGCGCCTGGACATGAACTGGAAGGAGCTGACCAAAGCCGGAAACATATATGAACCCGGCAATGCAGCCACTTACGAAACCGGCGACTGGAGGACCATCAGGCCGGTGTGGAACAAGGACAGGTGCATTCACTGCCTGATATGCTGGCGCTACTGCCCCGATGCTTCAATTATATCCACCGATGGCAAATTCGATTCCTTCGATTATAAGCACTGCAAGGGCTGCGGAATTTGTGCCAGCGTGTGTCCCGTCCATGCCATCGACATGTTTTCCGAGGACGAGATAGATAGACGCGAGGAGGCGAGGAAAAATGAAGAATAAAGTCGCCATTACCGGAAATGAGGCGGTCGCCCAAGCCATGAAGCAGATAAACCCAGATGTGGTGGCGGCATACCCAATAACGCCGCAAACCGAGGTAGTACAGATATTTTCTTCCTTTGTTTCCAATGGACAGGTTGATACGGAGTTCGTTACCGTGGAAAGCGAGCACAGCGCAATGAGCGCGGCTATAGGTGCTTCTGCCGCCGGAGCCCGAGCCATGACGGCCACATCGAGCCAGGGCCTTGCTCTGATGTTTGAAATGGTTTATATAGCGTCATCCCTCAGGCTGCCAATCGTTTTTCCTGTGGTAAACCGTGCATTAAGCGGGCCTATCAATATTCACTGCGACCATAGTGATGCCATGGGTATCAAGGACTCCGGGGTTATTCAGCTCTTTTCCGAGAACGCCCAGGAAGCCTATGACAACATGATTCAGGCGGTCAGGATCGCCGAGCATCCGGATGTGCTCCTTCCGGTTTCGGTGAACTTTGACGGATTTATCACCAGCCATGCGCTGGATGTACTGGAAGTGCTCGATGATGATACGGTGAAGAGTTTTGTGGGCAGGTATCAGCCCGAAGAGTATCTTCTTGATGCAAAAAACCCCGTTTCCATGGGGAACTTCGACATGTACGACTTTTATTTTGAGCACAAACGCCAGCAGGTGGCTGCCATGGAAGCCGCCAAGAAGGTCATTGAAGAGGTCGGCAAAGAATATGAAGCAATTTCCGGCAGGAAATACGGGCTCATAGACGCCTACAGGCTGGAGGATGCCGAAATGGCGGTAGTGGTGCTCAATTCAGCTGCTGGCAGTGCCAAAGGCGTGGTGGATGAGCTCAGGGAAAAGGGGATGAAGGTAGGCGTGCTGAAGCCCAGGGCTTTCAGGCCGTTCCCCTTTGAAGCGGTGCAAGAAGCATTGAAGAAAGTTAAAGCGGTGGCTGTGCTGGACAGGGCCGAAACCTTCTCGACGCTGGGCGGCCCCATGTTTGCCGATGTGAGGACGGCGCTTTATGATTTGAAAAATGACATAAAGGTAGTGAACTATGTATACGGTCTTGGCGGAAGGGATCTGAGGCTGGAGGATGTGGAAAAGGTTTTTGGCGATCTGGCTGATATCATCAAGACCGGCAGAGCTGATAAATTCGTGAATTACCTTGGTTTAAGGGAATAGGAGGTGCGAATATGGCTACATTGAAAGAACTCGCGAAAGTTGAAGAAAGATTCGTCGGGGGCCACAGGCTCTGCGCCGGATGCGGGCACGGTATTTCCGTCAGGATGGTTTTGAACGCCGCCGAAGATGCCAATGTGGTGGTGGGATGCGCCACCGGCTGCCTGGAGGTGGCTTCCACCATATACCCCTACACCGCGTGGAACTGCTCGTTTATTCACAGCGCCTTTGAAAATGCAGGAGCCACCATCGGAGGGGTGGAGGCGGCATACAAATCGCTGAAAAAGCAGGGCAAGCTGGATAAAGACTTTAAATTCGTGGCCTTCGGAGGCGACGGCGGGACATATGACATAGGCTTCCAATCCCTTTCCGGCGCCATGGAGCGCGGCCACAACATAGTTTATGTCTGCCTTGACAATGAGGCTTATATGAATACCGGCATACAGCGTTCAAGTGCTACACCGATGGGGGCGGACACCACGACTAGCCCTGCCGGCAAGGTGGTGCCCGGCAAACAGCAGCCCCGCAAGGATTTGACCGCCATCATGGCCGCACACAACATACCCTATGCTGCGCAGACTGCAATAAGCAACTGGCAGGATGTGCACAGAAAGGCGAAAAAAGCCTTTGACGTGGAAGGCCCGGCTTTCATAAACATTCTGTCGCCCTGTCCCAGAGGCTGGAGGTACAATACTCCGGACATAGTGGAACTTGTGAAAGCAGCCGTGGAGACCCGTTTCTGGCCCATGTATGAAGTGGAAAACGGCAAATGGAAGCTGAACTATAAGCCGAAGAAATACGTGCCCATCGAGGAATTCCTGAAGCCCCAGGGACGCTTCCGCCATCTTTTTGCTCCGGGCAACGAGCACATGATAAAAGCCATCCAGGAAGAAATCGATAACAGGTGGCTGGCGCTTCTCGAGCGCTGCGGCGAAACCCCGGAACTTCCCCCGAAATAATCCCCAACAAAAATATAGTTTTGAGCGAGTAGAAGCCTTCTTGCACAATATCGCAGAAGGCTTTGCTTTATTTGTTGCGGAACTGCCGATTCGCTTTGAACCTGCTGATGCTGTGTCCTCTAGGTCAGCAGGTAACTTTTCGCCCCGAACACATATTATATTAATAAGAACAGCAATGAATCCTGATATGCAAGGGGGAAAAGGACATGCGATATAAAATCGGCATTGCTCTGAGTGGTGGCGGAGTGCGGGGGGCGGTACACCTGGGGGTGCTGAAAGTTCTCGCCCAAAACGGCATCTATCCGGATATCATATCAGGCACCAGCGCCGGAAGCATCGCGGGAGCCATATATGCCGCGGGTATTGATATAGATAGTTTCGTGGAAAAATTAAAGGATATCCAGGCATGGAAGATATTGGACCCCAGCTTCACTCCGGCTTATGTTCTGATGCTTATTTTCTATTACTGGACCAATAAGCCGATGGTGATGTGGAGTGTTCCGGATGGACTCTTCAAAGGCGAAAAAATAGAATATTATCTAGATGATTTGCTGCAGAAGAAAAAATTTGATGAGCTGTGCATTCCGCTTTCCGTGGTTAGCGCCGACATAAACACAGGGGAAACCGTTGTTTTTTGCAGCAGAAAAAACATTCCCAGGAAAAAAATTCCCAATACTGTTTTTATCCCGGATGCAAAAGTATCCGAAGCGGTGAGGGCCAGCATTTCCCTGCCCGGGGTTTTTCTTCCTAAGAATATAAAAGGCCGCAAGCTGGTGGATGGCGGAATAAAAGACAATATTCCTGTAGACATATTGTATCATCAGAGGGCAAAAAAGGTGCTGGCGGTTGATTTGGGTGTAACAACTGGCCGGGGCAAAGCCGATTCAATGCTGGAGATATTGATGGCATCTGTGGATATTATGGGTGATGAGCTTTCTTGCTATATCAGAAAAAATTATCCGGGATACTATCTTTACCCGGACTTAAAGGGAGTGGGGTATAGAGATTTCAGAAGAATTCCGGAGTTTGTGAAGTACGGAGAAGAAGTGGCATACAAGGCGTTGCCCGAGATAAGAAAATTTCTGGCATCTTAAAAATACAGCCTCTTTTGGCTATTTCTTCAGAATCCTGTGAATATATTCAACAGACACCGACAATAACCGGGCAATCGCCCTCGCAACTTTCGCATGGGTTGTCAACTTTTTTAATTTCATAGAGCATCCCGTTTCCTCCTTCAGCTTTTTTTCCTGCATTTTTAGTATTGCGCAAGCGCATGCAAATATGCAAAAAAAATAAGCCTTAAGGCTAAAATGGGATGAAATATGTGTTTTCAGTGCTCCATATAGCCCGAATCATACAACAAATCCAGTATATAATCTTCAATGCTTTTTGCAGCTATGTCATCTCTTGAAATAATATTTGCGTCTTCAAAACGGATTTTCACGAAGTCCGCCTCCTTTTGAATAATTGTATACATGTATCATGGTCTTATTATACACCAAAATTCAATTTGAGTCAACATAAATTAAAAATAATTTTTTCCAAAAGGAGATGAAGCATTTTTGTCGAATTAATACTCATGCTTATAAAATCTTTGTGGGGACCGGGGGAAACCTGGCATGATTTGTCGATGCACGACAGCAAAACAATTAGCATTAATCGCATTATTTTTTGCAATACTATTTACTGCCGGATGCGGTCGGAGCGCGAAAAACATACCGCAGGTCTCGGAAAATGTTTATGAAAGCCTGAAAGAGCAGGATTTTTTCACACAGCCGTATCTGGCCCCGCAGGCGTATAATCCTCGGGTAGAAGTGAAAGGAATATATCTAACTGGGTGGAAAGCCGGGATTCCCGACGAATTGCAAAAGCTAGTAAAGCTGGTTGATAATACGGAACTAAACGCCATGGTAATAGACATAAAGGACAATACAGGCCGGATCACTTACAAATCCTCGCTTCCTGCGGCGGAAAGGATTGGAGCGAACTCAAACCGCATCAAAGATATAGACGGGCTGCTTGATACTCTAAAAGAGCATGAAATTTATGCCATAGGGAGAATAGTGGTTTTTGAAGACCCGGTGCTTTCAAAAGCCCGTCCCGAACTGGCCGTAAAGAATAAAAACGGGGGAAACTGGGTTACTCGCAAGGGTCAAGGCTGGGTGGACCCTTACAACACGGAAGTATGGGATTATGTGGTATCCATAGCCGAAGAAGCTGCCGCCAAAGGCTTCAATGAAATACAGTTCGATTACGTGAGATTTCCATCCGACGGCGACCTGAACAATATAGTATATCCCGCTTATAACGGGAATTCCAGGGTGTCTGCAATATCTTCTTTTCTGTCATATGCCAAAAAACGGCTTGAACCTTACGGGGTCTATGTCTCCGCAGATATTTTCGGGCTGGTGACCACGGCGGAAGACGACATGAAAATCGGGCAGCATCTGGAAGAGGTGGCCAAATCGGTAGACTACATCTGCCCGATGGTATATCCTTCACACTATGCCTCGGGTTCTTACGGCATTGAAAATCCGAACGCCTCCCCCTATGATACGGTATACAGAAGCCTTTCCCATGCAGTGGAAAGGCTGAAAAAGGTTGAAGGTTATAAGGCGGGGATACGCCCGTGGCTGCAGGACTTCACCCTCGGGCCGCCACCGTACGGCGATAGAGAAGTCAGGGCTCAGATAAAAGCCACTTACGATGCGGGACTTTCGGAATGGATATTGTGGGATCCAGCCAATACTTACACTGTGGCGGCGTTGAAGCAAGCTTCAGCTTATCATTGACTTTATTTCTAAAATGTTTTATACTGATAATGAAAAAGATAATGATTACTATTTTAAATGCGGAGGTGTGAAAAATGTCAGTATTCAAATGCAGTGCCTGTGGTTACGAAAAGGAAAGCCGCTGCAAACCCAAAAAATGCCCCGAATGCGAAGCAAAAGATACTTTTGTGAAGGTGGAGGCCCCCAAGGAGGAAAAGTAAGAGTTCATGAAGGATTTGATGCAGGAAGAAAAAAAGGGGTTTGTTCGCAAAACTCGGCAGCGGGAGCTGATTTTAAAGACACTGCGCAGCACCAATTCCCATCCCACCGCCGACTGGATTTATGAAAGGGTTAAAAAAGAAATGCCAAACATCAGTCTGGGTACCGTTTACAGAAACCTGGGGACCCTCAGGGAAATGGGCGAAATTATGGAGCTCAACTACGGCAGCAAGTTCAGCCGCTTTGACGGAAACCCTGAGAATCACTACCATTTTGTTTGCACAAAATGCGGAAAAGTGATGGATGTAGAAGGATGTTCCGTGGACAGAGAAGTGGATGAAATGGTTGCCCGGGAAAACAATGTGGAAGTTTTCTTTCACAGGATGGAGTTTTACGGCCTGTGCAGCGATTGCAAAGAAAAATGAGTCAGGGGACGGTTCCCTGACTCATTATTTCATTTGAGTCAGGGGACGGTTCCGTGACTCATTATTTGAGTGCGACCGGCACTTACTTATTCAATAATTGAACCTTCGGACCATTATGCTGTGACGTCTCATGCGATGATGAGTCTTATGACTATTCAAGTTCTTTTAATATGTATATTAATCGGTTAAAAAATGACAGAATTAGATAAGAATGGAGCATATAAATTGTATGAAGAAAATATCAGGAAACGGAATTATAGAGAATAAAAATAACAGGGCACGTACCCTGTTGGAGTTGTGCGATTTGATATCCAATATATAGTGAGGTATAATAAGAATACTACCATATATGGTACCGGCGTTAGCTAGTTCGCTTATTGAAAAATCGGGTGTATTTGACGCTTGCAGTCAACAGGTTTGCTTTTGCTTTACATGCTCATATATAGCCTGTATTTTAGATGAAGGGGTGAGAAAGTGGGAAAAAAGAAACTGAACCTCACGGAAAATGCAAGGATTATCCTTAAAAAGCGTTACCTGGCGAAAGACGCCGATGGCAGAATCATGGAAACCCCCGAAGATATGCTGGAGCGAGTGTCTAAAGCTATAGCCGAGGCTGAGAAAAAATACGGCGGGGATGCGGAAAAATGGGCTGAAGAATTCTATAATCTAATGGCGGACTTAAAATTCATGCCCAATTCTCCCACCCTCATGAATGCGGGCCGGGACCTGGGCCAGCTTTCAGCCTGCTTTGTCCTGCCAGTGGAAGATTCCATGGAGGGCATATTTGATTCCATAAAATCGGCTGCGTTGATACATAAGTCAGGTGGAGGCACTGGCTTTTCCTTTTCCCGCCTGCGGCCCAGGGGAGCTATGGTGAAGTCCACCGGCGGTGAAGCGTCAGGCCCTATTTCTTTCATGAAAGTTTTTAATTCAGCTACAGAAGCTGTACGTCAAGGGGGTCGAAGGCGCGGGGCCAACATGGGCATCCTGCGGGTAGACCATCCGGACATACTGGAGTTCATCCAGTGCAAGAAAAACGACAAGGATATCACCAATTTCAATATAAGTGTGGCCATCACCGACAAGTTCATGGAGGCACTGAAGAAGGATGAAAGCTATGAGCTGATTGACCCTCATACGAAAAAAGTCACAGGCACCCTGAAGGCCCGAGAGGTGTTTGACCTCATAGTGGACATGGCCTGGAACAACGGCGAACCCGGCATCATCTTCATCGACCGCATGAACGAAAAAAACCCCACCCCGGCGGTAGGGGAGATAGAAAGCACAAATCCCTGTGTTACCGGAGATACGTGGGTGGCTACCGAGCATGGGCTTTTAAGAATAGATGAGCTCTATGAGAAATATAAAAAAGGTGGATTTAATATAATAACTGATAATAGGGTAGCAACGGCAGGATTAAATATTGTCAATGGTCATATATATATAGAATCAATACCGAACCTCACATATAATGGTGTTTCACTGAACAGAGTAATTAAAGTGTATAATAATGGGAAAAAAGATGTTATTCAACTTATAACTAAATCTGGTTATAAAATAAAAGCAACTCCTGACCATAAATTTCTGACGACGGAAGGGTGGAAACAACTTAAAGATATTAAAAAAGGAGATAAAGTTTTAATACAATCCGGAGAAGGACGTTTCACTGATAATTATAATCTACCATTTAGTGTTCAAAATACTTTTATAGGGAAAAATGGTCGAATATATAACTTTAATCTGCCATCAAAGTGGTCAAAGGAATTAGGGCAAGTTTTGGGCTGGCTGATAGGAGATGGATGGCTGAGATACGGGGATAAAAATTGCCGGATTGGATTTACCTTTGGGAAAGATGATATTGATGTACTAAATTATTTAAAAAATATTATTAATAATATGTACGGACAAGATATTAAGGAAATAAAAAGGGAAAATGGAGTTTTCCATCTTTCTTATCATAGCAAGTACTTTGTAGAATATTTCATGAATTTAGGAGTTAAGAATGTTACTGCTACTGAAAAAGCAGTTCCAATGAGTATATTTAGAGCTCCAGAAGAAGCTGTGACAGGTTTTCTTCAAGCATTGTTTTCTGCCGATGGTACAATAAGAAAAAATAAAAAAGCAAATAGTGAGTGGATAGCTTTAACTTCTAAAAGTAAGAAACTATTGCAACAAATACAAATTATATTGACAATGTATGGTATAAAAAGTGTAATTATGAATAGATCAAAGGCTCCAAATGAAAACAAATTCAGCTACATTAAAGTAAATGGTGAAAGAAAAACTTATACTACCGATGGAATTTTATATGAGCTAGGGATTTTCGGAGCCAGCAGAGAGAGATTTAGACAGAAAATAGGATTTTTATCGGAAAAAAAACGAAGAGCCCTTGACGATGTCCGTTTCATAGGATTTTATAAAGAAAAGTTCTATGATGAAGTAGATGCTATCGATAAAGTTGGTGCTGAAACTGTTTATGATTTAACTGAGCCTGTTACTCATTCTATGATCTGTAATGGTATTGTGGTTCACCAGTGCGGCGAGCAGCCTCTCCTACCACACGAATCATGCAACTTGGGTTCTATAAACCTGGCCAGATTCGTAAAATCCGGCACGGACGGCAGGAAGGAAATTGACTTTGAAGGCTTAAAATATGCGGTGCACACCGCCGTCCGTTTCCTGGACGATGTAATCGACGTAAACCGCTATCCGCTGCCGGAGATTGAAAAAATGACCCTGGCCAACCGCAAGATAGGCCTGGGAGTAATGGGATTTGCGGACATGCTCATTGAGCTTGGCATCCCGTATAATTCCGAGGAAGCGGTGGAAATGGCCGAAAAGATAATGGGCTTTATCCAGGAGGAATCCAAAAAGGCTTCAGAGGAACTGGCAAAAGAGCGCGGGCCCTTTCCCAACTGGGAAAAGAGCATATACGGCCCCGGCGGCATATATCCAGGGGGCAGGAAGCTCAGAAACGCCACAACCACCACCATCGCTCCCACCGGCACCATCAGCATCATAGCGGGTGCATCAAGCGGCATAGAGCCCCTTTTTGCTCTGGCCTTCGAGCGCCATGTGCTGGACAACCAGCGCCTGGTGGAGGTGCACCCGATTTTTGAAGAAGAAATGAAAAAACGCGGTCTTTACAGCCAAAAGCTCATGGGAAAGGTAGCTGCGGCAGGTTCTTTAAAAGACATTGAAGAAGTGCCCGAAGATGTGAAAAAAGTATATGTGACGGCTCACGACATATCCCCGGAATGGCACATAAAAATCCAGGCTGCCTTCCAGAAATACACGGACAATGCCGTTTCCAAGACTGTGAACTTCCCCAGCAGCGCTGCAAGGGAGGATGTGAAAAATGTTTACCTCATGGCCTATGAAATGGGCTGCAAAGGTGTTACAATATATAGGGATGGCAGCCGCGAGGAACAGGTTTTGAATAAGGGAGCAGTCAAGACCGGCAACCGGGCCGATGCACAAAATCCGGATATGAATGCTGCAGAAAGCGGGCTTTACGGAGAGCACGGTAGGCATGGCGAGTCAGGCAAAGCCGAAAGCGGTTTTGTCAATGCACAGTCAAAAGAAAATTCTGCCGCTTCAGGGGAAGAATCCCTTGGAGGAGCAGGGCTTTACGGCCCGTACTGTGAAGCCTGTGAGTACCGCCGGGAAATAAAGCCCAGGCCAAGGCCCACCATTACGTACGGCAACACCGAAAAGGTAAAGATAGGCTGCGGCAACCTGTATATCACCGTGAACTCCGATGAGAACGGCATATGCGAAGTATTCACCAACCTGGGCAGAGCCGGAGGCTGCCCGTCCCAATCGGAGGCCACCAGCCGCCTGATTTCTCTGGCGCTGCGCTCTGGAATAGATGTAAAATCCATAGTTGAGCAGCTCAAGGGCATCAGGTGCCATTCCACACTGCGGCAGATGGCGAGCAACAAAGAGATAAAAGTGCTTTCATGCCCCGATGCCATCGGAAAGGCCATAGAAAGAAGCATAGGAAAGAAACTGGTTCCCAACGGGAATTACCTGGAAATAACGGGGAGGGCTTACGCCGAATGCGATAGTGCCGATGGCGGCAATGCTGCCAAAGATACCGATGTCAATAATGAAATATATAATCGCAAATCGATTTATTATAATAATGAAGATAACGATGAAGACATATGTGTAAGCGAGGATTCCCAATGCTGCAAAAAAGTTCAATACGAAAAAACCGCGGCATTATGCCCGGAATGCGGAAGCATTCTTGAACACGAGAGCGGCTGTGTCGTCTGCCGAAGCTGCGGCTATTCCAAATGCGGCTGAGTTTCAAGTCTATAGCAGCTTTGCTCCGTCAAGCTCGTCGTAAGATACTAGGGTTGCGAGAAAGGAAGATTTAGAAAATGGTTTGTAGAATTCAAATAACTAAAAAAGGATTCTGGGGTCAGCATTCTATTGCAGGAGGATATTTTGAATATTGAGTCAGCCAAAATAATTCAGATGGGGTGATATATTCATGTTTAAACCAGAGGGATCCTGGGTGGCCATTCCAACACCGTATAACGAAAACGGCAAGGTCGATTTTGAAGGTTTTAAGACCCTTATTGACTTTCACATAGCCCACGGGACTTCCGAATTGTTTGTCATGGGCTCGGCCGGAGAGGTCACACTGCTTACTATGGAAGAAAGAAAAGAGATAGTCAGGCAGGTCGTAAAAATGAGCAAAGGCAGAATCCCGGTTTTCTTTAATTCGTCTTTTCCCACAACCGAGGATACCGTCAAATTTGCCCGGTATTCCGAGGCAGAAGGAGCTGACGGCCTGATTTTTACAGTTCCGCCATATCTGCTGCCGCCGCAAAAGGCCGTAATAGAGCACTTGCACGCCTGCATGAGGTCTGTTTCCATTCCTGTAGGCGTTTATAACAATCCTTCAAGGGTGGGGGTCAACCTTGAACCGGAAACCCTTGCAGCTTTGGCGGCCGAAAACCCCAATTTTATCGTTGATAAGGAGGCGATGCCGAATGTGGCCCAGTTGGTAGAAGTAAAAAGATTGGCGGGAGATCAGCTCAATATCCTATGCTGCGACTACCCCAAATACTCGATTGTGCTTCCCACGCTGGCCATAGGCGGAAATGGCACCGCCAATATAGGAGGAAACGTAATTCCGGAAGAAATGGCTATTATTTCGAGACCGTGGGACAGTATGGATAAAATGGAAGAATGCCGGAAATTGTACTTTAAGTTCTATCCCTTGCTTAAAGCTCTCTACTGGTTTTCAAATCCGATTGTCGTAAAGGCTGCTTTAAAACTTTTGGGGTTGCCCTCCGGCAGTTTGAGACGTCCATATCCCGAACTGGAAGGCGAAAAGCTGGAAGATTTGAAAGCGCTTATGATCGATTTGGGTGTAATCCAGAAGTATGGGCAAAATTGAATGCATAATTTTAATGGGGATGGGCATATGAAAAGTTGCGAAAAGAGGCATCTGGCCGTAATAGGCGGTACCGCAGCAGGTCTCAGCGCTGCTTCCAGAGCGCGAAAATTAGCTCCCGATATGACGATTGCAGTTTACGAGAGAACGGGATATGTTTCCTATGGCTCGTGCGGTTTGCCTTACTATATAGGAGATGTAATCCATGACCATCGGGAATTGATTGCTTATATGCCGGAATTTCTTAAAAAAGAACGCAATATTGATGTGAAGACGCATCATGAGGTTGTGGATATAGATTTGTCGAAAAATGTACTTATGGTAAGGGATTTGGAAAAAGATGCCCTTATAGAAACAGGTTTTACAGATTTGATAATGGCTACGGGGGCTTCGCCCGTAATTCCTCCCCTGCCGGGCATAGACCTGGAAAATGTTTTTGCCTTGCGCATTGTAGAAGACGGCATCAGAATCAAAAATCGTATAGATGGCGGTGAAATAAAACGAGCAGCTATCATCGGCGGAGGATATATTGGCCTGGAGATGGCCGAAGCCTTAAAGATGAGGGGCCTCGAAGTTCTTCTTTTTGAAGCCATGCCGAAGTTGTTGCCGTCGCTTGACGAAAGCTTTTCTGATGCCGTTGAGAAAGAATTAACGAAAAATGGCGTTTCAGTACATAAAGCTACTGCCGTAAAAGAAATAGTCGGGAATCGGGAAGGGAAAGTCTGCGGTATAAAAACCGATAACGGGCAGGTGTTTTATGCTGACATGGTTCTAGTATCCGTCGGGGTTGCTCCCAATTCCCGATTGGCAAAAAAGGCGGGAATAGAAGTCGGTTATAAAGAAGGCATTGTCGTTGATGATCATATGAGGACTAGCGCTCCCGGCGTCTGGGCTTGCGGGGATTGTGTTCAGATGTATAATTTATTGACAAAAAAGCCTACCTATATTCCCTTGGGAACTACTGCCAACAAACAGGGAAAAATTGCCGGAGAAAACGCTGCGGGAGGCAATGCGACCTTTAAAGGCGTTCTGGGAACGCAGGTTATTAAGGTTTTTGATGTTTTTATCGCCAGTACCGGATTAACCGTGGAAAGCGCAGCCGAATCGGGGATGGAGGCAATTTGCTCTCGGATAGTGAAAAATGACAGAGCCTCATACTATCCGGGAAATAAAAATACCCACATACATCTAATCCTTGAAAAAGGCACAGGAAAGATTTTGGGTGCGCAGCTTATGGGCGGTGAAAGCGTGGCACAACGGATTAACGTATTCGTTGCAGCTATTGCAGCAGGGTTTACAGTGTACCGGCTCAACGAACTGGATTTGGCTTATGCTCCGCCCGTCGCTCCTGTTTATGATCCCATTTTAATTGCTGCATCCGAAGGCATAAAGGCCTTGAAAAACAATTGAGAAAAACCGTGCGAATCGCTCCGAGCTGTGAGCAGGGCGATTAATCATGAAGCGGTTCATTGACTCATCATTTCCTGGCTCTTTTATAACCTAAATCTTAAGAAATTCTTAAGTTTTTCATCACTATTTTTTCACCAATATTCGATAGAATAATTTCTCGGGTGATTGATACGCGTATAATTGACCGGAATGAATTAATATTTTATAATGTAAAGTGATAAATTATCGCAAAGGAGAAAGCGGGAGTGAGAAGAAAAAAGAAGACAAAAAGTGAGGACTTAATTGACAGGCGAAAATCGCAGATTCTGGAAGCCGCTATAAAAGTGTTTTCCGAAAAAGGATTCGAAGGGTCAACCACGAAGGAAATAGCCAAAAAGGCCCGGGTCTCGGAAGGCACGATATTCAGGTATTTTAAAACAAAAAAAGAGATATTGATAGGCCTTGTAAACATGCTGACGGAAAAATCAATGTTCAAGTTTATTCAGGAAGTGGAAGATGGCCTTGATCCTTCTCAGGCGCTTAAAAATATCCTGAAACTGCACTACAACATGATAACCCAGAATTATCAGCTATTAAAAACAATTTTCTATGAAATGCAGTTTCATAAAGAATTGAGGGAAGCTTTCTATAAAGAAGTTGTTTCGAATGTGCTGGAAGTCATAAAAAAGCGCATTCAAGAAAGTGGCAGCACAAGAGATGACGTGCCTCCCGAACTGGCCGCCCAGACGCTGCTCGGCATATTTTTGGGAATTACTATGGTTCAAACCATGGTTGAAGAAAACGAAAATCCGCTTGATCCGGATAAAAAGATATCACTCATGCTGGACATAATATTTAACGGTATAAAGAAACATGATTAATCATTAAATTCCTTCATATAATAATCAACCATTTCGTCTATTTCTTTTTCTCCTGCTTTAAAATTTCCTGCATCTCCTTTCATCAAAGCCTTGAGCAAAATACCGGAATAAGATAGTGTCATAAGACCGGAGAGCACCTCCGGTTTTGTGTTTTGATTTTTGCACGCATCATTTTGCTTAAGGCATATTCTGATGCTTCTTTCAACCTGTCTAAACTGGTCGCTTACGAAATTCCCTTTCATCTTAAGACCCCCAAATAAAGTGATTAATCACTAAACCAAATAGAATTATACCATATAACTGATTTAAAAAACACCCTTCAAACAAATTTTTATAAAGAGTAATCGCTCACTAAATTAAAAACTTCTAAATGCCAATATACCGGAGTTGTACATTATTACAAATTCATTACAAAAAAGCAAAACGTATTGACAACGATATGCTGTGCAGCTATACTAAAAATGTAAGTAATCACTCATTATAAAATATTCCACACGGCCTCTCTCAAAGAGGGGTACTCAAATCCTTCTTTTTGATTTTCCCTCCCTTCATTTTTTGCCGAAGGGAGGGGTTTTAGAAAAAACGCTTATTATAGTATAGCCGGGGGGTGAGGCGAAAGATTTTCCAAAAAAACATATAACCAGCAGCACAACATAATATCAAAAGGAGGTTTTTAAATGTACAATCTCAAGCGCATGAAAAAAGTGCTTGCTATTCTGACCGTTTTTGTATTTGTGGCCGGAATAATGGGCACAGGAGCTCCAGCGGTAGCAAAGGCTGCAAGCGATGATAAAAGCAGCAGTTCAAGCTCCATCGATGTGGTAAAACTCACATCTGACATCACTGACAAGGATACAAAAGATGCCGTATTGAGACTTGCAGCATTCGGAATTATTAACGGCATGGAGGATGGAAAATATCATCCCGATGATGTAGTGACTAGAGAACAGTTTGCAAAAATATTGGTTACTTCACTGAAGATGGACAATGCAGCAAAAGCTGCCACGGGCCGCAGCAGCTTTAAAGATGTGGAGCCCAGCAGGTGGTCAGCGGGATACATAAACGTGGCTGCTGGCCAAGGTCTGATAAAAGGCTATCCCGACGGGACTTTCCGACCTTCAAATCAAGTAAGCTACGCAGAAGCGGTCACCATGTTGGTAAGAGCTCTGGGCTACACAGATTCCTTCCTTACCGGCTCCTGGCCCGGCAACTACCTGGCAAAAGCCGCTGAAAAAGAAATCACCAAATACGTTAAATTCGATAATGTTTCCGGCGGTGCCAACAGAGGCGATGTTGCCATCCTGGTGAACAACACACTGGACGCCAAAGTCGTAAAAGTCGATACTTATGAAGCCAGCGGCACAAAATATTACGAGTCCGATAAGACGCTGCTGGAAGATAAACTGAATATAACTAAGTATGAAAATACTAGGATTATCGCTGATAGGAGAATCGACGACGGCCTTGATGAAGACGAGATAAGAGTAAAATTCCTGAAGGATTCCGAAGACGAAAAATATGATGAAGGCGAAGAAAGAGAGTTTGATCTGATCTACGGATTGAACGTTGATAGTGTCATCGGCGAAGAAGCAACCATTTATTTAAATGACGATGATGAAGTTGTTTATGCCGAGAGGGAATATGACGACAATCCATACTTCGATTACATCGAAGGCGTTATTATGGATAGTGACAACAAGACCGTCGACAAGGTCAGCCTAGTAAAAGCCGATGACGATTATGCCTTTGATAAAGATGCCGTAATTTATATGATGGACGGTGAAGATTATAAGACAGTTGAATACGATGAAATCACCGATACCAGCAAACTTTTGGGCAAAGTAGGAAAATTCGTCATAAAGAACAACAAGATAGTATGGGCAGAAATTATGTCTTCCGATGAGACACAGCCATGGATGGTCGTAACCAAGAATGATGACGGAATGCTTTATGGTATAGTTGCCGACGACGATGAATATGACATCGATCTCCGGGAAGGCGAGGATTACGACGGCGTTATAGTCCTTGACAAAGAAGGCAACAAACTTAGCGTAGACGACATTGAAGAAGGTAATGTCGTATACATCCAGAAACAGGATATCGGCGGCGATGACTATGCAGTAGTAAGGGTAGTAAAGGGCAACATCGTTGAAGGTAAACTCGACAGTGTAAAAGATGATAGAATTAGTATAGATGGAAAAGAAATCAAAGTTACCAAGTACAGTGATTCTAGTGGAAAAGTATATGAAGCATATTATAGTGTGAACGACGGAGAAGATATCAGCCAATATATCTTGGATAATTCGGATGTTTCGGATGACATGGAAGACGCCGATGAAGAAAATATAGTTGCTTATACAGATGCAGTAGGTAGGATAGCTTACTTTGTAACAAAAGCGGAAGCTACTTCCGGGTACAAGTACGGTATTGTTACAAAGGTATATGCTGACCACGACAAAGTGAAGATATATACTGTAACAAATGACGGAACGGGCGACGAGATAACCTATAACATGGAAGAAGACAGTGATTTAGAAGATAGCGGTGCTTACGCCCTCAATAAATACGGGCAAAAGACGGAAGAGACAGCTACGGTGAAAGATGGTTCCATTGTCAAATTCAAACTCAATAAAGACGGAGACATCGCTGAAGATGAAATCTATGTAATGCCAGAGCAGTATGTGTGGAGGATTAACTCCAAAGACGATTTCGGCGAAGACTATCTGCCAAAAGCATACCTATATAGTGGTTATGAATATGATGCTGATGATACAGATGATACAGGAGCATATATTAAACCTAAAGATGGTGCAACCTCTACAACTTATACATTCTCCGTTGATGACGATGTAGTTATAATCGATGCTGAAACATATAAATTCAAAGATAACTCACTTAAACCAACGTGGGGTGATGTAGACGACGACTTCTCCGTGGCGAAGTGGGAGGAACTAAAAGAAGCCAACGGCATCGACGGCTACTTCTACGTATTTGCCGACGATGACAATGTGACTGATGCCAAAGCTGTAGTTTTCATTGGCCAAGGCTCCGGCGCTGCTGCTAATGATGAGATGGGTATCTACGTCATCGACACCTGGGAGAAAGGTGGAGACAGGTATGTAAAATATCAGTCTTACGACAGCAATGTGGAAGAAAGAGAACTTGACGAAAAAGACATGCTCTATGCAGGCGATGAGCATCCATACATCGGCAAAGTAAAATCCGATGGCACACTTGAAATAATTGAACCGGGCAAATCGGAAGACGATTTTGACGTATACTATGGAAAGGTTAAAGACAGAGATGCTTCAAGCCTTGAAGTAGGCCCAGTAGTTAAAGTAGAAGGCCTTGACGACAAAAATAATTTCGTACCCGGTGAAAAATCCGAGGATGAAACATTCAAGATTTCCAGCAAGACTGTTGTCTACGAAGAAGACAACAAGAAGTCCACATCTAACATCAGAAAAGACGACATAGTAATCTTTGTGGTAGAAAAAGGCACCAACGTCAGGGCAATTGAAAGGCTGATTGACAACGAGAAAGCCAAGTTTGAGAATATGATAAACAATACTTCAGGAACTACTCCGCAACCAGAAACTGGTAATATAACATTTGATATAAATGGTGAAAGTTATTTAGCAACAGCAGATGTTGTAAAAGATGATACTGTCATTGTATCGGTATATGCAAATAATTTCAGTCCAAGTACGTGGGCTGATGGCTTGACAATAGCAGATAAACCAATTATCGATAAAACACTTATAAAAGTTGACGGAAAAACTCCATTAAGTATTGCATATCCGACATTTGACGGAAATACCGGTGTAGTAAAGTTTTTTGCGATATTTGATACAAATGTTGCAATAGGTCAAAATATAGAGATTGGGGATAAAGCAATTGCATTGCCTGCAAAAGATAATTCAGGTACAATTGTGAAAAAAGCATATAACAAGGCAGCGACATTAGAGATTGAATTATTAGCACCATAAGAAAAATATAATAATAAAAAATAAAAAAAAGGCCAGCAGCTTTACCGCTGGCCTTTTTTGGTGCGACACAGGGACGGTTCTAAAATTGTCGCATTTTCAACAGATTATTTGACAACTTTTCATCTAAAACACTTGAGTCAATTTGGCAATCCATTGACTCAAGTGTATGTTTTTTAGAGGTAAATACAAAAAAGCAATATAACAAGAATAGATTTTAGCAGATAAAACAAAACTTACAATTCAGTTGAAAAACATGATATAATAATCCCGTAAGCGAAGTTGATATATAGATACCGCTAGCAATAAGGATATAATGGATCTCACATGATAATGGCATCAGTGGTGGGGCTTGCAGAAAAATATGTAATACCCTATGATTTGAAAGGTAAAATAACAGGCATGAATGATGAAAAGAGTCTTGATAGCCTGCTTATAGCCGTAATCAGAACCAATTCGATAGATGAATCATATAAAAAGATCAAGGAATACAATAAAGCATTTG
>JANLFP010000003.1:354410-373933 GCA_024655905.1 Tepidanaerobacteraceae bacterium
AACCAATTCGATAGATGAATCATATAAAAAGATCAAGGAATACAATAAAGCATTTAATTGGCGAGTCAGGGGCAATACCTTGACTTTTTTATGCTAAAAATATGTAAGATGGGGGAGCGCTATGACAATAAAGATAAAAGAGCCGTTTAACGGCTTGTCGCATTTGCTTGGGGCCTTAATGTCAATGTGGGGAACTTGGATGCTCATTCAACGAGCTCTTTCAATAAGAAGCACTCGTTACGTGGTTTCTTTTGCTATCTATGGCTCAAGCCTTGTTTTACTCTATACAGCCAGTGCCATATATCATCTTTTGAGTGTTTCAGAAAAAGCAACAAAAATATTAAGGTATATAGACCATATAATGATATACATATTGATTGCCGGAACTTATACTCCACTTTGCCTCATTTCCCTATGGATATATCCCGGCTGGATTCTGTTTGTCGGCATTTGGAGCCTTGCCATGGCGGGTATCATCTCTACAGGATTTTGGTTAAACAAATCCCGGTGGTTGTCCTCATTAATTTACACGTTGATGGGGTGGCTGATAATAATTACTACTCCTTCTCTGATACCTTCCATTACTTTTTCAGGTTTTAAATGGTTACTGGGCGGGGGAATCTTTTATAGCATAGGAGGATTAATCTACGGGGTGAAAAAACCCGACTTTTTACCTAGAACTGTTGGCTTTCACGGAATCTTTCATCTCTTTATATTGGCAGGGAGCTTCTGCCATTTCTGGCTGATTTACAGATATATCCCATGACATTTTGCGTTTTTTTTGCAACGCAGTAATATTGATAATAATTCCGATCACTTCATGACCATAATAATTTTATTATTTGCCGCCTGCATTTTCTATGAGTTTTCCATGTCTCCCATAAGCGAATACTGGACTGTATTTTTCGCTGAAGACTTACATATGCCGGAATTGGTTTTCGGATGGGTAATTGCCGTCTCAAGCATTCTATTGATTGTCATCATTGACCCGGCAAGCAAATTTCTTCAGACTCGCGTTTCCAATGCGGGAGCTCTGGTCGCCATAAACATCATGCTTATGGCTAGCATCTTCTTATTTGGTGTGTCTTTCAACCCAATTATGGCAATAATCGTTTATATTATTTATAAGATCCTGGCCGGCATATATGAACCCATCAGGGATACTTTTATCAATGCACACATTCAAGATAAGTACAGGGCCACCGTGTTGTCGGTTTATAATATGGCCGGGTCGGCCGGAGAAGTGATCAGCGGCGTGGGCATTGGCTGGGTGGCACAGAAATTTGGGATTCGGGCATCCTTTTATACCAGCGGTCTGAGCATTTTTTTGGTAATCATTGCTTTCGGCTATATTATATATATTTATAGAAAGGCGGATCTGTCAGGCTTTTAAAAATATCAGCCGCTTACTTATTTATTTTATGCGACAATCGAAGAACCGTCCCCGCGTCGCAATGTCGCAATGTCGCAATGCGACAATTGAAGAACCGTCCCCATGTCGCAAAACACCTCCTGCCATCAAAGCAGCAGGAAGTGTTTTTTTCTTTGAATTAAGTATTGACCCGATGGATAAATCATATTATTATAAAAAGTGATTACTTACTCATCAATATAACAATAACAATATAATGCTCATATAAAAGGGGTGATTTTTCGATAAAAATGACCGAACGGTCGGTTCTTTGCGGCAAAAGACATAAAACAGAAGGGGGTGGCCATCATTAAAACAAGCGCTTTGCACATAATGAGACGATCGATCAACAAAAGCATTGGACATGAAAAATAAAATTTTGAGTCGGGAGTGAAGTTCATGAAAAAAATGAAGAAAAAAATATTGCTGATGGTGATTCTTGTTTGCGCTGCATCGATGATTCTTGCTTCGGGCTGTTCAAACAAGCAGAAAGAAGTAAAGGAGCAAAATGCAGTATCTGTGAAGGTTATGAAAACAGCGAGAAGCACCATAGAGGACGTGGCAAATTTTACGGGCCAGATTGAGGCTAAAGATGAGGTAAAGATAGTGGGAAAGATATCGGGAAGGGTAAAAGAAGTAAACTTCGACATAGGCGATTATGTGAATCAGGGAGATGTTCTTGTGGTCCTTGAAACCGATGAGCTGAATGACCAGCTTTCCCAAGCTGAGGCGGCTCTGGCATCGGCAAAAGCAAACCTTTCCGCCAGCGAATCGGGCCTCGCGCAGCAGCTGGAGCAGGCCAGAGCATCGCTTGAGCAGGCAGAGGCGAATTATGCAAACGTCAAAGCCGATTATGAGCGAATGAAAGCGCTGTATGAGGCGGATGCGATTTCCAAGCAGGCTTTCGATAGCGCGGAATTGAAATACAGCGTCGCAAAAAGCCAGTACGAGAGTGCAAAGGAGCAATACAGCCTGGTAAAACAGAGCTTGCCGAAGAACATTGACGCGCTGAAGGCTCAGGTAGAACAGACTCAGGCTGCGGTTGACCTGATAAAGACAAACATAGCAAATTCGGTGATAAAGGCGCCGGTATCCGGCATGATTTCTTCAAAGCAGATACAGCCGGGAGAAATGTGCCAGGCCGGATCAACTCTCGGCGCGGTGGTGAATATTGATAAAGTCAAGGTTGTCATTAATGTGCCGGCAGAGGATGTAAACAGGCTGAAAGACGGTCAGGAGGCCACGGTGAGCGTGGATGCCCTGGGCGACGACGGGAATTTTAAAAGCAAAATAAGCATAGTTTCACCTGCATCCGGCTCCAGCAGGCTATTTCAGGTGAAGATCGAGATTGAAAACAAGGACCACAGGTTGAAGCCGGGGATGTTTGCTAGTGTCAATGTCGTGAGGGGGGTAAGGGAAAATGTGATTACCATTCCCAAAGACGCTGTTGTAATAAAGAAGCAGGGGAATGCGGTGTATGTGGTAAAGGACGGAAAGGCCGAAGAGCGCCTTGTGAAAATCGGGGTGACAAGCAAAGACATGGTGGAAGTTGCACAAGGACTTGACGAAGGCGAAGAAGTTGTAACGAGCGGGCAAAACATGCTGGCCGAAGGCACCGCTGTAAAAATAATCAGGTAAACGGGGTGAAGGCATGAGAATTACCGAAACGGTTATTAAAAGGCCTGTTGCAGCATTCATGGCTGTGCTCGTCGTTCTTATCCTGGGATTTGTTTCACTCGGCAAAATGCAGGTGGATTTGCTGCCCGATATCCAGCTTCCCGCTGCAATGATAGTGACAGCATACCCGGGAGCAAACTCCGAAGAAATAGAAGACATGGTCACCAGGACCATTGAAAGGGGCATAGCTGGAGTAGAAAACATAAAGGATATTTCATCTACAAGCCAGGCCAATGTATCCATGATAACGGCAACTTTTAATTGGGGGACGGATATTGACACGGCGGTGAACGACCTTCGAGAAAAGGTTGATATGATAAAAAGCAGCCTGCCGGATGATGCCGAAGACCCATTGATTATAAAATTTGATCCGTCGATGATGCCGGTGCTCATATTCGGCATGACCGGCGACAGGGATCCGCTGTTTTTGAAGCAGCTTGCGGAAGACTCCATAGAAAAGAAGCTGGAGCGGGTGGAGGGAGTTGCGAGCGTCAGTATAGTTGGCGGGGATGAGCGCCAGATAAGGGTGCTGCTTTCGCCCGAGAAGATGAACGGATACGGTATAGGAATCACTCAGGTGATTCAGTCGCTTGAGGCAAACAACCTCAACCTGCCCGGCGGCACTGTAGATTATGGCGGCAGGGAACTTTTGGTTAGAACCATGGGCCAATTCGAGAGCGTTGATGAAATAAAAAAATTGCCTGTTGCAAACATACAGGGGGCTGTCGTAAGACTTGAGGATCTGGCGGATGTGGAGGATGCTGCGGAAGATAAAAAGACTTATTCCAGAATAAATGACCATGAGGGCCTGAGGATACTAGTCCAGAAATCCAGCGACGCCAATACCGTGCAAGTGGCCGATGGCGTGAAAAAAGAGCTGGAAGAGATAAAAAAGGAGCTTCCCAATGGAATCCAGATTTACCAGATACTTGATCAGTCGGATTTCATAAAAAGGTCCATAAACAGCGTAAAATCCAATGCCATTATGGGCGGTTTGCTTGCTGTAATTATCCTGTATCTTTTCCTGCACAATTTCAGGTCAACTATGGTTATAGCCATATCCATACCGATTTCCATTATAGCAACGTTTGTGGCCATGTACTTTTCCGGCATTACTTTGAATCTCATATCACTGGGCGGTCTTGCGCTTGGAGTCGGTATGCTGGTGGACAATTCCATAGTGGTGCTTGAAAATATTTATTACCACAGGAGCCTGGGAGAAGATCGATTCAAGGCGTCCGCGACGGGAGCTGGAGAAGTCTCGATGGCTATTGCGGCTTCCACGCTGACTACTGTAGCCGTTTTCCTGCCGATCATTTTTGTTAAAGGCATAGCGGGCATACTTTTTAAGGAGATGAGCCTGGTCATCACATTTTCGCTTCTCGCCTCGCTTGTGGTTGCCATAACAATTGTTCCTTTGCTGGGTTCAAGGCTCGTAAAGGTTTCATCCGGGAACGGAAACGGCAGTGGCATATTTGCCAGGGTGGCAGGCTGGATGGACGGATTTTACAGCAGTGTAGAGGAAAAATACGGAGGGCTCCTTTCGTGGGCGTTGAAACACAGAAAAGCCGTCATATTTGCTGTATTGGGGCTTATGGCTGCGAGCATTGCGGCAGTTCCCCTGGTGGGTTCGGAATTTTTTCCGGAGACCGACGAGGGCATGATTTCCATAAGCGTGGAATATCCAATCGGAACAAAGGTGGAAAGGACGGATGAGCTGGCAAGGAAGATAGAAAAAATCGTTTCGTCAATACCTGAAGTGGAAATGTATTCGGCTCAGGTGGGCACCGATATGCGAAGCTCGTTCCTTGGAACATCCGGCACGGGAGAAAAAGCCAGCATTGATGTGCGCCTGGTGCCGCTTGACGGGAGAAAAAGGTCCACAAAAGATGTGGCGGAAGAAATCCGGCAAAAGATAGGGGTGGTACCGGGAGTGAAAATCGAGGTTAGCAGCAGCACCATGATGAGCAAGACAAGCTCAACTGTATCGGGAAGCAGCAAGCCCGTGCAGATAGCCATAAAGGGCGATGACTTGACGATGCTGGAGGACCTTGCCGAAAAAATCAAAGCCATTGTAAAAAAGGTGCCGGGCACCAGGGATGTGGAGACATCCATCGATGAGGGCAGGCCGGAAGTTAGGATAAAGGTGGATAAGGACAGGGCTTCGTATTACGGCCTGGGGGCAGGCCAGGTGGCGCAGGTGGTCAGGAGCGCCATAAACGGTGTGGAAGCCACCAAATACCGCGTAGCAGGCACTGAAATCGAGGTCAATGTTCAGCTCAATGAGCTGTCGAGAAAGACGCTTGAGAATATGGAGGCCATGACCTTGCAAACGTCATCCGGAATTCAGGTGCCTCTCAGAAACATAGCCACATTTACGGTAACCGAAGGGTTAAACAGCATATATCGGGAGGACCAGCAGCGCACGGTATATGTGACCTCGGACATATACAACAGAAGCCTGGGGGATGTGATAAAGGATATACAGTCTGAGCTGTCGCAAATTAATATGCCCGAAGGCTACAGCACGAGTTTCGAGGGCCAGAACGAACAGATGGCAGAATCATTTGGCGACTTGTTCCAGGCAATGCTGCTTGCGGTATTCCTCGTATATGCTGTGATGGCGGCGCAGTTTGAGTCGCTTCTGCATCCATTCACCATAATGTTTGCGATTCCGTTCTGCACTACCGGCGTGGTGTTCGGACTTATGATTGCCGGCAGAGCCTTCAGCGTGCCCGCATACATCGGAGTGATCATGCTGGCGGGCATTGCGGTAAACAATGCAATAGTTCTTGTGGATTATATTAATCAGCTTCGGGCACGGGGGAAGACGGTGAAAGAGGCCATAGTTGAAGCCGGGCCCAGAAGGCTCAGGCCCATTATGATGACAACCCTCACCACGATTCTCGGCCTTCTGCCGCTTGCCCTGGGTATAGGAGAAGGATCCGAAATGGAGGCGCCGCTTGCCATTGCTGTGCTTGGAGGATTGAGCGTATCTACCATTTTGACACTCGTGGTTGTGCCCGTGCTTTACTCAATATTTGAAGACCTTTCGCAAAGAGCCGCAAAAAGCATAAAGGCTTTTAAGCAGAAACTCGGCAGAATTGCAGTTAAAGCTTAGCCAAAATATGCCGCATAATGCGGGATTTGGTTTGAATGCTATTTTGATATTGGAATTAATGCCACTTCGTGGCGCTCTTAAATTAATGAAAGATTGTTTTCAGAGAAGATAATAAATCGGGAGGTTTTCGAAAGATGAAGAGTAGAAAAATAATATCATTCCTGGCGGCTGTTGTATGTTTTTTAATGCCGCTGGCAGGTTATGCGGAAGCAATGGCTTCGGAAACTGCTTCTGTTGATGCGGGCGAAGCTGCAAAAAGCACATCCGGCAGTGCTGACGCCGAGGCAAAAACAAGCTTTTCGCTGGAAGAAAGTATAAACACGGCTCTTTTGAACAATGTAAACTTAAAGCTTTCGCGGCAGGAATACGAGAATGCAAGGGTCGAGCTCGACCAGGCCAAGTTTGAATCAAAGCAGATGGCGGACATTCGCGACGACAAGATACTCAGAGATTATGTGTCCACGGCTTTCAGCTTCGAGGGCGCCCAGGTCAAAGACCTGGCTCCCAGGCTGAAGGAGGCCAACGAGCTGATAGCAAAAAAGAACCTGGCTTTAGACGAGCAAAATCTGAGGATAGAGGTGGAAGAAGCGTATTTTTCTGTACTGAAGGCCCGGGACAACCTGAAAAATGCACAGATACAGTTGCAAAGGGCCAACGAGCAGTTGAAAAACGCTCAGGCAAGCTACAATCAGGGCATGATTGCAAAAGATTCCATGCTTTCCGCGGAATCTGCGGCATCAAGCGCTGAAGCCGGAAAGGTTTCCGCACAAAAAAATCTGGAGCTTGCCAAAATGAATCTCAACAAATTGATGGGCCGCAGCTTGACGGCACCCCTGGAACTCACCACTACTTTCACTTACATGCCTGCCGAGGTTCCCGATGTGGAGGGAATTGTAAAAAGCGCCCTGGCATTAAGGCCGGAAGTCATCAGCGTGAGAGAGACGAAGGAAGTGGCGGAGCTCAACTGCAAGCTTGCCCTGAAGTACTATTCGGAAAACACCTTTACTTACCGAAAGGCGAAAATAGAGCTGGAAAAAGCCGTTTTGGGGGTCAAAGAGGCAGAAGACCAGATTTCTCTAGCTGTAAGGTCGGCGCATTATGCTGTAATGGAAGCGGCGGCTAAATTGAAAGCCGCTCAAAAGGCAAAAGAGGCCGCGGAAGAAGCATACAGGGTAATGGAGCTGAAGTATAAGTCGCAGATGGTTACCATGGCTGATGTGCTGTCTGCCATGGAAAATTTGGGGCAGGCCGAACTTGCATATACTTCTGCAGTGTTCGACTACAATGTGGCCGGAGCCCGACTGGACAACTGGGCGGGCAAGGGCCTGGAATAGGCTTGGGTTTTATTAGAGGTGAGACTTTTGAATAAACAAAAACAATTGGATAAGCGTTTGTCAATAATTGAGGCTGCTGTTTCCGTATTTTCGCGAGAAGGATATCCCAATGCCAGGATGCAGGCGATTGCGACAAAAGCGGGCATAGGAAAAGGAACGATTTATCAGTATTTTAAGGGGAAAAAGCAACTTTTCCAGCAGACTGTGAAGGAAAGCATCGACCGATATACTGTTGGCATTAAGAATGAAATTAAAGGCTGCAACGGGATTGAAGAAATCTTGAAAAAAATAGCGATATTCAGCTTCGATTTCCTGGAAGATCATAGAGACCTGATGAATATAATAGAAAGCCATCACAGCCTGATAGACGAAAGCATGATGAAATGGCTGCTCGACAGGAAAAACAAAATAATGAACCTGATTGTGAAAACAATCGTCGAAAATACGAAAAAAAAACACGTGCGGAGCTATGAAGACGCAGAACTTGCCGCATATTGTTTTTTTGGAATGATGATTTCTGCGGTTCAAGAAAAGGTGTTTCACAAAAAAGATTTCGATGTAGAAGAAGTTTCGGACAGGATAGTCAAAATATTCCTCCGTGGATATGAGCAGCTATGAAAACTGCTCTTTTTTTTGCAATCCGCAGAACCGCCAAAAGGCGCAAGTGCTCCATTATCATGCAATAAGGGCCATGGATAAAAAATTTTAAAAAATTTATGCCATTATTGACAAAAACAGGGTGTTGTGGTATTATAATAAATTGCATGATTATATGCAAATTTCATGCCACAGGCTCTTTTTTTATCCCTTCTGTATAATTTTCCCTGTTTTAGGAGATAGTATAATAGATATTCCATTCTCAAAACGCGTGAAACGCGGCTTGGTATGATATCCTGTCTTTTAATATAAAAAGGGGTGAGGAAAACTAATGGTTCATCCTATTAAAGTGGGGGAACGCACCCGATGGAGTTATTCCAGAATAGAAGAAGTAATGTCAATGCCCGACCTTATAGAAATTCAGAAGGATTCTTACAAATGGTTTCTGGAAGAAGGGCTGGCGGAAGTTTTTAGGGATATTTCACCCATAGAGGACTTTACGGGGAATCTGGTTCTCGAATTCATCGATTATACCCTGGAGAACAATCCCAAGTATTCGGTGGATGAGTGCCGGGAGAGGGATGCCACCTATGCCGTGCCTTTAAAGGTCAAAGTGAGACTAATCAACAAGGAAACCGGCGAGGTAAAAGAGCAGGAAGTTTTTATGGGCGACTTTCCTCTTATGACAGAAAACGGCACCTTTATTATCAATGGAGCGGAAAGGGTTATAGTCAGCCAGCTGGTCCGTTCGCCGGGAGTGTATTTTGACCGGCAGAGGGATAAGAACGGAAGGGACCTTTTTTCCGGAACCATCATCCCAAACAGGGGTGCATGGCTGGAGATGGAGACTGATTCAAATGAGGTCATATATGTGAGGGTGGATAGGACCAGGAAGGTGCCCATTACCACGCTCCTCAGGGCCCTCGGCTACAGCAGCAACTTGCAGATTATGGAGCTTCTGGGCGAAGATGAGAAAATTCTTCGCACCTTTGAGAAAGACAATACCGAAAATCAAAACGATGCTCTTCTGGAAATATACAAAAGGCTGAGGCCGGGAGAACCGCCCACCGTGGAAAACGCCAGGTCTTTGCTGGAGTCGCTTTTTTTTGACCCAAAGAGATACGATCTGGCCCATGTCGGACGGTATAAATTCAATAAAAAATTGAGGCTGAGAAACCGCATAGTGGGTAAAATCAGCGCCGAAAACGTTGAAGACCCCCGAACCGGAGAGATTGTAATTAAAAAAGGCGAAAAGATTTCCAGGAAAATGGCGGAAACACTGGAGTCGTTGAAGATTAAAGAAATAAAAGTCATGGTCATCGAGGATCGAGCGGAGTCCAGGGAAAAAGCCGTAAAAGTTATCTCCAACGGTTATTCCGACAACAGCCATGACGGATTTCCAACTGAAAAACATATTACTGTAGAAGACATCGTAGCATCCGTAAATTATTTGCTCAATCTTTCATACGGCATTGGAGAAATCGACGATATAGACCATTTGGGCAACCGCCGCTTGAGGTCGGTGGGGGAACTGCTGCAGAACCAGTTCAGGATAGGCTTGGCTCGCATGGAAAGGGTCGTCAAGGAAAGGATGACCATACAGGATGTGGATACCATCACGCCCCAGGGGCTTATAAATATAAGACCTGTGGTGGCGGCTATAAAAGAATTTTTCGGTTCCAGCCAGCTGTCCCAATTTATGGATCAGACGAATCCTTTGGCGGAACTGACGCACAAGAGGAGGCTCAGCGCCCTGGGTCCGGGAGGGCTTTCGAGGGAGAGGGCCGGTTTTGAGGTGCGGGACGTGCACCATTCCCATTACGGGCGCATGTGTCCCATAGAAACACCCGAAGGTCCCAACATAGGGCTCATCGGGTCCCTCAGCACTTACGCCAGGGTAAACCAATACGGTTTTATCGAGACCCCCTACCGCAAGGTCGACAAGGAACGCGGTGTTGTAACAAATGAAATAGAGTACCTGACCGCCGATGAAGAAGAAGCTTTCATCATCGCTCAGGCCAATGCTCCGCTGGATGAGGAAGGCAGGTTCATTCAAAAGAGAATAACCGCGCGCCACAGGGAGGAAACCATCGTTGTGCCCGCAGAGGATGTGGATTATATGGATGTTTCCCCAAAGCAGCTGGTCAGTGTGGCCACGGCCATGATACCATTTCTTGAGCACGACGATGCCAATAGGGCTCTTATGGGCTCCAACATGCAGCGCCAGGCGGTGCCGCTGCTGGTTACCGATGCTCCTTACGTGGGCACCGGAATAGAATACAAGGCGGCTGTGGACTCCGGAGTAATGATTCTTGCAAGAAACGACGGCACTGTGGAAAGGGTTACCGGCCGCGAAATAGCGGTAAGAAGGGATATTGACGGCGGCCTGGATGTGTATAAAGTCCATAAATTTATGAGATCCAATCAGGGAACATGCATAAATCAGCGGCCCATAGTAAAGAAGGGGCAGAGGGTGACAAGAGGGCAGCCCATAGCTGATGGCCCCTCTACAGATCACGGAGAGCTGGCACTCGGCAGAAACGTGCTGGTGGCATTCATGCCCTGGGAGGGCTACAATTACGAGGATGCCATTTTGCTTTCGGAACGCCTGGTGAAAGACGATGTATTCACTTCGATTCATATAGAGCAGTACGAGGCAGAAGCCCGGGATACCAAATTAGGGCCCGAGGAGATAACGCGGGACGTGCCCAATGTGGGCGAGGAGGCTTTAAAGGATTTGGATGAAAGGGGCATCATACGCATAGGAGCGGAAGTCAGGGCCGGAGATATTCTGGTGGGGAAGGTGACGCCCAAGGGAGAAACGGAACTTACCGCGGAGGAAAGACTGCTCAGAGCCATATTCGGCGAGAAGGCAAGGGAGGTCAGGGACACTTCGCTCAGGGTGCCTCACGGCGAATACGGCATTATTGTGGATGTTAAGGTTTTCACCCGGGAGAACGGAGATGAGCTTCCCCCCGGAGTAAACGAGATGGTCAGAGTATATATTGCCCAGAAGAGGAAGATATCCGAGGGCGACAAAATGGCCGGGCGGCACGGCAACAAGGGTGTCATCTCCAGAATTATGCCCGTGGAAGACATGCCCTTTTTGCCCGACGGCACTCCCGTCGATATAGTTTTGAACCCTCTTGGCGTGCCTTCCCGCATGAACATAGGCCAGGTGCTGGAAACCCACCTTGGATGGGCGGCGAAAGCCCTGGGATGGTATGTGGCCACGCCGGTATTTGACGGTGCGCGGGAGGAAGAAATAATAGAGACTCTCAAGAAAGCGGGGTTGCCCGAGGATGGCAAGACCGATCTCAGGGATGGGCGCTCGGGAGAACATTTTGACAACCGGGTTACGGTTGGCTACATGTACATGCTAAAACTGGCCCATCTGGTTGATGACAAGATTCATGCGCGTTCAACGGGGCCTTACTCCCTCGTGACTCAGCAGCCCCTGGGAGGCAAAGCCCAGTTCGGAGGCCAGAGGTTTGGAGAAATGGAAGTCTGGGCTCTGGAGGCTTACGGTGCAAGCTTTACCCTGCAGGAACTATTGACTGTAAAATCGGACGATGTGCTGGGCAGGGTGAAAACCTATGAAGCCATTGTCAAAGGGGAAAATGTTCCCGAGCCCGGCATACCGGAAGCCTTCAAGGTTCTCATCAAAGAGCTTCAATCCCTATGTCTCGACGTTAAAATTTTGTCTGAAGACGCAAAAGAGATTGAAATCAAAGAAACAGACGATGATGAAGAAGAGGAGCAGCCCCTGGATGTTAACATGGAGGGCATGGAAGACGAAGTCCGGCCCGAGAGGGATTACGTGGAACCGGAGGAGGGCGAAGAAGATGAGGAGCCCGAAGAGGTGGAAGAAGACATCATATATGATGATTACACGGAGGAAGACGACAAAACCGATTTTGACGATGATGTCGATTTGAATGAAGAGGATTTGGAAAAAGACTTTATCCCCGGCGATAAATATGTGGATGACGCTGAAGATTTTTAATGGAGCTTCAACGGAGCTTTGCCTGTATTGAGCCTCGAACTTCGAATATCCAAAATGAAGGGAGAGAAACAGTTGCTGGAACTCAACTTTTTTGATTCCATAAAGATTGGCCTGGCCTCCCCGGAACAGATTCGGGAATGGTCCAAAGGTGAAGTTAAAAAACCGGAGACCATTAATTACAGGACTCTGAAGCCCGAAAAACAGGGGCTTTTCTGCGAAAGAATATTCGGGCCCATAAAGGATTGGGAGTGCCACTGCGGCAAATATAAGAGGGTAAGGTACAAAGGCGTGGTATGCGACCGCTGCGGCGTGGAAGTCACCAAATCGAAAGTGCGGCGCGAAAGAATGGGCCACATAGAACTGGCGGCTCCCGTTTCACACATATGGTTTTTAAAGGGTATACCAAGCCGCATAGGTCTCGTTCTTGACATGTCGCCCAGATCCCTGGAAAAAATCATATATTTCGCATCCTATGTGGTCATCGATGCGGGAAATACCCCGCTTGTGAAAAAACAGCTGTTAAGCGAAAAGGAATACAGGGAATACCGGGATAAATACGGCAATGCTTTCAAGGCCGGTATGGGCGCCGAAGCGGTTAAGGAACTGCTGGAGGAAATAGACCTGGAAAAGTTGTCCAGAGAATTGAGAAATGAACTCAAGGATGCAAACGGACAAAAAAAGGTCAGGATTTTGAGACGGCTGGAAGTGGTGGAGGCATTTCGAAAATCCGGCAACAGGCCCGAGTGGATGATACTTGATGTTATTCCCGTCATCCCGCCGGACCTTCGCCCCATGGTGCAGCTGGACGGCGGGCGTTTTGCCACATCGGACTTGAATGACCTTTACAGAAGGGTCATCAACAGGAACAACCGCTTAAAAAGGCTGCTGGACCTGGGAGCGCCGGATATTATAGTGAGAAATGAGAAGCGCATGCTTCAGGAGGCAGTGGACGCACTGATTGATAACGGCCGCAGAGGCAGGCCGGTGACGGGCCCCGGCAATCGGCCCCTCAAATCCCTGAGCGATATGCTCAAGGGTAAGCAGGGCCGTTTCCGCCAGAATCTTTTGGGAAAGCGCGTGGACTATTCCGGCCGTTCTGTCATAGTGGTGGGCCCCGAATTAAAACTGTATCAGTGCGGCCTTCCTAAAGAAATGGCGCTGGAACTCTTCAAGCCCTTTGTAATGAAAAAGCTGGTGGCTGATGGCTATGCCCATAATATAAAGAGTGCGAAGCGAATGGTGGAAAGGGTAAAGCCGGAAGTTTGGGATGTGCTGGAAGATGTTATCAAGGAGCATCCGGTCATGCTCAACAGAGCCCCCACGCTGCACAGGCTGGGCATTCAGGCCTTCGAGCCGGTTCTGGTGGAAGGCAGGGCAATACAGATTCATCCGCTGGTTTGCACCGCATACAATGCCGATTTCGACGGAGACCAGATGGCTGTCCACCTGCCGCTTTCCGCCGAGGCGCAGGCCGAGGCGAGGCTTTTGATGCTTTCCACAAACAACATATTGAAACCTCAGGACGGCAAACCCGTGGTGACACCTACTCAGGATATGGTCCTCGGCTCATATTATCTGACCATAGATAGAGAAGGGGAAAAAGGCGAAGGCAAGTACTTCGCAAGCCCTGAAGAAGCGCTTCTCGCTTATGACATGGGAGAAGTTGGCCTGCACGCCATGGTGAATGTGCGCATGACAAGGATTATTGATGGCAAAAAGCTTGCGAAGATAATCAGGACCACGCCGGGCAGGATTATATTCAATGAAGCAATACCCCAGGATTTGGGGTTTGTGGATAGGTCCGCAGCAGACAATGTCTTTGAATTGGAGCTCAATACCCTTGTGGATAAAGGGAGACTGGGGGAAATCGTAGACAGATGCTATCGCAAACACGGCACCACGGTTACTGCTGAAGTTCTCGACAGGATAAAGAAACTGGGCTACTATTATGCTACGAAAGCAGGCATCACCATTGGAGTCACCGATATAGAGGTGCCTTCGGAAAAGGAAAAGATACTTTCCGAAGCCGATGAAAAGGTCGACCAGGTGGAACTTCTTTACCGCCGTGGTCTGATATCCGAAGAGGAAAGATACGAAAAAACCATTGAGATATGGAACAATGCTACAGATAGAGTGACCGAGAGCTTGATGAATTCTCTGGATAAATTCAATCCGGTTTACATGATGGCAAACTCCGGCGCCAGAGGAAACAAACAGCAGATAAGGCAGCTTGCCGGAATGCGGGGTCTCATGGCAGACCCGTCCGGCAGGATTATCGACCTTCCCATAAAAGCCAATTTCCGGGAAGGGCTCACCGTGCTGGAATACTTCATTTCCACCCATGGCGCGAGGAAAGGTCTTGCAGACACCGCCTTGAGGACCGCCGACTCCGGTTATCTCACCCGCCGCCTGGTCGATGTCAGCCACAATGTCATAGTGAGGGAACATGACTGCGGAACCGGCGAAGGCATTACCGTGAGAGCCATAAAAGACGGCAACGAAGAGATAGAGTCGCTGAAGGAGCGCATTGAAGGGAGATGCGCCCTGGAGGATGTGAGGCACCCCGAGACAGGCGAGGTGCTGGTTTCGGCAAATGAGCTGATAACCGACGAAATGGCAGAAAAAATCATAAAAGCCGGCATTAAGGAAGTAAAGATTAGATCGGTGCTCACATGCAGGACGCGGCACGGGGTTTGCACCATGTGTTACGGCAAAAACATGGCCACAGGCAAGCTTGTCAATATCGGCGAGGCCGTAGGAATTATAGCGGCCCAGTCAATAGGCGAACCCGGAACTCAGCTCACCATGAGGACATTCCACACCGGCGGTGTGGCGGGCCAGGATATTACCCAGGGTCTTCCCCGCGTCGAGGAGCTTTTTGAGGCTAGAAGGCCGAAGGGCCAGGCGATCATATCCGAAGTTGGAGGCACGGTCAAAATCCTGGAGAGCAAGAAAAAGCGCGAGGTCGAAATAACCACCGATACTGGAGAAACCAGGGTGTATCAGGTCCCTTACGGTGCAAGGCTCAAAGTCGAAAACGGCATGGTGATAGAGGCCGGCGACGAACTTTGCGAAGGCTCGGTGAATCCGCACGATATACTGAGGATTAAAGGCATCCGGGGAGTGCAGATGTATTTGCTGCAGGAAGTGCTAAGGGTATACAGGCTCCAGGGCGTGGATATAAATGATAAGCACATTGAAATAATCATCCGCCAGATGTTGTGCAAAGTAAAGGTTGAAAACCCCGGAGACACGGATCTGTTGCCCGGAGAATTGATAGACGTGTTCGAATTCGAGGAGTTGAATCAGAAAGCCATCCAGGAAGGAAAAAGACCGGCTGAGGCAAAGAGGGTGCTGCTGGGCATCACGAAAGCTTCTCTTGCAACGGATTCTTTCCTGTCGGCGGTATCTTTCCAGGAAACCACAAGAGTGCTGACCGAAGCTGCCATCAAAGGGAAGGTGGACCCGCTGCTGGGGCTTAAGGAGAATGTCATCATCGGCAAACTGATTCCTGCAGGCACGGGCATGAGCCGCTACAGAAATGTAAAGATATATCCTGTGGATCAACAGCCGCCGGACATGCAAAAAATCGAGGAAGAGGAACAGCCTTCCGCAATATAGCATGAACAGGATTTCAGATGACGGATTGAGCAGGGATTTGAGAGTGCTGATTTCCGTGGTTTCCGACTTATCAATTGGATATCCGGCGGATAATCCGCATTCATGATTGACAGTTAAATTTTGTGATGATAAAATATATTGGTGTGTGTTTTGGTAGCTCTCTTTTAATAGCAAATGGGGAGGGCGAGAAAATGCTAGAAAAATTGAAAGAGGCCCCCGCTAAAACCATAGGAACAAAACAGACATTAAAGGCGCTTGAAAAGGACAAAGCAGCTGTAGTGTTTTTGGCGCAGGATGCCGAAGAACATGTGGTTTCCGGCCTGAAAGAAATGTGTCGGAAAAAAGGCGTCGAGATCGTTCCTGTGAGCACCATGAAAGAGCTGGGGGATGCCTGCGGAATCCAGGTAGGGGCGGCATCGGCTGCGATTTTAAAACAATAGCTTGCTGTTCAAGATGCCCCTATTGGGGGCATCTTTTTTAATTTATCGGAAGGAGGTGCTACAGTGCCGACTATTAATCAGCTTGTGAGGAAAGGCAGAAAGAAAGTGGAGTATAAATCCACAGCTCCTGCCCTGAAGGGTTGCCCTCAAAAGAGAGGTGTTTGCACGGTTGTTAAGACCACAACCCCAAAAAAGCCAAACTCCGCTCTGAGGAAAATCGCTAGGGTGAGGCTTACAAACGGTATCGAAGTTACGGCCTATATCCCCGGTATCGGCCACAACCTTCAGGAACACTCCGTGGTTTTGATAAGAGGAGGCAGGGTGAAGGACCTCCCGGGCGTGAGGTACCACATAATTCGCGGTACTCTCGATACGGCCGGAGTTGCCAACCGTAAGCAGGCAAGATCGCTTTACGGAGCAAAAAGACCCAAAAAATAGCACTTGAAGGAGGGATAAGATGCCTAGACGCGGTCATGTAGCTCGAAGATACGTGCCCGAAGACCCGCTGTACCACGACAGGATGATCACAAAACTGATAAACAAGGTAATGTACGATGGGAAAAAGGGCATAGCTCAGAAGATTTGCTACGGAGCCTTTGATATCATTAGAAAGAAAACCGGCAAGGATCCGCTGGATGTATTTCAGGAAGCCATGAAAAATGTCATGCCGGTTTTGGAAGTCAGACCCCGGCGCGTGGGCGGCGCTACCTATCAGGTCCCGATGGAAGTGAGGCAGGACAGGAGGCAGGCGCTGGGAATCCGATGGCTGGTGGATTATGCCCGGGCCAGGAGTGAAAGGACCATGAAGGAAAAACTGGCAGCGGAGATAATGGATGCAGCCAACGGCACCGGCGGGGCAGTAAAGAAAAAAGAGGAGACGCACAAGATGGCGGAAGCCAATAAGGCTTTTGCTCATTACAGATGGTAGGAAGCGCTGAACATCAGGGAGACTTAGCGGAAAGGGAGTGTAAACAGTGCCTAGGCTAACACCACTGGACAGACTAAGAAATATAGGCATTATGGCGCATATCGATGCCGGCAAAACTACCACTACGGAAAGGATTCTGTTCTATACAGGCAAAGTGCACAAAATGGGAGAGGTGCACGAAGGTTCAGCGGTAATGGACTGGATGGAACAGGAGCAGGAAAGAGGTATCACCATCACATCGGCTGCCACAACATGTTACTGGAAGGATCACCGTATAAATATCATCGATACGCCAGGGCACGTGGATTTTACAGTTGAGGTAGAGCGTTCGCTGCGGGTTCTCGACGGTTCAGTGGCTGTATTTTGCGCTAAAGGGGGCGTGGAGCCTCAATCGGAAACGGTATGGCGTCAGGCCGACAAATATAGGGTTCCCAGAATCGCATATGTAAACAAGATGGATATAATGGGAGCGGACTTCTATAACGTCATTGAGATGATGAAACAGAGGCTTGGTGCTCATCCCGTGCCCATTCAGCTTCCAATCGGCTGCGAGGACAGCTTCAGGGGAATTGTGGACCTGGTTGGACAAAGGGCATACATTTATACCAACGATATCGGCACGGAAATCCAGGAAACGGAAATTCCGGACGATATGAAGGAAAAAGCGGATGAATACAGGGAAAAGATGCTGGAAGCCATTTCTGACGTGGATGAAGAGATTATGATGAAGTACCTGGAGGGTGAAGAAATTTCCCCGGAGGAAATAAAAAGAGCTATAAGAAAGGCCTGCGTGGAAGTGAAAATCACCCCGGTGCTCTGCGGGTCGTCTTACAGAAACAAGGGAGTGCAGCTTCTGCTGGACGCTGTGGTGGACTATCTTCCGTCGCCTCTGGATATTCCTCCTGTTAAGGGCATATCTCCCGACAGCGGGGAGGAGATGCAGAGGCACGCCGACGACGATGAGCCGTTTTCGGCCCTGGCATTCAAAATAATGAGCGATCCCTATGTAGGCAAACTAACATATTTCAGGGTTTATTCTGGAAAGCTGAAGTCCGGTTCATATATTTACAATTCCACGAAAAACAGGAAGGAAAGGATTGGCCGCATACTATACATGCACGCGAATCACCGGCAGGAAGTGGATGAAGTGATGACCGGCGATATAGTTGCGGCGGTGGGGCTCAAAGATACAACCACGGGCGACACGCTGTGCAGTGAAGAGCAGCCCATCATCCTTGAATCCATGCAGTTTCCGGAACCGGTCATATCGGTTGCCATCGAGCCCAAAACCAAAGCCGACCAGGAAAAGATGGGAATCGCTCTGGCAAAGCTGGCGGAAGAAGACCCGACATTTAAAACCCACACCGACCCGGAAACGGGGCAGACCATCATTAGAGGCATGGGAGAACTTCACCTGGAAATAATAGTGGACAGGATGTTCAGGGAATTCAAAGTGGAGGCAAATGTGGGCAAGCCGCAGGTGGCATATAAGGAAACCATTCGAAAGGCCGTAAAATCCGAAGGCAAATTCATACGTCAGTCCGGAGGCAGAGGCCAGTACGGCCATGTCTGGATAGAGATTCAGCCTCAGGAACCGGGTAAGGGATATGAATTTGAAAACAAGATAGTGGGCGGCGTCATCCCCAAGGAATACATTCCTGCAGTAGATGCCGGAATCCAGGAAGCGCTGGAGAACGGCGTGCTGGCCGGGTATCCCGTGGTGGATGTGAAAGCCATTTTGTACGACGGTTCCTACCATGAGGTGGATTCTTCGGAAATGGCCTTTAAGATAGCGGCTTCCATAGCATTCAAGGAAGGCATGAAAAAGGCTCAGCCGGTGCTTCTTGAACCCATAATGAAGGTAGAAATAGTGGTGCCCGAGGAGTATATGGGAGACGTCATCGGCGATGTCAACTCCCGCAGGGGCCATATCGAGGGAATGGAACCGCGCGGCGGAGCTCAGGTTATAAGAGGATTTGTGCCGCTGGCTGAGATGTTCGGATACGCTACCGATTTGAGGTCAAAGACCCAAGGACGCGGCACCTATACAATGCAATTCTCGCATTATGCGGAAGTGCCAAAGAATATTGCAGAGACAATAATCAACAGATAAAAAATTTTCAAGGAGGATAAAAATGGCAAAGCAGAAATACGAAAGGACAAAACCCCATGTAAACGTAGGGACAATAGGCCACATAGACCACGGCAAGACAACCCTTACGGCAGCCATAACCAAAGTGCTTTCGAACACCGGGCTGTCGGACTTTGTGCCATTTGACCAGATAGACAAAGCGCCCGAAGAAAGAGAGCGCGGAATCACAATAGCCACAGCCCACGTAGAATACCAGACCGACAAGCGGCACTACGCCCACGTAGACTGTCCGGGCC
>JANLFP010000004.1 GCA_024655905.1 Tepidanaerobacteraceae bacterium
GGCTTTATACATCGCAATACCTTTATATCAAGTCCCAAGTTCTTAAAACCTACTATGGAATTTAAAAATGAGAAAGATATATATTTTGCTGGCCAGATTACAGGCGTTGAAGGTTATATAGAATCCGCAGCATCCGGTATAGTTGCTGGAATAAATATTTCCCGAGCTATAAAAGGCGGATGCCCTCTGATGTTCCCTCCTGAAACAGTAATAGGGGCTTTATGCCAATATATTACGACTGCTAATCCGGAAAATTTTCAACCGATGAAATCAAATTTCGGCATATTATCTCCATTGGGCCGTAAAGCTAGCTCAAGAAAAGAGAGGAACATGTTTTTGGCGTCAAGGTCCCTTTCCGCAATTGACAGGGTTTTAACCGAGCTCCGCAACAATTAACAAGATTTTCTCTCAAAAAAAATTAACAATGAATTTAAAAATAATTTAGAATTGAATCTTGCATAAAACAAAATCTTATGATAGTATATTAAATGTTATCGAAAGGTTGATAAAATTGGATGAATCTTTGATAGATGGTTTTTTGAGGTACTTAAAAGGTGTAAAAAATGAATCTCACAATACCCTGAAATCCTATGCTGAAGACCTGAATCAGTTTCTCGAATATTTAAAACAAAATAAAATATCTGAACCGATATTTAAAAATGTAAGTTATCCCCTTATGAGGGGTTTTTTGGTTCATCTTAATGAAAGGCAGCTTTCAAAAAGAACAATTGCAAGAAAAGTTTCAGCCATAAGAACCTTTTATAGATACCTTGTAATAGAGGGGATAATCGAAGAAAATGTTGCATTATCATTAAAAGGTATAAAATTGCCCAAAAAACTCCCGAATTTCTTGTACCCCAATGAAATTGAAGCTTTGCTTTGTGCTCCTTCAGACGATATACTCGGCATCAGGGATAAGGCTATCATGGAACTTTTATATGCTACAGGTATGAGGGTAGGGGAGATGGTGTCGCTAAAGCTGAAAGACCTGAATATGGGCACCAATTTTATCATAGTATTTGGGAAAGGCTCTAAAGAGAGAATAGTGTTTTTTGGTTCAAAAGCTGCACTGAGTTTGGAAAATTATCTAAAAAAAAGCAGGCCATTTCTTGCTAAAGATACTTCCTGCGATTTTGTATTTTTAAATAAATATGGGGAAGGCATTACTGACAGAAGCATCAGAAGAATAATAGAAAAATATGTAAAAATAGCCTCTTTGAAAAAGAAAATCAGTCCCCATGCGTTGAGACACAGCTTTGCTACTCACATGCTGAACAATGGAGCAGATCTTAAAACAGTACAGGAACTATTGGGTCATACAAGTCTTTCAACGACGCAGATATATACGCATGTAACAAAAGACAGGCTAAAGGAAGTTTATTTACGAACCTTTCCCCATAATGAAGGGAGAGATACCGATGTTTAATGCCACTACCATCATCGCCGTTGTCAAGAACAATAGCGCAGCCATTGCCGGGGACGGGCAGGTAACTTTTGGCGAACATACTGTGATGAAACATCATGCCAGGAAGATAAGAAAAATTTATAACGGTAAAGTTCTTGCAGGCTTTGCCGGATCTGTAGCTGATGCCATTACCTTGTTCGAAAAGTTTGAAGGCAAATTGGAAGAGTCCCATGGCAATCTAGTCAAAGCAGCGGTTGAACTGGCAAAAGAATGGCGCACTGACAGGATGTTGAGAAAACTTGAAGCATTGTTGATTGTGGCTGACAAGGAACATATACTTGTTATTTCGGGAAATGGAGAGGTTATAGAACCGGATGACAACATTGCAGCCATCGGTTCCGGCGGGCCGTATGCCCTTGCTGCAGCCCGTGCTCTTAATAAATTTACTGATCTTTCAGCGGAAAAAATAGTAGAAGAATCTTTGAAAATAGCTGCGGAAATCTGCGTATATACCAACAATTACATATCGGTGGAGAGCTTGCAGTAGAGATTTCATTAAAAACAATTGGAAAGTCACAGCAATTTTTAAAATGTACATTGCGGAAAGCTATGCATCATGGCATGCTATTGCTTTCCACTGTTCTGTATTATTAGGAGGTGCAGTCGATTGGAAGATTTGACTCCAAAAAAAATAGTGGAAGAACTTGACAAGTATATAGTGGGGCAGGAGGAAGCAAAAAAATCTGTGGCAATCGCTTTAAGGAACCGTCAAAGAAGGCAAAAGCTATCCGAAGAAATGCAGGAAGAGGTAATGCCCAAAAATATACTTATGATAGGTCCTACAGGCGTTGGAAAAACAGAAATCGCTAGGAGGCTGGCCCGTCTGGTTAATGCCCCTTTCGTGAAGGTTGAAGCTACCAAATTCACCGAAGTTGGTTATGTGGGCAGAGATGTGGATTCCATGGTGAGAGATTTGCTGGAAACATCCATACGCATGGTAAAGCAGGAGAAAATGGAGAAAGTAAAAGACAGGGCGAAGGTTCTTGCCGAACAAAGGATAGTGGAAATACTGTGTCCGGCCCCTTCGAAGTCAGGTGCAAAAAATCCTTTTGAGGTCATATTTACGGGTTTTGCTAAAAGCGATCATGTTGAAGATAACAGCGAATATGAAGAAAAAGCCAGAAACCTGGAAGAGCGAAGAAAACAAATACTCGAAGAGTTGAAAGAAGGCAAGTTGGAAAAACAAATTATTGAAATCGAGGTAGAGGATAACGCACCGCCGATGTTGGAGGTATTTTCCGGTTCCGGTATGGAGGAAATGGGGATAAACATGCAGGATATATTTGGTGGATTATTCCCAAAGCGCCGGAAAAAAAGAAAAGTCACGATTGAGAATGCCCGAAGGATTTTGATCCAGGAAGAAGCTCAGAAGTTGATTGATATGGATGAAGTAATTAACGAATCAATAAAAAAGGCTGAGGAAACAGGTATAATTTTTATCGATGAAATAGACAAAATAGCCGGCAAAGAATCATATGGCCCTGACGTGTCCAGAGAAGGCGTGCAAAGGGATATTCTTCCAATTGTGGAAGGCTCCACAGTTGTTACAAAATATGGGCCTGTAAAAACAGATCATATCCTTTTTATTGCTGCGGGAGCGTTTCATGTTTCAAAACCTTCGGATTTGATTCCTGAACTACAGGGGAGATTTCCTATAAGGGTAGAATTAAAAAGCCTGTCTGAAGAAGATTTAAAGAAGATTTTAATAGAACCTAAAAATTCATTAATTAAACAATATACCGCATTAATCGAAACAGAAGGTATAAAAATCCATTTTTCAGAAGATGCTATAGATGAAATAGTAAAAGTGGCAACTTATGTAAATCAGCAGTCGGAAAATATCGGTGCCCGAAGGCTTCATACAATAATGGAAAAATTGCTGGAAGACATATCATTCAATGCGCCCGAGCTGAAATTGACAACAAGTGAAATAACGATTGACAGGGAATTTGTCAACAACAAACTAAAAGATATTATAAAAGATAAAGATCTAAGTATGTATATCTTATAATAAAAATTTAAGGAGGAACCATAAAATGAGTGAAAGTCTATTAGAAAAAACAAGGAGAATTAACAAGCTATTGCAGAGATCGGCAGGATATCCTGTTGATTTTAATGAGGTATGCAAAACACTGGGCGAAGTGCTTTCAGCCAATGCCTATGTGGCAAGCAGAAAAGGCAAAGTGCTGGGGTATTACTTGATGGAAAGTTACGATTGCGATGCTGTTCAGGATGAAGTCTTGGAAGAGAAAATGTTTCCCAAACATTATAACGACAAACTGCTGGAGATTCATGAAACAAAGTCTAACGTAACACAAGATACTCTTGAATGCGTTTTTAACAATGCAACAAACTGCCCTTATTCAGATAAATTGACAACAATTGTGCCCATAAATGGGGGCGGTGAAAGGTTAGGAACGCTGGTGCTTGCGAGATTTGGAGATAGATTTACAGATGAAGATTTGGTGCTCGCGGAATACAGTGCTACAGTGGTCGGCATGGAGATTTTGAGGTCAAAAAGTGATGAGATAGAAGAAGAGGCGCGCAAAAAAGCCGTAGTTCAATTGGCCATCGGAACCTTGTCTTTCTCAGAATTGGAAGCGGTTGAGCACATTTTTGAGGAACTTGATGGAAATGAAGGCTTGCTGGTGGCCAGTAAGATTGCAGACAGGGTTGGCATAACGAGATCAGTAATTGTCAATGCATTGAGAAAATTTGAAAGCGCGGGTGTAATCGAATCCAGGTCTTTGGGCATGAAAGGAACATACATCAAAATTTTGAATGACAAACTTCTGGAGGAATTGAAAAAAGTAAGAGCATAATATTAAAAACGCGTGAAAAAATCACGCGTTTTTTTATAAATAAAAGAGGATTTTAGCATTTTTTGTCTAATTATATATTGTAAAAAATAACAAAAAATCCCTAAAAAGGCAAACTTCACCGAAAGGGTAGGGCGCAAAGCCGTGGGGCTAAGGTGCGTTGAGCACTATGCTGGCCGGGCTGCTGAAAGGATAGTTTGAACTATCTTTTCAAGATAGTTTTTTTAATTGCCGAATATATGCATAAAAATTATTATAAAATGAATGTAATAAAAAAGGAAAATCAATTTTTTTGGCGAATTTAGTTAAATTAAAACGAAATGAGCATGTATTAGTCGAAAAGCCAAGAGAGGTGGTGAATCTTGATAGAACTTTTTGACTGCATTTCATTGTTGGAAAAACAACTGAATGCAAAATGGCTTAGAAACACAGTTCTTTCAAATAATATAGCAAATGTCGATACTCCCGGCTACAAAAGAGCTGACGTTTCCTTTGAAGAAGAACTGAAAAAAGCCTTGGAGCGCGAAAATAAACTGCCTCTTGCTATCACTCATAAAAATCATATAAGCAGCATAAAGACATATGAAGACATTAATCCTGTTGTTTATACACAAAATGACACTGCTCTCAGGAATGACAAAAATAATGTTGACATTGACAAGGAAATGGTTGAACTGATTGAAAATACGATTTCGTATAATTCGACTGCGGATCAGCTTCAGAGAATTTTTCAACTGTTTGATGCTGCTATAAATGGGGGAGGAAGTTAAAATATGGGTTTGTTTGATTCAATGGACATAAGTGCGTCAGGCTTGACCGCACAGAGGCTTAGGATGGATGTCATATCGAACAATATAGCGAATGCGAATACGACCAGAACCGAAGACGGCGGTCCGTACAGAAGAGAAAGAGTCGTTTTTATGGAGAGGAAGCAAAACAACGCGTTTGAAGATATACTTTCAAACTTCACAGCAAAAAGCACCGGACAAGGGGTTAGAGTCGTCGCAATAGAGAAAGACCCCGCGCCATTCAAAATGGTATACGATCCTACTCACCCGGATGCAGATGCCCGAGGATATGTACAAATGCCCAATGTAAATATTGCGACGGAAATGATTGATATGATTTCCGCAACAAGAAGCTATGAAGCCAATATAACCGCAATAAATTCCGCCAAAAGCATGATGACTAAAGCTCTTGAAATAGGAAAGGCATAATTATGAAGCGGGGAAGGAGATGAGTGCTTGAACATTTCCAGTATAAATGAAGTGACTCCCAAACTTTACGGGGGCATTAAATATCAGGGGCAAACGACTTTTCAGGATATATTGAAAGCTGCCTTTGATTCGGCAAACGCAATGCAAAATGAATATACCGATTTATTGAAGAAGCAGCTGACAGATAAAAGCATAGACATACATGATGTTGTAATAGCCGGAGAAAAAGCGAAGCTTTCATTGGAGCTCACTTTGCAAATCAGGAATAAAGCCGTTGAAGCTTACCAGGAAATCATGAGGATGCAAGTATAAAGCATGAAGGTGGAAGCAAATGGCTTTTTATAAAAAAATCTTGCAGCAGGTGAGCGATTTCTGGCTAAGCAGAAATAGGGCGCAGAAAATAAAAATATCGATAAGTTCCTTTCTCATTATTTGCACTCTGGGTTTATTGGCTTTCCTCTTGAACCGCCCAAGTTACGCACCTTTGTATACAAATCTGGATACAAAAGATGCTGGCGATATAGTAAGCAAACTTGAAGATTCCAAGATAGCATACAAGCTTGAAGACGGCGGGCGAACTATATTGGTGGACCCCAAGCAGGTGTATAAAACCAGACTCATGCTTGCTCAGGAAGGGCTACCAAAAGGAGGAGTCATAGATTTTAGCGATGTGTTCAGCAAAACGAAGCTTGGCACCACGGACTGGGAAAGACAATTACAATACAATCAGGCACTTCAGGGTGAGTTGACAAAGACTATAGAGGAAATGGCGGAAGTTCAATCCGCAAGAATACATATAGTGCAACCGGAAAAAACCCTTTTTATCGAAACTGATTCGAAATCCGAACCGTCGGCAGCGGTCTTTTTAAAGCTTAAACCCGGAGCGCAGATTACCGAAGAAGAGGTAAAAGGCATAATTAATCTGATTTCACATTCAGTAGAAGGCATGAAACCCGAAAATGTTACTGTAATTGATGATTATGGCCGACTTTTATCCGATATTGCTTTAGACCAGGATGACAATTCCAAAGAAGTGATAAGTTCTCAGCTTGCTATTCAAAATAATTTTCAGAAACAGTTGCAAACCAGCGTTCAATCCCTTTTGGAACAGGTTTTCGGTCCGGGAAATGTAGTGGTACGTGTAAGCGCCAAACTCAATTTTGATAAAAAAGTTGTAGAAAACAAGCTGTTTTCTCCTGTAAATAAAGATACAGGTGAAGGGATTATAAGAAGCGTTCAGGATCTGCGGGAGCATTTCACAGGTTCTGGCAATGCAGCCGGAGGAGTTCCGGGAGTGGATACAAATATCCCGGGTTATCAGCAGGGAAACACGGGAAATTCCGAATATCAGAAAACAGAAGTTACGAGAAACTACGAAATAAACGAATCTCATGAGAATTTGACAGTGGCGCCGGGAGCTGTGGATAAACTTACGGTTTCTGTAGTTGTAAACAGGTCTTTGAATGATGATGAAAAGGATTCTATCTCACGCCTTGTAGGCAATGCAATAGGTTATGATCCGCAAAGAGACCAGATTTCTGTAGAAGGCATGACATTTAACAATGACCTTGTGGCCGCTATGAACGATGAGATGAAAAAGCTAGAGCAGCAGAAGACGAACCGCAGGAATATGGCTCTGGGTGGCACTGCTTTGGCTGCGATTATATTGTTTGCATTTTTCGGTTTATTCGCGGCTCGCAGAAGAAGAAGAATTGAAGAAGAAAGAATTTCCAGGGAATTGGCAGAAGCTCAGCAAGTCCCAGCACAGCAGGCGGCTTCTCAAACTATTGAAACCACAAAAAGTGATGCCTATGCGAATATCGAAAAACTTGCCCGTCGCAAACCTGAAGATGTGGCAAGGATTTTGAAAACCTGGCTGAATGAGGATTAGAGGTGAAGAAATGCCACTGGCAAAGCTTACGGGGAAACAAAAGGCGGCTATTTTAATGGTTTCTCTGGAACCGGAGATAGCAGCAAACATATATAGGTTTTTAAAAGAAGAAGAAATCGAGCAATTGACTCTGGAAATAGCTAATTTAAAAAAAGTTTCAAATGAGGATAGGAATGCAATCATTGAAGAGTTTCACCAGATGCTGATGGCTCAAAATTACATAACAGAAGGCGGGATTGATTATGCCAGGGAAATTCTGGAGAAAGCCCTTGGTACCCAGAAAGCTCTGGAAATAATTAATCGACTTACATCTTCATTGCAGGTCAGACCTTTTGACTTCATAAGAAAGGCCGATCCGGTGCAATTGATGAATTTTCTGCAGAATGAAAACTCACAGACCATTGCCCTGATCATGACATATTTGAATCCGGAACAATCTGCTTCACTGTTATCATCGCTTCCTCCTGAAAAACAGGTTGATATAGCCAAACGCATAGCGACCATGGATAGAACATCACCGGATATCATTCTTGAAGTTGAAAAAGTACTGGAACGTCAACTGGCTTCTCTGGTTACGGAGGATTATACCAATGTTGGGGGAATCCAGGCAGTGGTAAACATTTTGAACAATGTGGACCGAGGGACAGAGAAGAATATAATTGAAGCCCTTGAGATGGATAATCCAGATCTCGCAGAAGAAATCAGACGCAGGATGTTCGTATTTGAAGATATTCTCACCATGGACAACAGGTCGATACAGCGTACTCTTAGAGAAGTGGACAATCAGGATCTTACCCTGGCATTAAAGGGTGCCAGTGAAGAAGTTAAGAAAAAAATCTTCAGCAACATGTCCAAGCGTCAGGCCGAAATGGTCAATGAAGACATACAGTACATGGGGCCGGTGCGCCTGAGGGATGTGGAAGAAGCCCAGCAAAAGATCGTCAATATAATTAGAAAACTTGAAGATGCTGGAGAAATAATCATTTCCCGCGGCGGAGGTGATGAAATAATTGCCTAAGGTTTTAAAATATGTGGAGGTTAATACTCATTCACCTTATACTTTAAAGAATTATATACCCGATTTAAAAAATAAAGTCGACGAGAATAAGCTGGAGATGGTAAAAGCAGCCCACAATAGATTTTATGAAGATGGGGCAAAGTCGATGATGGAAGATGCGGTGGCCAGAGCTAGAGAAATAATAAACAAGGCAAAGACCGATGCCGAAAAATTAATAAATGACGCTCATATTCAAAAGCTGGAAATAGAAAAACAGGCTTTTGAGAAGGGATATGCTGAAGGATTTGAAAAGGGAAAACAGGATTCGTTGCAACAAAATAAAAAGCTATGGGAAGAACGATTATCGCAATTTAATTTATTAAGAAAACAACTTTTGGAACAAAACAGCATCTATCTTGATTATCTGGAAAAGGAAGCTCTTAAAGTCGCATTACATGCTGCAGAAAAAATACTGTCCAAGAAAATTGAGGCGGATTGCGCGTGTTATCTGAATTTAATCGAAAAGGCACTGGAAAAAGCAGGTGATGAAAAAGATATATATATAAGGATTGCGGAGCAGGATTATGAAAAAATCAGAGGTTTAGAGGAATTGTCCAATATGCAAAAGGGCACAAGAAATATCAATTTTATTAAGGACCCGCTGCTTTCTTCGGGAGAATGCATCATTTATAGCGACTATTTTGAGATAGATGCAGGGATTCATACTCAGGTGGAAAATATAAAATCCAAGCTTAAAGAAATAGGAGTAATAGATGATGCGTGAGAATCTGTTTCGATATGTTTATAACGCCATAGATGAAACAGATACAATAAAACCAAAAGGTAAAATTGCAAAAATAGTTGGTCTTACCATTGAAGCTCTTGGACCTCCGGCCGAAATAGGGGAAATCTGCACGATAAAATCTTCAAAATCGGGAAAAAAAATCATTGCAGAAGTAGTGGGGTTCAATGAAAAGAAAGTTATTCTGATGCCTTTGGGTGAAATGGAAGATATAGGCCCAGACTGGGAAGTAGAGGCTGGCGGAGGAAAATTGACTGTGCCGGTCGGAAGCGGACTTCTAGGCAGAATTTTAGATGGATTGGCAAACCCTATAGACGGAAAAGGTCCCCTTGTGTATGAAAATCGGTATCCAGTTATTAATTCTCCTCCAAACCCAATAGAAAGAACGTTGATAAAGCGACCTTTACCTCTTGGGATAAGGTCAATAGATACTCTTCTTACGTGCGGGCGCGGGCAGAGAGTCGGCATATTTTCGGGCAGCGGCGTAGGAAAAAGTACTTTGCTGGGAATGATAGCTCGAAATACTCGTGCTGACATTAATGTCATAGGACTTATAGGAGAAAGGGGGCGGGAATTGAATAGCTTTATATATAATGACCTTGGTAAAGAAGGATTGAAAAGGTCCGTTATTGTCGTGGCGACATCGGACCAACCGCCGTTGGTAAGGACTAAAGCGGCTTTTACAGCTACCGCAATAGCCGAATATTTCAGAGACCAGGGTCTCGACGTTATGCTGATGATGGATTCACTTACAAGATTTGCCATGGCTCAGAGGGAAGTTGGCCTTGCGGCTGGAGAACCGCCCGTGACAAAAGGGTATACGCCTTCGGTATTTGCCATATTGCCGAGGCTTCTGGAAAGAGCAGGCACCTCAAAGAAGGGCTCGATTACGGGTATCTATACGGTACTGGTGGATGGAGACGATCTGAATGAACCCGTCTCAGATGCTGTAAGAGGAATTCTTGACGGCCACATAGTGCTTTCCAGGACCCTTGCCAGTAGAAATCACTACCCGGCCATAGATATTCTGGCGAGCATAAGTCGATTGATGAATGATGTTATATCCAGAGAGCACAGAATGCTGGCGGGTAGGGTTAAAAACATGCTTTCGGTTTATCGGGAAGCGGAAGATTTAATCAACATCGGGGCTTATGTCAGAGGTAACAACCCCAGTATTGATGAGGCACTGAAGTATATATACCGGATTCAGGATTTTTTAAGGCAAGAAGTGGATGAAAAAGTGGATTTCGAAGAGGCTCTCAAAGAGTTGGAAGATATATTTGAAGAGGAAGGAAAGCAATGAAAAAATTCTATTTTAAACTGGAAGCTCCTCTTAAAGTAAAAAAGATTAATGAGGACCTCTGCAAACAAAAGCTCGCAGAAGCAATTACACTGAAATTAAAAGAAGAAAACCGCCTTAACTTTCTGATGTCGACAGAAGCAAAGGCCAGGGATGATCTCAAAGATAAACTTTGGAATTCCGCAAGAGTTGAAGACCTTTGTAGGTTCATCACATATATATGCGATTTAAATTCCAATATACAGCTTCAAATAAGTGCAGTAAACAATGCTGCGCGGGAGTATGACCGGTGCCGGTTTAATTATATTGAAACGAGAAAAGAGCGACAGGTAATTGAAAAAGTTAAAGAAAAACAATTTGCAGCTCATTTAAAGGAAATAAATTCAGAAGAACAAAAAATCAGTGATGAGTCAGGCATTGCAAGGGAAATGTTTCGAAAGGGGGAAACTCCATGAGTTTCCTCAATAACAAAAGCTTATTGATTGTGTTTGCTGTATTTTTGATATTGATAATTGTGGCTGCGGGATTGATTTTATTTTTTAAAAATGCGGATTTGAGCAATGTCAATCCTGTTATGAAAAGAGCGCTTTCTGTATTTCCAGGTTTTGACGGCAAATTAAAACAGGCGGAACAGATAAATGAAGTACAAAATCAGCAAAAACTTATTGAAGAAGAAAAAAATAAGTTAAAGGCTGAATGGGATAGTTTGTCAAAAAAAGACCAAGAGTTAAAATCAAAAGAACAGCAATTGAATCAGCGCGAACAGGAATTAAAAGCAAGAGAGTCCGAAATTGCCTCTGCAAGGGAAAAGCTTGAAACAAGCCTGATGAATATCAAAGATATAGCACAGTATTATGAGCTAATGGATCCGGGTAATGCAGCTAAAATTTTAACAGCCATGGATGATGAACTTATCATCCAGATATTCCAGAATATGAAAAAAGAATCGGTTTCACAGATTCTATCATCTATGGATTCCAAGAAAGCTGCATCCATTACAAAAAAAATGAGCGGAATATGAGATGTTGTCAATATGAATAAATAAAAAAACTATGAAAGGAGGTGAGGGGATGGATATAGCAGTTTTGCCATGTGCTGCAAGCAAAAGCGCAAGGGGTGTATTGTACAGCAAAAATGAAGCTAAAAGCGATGATGCAGGGTTTGAAGAAATATTGCGCGGATTTGGAAAAAGGTTTAAAAAAGATTCTTCTGCTTGTGGGCAGGATTTATATTCAATCTTGTTGCAATATCCGACATTAATAAGTTTATTCCAATGCTCCGATGACCAAGCAGGCAATGAGTCATTATATGCAATATGTGGCTATATAAACACCCAAACACAGGTTGATGCTCTGCTTTCCGATGATGAAAAAATAGCGAGATTATGGCAAACTCTTGTGTCAAGCTTTACATCAGAAGGCAAATTCGATGGAGTAGCAGCGGCGAGATTTTATGAAGCCTTAAAGTCATCATTGCCGGAAATATCCGAAGTTGATTTCGAATTGTTTCTGGAGCAGCTAAAAAATAAGTTTAATCAGGCATTCAACAATTTAATTATTGCAAAAGATGAGGAGGTTACGGAAAATAAAAACCAAGAATCAATAGAAACTGGCAGTTTGGAAGAAAATGCCATGCAAAAAGACTTCAATTTCAGGAATTCCCTCGCAAAAAGCGAAAATAGTGCTTTTAATAACGGAGAAAATTACCGGAAAGATATGGTAATGGCAAAAGGCCAGGAGACATCAGACAATCATCCGGATTCAAACAGAGAGTCGCAAACAGCAAAATTGACAAATAGTGAATTCGAAACAAGAGATATGAAAAAAGAAAGCGACAACGCATTAAAAAACGATTATTCCGGATTCGACGGCTTTCTGAGCGAGGCATCCGCAGATTCAGGAGTCGGTGCATCTAAATCTGTTATCAGCGACAGAATTCAAAAACTTTCGGATGAAAGGTCACTGGCTGTGGAAGCTCTTGATAAAATAGTAGATAAAATTCAAATGGCACTAAAGGACAAAACCAGTGAACTGAGCCTCAAACTTAAACCTGATTATCTAGGAAACGTTTTGATAAAAATCATTTCGGAAGGAGAAAAAATAAGGGCTGAGATTTTCGTAGAAAATGCCTATGTACATGAAGCCATGCAGTATCATGCCCAGGAGCTTAAAAACCAAATCCAGCAGCACGGATACAATTTGACTGAGCTTAATGTTTACCAAACATCCGATTGGTTTGCCGGAAATTTCAGTGAAGGAGGTTTCCGTCAACAAAATACCGGCTACTATCATTTTAAAAGGGCAAAATTTAATTACCACTATCAGGAAAAACAGATTGAGGAAATTATGGCAAAAAGCCAATATGATGATTGGCAAAAAACCGGAAATATCAATTATGTGGTGTAAAGGAGGAACATCATGACATCGGTGAACAGCAATTATTATACGGCAGCATCTTCTGCATCAAGCACATCAGGCAACAAGGGAAGTAGCAGCCTTGGGAGGGATGAATTTTTAAAATTGCTGACAACGGAACTGAAATATCAGAACCCATTAGACCCAATGGATAGTACAGAATATATTGCGCAGTTGGCTCAATTCAGCTCTCTGGAGCAGATGCAAAACCTGAATACGCAGATGGCCAGCCTTTCGGCAGTGAGTGTTATAGGGAAAACCGCTGAAGCGTTGGACGATGAAGGAAATCAGATATCGGGTCAGGTTGTAGGAGTATCATTCAATAGCGGAAAAATAAATTTAATAATTGGAGATAGTGAGACTAGGGTCCCTCTGGAAAATATTATTGAAATAAAGTAAGGCAGGGAAATGTAAAGATGGCAGAATTAATTAATATTCCGCCCAATATTAATCCCAATATTAATGCAATAAAGCCAGAATCTAAAGAAACAAATAAAAGCATTGGCTTCAATAAAACGGAAGATTTTAGGAATATATTGCAGCAAAAAATCGGTCAGCGAGGCCTTAAAATTTCAAATCATGCCCAGATGAGAATGAACATGAGAAACATTAGCTTGGATGACGCACAGATGGCAAAACTATCGGATGCGGTAGACAGGGCGGAACAAAAGGGGGTAAGGGAATCCCTTATATTGATGAATGATTTGGCATTTGTGGTAAGTGTTAAAAACAGAACGGTAATAACAGCTGTAGACGGCCCCAGCATAAAGGAAAACGTATTCACAAACATTGATGGTGCAGTAATTATATGAGCCGGACCGCAACGGAGGCTCAAGGCTCTGGAATGACTGAAGGAGCCGGCACCCAAAATTAAAGGAGGAATTTAGCATGATGCGGTCGATGTTTTCAGCCGTGACAGGTCTTAAAAATTTCCAGACAAAAATGGATGTCATTGGCAATAATATAGCCAATGTCAATACTGTTGGATATAAAAAGAGCAGGGTGACTTTTCAGGATACACTCAGCCAGACAATGCGTGGGGCGGCATCCCCACAGGGCAATCGGGGCGGAACCAATCCCATGCAGGTGGGTCTTGGCATGAATATAGCCACCATAGACACCATACATTCGCCTTCCAGTTTCGAATCCACCGGATATGCTACTGACCTGGCAATTGATGGAGATGGGTTTTTCATCGTAAGCGATGGCCTGAATAGGTATTATACACGGGCAGGAAATTTCACTTTTGATGAATTGGGCAATTTTGTAAATTCCTCTAACGGTCTGAAAGTAGTCGGGTGGCAGGATTCACAGACATATACCGTACCATCGGATAAATCGCCGCAGAATTTAAACACGATTATAATAAAAAAAGGCATGATGATGGAGGCAAAAGCAACTGGCGCTGTGAGCTTTGCGAAGAATCTCAATTCGGAGACTGACAGCGGCGAAAGTTATGTACTGCCTTTTAAAATTTATGATTCATTGGGACAAGCACATAATCTTAAAATTGCATTTACTAAAAGTGCAACTGACAACCAATGGAACTATAGCATTACTTCTGATGATACAGCATTAACAATCGATACAACTTCAAATTCGGGAACTTTGCAATTTACAACCGAGGGTGCATTAGATTTATCAGGAAGCACTGTCAATGCGGTAAATATTACCGTAAATGGAGCAAACTCGATATCATTTACTCCTGATTTTAATGAACTGACTCAGTACGCCAGCGATACCACTGTTGACATGGATTCCCAGGACGGATATTCCGCAGGGAGTCTGCTGAGCATTTCAATAGACACCAATGGAGTCATTTCTGGAGTGTTCGATAATGGACAGAGCAGGGAGCTGGCACAGATAGCTCTGGCCAATTTTACAAATCCTGGCGGTCTTATAAAGGCCGGGAACAACCTATATCAATATTCAAATAACTCCGGCGAGCCGCAGATAGGCACAGCCGGTACCAGCGGGAGGGGCACGGTTTCTCCCGGCAATTTGGAAATGTCGAATGTGGATCTGTCGGAGGAATTTACACAGATGATAATAACCCAAAGAGGTTTTCAGGCAAATTCAAGAATCATTACCACATCGGATGAGATGCTGCAGGAGCTGGTAAACCTGAAGCGATAGTGAAAGAAATAATATAAAAGAGGCTTTGAAAAAGCCGGGTCCGGGTTAAACCCGGACCCGGCAAAAAGAGGTGTCGGTGCATGATTGAGCTGACAAAACTTAACGGCAGAAGTTTTGTTCTAAATGCTGATCTTATTCAGGCTATAGAAATAACTCCAGACACTGTGATTACGCTAACTAATGACACCAAATATGTGGTGAAAGAGTCAAAAGAAGAAATCGTTAAAAAGATTGTGGATTATAAAAGAAAGATATTTGGCGATAAAGAATTATAGCTATTTAATTAATATGTTGAAGGGAAGTGTAGCTGATGGACCTTGCTACAATCGTGGGTATTATCAGCGGCATTGGGATATTTTTATGGGCAATAAGCATGGGGGGATCGCTGAGCGCCTTCATAAATATTCCATCGGCTCTCATTGTATTCGGCGGCGTTCTGGCTGCAACTCTCGTAAATTACCCTCTTTCAAAATTATTTGATGTAATGAAAATATTAAAAATCGTATTTAAAGAAAAACGGCTTGAACCTGGAGAAATAATAAAAAACATCGTAAGCCTTGCGGAAACCGCTAGAAGGGAAGGACTTCTAGCACTGGAGGATGCAGCATATCAGCTGAAGGATGATTTTTTACAAAAAGGCATATTGCTCATTGTTGACGGGACAGATCCAGAACTTGTAAGAAATATTCTTGAAACAGAACTGGCTTTTCTCGAGGAAAGACATAAGGAGGGCCAAAGCATATTTGAGACTATGGGAGCGCTTTCCCCCGCTTTTGGCCTTATAGGTACCATTATAGGGCTAATCAATATGTTAAAACAACTTGACAATCCCAGCGCAGTAGGCCCGGGAATGGCAGTGGCTTTGATAACAACTTTTTATGGGGCTACTTTTGCAAATTTATTGTTTATACCCATTGCAGGAAAACTCAAAGTTAGAAGCCGGGAAGAAATACTTATGAAAGAAGTTATGATTGAAGGCATGCTGTCCATTCAAGCCGGAGAAAACCCGAGGATAATAGAAGAAAAATTGAATGCTTTTCTGTCTCCCAAAAAGAGAAATAGTATAAGAGGGGCAAAAACTGCAGAAAGTGGTGAGGACCTTGCCTGGCAGCAGACGACGAGGTGAGGGCGAGAGCCAGCCTCCCGGCTCCCCTCTCTGGATGACAACTTACGGAGATTTGATGACGCAGATTTTGATATTTTTTGCACTTCTTTTTGCCTTATCAAGCGTAGACACAAAAAAATTCGATATTTACATATCATCGCTTCAGGGTTCACTTGGAATCATTCAGGGGGGGCAGACCCTGGAAAAGGGGGAATTCATTGAGTCTGGAGAAGTGGGGCAATTTCTGGTATCTGCCGAAGAACAGAGGCAATTTGAGAGGCTCGAGCAGGATGTCAAGGATATAATAAAAAAGAATGACTTAAGTGGAGTTCAAGTTGAAATGGACGAAAGGGGCCTTGTAATACGGTTTGTGGAAGGGGTTCTTTTTGATTCGGGTAAGGCTGAAATTAAAAAACAGGCCATGGCTGTTCTTGATAAAATCGTTCCGGTTTTAAAGCAGAGCAGGAGACAGATAAGAGTAGAAGGCCACACCGACAACGTTCCAATACATACGCGCGAATTCCCTTCAAACTGGGAATTGTCTACTGCCAGAGCGGTTAATGTAGTGAGATACTTTATAGATAAACACAATTTTTCACCATACACTATATCGGCGGCAGGTTACGGCGAGTATAGGCCTGTGGCGCCAAATGATACGGATAAGCACCGCGCATTGAACAGGAGAGTTGACATTGTAATACTGAAGTCAGTTTCTGAAGATGAGGAACCTGAGTAAGGAGGAAAATCAATGGCTACAGTTCAAACCACTCAAGGCAATAAATCAAATTTCAAAAATATAATGCTTGTCGTGATGATTCTTTTTATGTTGATGTTAATGACATCAGTTGTAGCATTTTTTGTGGCGAGAAATTTTGCAGGAAGCACTACAAATCGCCATGAAGCCGAAAAGCAGGCCACACCGTATTCTGCGGGCGATTTTCTAACAAATCTATCAGACAAAGGCTATATTAAAGTTTCATTGGTTTATCTATTGGATAGCAAGGAATTGGAGAAGGAAATTCAATCCAAGGATTTTGAAATAAGGGACAGGATCTTTACAATATTAAGGTCCAAGAATTTCGACTCAGTAAAGGACAGTCGCGGTATGGAGGAGCTCAGAAAGCAAATTAAAACATCTATCAATACATTATTGACCAGCGGCAAAATCACCGATGTATATTTTACGAGCATAATTGTAAATTGAAGAGGAGGGGAAAATTTGTCTGAAATTCTTTCTCAAAGCGAAATAGACGCTCTCCTCTCCGCTATCTCCAAAGGAGAAATAAAAGCCGAAGAAGTAAAAAGCAAAAGTATCGAAAAAAAAATCAAACAGTATGATTTTAAGAGGCCGAACAAGTTTTCAAAGGAGCAGCTCCATACTTTGAGCATTATTCATGAGAATTTTGCAAGGTTATTGACAACATATCTTTCTGCCCAGCTTAGGACACTTGTTCAGGTGAATGTATACTATGTTGAGCAGATGACATATAATGAATTTATCTCTTCCCTCCCAAATCCATCTTTAATTTCTGTAGTTAATTTCTCGCCTTTAAAAGGCGCCATTATAATAGAAATAAATCCCTCAGTAGCTTTTGCTATAATCGATAGGTTATTGGGAGGAGCCGGCGAATATAAGGAAAAATTGAGAGAGCCTACAGAGATTGAGAACGGTATTATTGAAAAGATTTTTGTTAAAATGACCAATATTTTACATGAAGCATGGAAAGACATAACTGATATAAATGCCACATTGGAAAAGATGGAAACAAATTCTCAATTTATACAATTGGTTGCTCCGAATGAAGCGGTAGCGCTGATTACGTTCAGCGTAAAAGTTGGCAAAAGCGAGGGAATGATAAATATCTGCATACCTCATATAGTGATTGAGCCTATAATATCCAAACTTTCAACTCGCATCTGGCTTTCCAACACAAAAAAAGAAGTGTCGGAAAAAGCCTTGCAATTTTTAAGCAGCAGAATAAGCGGTATGAATGTGGAAATTAAAGCAGTTCTTGGAAAAGTCCAAATTACTATAGGCGAATTTTTAAACTTGAAGCTGGGAGATGTAATTACTCTTGATAAAAACATTGGAAGTGAAGTAGATATCTTTGTACAGGATAATTTGAAATTCAAGGGCATTGTAGGGGTTTATCACAACAAAATGGCTGTAAAAATAATAAGTTTGGCTGCAAAGGAGGAAGAAACTAATGGATGAGAATATATTATCCGATGAAGAAATAAGGGAGCTAGTTAAAGATGGGCAAATTGAAAGCGATGTGCTTACAAAGGAAGAAAAAGATGCCCTTGGAGAAATAGGAAATATTTCGATAGGCACTTCTGCGACTACTTTGTATTCTTTGCTGCGAAACAAGGTGACAATAACCACCCCTAATGTAAGCGTAACAAATATAAATGAATTAAAAAAAATATATCCAGTTCCTTTTATCGCCATAGAGGTATCCTATACAAAAGGCCTGGACGGAAGCAACATAATGATAATACGGGAAAGCGACGCTAAAATAATAGCGGATTTGATGATGGGTGGAGATGGGAAAAATATCGATTCTGAACTGGATGACATAAGATTGAGTGCTGTAGGTGAAGCCATGAACCAGATGATGGGTTCCGCTTCTACATCATTGTCTACTATGTTGAAAAAAGACATAAATATTTCCCCGCCGAAGCTGAGCAGAGTTAATTTTGCCGCCGATTCGCTGGAAAGTTTTTTTGATGAAAATGAGTACATCGTTGTCATATCGTTCAAGATGCAGGTTGGAGATCTGCTGGACAGCAATATATTTCAATTGATGCCAATATCTTTTGCCAAAACTCTTGTAAAATATCTATTTAATCTTTCAATAAGTGGCGGGCCATATGCGCAAGATGGACCGGATATTGAAAACAATGTCTCTTCTCAAAGCATGCAAGAAGATGCAACACTATCTCCCAAAAAAGAAGATAAAAAAACTGGAGAAAGGAGGAGTGAAGTTACGGCAAGAACGGTTCAATTTGAAAAGTTTCAAGAAGAACCGTCGGCGACTTCAAATTATAGTCTTGACTTAATTATGGATGTTCCGCTTGAAGTCACAGTGGAACTGGGGAGGACGGTAAAAACCATAAAGGAGATATTGAGCTTCAGCCATGGTTCAATTGTGGAATTGGATAAAATGGCTGGTGAACCAGTGGATATTTTGGTCAATGGCAAATTTGTAGCCAAAGGTGAAGTTGTGGTTATTGATGAGAACTTTGGCGTAAGAATAACAGAAATTATAAATTCCGCCGAGAAAATAAATAGTTTACAGTAATACAGGAGGATGATCTTAATGGGAGGAATTTTGATAGTAGATGACGCTGCTTTTATGAGGATGATGATAAAAGATATTTTAACAAAAAACGGTTTTCAAATTTGCGGCGAGGCTGAAAACGGAGCTGTTGCGGTTAATATTTATTCAGAATTGAAACCCGATCTTACGGTGATGGATATAACCATGCCGGAAATGGACGGAATTGAGGCAGTAAAAAGAATAAGAGCGAAAGATCCTTCAGCGAAGATTATTATGTGTTCGGCCATGGGGCAGCAGGCTATGGTCATCGATGCAATCCAGGCAGGTGCCAGGGATTTTATAGTAAAACCATTTCAACCTGAAAGGGTAGTGGAAGCTGTAAGAAAAGCCCTGAGTTAGAAGGGAAAGAGCATGAAAAAAATATCCACTTTAAAATACCGGAGTTTAGTCGTATGCATTTTAATAGCACTCTTTCTCAATAATGCATTTGCCGCCCCGCCAGACATTGGCAATTTGAAAACTTACAATTTTGATACCCAACAACAGCAACAGAGTTATACCTCGGTAAAAAGTATTATAACTTTTGTTGTATATATTTTATTGTTTATTATTATATCTTTGCTTGCGTTTTTTACTACAAGATGGATTGCAAGATTTCAAACTAACACCCGGCCGAAAAGCAAATATATGGAAGTGATAGATATTCTACCCATTGGAAGCAATAAAGGCATATATATTATAAAAACTCCTCAGGGTATTATATTGTTGGGAGTGTCGGAGAAGGATATTTTCATGATATCAAGATTGAATGATGAAGAGGCTGCATTGATTGATGAAGTGGAAAAAGCAAATTCAGGCACATTTAATAAAGCTTTTGCCAATCATCTTGAATATTTTTTAAAGAATTTAATCAGAGAGCCGGGTAAAAGAGATAATGGTGATGACTCATGAATAAAAGCGGCAAAATGATATTTATATTGTTTTCATTTGTCACTTACTTTAGTGCAACTAAAATGGCAAATGCCGCTCCGCAAATCCCTATTCCATCATTGCAGTTTGTTCAGCCATCTAAAAGTCCGGCGGATACGGCGGTAACTTTACAGATAATATTGCTTCTTACCATACTGTCATTGGCTCCTTCTATATTGATAATGCTGACGTCTTTTACCAGGATTGTTATCGTTCTTTCTTTTGTAAGAAATGGTCTTGGTATCCAGCAAGTGCCGCCAAATCAGGTATTGATAGGTCTGGCTCTTTTTATGACAGTATTTGTCATGGCTCCGGTATGGAATGATATAAATTCCGAAGCTTTTCAGCCGTATATGAACCAGCAAATCAGTACCGATGAAGCCCTGGCGAAAGCCCAGGTTCCTTTGCGAAATTTTATGTTCAGACAAACAAGGGAAAAAGACCTTGCTTTATTTGTTCATTATGCGAAACTGCAAAATGAAGTTAAAACACTGAATGATATTCCTACATATGTTTTGATTCCAGCTTTTATAATCAGTGAGCTTAAAACAGCTTTTCAAATGGGATTTGTAATATTCATACCTTTTCTGGTTATCGATATGATTGTTTCAAGCACTTTGATGTCTATGGGAATGCTAATGCTACCGCCCGTAATGATTTCACTGCCCTTCAAAATACTGCTGTTTGTAATGGTGGATGGGTGGAATATTGTAGTAAATTCCCTTCTCGCAGGATTCCATTAAATCAATTGGATTAGGAAAAGGTGATGTATATGACTCAAGAAACTATAATACATTTGGGTCAGGAAGCAATGAGTGTTGTTTTGCTGGTATCCGCTCCAATGCTGGGATTCGGCATGCTGGTCGGCATTATAGTTAGCATATTTCAGGCAACTACGCAAATACAGGAGCAGACTTTAACCTTTGTCCCCAAAATAGTGGCAGTAATTGTTGCTATTCTGCTTTTCGGCCCATGGATGCTGACCATTATTACTCAATTTACGCAAAGTTTGTTTAATCAATTGCCAAATTTTATTTATTGATATTTGGTAAGAAAAGTTATGATTGGTTTTAATTACGGTGAAATTATAAAATTCATTTTGATACTTTTCAGGTGCTCTGGATTTATTATGTTGACTCCAATATTTGGAAGGAGAGAAATCCCAAACCATGCCAGAATAGGTCTGTCCTGCTTTCTTGCAATGATTGTATATCCGTTGATTCCGAATTTTGATGCAAACATTGATATATTAACCCTGGCCACATTAATTTTGAGGGAAACTCTTGTGGGCCTTTCCATGGGGTATATTACGCTTATGATGTTCTCTTCTCTCTATGTAGCAGGTCAGATTATAGACATGCAGATGGGATTTGGCATAGTAAATGTGATAGATCCGCAAAGCAATTCTCAGGTGCCGTTAATAGGAAATTTTTATTACATATTGACATTGTTGACTTTTTTGACTGTTAATGGACATCATGTATTGATTTCCGCTATGATTAAAAGCTTTGAAATAGTTCCTTTATCCAATGCAGTTTTTGGGAGAAGTTTTCTTGCAGCTATAATTCAAAGCTTCAGAGAGATGTTTGCCATTGGCTTTAAAGTAAGCTTACCCGTGATTTCAATTATATTTATTACCGATTTCGCATTGGGCATAATGGCGAGAGCCGTTCCTCAGATGAATGTGTTTATCGTAGGTCTTCCAATAAAAATTTTTATAGGCATATTGGGAATAATTATTATATTTCCCATGTATCTTACAGCTTTGGATGTTATATTCAACGGGACATATGATAATATTCTGACTTTATTGCGAGGAATGTTGAAACCACCATGAATCTGCAATTATTTGCTCAGGAAAAGACAGAGCGAGCGACCCCACGAAAAAGGCAAAAAGCTCGGGAACGCGGCCAGGTATTTTCCAGCAGGGAGATGGTTTCATCAGCGGTATTATTAACGGGTTTTGCTATTTTGAATATATTTCAGTCAAATATAATAGGCGGATTAACGGCTTATTTATCATCTACCTGGCAACAGCTCTTGAACAAAGAGGATTTATATACGATTCCTGAAATTCAAAAAATCTTTGTTCAAGCTATGATGTTTATTTCAAAAATCATGGCTCCACTGTTGAGCGGTATAATGCTTGCGGGTGTTTTGACAAACTTTCTTCAAACCGGGGCTGTATTGAGTTTGGAACCGATTATTCCAAAAATCGAGCGCATAAATCCGTTTGAAGGCTTAAAAAGGATATTTTCCCGCAGAAGTCTGATGGAACTTCTTAAATCCACTGCAAAAATTATTGTCATTGGATATCTGATTTACAGCAGTATTTATAAAATAAAAGACATAATTCCGCTGATGCTGGATATGGATGTTTATTCTTCTTTTGAAATGCTCACAAATATATCTTTCAATACCGGCATGAAAGCGGGTATAGCATTGTTTATACTCGCAGTATTCGACTATGTCTATCAATGGTATGAATATGAAACCGGCCTTATGATGTCAAAGGAAGATATCAAAGAAGAATTTAAGGAAGTGGAAGGAAATCCCCAGATAAAATCGCGGATAAGACAGATACAGCGTCGAATGGCCCGTAGTAGAATGATGCACGATGTTAAAAAAGCTGATGTGGTCATTACAAATCCTACCCACCTGGCTGTAGCTCTGGCTTATGATGCGAGCGTAAATCCCGCACCTGTGGTGCTGGCCAAAGGCAGCCACGGAATAGCAGAAAAAATAAAACAAATCGCCGAACGGGAAGATATACCAATTGTAGAAAACAAGCCGCTGGCACAGGTTTTATATAAATCGGTGGAAATCGGAGATGTAGTACCGGAAAATCTTTATCATGCAGTAGCAGAAGTACTGGCCTTTGTTTACAGTCTGAAGGAAAGGAGGAATTAAGAATTGAAATATGGAGATATTATTCTCGCATTAATGGCGGTAATGGTTGTCATAATGATGATAATTCCCCTTCCATCATCTGTTCTGGACATATTGCTGTCGTTCAATATTACTTTTTCTTTGATTATACTTTTGATTTCAATGAATATGGAAAAACCGCTGGATTTTTCCATTTTTCCCTCATTGCTGTTGCTCACTACTTTACTGAGATTAACACTGAACATTTCCTCAACACGGCTGATTTTATTGAACGGATATGCCGGCAAGGTAATCGAATCTTTTGGAAACTTTGTTGTAAAAGGGAATGTTCTGGTAGGCTTTATTATATTTCTTATAATCATAATCATGCAATTTATAGTAATTACGCGTGGAGCCGAAAGAGTGGCTGAAGTTGCGGCAAGATTCACCCTGGATGCCATGCCCGGCAAGCAGATGAGCATAGACGCAGACCTGAATTCAGGATTGATAAATGAAACTGAGGCTAGGCGAAGGAGGACTGAAATACAGCAAGAAGCAGATTTTTATGGAGCAATGGATGGAGCCAGCAAATTTGTGAAGGGTGATGCCATAGCTGGAATAATTATAACAGTTATAAATATTGTAGGAGGATTGATAACTGGAGTATTATTCCAGAACCTAGACATAATGACTTCTATCAATAGATATACTCTGCTTACGGTGGGCGACGGGCTCGTAAGCCAAATTCCTGCCCTGCTTGTATCCACCGCCACCGGCATAGTGGTAACCAAAGCCGCAAGCTCTGGAAATCTCGGCGAAGATTTGATAAAGCAATTGATATCTTATCCCAAGTTGCTGCTCCTAGCAGCTGGGGTACTCGCATTTTTTGCAATAATCCCAGGTCTTCCGCATATTCCGTTTTTAATTCTGGCAGGAATGCTTTGGTATTTGGGTATTTCGACTCAAAGACTTTCGGAGCGTGAAAAAATTAAAAAAGAAGGGCTTCAAAAGGAAAAAGAAGTAGAAGAAATGAGAAAGCCGGAAAATATTTTTTCACTTTTACAGGTTGACCCTATAGAAGTGGAATTCGGATACAATATAATTCCGCTTGCCGATGTGAATCAAGGCGGTGACTTACTGGACCGGGTGGTTATGATACGAAGACAGTGCGCCCTGGATTTGGGAATGGTTGTTCCGATGGTCAGGCTGCGGGATAATATTCAGTTAAAACCGAATGAATATGTAATTAAGATAAAGGGTGTAGAAGCTGCCCGCGGCGAGATAAAAACCGACCATCTGATGGTTATGAATCCGGCAGGGGGTTCACCGGAAATAGAAGGGATTCCTGCTAAAGAACCTGCTTTTGGTCTTCCCGCCAAATGGATAACCATAGAAAATAAAGAAAAGGCCGAGATGATGGGATATACAGTTGTAGATGCTTCGGCAGTTCTGGCAACTCACCTTACGGAAGTGATTAAATCGTTTGCCCATGAGCTTTTGGGGAGGCAGGAAGTTAAAAACATTATAGATAATTTGAAGGAACAATATCCATCACTCGTCGAAGAATTGATTCCAAAAGCTATTTCTCTGGGAGAGATACAAAAGGTTCTTTCCAACCTTTTAAAGGAAAACATACCTATTAGGGATATGGTTACTATACTGGAAGCTCTTGGAGACTATGCTGGTTTGACAAAAGATACCGATATGCTGACTGAATACGTCAGACAAAGATTGAAAAGAGTCATTACTCGACGATTTACAAATGGTCAAAAGGTTCATGTCATTACTCTTGATGGCCAGCTCGAAAATCAGATAATGAATGCTGTTAGACAGAATGAGCAGGGGACATATATTGTTTTGGAGCCATCATATATTCATAGAATCAGAAATTCCATTTCAAAAATGATAAACGAACTTGGCTTAAAAGGCATCTCGCCTATAGTGCTAACAAGCCCGATGGTAAGAATGTATTTTAGAAAAATAGTTGAGGATTATGCTTCATACATTCCGGTTCTTTCCTATAACGAGCTGGAGCCGGGTGTGGAAGTTCAATCAGTAGGAACGGTGATGGTTTAATGAAAATAAAAACATACATAGCAGACAATATGCAGGAAGCCCTATATAAAATAAAAAGCGACATGGGGAAAGATGCGGTAATACTGCAGACAAAACACATACGAAAGGGAGGGGTGTTTGGCCTTTTTTCCAAAACTAAAGTCGAAGTAGTCGCTGCAAATGATATTGCAGTATCTCAAAGCCCGATGAAAAATTCCTTGTATAGCACAATTAATGAAGCTGTAACGGTAGCAAGACCGGCAGGTTTTGCCGAGATTCTGGATATAAAAAATGAACTGGGCGAAGTCAAGGATATGATAAAAAACCTTTACTCAAATAACACGCAAAAGAGTACGCCTTCAGAAACAGGTTTTTCACCTGTGTTTGACAGATTTTACGATAAAATGGCGGCTATGGAAATTGACAAAGAATTGATTAAGAAGATATTTGACAGAGTATCTGAAAATCTAAAACCGGAAGATTTGCAGGATAATAATGCTGTTTTTAATGCAATTAAGAATGAACTAATATCCCAGGTTGGCAAAATAGAGCCAATACAGCTTGACAGAGGGCAGAATGCCATTGTGGCTTTTATTGGCCCGACAGGGGTTGGAAAGACTACAACAATAGCTAAGTTGGCAGCAAAATTTGCTTTATATAATGAAAGACGAGTGGCATTAATTGCAACCGATAATTTCAGAGTAGGCGCCATTGAACAGCTGAGGACCTATGGGGAACTGCTGGAAATTCCAGTGGAAGAAGTTCACAGCAATGATGGCATTGGTAAAGCACTTGACAGATTAAAAGGATATGACCTGGTGCTAATAGATACAATGGGTTCGAGTCCCAATAATAAAATGCAGATTAAAAAGATAAAGAGTTTGTTGGATGCAGTGAATCCCACAGATATATACATGGTGATAAGTGCTACCACCAAAAATAATGACATAAGCGATATTATAAACAGTTATAGAGAAATAAATTTCAAAAAGTTGATTGTGACAAAACTTGACGAAACCAAAACCTATGGTACTATCTTAAACGCCGTTAAAATGGCAGATGGGAATTTGTCATATTTTACAGTGGGGCAGAATGTTCCGGATGATATAGAAATCGCTTCTGCTGAAAAACTTGCGGGCATGATTCTGGGGGAGAATGTACATGTATGAACAGGTTTCGAATCTAAAAAAACTATTAGACGGCAGAAACATTAGCGAAATTATTACCGGAAATATAAGAGTTTTTTGTGTTACAAGCGGCAAGGGGGGAGTCGGAAAAACAAACCTTTCAGTAAATATGTCTCTGGCTTTGCAGAAAATGGGCCAAAAAGTATTGCTGGTGGATGCGGATCTTGGCCTCGCCAATGTTGATGTATTGATGGGACTTTATCCAAAATATAACATTTCTCATATTTTGAGCTGTAATATGTCGGTAAATGAAATCTTGCTTGAAGGGCCTATGGGTATAAAGATTTTACCCGGAGCTTCAGGACTTTATGAATTAGCCAATTTATCCACTATGGAATTAAATGCTTTAATAAAAGCTTTCAGTGCGGTAACCTCTGATTTTGATGTAGTAGTTATAGATACAGGTGCAGGAATCTCAAAAAATGTATTGAGTTTCATTCATTCTTCGGATGAAATAATAATAGTTACAACGCCGGAACCAAGCGCAGTTACAGATGCTTATGCATTAATAAAATTGATTTACAAATATTCTCGAAAGATACATGTAATTGTAAATAGAGTGGATAATTTTAAAGATGGAGAGTATACAGTTAAAAAGATACTAAATGCATCGCGCAAATTTTTACACACCGAAATAAATTATTTGGGATATGTGTTGGAAGACAAAAAAGTTTTAAAATCAAATATGGAGCAAATTCCTTTTTATGCGAAATACCCTGACAGCTTGGCATCAAAATGCGTTACGAATATTGTGCACAATCTGCTTTACGGAGAACAACGGCCTTTTCAAAACAATTTTACCTTTGATGGTTGGATTAAAAAGTTCATTTCATTTGTAAGAAATCCAGCAGGGGGTTGAAGGATGGATTTTTCAGGGTTTCGAATAGGCATGAAGATAAATATAGAAATTGAAAGAGGCAAAGAAAACTTCTATTTCACATCCAAAGTTGAAGATATAGAATCTGGCGCTCTGGTGTTGGATATACCGATGAAGGACAATCGGCTGTTTCACGTCAGCCTCAATGAATCCGTCAAAATACATTTTAGCAAGGGAGATTCATTTTACTATTTCATAGGCGAGATAGTAGCTAAAAAGTATATTCCCATTCCAGTTTTGTTTGTAAAACCCATTAGTCCTTTAATAAAAAATCAAAGAAGGGATTTTTTCAGGATAAAAATCACCCTAAAAACCAAGATAAGTCTTGCGGAATCCTGCGAATCCTTTGATGGATATATAAAAGATTTAAGCGGGGGCGGAGCTCTTATAACTACTGATAGGGAATTAAAAAGCGGTACTTTGCTTAATCTGCAGGTATCTTTGATGTCAAATTATTTTAACATTAAAGGCAGAGTGGTCAGATCATGGTGTGAAAAGCAGCCCGGACAACCCATAGTGCATTATGCAGCTGCGCAATTTGTGGATATCGATAAAGTAGTGCAGGATGAAATAATAAAGTTTATCTTTGCCGAGCAGAGAAAAATGATCAGAAAAGGATACCAATGATAAAAGTTATGGGCAAACAGTTGGAAAACCGTATAACCAGGATTAAAATGAGGTGAGAAAATGAATAATCAATACCTAGACATTTTTCTTGAAGAATCTAAAGAGCACATTCAAAATCTCAACAGTAATTTGTTGGAGCTTGAAAGCAATCCCGGGCGGGAAATAATCGATGAAATTTTTCGTTCAGCGCATACTCTGAAAGGCATGTCAGGAACAATGGGGTTTACCAGAATATCGGAAATTACGCATGAAATGGAGAGTTTGCTCCAGGATATTAAAAATGAAAAAGTATACGTATCTCCTGAAATTATCGACACCTTGCTGAAATCAGTTGATTTTCTGGAAGAGTTAATAAATGACATTGCAGAAAATGGGCAGGAAAAGGATAGAGATATTGAAGTTATTCTTGAAAAATTGAAAAATAAACCTCGCAACCTTACGACTCTTATAGAATTACATAAAGACAATGAAAAATCCGCGGCAAATAAAAAATTTAATGAATTTGAAGAGCGATTGATAAAAGAGGCTGCAGGAAAAGGCTTGCTTATATGGGAAATTATAATAAGGCTGGATAAAAATTGCCTATTAAAATCTGCTAGGGCTTTTCTGGTATTTAAAACACTGGAAACACTGGGAGAGATTATTAAGACAATTCCTGTAGTCCAGGATATAGAGGATGAAAAATTTGATGATGAATTTGTTATATATCTGATTTCTACTCATCAACAGCAAAAGTTAAAGGTTGCTCTAGATTCCATATCCGAGATTAATGAAATTGTTATAAACGAAGTGGAACAAAATTATCTTGAAATGGCTCGGGAAAATTGCGAAGAGTCCCGGGGAAATATCAACCGCATTCATGATGACCAAGACATAAAACCTGCCAATCATTTGAAAAAAACAAGTAAAACTTTGCGGGTGGATATTGAACGCCTGGACAACTTAATGAATTTGGTTAGTGAGCTGATTATTATTAAAACAAGATTGGATGACATGGATGAAAAAACCGATGGACAAAAAAGAAGAGAAGCCGTCGAATATCTTGAGCGCATAACATCGAGCCTTCATGATGCTGTTATGAAGGTTCGAATGGTTCCCATTGAAAATGTTTTCAATCGCTTTCCGCGAGTGGTGCGGGATTTGGCCCGTGAGCTATCAAAGAACATTGACCTAATCATAGAAGGGGCTGAAACCGAACTGGACAGGACAGTGATAGACGAAATTGGGGACCCCTTGATTCACTTAATTCGCAATTCGGCAGATCACGGAATTGAAGCACCTGAAGAAAGATTAAGCAAAGGCAAACCCGCTACTGGAACCATAAAGCTTAAAGCATATCATGACGGTAACAATGTGGTAATAGAGGTATCCGATGATGGAAAAGGAATAGATTTGAAAAAAGTAACCAAAACCGCTATTGACAGAGGATTGATTGACAGGGAACAGGCCAAAAACTTAAAGGAATCAGAAATAATATCCTTTTTATTCGAGCCCGGATTCTCCACAAAGGATAGTGTTACGGATATTTCCGGTAGAGGAGTGGGGCTGGATGTTGTAAAAACCAAAATCGAATCTCTGGGAGGAGGAATAGAAACTACTACATTGCCTGATCAGGGGACAACCTTTTCGATCAGACTGCCGTTAACGCTTGCTATTATTCAAGCTCTTATGGTACAGGTGGGTGAGGAAAAATATGCCATACCCCTGAGTGCAATAAAGGAAACCGTAATAGTACCTTCAAAAGATATAAAGAAGGTTCAAAAAAATGAGGTTACTCTTTTGAGAGGCAATGTTATTCCGATATTAAGGCTTTGTGAAATTCTCGATATTCATAGCAATAACAATTCTGAAGAAGATTTAACTGTAGTAATAGTGAAAAAAGGAGAAAGAGACATCGGCCTTGTCGTTGACGGCATGATAGGGCAACAAGAAATAGTGATAAAATCCTTGGGGAATTTTCTGAAAAATATTCAATTCATTGCCGGTGCCACCATACTTGGCGACGGAAAAGTGGCTTTAATCCTTGATGTTAATACTATGTTTTAGGAGGGTTACATAATGACAGAAAAAATACGCCAATTTGTAGAATTCAAACTGGGTGAAGAAGAATATGGAGTTGATATTCTTCAAGTAAAAACTATAGAGAGGATGATGCCGGTTACAAGAGTCCCGAAAGCTCCTTCTTTTGTAGAAGGTGTCATAAACTTGAGAGGTGAGATAGTACCCGTAATAGATCTGAAAAAAAGATTCGACCTCCCGCCCAGTCAGATTACGGACAATACCAGGATTATTATAGTGTCTCTCGAAGATATTACTGTGGGAATGATAGTAGATTCAGCCACAGAGGTAATTCAGCTTCCTCAGGAGGCTATTGAACCGGCTCCAAATATAACTGGGGGAATTGACAGCAGCTTTCTGGATGGAGTTGGCAAACTAGATGGCAAACTATTGATTTTGCTAAATCTTTCAAAAGTGTTGAAACCGCAGGAAGTAACTCAGTTATCACAACTTTGAAGGTGAAGAATATGTTTTCAGATATGGAATTAGATGCACTGCGAGAAATAGGCAACATTGGGGCAGGTAATGCGGCTACGGCACTTTCATTATTATTATCAAAAAGAATTAGCATGGAAGTGCCGAGAGTCGCAATAATTCCTTTTGATGATGTTTCAGATATTGTCGGCGGTCCGGAAAACCTGGTGACAGGTATATTTATGAGGATTACCGGCGATATAAGCGGAAACATACTAATAATAATTCCCCAAAAAAATGCATGCAACCTTCTTTATTATCTATTGAAACAAAAACCGGAGGAAAGCTACTTTTCAGCTATGGAAGAATCGGCTCTTACCGAAGTAGGGAATATCATAGCCAGCTCATTTGTTGCTGCATTATCGGATTTTGCCAAGCTTTCCATGAAGATAACAACCCCCAGCTTTGCTTATGATATGGCGGGAGCTATATTGAGCTTCCCTCTCAGCTTGTATGGCTATATGGGTGATACGGCATTTTTTATTGAAACTGAATTTGCTGAAGGTATCGATGATATAAATTTTCATTTTTTCTTGATACCGGATGATGAATCTTTAAAGGTACTTTTAAAAGCTATTGGAGTGAGTTTGTTTGATTGAAACGGTCAGGGTGGGAATGGCAGAGTATAAAGCGGCAAGATCTCCTGTTGTGTTGATTTCTTTAGGACTGGGTTCCTGTGTGGGGGTTGCTCTTTACGATTCGGCAAAAAAAATAGGCGGTTTGGCGCACATTATGCTGCCCGACAGCAATTTGAGCGGCAGAAGGGACTTTAATCCCGGCAAATTCGCTGATACGGCTATAGATATGCTCATAGGCGATATGGATAAAATTGGAGCTGACCCGAAAAGAATAACAGCTAAAATTGCAGGTGGAGCTCAAATGTTCCAAATAAAATCCGATAATAGTATAATGCAAATTGGAAAACGGAATGTTGAAGCTGTTAGGTCAAAGCTTGCAACACTTAATGTGAAGATAATCTCTGAAGATGTGGAAGGTAATTACGGAAGAACAATCGAATTTAACTGTGAAACCGGTGAGCTTAAGATTAAGACTGTAGGGCATGGTCTAAAAATAATATAATGCCGGGGTGGGAACATGGAAGCTATCAAGTCTGACAGATTATGGCTGGATTATAATGATACTCTGGACGGCAATCTAAAAGAAAAAATTATCGAAAAGTATATTCCGCTGATAAAACATATAGTTAGCCGAATGGCCATAAGTCTGCCCGCGTACATTGATAGCGACGATTTGATTAGCTACGGTATCTTCGGTTTATTGCAGGCTATTGATAGATATGATGCCTCTAAAGGAGTTAAATTTGAAACATATGCTTATGCCCGTATAAAAGGGTCTATTATAGACGAATTGAGAAAATTGGATTGGGTTCCGCAAAGCATCAGGAAAAAAGCAAAACTCATACAGCGGACATATTCTGAACTGGAGCAAGCCCTGGGTAGAGCGGTGACAGATGAAGATGTTTGCAAACATTTAAATATTTCCAAAGGCGAACTCCAAAATATCTACAATGAAATTGCTTTTACTTCCATAATATCCCTCGACGATTTGCTTTATGCTGAAGATTTTACAAAAGAAACCGCGAGGCCTGATATTATGGCAGAGAAACAAGAGCTCAAAAAGATACTGGGCGAGGCTATAAACCGTCTGCCTTATCAGGAAAAATTGGTAGTGACTCTTTATTATTATGAAGGTTTAACATTGAAAGAAATCGCGAAGGTCCTTGATCTTTCTCAGGGAAGAATTTCTCAGCTTCATACAAAAGCAATTCTGAGACTGAGGGGCAGTTTGAGCAGAAAAAGGGCTATTCTTTAAAATGAAAGCTGGTGAAACTCATTGGCAGACTCCATTAGAAGAAGGATGGAAAACAGAACAGAATGGACTATTGAAAAAAAGATGGTTTCAGAAGATAAGCCTGATGGAATACATACAGAAAATGGAATTGAACAAAATGATGGAGATAAAATCAAGGAAGATGCCAGGTGTGAAGTGGAAATATCAAAGGACCAGATGCATGCTTCAATCTGCATAATACCGCCGAAAGGCGGCAGGATGGTGGACTATGGCGATATACTGGCCGAGCTTGCAAAGGCGGGGGTAATCGAAGGGATTAATCATAATAAAATAAAAGAAATTCTGGAAAATGGAGTATTTTATTCAAAAGTCAAAATTGCCGAGGGGAAGGCTCCGGTCAATGGACAAAATGCTCAAATCAAATATTATTTCGATATAAAAAAAGAATTGAGGCCGATTATAACTGAAGATGGGAAAGTAGACTTTCATAACTTAAACCTTGTAACCAATGTAAAAACAGGAGAATTACTGGCCGAAATCATCCCACCGGCGCCTGGCTTCCCTGGCAAAACTGTAACCGGGAAAATTTTGCCAGCTAAGGATGGCAAAGACATTCACTTTAAACCAGGAAAGAACGTCAACATTTCTGAAGACGGCAGAAAAATATATTCAAATATAGACGGCCAGCCGGTACTCTCTGAAGGCAAAATAAGCGTACTTCAGATCCTGGAAATTAAAGGAGATGTGGGCCCTGCTACCGGAAATATATATTTCCTAGGGAGTATTTTAGTAAGAGGTAATGTAAAAAGCGGTTTTAAAATAAAAGTTGAAGGAGATGCTGAAATAGAAGGAACTGTTGAAGCGGCAGAGATAGAAGCTGCTGGCAGTATAATTATAAAAAGAGGAATTCAAGGAAGCGGGAAAGGGTATCTGAAAGCAGGTATTGATATCACCTCTCGTTATATCGAAAATTCCATGATTGAGGCTGGCCGGAACATAATAGTTTATGAGGCGGCAATGCACAGCAATCTTTCGGCAGGCAAAATGATAAAAATTGACGGCAAAAAAGGATTGCTGGTTGGCGGAAGCTGTAAAGCGGGGGAGGAGCTTATAGCAAAGACGATAGGCTCACCAATGGCTACATATACTCAAGTCGAAGTGGGAATAAATCCAGAATTAAAAAAGAAACTCATTGAACTCAACCAAAAATTGCAAATTATCGAGAATGATCTGAAGAAAGCACTGCAGACGGTTTGCCTGTTTGAAAGATTAAAGGATAGGGATGCTTTGCCGCCGGATAAATTGCTCATGTATGAAAAATTAAAAAATACCTGTGAAATGTTACATGAGCAAAGAACTTATGTAATCAACGACATCGAAAAACTCGAGGCTTTAGTAGCTGATATGGGAAGGGCAAAGGTATCCGCTTCCAATGCAGTCATGCCGGGAGTAAATATTGCGATAGGGAATGCGAGTTTTAAGGTAAAAGATAAAATCGAGCATGCTACTTTCTATAATTACGACGGTCAGATAAAATTTGGCGTATATGAAGGATAGGTGATACGTTCATGTCAATGCGACCTGTTGACTTACAGGTTATCGTGCCAAGAACTACAGAAACTACCAGAATTCAACAAACCTTAAAAGAGGGAAACGAAACGCAGCAGAGTGCGCTGACCGCTCAATTCCAGGAACAGTTAAGGGTAATGAAAGAAAAAGTGTATGAAAGAGCACGACCCGAAGAAATAAGAGAGGAAGGCGATAAAAACCATCGCCAAAAAGATGGCAAGGCAAAGCAAAATGGTAAAAAAAGGGATAATTCAAAAAAAACATCCCATATTGATGTAAGAATATAATTTGTTTTCAGTTCGTTGAACTGAATTTTTTTATGTAATTCAAAGTTAATGCCTTGACATTTGTTTTTAAATAAAGTATATTATTAACATAATAACCAACTAAATCGATAGGAATTAGGTGATAGCAGGTGAAACTTTCAACAAAAGGAAGATATGGTTTAAGGGCCATGTTTGATCTTGCGCAACACTACGGCAGCGGTCCTATTCCTTTAAAAAGCGTAGCGGAAAGGCAGGATATATCAGAACATTATCTCGAACAACTCATTTCTGGCCTGAAAAAAGCCGGTCTTGTTCAGAGCGTTCGTGGTGCTCAAGGGGGTTATTCTCTTGCCAGAAAACCCGGTGAAATAACCGTAAGTGATGTTTTGAGAGTTCTTGAAGGGCCAATGGGTCCGGTTGATTGCGTACTGGAGCAGGATGCGGTGAAATGCTCTCGAGCCAATGATTGTATATCCCGTATTGTGTGGGAAAAACTAAGAGACAGCATGATAAAAACGATGGATTCAATTACACTACAGGATATGTGCGAAGAAGCTGAAAAACTCAAGAAGAAATCCGAAAATTATATGTATTATATATAATATTTTGAAAAAGGAGTGGGATTTATGAAAAAGATATATATGGATCATGCAGGCACTACCCCAATGAGGAAAGAAGTGCTCGAAGCCATGATGCCTTATATGACTGAAAGGTTTGGTAATGCATCCACCATATATTCCTTGGGTAGGGAAGCAAAAATGGCACTGGAAGACAGCAGAGAAAAAGTTGCTAATTTGATAGGAGCAGAACCTGGGGAGGTTTTTTTTACGGCAGGAGGTACCGAGTCGGATAATTGGGCTTTGAGGGGTATAGCTGAAGCCAATAAGGATATGGGAAATCATATAATAACCTCATGTATAGAACACCATGCCGTTTTGCACACATGTCAGGATTTGGAAAAGCAGGGATACAGAGTAACATATTTACCTGTCGACAGATATGGGTTTGTTGCACCTGAACACGTAAAAAATTCAATTACCGATGATACAATCCTGGTATCAATAATGCATGCCAATAATGAGATAGGGACAATTGAACCTATAGCAGATATAGGCAAAATTATAAAGCGGCAAAAAAGGAAAATATATTTTCATACCGATGCAGTTCAAACTGTTGGCAAAATACCGGTTAAAGTAGATGAACTGTATGTGGATCTTTTAAGCGTATCATCCCATAAAATTTATGGGCCTAAAGGCATAGGAGCTTTATATATAAAAAAGGGCACAAAAATAAAACCATTTATAACAGGAGGCGCCCAGGAAAGGCAAAAAAGAGCCGGCACAGAAAATATACCTGCCATAGTTGGGTTTGGCAAAGCCTGTGAACTTATTGAAGCGGAGCTTGAACAGCAATATGAAAAGCTTTCAAGATTAAGAGACAGACTAATCCGTGGAATTATGGAGAATATCCCATTCGTTCATCTAAATGGACACCCCACCATGCGTTTGCCGCATAACGTTAATGTCTGTTTTGAATTTATAGAAGGCGAATCCCTTCTTTTAAATCTTGACATGAAGGATATTTGTGCCTCCAGTGGTTCCGCGTGTACATCTGGTTCACTGGAACCTTCTCATGTATTACTCGCCATTGGTCTTCCGCATGAAATAGCGCATGGTTCGCTCAGATTGACACTCGGAATGGATAACACAGAAGAAGATGTTGACTTTGTTTTAGAAATATTACCCGGCATAGTAAACAAATTGCGTGAAATGTCACCGCTTTTTGCCGAGAGAAAGGAGATGCCCAAAAATGTATAATGAAAAGGTTATGGATCATTTTTCGAATCCTCGCAATGTCGGAGAGATAGTCGATGCTGATGGAGTAGGCCAGGTAGGCAATCCGGTTTGTGGAGATATTATGAAAATATTTATTAAAGTTAGAGATAATATTATAGAAGATATAAAATTTAAAACTTTCGGCTGCGGCGCGGCAATAGCCACAAGCAGCATGGTTACTGAAATGGTTAAGGGCAAATCATTGGAGGAAGCTCTAAAAATAAGTAATAAAACCGTAGCCGAAGCTTTGGGGGGGCTTCCTCCTGTTAAAATGCATTGTTCCAATCTGGCTGCCGATGCATTGCATGCCGCAATCGAAGATTTTCAAAAAAAGCAAAGCAAAAAGGGATTAGAATGAAAAAGAACAGAGTTGTAGTGGCGATGAGCGGTGGAGTGGATAGCTCCGTTTGCGCTTATTTATTGAAAGAACGGGGATATGAGGTAATTGGCATGACAATGCAGATATGGCAGGATGCTCCCGAAGAAACGAGGTTGAAAGAAGGCGGATGCTGTTCAATAGGAGCTGTTTATGATGCGCGACGGGTAGCTGATAAAATAGGCGTATCGTATTATGTGATAAACCTAAAAGAGATTTTTAAAGAAAAAGTGATAAAAAATTTTATTGAAGAATACCTGAAAGGCCGTACGCCTAACCCCTGTATAGCGTGCAATCGACATTTGAAATTTGATGTTTTGCTGAAGAAAGCCTTGGAAATAGATGCCTTCTATATTGCCACAGGTCATTACGGCAAAATCGAGTATGATGATTCAACAGGAAGATATTTATTGAAAAAATCTGTTGATGCTTCAAAAGACCAGTCATATGCACTTTATAACTTAACCCAGTTTCAACTGGAACATACAATTTTGCCTCTGGGTTATTACACAAAACACCAGATACGAAAAATAGCGGAGCAAGCCGGCCTTTCAGTTGCAAAAAAACCAGACAGCCAGGAAATTTGTTTTGTAGATACGAATTACAGGGAGTTTTTAAAACAAAAAGTACCCGAAAAAATTACACCAGGGCCATTTGTTGACAAATATGGAAATATATTGGGTACGCACAATGGAATACCTTTTTACACTATAGGACAAAGACGGGGTCTGGGTATTTCGGCCGGAAAGCCGCTTTATGTCATTGATATAAACGCAGAGCGCAATACTGTGCTTCTGGGTGAGGAACGGGATCTTTTCACAAAAGAATTTATCGCAGAACGAATCAATTGGATAGCAATAGATAAACTCAAGTCGGAAATGCAGGTATCTGCAAAGATAAGGTATAATTTTGCTGAACAACCTGCAAAAATACAGCCGTACGGAACAGACAAGGTAAAAGTAATTTTTAGTGAACCGCAGAAAGCTGTCACCCCAGGGCAGGCAGTAGTATTTTATGTTAACGATAAGGTAATTGGTGGTGGAATAATAGAAAAAAGAACAGATTTAAACTGATGTGCGCTGAAAAGCGTATTTTTTTTTGCTTTTTGGTTAAAATTAAAATATAGATAAAGTTTTTTTAGAGGTGAAAAATATTGATTGTCTGTCCTTTATGCGGAGGAAATTCCATAGGAAAAGTGGGAAACAATCAGTTTTATTGTTGGGATTGTTTCGTGGAATTTTCAATACAAAAAAACAAAGTTACTGTATATGAAGTGGGAGATGATGGAAGTTTGTTGCCGTATAACCGCGATCATAAACAAATAACTGCCGGAGGTAGCCTATAGCAAATAAATCCATAGTTCTCGCGAAACATATTTTAGCAACATAGACGATGAAAGAATAAAAGAGAATAATAAAGAGGTGAAAGACATATTTAAAATCGCCTCCCACCGGAATTTGCTCTACCGGCTTTTTTTATTTATTCTATTGCTAATAATTTTAATTCTGATTTTTATTCAGAGAAAAAAACTTGAAGTTATCTTACTGCCATTTGCCATAGGTATTTTTATTACTTACATACTGGATCCTATAGTGGTATTTTTAGTAAATAAAGGTTTAAAAAGATCAGTTGCTGTAGCCATAATATATTTTATTTTGATCGGTTCAATAATCATCGCTCTCTTATATGTTGTACCTGTTATTTTAATCGAACTTACCAAATTGATTGATACCATTCCTTTTTATACCCGTGAAACTCAGTTTTTTATAAAAGATATTAGAACAAAATATAAAACCACTCTACCGGTTAGCATTCAAGAAGTCATAGATAGAAATATAGCTCAGATAGAAAAAATACTGCTTTCAATATTGCAGAACATGGCAAACATAATCATGGGATGGTTTGCTAGTTTGTTCAGCATTATTCTTGGGCCTGTTGTTGGTTTCTATTTGCTTAGAGACCTGGATAAAATCAAATTAAATATAGTCTGTTTTTTGCCGCCTTCTCAGAAAAAAAATATAATATATTTTCTTGAAAAAATAGATACGACTCTCGGCAAATATATAAGAAGCCAGCTAATCGTGAGTTTAATCATAGGTATTTTGACTACACTGGCTTTATACATTTTAAACATTGATTTTGCACTTTTAATAGGACTTATGGCGGGTATTACAAATGTAATTCCGTATTTTGGACCATTTTTAGGCGCATTACCCGCCTTACTGATAGCACTGCTCAGATATCCTCAAAGAATTGTATGGCTTATAATAGCGATAATTATAATACACCAGCTTGAAAGCGGCATTATATCCCCCTATATTGTGGGGGAAAATGTTGGCCTGCATCCGCTGACAGTAATTTTTTCACTTTTGGCAGGTGGGGTATTTTTCGGCTTATGGGGAATGATTCTTGCAATCCCTCTGGCGGCTTTAATTAAAATTATTATGGTATCTAGATTAAACAAGAATTGAATCATTTGCAAAATCTCTACGCAAATTATTTAAAGTAATATTCGAAGAATATTGCATAAGCTTACTTTTTATGGTATACTAACAAACGGTAAATTCACACGCCGCTGGATTTCAAAGAGGGTGCCGAAAGGTCTTTTTGAAAAATGAAACGGCGGAGGTTAAAACCAGGGAGGTGAAAAAATGTCAATAGTTTCTATGAAACAGCTTTTAGAAGCAGGCGTTCACTTCGGACATCAGACCAGAAGATGGAATCCCAAAATGAAAGAATATATTTTTACTGAAAGAAACGGGATTTACATCATCGACCTGCAGAAAACCGTCAAAAAAATCGAAGAGGCCTATGAATTCGTAAAAAAAGTGGCTTCAGAAGGCGGTTACATCCTTTTTGTCGGTACCAAAAAACAGGCTCAGGAATCCATTCAGGAAGAAGCTGTAAGGTGCGGCATGTTTTATGTAAATCAAAGATGGCTTGGAGGCATGCTTACGAATTTCAAAACCATTCGCAAACGTATAGACAGGCTGCACGAACTTGAAAAAATGGAGGAAGACGGTCTTTTAGAGGTGCTTCCCAAAAAGGAAGTACAGAACTTAAAACATGAAAAAGACCGCCTTGAAAAGTATCTGGGTGGCATCAAGAATATGACCGAACTTCCCAATGCATTATTCGTTGTGGATCCGAGGAAGGAAAAAAATGCTATTCTTGAAGCAAGGAAACTTCAGATTCCGATAGTTGCTATTGTGGATACCAACTGCGATCCCGATGAGGTAGATTACGTTATACCCGGCAATGACGATGCTATACGAGCTGTTAAATTGCTTACAGAAAAAATGGCTGACGCCGTTCTTGAAGGAAAGCAGGGCGAGCAGCTGGCTGCAGGAGAGTAATATTTTAAGGTAAGGGGGGATATGCACCCTTACCTTTAATAATGTAGAGAAAAATCAATGGGAGGTTGAATACCATGATTACTCCTGAACAGGTAAAGGAACTACGGGAGAGAACAGGTGCGGGAATTATGGATTGTAAAAAGGCGCTTGCCGAATCCAGCGGAGACATGGAAAAGGCGATAATTATTCTCAGGGAAAAGGGGCTTGCCAAAGCTGCAAAAAAAACCAGTCGTGTTGCTGCAGAAGGGATTATTGATTCTTACATACATGGCAACGGTAGAATCGGAGTGCTGGTTGAAGTTAACTGTGAAACGGATTTTGTTGCGAGAAACGATGAATTCAAAAGCCTTGTAAAAGACATTGCGATGCAAATTGCCGCAGCCAATCCGAGATATATTTCCAGGGGTGATGTCCCCGATGAGGTTATTCGGAAGGAGAGGGAGATACTCAAAACGCAGGCGATTAATGAAGGAAAGCCTGAACACATAGCGGAGAAAATAGTAGATGGAAGAATAGAAAAATTTTATGAAGAAAATTGTTTGCTGGATCAACCTTTTATAAGAGACCCAGATAAGAAGGTTTCTCAACTTATAATGGAAAAAATAGCAATAATTGGCGAAAACATTACCGTAAGTCGGTTTACCCGGTATGAACGAGGGGAAGTTCCTGCTGCAGGGCAAACGGAAGAATAATGCATATTTTTGGAGACACTTGAAGTGTCTCTTTTTTAAAAAAGAGGATTTTTGCATAAAATATAGAATATCATTTAGCAAAGAGAGGGTTATGGATGGAAAAACCAATATATAGAAGGATAGTCTTAAAGATAAGTGGAGAAGCACTAGCAGGAGAAAGAGGATTTGGTATCAACCAGGATACATTAAATACCATAGCTGACCAGATTAAAGAAATTCACGATTTGGGAGTCCAAATCGCTATAGTAGTGGGTGGTGGAAATATATGGAGAGGTAGAAATTCTGATCAAATGGACCGAGCTACAGCTGATTATATGGGTATGCTCGCAACGGTTATAAATGCTCTGGCGCTTCAGGATGCTCTGGAGAATAGAAATGTTCAAACAAGGGTTCAAACAGCAATTGAAATGAAAGAAATAGCTGAACCGTACATAAGACGCAGAGCAATAAGACACCTGGAAAAGGGCAGAGTTGTAATATTTGCTGCGGGCACCGGAAACCCATTCTTTTCCACCGATACTACAGCAGCTTTGAGAGCGGCAGAGATTGAAGCGGAGGTAATACTACTTGCGAAAAAGGTTGACGGAGTATATGATTCCGACCCGGTAAAAAATCCAAAAGCCCATAAATTTCAAAGCCTTGAATATATAGATGTCTTGAACAAAGGGTTGGGCGTTATGGATTCCACAGCTACCTCCCTTTGCATGGATAACAAGATACCAATTATAGTGTTCGGAATTAACGAACCTGGAAATATAAAAAAAGTAATCTTTGGTGAAAATATAGGTACCTTTGTTAAAGGGGGCTGAATATTTAATGGATAAAAAAATTTTCGGGGAAATAGAAGATAAGATGAAAAAAGTCCAGGGAAATTTAAAAGCCGATTTTGCCGCCATCAGGGCGGGAAGAGCATCTGCTGCTCTTTTGGATAAAATTTTTGTCGACTATTACGGTACGCTTACTCCGGTAAACCAGTTGGCTTCTGTTAGCGTTCCGGAACCCAAAATGATACTTATTCAACCTTGGGATATGAAAATGATCGGAGCTATTGAAAAAGCAATACTTAAATCCGATCTTCGTCTGACACCCAATAATGATGGCAAAGTTATAAGACTAATCCTGCCGGAATTGACTTCAGAAAGGCGTCAGGAACTTGTAAAAATGGCCAGGAAGAAAGCCGAGGATGCGAAAGTTATAATTCGCAATATAAGGCGTGAGTATAATGAAATTTTGAAAAAGATGGAGAAAAATCATGAGATATCCGAAGATGAACACAAACGTTCACAGGAAGAAATCCAGAAACTAACTGATAAATATACGGAAGAAATTGAAAAGATGCTGGAACATAAAGAAAAAGACATAATGGAGGTATAACCATATAAAATTGCAAATGGATATTTTGGGAATTCCGCTAGAAAGAGCTGTAGCTGAGATGAAAGCACGCGGAATATCAATTGAAGACATCAAATATACAAAACCGTTTAAAAATAATCAGGAATGTTTGAGAGAAGTAGTTGTGAGAATTGACAGCATTGACGATAAGAAAGTAAAACTCATCGTCGCTTTATTTCCGGTATTGAATTCACAGGCAAAAAACATATAGTTTTTAGGTGGGCGATGTATCCTGGTTTTTACACATATTGTTAAAACCCCCTTTTTACGGGGGTTTTATGAAATTTAAGGAGGAAAACAATGACAACGGAACCAAACATTAATATGCTGGATAGAAACAAAATTCCAAAGCATATAGCCATTATAATGGACGGCAATGGTCGATGGGCAAAAGAAAGAGGCCTTCCGAGAATAGCAGGACATTGGGCTGGAGCAAAGGTGCTGAGGAGTATAGTTGAGTTTTGTGCTGAAATAGGAATTCAGGTTTTAAGTGTTTTTGCATTTTCCACTGAAAACTGGAAAAGACCTTTAGATGAAGTAAATTTAATTTTAAATTTGCTATTGTATTATTTGAAGAAGGAAGTAAACAATCTGCACGAAAATAATATTATAATACATATAACCGGTGAATGGCAACAATTGCCCATAAATATCGCTGAGGAAATAAGCAGGGGCATTGAACTCACAAAAAGTAATACGGGTATGATTCTAAACATTGCTTTAAATTACGGCTCCCGTAAAGAAATTATTAAAGCATGCAGAGATTTGTGTATTGACGTAAAAAATGATAAAATTGGCATAGAAGATATTGATGAAAAGCTTTTTAAAGAATATTTATTTACAAAAAATTTACCCGATCCCGATCTTTTAATTAGACCTAGCGGGGAATTAAGAATCAGCAACTTTTTACTTTGGCAGATAGCATACGCAGAATTATGGTTCACCGAAAAATACTGGCCTGACTTTAAAATAGAAGACTTGCTTAATGCTATTTTGGCTTATCAGAACAGAGAACGGAGATTTGGAGGCTTAAAAAAATAAAGCAGGTGACATTATGCTTCAAAGAATCATTAGCGCAGTGGTCGGTATTATATTATTGGGTTTTATAATAAATATTGGGAGCTGGTTGTTTTTTTTAACAATATTATTTTTAAATATATGTGCAATACATGAACTTAAAAACTGCTTTAAAAGAATTAATATACATATAAATACCTTATATTTATCTTTTTTTACCACAATGCTTCTTTTTTCTGCAAAATATTCAACAAGATTAAATTTAATGATTATTCTTTTAAATATCTTTTTATTATTAATATCAATATTTTTTTATAGTATAATTGATGATAAAAAAAATCATATTGCTGACATAGTTTTTAGTATTTTTTCCTACGTCTACACTTCTATGCTTTTTATGCATTTTATTTTAATTAGAAATCTGTCTGGTGGGGCGTATTTTATGTGGTGGATATTTATTACCACTTGGGCTTGTGATACCGGAGCGTTTTTTGCGGGTATTTTATGGGGCAAAAATAAGTTGGCGCCCAACATTAGCCCTCACAAAACTATCGAAGGCAGCATAGGAGGAATTTTATTCAGCATAGCCGCAAGTATTATTTATACCAGGTGGATACTGCCTGAAATAATGTTTTTTGATTCGTTGGCAGTAGGGTTTTTAATAGGTGTTTTTTCACAGATGGGCGATCTTTCCGCTTCTTTGATAAAGCGTTATTGCAATATTAAAGATTTCTCGAAAATAATTCCGGGTCATGGAGGAATTCTAGATAGATTTGACAGCGCACTTTTTTCTTTTCCGGCAGCATATTACTATATAACTTTATTTATTCAAAAGGGTGGTCTTTTGTGATATTGAATAATGTTAACAGGCCTTTATTACTTTTTATTATAGTAGTCGCAATGGTAACGGTTTTTATTGCAATAGCTTTAAAATTTCTATTGCCTATTATCATAGGAATGCTTATAGCTTTTTCGATTGAACCAGTGGTTAGCTTCGTCGAAAAAAAGTCGAAAATGGATAGAGGATTAATAGTAGGAATTGTTTTAACTGCCATATTTTGTTTTTTTGGTTATATTTTTGCATTGCTGATTTCACGTTTGACATTTGAATTGGGAAAGCTGATAAGCACCCTTCCGAATTACTATTATTATTACGATTTAGTATTCAATAAAATCTCTGCATATCTTGAATATTTTTCCACAAAAATTCCTGAAGAAATATTGAAGTACGCAGAAAAAAACTTAAATCAAATATTATCGACAATGACGGGGTTATTATCAAATTTTTACAGCTTTTTAATGGGTAAAATCACCATGGTTCCAAATATTTTTGTAAACATGTTTATATTTATTATATTTGTTTTTCTATTCAGTTACTTTTTTTCTAAGGAAAAAAAACATGTGTTGAAGTTTTTAATGAAAATACTGCCTGATACTCTGCAGGATAAAATAAAGAAGGTTCAAATCGAACTTTTAATTTCCTTTATTAATATGGTAAAAGCACAAATAATTCTGGTAATAATATCCACAACAATTACCATCATTGGATTTTATATACTTAAAGTGGATTATGCACTTACGTTGGGTTTAATTTGCGGGCTGCTCGATATATTACCGCTTTTCGGCCCAAGTTTGATTTTTTTGCCATGGATTATATTTTCTGCAATTATGGGGAATATAAGTTTTGCTGCAGGTTTATTGATGCTTTATATAATTATGATAGGAAGCAGACAGATTTTTCAAGCCAAGATTATAGGACAGAACCTTGGGATAGACCCGTTATTGACACTGATTTCTATATATCTCGGAATCGTAATTTTTGGATTTATAGGATTGTTTGTCGGACCTTTGGTAGTAGTAATCATGAGGGCTTTGATGCATTCGGGAATTATTCCCCCTCTATCCAATAAAAAATAGTTTTTGGAAGGTGAAACATTTGTATACTTTTTTAGCTTCTTTAATAGTCTTCGGAATGCTGATTTTTTTCCATGAATTGGGTCATTTTATTGTAGCGAAACTGTCTGATATAAAAGTTAGGGAATTCAGTTTGGGATTTGGTCCGCAAATATTCAGAGTCAAACCGGGTGAAACAGAATATTCCATAAGGGCGCTTCCTCTCGGAGGTTTTGTAAAAATGGAGGGAGAGGATGCCAAGACCACTGATCCCAGAGCTTTTAATAATAAGCCTGTGTCAAACCGTCTCGGAGTAATATTTGCAGGTCCTGCAATGAATTTTGTGCTGGCAATATTGTTGATTGCCGTAATTTGTTTTTTTGCCGGGGTTGCAACAACCAGAATTACGGTTATACCCGGGGGGCCGGCTGATAAGGCCGGGATTAAAAACAATGATGTGGTCTATTCCATAGATGGACAAAAAATTAAAACATGGGATGAAGTGGTGAATGTTATAAGTCAAAAACCAAATCAAAATATCAGTATAATCGTATTGAGAAATGGCAAACCTGTGAGCTTTAATTTTAAAACGCAAATAGATGCGGCTTCTCGGCGTGGAATTATAGGAATAAAATCAAATATAGTCAAATATTCCCTGCCTGAAAGCATACGAACAGGAATTGAAAGGACTTTTTGGATATCCAAAATGATACTTGAAGGGCTTTTTCAAATAATCAGGGGAAAAACCAGGGCAGATGTAGTAGGGCCCATAGGTATAGTGCACATGGTGGGGGAAGCTGCAAAAGTTGGCATATTCAATTTAATATATCTTTCGGCAGTTATAAGCATCAATCTTGGCTTGTTCAACTTGTTTCCAATTCCTGCTCTCGATGGAAGCCGGATACTTTTTCTTGTAATTGAGCTATTAAGAGGAAGGCCAATGGAGCCTGAAAAAGAAGGATTGATTCATTTTATTGGTTTTACTTTGTTAATGATACTTATGATATTGATTGCCTATAAAGACATTATGCGTTTCATTATACTTTAAAAAGGAGAGGAACCATGCAACACACTATTGATTCCATTTTGAGGAGAAAAACAAAAAAAGTGATGCTGCGGAATGTGGGAATAGGAGGAGATGCTCCCATAACCGTGCAGTCCATGACTAATACCAAAACGTACGATGTAAAGTCTACAGTAAATCAGATATTTCAGCTGGAAGAAGCCGGATGCGAAATCATAAGGGTTGCAGTACCTGATATGGAAAGTGCTCTCGCAATTGCAGATATAAAAAAGCAGATTCACATTCCTTTAGTGGCGGATATTCATTTTGATTACAGGCTCGCACTTGAAGCTTTGAAACAGGGGGCCGACGGTCTTAGAATAAACCCTGGAAATATCGGGCCTAAAGAAAGAATTAAAAAAGTTGTGGATTCGGCCAGGGAAAGGAATGTGCCTATACGGATAGGGGTAAATTCCGGTTCTTTGGAAAAAGATTTGCTTTTAAAATATAAAAAACCCGTGCCCGAAGCTCTGGTTGAGAGCGCTCTCCGGCATGTGGAAATTCTTGAAAGCATGAATTTTTACGATATAGTGATTTCATTGAAATCATCCGATGTAATTACTACAGTGAATTCCTACATGTTGCTTGCTGAAAAGGTCGATTATCCTTTTCATCTCGGCATAACTGAAGCTGGCACCGCATTTTCCGGGACTATTAAATCTTCCATGGGTTTGGGCATTCTACTGTACTATGGGATAGGAGATACATTAAGAGTTTCCCTTACAGGGGATCCAGTGGATGAAGTTAGAATTGGCTTTGAAATCCTTAAAAACCTGAAGTTGAGAGAAAATGGGATTGACCTTATTTCCTGCCCCACTTGTGGCCGCTGTGAAATAGATTTAATTAAAATTGCACGCGATATCGAAGACAGATTGAAAAATATAAAAAAACCTTTAAAGATAGCCGTCATGGGTTGTGCCGTAAACGGCCCTGGGGAAGCGAGGGAAGCCGATATAGGCATAGCCGGAGGAAGAAAAAGAGTTGTTATTTTTAAGAAGGGAGAAATAATAAAATCTGTATCCGAGGAAAGTGCAGTGACAGAATTGATGGAGGAAATACATAAGTTAATTGAAGAAAGCTCGGTTTGACAAAACCGTATTATTCTGGTAAAATATGCGTAAATTTTAATAAATCGAAAGGATATTGATGGGGAATAGTAAAAAGCCGTTTTGATTGTAAAGAGAGCAGTTCTCATGGGCTGAAAAGGCTGCCGTCAAAAGCTTTTGAACCCGACTCCGGAATCTGCAGCAATGCCGGTTGAACCGTTATCCGCAAAGAGTATTTCACCAAGTAGGGTGGTACCGCGAAACCTTCGCCCCTTCAACGCGAGGGTTTTTTTGATATTTTAATATTTTGTTATGAAAGGAGCAGTATAATGGAAAACGAATATGTAAAAGAAATAACTTCGAAATCTAACGACTTTTCACAGTGGTATGTAGATGTTATTTTGAAAGGGGAACTGGCAGACTATTCTCCGGTAAGAGGATGCATGGTAATTAGACCTTATGGTTACGCCGTATGGGAGAATATGCAAAAACTTCTTGACGCGCGCTTTAAAGCTACAGGTCATAAAAACGCTTATTTTCCCCTGTTCATTCCTGAGTCGCTGCTTAAAAAAGAAGCGGAACATGTAGAAGGTTTCGCGCCCGAAGTTGCATGGGTAACCCATGGAGGCCAAGAAGAACTGGCCGAGCGCATTGCCGTAAGGCCAACATCAGAAACCATAATCTGCAGCATGTATTCAAAATGGATTAAATCGTGGAGAGACTTACCCGTCCTCATTAACCAATGGTGCAATGTTGTGCGCTGGGAAAAAAGCACAAGACCTTTTTTAAGAACTGCAGAGTTCCTGTGGCAGGAAGGTCATACTGCTCATCGAACCGAAGAAGATGCAGAAGAGGAAACCCTTAGAATGCTGGAAGTATACAGGGATTTTGTGGAAACGGATTTGTCTCTCCCTGTAATAAAAGGCCAAAAGTCAGAAAATGAAAAATTTGCCGGAGCTTTGCGAACATATACTATAGAAGCTATGATGAGCGACGGCAAAGCTTTACAGGCCGGGACATCACATAATTTGGGGCAACATTTTTCAAAAGTGTTTAACATAACTTTCCTCGATAGAGATGGGCAGCTTAAGAATGTATGGCAGACATCGTGGGGGGTATCCACACGTTTGATAGGCGCCATAATAATGACTCACGGCGATGACAGGGGGTTAAAGTTGCCGCCCAAAATTGCGCCTGTACAGGTCATCATCGTACCGATTTCAGGCAAAAATAAAGAAATGGTGCAAAGCAAAGCAGATGAAATTTTCGAACGATTGAGATGCGATTTCAGGGTGGAGATGGATGACAGAGACGAATACACGCCCGGATGGAAATTTAATGAATGGGAGATGAAGGGAGTCCCTTTGCGCCTTGAAGTGGGACCAAAAGACGTGGAAAAGCATCAGGTTGTTTTGGTTAGAAGGGATACTGGCGAGAAGATAAGCGTTGATGAAGCGGAAATGAATGTAAAAATAAAGTTGTTGCTTGATGAAATTCAAAACAACATGTTCAAGCAGGCAAAAGAATTCAGAGATAGTAATATCAGTGAAGTAGACAATTTTGAAGAGTTTAAAAAGATAATTGAGGAGAAAAAAGGATTCATTAAAACTCATTGGTGCGAAAATGAAGCATGTGAAAAACATATTAAAGAACAGACGGGGGCTACTCTTCGCTGCATACCTTTTGAACAAGATAATGTTCCTGGAAACTGTGTAGTTTGCGGCAAAAAATCAAATAAAGTGGTTTATTTTGCAAAATCATATTAGGAATGGAGTTGTAATTATGTCGGTATCCGCCATTGTACCGGCTTATAACGAGGGTAAGACAATAGGCCGTGTTTTGAAAATTTTGATGAACGTAAAATATATTGATGAAGTAATAGTAGTAAACGACGGGTCTTGCGATGAAACTGCACCAATTGCACGGGATTATAATGCAAGAGTTATCGATCTGCCCCAAAATAGGGGCAAGAGCGAGGCGGTGCTTATAGGCGTTCAAAATACCGATGCCGAAATAATTTTGATGCTGGATGCCGATCTTGTTGGTTTGAAAGAAACCCATGTTCAATCGCTATTAAAACCTGTTCTATCCGGGGAAACCGATATGACCATAGGCATATTTAAAAATGGCAGGGGAGCTACCGATTTAGCACAGAGGATAGCCCCCTTCCTTTCTGGCCAAAGAGCTTTAAAAAGGGAAATCTTTAAAAAACTTGAAAAGTATCCGGCAAAGAAATATGGGCTTGAAATTGCTCTCACTTTGATGGCTGACAGGGAAAATGTTAGGGTCAAGCAAGTGGAATTAACCGATTTGACCCATGTGATGAAGGAAGAAAAAAGAGGCTTTTTGCCCGGGCTTTTGTCCCGCCTGAAAATGTATTGGGATATAATGTTATGCATTGTGAAATTCCGACTAGAGGTGTTAAAGAATGCCCTTGGATAAAATGGAATTGGCTATAAGGCTAATCCTTTCCATAATTTTCGGGGGTGTAATCGGAATAGAGAGGGAAAGCGTAAACAGGCCGGCCGGTTTCAGGACTCATATACTGGTGTGTGTCGGATCTACTTTAACCATGCTAGTATCCATCTATATTTTCGAACAATACAGTTCCCGCGTCTCTGTAGATCCAGGCCGCATAGCAGCGCAAGTAGTAAGCGGCATAGGTTTTTTGGGGGCAGGTACCATTATAAGGGAAGGCACCACTGTAAGAGGTCTGACAACTGCAGCAAGCTTGTGGACCGTTGCTGCCATTGGGCTGGCCGTAGGAAGCGGTTTTTATCTTGCTGCTTTTCTTACTACTGTTTTAACTTTTTTAACTTTGATTTTATTTTCCAGAATAGAAAATCATATCATTCAAAAAAGGTTTTTGGAGAGTATTTTCGTTGTAATCGATGATAAGCCCGGTCAAATAGGCAAAATCGGATCTCTTCTCGGGGAACTCAATGTTAATATAAGAAATATAAAAATGAATATCCTGGATGATGGGAAAATATCTATTGTGCTCAGTATAAGGGTGCCGGCGGGTTTAAAATTAAACGATATAATGACCAAACTCGTGCAAATTGATGGAGTTTATAATGTCGAAAAACAACTTTGATTTTTGAGAGGGAAAATATGATAACCTTTAGGAATATATTGAATAAAGACGATTTAATTGCTCTTGATGATTCAGAACTTAAATCCATCCTAAATATTTTTATTACAAGAGTACAAATCGATATAAAAAGGCGCAAACTGGAAATTTTCCTGGAGCAGGGAAGAGAAATAGGATATCATTTGCATGAAGAGATAAAAAAACTTTTATATGAAAAAATACCCGGATGCAAAAATATTGATATATGTTTCGATAATAAAAATCAGGAAAAAGTTGCTGATCCGAAAGAAATAATTAATTATCATTGGCAGGATATTTTGGAACATGTTTTCGCACATGCGCCCTCTTTGCGACTATGGCTTTTAAATGCTTCCTGGGATATGCATAAAGATCAACTGATTATATATGTCGACAAAAGCGGCCTTGAATTTCTGGAAAGAAAAAAGTGCCGTTTGATTATAGAAAAATATTTAAAAGTTAGAGGTCTGCAAATAAAAGTATCCATCAGACAGAAAGCCGAAGATGCAGAGGAATACGATGTTTTTGAAGAAGATAGGGAAATTGTTGAAAACATGCTGAGCAATTATAAGGACATCGATAACAGAGAACAAGACGATATAAATGGTCAAGGGATTTTGCTCGGTAAATTGATTACTGATGAACCGATTTTAATAAAAGATGTCCTCGCGGACATTCAGGATATCACAATTCAGGGGGAAATATTCGGAATCGAAAAGCGGGACTTGAAGAACGGAACAGTATTAATAACATTTGCTTTGACGGATTATACCGGTTCTATACCGGTCAAAATATTTTTATCGGGTGGAAAAAAAGCCATAGGGGATAAAATAAAGGAAGGCTGCTGGATCAAAGCAAAGGGAAAATCGGAAAGCAATAAATATTCCCAGGAACTGGAATTTATTCCATATGATATTAACATTTCACAAAAACCTGCAAGACGGGATAATTGTCAAGAAAAACGGGTGGAACTGCATCTGCATACCAGATACAGCGCCATGGATGCTGTATGTTCCGTAAAACAAGTGATCGAGCAGGTAAAAAGCTGGGGACATAGAGCCGTAGCTTTTACCGACCATGGAGTGATACAATCTTTTCCTGAAGTTTACGAACATGCACGCGGCTCTGGTATAAAGCCCATCTACGGAGTTGAGGCTTATATTTTTGATGACGAATTTCCGGTAATGATAAATCCTCCTGATATTAAATTTGCTGAAGCTACTTTTGTCGTTGCTGATATAGAAACCACAGGTCTATCGTTTGAAAAAGATGAAATTATTGAAATAGGTGCTGTAAAGATAAAAGATGGCGATATTATCGATCGATTCAGCTCATTTATTAAACCATCGAGAACGCTGCCGACAAATATAATCAATCTTACAGGCATAACCAATGAAATGGTGATAAATGCTCCTCCTTTAAAGGAAGTATTGTCAAATTTCATTGATTTTCTGGGAGATGGCATCTTTGTAGCTCACAATGCTCACTTTGACTCTGGTTTTATAAGAAGAGACTGTGAAAAGTTCGGTTTAAGATTTGTAAATGCAATTCTTGATACACTACCCCTATGCCAGATTTTATATACGGATTTGAAGAATCACAGGCTCGATACTGTAGCAAAAAAACTTGAAATAAAAATGGGAAATCATCATCGCGCTGTAGATGATGCAAATACTGCCGCTTTAATACTTAAGTCTGCGTTGCATTCAATTGAAAAATCTGGAATAGATAATCTTTCGAATATAAATCGCATTTATAATTTAAGCGAGGGTCAAGTACATCTCAATTCCTATCATGCAACAGTACTCGTAAAAAATATGGCAGGCTTAAAAAATCTATATAGGCTTGTGTCCATATCTCACCTTGATTATTTTTACAGGCATCCCAGGATACCCAAATCCTTGCTAAAATCATACAGGGAGGGGCTCATACTTGGAACCGGATGCCAGGCGGGAGAGCTTTTCCAGGGATTACTTCACTATTTCGGCGAGGATCATATAGAAAGAATCGTGGATTTCTATGATTTTCTGGAAATCCAACCACTGCAAAACAATGCTTTTTTAATAAAAAACGGTCTGGTGAGCGGCAGGGAAACTCTTAAGAAGCTGAATATAAAAATCTATGAACTTGGCAAAAGGTTTAATAAACCGGTTTTGCTCACAGGAGATGTACATTTTATTAATCCCGAAGATGAAATATACAGAAAGGTGCTTCTGAACTCCCAGGGCTATGAAGATGCCGATAAAGACAGTTTCCTTTACCTTAAAACCACGGAAGAAATGCTCGATGAATGCGAATATCTGGGCAAAGAGGCAGCTTTTGAGGTTGTTGTAACGAATACCAACAAAATAGCAGAAGAGATTGATGAAAACATTAAACCTGTCCCGGATGAGTTGTATCCGCCAAAAATCGAGGGAGCGGAACAGGAAATAATAAATATGACTTATAAAAGGGCAAAAGAGCTTTATGGAGAAAACCTTCCCAATTTAGTGCAGAAGCGTATAGAAAGGGAACTTAATTCAATTGTAAATCACGGCTATTCCGTTATATATTTAATTGCACACAAACTTGTGAAAAAATCTCTTGAGGACGGTTATCTTGTAGGTTCCCGAGGTTCAGTGGGTTCATCCCTGGTTGCTACCATGTGTGGAATTACCGAAGTTAACCCTCTTCCACCACATTACTTGTGTCCGGACTGTAAACATTCAATATTTGTAGAAGAAGATGAAGGAATTGTAGGCCCCGATCTTCCAGATAAAACATGTCCCAGATGCGCAAAACCCATGAAAAAAGAAGGGTTTAACATACCTTTCGAGGTTTTTATGGGATTTGAAGGCGACAAGGTTCCGGATATCGACCTCAATTTTTCAGGAGAATATCAGGCAAGGGCACATAAATTTACAGAAGAACTGTTTGGAAGCCAACATGTTTTTAGAGCAGGCACCATATCAACGATAGCCGAAAAAACGGCTTTTGGTTTTGTAAAATCTTTTATGGAAGAGAAAAAAATAAAAACATCGGCTGCAGAAATAAAAAGGCTGGCTGCGGGTATAACCGGGGTTAAGAGGACCACAGGTCAGCACCCTGGGGGTTTAATGGTGGTTCCGCGGGATATGGAGATTTATGAGTTTACCCCGGTCCAATTTCCTGCAGACGATAAAGAATCAGGGGTCATTACAACCCATTTCGACTATCACTCAATAAGCAGCAGGCTGCTAAAGCTTGATTTGCTTGGCCATGATGATCCTACGGTCATAAAGATGCTTGAAGAGGAAACGGGAATAGATGCAAAAAAGATACCGCTTGATGATAAAGATACAATGGAAATATTTTCATCATTAAAATCTCTTAATCTGGACCCCGAATCAGTCGGCACAACTGTCGGCACCTTGGGAGTTCCCGAATTTGGAACCAGGTTTGTCAGACAGATGCTGGAGGATACCAGACCTTCAACGTTTGCCGAACTTGTAAGGATAAGCGGGCTTTCCCACGGGACTGACGTATGGCTAAATAATGCTCAGGACCTTATACGAAGCAAGACAGCAACTTTAAAGGATGTAATTGCAACCAGGGACGACATCATGATATATCTATTGAATCAGGGTGTTGAGCCTAAAATTGCGTTTAATATAATGGAAAACGTGCGAAAGGGAAAAGGAATAAAACCTGAACATGAAGAAATTTTAATAAAGAACAAAAAAGTAGCTTCGTGGTTTGTGGAGTCATGTAAAAAGATAAAATATCTTTTTCCGAAAGCTCACGCCGTAGCATATGTTATAATGGCTTTCAGAATAGCTTATTTTAAAGTGCATTATCCCGAAGCTTTTTACGCCACATATTTCACGGTAAGGGCTGACGATTTTGATGCGGAACTTATATTGCAGGGGCCAAAAAAAATCAGGGAGGCAATAGCGGAAATTGAAAAAAAAGAAAAAGAATCGAGTGCAAAGGAAAAGAATTTGCTGACCATATTAGAAGTTGCCAACGAGATGTATATGCGGGGAATACAGTTTGTTCCCATTGATCTTTATAAATCCGATATAAGAAGGTTCAAAATAACACCGGTCGGTATCCTTCCGCCATTGACTTCGCTTCAGGGCCTCGGTCTTGCGGCAGCCCAAAGCATAGAAGAAGAAAGGAAAAAAGGCAAGTTTTCATCAATAGAAGACCTTCGCCAGCGAACGAGGATAACGAAGAATGTTATTCAGATTTTAAAGCAGAACGGTATCATATCGAATCTTCAGGAAACAAATCAATTATGCCTTTTTTAAAATGCTTTTTATATTGCATTACAGTTTTTACTATGCTATAATGTTATCTAAGAAATACAGGACATTGTATAGAGTGGGTTATTCCCACTCTTTATCTTTAATGCTAAATCTGTTTTTATATCTAAAGATGATAATTCATTTTGTTAACACTTCTTTTTGATAGGCGGTGATAGTTTGCTAGACGAAAAAGTCATGAAAACACTGGAGAAAATAGGCAGAGATGCGGTTGCAAAAAGAAACTTTGAGTTCGTTGATATGGAGTTTATTAAAGAAGCCGGTCATTGGTATCTTCGTTACTATATCGACAAGCAGGAAGGTATTACCATTGATGATTGCCAGATGGTAAGCGAAGAAATAAGCAGACAACTCGATATAAAAGATCCTATACCTTGCAGTTATATACTGGAAGTATCTTCGCCGGGCATTGAAAGACCTCTGAAAAGCGATAAAGATTTTACAAAAGCTGTTGGCTCAAAGGTGGAAATAAAAACATACCAGCCTTTTGGAAACAAAAAGATATTCAGCGGTATCTTAAAAGATTTTTCTGATGGAATTGTAACCCTTGAAGGTGAGGAAGTTGTTAAAATACCCAAAGACAGTATTTCATTCGCCAAAAAGAAATTTTAATAGAGCGGGGAGTTGAAAAATGAATATAGATTTTATTGAAGCTATCGAACAGTTGGAAAAAGAAAAGGGGATTTCAAAGGATATTTTGCTTGAGGCCCTAGAAGCATCATTAATTTCGGCTTATAAAAAAAATTACGGTTCAGCGCAAAATGTGTCTGTAAATATCGATAGAGATACCGGCGAAGTCAAAGTTTTTTCCAGAAAAACAGTAACAGATGATGTCAAAGATCCTTTGCTTGAAATAGATTTAGAGGAAGCTTTAGCAATGGAACCCACAGCAAAAATCGGAGATGTAATATCCATCGAGGTTACACCGAAAAAGTTCGGGAGGATAGCAGCCCAGACAGCAAAACAGGTTGTAATGCAAAGAATAAGAGAAGCAGAAAGAAATATTATTTATGAAGAATTTTCAGGTAGAGAAACGGACATCGTTACAGGTGTAGTGCAAAGATTCGATAAAAAAAATATAATAATAGATTTGGGTAAAATTGAAGTGATTCTACCTCCAAACGAGCAAATACCAACGGAAAATTATAAACAGGGAGATAGAATCAAGGTATATATTCTGGAAGTTAAAAAGACGACAAAAGGCCCTCAGATCACTGTATCCAGATCTCATCCCGGTCTTGTCAAAAGGTTGTTTGAACTGGAAGTTCCTGAAATTTTCGATGGCATAGTAGAGATTAAAGGAATAGCCAGAGAAGCAGGTTCGCGCACAAAAATAGCTGTTTACTCTAAAAATGATAATGTAGATCCGGTGGGTTCATGCGTAGGTCCTAAAGGGACCAGAGTGCAGGCTATAGTGGAAGAACTTAAAGGAGAAAAAATTGATATAATAAAATGGGATAAGAATATTTCAAACTATATATCAAATTCATTGAGTCCAGCCAGAGTAACGGAGGTAACAATTGAAGAAAGTAGTAAACTCGCACGTGTTACAGTGCCTGAAAATCAATTATCCCTAGCAATAGGCAAAGAAGGTCAGAATGCCAGGCTGGCGGCGAAACTTACCGGTTGGAAAATTGATATTAAAAGTGAAGATAAAAGAGGGGATGAAAATGCCTAAAAAAATTCCGCAGCGCATGTGCTTAGGATGCAGGCAAATGAAACCCAAAAAAGAATTGACGCGGATAGTAAGGACTGTCGATGGGAAAATAGAAGTAGACCCAACCGGCAAAAAATCTGGGAGAGGGGCTTATTTTTGCAAGGATCCCAAGTGCCTTGAAAATGCCCTTAGAGAAGATCGCCTATCCAAAGCGCTGGATATTAGTGTTTCGAGGGAAACGGTGAATAGACTCAAGGAGGATTTAAACAAAATATGAAGCTTCCTGATATTCTTTCCCTATTAGGCATTTCCCAAAAGGCAGGAAAGCTGATATCCGGCCAGGATAACGTTGAGAGGGCGATAAATTTCAAGCGGATTTATTTGATAATAGTTTCTGAGGATTCATCAGAGAACACAAAAAAAAAGTTTTTAAATTTGGCAAAAAGCAAGAAAATACCCGTTGTTGTTTGGGGGAATGCGCAGGATTTAGGTCATTCCATAGGGAAAGAGGAAAGAAAGGTTTTAAGTTTGACTGATAAGGGCCTGGCTAATGAAATATACAGGCGTATAAAAATTTTAAACGGGGGTGGGGGATATTGAATAGACTGAGAGTATATGAGTTGGCAAAGCAATTGGGAGTTTCCAGCAAAAAACTTTTAACAATCCTCGAAGATCTAGGTATTACTGTAAAAAACCATATGAGCACTTTAGAAGATGATACAGCCCAGTTAATAATAGATATAATAAATGAAGAAACTGGCAAAGGAAAGTCTAGAAACAACAAGCTCGAAGAAGATATGGATTTTGAAAAGCAACAAAAAAGCTATGAGGAAATAAAGGCACCTAAAAGGAAAACCATCACTTTATCCGAAAAGATAAGTGTTAAAGAACTTGGGAAAAAAATCAATATTGAACCGGTGCAAATAATTAAAAAACTTATGGATTTTGGCTTAATGGTAAATATAAATGCAGAGATTGACTTTGATTCGGCAAAAAAGCTTGTAAATGAATTTGGTTTCGATGCCGAACAGGAAGAAAGGCAATATATTATTGAACAAACTGAAGAAGAAGAAAATGAAAGGGATTTGAAGCCAAGACCTCCTGTAGTTACTGTAATGGGGCATGTAGATCATGGAAAAACTTCTCTTCTGGATGCTATTAGACAAACAAACGTAACCTCTCGCGAAGCCGGAGGCATTACTCAACATATAGGTGCTTCTCAAATCGAAGTTAACGGGAAAATAATAGTTTTTTTAGATACACCTGGGCATGAAGCTTTTACTACTATGCGTGCACGGGGAGCTAAAGTAACCGATATTGCCGTACTGGTCGTCGCTGCCGATGACGGTGTCATGCCTCAGACTGTTGAAGCTATTAACCATGCAAAAGCAGCGGGGGTACCGATTATTGTTGCTGTGAATAAGATAGATAAACCCAATGCCAATCCAGAAAGAGTAAGGCAGCAATTGGCAGAATACAACCTCATTCCTGAAGAGTGGGGCGGAGATACTATATTCGTTAATGTATCGGCAAAGACAAAAGCCGGTATTGACCAGCTTCTTGAAATGATTTTGCTGGTGGCGGAGATGGCTGAACTCAAAGCCAGTTATACTTCGAAAGCTAAAGGTGTTATTATTGAAGCGAAATTGGATAAAGGGCGTGGTCCGGTAGCCACGGTGTTAATTCAAAAAGGGATATTAAAAGTAGGGAATTGCGTGGTGGCCGGAACAGCTTATGGCAAGATAAGGGCTTTATTCGACTCACGCGGGAAAAAGATTAAGTCTGCAGGGCCATCCATACCTGTAGAAGTTCTCGGATTGTCTGAAGTACCCAATGCGGGTGATGTTTTAAGAGTGGTGGCAAATGAAAAAGAGGCAAAAGTTATAGCGGAAGGCAAAAGACAATTGCAAAAAGAAACTGAATTTGGGCCCACTCAAAAAATATCATTGAATCAGTTGTTTGAAAAGATGCAGAAAGGTGAAGTAAAAGAGTTAAATATTATATTAAAGGCAGATGTTCAGGGATCAATAGAAGCATTAAAACAGGCTTTAGAGAAGTGTTCAACCGATGAGGTACAGGTTAAAATAATTCACGGCGGTGTAGGCGCCATAAACGAAAATGATGTGATGCTGGCAGCGGCTTCTGATGCAATAATTATTGGCTTTAATGTGAGACCTTATTCAAATGCAATAAAAATTGCGGAAAGGGAGCATATTGATATCAGGACTTACAGGATCATATATGATGTGGTCGATGACATACAATCTGCCATGAAAGGCATGCTTGAACCCAAATTTGAAGAAGTCGTAATTGGAAGGGCGGAAGTAAGGGCGCTGTTCAAAGTGCCTAACATTGGAGTGGTTGCGGGTTGTTTTGTGACCGAAGGCAAAATAGCAAGAAATGCACAGATAAGAGTCCTCCGCCAGGGTGTAGTTGTCCATGAAGGCAAAATAGCATCCCTTAAACGTTTCAAAGAAGATGTCCGGGAAGTGGTTAGCGGTTACGAATGCGGAATAGGTCTGGAAAAATTCAATGATATCAAAGAACAGGATGTATTCGAGGCTTTTATCTTAAAAGCCATGGAGAAACAGTAGTTTTTTGGGGAGGCTTTTAAAGTGGAATTTTCTAGAAATGAGAGAGTGGCGGAAGAAATAAAAAAATCCGCAAGCCAGATAATAAATAACGAACTTAAAGATCCACGGATTTCCGGGTTGATCTCGGTGACTAAAGTCGTTGTGACAAAAGATTTGCGCAATGCAAGGATATTCTTGAGCATATATGGAGGCGAAAATGAAAAACAAAAAGTATTTGAGGGAATAAAAAATGCCGAAGGTTTTATCAGAAAAGAGCTGGCAAGAAGGGTAAGAATGAAGTTTGTGCCGGAAATTTCTTTTAAAATCGATGAATCAATAGAATATGGCATTCATATTCACAAATTGTTGGAAGAAATACACGAACAAGAAACCGATAGAAATGAGGAAGAGTGAAATGGATTTTTCCGCTTTTTATAATATATTGGCAAAGTATAATTCATATATCGTAACCTCACACATAGTGCCCGACGGGGACGGTATAGGTTCGGTGCTTGCCATGATGTTGGCGCTTCAAAAAGCGGGTAAAAATGCAGTTGCAGTGGTTCGTGATACTGTACCAGATAAATATATTTTTTTGCCCTATGCGAGGACTATAAAAAAAGATTTTGACGGAAAATATGATGTTATTATTTCATTAGACTGCGGTGATGAAGAAAGATTGGGTTTTGAGAAGCCTTTGAAGGATTTAGGCAAAATAGTTGTGAACATTGACCATCATAAAAGCAATACTTTCTTCGGAGATATCAACATTATAGATTGCCATGCGTCTTCGGTGGGAGAGATTCTATATCATATAATAAAAGACTTGACAATTATTGATATGGATATAGCAACGAATATTTATACCTCGATCATTACAGATACAGGATCCCTCCGGTATTCCAATACAACACCATCGTGCCTTAGAATTCTGGCTGAACTGGTTGAAAAAGGTGTAAAGCCAGACTTTATAAGTCGGCAGGTGTTCGAAAAACGCAGCATTGAATCTGTAAATCTAATAAAAATGGCACTCAATACTCTTGAAATATTAAGTGATGGCATGTTGGCCTGTATTTTTATTACTAAAGAAATTATGGAAAAGTCGGGAGCAAAAGAAGAAGATACCGATGGGATAATAAATTATGCCAGGGAAATAGAAGGTGTGGAAGTAGCTGTATTATTTAAGGAAAAAGAAGAAGGATTGATAAAAGTGGGTTTCAGGTCAAACGATTGGATTGATGTAAGCAAAATAGCAGAAGAATTTGGCGGCGGTGGTCATGCAAGAGCTGCCGGATGTACCTTAAAGGCGACATTGAATGAAACGCGGGAAAATGTCTTGAATTCCGTAAAAAAATACCTTGCGAGGGAAAAATCTTGAAGGGAATAATAAATGTCTTAAAACCTCCTGGAATGACATCTCATGATGTTGTGGCCTTTCTCAGAAAGCTTATTAATACAAAGAAAATCGGCCATGGAGGAACCCTTGACCCGGCAGCCGCCGGAGTTCTTCCGGTTTTTATCGGGAAAGCAACGAAAGCCATCGAGTTTTTTGAAATAACAGATAAGGAATATATTGCCGAAATGGTGCTGGGGATTACCACCAATACCGGTGACTCTGAGGGAAGTGTTCTGAAGATAAGCCGGGTTAATGTAGACATTGAAATGATAAATCGGGTTTTCTTGGAATTCACGGGCAAAATAGAGCAAATACCACCCATGTATTCAGCTGTGCGTTATAAAGGCCGAAAACTTTATGAGCTTGCCCGTCAAGGAATAACGGTTGAAAGAAACCCCAGAACCGTTGAGATAAAAGCCCTTGAACTTTTGCATTTTGAAGAAAACACTTTAACATTCAGGACAATCTGTTCAAAAGGAACATATATAAGGACCTTATGCGAGGATATAGGGAAGAGGTTGGGATGCGGAGCGTATCTTTCATACCTTGTAAGGACCAGGGCTGGATTGTTCGGCATAAACAAAGCTTATACTATTGAAGAAATAGAGCAGAATGTAGACGATAGCAACCTGGAAAAAATGATAATTCCGATCGATGAAGGTCTAGCATTTTTGCCAGCTGTTAAGATTGATGAACAGGGAAAAAACAGTTTGTCAAGCGGCAGTGTTTTATATAGCGATTTGAGTCATAAAATATGTGATTTTGTAAGGGTATATTGCGAAGATGTTTTTATTGGCATAGCAAAGGCAGAAAAGTTTGATAAAACAAGCCGCTTACGCATAGTAAAAACTTTTCTTTAGGATTGAGGAAAATATGAAAACATACCGGGAACTTTTGAATATAAATTTCCCCCAGCCTATTGTTTGCGGTCTGGGAAATTTTGATGGCGTGCATTTGGGGCATCAAAAATTAATAAATGAACTTATGAAACAATCAAAAATAAGAGGGCTGGAATCTGCCATATTGACCTTCGAACCTCATCCTGCAAAGGTCCTGCACCCTAAAAAATCTGACCCCCTTATAATGACACTTAGACAAAAAGAAAGAGTTATAGAATCTCTTGGTGTCCACAATCTAATTTTTGCTCCTTTTACGGAAGATTTCTCTCGATTGAATTATAAAGATTTTATTTATGATATACTGATAAAAACATGTAGGGTAAAAACAATAGTTGTAGGATTTAATTATACATTCGGAAACAGGGGGGAGGGAAACGCCGTCAATTTAAGGGAGATTTGCAGTAATGAAGGAATCGATGCCATAATAATACCTCCGGTTACCTATGATGGCAAAGTTGTGAGCAGCTCTCTCATAAGGTCATTGATTATGAATGGTAATGTAAAAAAGGCCGCGGAATTTATGAATAGGCCTTTTAGTATTGAAGGTGCTGTGGTCTGCGGTGATGCCAGGGGAAGAAAGTTGGGTTTTCCAACAGCAAATATCTCTTATTCGCCCGATATTGTTTTACCGGCTCGCGGTGTATATGCTACACTGGCAATATGGCGGAATTGTGCATTTAAGAGCACAACAAATATAGGCATCAAACCAACTTTTAATAAAAACCAAACCACGATAGAGGTACATATCTTTGATTTTAATGAACAGATATATGGAGAGACACTGGAAATTGTTTTTATGGAAAAGATACGGGATGAAATAAAATTCGAAAGCCCTTTGAAATTAATAGAGCAGGTGAAAAAAGATATTGAAATTGCAAAAAAAATTTTTGGGATGAATTTGCACCAATAAATTTACTTTTTATTTCAATTATGATAAAATCTATAAAGAACATGAACCTTTGCCCGGTTAATCGAGTCTCCGGCGATTTACTGGGCAACCGGGGATCTGTAAGATAAGGAGGTGATATTTAATGGCTTTGGTTAAAGAGGCTAAAAAAGCAATAATTGAAAGGTTTAAAACCCACGAGAATGATACGGGTTCTCCAGAAGTGCAAATTGCAATGTTGACTGAGAGAATCAACCAGTTGACAGAACATTTGCAGAAACATAAGAAAGACCATCATTCTCGAAGAGGATTGCTCCAGATGGTTGGCAAGCGGCGTTCGCTGTTGAACTATTTGAAAGATAACAATATCGAGCGCTACAGACAGCTGTTAGAAAAACTGGAACTCAGAAAATAAAAGCGGGGTATTCCCGCTTAAATTTATTTGTGAAAAAAAAGAAGGAAATAATAATCTTGATGTAGAATAAAATTTTGTAGTTTTTAGTAATTGCTGCAGAACGCCTGGTTAATACGAGGCTTTGTATCTCAGGATTTAAAATCAAAGATTGGTATATACAAAAGGAGGAGTGATTTCTTGGAACGATTTACAACCGAAATAGCCGGCCGAAAGCTGACAGTAGAGACCGGCAAACTTGCACAGCAGGCAAATGGGGCGGTTATCATCAGGTATGGCGACACGGTGATACTTGCAACAGCTACTGCTTCTAAAAAGCCAAGGGAAGGTGTTGATTTTCTGCCTTTAACCGTGGATTATGAAGAGAGGCTTTATGCTGTAGGAAAGATTCCCGGTGGTTTTATTAAGCGGGAAGGAAAACCCAGTGAAAAAGCCATTTTATCTGCAAGAGTAATCGATAGACCTTTAAGACCACTATTCCCGAAGGGTTTCAGGAATGATGTCCAGATAATCGCAACAATATTGTCGGTAGACCAGGACAACACCCCGGACATCTCTGCAATAAACGGTGCTTCACTTGCTTTGTGCATCTCAGATATTCCTTTTGAAGGACCTGTTGGAGCGGTTTCTGTAGGGATGGTTGATGGAAAGTATGTTATAAATCCCACTGTTGCCGAAACGGAAAAAAGCCGTTTAAGGCTGGTAGTGGCCGGAACAAAAGACGCGGTGCTCATGGTGGAAGCGGGAGCTGAAGAAGTAACGGAAGAAGAGATGTTGAAAGCTATTATGTTCGGCCATGAGCACATCAAGAAACTGGTAGAATTTCAGGAAATGATTGTAAGTAAGATAGGAAAACCCAAGATGGAAATCCCCGTTGAAGTGATTGATGAAAATCTGGCAAGAGATGTGAGAGAATTTGCTACTGCGGAAATTTTGAAGGCCATAAAGATATTCGACAAGCAGGAGCGCGAGGCTTATATCGAGAAAATAAATGAAGATGCGCTATTACATTTTCAGGAAAATTATCCGGAAAAAGAAAAGGAAATTTCAGATATTTTATATGATATCTTAAAAGAAGAAGTCAGAAAAATGATAACTTATGAAGGCGTCAGGCCTGATGGCAGAACCAGTACTCAGATAAGACCTATATCATGCGAGGTCGGCATTCTTCCCAGGACTCACGGGTCAGGATTATTTACTCGCGGGCAAACACAGGTGCTTACAGTGGCCACTCTTGGAGCCCTGGGAGATGTACAGATATTGGATGGCCTAGGCATAGAAGAATCAAAAAGGTATATGCACCATTACAATTTTCCTCCTTACAGCACTGGAGAAACGAAAGTCCTCAGAGGCCCCGGTCGCAGAGAAATCGGGCATGGTGCATTAGCGGAAAGAGCGCTCGAACCAATGATTCCTTCGGAAGAAAAATTTCCTTATACTATAAGGCTTGTTTCCGAAGTCTTGAGTTCAAACGGCTCCACTTCAATGGCAAGTGTTTGCGGATCTACCCTGGCTTTAATGGACGCCGGAGTTCCAATAAAAGCGCCTGTAGCCGGTGTCGCTATGGGTTTAATAAAACAAGATGATAAAATAACTATCTTAACTGATATCCAGGGCATGGAGGATTTCTTGGGAGATATGGATTTCAAGGTAGCGGGCACTGCTCGAGGAATCACGGCTATTCAAATGGATATAAAAATCAAGGGCATTGATGAAGAAATACTTAAGCAAGCGCTTCAGCAGGCCCGCGAAGGTCGCTTGTTCATCCTGGATAAAATGCTTGAAACGATAAAAGAGCCCAGAAAAGAACTTTCGCCCTATGCGCCAAGAATATATACAATGATGATTGATCCCGACAAGATCAGGGAAGTAATCGGTCCCGGAGGCAAAACGATAAACAGAATTATTGCAGAAACCGGTGCTAAAATAGATATTGAGGATGATGGAAGAATATATATTGCAACGCCGAACGAATATGCAGGGAAAAAAGCCGTTGATATAATAAATAAATTGACTCAGGATGTTGAAGTGGGTAAAATTTATTTGGGCAAAGTTCTGCGGATTACCAATTTTGGGGCTTTTACCGAAATATTGCCGGGCAAGGAAGGTCTGATACACATTTCCAAGCTTTCCAAAGAACGGGTCAAGCGAGTTGAAGATGTGGTAAAGGTAGGAGATGAAATACTGGTTAAAGTAACTGATATAGACAAGCAGGGTAGAATAAACCTTTCCCATAAAGATGCATTGAATGATGTATCAACAAAGAACAAGTCGGAAACATAAACCGAATAACTTCGGTTTATGTTTTTTATTATCATAAAATTCGCCTGTGAAAATAATATTGTATTGTATAAAGATTAAAATAAAAGGCAGGCGAAAAGTGTATGAGATTTTATACTTTTAAAGTATCACGAAGATTCATTGGCTTTATTGCAATTTTTATTTTAATTTGCACGTGGGCAATGATTAAATCCTTTTCTCCGCTACATGTGGAAACAATTTCTAAATATAGTCCCATATACGAAGTAAAAAGCGATAAGAAAGCAATAGCTTTTACATGCAATGTTGCATGGGGTAATGAGTTTATACCATCTCTTTTGAAGGTATTTGAAGACAAAAATGTGAAAATAACTTTTTTTGTAGAAGGGCGATGGGCGGAAAAGAATCCAGAATTATTGCGATTGATAGATGCTAAAGGACATGAAATTGGGAACCATGGATATAGTCATGCACATCATTCCAAGCTATCGTTTGAACAGAATATCAACGAAATAACGAATGCCGAAAAAGCAATAAAAAAAATTACTGATAAAAAAACGATATTATTTGCACCACCATATGGAGAATTTTCTGAACTCACCCTGAAAGCGGCTGAATCTTTAAATTACAAGCTTATCATGTGGTCCATCGATACTATCGATTGGAAAAAGCCGGGCGTGGATTATATAGTAAAAAAGATATTAAATAATGCCGACAATGGTAAAATCGTATTAATGCATCCCACCGAGGATACAGTAAAGGCCATGCCTGTGATTATCGACAGTTTACGGAATCAGGGATACAGGATTACATCAGTGACCGGACTATTATCAGGAGAATAACAATTGAGAATAATTTTAAGTTGAAATAATGCCATATTTCGTGTATACTTTATTTAAACAATTTATTTTGAAAGGTATCTTGCTGTGAAAAACCTAACATCATGGATATATATTGACCTTGACGCATTATCATACAATATAAAAGTTATAAAGGATTTCATCGGAACCACAAAGATGCTGGCTGTAGTTAAAGCGGATGCATACGGTCACGGAATTATTCCAGTGGCTTTGACCGCGCTTGATAGCGGAGCAGATTATATTGGGGTTTCAGATGTGGATGAAGCTATACTATTGAGGAAAAGCGGCATCAAAGCTCCGATTCTTGTTTTTAATACAATACTGCCAGAGCATGCAGAAAAGGCTGTAAAATTTAACCTTACTATAACTGTTTGTTCTTTAGATGTAGTACAAGCCCTTCATGAAGCTGCTAAGAGGCTGAATACAACCGCCTTGGTTCATATTAAGGTAGATACAGGTTTCGGTAGATTTGGAATACTGCCGGAACATGCCCTGGGATTTGTTAAAATAGTTTATTCTGATTTTAAAGCTGTATATGTTGAGGGAATTTATACACATTTTTCTTCGCCATCTTCCTCAAACATTACATGGAATCAATTTAATAAATTTAATGATATAACAAATCAAATTCGTGAAGCAGGTTTTATTATTCCACTGCGCCATGCATGCAACAGTACAGCAGCCGTACAATATCCAAAAATGCATCTTGATATGGTGCGCATCGGCAATCTAATGTATGGACTTTGTTCATCCGGTAATTTGAACTTAAAAAAACTGGCAAGAGTTTTTTCAAAGATTATTTTTATAAAAAATCTGCCGGCAGGCCATAATGTTGGTTATGGAAATAAATATGCGACAAAAAGATCCACCACTATAGCAGTAATACCTTTTGGATATTATGAAGGACTTGGTCTTATAGTATCTCAGCCCAGCGGTTTGATGGATGCATTAAAAATATTGTTAAAGCAGCTAATGTACAGCTTCGGCGTAACAAACCCGGATAGAAAAGTAGTGATTAAAAATCGGATGTTTAATATAATAGGAAAAATAGGCATGCAAAACTGCATGATAGATATAACAGATTTTAGAGACGACATATCTGTCGGAGATTATGTTGAAATATCCACAAGAAAGGTAAATCTATGCTATAGTTTGCCAAGGGTATATCATAGAGGAAATGAAATTTTTGTGGATACGAGGCAATGCATGACATATTTAGATATGCACAATCAATATATTTATGATAAAGGGAGCGAGCAATCCATTGGATGAAGTAAAAGTGATGATCACCAAAGTCAAAGGGGCTGAGGATATTCCCCTACCTACATACATGACTCCTCAGGCTGCAGGAATGGATCTTGCGGCTAATATTTTTGAAGAAGTATTTATCGAGCCGGGCGAATATAAAATAATACCATGCGGTATAAAAATCGAGCTTCCCTTAGGATATGAAGCACAGGTTAGACCGCGGAGCGGCCTTGCCGCAAAATATGGGGTTACATTACTAAATAGTCCGGGGACTATTGACTCCGATTATAGGGGAGAAATAAAAGTAATCCTAATTAATTTGGGGAAACAAAGATTTTCTTTAAAGAGAGGTGACAGAATAGCTCAACTTGTGATTTCCAGCGTTTCAAAAGCTTTTCTTGTTGAAAAAGACGAACTGGCGAAAACCCATAGGGGCGATGGAGGGTTTGGGCACACGGGCAGATAGTTGCATTTTATTACCTCTTGAATCATAAAATATAAAAAAGCTTTAATCAAAAGAGATAGCTTTTTTAAATTGCATAACGGAAAGCTGTAAATAAAGATATGTTTTTGCTTTCCAGTGCATTATAAACGGAGGTAATAAGTTATGAGATTGAGCGAATTGAGCGGGAAGGAAATTGTAAATCTATATGACGGGGCGCGGATGGGAATTATAGGAAATTCTGATCTTGTAATTGATGAAAATGACGGTAAAATAATTTATTTATTGATACCAAATAAGAGGATGCAATTTTTTCTTTTAAATGAAAAAAATTTTACAGAAGTTCCATGGGATTCCATAAAAAAAGTAGGCCCTGATATTGTTATTCTTGAAATAGATAACCAGAATTCAAAAAAAATGTGGAAATTTTAAATGCAAAACATGATTGTGTGTCTTTGGAGGTGCTTTTTTATTGTCAAAAAACGGACAAAAACTTCAAATAATACCTCTTGGTGGTATAGGAGAAATAGGCAAGAACATGACCGTAGTCCAATACGATAAAGAGATTATTGTCATAGATGCTGGCTTGATGTTTCCCGAAGAAGAAATGCTTGGAATCGATGTGGTGATTCCAGATATTACTTATCTTATCGAGAACAAAGAAAATATTAAAGGTATAGTTATAACGCATGGTCATGAAGATCATATAGGGGCTCTGCCATACGTGCTGCAACAAGTGAATGTCCCCATATATGGAACAAGGTTGACGCTCGGCCTGGTGGATGGAAAGTTGAAAGAAACGAAATTTAAAAAAACAGTAGCAATGAATATAGTGAAACCGCCGGCAACGGTGCAAATAGGGAGCCTTACTGTGGATTTTATCAGAGTAAACCATAGCATTCCCGATGCGGTAGGTCTCGCAATTCATACTCCTGTCGGTGTTGTATGTCACACGGGAGATTTTAAACTCGATCAAACACCGGTCGATGGTCGCATAGCCGACCTCCACAAGTTTGCGGAATTGGGATCAAAAGGCGTGTTGCTTCTTATGTCCGACAGCACCAATGCAGAGCGTGAAGGATACACCATGTCGGAAAAAGTGGTGGGCAATACCATAGAGGAAATATTTCAAAAAGCAAATGGCAGAATCATTGTAGCCACTTTCGCATCTAATATTCACAGGATACAGCAAATCTTTGACTCCGCTTACAAATTCGAAAGAAAGGTAGCGGTTGTTGGCCGAAGCATGGTGAACGTAGTCAATATTGCACTCGACCTGGGATACCTTTCAATTCCCAAAGGCCTTATGGTGGAGCTGGATGAAATTGCGCGACTTCCCAAAGAACGCGTGGTGATAATAACCACAGGCAGCCAGGGAGAACCAATGTCTGCTCTGACACGAATGGCCATGTCAGAGCACAGAAAAGTGGAAATAGTGCCGGGAGATACTATTTTAATTTCAGCAACTCCCATACCGGGAAATGAAAAATTTGTCGCCAGAACTATCGACCACCTTTTTAAGCAGGGGGCAAACGTCATTTACGAAGCCATCTCCGGCGTTCACGTATCCGGTCATGCCAGCCAGGAAGAATTAAAATTGATGCTTAACCTAATAAGGCCCAAATTTTTTATTCCTGTCCACGGAGAGTACAGGCATCTGATACACCATGCTCAGCTTGCGAAACAGGTAGGAATTCCAGAAGAAAATATTTTTATTGCCGAAAATGGAAGAATACTGGAATTTACACAGGATTCAGGACGAATGGCAGGAAAAGTTACAGCAGGCAAAGTTCTGGTTGATGGTCTGGGCGTTGGAGATGTAGGCAATATAGTGTTAAGAGATCGTAAGCAGCTTTCACAGGATGGAATATTGATTGTGGTGGTTACAATTGATAAAGAAACGGCGGAAGTAGTCGCAGGGCCGGATATTATATCCAGGGGCTTTGTTTATGTCAGGGAATCTGAAGAATTGATGGAACAGGCCCGGGATAAAGTTAAGCAGGCATTGAAGAAATGCCAGGATGAAGATATAAGTGAGTGGTCTACTATAAAATCACAAGTAAGGGATACATTGGGCAAGTACCTTTTCGAACAAACGAGAAGGAGACCTATGATATTGCCGATTATTATGGAAGTATGACTATGTCATACTTTTCTTGTATATTTCGCTTAAATCTTCAAAGAATATAAAAGAAAACGGTGAGGGCGACTTACCAGACATATCGCTAGACATGTTGTTACATCAGCGGTTTTTTGGTATTGATATTGCCTCCAGAAAGGGGAAAAATAAAAGAATGATTTCATATAAAAGTATATTCAATGCTTCAAATGAGACTCAAACACCGCCGCAGGCTCCATTACAGCCTTCACTTGAAAAAGTAGCCCCAGCGGATTCAATGAATACCATTCAACAATTGGGGCAACTGGAACTTCCAAAATCGGAAAGCAATATACACTGTCTTACAATAATTGGTCAAATTGAAGGGCACATAGTTCTGCCGCCTCAAAACAAAACAACCAAATATGAACATATTATTCCTCAACTGGTTGCTATAGAGCAAAACTCAAAAGTGGAAGGACTGCTTGTTATACTAAATACTGTAGGCGGTGACGTTGAAGCGGGTCTTGCCATTGCGGAAATGATAGTGAGCATGACTAAACCTACTGTTTCACTGGTGCTGGGCGGAGGACACAGCATTGGTGTTCCTATCGCGGTGGCCAGCGACTATTCCTTTATAGCCGAGACAGCGACTATGACCATTCATCCCATCAGGCTTACGGGTCTTGTGATAGGAGTACCTCAAACATACGAATATCTGGATAAAATGCAGGATAGAGTCATAAAATTTGTAGTAGAACACTCTAGAACAAACGAAACCACTTTCAGAGAATTGATGTTCAGCACGGGGAAATTGGCTCGGGATATAGGCACAATTCTGGTTGGCAGCGATGCGGTTGAATGCGGTCTGATTGATGAAGTGGGAGGTATAGGAAAAGCTGTAAATAAACTTGAAGAATTAATAAAAGAGAGGAAACAAAGGGGGTAAGCAAATGGTTTTATATACAGCAATGCCCCTTGAATTGGTTCTAGAGGGAATGGAAAAGAACCACAATTATAAAGAAATAGATTTTTATGGCGTTAAATTGATAATAGAACCATTGAATTTAAATCACTGTAAAATTGTAAGACTCATAAGCACCGATCCTCAAGACTATCTAAAAAATGAGTTTTATCCGGGAAGAATTGTAGAATTTAGAATTGCGCAGACTTAGAATTTATTTTTATAATCATTACAGCAAAAGGCCTGATCTATAGAACAGGTTTTTTGCTGTACGAAGTTTTTATCAAACGTGTCACTTCATACCAAGGGACTCAAAATAATAGATTCTTTGTTGATTCAAAAAGGATTTTTAAAAAAAGTGGAGAATAAGAAACTAGAGGTGCTATTTTATGAGTAAATTATTGCAAAATATAAAAAATGAAATACGATGGGAAATATATGGAGTTTTACTTATATCTTCCGGAATTTTATGCTTTTTTTCGTTATATACCAATGCTGTCGGTATAGTTGGATTTTTAATAAACAGGTATCTTAGAGGTTTTTTTGGAAGTGCTGCAATTATAACCCCGATTATTATAGTGTTGTGGGGAATTTATTATCTTTACAAAAGAAAGAATATCGAGTTTACTCCAAAGCTTGCAGGGTTGTTCATTATTCTTCTCATGCTTATCTGGATGTTTCATATAAAATTGTATATTTCTATGAAGGGATTGAAATTCTTAGAAAGATTAAACAAAAGTGTTGATTTTGGCCTCAAGGGCATAGGTGGAGGAATTTTGGGCGAACTAGGGCTTAGTGCTTTAATGGGAGTTTTTGGAAATACCGGTTCGTATATTTTGATGGCTACCTTTACTTTCATAGGCATTATATTGACGACAGGCATATCTATATCAGCATTTATTGACAGAATGAAAAACAAGAATCCCGCCAAAAACATAAATATTGTAACCTTGAATGAAAACGATGAAAAAATAAAAGTATTAAATTCATCATCAAAAACTAATATTAAAAAAGTTGAATCACAATCAATAAAACCTGAAGATAAAACCATAGCAGTACCAATTTCTTCTGACGAACCAATAATAATTCAAAATAATACGACGAACAATTTGAATTATAACCTGCCTCCAATTTCATTGCTCAAAAAAAGTTTTGTAAAATCAAACTCATTTAGCGAAAAGGAGCTCTTGAACAATGCACAAATTTTAGAAAAAACGCTTGATAGTTTTGGAATTCAGGCAAAAGTTATACAGGTTAGTTGTGGTCCCGCAATTACTAGATTTGAAATCCAGCCTTCACCGGGAATAAAAGTAAGCAGAATAGTAAGTTTAGCGGATGATATCGCTTTGAGTCTGGCTGCTCCCGATATAAGAATAGAAGCGCCGATTCCAGGCAAAGCAGCTGTGGGCATAGAAGTTCCCAACAAACGGGTTTCAAGCGTGCTCCTTAGAGATGTGCTTGAAACTCAGGAATTTAGGACGTCGTCAAAATTAACAATAGCGCTAGGCAAAGACATCGGGGGGAATCCTGTTACAGCGGATCTTGCAGAAATGCCGCATCTTCTTATCGCGGGAGCTACCGGTTCGGGAAAGAGCGTATGTATTAATACAATTATTTCCAGTATTTTATTTAAAGCATTTCCTCATGAAGTTAAACTGCTTTTGATTGATCCGAAGGTTGTAGAGCTGAATGTATATAACGATATACCTCATTTATTGACACCAGTAGTTACCGATGCAAAAAAAGCTGCTTTTGCGCTCAACTGGATCGTTTCTGAAATGGAAAAAAGGTACCAGACTTTTGCAAAAGAAGGTGTGCGCGATATATCAAGATATAATGAACTTAATACGACCGCACCTTTTTCAAAAATTCTTGTAATTATAGACGAACTTGCAGATCTTATGATGGTTTCTCCTAAAGAAGTAGAGGATAGCATATGCAGATTGGCACAGATGGCTAGAGCTGCAGGGATTCATCTGGTTGTGGCCACTCAGAGGCCTTCGGTAGATGTTATAACCGGATTGATAAAAGCCAACATACCATCAAGGATTTCCTTTGCGGTGTCATCTCAGGTTGATTCAAGGACTATTTTGGATATGTCAGGAGCTGAAAAGCTTTTGGGTAAGGGAGATATGTTATTTTTCCCGGTTGGAGCCTCAAAACCGATAAGAATTCAGGGGGCGTATATTTCCGAGGAGGAAGTTGAAAAACTTGTGGAGTTTATAAAAAAGCAAAAGCAGCCTATTTACGAAAAAACCTTGTCTGACTTCAAAGAAATAGAATTGGATAAGGATTTGGAAACAGATGAACTTTTAAAGGAAGCTCTCAGTCTTGTAATAGACAGCGGTCAGGCTTCCATTTCAATGCTGCAGCGAAGACTTCGCATCGGGTATGCTCGAGCAGCCAGATTGATTGACATGATGGAAGAAAAAGGCTTTATAGGTGGATTTGAAGGGACAAAACCCAGAGAAATATTAATAACAAAGGAGCAATTTAACAGATATTTCAACAATTAATATATGGGTTCAGTCGAATAATGCCTAAAAAATGTTAATTTTGCTATTACCTGGGAAATATCAATAAAGATAAGGAGGGGCAAAATTGGATAACGACATGAATGAAATTTCAACCATTAAAGAACTTGGAGATTTGCTTAAAAAAGCAAGAGAGAAAAAGGGCATTCAACTTGAATCAATCCAAAAGAATACTAAAATTCGCCTGAAATATCTGCATGCTATTGAAGATGGTGAATTTTCCGCGATCCCGGGCGGCGACGTATATATAAAAGGATTCTTGAAAAATTATGCCGAAGCCGTCGGTTTGCCCCCTTCTGAAATACTTTTGCTATATAAAAAAATCTGCTGCATTAAAAACAAAGAAATTCCTAAACCTGAAGAAAATCATTCCGATCATGAGCCCTTAGAATATGCAGAAGTACAAAAACGAAGCTTCAAGTTTATGAGCATAGCAATGATGGTACTAGCATTTTTGACTTTAATGTTTTACGGCATCAAATCTTTTCAACATAAACCGGCCAGTTATTCAAATGAAAAACTTCAGGATCAATTACATCAGCCTGTACAGATTCCTGATTCAAAACAACAAGAAAATGTTCTAGGAGATGGTTCGCAACAAACTTCGGGAAATATTAATAAGGCTGTTGTTGAAGTTATGGAAGATTCATCCAACAATACAATATATACTGTTCAAGCCAAAACGATAGATGTTGTTGTCGAAACGATCCAGGGAAGATGCTGGATTTCAGTTAGAAAGGATGGCAAGATGGATTATGAAGGAATATTAACACAGGAAGATAAAAAAATTTGGACTGCAGATGAAGAACTGGTTATAAGAGTGGGGAATCCACAGGTGATAAAATTAAATGTAAATGGGCAAGATTTTGGCATTATAGGAGGCAAAACTAGGAATTTGATTTTTAAAAGGAGAGAATGAATCTCTCCTTTTAAATTTACATAAAGCTTAAAATATTGTATACTTACAAAGTAAGAAAAACGAGGGGGATAAATGTGTCTATCAAAGTGGGCTTAATTTCATTGGGATGTGACAAAAACCTTGTGGATTCAGAATATATGTTGGGAAATCTTAAAAAATCCGGATATATTATAACAAACAAAGAGGCTCAAGCCGATGTAATTATAGTAAATACTTGCGGTTTTATTGAGACTGCCAAACAAGAATCCATAGATACCATACTTGAAATGGCTGAATTAAAAAAACATGGCAAATGCAAACTTCTTATAGCTACTGGATGCCTTGCTCAAAGGTACAGCAAAGAACTTCTTTCTGAGATACCGGAATTGGATGCAGTCATAGGTACCGGAGACTTTGATAAAATTGATAAGATAATTCAACAAAAACCTATGGAAAGGATAAATCTTACAAATAATAAAAGCTTTCTGGATTATGATATAGAAAATAGATTGACATCATATCCTTATTTTGCTTTTGTAAAAATAGCCGAAGGTTGCAATAACTGTTGCACTTATTGCACAATACCACAAATAAAAGGAAGATACAAAAGCAGATATATTGATTCAATAGCAAGAGAAGTGGAAACCTTAGTTTCTCAAGGAATTCGAGAAATAAATCTGGTAGCTCAAGACACTTCGTGTTATGGTAAGGATATTTATGGCAAACCATCACTTGCGTTATTACTAAAAGAGCTGGAAAAAATATCGGGTAATTTCTGGATAAGAATTTTATATGCATATCCAAACAACATTAATGATGAACTGTTGAATACAATTAAAAACAGTTCTAAGATTGTTAAGTATTTAGACATACCGCTTCAACATATAAGCGATCGTATATTAAAACTTATGAATAGATCGACGGATAGCCGTTTTATTAAAGGATTAATAGAAAAAATCAGGGCACATATTCCCGATATTACTTTGAGAACCACATTTATTGTGGGTTTCCCAACAGAGACTGAAGAAGAATTTAATGAACTTTTGGATTTTATACGTATATATGAATTCGATAGGGTCGGAGCATTTAAATATTCAAGAGAAGAAAATACCCCTGCATATTATTTGGTACCGCAGATATCGCAAACAATTAAAGAAAAAAGATATAAAAGATTGATGATGCTGCAAAAGACCATTTCCCGAAAGAAAAATAAAAGACTTGAAGGCAAAACTTTGGAGGTCCTTGCAGAACATTTTGATCCTTCAACAAACATTATTGTTGGTCGTTCGCAAAAAGATGCTCCCTTTGTAGACGGAACGGTAAGATTCAATTGCAATTCATGTAACCTAGGAAATTTTTATGTGGTTAAAATTAAAAAATCTCTGGAATACGACCTTATAGGAGAAACTATACAATAGAAAAATTAACATGAAGACATTGTAAGTTTTGCCTTTTTCTTTTCAAGACAAAAATGTAACAGATATGCTATAATTATATTATGTAAACTAAAGAGGTGTATTGTATTTGGATATTAATAGGGCAAAATTTATTCGAATCGCAGCAATAACGTGCATATCACTTATTATAATGCTTACCGCTCAGTGGATATATACGAAAATTACAATTGAAAAGTCATTGGCTAGCACTATATTACAGAAACCATGGATTGAAAAGGTTGAAATAAAAAATGATTTAGGGAAGGTTATGATTTTTATAAGCTTTAAAGATACTGATAACTTTATGGAAGCTTATGATAATTTGTATGAAACAATAAATTATAATTTGAAAGGCAAACCGTTTTCCATAGTTATAATTAATGAACCAGATATTACTTTAAAAGAAGCTTATGAAAATTCTATTCAATTTGTTATATATGAGGCTGTGAAGACAGGCAATTACACGGAGATGAAAAAGAAACTTGATGAAGTTAGCTCTTTAAAAAAAATAAATATACAATCATATATTAATCATAAAAATGTATATTTAAAACTCAAGCATGGAAATCATTATTTCTACTGTGTCATAGAAAAATAGAATTAGGGAAAGGGATGGAGAGCCGATGTTATTAGAGATGGGTATAGGCATTTTTGCAGGTTTTACCATTTTTCTTCTGTTAAATGGAATAAATGTTTTGCCTTTGGTAGCAATGCTGATATTTTCATATATATTATATAACCTAGTTGACAAATCAAATTTTTTAAAAAATAATTCAAAAGTAATCATTGGGGAAAACGACATCACTTTCGATAATATCGGTGGTCAGGATGTGGCTAAAAATGAATTAATTGAAGCTCTGGATTTTATTAAGAACTATGAAGAAGTCAAAAAACTGGGTATCAGACCCATCAGAGGAATTTTGCTTACAGGAGCTCCGGGTACAGGCAAGACACTAATGGCAAAAGCCGCAACATCATATATAGATTCCGTTTTTGTATCGGCATCGGGAAGTGAATTTATCGAAATGTATGCAGGGGTTGGAGCCCAACGAGTCAGGCAATTGTTTGAAAGCGCAAGAAACCTTGCAAAAAAAATGTCAAAAAAACACGGAGTGGTATTCATAGACGAAATTGAAGTAATTGCTGGAATTCGCGGTAAGCATACAAGCCATCTTGAATACGATCAGACGTTGAATCAGCTTCTTGTCGAAATGGATGGCATTTCTTCCAATGAAGACGTGAATATTCTAGTGATAGCAGCCACAAACCGTCCAGATATATTAGATCCTGCCATACTGCGTCCTGGCAGGTTTGACAGAGTAGTAAAAGTAGACCTGCCGGATAAAGATGGTAGATTGGAGATTTTGAAACTTTACACCAAGAATAAACCATTGGCTGATGACATAGATCTGGAAAAAATAGCCAGAGAAACTTTTGGCTTTTCTGGCGCTCACCTTGAAAATCTTTGCAATGAAGCAGCAATACTGGCCATGCGTGCCAGAGAGGATAAGATAAGGCAGTCGCATTTTATTGAAGCCATAGATAAAGTGATAATGGGCGAAAAGCTCAACAGAAAACCCACTGATGAGGAAAGAAAAAGAATTGCAGTTCATGAATGTGGACATGCTCTTATAAGCGAACTGTTAAATCCCAATTCCGTTTCCACAGTTACAATAACTTCCAGAGGCCATGCACTTGGCTACATGAGGCAAAAAACAGATGATGACATTTATCTATATACAATACCGTATCTTGAATCTCAAATATCGGTAGCATTAGCAGGCGCAGCTGCAGAAGAAATGGTTTTTGGTGACAGCAGCTCAGGTGCTTCCAGCGATTTTGAACAGGCTGTAAATATTGCAAAAAAGATAATTTTTTCTGGAATGTCAAAAATGGGGATTGTAGATAAAGAGACCATTCCACAAGAACAACTTCATAAAGAAATTACAAATATCGTAACAGAACAGAAAAATCGAGTGATTAATCTTTTGAAAGAAAACAAAGACATATTGCAAGAGATAGCTGAATACTTGATAAATAACGAAAAAATTGATGGCGATGCATTTAGGAATTATTTAAAAGAATCCAAAGCAGCATAAAGATTTTTTTAAAATGCGTAGGAAAGCGTAAATATTCCTTAATATAAGGCTTTCCGCAAGCATTTCAAAAAATCTACCGATTTAATTTGGGCATTGTGCCCGAGGATTTGAAATCAAAGATTTTTTATAAAAAATAAAGGGTTATAAAAAAAAACCACGAATAATCTATATATAAAATTTTATTTAAGGTGATGATTTATATGAAAGCAGAAACCATCGCTGTGGGTTCAGAATTGCTTTTAGGACAAATAAGCAATACCAATGCCCAGATAATATCAAAGGCACTTCAGAAAATAGGAATTGATGTTTTCTATCATACCTGCGTGGGAGATAACGAAGAAAGGATTAAGCAGGTATTTAAAATAGCAATGGAACGTTCGGACATTATAATTTTTACCGGAGGCCTTGGGCCGACAATGGACGATCTGACGAAAGAAACAGTTGCATCATTTTTGAACCTTCCGTTGGTACTAGATGAGTCTTCTCTGAAAAAAATCAAATCTTACTTTGATAAAAGAGGAAGAACAATGACGCAGAATAACTACAAGCAAGCGCTTATCCCAGAAGGTTCGGAGCCTATCATGAATAAAAATGGGACTGCGCCGGGGGTTCTGCTGAAGTTTTGCGGTAAAATAATCATCATGCTGCCCGGTCCTCCTTTTGAAATGGAACCAATGCTTATGGAATCAGTAATACCTTATTTATCAAAGTTGAGTCAAAAAACCATTTTCTCCAGGGTGTTAAAATTTTATGGAATAGGTGAATCGCTGCTGGAAGAAAAAATAAAGGATTTAATAATAATACAATCAAATCCTACCATCGCCCCGCTGGCCAAGATGGGAGAGGTTACTCTCAGGATTACCGCAAAAGCTCAAGATTTGGAAACCGCAGAGAAAATGATTCAACCAATAGAAAAAGAAATAAAAGATAGAGTTGGTGAATATTTTTACGGATACGATGAGGAACGCATAGAAGAAATAGTTGCCAAAATGCTGATATCGAGCAAAACAACCATTTCTATTGCCGAATCGTGTACAGGAGGACTCCTAGCTCATAAACTAACAGATATTCCGGGTATATCTGATGTTTTTGATAGGTGTATAGTTTCCTATAGCAACAAATCAAAGCAGGAGTTATTGCGTGTTAAAGCAGAAACCATAGAAAAGCATGGAGCTGTAAGCGAGAAAGCTGCGGCAGAAATGGCAGAAGGAATAAGAATTTTATCGGGAACAGATATAGGGGTATCTATTACCGGTATAGCCGGCCCGGGAGGTGGAACTCAAGAAAAACCGGTAGGTTTAGTATATATTGGATTTGCGGATTTAAGAAATACCATAGTTGAAGAATACCTTTTCAATGGTTGCAGAGATGTTATAAAGCATCGCGCAGCAAATGCGGCACTACATATGATAAGGAGAATGCTTGAAACAACCGGGTGATTGAATGGATTTTAAAAAAGCCGTAAAAATTGCTGGTGCTTTTATATGCTCTCTTTTATTCATACATTTTTTTGATAACTTAATTATAAATATTAACGGTGTGGAACTTGCTCTAAATTTCAAACTTGCATGGAAAGGATCAACATCCATTGTCTTGCCTCCGCTTGGAGTGCTTAAATCTGCTACCCATAAGGCGCCTATACAAATCAAAATAATATTGCAGAATATAAATCTTGACTTTATAAAATCTATACTGGACTCTGCTCTGGATAAGCAGGGGCTCATTCTGATATTTAAAAAACAATTTTATAAAACTCTTAATGCGCTAGTTGTAAAAACGTTATTGCTGGGTTTTTTGGGAGGTGCTTTTGGAGGAATTGTTTTTAGACTAAATAAAAAAGAAGTAATATTATGTTCGTTTATAGGGTTGGCAATTGCAGTTTTTCTCTTAACTGCGGTTTTCGCTACTTATAACGTGGATGCTTTTAATACGCCGGAGTATTCTGGGACTTTAAAAGCTGCTCCCTGGATTATAGGTCTATTGAATAAGGGCTATGCTCAGATAAATGAACTTGGCAAGCAGCTGAAAAAGATGTCCGACAATATATCGACAGTATTTTCACAGATGGAAAGCATTGATCCAATAGAAGGAAATAGCACTGTTGTCAAGGTGCTGCATGTTAGCGATATTCACAATAATCCGGCGGGCTATGATTTTATGGAACAGGTGGTCAAAAATTTTAAGATTGACTTTATAATCGATACGGGAGATATAACCGATTATGGCACACCATTAGAAGATGTGATAATAAAAGACCTGGGAAAGCTGTCTGTAAAATACATTTATATTCCTGGAAATCACGATTCACAAAGTGTAATCGATATGTTAAAAAAGGTCAAGAGCGTATTTGTTATTGATGGTAAAATGATCAATATAGAAGGAATCAACATATTGGGATTTGCCGATCCCGCCTCAAAAACAGGTGATATTGAAACGCCTGATGACACGAAAATTATGGAACAAAATGCGATAATCAAAAATTTCCTGAATACAACACATAATAAACCCGATATACTGGCAGTGCACAACCCTAGAATTACCGAAAATTTATCAGGAGAGGTTCCTGTCATATTGAATGGACATACCCATAAATTAAATATATACGAAAGTAAAGGTAGCGTTGTGATAAATGCCGGTTCAACAGGAGCGGCCGGAATACGGGGATTCCAAACAAATAGCGATATTTTCTATTCGGCTGTAGTGCTGTATTTTGAAAAACCGCAAAACAACCGAAAAGCTAGACTTATTGCTTCCGATATAATAAAAATATCGAATCTGAGGGCAGGATTCCAGGTGGAACGAATATTTTTTAACCAAAACCAAGGAGGCGTCAACACCCCTTGAATAGTATAAGATGTTTTATTTCCATTGAAATTGATGATATAGTCAAAAAAGATATTGAGTGTTATATTAAAAAGCTGACTAATTATACCATATTCAAGGAAATAAAATGGGTTAAAACGGATAACATGCATATTACTCTCGCATTTTTAGGTGAAACGCCGCTGGATGATATAAATCAAATATCAGAGATAATGGAACTTGCTTCAAAAAAATTTGAACCGTTTGTTATAAATTTGAAAGGTGCAGGATTTTTTCCTAATATGCACCATCCTAAGGTTTTCTGGATAGGTGTTGAAAAAACGCCCTTGCTCTATCATCTCAAAGAAGAAATCGATGCGTGCCTTGAAAAAAAAGGCCTAAAATTTGATAAAAAGCCATTTTCACCGCATTTGACACTCGGGAGGATAAAAACAAGGTTGAATTCAAATCGGCATGTGAGCCGTCTGCCAGAATTCCAGGCTTCTCTTCTTGTAGAAAATATATGCCTGGTAAAAAGCGAGCTTTTTAAAGAAGGCCCAATTTACTCAAATATTTTAACATTTCCGCTTAAAAAGCGTTTGACTCCTTAATAAAGTCAAGTTATAATAAATTATGAACGATTGTTTGGAGGGGATTAAAAGATGCTTGAAAAGCAAAAGGCTCTGGAAATGGCTCTATCCCAGATTGAGAGACAATTTGGGAAAGGCTCTATTATGAAACTTGGCGAAGCTCAATCCAGGTTCAATGTAGAAGTCATTCCTACCGGAGCTCTGCCTCTGGATGTAGCTCTGGGAGTCGGCGGAGTTCCGAGGGGAAGAATAGTGGAAATATTTGGCCCCGAATCTTCAGGGAAAACGACTGTTGCATTGCATATTGTGGCGGAAGCTCAAAGGGCAGGCGGAACCGCAGCCTTCATTGATGCGGAGCATGCTCTGGACCCGGCATATGCAAAAAATCTAGGCGTCGATACCGATAATTTACTTATTTCTCAGCCCGATACTGGAGAGCAAGCCCTTGAAATTGCGGAAGCCTTGGTTAGAAGCGGGGCAGTGGATGTAATAGTGATTGATTCTGTAGCAGCGCTGGTTCCAAAAGCTGAACTTGACGGTGAAATGGGTGATGCGCATGTAGGGTTGCAGGCCAGGCTCATGTCCCAGGCATTGCGAAAATTGGCTGGCGCCATCAGCAAATCCAAAACGGTCGCCATATTTATAAATCAATTAAGGGAAAAAGTTGGAATTATGTTCGGAAACCCTGAAACAACTCCCGGAGGCAGGGCTTTAAAATTTTATGCATCCGTTCGGATGGAGGTTCGAAAAAGCGAAGCCATAAAACAGGGGGATGAAATGCTTGGCAGCAGGACAAAGGTAAAAGTTGTTAAAAACAAAGTGGCTCCACCTTTTAGGCAGGCCGAGTTTGACATTATTTACGGCGAAGGGATTTCAAAAGAAGGATGTATTTTGGATTTTGCATCCGATGAGGGGATAATACAAAAGAGTGGAGCATGGTACGCTTATGAAAAAGAAAGAATAGGTCAGGGCAGAGAAAACGCAAAGCAATACCTGAAAGAACACCAGGACATCTTAAAAGCCATAGAATTAAAAGTAAAACAAAAGTACAATTTGGTAAGGGCTGATACAGAAAAAACCGGAGACTCTAAAGAAGGGACATGATATGCGGTTTTTATTTTTTACAGATACACACATCAGAGGTAACAATCCGCAAAACCGAAAGGATAATTTTTTTGAAACACTTCAAAAAAAGATTAAAGAGGTTTTTGATATAGCAATTGAAGAAAAAATAGATATAATTCTTCATGGAGGCGATATATTTGACAGACCCGATGTTTCCCCGGCACTGGTGCGGGATTTTGTGCTGCTGCTAAATAAATATCAAATACCTATATACGCTGTAGCAGGTAATCATGATATATATGGGCAAAATCCGCTGACAATAAACAGGACAATGCTGGGGTTGCTGGATGGCATGGCTTTGGTTAAATTGCTTCAACCGGGAAATAAGTTGATTTTTAAAGACGGTTCCAGAAGGATTCAACTAACAGGTCAACCTTATTTTTACGGAATAGATGGAGAATACAAAAAACAGAGTTATATAATGTCAAAAGATGAGAATGTAGATTTTGCCATACATATGGTTCATGGAATGTTGCTTGAAAAACCGTTTTTTGAAGGCATGTCCTATACCCTTTTAGAAGAAATAGCCGAAACTCAGGCTGATATAACTTTAACAGGTCATTATCATACAGGTTTTAATACAAAAGTAATCGATGGCAAATATTTTATAAATCCTGGAAGCCTTGTAAGAATAAACAACAGCATAAATGAGCTTTCTAGAATGCCAAAAGTGATTATTATTGATATAACAGAAAAAATAAAAATTGATGAGATTAATCTGAAATGTGCATTGCCGGGAGAAGAAGTCCTCGATAGAACAAAAGTACAGGCCATGGCATTTAAAGAAAAGAAGCTGGCTGAATTTATACAGGGAATATATTCAACAGGTCAATACAATTCGATAAATATAAGTAAAATTATTGAAGAGATTTCTTTGCATCAAAATTTAAAAAAAGAAGTTATAAAAGAAGCTTTGAAAAGGATTGGAGAGGCACAAGAAATATTGTCTGAAAAGCGTGTGGAAGATTGCCCCTGAGGTGAGATAAATGAGTTATATAAAAAGAATTAAACTTATAAATTTTCAATCCCATAAAAACTCTGAAATCATTTTAGATAAGGGGCTCACAGTAATATTGGGCCCTACCGACCAGGGCAAGAGTGCTATAATCCGCGCATTGAAATGGGTTCTTTATAACGAACCACGCGGCACTGATTTTATAACTGTAGGCTGTAAATATTGTGCAGTCACTATAGAAATGAACAACGGCACTATTATTATCAGAGAAAGAGATGGAAATAAAAATAGATATATCTTAAAAAAGCAAAATCAGGAACAGATTTTCGAAGGTTTTGGGAATAATGTTCCCCATGAAATAACAATGGCGCATGGCATACCCAAGATATACATCGATAGGGATTCCACATCTGCCGTTAATTTAGCCGAACAGCTTGAAGCTCCATTTCTTGTTTCAGAAAGCGGAAGCAACAGAGCAAAAGCTCTCGGGCAGCTGATAGGCATTAACGTAATTGATATAGCTCAGAGAAACACCCTTAAGGATTTAATGGAGGCTGAACAGCACAAAAGATTAATAGACAATGAAATCTTAGAGATAAAAGAGGAATTAAAAAATTATCAGGATCTTCAAGAACTTGAAAATATAATGACTGTTCTTAAATCGCTTTTGGATGAGATAAAGCAAAAGAGAATAAAATTTATGAAGCTTTTTGAAATAAAACAGAAGCTTGAACCTACAGTCCACGGAATAAATGAAGCCTGTTTTGATTTAAAAATAACCGAAAATATTTCAGACGTTGAGGTTATATATAGCGAGATGCTCGACGATATTAATCGAATTATTGCATTAACGGCCTTAAGAGACAAACTAAAAGAAACTAGCAGGCATATAATGCTCACGAAAGAATATGTTGATAAAACCGAAGATTGTTTTAAAGCGCAAGATATTCTTAATTATATTGATAAACTGAATGAGAAAGTTCAAAGATATGACCAGATTCAAAAAAAATTGTTTCTGCTTGATAGGCAGATTAAAGAATATTCAAGGCAATTGGAAACATATGTTCATATAATGGATACTGAAAATTATATGGAAAAAATTGTTTATAAGAATGCTGAGCTCTTATCAATTGATGCTATAAGAAAAAATCTATATGAAGTAGATTTATCGATAAAAAAAGGCCAGGAGTACTTGACACAACTGGCACAAAGTTTAGCTATGATGACAAGGCAATACGCCCTTCTTCTTAAAAAGCTGTCCAGATGTCCTACTTGTTTAAATCCGATTGATGAAATTACTGCTCAGAAAATTATTGTGGAAATGCTCAAAGAAGGCAAATAAAGGAGTGCAGCGTAATGGAACCAGAAAAAGAAATACAGGAACTTAAAGAAAAAATAGATAAGGCAAAAGCAATGCGTTATAAAGCTGAAGCGCGACTTGAAGAACTTCAAAAACAAAAGCAACAACTCTTGGATGAACTGTCAAAAATGAATGTAAAGCCTGAGGAGCTGGATTTTGAAATCGAAAAGTTGAACATAGAATTAAAACAGCTGATAGAAAAAGCTAAAAAGTTATTACCTCAAGATATATAAGGAGTGAAAGAATGCGTGATCAATTTGAAGAAACCGTTGAAGCGCTTGAAAAATATTATGATGATTTTGCATTAAAATTTGCTATGAAAAAAAATCTTAAGCGCAATCTCGAAATCAAACTGAAAAGTAAAGAAGAAGAGCTCGGCAAAATCGAAAAGAAGATTGATATACTTGAACAGGTGCGGATATTATTGCAGAGAGCTTCCGAATATGCCAGAGAACAGATAAAGCAACAAATAGAGATGCTGGTAACACATTGTTTGCAATTTGTTTTTGGCCCCGCCCTGGAATTTAAAATAGAATTAAATGAAATAAGAGGTAAAGCGGATGCAGAATTTTATGTTATTTCAACTTTTGGCGATGTTCAAGTAAAAACAAAACCACAGGATGCCAGAGGTGGAGGAATAGTCGATGTGATAGCATTGGCATTAAGAATCGCTGTCATTCAAAGTACAAATTTTTACAGCGATGGTCCTCTAATATTGGATGAACCAGCCAAGCATGTGAGCAGTGAATATATTGGGAATGTAGCGCAATTCTTAAAACAGATTAGCGAAGTATTTCACAGACAGATAATTATGATTACCCATAATCAGTATCTGAGCGAAATTGCTGATATTGCGTACCGGGTGGAATTAAAGGAAGGTACTAGTGTTGTAACATTATATAATCCATAATTTCCATAATTCGTTTTTCTTGACATGATTATTAAAAAAGTATAAAATTAGATTGTAGTAATTTTTTCAAGGAGTAGTTTAGTGGATTCGGGGGCCGAACTTTAAATTAAATTAGAGTTATCTCTATTTAATATAAAACCGAGTTCCCCTCGGTTTTATTGTTTTATACAGAAGGAGGTGAAGAGATATTAGGTTTTTTAGTATTATAGTAACCGCAATTACCGGATTAATAACATTGACCGCAGGTTATTTAATCAGGAAATATATAGCCGAGGCAAAGATAAATTCCGCGGAAGAATCAGCAAAAAAGATATTGGAAGAAGCAGAGAAAAAAGCCGAATCCATGAAAAGAGAAGCTCTAGTCGAAGCAAAAGAGGAGATTCTTAAATTAAAGAATGAATCCGAAAAAGAACTCCGTGAAAGAAGAAATGAGCTTCAGCGTTCTGAAAGGCGTTTGGTTCAAAAGGAAGAATCTTTAGACCGCAAAATGGAAGCAATTGAAAAGAAGGAAGAATTGATTGCCAGGAGAGAAGCTGAAATTAATCAGCTTCATGAAAGGATTAATGACTTGTATTCTCAGCAATTGGCAGAACTTGAGCGTATTTCAGGCATGACTACGGATGAAGCTAAAGAATTTTTATTGAATAAAATTAAAGACGATATACGCCATGATGCTGCAATGATGATAAAGGAAATAGAAACCCAGGCAAAAGAAGAAGCTCAAAAGAGGGCAAGAGAAATAATATCGTATGCCATTCAAAAATGTGCTGCGGACCAGGTGGCTGAAACTACCGTATCAGTAGTAACATTACCCAATGATGAAATGAAGGGTCGCATTATCGGCAGAGAGGGTCGAAATATAAGAGCCTTGGAAACCTTAACGGGGATAGATTTGATAATAGATGATACCCCGGAAGCCGTTATTCTTTCGGGTTTTGACCCCATAAGGCGTCAAGTCGCTAAAATAGCTCTTGAAAAATTGATTCTTGATGGTAGAATTCATCCCGCCAGAATCGAAGAAATGGTGGAAAAAGCACAAAAAGAAGTGGAAAATCTCATAAGAGAAGATGGAGAAAAGGCTACCTTTGACACGGGAATACACGGCCTTCATAGCGATTTGATTAGATATATCGGAAAACTGAGATTCAGGACGAGTTACGGTCAGAATGTGCTTCATCATTCTATCGAAGTTGCACATTTGGCTGCAGCTATGGCTGCTGAATTGGGAGTTGATGTTCAACTTACTAAGCGGGCTGGCTTGCTCCATGATATAGGAAAGAGCATCGACCAGGATATGGAAGGACCGCATGCAATAGTTGGTGCAGAAATCGCCAAAAAATATGGAGAATCTCCAGATGTGGTCAATGCAATAGCGGCTCATCATAACGACGTAGAACCGGAAACCGTTGAAGCTATATTAGTTCAGGCAGCCGATGCAATTTCAGCAGCAAGGCCTGGCGCCAGACGCGAAACCCTTGAAGCATATATTAAGAGACTGGAAAAATTAGAAGAGATAGCCAACTCTTTTGAAGGTGTAGAAAAATCTTATGCCATTCAAGCGGGAAGAGAGATTAGAATAATGGTTAAACCCGAATATGTTGATGACCTTGGAACTATTGAAATGGCCAGAAATATAGCTAAAAAAGTTGAGGAGGAATTGGAATACCCCGGTCAGATTAAGGTAAATGTAATTAGGGAAACAAGAGCTACAGAATATGCAAAATAGAATAAGCCGTTATTTTTAAAATTATAAGTGCGCAACTTGGCGCACTTTTTTTGCAAAATACTTAGTGAAAATAAAAATAATGGACAGGGAGTGATAGGGTGGTTTTAATGATGATAGGTGATATAGTAGGAAGACCTGGAAGAACCATTATAAGAGAAAAACTTCCACTTTTAAGAAAAGAATTTGAATTGGATCTAGTAATTGCTAACGGCGAAAATGCGGCAGGGGGAAATGGAATTACGCAAAAAATAGCGCAGGAATTGTTTATAAGCGGTATTGATTTCCTTACAATGGGAAATCATATATGGGATAATAAAGATATCTTCAATTTTATTGAAGAAGAGACAAGGATGATTAGGCCTGCCAATTATCCCAAGGGAACACCCGGCTGTGGATATAGAGTCTTAAAAACGGAAAACGGTATAGAAGTAGCGATTATAAATATTTCCGGAAGAACATTTATGAACGCCCTGGATTGTCCGTTTAAAACAATTGATGAAATTCTTGACAAACTAAAAAATATTGACACAGTAATTGTTGATTTTCACGCCGAAGCTACTTCAGAAAAAAAAGCTATGGGATGGTATCTCGATGGTCGCGTAACCCTTGTGGCGGGGACACACACACACGTTCAGACTGCTGATGAAAGAATTCTTCCCAACGGAACTGCTTATATCACTGACATAGGTATGACTGGCCCGGTAAATTCTGTGCTGGGTATAGACAAAGATTTGGTTATTAAAAAATTTATCAATCAACTTCCTGTAAGATTTGAAGTCGCAAAAGGCCCTTCGCAGATTAATGGAGTGATTGTTAATATTGATACACGAACAGGTAAAGCTCAAAAAATTCAGCGTATAGACATTAAAGAAATTTAAAAAAAAGATAAAAAATTTTTTCTAGAACAAGGACTTTTCCTCAAAACATAGAATAAGATATTTTATAAAGCAAATTATGCAGGGAGGAATCGAAAAAATGGAAGTGTTAAAAGTATCGGCCAAATCCAATCCAAATTCTGTAGCGGGTGCATTGGCAGGCGTTTTAAGAGAAAAGGGAGGAGCCGAAATTCAGGCTATTGGTGCGGGAGCATTAAATCAGGCAGTTAAAGCTGTTGCTATTGCCAGAGGTTTTGTGGCACCAAGCGGAGTGGATCTGATATGTATTCCTGCTTTTACCGATATTGAAATTGACGGCCAGGAGAGGACTGCTATGAAGCTTATTGTCGAACCAAGATAATGTTGATGGAATATTATTGTTTTATAATATTGCTTTCCTATGCATTTTAAAAAGCCTGTTAATATTACACAGGCTTTTATTGATTTTTAAAGAAGTTTTTGGGAGGGATAACGTTGAAGATAGACTTACATATACACACAACATTTTCTGATGGAAGACTTACACCGGTCGAAGTAGTGCAGACATCACGAATCTTAGGCCTGAAAGCAATTGCCATAACAGACCATGATACTGTAGATGGGATTCAATTAGCCGTAGATGAAGCGGAAAAATATAAAGATATAGAAGTTGTCCCTGGGATAGAAATTAATACATATTATAAGGAGCAGGATGTTCATATTTTAGGATATTATATAGACTATAAATCAACCGAGCTTAGAAACATTTTATCTAACATTTTGCAAAAAAGATTGGCCCGTGTGTTAAAAATTGCTGAAAAGCTAAAACAGCTCGGAATCGATATCGGCTTTGATGAGATAAACAAAAAAGCTGCGGGGCCATCTTTGGGTCGGCCGCATATTGCTCAAGTATTGATAGAAAAAGGATATGCTGCATCTATGGAAGAGGCATTTGTAAAATTCCTGAATCCTGATAGACCTGCTTTTGTTCCAAGATACAAATTAACACCATTTAATGCCGTAGATATAATAAAGAAAAGTAAAGGCATTCCGGTTCTCGCTCATCCGGGTTTGCTATATGAGATGCAGATAATAAAAGACCTTGTTGATTACGGAATCATGGGAATTGAAGTGTACCATAAAAATCATACCCCTTCACAAGTTGATTTTTTGATTGATTTTGCAACCAGAAAAAACTTGTTAATGACAGGTGGCTCCGATAGCCATGGTGAATATCCTCTCTTATTGGGGACACTAGATGTTCCCTGGGGGTTTCTTCAAAGATTAAAATATAAAAAATCAGAAGGTTGTTTATAAGTTTATTTTTGTATATAAGATTATCTGTATACAAAAAGCCAATTTTTATAATTGGCTTTTTGTATTTATGTTTTTTTCTAAAAACTGAAGGATTTTTAAGATTATTGTAGAATATATATAGCAAAAGAAAACGGTATATTGGAATACTAAAGAACCAATTTGCAAGGGGAGTTTTAATGATTCAATTTAAAGCTCAAAAAATACCATTATATTTACAGGTAAAACAATATATAAAAAGCAACATTGATGAGAATAAATGGCCTGTCGGGCATAAGCTTCCGACAGAAAGAGAACTCGCAAAATCTTTGGAGGTCAGCAGAAAAACCGTCAGTCTAGCTTATAAAGAACTGGAAAAAGAAGGAGTGATAACTTCTCATCAGGGCAGAGGCACTTTTGTTACAAATAATTGTCCATTACAGAAAACTTCTGAACCTAGCAACATTAATATTAATATTAATACTATTGAGAAATTAGATTTTTTCATAAGAGAATCAATAAAAGCAGGAATTGAGCCTGAGGAGTTCTTGGATTTATGCAAAAAAAGAGTGTATAGATATATTCAGGAATATAAAAAGATAAAAATTGTTTTTATAGAGTGCAACCAGGAACAATTGGACTACTTTTGTAAAGAACTCGAACTGGGGGCTGGTGTTGCAACTACGCCTGTTTTACTTCAGGATTTTAAAAAAAATATAAAAGACATTAAAAAGAAAATACAATACCATGATTTTATAGTTACTACTTTCTTTCATATTGAAGAAGTTAAAAATCTGATAAATGACGATAACGTGGAAATCCTACCGTTGGCTTTGAATCCCAAACTTGAGAGCATAATAAAGATTGCCAGAATAAATAAAAATAGCAGGGTGGGGTTGCTGACAATATCACAGAATTTTGCCGAAAAAGTTAAAAATGCTATATATAATATCGGTTTGGATTTTGATAATATTCACAGTGAAATATTTACTGATTCCGGTATGATAAAAAAATTTGTTGAAAGTTCGGATGTAGTTATAGTTTCACCGGGTAGAAAAAAAGATGTATTGCCGTTTAAAGATGAAAAAGATATCATTGAGTTTATTTTTGTTCCCGATATGGGTTCAATAAATTTGCTTAAATCTGCCATATTTAAAAAAATAAATAGAAGAATAGAGGTGTGATATGATGGCGGAAAAAACCTTCAGTATCCATGTCAATGATAGGGCATGTAAAAGATGCGGCATTTGTATAGCTTTTTGTCCGAAGAAAGTTTTTTCATCTGAAAACGGAAAACCTGTGGTGACAAATCTGGAAGCATGCATAAAATGTAAATTATGTGAACTGAGATGCCCCGATTACGCCATTGTTGTGGGAGGTGAAGAGAATGAATAGTAAAGCAATATTAATGCAGGGGAATGAAGCGTGCGTGGAAGGAGCAATTGCAGCCGGAATGAGATTTTATGCAGGATATCCCATAACCCCTTCTACGGAAATAGCGGAACTTTCAGCCGAAAAATTGCCAAAAGTTGGAGGCAAATTTATTCAAATGGAAGACGAAATTGCCAGTATGGGTGCTGTTATAGGAGCGTCGCTTGCTGGATTGAAAGCAATGACAGCCACAAGTGGCCCTGGGTTTTCCCTGAAGCAGGAAAACATTGGCTTTGCCTGTTTGACTGAAGTGCCCTGCGTTATAGTAAATGTTCAACGCGGGGGACCAAGTACAGGCTTGCCAACATTGCCTGCCCAGGGAGATGTGATGCAGGCAAGATGGGGAACTCATGGCGATCACCCTATTATAGTTGTTTCGCCTTCATATGTCAAGGAAGTATATGAGCTGACTATAAGAGCTTTTAACCTTTCGGAAAAATATCGAGTTCCATGCATTCTTCTGATGGATGAGGTTGTGGCTCATATGAGAGAAAAGGTAGAACTTCCCGATCCATCAAGTATAAAAATCATTAACAGGAAAAAACCTGATCCCACAATAAAGGAATATGAGCCTTACAAAGATTGCGACGGAGACGGGATTCCACCGATGGCCAATTTCGGAGAGGGAATACCGTTCCATGTTACAGGGCTTATTCATGATATTACCGGTTTTCCATCTACCAGCGCAACAGTTACCGAAGCACTTATAACGAGATTGATGAAAAAAATATATGACAATCTGGATGACATTCTGGATTATGAAAGCATTTTTACCAATGATGCGGACACAGTGATAATTTCTTTTGGCTCTACAGCCCGTTCAGTAATGAGGGCAGTCCAAATAATGAGACGCGAAGGACAAAAAATCGGCATGTTGAGATTAAAAACAATCTGGCCTTTTGCGCATAGGGCAATACAAGAACTATCATCTCAAGTAAAGAATTTAATTGTGGCGGAGATGAATTTTGGGCAGCTGGTGGAGATGGTGAAGGCTTCAGCCGAAGGAAGATTTTATGTCGCAGGTATAAATAAATTTAATGGGGAATTAATTGCCCCAAACGAAATCATATCCAGAACCAGGGAGGTGAGGAGCCGTGCGTAAAGAGCTGGAAAAGTACTTTAGAACAGAAAAGTTGCCGCATATATGGTGCCCGGGATGCGGTCATGGGATTCTTACTGGAGCGGTTGTTCGAGCTATAGACAATCTAAAATTAGACCAGGGCAAAATATGCATAGTTTCAGGAATCGGATGTTCGTCACGAGCCCCCGGATATTTGAATTTTAATACTCTGCATACGACTCATGGTCGGGCGTTGGCTTTTGCTACTGGCATAAAACTTGCAAAACCCGAATTAAAGGTGATAGTGCTAACTGGAGACGGCGACTGTGCTGCAATAGGAGGAAATCATTTCATCCACGCATGCAGGAGAAATATAGATATAACTACTGTTGTATTCAATAATAATATTTACGGAATGACCAGCGGTCAGTATTCTCCTATGACTCCGCAAGGAGCATTTGCCACTACTGCGCCTTACGGCAATATTGATAGGAGCTTTGACCTTTGTAAACTGGCACAATCGGCTGGCGCTACTTATGTAGCGAGAGGTACTGTATACCACATTCCACAACTTATAAAATTGATTGAAAAAGCCCTTTTGCATAAAGGTTTTTCACTTATCGATGCGATCAGCATATGTCCCACATATTTTGGAAGAAAAAACAAAATGAGCTCACCAGTAAGGATGATGGAGTTTATCAAAGATGCATGCATCCCGGCTAAAAATGCTGAAAAACTAACAAAGGAAGAACTGGCCGGTAAAATAGTGATTGGTGAGTTTTATGAGGAATTTGCCCCGGAATATACTGAAGAATATGCAAAAGTCATAGAAAAGGCTCGGGAGGGAAAGTAATATGGGGGAACGAACTGAAATACGCTTGAGCGGTTCTGGCGGTCAGGGCCTGATACTGGCTGGAATTATACTTGCCGAAGCAGCGATTCTGGATGGAAAAAATGCTGTTCAATCCCAATCTTATGGACCGGAAGCGAGGGGAGGAGCCAGTAGAGCGGAAGTTATAATAAGCGATTCTCCAATTGATTATCCCAAAGTGATGCAACCAGATATTCTGCTAACTTTAACGGAAGAAGCATTTGTAAAGTATAAAGACAATATTAAATCTAACGGAATTATTATAATAGATTCCAGCATAAGAAAATCGGAACCGCCCGTAAAAATAGTAAGTTTGCCAATAATTGAAACAGCCAATAAAAGCGTCGGTAAAGTCATTGTTGCAAATATAGTCTCGCTGGGCGCTCTTATAGCCGTTACAAAAATAGTGTCAAAAAAATCTATCGAGGAGGCTGTTATGGATCGAGTTCCTAAAGGAACGGAGGAATTAAATAGAAAGGCATTATATGCGGGATTTGAACTGGGAGAATTTCAGCAAAAACAATATAAAAATAAATAATATGGGAGTTAATCAATAAAAAAATTTCTTCAGCCTGTTATGCATCAAGTTGTTTACATTTTTTTAAGAAAGGGTGATTAAAAAAAGTTATTAAAATTATCTTATGTTTTTTGGGAAGAGATTTAAAAATTGGAGGGAGTTAAACATGTCAGAAACATTGAATCCATTCGAAATTGTTCAAAAGGAAATTAAATCCGCTTGTGAAAAACTCGGTTTGGATAATTCGGTTTATGAAATTCTAAAAGAACCGGAGAGGGTTCTAGTTGTATCTATACCTGTAAAAATGGATGACGGAACAACAAAAACATTTATAGGTTTTCGCTCGCAACATAATACAGCCATTGGTCCGGCTAAGGGCGGAGTAAGATTCCATCCCAATGTCACGCTGGATGAGGTGAAAGCTTTATCTACATGGATGACTTTTAAATGTGCGGTTGTGGGTATCCCTTATGGAGGAGGCAAGGGTGGAGTTGTCTGCAACCCAAAAGAACTATCAAAAGGAGAGCTTGAAAGACTTAGCCGTGGTTTTTTCAAAGCAATAAGCCCTATCATTGGTCCTGAAAAGGATATACCGGCCCCCGATGTGTACACCAATGCTCAGATTATGGCCTGGTTTATGGATGAGTTCAGCACTTTAAGAGGATATAATACACCGGGAGTAGTGACTGGCAAACCAATTATAATAGGCGGATCTCTCGGCCGAAATGAGGCTACGGCAAGAGGAGCTACTTTCACTATAAGAGAAGCGGCCAGCAGCATAGGTCTTGATTTGGCAAAAGCAACTGTCGCCGTTCAGGGTTATGGCAATGCAGGCAGCATAGCGGCCAGGTTGCTGAGCGAACTCGGTTGCAAAATAGTTGCAGTGAACGATTCTCAAGGAGGTGCGTATAATCCTGAAGGATTGAATCCGAATGCTGTTCTTGAATTTAAGGAAAAAAATAAGACAGTAAAGGGTTTTCCGGGAAGTAAGGATATAAGCGGCGAAGAATTATTAGAATTGAATGTTGATATACTAGTGCCAGCGGCCCTTGAAAATGTCATAACCAGCAAAAACGCAGCAAAAATAAAAGCCAGGATAGTAGGCGAATGCGCCAATGGGCCCACAACGCCTGAAGCCGACGAAATTCTTTATAGAAATGGCGTGTTGGTTATTCCGGACATTCTCTGCAATGCCGGCGGCGTCACAGTGTCTTATTTTGAATGGGTACAGAATTTAATGAATTTCTACTGGACGGAAGAGGAAGTTAATACGCGTCTTGAGCACATTATGGTAAAAGCCTTTAATGAAGTATACAACATGCATAAAGATTACAAAGTCAACATGAGAGAAGCTGCCTACATGGTTTCAGTAAAGAGGATAGCTGACGCTATGAAAGTAAGAGGCTGGATCTGAAAAAGTTAAAATCCCTCCCTGAGATTCAGGGAGGGATTTTAAAAAAATACATGTTCAAGATTTTTGATTCAGAAGTTAAAATACAATATAGTTAAAATCAATATAAATGCATGCAAAATTCATTCTAAATAAATTGTTTTCATTGAATTGTTTTGTTTTTATTAAAAGCTTTTTATTTTGTTTATACACTCATCATGCAAAATGCCTCAGCATCAGATAATGAAAATGTTGCTTTATATTTTCGGGATAGGTTATTGCCTTTGAATAAAAAATATTATATTATATTCAAAAGACCTGTATAAATATTTCCAGGGAGGAAAAAAGTTATGAGCGATAAGAATTCCCTTGAAAAACTAAGAAAAGAGAAAACACTTTGGGAAGAAACCAAGCTAAGAAAAATTTTGGAAAAGCATCCCGAACGATTTGAAAAGTTTTATACAAATTCGAATATAGAAGTTGAACCCGTGTATACAGAATTAAATGTACAGGATTTGGATTATCTTAATGATTTGGGATTCCCCGGAGAATATCCGTATACCCGCGGAGTACAGCCAAACATGTATCGAGGAAAGCTATGGACAATGAGACAGTATGCCGGATTCGGAACAGCCGAAGAGTCCAATCAGAGATACAAATTTCTCCTTTCTCAGGGTCAATCCGGCTTGTCCGTGGCTTTTGATCTTCCCACACAGATAGGTTATGACTCAGACCATCCTCTTTCCAGAGGAGAAGTGGGAAAAGTCGGTGTGGCTATAGATTCGTTAAAAGACATGGAAATTCTATTTGATGGCATCCCCCTGGATAAAGTGAGCACATCAATGACTATAAACGCACCAGCTTCGGTATTGCTTTCCATGTATATAGCGGTGGCCGAAAAGCAAGGCGTGGCGCCGGATAAATTATCAGGCACCATCCAGAATGATATATTGAAAGAATATGTGGCCAGAGGCACATATATTTTTCCACCGTCTCCTTCCATGAGACTTATCACAAATATATTTGAATTCTGTTCAAAAAATATGCCCAAGTGGAATACCATAAGCATCAGCGGATATCATATCCGCGAAGCCGGAGCAACAGCAGTTCAAGAAGTGGCATTTACTCTGGCTGATGGGATAGCGTATGTTGAAGCCGCCATCAATGCAGGGCTTTCAGTAGATGAATTTGCTCCGAGGCTTTCATTCTTTTTTAACGCTCATAACGATCTTCTGGAAGAAGTGGCAAAATTCAGAGCGGCTAGGAGACTATGGGCGAAAATAATGAAAGAAAGATTTTATGCAAAGGATCCAAGGTCTATGATGTTGAGATTTCATACTCAAACCGGTGGGTCGACACTTACAGCCCAGCAGCCCGACAATAATATAATAAGGGTAACTATACAGGCACTTGCAGCAGTGCTTGGCGGAACCCAATCCCTTCATACAAATTCAAGAGATGAAGCACTGGCCCTACCTTCAGAGGATTCAGTGAGAATCGCATTGAGAACTCAGCAGATAATAGCCTATGAAAGCGGCGTCACTGAAACCGTAGATCCCCTGGCAGGATCTTACTATATAGAATATCTTACAAATACTATAGAACAGAAAGCTCGTGAATATATTGACAAAATTGATAAATTAGGAGGGGCGGTAAAAGCCATAGAAAAGGGGTTCATGCAGCAGGAAATTCAGGATAGTGCCTATCGCTACCAGATGGAAATCGAATCTGGCCGGAGAATTGTAGTGGGTGTAAACAAGTTTCAGATTGAAGAAGAACCGCCCAAAGGCTTGCTTAAAGTAGACCCTGAAGTTGGAAGGACTCAAGAAATTAAACTAAAAGAATTGAAATCCAGCAGAGACAACCTTGCAGTAAGGGAGGCTCTGAAGGAACTCCATAGTCAAGCCAAAACAGATGCAAATTTAATGCCTGTCATTTTAAAATGTGTTAAATGTTATTGTACGCTCGGGGAAATATGCGATACTTTACGAAAAGTTTTCGGTGAATATAAAGCTTCTATCACCATATAGAAGGGAGAGGGCAGCAATGGAAGATACAAAAAAAATACGTGTGCTTATTGCAAAACCCGGTCTGGATGGGCATGACAGAGGGGCAAAAGTCATTGCAAGAGCTCTTAGAGATTCTGGCATGGAAGTAATTTATACGGGGTTGAGGCAGACCCCAGAACAAATAGTAGAAACCGCTATACAGGAAGATGTAAATGTAATAGGGTTGTCCATTTTATCGGGAGCACACAACTTTCTCCTTCCAAAGGTAATCCAACTGTTGAAAGAAAAAAATGCAGAGGATATTCTTGTTATAAGTGGTGGAGTGATTCCGGAGGAGGACATTCTGGGACTTAAAGAAGCGGGCATAGCCGAAGTATTTACTCCTGGCACCCCAACATCCGAGATAATTGATTTTATAAAGACTCATGTCAAATAAAACCCGAAAGGTGCTATTTTTGATGGATACTATTGAGGCTGTTCTAAATGGTAATAAAAGAAGTATTGCCAAACTGATAACTTTAATCGAAGAAAAATCGCATGATGCCAAAGAAATATTGAAGAAAATATATACTCATACAGGTAAAGCCAGGATTATTGGAATTACGGGCGCTCCGGGCAGTGGAAAAAGCAGCCTGGTGGATAAGCTCGCCAAGATATTAAGGAGTAAAAATAAAAAAATTGGAATAATTGCTGTGGACCCTACCAGCCCATTTACCGGTGGAGCCATATTGGGCGATAGAATCCGCATGCAGGATTTAGCATTGGATGAAGGAGTGTTTATTCGCAGCATGGGTACCCGAGGCGCTCTTGGAGGTCTTTCCAAGGCCTGTTATGATGCGGCAAAGGTTCTGGATGCTTCGGGCATGGATTATATATTAATCGAAACCGTAGGAGTGGGCCAATCGGAAATAGATATTGCAAAACTGGCAGACATTGTTTTGCTTGTTATGGTGCCTGGAATGGGCGATGATGTCCAAGCAATAAAAGCGGGAATAATGGAAATTGGAGATATCTTTGTAATCAACAAATCCGATAAAGATGGTGCCGATAGACTCGTGACAGAGATAGAGACAGCTTTGGGACTTTGTTTTGAAAAAAAAGAGTTAAAGCCTCCCGTAATAAAAACCATAGCAACAGAAGGCTATGGAATTGAGGAACTTGTTGAAACAATTGATGTTTTATGGGAATATCTTACAAAAAAAGACTATTTAAAAATAAAAAGGACAAACAGGATTAGACAAGAAATAATCGGTTTGTTAACAGAAAGTGTTTTAAATAACATAATGACTACTTATTCTGAGAAGATTGAATTTCTTGTAGAAAAAGCTGTGAAAAGGCAAATTGATCCATATTCCGCCGCGGAAATTATTATAAAAGAAAAAAGCTTGTGAGGAGGTTATGAGATGGTGGAAAAAATAGATCATATCGGAATTGCAGTAAAAAATCTTAATGAATCTTTAAGGGTGTTTGAAGAAATTCTCGGTTTAAAATCAATCGGCCTGGAAACCGTTACAGATCAAAAAGTAAAGGTGGCATTTATTCCCGTAGGCGAAAGCGAAATTGAGCTTTTAGAATCAACTGAGCCGGATGGTGCCATAGCAAAGTTTATTGAAAAAAATGGAGAAGGCATCCAGCACATAGCATTTAGAGTTGACAACATAGAAAAAGTCCTGGAAGATTTAAAAGCTCAGAAAGTAAGGCTGATTGATGAAAAACCGAGGAAGGGCGCCGGAGGTGCCAGAATAGCATTTATTCATCCCAAAGCAACTAATGGAGTTTTGATTGAATTATGCGAAAGAACATGATTTACAATAAAGACAAGGAGGGCAACATCATTGGAGACCATTGAACAGAAGCTTAAAAATTTGCAACAAAAACGAAAAATTGTTGAGCAGGGCGGAGGTGAAAAGCGAATACAAAAACAGCACGAGAGCGGTAAGCTCACTGCAAGGGAACGTATAGAAAAACTCCTGGACGAAGGAAGCTTTGTAGAAATCGACACCTTTGTGGAGCACCGCTGCATACAGTTCGACATGGCAGAAACAAAAGCCCCCGGAGAAGGCGTGGTTACAGGCTACGGTACCATAAACGGCAAACTAGTTTTTGTTTTTGCTCAGGATTTTACCGTCATCGGCGGATCCCTTGGCGAAATGCACGCGGCAAAGATAGTGAAAGTTATGGATATGGCGATGAAAATGGGTGCTCCTTTAATAGGATTGAACGATTCCGGTGGAGCCAGGATACAGGAAGGTGTTGACGCTTTAAAGGGCTATGGGGAAATCTTTTATAGAAATACACTCTCATCCGGAGTAATACCTCAAATTTCGGTCATCCTTGGCCCTTGCGCCGGTGGAGCAGTGTATTCCCCTGCGCTTACCGATTTTGTATTCATGGTATCAGGTACAAGCAAAATGTTCATCACCGGTCCTCAGGTAATCAAAGCGGTTACGGGAGAGGAAGTTACTCCCGAAGATCTGGGTGGAGCCAGAGCCCACAATCAGACCAGCGGGGTAGCCCACTTCATGAGTGAAAACGAAGAGGAATGCTTTGACCAGATAAAAAAACTGCTTTCATATTTGCCGTCAAACAATCTTGAAGACCCACCCTTTGAAGAAACTGAAGACACCAATATAAAAATATTGCCCGAACTTGACAATATAGTACCTGCGGATCCCAACAAACCGTATGACATGAAAGATATAATAAAAATGGTTGTGGATAAAGGCGATTTCTTCGAAGTTCAATCCCTTTACGCCCAGAACATGATAACGGGATTTGCGAGACTTGCCGGCCACACCGTGGGAATCCTGGCAAATCAACCAAGAGCACTTGCGGGTTGCCTTGACATAAACGCTTCTGATAAAGCTGCCAGATTCATTCGGTTTTGCGATGCCTTCAATATACCGCTTATTACCTTTACCGACACTCCTGGATATCTTCCCGGAGTGGCACAGGAACACGGAGGAATAATCCGACACGGAGCAAAATTACTGTATGCCTATTCCGAAGCCACTGTCCCGAAAATAACAGTTATCACACGCAAGGCATATGGCGGAGCATATATAGCCATGTGTTCAAGACACCTGGGCGCTGACCAGGTATTCGCTTGGCCCACAGCCGAAATAGCCGTCATGGGGCCGGAAGGTGCAGCCAACATAATATTCAGAAAAGAAATAGAAGAGTCCAGTGACCCTATAGCCACGAGAAATGAAAAAATAGAAGAATATAGGGACAAATTTGCCAATCCCTATCAGGCCGCAGCCAGGGGCTATGTAGACGATGTAATAGAACCATCCACCACCAGAGTAAAACTCGTTTCAGCTATGGAAATGCTGATGTCGAAGCGCGAAACAAGACCTGCCAAAAAGCACGGCAACATTCCGTTATAAAAATAAAAGAGGTGAACCAGATTGAACAGTATAATGCAAGATCTTATCGGATCACTTAAAACGGGTCTTCTGGGTATGGGGATAGTAATGGTTGCACTGTATCTTCTTTCATTGATTCTTGATTTAATGAGGCATATGTTCTATCCCCAGGCTAGACAGGTAAAAAAAAATGAATCAATAGCGAAACCCGAAATAGCTGAACATGATGTTGACATGGATGTCCAAACCATTCAAGATTCAGCTGATATGCAAAACAGCAGCGAACTAGTAGCGGTGATCGCTGCAGCACTTAGCGAATATATTCAAAAACCAATAACAAACATAAAAATAGGTTACATCCGCCGGATTCATAAAACTACCCCAGAATGGGGAATGGCGGCGAGATATGAAAATGTTCACAACAATCTTTAATCAAAATCCATGAAAGGAGAAAATATTATGAAAAAATACAAAATAACAGTAAATGGACAGACTTATGAAGTAGAGGTGGAAGAAATAGGCAGCGCTGAACCGATTTATGATGCAATTAATATATCTACTCAAGAAAAACCGAAAGAACCGCCGAAAAGGGAAGTTTCCAAGCCCTCTCAAGCCGCACCGGCGTCTAAAAAAGCTCCATCGGCAGGTAAAATATCCATTGCCGCGCCAATGCCGGGAACCATACTTTCCGTAAAAGTAAAAGAAGGCTCAAAAGTATCCAAGGGCGATGTTATTATGATACTGGAAGCCATGAAAATGGAAAATGAAATCCTTGCTCCACAAGACGGGACAATATCATCAATAGCTATATCTGAAGGAGCATCCGTAAACACAGGCGATTTGCTGGCTACTATGGAATAAATAATATAAAACGGGAGTGGAGAGCCTTGCTAGACCAAATAGCTAATTTTATCAAAACTACAGGGTTTGTAAATATTACCATACAGCAACTCATTATGATAGCAATATCCTGTATTCTGATTTATCTCGCCGTAGTAAAAAAATATGAACCCTTGCTTCTTGTGCCCATAAGCTTCGGTATGCTCCTGGCCAATATTCCGCTGGCCAATCTCATGCAAAAGGGAGGCTTTTTATACTGGATATATCAAGGCGTAGAGCTTGATATTTATCCACCTCTCATCTTTTTGGGAGTAGGCGCCATGACGGATTTCGGCCCTCTAATCGCCTATCCTAAAAGCTTGCTTTTGGGAGCTGCAGCTCAGTTTGGCGTTTTTACCACCTTTCTTGGAGCAACCTTGCTCGGTTTTAATTTCAAAGAAGCGGCATCCATAGGTATAATTGGGGGAGCCGACGGCCCTACCGCCATTTTTCTATCAAGCAAACTTGCACCGCACCTTCTGGGAGCTATAGCCGTATCCGCATATTCATACATGGCTTTGGTGCCAATAATTCAACCGCCAATTATGCGCCTGTTGACCACAAAGAAAGAGCGGATGGTGAGCATGGAACAATTAAGACCTGTTTCCAAAACTGAAAAAATAATATTTCCTATTATAGTTACCGTGCTGGCAAGTTTCCTTGTACCACCAGCCACTGCACTCATCGGCTGCCTAATGCTGGGCAATCTCTTCAGGGAATGCGGAGTTGTTGAAAGACTTTCAAAAACTGCCCAGAATGAGCTCATCAATATTATCACAATATTCCTAGGCACCACAGTCGGGGCTACGGCCAGTGCCGAGAACTTCCTAAGAATACAGACCATTGAGATATTGTTTCTGGGGCTTGCGGCCTTTGCCATGGGCACGGCAGGGGGAGTGCTGCTGGGCAAACTAATGTATGTGCTATCAGGCGGCAAGGTCAATCCCCTTATCGGTTCTGCCGGAGTTTCTGCGGTACCAATGGCTGCCAGGGTTTCACAGGTAGTAGCCCAGGAGGAAAAACCAGGCAACTTTATCCTGATGCATGCCATGGGGCCCAATGTTGCAGGAGTCATAGGGACTGCCATAGTTGCAGGTGTTTTACTGTCCATGTATGGTGGTTGAAAAGAATAAGTGCCTGCTGAAAATGACAAATAATATGTTAAATATAATTTAATTAAGAAAGGAGAATTTGATGTTGCAACAAAAAAAAGTTGGCATCACCGATACAATTTTGAGAGATGCACATCAATCCCTTATAGCAACACGGATGAAGCTTGATGAAATGCTACCGGTAGCCGAAAAGCTGGATGAAGTAGGATTTCATTCATTAGAAATGTGGGGCGGAGCTACATTTGATAGCTGTATCCGTTTTTTAAACGAAGATCCATGGGAAAGATTAAGGATATTGAGGCAAAAAATTAAGAAAACCCCCCTTCAAATGCTTCTTAGAGGCCAGAATCTTTTGGGATATCATCACTACCCCGACGATGTAGTGGATTTATTCGTAAAAAAATCCATAGAAAATGGAATTGACATTATAAGGATTTTCGATGCACTGAACGATGTCAGAAATATGGAAAAAGCCATAGAAGCCACCAAAAAATATAATGGCCACGCTCAGGGTACGGTTGTCTATACCATAAGCCCGGTTCACAATAATGATTATTATGTTTCTATAGCAAAAAGGCTGGTGGAAATGGGAATTGATTCGCTTTGCATAAAGGATATGGCAGGCCTTCTTTCGCCATATGACGCATACGAATTAATATCCAGATTAAAACAAGAGATTACTATACCGATACAGCTTCACAGCCATTATACCAGCGGCATGGCTTCCATGACCTATTTGAAAGCCATTGAAGCAGGCGTAGATGCAATTGACACAGCACTGTCGCCCTTTGCTTTGGGAACATCTCAGCCGCCTACCGAAACCATGGTGGCTGTACTGAAAAATACTCCTTATGACACAAATCTGGATTTGGGGCTCATCTCAGAAATAACAGAACACTTTAAACAGGTTCGGACCCATTATAAGATAGAGAGTATTATAACCATGGTGGATACTATGGTCTTAAACTACCAGATTCCCGGCGGAATGTTGTCAAATCTAGCCAGTCAATTGCAGCAGCAAAATGCGCTGGACAAACTTCCCGAAGTTTTGAAGGAAGTCCCGAAAGTTCGAGAAGATTTAGGATATCCGCCCCTTGTAACACCTACCAGTCAGATAGTAGGGACACAGGCAGTAATGAATGTCATTACAGGCGAAAGATACAAAATGGTTATCAATGAAGTTAAGAATTATGTAAAAGGTTTATACGGCAAGCCGCCTGCACCGATTTCTCCTGATATCAAGAAAAAAATAATCGGCGATGAAGATGTAATTACCTGCCGCCCGGCGGATTTACTGGAGCCTGAACTGGAAAAAGACGCAAAAGAAATCGCCTATTATATGGAACAAGAAGAAGATGTGCTTACCTATGCACTCTTCCCGCAAATAGCTATAAAATTTTTTCAAGAGCGCCAGGCAAGAAAATATAAGTTGGATAATAGTTTAATTCAAAAAGACAAATTTGATGTTTATCCTTCTTAAATACCCTGAAAAGGGTATTTTTTATTGCGATGGCGAATATTACATAAAGGATTTTTTTGATTTAAGTTGAATTTTTATTATACGGAGTATCAATATATCAATTGGGATGTGTGGTTATGAAAATTGAAGGAGAAAAAATAAATCTCAGGAAAGTGGGTGTTGATGATTTTGAAAAGATTATAAAGTGGCATCAAAACAAAATACTTATATATTTGGCCGGCAATAGACTCCCAAAAAACAAGGAGGAATGCAAAGACCGATATTTAAAAAACAATTTATTGCACTACATTCTGGCTATTGAAGACAAAAGCGGTAATTTTGTAGGAGAAATTGAAATCAACCATATTCAATGGAAGGAAAAAATTGCGGAATTGTTCATGTACATAGGGGAAGAAAATCTATGGGGGAAAGGGTATGGCACAGAAGCTTTATCCATGTTTATCGATTATATATTTAAAGTTATGGGATTTAAAACCATATATCTGAGGGTATATAAAAGCAACAAAAGGGCCATAAGGTGTTATGAAAAATGCGGTTTTAAGAAAAAAGGAATACTTAAATTAAAAAATCATAAGTCGCTAGGTGATGATTTGATTTTAATGGAGAAAAAAGTTGACGTATAAAATAATAATGCTTGAGGCATTTTCACCGATATTCTTGATTATAAATAAGAGTAGGATATTTTTATAAAGGGTGAGATTTATGTCAAAAAAAACAGCTCTCATTCTGACAATCCTGCTCTTATTTTTAGTTTTGGCGATATTTTATGTTTTTTTGGAAACAAAACACTATAATTCGAAGATATTTCCCGGCATATACATAGCCGATTTTTATGTTGGAGGGCTTTCAAAGGAACAGGCCGAAACAAAACTTTATGCGCATATTATGAAGTGTTTGAAAGAACCTGTGATTATTTTGTATAATGATAAAAAATGGTTTTTTTATCCTGAGAATCATATTAGATTCGACTTAAAAAAAAGTATAGATCAGGCTTTTTCATCAGGGAGAAAAAGATTTTTTCTATACAATTACATTGCAATTACTAACTACAGAAACAATCCATTGCGACTACCGCTCTATGCAGAGTTTATAAACAATGCATCTGAAGATGTTTTAAACAAAATACAAGAATATGTTTTTACCAAGCCTAAAGATGCATATTTTGAAATAATCGGCGACAGTGTAAACATCGTAAATGAAACACAAGGCAAGGAAGTCGATTTGGAGAATTTAAAAAGAAGTATTATTGATACACTTTGTAAAAAGTATAAGGTTGTCAATATTAAAACAAAACCGATTCAAGCGGCTAAAACACGAAATGACCTTTTAGCAATGAATATAAAGGTGAAGATGGCTGAATTCTCCACTAAATTTAATAAGTCATTGAAAGAAAGGACACAAAACATCCGTCTCGCAGCTAATAAACTAAATGGTTATATTATTGCGCCGGGTCAAATTTTTTCGTTTAATGATGCTGTAGGTGAACGCACAGGAGAAAAAGGCTACAAGGCTGCCCCTATTTTTTTTCAAAATGAAACTGTTCCAGGCATAGGCGGAGGAGTATGTCAGCTATCGAGCACAATATACAATCTAGCACTCATTGCCGGTATGGAAATAATTGAGAGATCGAATCACTCGCTTCCTGTAACTTATGTGCCCTTAGGCAGAGATGCAACCGTAAATTACAATTATATCGATTTAAAATTTAAAAACAATACCAAAAGCTATATATTGCTGTATACAGAAGTTAATGACGACACATTAACTGTAAGATTTTATGGAGAAAAAAAAGTCGAAGAAAATATAAAATTTTATTCAGAAGTAATAAGGAAGATCCCTCCACTTCTAACGATAAAAAAAGATATAAACTTGGAAAAAGGTAAAACACGGTTTAAGGAAGGGAGTCCTGGATACCAGGTAAGGGTATGGAAAATATATAGCATCAATGGCAAGGAAGAAAAAAAGATTATTTCTGAAGATATATATAAACCAACCCCTTCAATATTGTATGTGGGAGAAAAAGAGAAAAATGACGAAAATTCAATCCAAGGTGAATCATAGATTCGATATCTTCAGTGAATAAAACCTTATCCATTTTTTTGCCCATTATTTAAAAGGGCAATTTTTATATTGATTACAAGGAAATAAATCTTATATTTGGCTTTAAATAGGATTATGTTATAATAGACAATGGGTGGAGGAGGAACACTATGGCAGAATTAGATAATTTTTTAATAGATTTTGAGCCAGAGGAAACACAATTGCCTTATAAAATTAAACTCATGTTTGAACTTAAGAAAGAATTCAATTTAAGTGAAATTCATTATGGCAAGCTAATAGATATAATAAAAGCCGAAAATGCTGAATCCGATAATATAAGGGAATATTTATATGACAAAATAAAGGAATATTTAAATTCATGCATAGAATGTTCCCTTCATTCTTCAGATAGCTGTACCAAAAAGGTGCCGGGAGAAGGCTGCATGCAGTCGCCACTTATGCTGATTGGAGAAGGCCCAGGCTTTGATGAGGACAGATTGGGCAGACCTTTTGTGGGACGGGCTGGACAGCTTTTAACAACGATTTTGGAAAAATTGAATATAAACCGTCAAAGACTATATATTTCGAATGTAGTAAAATGCCGACCACCGAAGAACAGGACACCCTTTGCAAATGAAATAAAAGCCTGTTCTCGGAACCTGGAACTGGAACTCTCATTTATTTCTCCAAAAGTAATCATTGCCCTTGGTTCCGTGCCGTTAAACTATTTCAAACCCCATAGCAGCATAATTCAAGAAAGAGGAAAATGGATATATACCAGGAATCTATGGATAATGCCAACGTTTCATCCGGCGTATATTCTTCGACAGCAGGGAAAAGCTTTAAATAAAACCAAGTGGGATGTATGGCTTGACTTTAATAATGCCCTGGCTAAGGTAAAGGAATTATGCCCCGATTATAGTTTTAAATGAAAATGGACAATGGTTTTCTAGTATTTGACAATAAATGAGTTAAGGGATTTACGGGCAGGAAATATTCCCAACATATTGAGGTTTAATGTTTAAAAAAATGCGAAATAAAGGAAGTGATCTTTGAAAAATGTTAAAATACAAGATAATTACCTGGGGTTGTCAGATGAATATTCATGACAGTGAAGTAATTTCAGGCGTCCTGCATCGGTCAGGCTATTGTCCTGCCGCTTCGCTAAAAGAGGCTGATGTCATAGTTTTGAATACCTGTTGTGTGAGGGAAAATGCCGAAAGGAAAGTTTATGGAAGAATAGCGCAGTTAAAACAGTTTAAACAAAAAAATCCAAATCTTATAATAGCCGTTTCAGGGTGCATGATTCAGCAGCCCCACGTAAACGAATATATTTTTCGAAAACTTCCATATGTAGATTTGGTGTTTGGAATACACAATGTCCACAGATTACCGGAGCTGATTGAAAATGCAAAACAGGCCAGCATGCCGTTAATTGAGGTGACCGGTAGAAATACCGATTTGGAGGAAAACTTGCCTATTGTGAGAAATGAAGGAGTAAAGGCGTGGGTCACCATAACATATGGCTGCAATAATTTTTGCAGCTATTGTATAGTTCCGTATGTCAGAGGGCGGGAAAAAAGCAGAATGCCCGAAGATATCCTTAGGGAAGTGGAGGAATTATCAAAACAGGGTTATTATGAAATAAATCTCTTGGGCCAGAATGTAAATTCTTATGGACAAGATCTGAAAAATTCAATTACTTTCCCCGATCTTTTAAGAAAAGTCAATTCCATAGATGGCATTGAAAGGATAAGATTTATCACATCCCATCCCAAGGATTTGTCTGATGAACTCATAATAGCAATGAGAGATTGTAAAAAAGTGTGTGAACATATACACCTGCCGGTGCAGTCAGGAAGTAACCGCATACTGGAAAAGATGAACCGCAGGTATACCCGGGAACACTATATCAACCTGGTGGAAAAGTTGAGGAAAGCCATCCCGGAAATAGCAATAACTACTGATATTATAGTAGGCTTTCCGGGTGAAACTGAGGAGGATTTTCAGGATACAATTGACCTGATAAATACAGTGAAATTCGATTCGGCGTTTACTTTTATGTATTCCAGGCGAAAAGGCACTCCTGCTGCAGAAATGGAGGACCAGGTAGATGAGGATATAAAGAGCGATAGGCTTGAGAGATTGATGAAGGTGCAAGATTCCATAACTGCAAAAAAGAATATGGATTTACATGGCAAGATATTGGAGATTCTTGTTGAAGGAGTAAGCAAAGGCAATCAAAATAGGTTGGCCGGCAGGAGCAGAACCAATAAGCTTGTAAATTTTGAAGGTCCAAAACGACTAATAGGGAAACTGGTCAAAGTTGAAATAACGCAGACTCATACATGGTCACTTCTTGGAAGATATGTAGAGGGATAATATTTGTCTAAATTTGATTTTTTATAGACTGTTTTTATTGACTGACAATCACATGATACAATACGGGAAGCTTTGAATTTAGTGATTTGTAAATAGTTGAGGCAATATGTTGAGGAGGTTTATCAAACCAGCTATGGAGACTCCGATGATAAAACAATATAGAGAGATTAAGCAAAAATATAAAGATTATATCATTTTTTTCAGGCTTGGTGATTTTTATGAAATGTTTTTTGAAGATGCGGAAATTGGTTCGAAGGAATTGGAGATTACACTAACATCGAGAGATTCTGAAAACAGGGTTCCAATGGCGGGAGTGCCGTACCATGCAGCTGACCAATACATTGCCCGGCTTGTAACAAAAGGGTATAAAGTTGCTATTTGTGAACAGATGGAGGACCCAAAGCTTGCAAAGGACATAGTAAAACGCGATGTTGTGAAAATAATAACTCCGGGAACAATTACAGATATAAACGCCCTTGAAGATAAAAAAAATAACTTTTTAGCATGTGTTTTCAAAGATGGAGATAAGTTTGGATTGTGCTTTGCCGATTTACTTACCGGAGAATTTATGGTAACACAGATTTCCTCTATTCATCCATATCAGGAAGTGATAAACGAGATTGCAAAATTTCAGCCGCGGGAATGTATTGTGAATATGGAAATCCATGGGAATCAAATTTTAAGAAAAAGGTTGGATGAGGTTTTAGGGGTATTTATAACATTAAAAGACAGTGATTATTTTAATGAAAATGATGCCCGCGAATTATTAATCTCTCAATTCAGCGAGGAACAATTAAAAAGCATAATAGATAATAATGCTGCTTTTTTTGCAGCAGGCGGATGCATAAAATATTTAAATGAGACTCAAAAGTTAGCACTAAGCCATATTAATTCATTAAAATTTTATGAAAACAACAACTTCATGGTCCTTGATATATCATGCCGCAGAAATCTGGAGTTGACCGAATCTTTAAAAGATAAAAGCAAGAATGGTACTCTTTTCTGGGTGCTTGACAATACATTGACTTCCATGGGAGGTCGGCTATTGAGAAGCTGGATAGAGCAACCTTTGCTCAATATAATTAAAATTCAGGAAAGGCAGGATGCTATAGAAGAGTTAATTGAAAATTTCTTTTTAAGAGAAGAATTGAAGGAACAATTAAAAAACATATATGATATAGAACGACTTGCTGGTAAGCTGGTATGCGGGAATTGCAACGCGCGAGACTTCATAGCAATAAAAAACACAATACAAAAGTTTCCAGCTATAAAAAAGATTTTGAGCAAATTCAAATCAAAATTAATTATAGATATATACAACCATATGGATGCGCTAGAAGATATGCACTCTTTACTGGAAAGTTCGATTGAAGATGATCCGCCGCTAACTGTAAAAGAAGGTGGAATTATAAAAAACGGATACGATCCAGATATTGACAGATTAAGAAAAGCGTCTTACGAGGGAAAAACCTGGATTGCTGATTTGGAAAAAAAAGAGAAGGAAAGAACGGGTATTAAATCTTTGAAGGTTGGGTTTAACAAAGTTTTCGGTTATTATATTGAGATTACGAAATCAAACCTATCCATGGTTCCGGAAAATTACATACGTAAACAAACTTTAGCCGGTGGGGAACGTTATATTACAGAAGAATTAAAGGAATATGAAAGTCTAATTATAAATGCAGAAGAAAGGCTTAGGGATTTGGAATATCAGACTTTTTGCCGCATCAGAGAAGAATTGATAAAGCATATATCACGACTTAAGCAGAGTGCATATTGTGTATCGGTAATCGATTCCTTGCTATCTTTGGCTGAGGTTTCGGTAAAAAACAACTATGTCAAACCGGAGATAACTTTAAAAGATGAAATACACATTATAGATGGACGGCATCCGGTGGTTGAAAAATCTTTAGATGGAGAATTATTCATACCAAATGATACCTATATTAATAATTCCGACTCAATGATTTCAGTAATAACGGGGCCTAACATGGCAGGAAAATCCACATATATGAGACAGGTTGCTTTAATTGTACTGATGGCTCAAATAGGCTCTTTTGTACCGGCAAAAAGTGCGAAAATAGGGTTGGTGGATAAAATATTTACGCGTATAGGAGCTTCAGATAACCTATCATCAGGCCAGAGCACATTTATGGTGGAAATGTGCGAAATGGCTTACATACTTAAAAATGCAACTTCGAAAAGCCTTTTGATATTGGATGAAGTGGGAAGAGGTACCAGTACATTTGATGGCCTTTCAATAGCATGGGCAGTCATAGAATATATACAAAAAAAAATAAAAGCAAAGACGCTTTTTGCTACGCATTATCATGAACTTACAGCATTAAAAAAACTTTATGGTATTAAAAATTATAAAATCACAGTAAAAGAACGTGGAGAAGATATTATATTTTTGAGAAAAATTGTATTCGGCGAAGCAGATAAAAGCTACGGCATTCAGGTGGCAAAGCTAGCTGGGCTCCCTGGCGGTGTGATCAAAAGAGCTAAAGAACTTCTTGAACTAATGGAGAAAAAAGATGATAAAGAAAAAAATTCGGTTGCGGTAACTATTGAAAATGTCAAAAAGAATGACGTTTATAGCAACAATCAAATAAGCCTTGACAATTTGAAAGAAAGGAGTATCCTTGATATGATTAAATCCATTGACATAAATACAATAACCCCTCTGGAAGCTCTAAATATACTTCATTTAATGAAACAAAAATTGCAGTGAGGTATGGATTATGGGAAAAATCTCAAAACTGGATGATAGCATTTCATCAAAAATAGCTGCTGGCGAAGTTATAGAAAGACCAGCTTCTGTGGTTAAGGAACTGGTGGAAAATTCAATAGATGCAGGAAGCAGACATATAAAAATAGAAATTGAAAAGGGGGGTAAAAAATTAATTCGTGTTATTGATGACGGGGAAGGCATATCCAGAGAAGATGTAGTACTTGCTTTTGAAAGACATGCTACAAGCAAAATACATAAAGTCGAAGATATTTTTAATATAAACACCTTAGGGTTTAGGGGCGAAGCCCTTCCTAGCATCGCCTGTGTATCGGAAATAATGTTAATGACCAAAACCAAAGAAGAGCGGGAAGGCACGAGATGCGAAATCAAAGAAGGGATTATAAAATGCATAGAGGAAACTCCGGCGAATGATGGATGTTATTTTGAGATAAAAAATCTGTTTTACAATACTCCAGCAAGATTAAAATTTCTCGGCAGCGATACCATGGAGGCTTCACAGATTATTGATTACATTTTGAAAATTGCCATGGGAAATCCTGATATTTCATTTTGTCTGTTAAGCGATGGGAAGGAGATATTTTACACAAGCGGCAGTGGAGATTATAGAGAAGTTATTGCAAGAGCATATGGTAAAGATGTGGCAGTTCAAATGATAAGCATTGAAAAATCTTTCCTCAATGGTTCGATCAAGGGATTTATATCGACTCCTCAATTTAGTAGAGGAAATCGGACAGGAGAAACATTTTTTGTAAATCGACGCCTGATAAAAGACAAAGGTCTTTCCTTTGCCGTGGAAAGGGCTTATAAAACAATTCTTCCAACGAGTAGATTTCCTATAGCGTTAGTATTGATAAATGTTGATAATTCGCAAGTAGATGTAAACGTTCATCCCACGAAACTGGAAATAAAATTCAGAAGCGAACATGAAATTCATAAAGCTTTATATGATGCAGCCGTTACTGGCTTGAAAACAAATATTTTAGTTTCAAGGGAAAAGTTCAATGACAATAATATTTTTTCTGATTTTCGGAAAGCGCTACCGCAAACATTTGAAGAACAACGTTCTTTTAACTATGATGAATATAAAAATGATGAAAAAAGATATGAAAATGACTTGTCAAATTCAAATAATGTATATTTTCCCACCTCCAATGATATAATAAGTAAAAAGCTTGCAATTCGAGAGAGCGGCGGAAATAATACATATCCATCAAAAAAAATGGTTAGTGAACCTGAAATATCTGAAAAAATCAATATAAAAAAGATAATCGGTCAATTATTCGATACATATATCATTGCAGAGGGTGAAGGAGAGTTTTACATAATTGATCAGCATGCGGCCCATGAAAGAGTGCTTTTTGATATATATTCCAAGAGATACGGCCAAAACCCGATTTCCCAAGAATTAATTGAGCCTTATGCTTTACAACTTTCAATCCAAGATATTGGAGTTATACAAGAATTTTTTGAAGATATAAGAGCTATGGGATTTGATTTATCTCCTTTCGGAAAGGATACAGTTCTGATTCGCTCGGTTCCTTACTTTTTTGATAAGGCTTTAAAACCTGAAATTCTGAAAGAAGTAATCGATAATTTCAGAGGTGAGGAATACAATGTTTTAAGCCAAAGGGAGAAATTTATAGCATCAATGGCATGTCATACTGCCATTAAAGCGGGAGATGTATTGAACTCCACACATATGATAGAATTGATCAATCAGCTGAAAGAAACGGAAACCCCCTTTACATGTCCTCATGGCAGGCCTACAATTATATCAATGACTATGTATGAACTTGAGAAGAAATTTAAGAGGGTATAAATGAAAAAAAAACCTCTGATAGTAATTGTAGGTCCAACTGCTGTGGGGAAAACAGAAATAGCTATAGAAGTAGCAAAAAAACTTAATTGCGAAATAATTTCGGCTGACTCGATGCAAATTTACAGGTACATGGATATAGGCACCGCCAAACCTTCCCGTGCAGAACAAAGGGAAATAAAACACCACATGATTGATATAATAGACCCGGATCAGGGATTCAGTGCAGCCGATTTTCAAGTTATGGCTAAAGAATGCATAGAAGATATTTTTAGTCGCAACAAACTGCCGTTGATGTCAGGAGGGACAGGGCTATATATAAATTCGGTTTGTTATAATTATATATTTTCTGAAATTGATAAAGATATTTCATTAAGAGAACAGTTAAAAAAACAGGCTTTAGAATATGGCAACGATTTTCTGTACAAAAAGTTGGAAAAACTAGATCCGCAAGCTGCTAAAAAAATTCACCCGAATAATCTTAAGAGAATAATAAGGGCTCTAGAAGTTTGTATAAAGACAGGTCATACTTTTTCATCATATGAAGAAAAAACAAAAAAGCAGAAAAATCCATATGACTTATTTATGTTCGGTCTTACAAGACCCAGGGAAGAACTTTACCATAGAATCAATGAACGTGTTTTGCACATGATCAATACCGGACTTGTGGAAGAAGTAAAAAAACTTCTTGCAATGGGATACTCCAGGAATTTAAATTCCATGCAAGGTCTGGGATATAGACAGATAATTGATTATCTAGACGGCAAATCAACTCTTGAAGAAGCCATATATCTCATTTCAAGGGATACGCGCCATTATGCAAAAAGACAATATACATGGTTTTTAAAGGATAAAAACATTATTTGGATGGATATATCAAAAGAAGGAATGAAAAAAGTCACAGAAAATATTATTAAAACTGTAGAAGGAAAATTAAAAAATTCCTAGAATATAAATGTAAACGATAATATAAGGGGGACGAAGAATGACAAAAGTTCAAATTAATCTGCAGGACAGTTTTTTGAATCAGGTTAGAAAGGATAATATACCTGTAACTATTTATCTTATAAACGGTTTTCAACTGAAAGGCCATGTTCGTGGATTTGACAATTTTACAGTGGTTTTGGATTCTGACGGCAGACAGCAACTAGTTTACAAACATGCCGTTTCAACCATATCTCCTTTCAAACCTGTAAATTTTAATTCAAATGCATATTTGGAGCAGAAAAAACTTGAAGAAACAGAGAACTAAGCAATTATTTTAGACAAGATTAAAACCCCCGGATTTTATCATACCGGGGGTTTTTAGGGCGCCTTTTTTATACTGGCGCCTTTTTTTATGAAGTTGCATATAATAAATTGATATAGACTTTTTACGGGGTGCCGAAAATCATGAACGAAAATTCAAACAACTACGTAAATAACGATGACAATGTGATAGAATTATTGATAAATGGTAAAATAACTCCTGTAGAAGCCATTATATTTTTTAGAGAAATTGAACGCCACAAGAACTCGGTTGTAAAAAAAGCAAATGATGAGGAACAGCTTGAAGATATTATGATGGAATTGGATGAATTGATAGGCCTTGATAAAGTGAAGCAACTTGTAAAAGAATTACAAGCCTTTGTATCAATACAAAAAAAGAGGCAGGAAGAAAATCTTTTAACCGAACCCCAAGTCTTGCACATGATCTTTAAAGGCAATCCAGGCACAGGAAAAACAACCGTAGCAAGAATCCTGGGAAAAATGTTCAAAGCTATGAAGATACTTCAAAAGGGGCATACAGTAGAGGTTGAAAGAGCTGATCTAGTAGGAGAATATATAGGTCACACTGCGCAGAAGACGAGAGAACAGATTAAACGAGCTATTGGAGGGATATTATTCATTGATGAAGCATATTCTTTAGCAAGGGGCGGAGAAAAAGATTTTGGCAAAGAAGCTATAGACACACTTGTAAAAGCGATGGAAGATTATAAAGAAAATCTCGTGGTGATACTTGCTGGATATAAAGATGAGATGGAATGGTTTTTACAAGCAAATCCAGGCCTTCGCTCAAGATTTCCTATCAGAATGGAGTTTAATGATTATACAATTGAAGAGCTAATGCAAATCGCGAAAAAAATGGTTGAAAAGAGGCAATACCAATTTAGTTTGGATGCTATTTTAAAATTCGAAAAATTATTAATCAACAATAAAAATGGTCCACATTATGACAAAATGGGAAATGCAAGAATGGTTAGAAATATGATAGAGAAAGCTATACGTCGCCAAGCTGTTAGATTGGTCAATCAAAAAAAGATTACTAGAGACGACCTTTTGTATATAAAATCAGAAGACATTGCGGAGGTAGATGAAATTTGAAGAAATGTATAATAATCGGTAAAACCAATGTAGGCAAAACTGCATTTTTTATAAATTTTGCCGAATATCTGGGCATCAAAACCTTTGAATTAGAAAAAAAATTCCCGGATGGAATAGAAGAATATGCAAAATTGAGCTCCAGAGCGGCATTTGCAGCTCTTGTAGACGAAAAATATCATAAGACCAAAAACATTCAATCAATTGTTGTAACAGTCCCTATTGGAAAGGGCAAAAAAAAAATTCAACTGATTGATACGGCAGGATTGACAGATGATATACATCCAGAGATTGATGTGCGAAAAGCTATTTCCCAAACATTATCAATAATAAGGGAATCAGAATTGATTCTTCATATTTTAGATGCATCTGCAGCAGAAAAAAAAGAGCTTCCTAGTGCTTTTGGCATGGTAGATTACCAAGTTGCACAATTTGCACAATTGAAGAGAGGTTATGTAATCCTCGCAAATAAAATAGACTTACCAGATTCTAGTTATGGATTAAAAAAAATAAAACAAGAATTTTCAGGTAATCTAATAATACCTATTTCTGCTCTTAATAAAACTGGTTTTAAAGAGGTGAAAACTTTTGTCATTCATAATTTATAATACTTTTATAATAAAAAAATTTATAAGCATTTTTCTAACAGGAATTGTGATAAAACTAATGGACGACTATATGGATAGCGAGTTCGATGATCTCATTAAAAATATTAATTTGGCCAAATTTTTAGGCAAGGGTGTAGTGCCATATACCTTGTTTGTTTTTTCTCTCGCAAGTATGTTGAATTATTCTGCAGCTATAACATTATTTTTTGCAAGTTATATTACCGGAATGACGACAAATTTCGATGAAAAAATGCCATCGGGTTTATTCGGTTATCAGGAAATGATTATAATATTTTTATTTGGATGTATAGTATTTGGAACTGCAGAAATGTTTTCGTCGTTATTTTTAATTATTGCAATTCAATTATGGGATGACTATGTTGATTATCATTCGGATAAATATTCAATAAAAAATTTGGCATTTGTTCTGGGTAGAAATGAAAGTTTATTGCTGGGAATAATCTTTTTAATTTCATCTATGTATATCGATTGTTTAAAAACTTTATCAGGAATAGCTTCAATGTTGATTATTGTTTACATAATAAATTTACGGTCTATAAAATATTTCAAATTCGAAAATCCAGAGAGGTGAATTAAATCATGATTTACAAAAATATTTTATTATATATAATTCTTTTTCTTTCAATATTTTCAATGGGTTACGCTATCGGAAGAAGGATAGGGAAAAAAGAAGGTTATTGTGAAAGTGAAATTATAATTCCAATAAAACTAAAACAAAATATGATGCAGTCTTCTTTTTGTCCAATATGTTGCCGAAAGTTGAATGAAATTAACGTATGTGATAAAATTTAACAAATATCTGATTGAATGAAAGGAAGATTTTATTTTGAATACAATTGAGACTTTCTTAAAAAAATATTATGGCTTGAATCAGAATGTAATAGAACTGGCTTATAAAGCACAAAAAGATATTGAACCATATTTGAAAAAAATAAATCTTATAGCAGAATACAACCAGTTAAAAGTAATAAAAGCCATGAATGATGCTGGTCTCAGCGACTATCATCTTACCGATTCAACAGGATACGGATATAATGATGAAGGCAGAGATACTATAGAAAAAATCTACAAAAGCGTCTTTAAAGCCGAAGATGCACTTGTAAGGCCACAAATCATATCTGGCACTCATGCCATTGCGTTGTGCCTTTTTGGAGTTTTAAGACCTCATGATGAGCTTTTAAGCGTGACAGGAACTCCATACGATACTTTGAAAGACGTTATATTCGGTAAAAATTGTTCTTCTCTGGCCGATTTTGGTATAAAGTATTCTGAAGTAGATTTAAAGGATGAAAAGCCCGACTATGAACAAATAACTTCAAAAATAAATCGGAATACTCGCATGGTTTTGATCCAGCGATCAAGAGGTTATGGTCTAAGGCCTTCTCTCACTCCGGATGAAATAGGAAAATTAATAAACCATATAAAAGCTATCAAGAGGGATATAATTTGTATGGTGGATAATTGTTATGGGGAATTTGTAGACATAAAAGAACCAATAGAAGTCGGAGCAGATCTATGCGCCGGTTCCTTAATAAAAAATCCCGGAGGAGGAATAGCTCCGACAGGTGGTTATGTAGTAGGAAAAGAAAAATTGATAAAACAATGTTCCTATCGTCTTTCAGCACCTGGCATTGGGAAAAAATGCGGCCCTTCGCTTGCTGTAAATCGCCTTATGATACAAGGGCTATTTTTTGCTCCTCTCGTGGTTAAAGAAGCGCTTAAAGGAGCTATTTTTACGTCAAGGTTCATGGAATTGGCAGGGTTTAGAGTGCTCCCAAAATATGAGGAAAAAAGGGGAGACATAGTTACAGCAGTGGTTTTTGGAGATAAAAACCTTTTAATTAATTTTTGCCGCGGAATTCAAAAAGCAGGGCCAGTAGATTCGCACATTTCTCCCGAACCATGGGATATGCCGGGTTATAATCATCAAGTAATAATGGCCGGCGGAAGCTTTATCCAGGGCTCATCCATAGAATTAAGCGTTGATGCGCCTATCCGGGAACCTTATGTGGCTTATATTCAGGGAGGAATCAACTATACTCACGTGAAGCTGGGTGTAATGAAAGCTTTCCAAGAGTTACTCGATCGAAATCTAATGAATATGAAGAAATTATCTCCTTAAATTTATATCCGGGATTTTTATTTCCTATTTTATTTTTCGATATAGTCCCACCACTTTACCGAGAATCTTTAAATCTTGTACAATGATTGGATCCATAAAGCGGTTTTCCGGTTGAAGACGGAAATGATCGGCTTCTTTATAAAACCTCTTAATAGTAGCTTCGTCATCTATTAAAGCTACAATAATATCACCATTTTCAGCAGTATCTGCAGACCTTACAATTACATAATCACCATCCAGGATACCGGCTTCTATCATGCTGTTGCCTTTGACAGAAAGCATAAAAACATCGGCATCTGGAACCAATTCTTTAGGAAGGTTAAAAACCGCTTCAATGTTTTCTTGAGCAAGTATGGGTTGACCTGCGGTCACCCTTCCAACTAAAGGAACCTTTACAACTCCAGGAACAAAATTTTTGTTAAGAACACCTATAGCTCTAGGTTTTTGCGGGTCTCTACTAAAATATCCCTTTTTTTCAAGCTGTACCAAATATCCGTGAACGGTGGCTGTAGACTTTAGATTGGTAGCGGCACAGATTTCCCGAACCGAAGGGGGATAACCATGAGTACTGCTGAAACTATAGATGTAATCAAGAATCTGCTTTTGTCTTGGAGTTAAATCTTGATTCATATTATCACGACTCCGTTTTTTTATTTTGTATTATACCATACTTATATTATTTTTTAAACAAATGTTTGCAAATAAAATTTATTTTGCCAATAATATTTGGTAGAGTAGCGGTCTCCAAAACCGTTGGTTGCGGGTTCGAGTCCCGTCTCCCCTGTTTGTGAATACTTTGTAAATACTATAATTTGCCGACTGTCAACATCAACCTTACCGGACCAATGTTCTTAAAAAAAGCGATTTATAACGTCCGATAATATATCTTATGTTAACTAATTATTTTGAAACCTTTATAAGCGTATAGTTTTATTATATAAGCCAAAAAATATCTTTATAAAAAAACTAAAAAAATATAATGACAATTAAAATAACCCTTTACATAAATGTTAAGATATTATATAATAATATCGTTGCAGGGGAGTAGCTCAATTGGTAGAGTAGCGGTCTCCAAAACCGTTGGTTGCGGGTTCGAGTCCTGTCTCCCCTGCCAGATATAAATTTTTAAAAAACTTTTATAAAAAAATAAAAATAAATATGAACAAATAAGGCCCTTGTTTTTAGGGCCTATTTTATTTTTTATATATTTATTTGTTTATTAACGCCTCCACAAAATTGTTGCAACTTGTGCAAAAGCCCCAGACCTTTTTATATTCGCCGTAATCGTCCATGTATTTGTTGTGAAATATCAAAAACAACTGACCGCATTTGGGACAGCGAACCCCAATCGTGCTTTCGTTCCATCCATTGCAACTTATTGCATCTTCATATGTCTCAATACCTTCTACATAATAAAATTTTAATATGTTTTTTGTTCCCGCTAAAATATGCAAAATATTTCCCTCCCAGTTATATTTTTTATCCATAAAGGCTTTTAGCTTTTAATAGACTATCGGGAAGGATGTTAAAATATTTTCTCTTGTTTATAATATTCATTTTTTATGTTATTTTATACCTTTAGAAAAGCTTTTTCTCCCAATAAATTCTTATATTTGTCTAATATTGGATTGACATATTCATTTAAAAATTCTGTAACCTGACCCGTACTGCGGCCAATAAAATTTTCTGGTTGTAGCATTTGTTTTATCTCATCTTCAGTCAATTTGAATCTCTCATCCTTAATAATTTTTTCAATTAACATATTTTTTTTGCCTTCCTTTACATCTCTTGCCGCTTCCATCGAATATATCCGAATAACTTCATGTAGTTCTTGTCGGTCAGCTCCTTTTTTCACAGCTTCCATTAATATATTTTCCGTAGCAATATATGGTAACTCTTCCTCGATATGCTTTTGAATTATTTTGGTGTTTACAACCATTTCCTGGCTTACATTCATAAATATATTCAAGATACCATCCACAGCTAGAAAACATTCTGGAATCACTATTCTTCTATTTGCCGAATCATCCAATGTTCTTTCAAACCACTGATTGGCAGCAGTAATATAAGCATTCAATCCGTTAACAATAACATATCTGCTGAGTGCGGTAATCCTTTCACATCTCATAGGATTGCGTTTATATGCCATAGCTGAAGAGCCTATCTGCTTTTCCTCGAAGGGTTCTTCAATTTCTTTTAAACTTGCTAAAAGCCTTAAGTCGACTGCAAATTTATGGGCGCTTTCAGCAATGGATTGAAGCACTTGCACTACCCTACTGTCAAGTTTACGCGGGTATGTCTGTCCGGTTACTGGAAAAGTCTTAGCAAAACCCATTTTTGAAGCTATAAGGCTATCAAGTTTTTTCACTTTTTCTTCATCATTATTAAAAAGTTTCATAAAACTTGCCTGACTGCCAGTTGTACCCTTAGCTCCTCTAAGCATTAGATTTTGTTCCTGATATTCCAAGTCCCTTATGTCTGTAATAAGGTCCTGAATCCAGAGACACGCTCTTTTCCCCACAGTTGTGAGCTGTGCCGGTTGAAAGTGAGTAAAGCCAAGAGTTGGAAGGTTTTTATATTTTAATGCGAATTCCTTTAAATTGTTTATGACGTTAACCAGCTTTTTCTTTATAATTCCAAGGCCGTCTTTTATTAAAATAATATCAGTATTATCTCCTACAAATGCACTGGTAGCGCCGAGATGAATAATGCCCTTGGCCTTGGGGCACTGTTTTCCAAAAGCTAGGACATGAGCCATTACATCATGCCTGGTGATTTTTTCAAATTCCTCAGCATCTTTAAAGTTGATGTCACTTACATGAGTTTTCATTTCTTCTATCTGTTCTTGAGTTATTGGAAGCCCCAGTTCTTTTTCCGCTTCAGCGAGTGCTATCCATAATTTTCGCCATGTTTCAAATTTTTTTTGGGGAGAAAAATTGGCAAGCATTTCTTCGCTGGAATATCTTTCTATTAAGGGGTTTTCATAATGTAGCTTCATATTATATCACTCCCGCTAGCTAATATGAAATAGCAGGGGAAACCCTGCTATTGTTATTTTAAAACACTGACGAACTCTTGAATCCGGTCTAGACCTTTGATTATGTTCTCCATGGAAGTAGCGTAGGACAACCTTACATAATCCTCTGTTCCAAAAGCAACACCGGGAACTACCGCAACCTTGTATTTTTCTAATAGCATTTCAGCAAAGCTTGATGAGTCGGTTATTATTTTACCATTCAGTTGTTTTCCAAAAGTAGCTTTAATATTCATCATTACATAGAAGGCACCTTTAGGCAAACGGCAGGAAAGATCAGGAATTTTGTTTATTCTATCTACCATATATGTTCTTCTTGCCGAAAACTCCTCTACCATTTTAGCGATAGTTTCGCATCTCTCGGGGTTTTTTAATGCCTCTAGACTGGCCTTTTGAGCGATTGAATTAGGATTTGATGTAGAGTGACTTTGCAGGTCTGTCATGGCTTTTATCAGTTTATCATGGCCTGCTGCAAATCCAATCCTCCATCCTGTCATGGCAAATGTCTTCGACACGCCGTTTACTACTAAAGTGCGTTCTTTCATTCGATCATCGGCTGCTACTATGCTTGAATGCTTTTCTCCATCATATATAAGTTTCTCGTAAATTTCATCGGATATGATAAAAATGTCTCTTTCAATTGCGATTTTGGCTATTTCTTTTAAATCTTCTTTTGAATAGACGCTACCGGTAGGATTATTGGGGCTGTTGATAATGAGCACTTTTGTTTTATTATCTATAAGATGTTCCAGACTTTCAGCTTTTAGCTTAAAATCTTCTTCTTCTCGTGTTTCTACAAAAACCGGTTCTCCACCGCAGAGCTTAACCAGTTCGGGATAGCTCACCCAATAAGGACTTGGAATAAGGACTTTATCTCCCGGATCAAGCAAACAATACAGCGCATTAAAAAGGCACTGCTTTGCACCATTTGATACGATTATCTGGCTTTGTTTATAAGAAATACCGGTGCTTTCTTCCAGATACTTCGAAATTGCATCTAGTAACTCTGGAATTCCACCCACCGGCGTATATTTTGTAAATCCCTGATTTATAGAAGTCATAGCTGCTGACTTAATGTAATCGGGGGTATCAAAATCAGGTTCGCCGGCTCCAAAGCCAATGATATCATGCCCCTCTTTTTTCATTTGCTTTGCTTTGGCATCCACTGCAAGTGTTGGTGACGGGCTTATTCCTGCTACTTTTTCAGACAATTTCATAAGACAATCTCTCCTTTCGTTTATTAAAGCATTAAAGAGCAAGCAACAACTAAAACAAATTTTATTATGTCTTTATATGATTTAGCTACAATATCCTGCTACCGAAGCGTTTCCCCAAAAAACTTTACATCACGAAGTAAAATAATGTTATTATTCTCCAAAAAATTTCAATCTCCTTCTATTTTTATATAATTATATAAAAACAATAATAAAAAAGATATCTTTGTTCTTTCAATGATTAAATATTTCAATTAAATATTGTGGATATAGCATTTATTTATGTATTATTTATATTTCGTAGATTGAAACTATAGCTCTTTCACCTTCTTTGGAAATACCAAAAATCACTCCTCTATTTTTCAGATTCTTATTTAAAAAATCTACCAATTGATACAATTCGTCACTATAACGGAGTTCTTTTTTTGCAATAAGTTCAAGCTTATTTTCTTTCATTTTTCATAATCCCTTCAAGTTTTAATTTTAGTGATAATTCATGGTTGGATATTCCATTTTTTAATATAATCAATTATATCATATCTAGTCAAATCAAAGTGTATAGGTGTAATTGAAACACAGTTGTTCCTGATTGCCCACACGTCAGAGCCTGAATCTTCTACATCCTCAATAACTTCGCCGGCTAACCAATAATAAGTTCTTCCCCTAGGATCCTTGCGTTTGTCAAAAGTATTGCGGTACCGCCTTATTCCCAGATGCGTTATACATACTCCGCAAATAGCTTTTTCTTTAAGAGGTGGTATATTCACATTTAACAGGAATTCCTTTGGGAAATCACGATTTGCCAACTGCCTGCAAAGTTTTTTTGCAAAACATGAAGGGTAATCATAGTCTATATTCTCATAAGCGGTTATGGAAAACGCAATAGCTGGCACACCCAAGATCGTGGCTTCTATCGCTGCAGAAACGGTACCTGAATATATAACGTCCGTCCCCAGATTTGGTCCTTTGTTTATACCGGATAAAACCATATCGGGTTTTATGTCAAGCAACGATTCCAGTGCAAGTTTCACACAATCCGAAGGCGTTCCATTGACCATCCAGCTGGTAGATTCACAGTGCGGGATACGAACCTGTTCAACTCTCAATGGTTTATGCATAGTAATTGCATGAGCCGTAGCACTTCGTTCTCGATCTGGCGCTACTATGAACACATTGGCTATTTCCGATATTTTTTCGGCAAGTGCAATCAAACCTTCAGAATATATTCCGTCGTCATTAGTTAGAAGGATATTCACATAAAACACCTCACTATGCATTAAAAGATTTATTGTAGTTCTCTATTGCCTTTTCATTATCTCCCAGTTTTTCGAAGCATATTCCCTTTAGCGTATAAAGTTCAAATCCTCTTTCGGCTTTGCCCACTACTCCATCCAGACATGTCAAAGCATCTTCATATAGTTCTTTTTTAATCAAACAATGAGCTTTATTTATTAATATATCATCGCTTCTTTGTTTATTCAAAACTCTGTTAAAAAGTTGGAGAGCTTCATCATAACATTCCATAGCCATCAGACATAATGCCTTGTTGTTCAATAATATTATATCATCTTTTGCATATTTTTCAGCTTGATTTAAACAATCCAGTGCATTTTTATAATCATTTAATTTGTAATGGCAATATCCTTTATTCCCTAAAATATCTACATTTATTGGATCTATCTCAAGACCCTTGTCACAATACTCCATAGCCTGCCTGTAATTGCCCATAGTTGCAAGACATAAGCTCATATTGTTTATTGCAGTCAAATCATATGGATTTTTTAACAAATATTCTTTATATATTTCAGCAGCTTTCGTATAATTCCCCAGTTTGCTTAAAGTTAGAGCCAAATTTAATCTAATAGAATCGTTGTTAGGTAAAATTTTTAAACACTCTTCAAAACAGGATAATGCGCCTTCATAATTTTCTTGAGTTAATAAACACAAACCTCTCTTATTCAATATTTGAACCTTAAAATCATGTTTTGCGCATTCCAGTGCTCTATTGAAAAAACCTATAGCTTCGTCAGGTCTATCTTTTTTCATGAGACAGCAACCTGTCCCATATAAGCCCAAGCTGCTGAGTTCATTGCAACCAATTAAAGTCCTGTATTTTGATTCAGCTCTTTCAATTTCTGAAAGTATAAATAATGTTTCAGCCAAAAAATATTTTATTTCAGCGCTTTGCGGATTAATCGTTTCGGCCTTTTCGAATGCTTTGGATGACTTCATATAATCTTTTAAAAAATAGTACATTACACCTTTCCAGCAATAAACTTCATCATAAGATCTGTTTTCATAAAAAATATTAACATAATCTAAAGCTTTCCTATATCTGCCAGCCCAAAACAATATACTAATCCAAATTAAAAATATATCCAATTTGGTTTGACCTGAATTTTTTGATTTTATCAGCTTCAATATCATGTTATACGCTTCCATTTTGTTCATATTTATCCCCCCCATTTTTTATTGCTAACATAATATTCTATTTTTACCCTATTTTTCCTTCATAATTCAAAAAAAAAAAATACAAAAAAGCACCATGAATACCATCATAATTTATAATTATTCATAAAGTTTACAGTTCAACTGGCAGAAATCTCCTGAGCTATCCATTTCCATATTTAACAATTCACAGCTTAGCCATGTTTTGCTCGAACCTCTTATTAAAAATATTTTATGCGGTTTTAAATAGCTGCAGGTTATTTTTTTTACTATCCGTGGAATTTGACACCCTTTACATGCCCATCTTTCTTTTAAATCGCCAGATTTTAACAAAACATTTCCGACGGTACATTTAAAAATTGTTCCTGATGTATATAAATATTTGAAATCTTTATATTTTATTAAAAAAGGGCATTTTATTATCATTATAATGGAGCCCCCCTTATACAAATAAATTATGAAGGGCCCCGGGATATAGTGCATGACTTATTCATAAAAAACTTCTGCAAGCAATTGTATTCCCTTTTTAATGTTTTCATTGCTTACTGTCGCAAATGACAATCTCATGCTGTTTTTATTGCTGCCATCAACACAGAAAGACGAACCTGGCACATATATCACGCCTTTTTCTACAGCTTTAGAGAATAATTCAGTAGTATCAACATTCTTATTTAGCGTCATCCATACAAAAAATCCTCCGAGAGGTTTTGTCCATATGGCTAAACCTTTAAAATACTTTTCTACGGATTCAAGCATGATATTTCGTTTTATTTTGTAGTATGATACAACATCTTTCAAGTGATTTTCCATATGGTTATTCTTGCAGTATTCCGCCACTATTGCCTGGGTCAGGCTACTGGTATGCAGATCCGCACCTTGCTTACTTATAACCATTTTTCGAATCAGGTCTTTTTGCCCTATGGTCCAGGCTACGCGGACCCCCGGGCAAAATGTCTTTGAAAAGGAACTCATATAGACGACATGTTCGTCATGATCCATAGCCTTTATCGGCTTTATATTTTCACCCTCATACCGTAACGCATTGTAAGGATCATCTTCTACTATTATTAAGCCATATTTTTCGGCAAGTTTTATCAGAGTTCTTCTTCTGTTTTCAGACAGGGTGGTACCAGAAGGATTTTGAAATGTGGGTATAACATAAATAAATTTGGGCAATTTGCCGGTTTTCTGTCGTTGCTTTAAAATATTTTCTAAAATGTCGGTATCGATGCCTTCATTATCTAACGGCACACCGGTCAACTTTGCCTGATACGATTTCAATGTGTGAATACTCCCTGGATAACTGGGAAGTTCTACTATGACTTCATCTTTCGGATTAAGGAGCGTCCTGCAGACTAGATCCATCCCCTGTTGTGACCCTGACGTTATGAGGATGTTTTCCGTTTCACAATTAATTCCCTGTTTTATAGAATGCTGTTTTATTATATCGATTAAGTCCACATTTCCTTCGGTAGGACTGTATTGCAAGATTCGTTTCCAATCTCTTTCAATTACACTCATAAAACAATCTCTTAATTCCTTTACAGGAAAAGTATCAGGGGATGGGTTTCCTCCTGCAAGAGAAATAATTCCTGGTTTTGCTGCAATCTTTAAAAGTTCCCTGATGGGTGAAGGTGAAAGTTGCTTTATGCCATCGGAATAAAGCGATTCAATATTCATTATACCTTTCTCCCTTCGAATAATTTTCGTAACTGCGGAATACCGCAAAAAGTTTCAAATGAATTACTAATTATAATGCGAGCGAGGAGTTAGATTTAAATATTTAAGGCAACTTAAAACCGTGTTCAAAAGCTTCCAGATTTTGATGTCTATATTGGGATGGAGAATTTTGTTCTAGGGATTTTCTTATACTATCATAGGATGGAAAACCGGTGATGAAAATATCTCTGGAAGTGGTTAATCCAGATAAAATCCCAAGAGCAATCATGTTTAAATTTTTCAAACTGTGGAGTTCTACCGCAGCACTGGTCATTGGATATCCCATGGCTTTTCCGGAACATTCACCCGAATCTACGGTATCACTGTCAAAAATAAGCAAACAGTTTTTCCCTATTTTATTGCGATACATATCATATGACTGCTGGGATAGGGCAAGCACAAGATCCGGTTCCATCACTTCCGGATATGCTATCTCTTCATCGGAAATCACCAATTCCGATTTTGAAAAACCTCCACGTGAAGCAACTCCATAGGATTGAGTTTGAACCGCATTTTTACCTTCATACAAAGCTGCAGCTTCGCCTATTATTTTGCCAATTAAAATCAACCCTTGACCGCCAACTCCCGCCAGAACTATTTCTGTTCTTGTTTTCAAAACAATCCCTCCTATTTGCCGCTTAAATCTTGTTCCAGTTGCACTGACAGCTTGCGCGCGTTGTTCTGCAACTGGGCATACTTTGTGGAAAAATCAAGTTTATCTTCATTAACGAATTCGCCTATGGCAAACCTGTTATTATAAATGTTTCCATCTTCAAGCTTCATGGTTGAATTGTCTCTAAGCCAACTCATCATTTCTACCGGAGATTTCAACTTATTGAACCTCCCGTAATAGGTGGGGCATATGTTGATAACATCCACCACTGAAAACCCCTTCTTTTGAATTGCATTTTTGATATATCTTTCTAATAAATTTACATGATAAACCGTAGCCCTGGCAACATAGGGCGCTCCGGCTGCTTTAGCTAACGCGCAAATATCAAAGGGAGGTTCAACAGAACCATATCGTGATGTGGCGGTGAAACTCGGCTCTGGCGTTGTACCTGAATATTGGCCGCCGGTCATTCCGTAGTTAAAATTGTTGGATATTATTGCCGTTATGTCCATGTTTCTGCGGGCTGCATGGATGAAATGGTTGCCTCCTATTGTTACTCCATCTCCATCTCCCATTAGCGCAACAACCTTAAGATTTGGATTAACCGCCTTCACGCCTGTAGCCGCCGCCAATGCGCGCCCATGGGTAACATGCAGGCTGTTGGTGGAAAGATAGTCATCGGCCTTTCCCCAGCAACCTATACCGGTTACAACAACAATATTTTTTGGTTCCAGTTCAAGGTCTGCAAAAGCCTGGGCTATGGATTTCAAAATTATTCCGTTTCCGCATCCCTCGCACCAGAAAAATGGCAATCTATCTTCAATAATATAATCAAATATATTCTTAGGCATTTTGCAAAACCTCCTTAGCTTTATTCACGATTTCCAGAGGTGTAATTATTGTGCTGTCTACTTTATTTATACCAAACACCGGAGTTCCGCAGGAAAATTTTATTACTTCGTTTATTATTTGTCCGAGATTCATCTCAGGCACCAGAACTACTTTTGCCCGCAAGGCCAGTCTCTTTACTTTTTCGTCCGGGAAGGGCCAAATTGTATTGATTTGCAACAAACCGGCTTTTATGCTGCCGCTTCTCAACATTTTCACTGCTTCTCTTGCACTGCGTGCTGCAGCTCCAAAGGATATAAAAAGTACATCAGCATCTTCTGTCTCAAATTCCTTTGTTATGGATATTTCATCACGATGATCATATATTTTTTCATATAATCTTCTTATTACCTTATCGGCATTTTGTGAGGTGTTGTTCGGATAACCCGTTTCATCGTGCATTGAACTGGATGCATGAAAAATAAATTCACTCCCAAAGTAAGCCATTGGAGGAACCTTGTCATCCCCGGCTTTATATGGTTTATATTGGTTTGGTTCACATTGCGGAAAAGCTCTGTCTACTACCGGTATATCATCTCTCAAAACCACTTTTTCTCTCATATGGCCCACAATCTCGTCCGATAAAAAGATTACTGGAGTTCTAAATCTTTCAGAAAAATTGAAAGCATAGATCATAAGATCATAACATTCCTGTACCGATGTTGGGCATAAGGTTATTATAGCGTGATCACCATGTGTTCCCCAGCGAGCTTGCATTACATCCGCCTGTGCCGGTTTTGTGGCAAGCCCTGTACTTGGACCACTCCTCTGAACATTTATAACCACGCAAGGAGCTTCAGTCATTATAGCCAACCCCAGGTTTTCCTGCATCAGTGAAAAACCCGGGCCGCTGGTTGCCGTAAAAGCTTTAGCCCCTGCCATTGAAGCTCCCACTAAAGCAGCCATGCTACCCAACTCGTCTTCCATCTGTATAAAAACTCCACCAATAGCAGGCAGCCTTTGAGATGCCATTTCCGCTATTTCGGATGAAGGAGTGATAGGATAACCTGCATAAAATCTGGCACCGGCTTTTAAAGCTCCCTCCAAACAGGCTTCATTTCCTTGTAAAAATTTAATTTCTTGCGTCAATTAAACCGCCTCCTTCTTCTCTACAAAAATTGCAATTTCGGGGCATCTGAGATAGCACCATCTACATCCGATACATGCTTCAGGAAAAGCAACTTTTGGAACGGTGTTTATACCTATTTCAAGTACGTTTTTCGGACAGAAAGCGACGCATATTCCGCATTTTTTACATCTTTGTTCGTCCACTGATATTTCGTATTGTTTTTTCATAATATACCTCCCATTTCCCAAAATACCAGAAATTTGATAATGCAAAAATCATACCATTCTAATTCTTTTTTTTCAATTTTTTCCATAAAGTTGTCCTGCTAATGCCGAGTTCTTTTGCTAACATGGCTTTATTGCCACCAAATTTTTTGCTCAATTGTTCAATAATTTGATTTTCCATTTCTTCAAAAGTGCTTATATTTATAGAAATTTTATTATTTTCGGTTTGTCCATCATATTCTTCCGACTCGTCTAATAGATTTTTTATCAATAGATTTATTTCTTGTTTTTCTGTAAGAACAACACATTTTTCCATCAAGTTTTTTAATTCTCTCACATTTCCTGGCCAGCTGTAAGATTGAAGAAGTTCTATAACAGGTTTAGTAAAATTACTATTAATCGTTTTATTATAAATTTTAGAAAAATAATCAATAAAATATTTTGCCAATACTATAATATCTTCAGGTCTAGCTCTGAGAGGCGGAATGTTGAGAGTCAATATATTTAACCTATAAAATAGATCTAGACGAAACTTCCCTTCCTGTATACGCTTCTTAAGGTCAATATTAGTGGCTGCAATTATTCTGACATCTACGGGAATTAATTTATTTCCACCTATTCGCATCACTTTTTTCTCTTGAATGACTCTTAACAATTGAGCCTGTAGTCCCAGCGGCATTTCGCCTATTTCGTCTAAAAACAAACTGCCTCCATGAGCCAATTCGAATAGCCCAATCTTACCACCTTTTTTGGCTCCAGTAAAAGCGCCTTCTTCATATCCAAACAGTTCGCTTTCCAGTAAACTTTCAGGCAGTGCGGCACAGTTTACCGCTACAAAAGGACCTCTTGCTCTAGGACTTGCCGCATGGATGCTATTGGCAAATAATTCCTTGCCGGTACCGCTTTCCCCTACTATAAGTACCGTGGAATTTGTCTTGCTGTATTTTTGGGCCATTTGAATTGTTTCTTTTAAAAGTACGCTATTGCCCAATATATCTTCAAAAGAACAAGATGGAGTAAGGCCTTTTTTATGAAGTTCCTTGCGAATATTTTTTTCAAGTTCTTGTATTTTTGATACATCTTGAAAAGTGATAACGGTACCGTACTTTTGCCTATCTACATTTATCTGAGCTCTGTTTACTAGAAGTTTAGTTTTGTTTATATCAATAATTTTTTGAAACGCGGGTTCACCTTTTTCAAAAATCCGGATGATGTTTGAAAAATTAACATTCTGTATATTTTTGAACAATATTTTTTCTGCTGGAACGCCCAGCAATTCTTCTGCTTTTGGATTGAACATGATTATCTTTTTATTTTCATCCAAAGCTATGATACCTTCATAAGAGCAATCAAGCAGCGTTTTCATCATCTGTTTTTGGGCGGCCTCTTTTTCCAGTACGGAACAAATATTTATGGCTGTATTTATGGCCTGCATCACAGAAGATCTGCTTGATTGTACAAGCTTTCCTTCCATACCAAGTTTTAATGCTTCGGCAAGGATACAGGCGCCCGTTCCAACTGCTATTGTTATCCCCTGTTTGCTGGCATCTTCAAGCATTTTTTTTAACTCGAGATCGTTTTTATAATAAAAATAACTGATCTTTTTATTAATTATTTTGGAAAATAAATCAAAATTAAAATGGCCTTTTTTATAATCATAACCAAAAAATCCGATAGAATCATGTTCCAAGCTAGACTCATAAAGTGCGAGGAAAACATCAAAATCAGCTATTTCGACATTTACCACAGGTATATCCACATTTTTTTTAATTAAAGCTCCAGTTGCTCCCCGGCTTATTATTACCTTAATATCCCTGGCAAATTCTTTGGCCTTCGTTACACCATCCTCCAAAAAAGCTTCTAAAACAAGTATATCTTCCCCTATTTCCTCCGAAACATTCTTTGCAATCTCGGTAAGCTCCGGATAAGGCGAGATAAAAACTATTTTGGAATCTATATTATATTCCCCCTCACAGAAAAGATTTTATCCTTCAATAAATCCAATAAGCAATTCTACTGCCATTTCGAGATCTTTCAGATGTACCATTTCAGACGGAGAATGGACATATCTGGAAGGTATGGATAGGCCTCCTGATGGCACACCTGAACGGCTAAGATGAATTGCGCCTGAATCTGTGCCTCCGAATTCCAAGACTTCAAGTTGATACGGAAGCTTTTTTTGCTCTGCAGCAGATACAAGCGCGTCTTTTATCCTGGGATGACTAAGTATTGAATTGTCTTTTATTTTAACGGCGGGCCCCTTACCGAGCTCAACAGCCATTTTTGGCGCTTCGGGCGTATCTCCTGTAAGGGTGACGTCCACGGCTATGGCCAGATCCGGATCCACTCCAAAAGCCGATGTTTTGGCACCTCTAAGGCCGACTTCTTCCTGAACGGTAAATACAAAAAACGTTTGAAAGCCGGGCTTCTTTAATCGTTCCATGACTTTTATCAGCACTGCACACCCTGCTCTATCATCCAGAGCTTTGGAAATGATATAATCGCCTGAAATGCTGCATTCCCTGTAAAAAGTACCCATATCGCCGATTTCGACTTTTTGTTTTGCTTCTTCCCGGGAAGAGGCTCCTATATCGATAAACATTTTGTTTATCTTAAGGTCCTTCATATCATCCATTTTTTCCATACCGAAAACCCCTAGGGTCCCATTAGCAAAAACTACTCTTTCTCCAATTAAAGTAAATGGCGAAAGGCCGCCAACATTTGAAAATCTCAAAAACCCCTTGTCGTCTATGCTCGTAACAATTACTCCGATTTCATCCATATGAGCCGCAATCATTAGTCTTTCTCCCGTAGTGCCTTTTTGAGCAATTATGTTACCCATTCTATCGACATTAATTGAATCAGCGAATGGTCTTATTTTTTCTATAATGGCTTTTCTTATTCCATCTTCATTGCCGGAAGGCCCAAAACTTTCAGTAAGCTCTTTTATTAATCGCTTCATCTATAATCCCCTTTCCTTCAAATCTAGAATAATAACTTCCAACAGATCCATAGCATGTTTAATGTCGGAGAGGCTAGCTATGCTTGCAGGCGAATGAATGTACCTGCATGGGACAGAAATTATTATCGTTGGTATGCCTTCACCGGTGGTATGAATTCTTCCACCATCAGTCCCTCCAAAGGTTGAACGACGTAGCTGAATTGGAATACCTTTTCTACCGGCCAACTCCAATACCCTTCTCACAAGCTCCTTATTTGCTATATAAGTCATGTCCATCAAAGTGACAGCCGGCCCTTGCCCCACAGTGGTGCTGTAATTTTCTTCTTTGGTTTCAGGCACATCCGAAGCAAAAGTTCCTTCAATGACTATTGCCACATCAGGATTTACCCTGCAGGAAACTACCGCCGAACCTCTCACCCCGATCTCTTCCTGCACCGTAAAAGCACCGGTTATTGAATAATCAAGATTTTTTTTAAGCGTCTCAGCCACAATATAGCACCCAATCCTGTCATCTAAAGCTTTTCCCTTAATCATTCCGTTGCCAAACTCTTCAAAAACGGTATTGAAAGCAGCAAAATCGCCTATATTTACTTTGTTTTCGGCATCATCTTTATCTTTTGCACCTATATCAATATAAAGGTTTTTTGATTTCAGGGGAACTTCCTTTTCGTTAGGTTCCTGAAGATGAATGGCTTTTGCACCTATGACCCCTTTTATTTTTTGCGTCCCGATTATCACCTGTTTGGAAACGAGTACCCTATCGTCAATGCCTCCGACTGTGTCAAATTTCAACCAGCCGTTTTTATCTATAGACCTTATCATAAGGCCTACCTCATCCATATGCGCGCAAAGCATCAACTCGGGTTTTTTTTGCGCACCACGTGTCTTGCATATCAAATTCCCCAAAGAGTCTGTTTGCAAGCTGCAGATTTTTTCTAATTCTTTTTTCAGCAAGGCCCTTACTTCGTTTTCTGCACCAGATACTCCAAAAGCTTCAGAAAGTGATTTTAATAACATGTCAAGCCCTCCACGAATTCCTTATTTAATGAAGATATAAAAACAGCCAGCAAACGTCCAGCTTTTTTTATGTCTTCAAGGCACACGGTTTCCACAGTGGTATGCATGTAACGGAGGGGAATTGAAACAAGAGCTGTTGGGATTCCTTCTCTCGTAATCTGAATAGCCCAGGCATCAGTCCCCGTAGAGGAAGGCTCTGGATTTAACTGATATGGGATATAATAGTCTTCAGCGATTTGCTTTAATCTTTTAAAAAGCAGCGGATGAATGTTGGGGCCAAGAGATAGAACGGGGCCCTTTCCTAAAATTTGCGTTTCATCTTCAGGGACATCCATCACATTTCCGTGGCATACATCTATGGCAATGCCTATATGCGGAAATATATTAAAACTGCTGACAACGGCCCCGCGCAAACCTACTTCTTCCTGTGCTGTGGCTACTGCATAAACGTTTACATCAAAACGCATCGAATCAAGTTCCTTCAATGTTTCGAGTATAACCGCTATTCCTGCCCTATCATCCATAGCGCTGCATGAAAAACGAGAGTTGAGCAATTCTGAGGGTTTCTTTCTAAAACTAATAAAATTTCCAACTCTAATGCTTTTTTTTACATCATCAGCGCTAAGACCTGTATCAATAAAAAGGTCATCGTTTTTAATAGTCTTTTTTCTTTCTTCAGGTTCTTGAATATGAGGAGGTTTATTTCCGATAATACCCAAAATATCCCTGCTGCCATGGATAATCACTTCCTGAGCCGGCAGTATTCTAGGATCAACGCCTCCTATGAACGCAAATCTTATAAATCCTTTGTCATCGATCTGCTTGACTATAAGTCCAATTTCATCCATATGAGCGGCTAGCATTATATTGTAATTTGGATTTTGACCTTTTTTCAGGCTAATAACATTTCCCAACTTATCTTCCCTTACTTCATCACTGAGCTTTCGAAAACACTCTTTTATTGCGTTGCTATTGGCTACCTCATTGCCTGAAACAGCGTTGGATTTTAAAATGTCTAGTATATCCTGCTTTATACCCAAATTAATCCCCCTTTCAATAAATATATTTCTACATTTTAAAGCGGTTTCCTTCCATAAATCTAAAATTATATTTCCCATCATACAAATAAAAATGAATTAAAAAGCAAAAAGGCATAGCACTAATAGCTATACCTTTAATTCTGAAATATTGGTGGGCCATCAGGGACTCGAACCCGGGACACCCTGATTAAGAGTCTTAAATTTTATTATTGTTAACTTTTCATATCTTGCTCTAAGCCTTTATATTATTGGGTTTTATGAATTGGATGTTTTATATTTTATCGTAATTTTTGTCTACTGTTTTTATTTTTAGTAGACAAACAGTAGACAACTTTTTTTGCTCATCCCCCCTGGGGGGAGGGTGCCTGCCAGCCGCAAGAGTTCCCTCCCGAAAAAATTTTCCCGTACCAAGGGCACTAACCAAACACCTATACAAAAAAAGGCAGAGACATTTTCTCCGCCTTTATTGTGGATTGTGGTTGTATTTCTCCCTCTCAACATCTATCATGCTTCGCATTATGGCATACTCAAAGCCATCGAAATAGCCTCTGTAATAATCATCCTTGTAGTATTTCGCTTCATCGTAGGTGGTGCAGTGCTCTTCCAGCCGTTGAAACAGCATCCGCAGTATATCTTCCTTTACGTCGCTTGGATAATTCATTTCAAATTGCCTCCCTTAGTTTATTATTGATTTTTGCCATCAAGTGGAATATTGCTTCTTCATAGCCAGTGGAATAGCCTCTATAAAATTCATCTTTGTTGTATTTTTCCTTCTGAAAACAATTACGGTGGTCTTCAAGCAGTTCAGCTATACTGGTCTTAACTATGCTTGGATAATCCATTTATGGGACCTCCTTCAATCAGAATTATACTTATGGGTGATCCCTGACTTCCCAAGTTAGAAAGTCACCTTTACACCTTCAATCGGAATTATATTTGTGGGTGATTAAATAATGCAGGTCCGCTTCAAGCTGCTGCAGTGTTGGAATATCAAGCCCCTGGGAATCTTTTCTTATACGCCTCAGCAGCTTTTGAACGCTCTTGATGTGGTCCTGCCTGGCAAGCTCTCTTGGGTTCTCAAGTGCCATCATGCCTTATTGCCTCCTTTAATTATGTAAAATATTTAACTTTATTACAGTTTATTACACTTTAGTTCAGTTGTCAATAGTTAATTATATTGATTTTTTGTGTAATCCATGATAATTTAGTAATTGTAAGTGAGGTGTGCAGAATGGAAAATTATTATACGCCACAAGAAGTGGCAGAAAAACTTAAATTAAACATCAGAACGCTGTATAAATGGATTCGAGAAGGCAACATTAAGGCTGTCAAAATAGGTGGAGTATGGCGCATTTCCGAATCGGAAATAAGCCGTTTATTGGAAGGAAATTCATTCGGTGAGTAGTTTTATACCTGAAAAGCTAAAAAAGCCCCGTATAACTCAAATACGGAGGCTTTCTTTTGATAACCTTTTCAGAAATCTGAAAAGGCTTTGTAAATGACTTCTGCTATTAAAACAATAGTTCGTCTATTTTATATAATGCGGTTAATAACGCCAAAAAAGGCTTTATAGCAAGAGTTTTTGTGCTGGTAATAGTTTTAGCAAAACGCCTTTTATAATGCCAATTATGGCGGTGTTTTGTGAGGGTGTTCCAAAATAGAACGGCCTTTAATGCAAGAGGTATCCTCAAAATTGAGGAAACGCTGATTCGCTTTCTGGCAAAACAAATCAATGGCGGTGTTTTATATATTTCCTCCTGCTACAAAAGCTATAAAAGCTACAAAAGCCGTGTACCAAGGGTTTAAAGGTGCTGCAAAAGTGCTATAAAACTGCTACAAAAGGTCCTTGCCCTTATAAGGGTAGTCGGTTAAACTGACATCCTTTGTTTCGGTCCTAACATTCATTTACCGTTTTGGTAAAATAAAATATCCCTAACGTATTTAACGTATTTAACGTAATTGCTTGTATATCAAGGCTTGGGGGATACGTAATAATTACGTATTAATTACGTATTTAATGCCACTATGGCTTCCATGATAGGTTCATATGGTGAACTTATAAAAAAGCCTGCAATCCCTTGCGGCAGTAAGTATAGAAAGGTGTTTTTCGGTCCTGCGCCTCTCTCGCCTCTCTTATGCAACTCTGGCTGCATGATTCCCGGTAGTCCTTTATCTATAAGGTATAGAAGTAATTCTGGACTGCACCCAAAAAGGTCACTGCCGGTCTATATAAGGCAATTTATATATCAAAATAGCTTCTAGCCGTCTAGTATCAAGGGCTGGAAGGCATTTTTGACCATAGTGATTTTTAAGGTCCACCCTAATTATAAAAGGGCAGGTGATATACCCGCCCTTAAGTATTATGATTGTGTTTCCTTGCTTTTAGGCGTTTTACGCTTTGCTCTTTCCATACGTTTACCTAGTATAACGCCATATGAGAAAACTGCCATTAAACCAATATGTTCAGAAAATCTGGAAGCTATTTCCTTTATATCATCCGAATACTCATATGGCAAACGTTGTTGCCCAACAACAAATAAATCATGTGCCTTCATTATATAATTACCCCCTTTTATTGTAATAAAAAAAAGAGGGCTTATAGCCCCCTCTTTCATCAGTCGTAGACGTAAAACAAGCCGTATTTACCTAATTTGTCTAATATGCCGTTGATTTTGATTATCACCTGCGACAAAGTGGCGCTAGAAGGCAACAGTTGTGCCGACTGCTGAGAAACGGGAGTATTGCCGAAAAATCCGATATTGTCATTAAAACACCAATCTCCATGAGTATAGGTGGTTCCACTACTAGAACCCAAAGTTAAATTACCGCCTGCTGTAGGATAAACCGATAATGTTGAATCAATGGCGGCTATTGTTCCGACCATATCACCATGATAAAAAAAGCCAAGCGCATTAACGCCCTCGCCGATGTCTATAACCAATCCATGCCATCGGTTACTACTATCGTAAGAAAATAATCCATCATTGCTTATTTCTATCCTGTTATACCCATCTTTATCGGTTCTTATCAGACTACCTGTAATGGTCCCTCCATTTATAATGCTGCCGTTTATTATAGGGCTTTCGATTTGTATTGTAGCGGTTATTTTCCCTGCCGTGATTTTCTGAACCGCATAAGAACTAATCCGGGCTGCTGGCGGTATCACGAAAATATTGTGCGCAGCCGATATTGATTTATCCATTTCCGAAGCTCTTTTAAAAATTCGGTTTATAAATTTTATCGGGTCGAAAAATCCTGATTTCTGCATCTTATCTGCAATCCGTTCAACCTCCGGCCATAATATTTCGGGTGTAATAGCTGATTTGATGCAGACAGCGCCCTCGTTCGATTGTATCCCTGGCTTAAAATCATCTTCGATATCGAACCGAATTAGTCGAGGTCCAAGGTCTGAATTCTCGGCAATTATTACCGATAAAACAAAATCCTTCAACCATGGAGAGTTTTTTAAGCTATCATCGACTTTCTGCATGAATGAATCATATTCCTGCCTGCATAGCTGCGTTATCCTGTCAAGGTCTTTTTGGTCTAGAATCGATTTTCCTCCAAATTCTCTCAGAAATTTTGCTTTAAATGGCTGAGTGGCCTGAATTACTCCACCGCAAAACATGAGAATTTTATCCGATAACTGGGTTATCTTGCATGAGCCGTCATTGTACTGGCCGTTGCTTCCGTCAGGCTGTAATTCGGTTATGCGCATATCCGCCCCAAGGTAAACACGATTTCCGGCTATAAAGCCTATTCCGCAAGTCATCACTCCGTCACCCTTTCTTTAACATATTTTTGATGGACCGCTTTTGCAATCCAAGGAATAATCTTTTTGTGAAGTTGACCTACCTGTTTAAAATACCTTTTTTATGTGCTTGTACCAATCACCTTATATTATTTTTTGAGGTTGATTTGCCTTCCACGTGTATTTATACCTCCGATATTAATTGACCTGTTAAAAGGCTTAATCTTTATGCACTTTTTTTGGGTTATAAACGTCGCACCACAGGAATCTTCTGCTATTGGAGTCATTCCAGCTTTTTTGAGCCTGTTTATAACTTTTTTAGAGGCACTGTAAACTGTCGCTGTATTTTCTGATTCGTCGAAGCGGATTATTGTTTCCTGTTCTTCAGGAATCATTTTGTTGCCCTCCCTTTATTCTCGATATCCACGTATGGGGATGCCTCCCCAGCTATTTACGACGCCGATTTTATGCGCCAAATCAATCAGCATGGCCGGATCGCTTGCTGCCTGTTCTATGATGAAGTCCAGCAGCTTTTCTTTGTCAGTGAATTCTAGCAAACCTTCCTTTATGTTGTTGTATCGCTCAAGGTATTCTCTCAAGCATCTTGCGTAATTTTTCAGCCCTTCTTCACGTCTGGTCAGAATTCTGTCGCTGCCTGATAGCTCTAATTCTGTTTTTGCGGCTTCTGCCTTCTCGTATAGGCTTTTTAAAATATCGCATACCTTTCCCGGATTAAAGTGTTGAGTCATACTCATCATCCTTTCAATTCAATAGTTTTATCGTTTGGTCGTATTGGGCTTTTGTAATTCTGGCAACACGTACGAGCCTTTCGATTGCTTCACGCCGTATGTTTTGGGCCTGGTGTTTGCTGACGTATGTTTTTGCTTCGGCCAGTTTGTCTAATACGGTATACCAGTCAAGGCGGAGGAAATACTTCGCTTCGATGATGGCCTTTTGCGTTTCCGACAGGGAGCTTAAGGCAATTTCCATTTTGTCGGATATAAGCTGCAGCAGGGTCAGCTCTTGGGTTATTTCATCTATCAGTGCTTTATGCTCGGCCTTAAGCTGCTTTTGGTAGGTGATAGCAATAGCGGCGGTCTTGTCCGTTGCGCTTCCCGTTGGGTGGTTCGGGATATCGCCAGGTGTGCTGTGATGCAGTGCCATTGAGAGTATGGCATCGTCTGTGTCAACTTCTTCCTCTGCTGCGTGTTCAAGCTCCTTCTTCAGAGTCATAATCATCCCCTGTATATCTTGGTATGATTTAAGCAGTGTCTCCATTTCATGATAGCCAATATATTCCAATTTTTTCTCACCTCCCTTGCTATAATGTTTTTGGGAGAGGAAGGAAAACAACAGTTTGCCCTAGCCATAATAAACTTATCGATATATGCTAAATTTTCGGCACTTCTTTATTACTAATAATAATCATTATTATTATTAAGGATTTATCTTTTTTTTAAGATTTTGCTGGGCTTTATCCGAAAACTTACGCATAATCAAGGTGGTATCCCTGCATAGTTTTGCATATGGCGTGTGGTCATATGGCTTCAATCCTCCTTCTTGCCAGCAGGTATTCAATCAGTCCTTCCTTTGCTTCGCTGGCGTCCATCGCCTCTATGTTCCGAATAGTAGCATCGACGTTTCGCTTCTCGTAAAGGCTTTTCCCCTGCCTATGGCTTTAGCCCATAACTCCTGGTCTTTTGCCAGCAGGGATAAAAATTCCGTTTCAGTCATAAAAAGGGTATACCGTGACATTTTTATCTCTATCAACTTGGGTTTTGGTTCACCTGTCTTGCATATCGCTTGTTGTTTCATACTCAATTCCTCCTCTTGAAAAGATTTACTATGCCCTTTTCATTCGTCGAAAAATATCGTTCTGACAGTGGAGTGAGGTTTTCGCCAAAAATCTTTCTTGACAAAGTCAGTAGGATTGCCGGATTGCTGGCAGCATACTCAAAAACCGTTTCAATAAAGGCTTGTGGCTCATCCTTCCAGGCAAATACAGTCTTTAGCTTTTCAGGCCACATCGATTTATAATCTTCCAGGTGCTTTTGATAAAGTATTACCTCAGCCTGTTTATCGTTCGGCTCCTGTTCCTCTTCAATACTCTTCCATTCGTCCCATAGGTTTGCTGCGCTTTCAGCTATTTGTTTAAACGCCACACGTGCTTCATCTAATTTTCCCACGTTCATTCTCCTTTCTGCCTTTTGACATAGAAATTTTTTATTGTTGACATATCCGCTGTCCCTTTTGAAACGCCTCCTTAATTCGCATGAGCGCTGTTTCATACCTTTGCAGGGCCGCCAGGAATTGTTCTCTAGTCCCGTCAAATGCGGCATCTACGGCATCGCTGACCTGTCGGTATGCCGTAAAAAGCGGTGTCCCCTGCGACGCTATCAATGCTCCCTGCGGCCAGTCAATCATTATGGCCTTTGTGTCGCCGATAAGCCACTGCTTGGCTTCTTTCTCATCAATGGGACCTTTGAGTAGCTCAATGATTTCCTGCTTATGCTGTTTTATCAAGGACTTTATTTCATCGGTAAGCCTTGAGGCAGGTCCCACGAAAAGTGTCCCGTCTCGTATCTCAAAGGTGAATCCCTTGCAATGCAGGCTGTACAGATCCCTGGATGTCATGGTTATCCGTCCCCTTTCCTAAAATGGCACTGCTTCGTTGTCGCTACAAGAGACTAATTCAATATCTGGCGGCTCCCATGCGTCACCATGCATGTACTTTTTCCAGTTATATTCAATCTGTCTTAATTCCCCATTTTCAAGCTCAAGAAACCTTTTGGTGGCTTCCTGAAACATCAGTTTTACTTCTGCATATTTGCCGTTTTCACGGTCTTTCAAAAGCCTTAAGAGTGCATCACAGTCCCGGTCTTCTCTAAATTGCCGCTCGATGGATACTATGATATCGGCCTTGTTGGAAATATTGGCGGAACCCGAAATATCCTCCTTTTCCAGCTTTTCGCCCTGCCTTTTGAGCTTATTCGGATGGCACACAAGCATTACATGGGTTTTATATGCTTCGGCAAAATCTTTACATTGCTGCGTAAAATTCGACTGATTGGCGTTTTGTGCGTCTGCTGAATCTTCCAGTGCCGACATAAGGTTGTCAACAATCATGAGCTTACAACCGTACCGTTTGACAGCAATTTCCATCACTTCAAATAATGCGTTTGTATCTTTCCGAACGTTCAAAACGCTTTTATCGAAGGTGTAGAATTTTCCCGACATCCATTGCATTAGGGCTTTTACGGCTTCGGGTTTCACTTCTGATTTTAGCCTGTACTTGGTCTGCACAAATTCCAAGTATTCCCGCTCATCCCCGATAGCCTGCCGGAATAGCCAGTTTAAAATCCTTTGCGTTCCCATCTCGCCTGAATACAGGAAAACCGGTATGTCGTGGTCAATAGCATTACATATCACTTGTGATACGATGGTACTTTTTCCCTCGCTATTCCGACCTACAAGTATACCTAATTGCCCCGGCTTCAAGTCCTCGATTGCGCTGTCAAGCCCATAAAAGCCTGTCGGTATACCATCTTCGTCCTTTACGCCTTCATATGGGACCTTCGACATATCTATAATACCGGTTGGCGTGCGCTCGATAGCTTCATTTATGAGCCTCAAAATTTCATCCTTGCCCTGATGTATCAAAATTTCGCCGGCATCCTTATACTGATGTTCGACGACCTTTGTCCTGTGCTTCCCAAGCCGGATGCATAGTTCCTCAATCATTTTTCGCCCCGGTGCGTCGTTGTCGCCAAAAATTATAAATTCCTGGACCTTTTGCAGCCATTCCCAACAGTTATCTATCCACGAAAAGGAATTGCATCCAGAAGGGACACTTGTGGCGTTTTTGTAGCCTGCTTCCCATATCGCCATAGCGTCTATCTGGCCTTCGGTAATCACAACCGGCTTTGTCACGTCAATATGCCACATACCCCAGAGAATCTGCTTTGTATTTGGCTCACAACCGCCTTTTAAGCCGCCTTCCTTGATTTCCCTATACGAAACATATTGAAGCTCGTTTTTGTCGTCAAAATACTGGAATACAAAAACATCCTTGCCCTTCCATGTCCCTTGTTTTACCTTCCAATCATTCAGGGTTTGAAGGGATATTCCACGGCTCGCCATGTAGTCAATCGCCGCCCGGCTCAGGTCGGTCGTTTTTATATTCGGTTTTTTGTATGTTACAGGCTTATACGTCATGATATCTTCGCCTATCATTCGTCCCACTTCCTCAAGTGCTTCCCGAAATGTCATATGCTTGAATTCCTGCAAATACCGGTATATGTCCATCGTTTCACCGCACCCGAAGCATTTCCACTGTAGCCTTGCTCTGTCCCATTTGAACGAAGGCGTTTTGTCGTCATGGAAAGGGCAGCAGGCTTCGTTTCGGTCGGGCCTGTATTTTTTCAAGCTCATAGCGGAAGCAATTATGTCCCGTGCTCGATCGCCCAATCTTTGCTTATATTCCTGCGCATTGCCCACCGTTTACCATCTCCTTCAGCCGGAGGTATTCTGCGTTGGGTTTTGGTTCAGTTTTATCCTTGTAGTTTGCGTCAAGGTAGTCCACGTATCCGCTGTTGAAAAATGTGCTGCCATGCATCACGTATTGTATATCTTTGCCCGCTGTTTCTTGCTTGTAGCGGTTAATAGCCCTTGTAAGCTCATCTAAGCCTATCCTGTATAGCTTTTCTTTCTGTGTTTTACTTACTTGCCCTTTACCACGCTTTTTAGGGTATAAAGCCCATACCTTTTCAAAAAAATCATTTACACGCTCATTCAGTGAATGAGCATTATATTCTTTTCTATTCTTTTCTATTCTATTAGGAGTGAGTGTTCCATGAGTATTCAGTGAGTTATCAGTGAGTTCTTTTGAAATGCTCTCATCCGTTGGGGGAGGCAGTTTTGAAGGCGATGGACGATTGATGGTTTGATACTTTAGGAAATTCGGTAAGTAGTAAAAATCTTGTTCATTAACTTTATAAAGAATTACCAGCCGTAGCTTTGCCAGATTTGCAAGCATGTTTTCAATGTCCTTGCTTTTCAGGTCTTCATCATATGGAAAAATGGTCGACTTTATCAGCTTAGGATTAGCCCTGCCTCTCCCTTCGTCGTCGGCACTAGATATTAATCCCATGAAAAGGAGCCGTTCGTCACGTTTACACTCTCCAAGTTTTTCATCATTCCAAAAATCCGGGTCAATCATGCGTTTTCGCGCCATCGTCACCACCGCCCTAAAAGCCTTAGTTCATCTCGCCGGCAATGGAAGTCATCATGTTTCTGCTCGAGTTCTGCAGCAATGCCTTCCGGAACATCAAATTTGTTTACGAAAAATTTCAGCTTTCGCCAATCCGCCTTTTTCGGAAACGCTGGATGTCTTGCCCACCATTTGGCATCGGGGGAGCTATATCGTCGAACATATGTTCTGAAGTCCATAGCCTCACCGCCTATCGTACAACCCGGAGTTTACCATATTCCTGCTTATCTGGCTGGCGGACGTTTTCAAGAGCTTTCTGCTTCAGAAAATCCTCAAGCTGCTCAATATCAAAAACGTATCGGCCATGCGGTCCGCCTATCCGAATGCAAGGGACCTCTCCCGCCCTTGCCAGTTGGTACAGGGCATTCTTTGTTAACCCAACCGCTGTCGCCGCTTCTTTCAAGAGTGCTTTTTGTCCCATATTATTCCACCTCCTTGAAAAGCTCATCTCCTGGAATATTGAAAAACTTGGAAAGCCTTTCTATATATGCAGGAAAAGGCTTTGACATACCGTTTTCCATCCGTGAAATTTCGGCTGGCCCTATGCCTACCTTCTCCCCTAATTGCTTTTGGGTAAGCCCCCGTTTCCGTCTTTCTAATTCCAGTGTCAACATCTTCATCACTCCTTTTAATAATTTTTACAAAAACATTTTATAGCAAAAATGTATCATTTGTCTAATTTATAACTTTTGCGACATAATTGTGAGGCTTTTAATTGCCTTAGCTAAAAAAAATATAAAAACATGATTTTTAAGTTCACCTTTGCGACAAAGTAATCAGGAAAAATATTTTTAAATCCTATTGATATATAAAAAAAACTTGTATATAATATATGTATAAAGACTATGATGATGAATACTTGCGACATAAAGAAGGTGGGCTATATGAGTAAGGAAGATATTATATACTCATTAAACTGTGTTTACAAAAACGGGAATATATATCGCTCAAGCATAGAAGTCAATGGCATCATGACCGATAAGCTGAAATGGAAAGGCCAATTAGTTACAAGCTTGATGAATACACTTAATTTGCAAGATTATATCCAAACATTAAACCAAATGCCTTTAGACGAACAAGTAAAAAAGCTTGCTCCACCTTTAAAAAGGTTATGTGAATTATTGAATCTTGATATAAGCAAGATTGACACCTTCGAATATATTATAAGAATTCATAATTTTGCAGTCTGGCTTATTGATTTAATTAATGCAAAAAACAATAACTTGGAATATATCAAGATAGATTTAACGAATGTTACTGTGGAATACTCATTATCGAAAGAATACGAAGGTTATTCAATAGTAAAATATAGTAGCGATAATATTTTTTTACTTGCCCAAATAGAGTTTATTGAATACTACAAATTGGGGACGCCTTATATCGTATGCAGTAAATGTAATACCGTCTATTTCACCCATAAAGTTAAATCAACGAAAACATGCCCATTCTGTAAGTGCCCTTCGCTCGAAAAGGACAGAAGAAGTATAGATAAACAGGCCGAACGGTTGTTTGCAAAATACCCAAATAACTTTGAGAAAGAGTTTACAAACTATCTTATTAGGAAAAAAGGCTATTCGGAAGAAGACGCTCAAAAGGAATGTCTAAGGCAATTAAAGAAAAGGAACATAAATAAATAATAAACAGGAGGCTGATTTAAATGGCATCAATCAAAAAAAGAGGCCAAAATAGCTGGCTTGTTACTGTATCAAATGGGTATGATTCTGCTGGGAGAAAAATCATCAAAACAAAGACTTTTAAAAAACCGCCTGAAATGACGGACAAGCAATGGGAGAAGGAGTTGCCAAAGCTGGCGCTCGAATTTGAAAGGCAGGTGGAAAAAGGGACCGTTTTAGACGGGAATGTCACGTTGAAGGAATTTGTTGATAGGTGGATGAAAGAATATGCCGAAAAGCAGCTTGAACCAAAGACGCTGGAATCTTATAAGTATGAGCTTGATTCCAAAATCATCCCTGCCCTGGGTCATGTTCGTTTAGATAAGCTAACGCCGGTCCATATTTTGAGCTTTCTAAACAACTTGCTTGAGGATGGTGTGCGGCAAGACGGGAAACAAATACCTTATTCAAACCGTGTTATCAAATACCAGCACCAGATTCTATCCAGCATCCTTCAGACTGCCGTATACTGGCAGACCCTTGAAAGTAATCCATGCTCACGGGTGAAGTGCCCTAAGCGTGATGTCGTGGATAACAAACAAAAGTTCTTTGATGAGAACCAAGCGGCAATCTTCCTTGAAGCCGTTAAGGACGAACCTTTGAAATGGCAGGTGATGGTGAACCTTGCCTTGCTTGCAGGCTTGCGCAAAGGCGAATTACTAGCCCTTACATGGAATGATATAAACCTGGAAGAAGGCTGGCTTACGGTTAACAAGGCCATATCTGCCACAAAGGAATTAGGTACTTTCGTGAAGTCTCCTAAAACCGAAAGCTCAGTCAGGACTCTTGCAATGCCTAAAACTCTGGTTGCTCTTTTGAAGAAATATAAGGCATGGCAGAACGAACAAAAATTGAAATGCGGCAATCTTTGGGACAAAAATTGGGAGACGACCCCTTGGCTTTTCACAACGTGGAATGGCAAGGTGATGAATTACTATTCACCTCATGGGTGGTTTCGCAAATTCATCAGGCGGTATAATGAGAAGGTTAGAAATGATGAGAGTATACCTGAAAATGAAAAAAGCAGCTACCTGCTGCCTGAAATATCTTTCCACGGTCTGCGGCATACTTCTGCAACCCTTTTGATAGGAGAAAAGGTTGATATAAGAACCGTATCCGCTAGACTGGGTCATAATCAAGTGTCAACTACTTTAAACATATACGCACACAGCTTAAAAGCTGCGGACAGAAAGGCAGCAGATAGCCTTGAAAATCTATTGACCAAAAAGAATAAACCTAATATCAAACAGGCTTAAATGCCTGTTTTTTTATATCCTTTGCTATCTTTTTATATCTGCAGTAGACAAATAGTAGACAAAATTGTGTTATGTAAACTTATCAAATTTACAACAAATCCCTCCGATGCAGGAGGGATGTGGTTTCTATTGGTGGGCCATCAGGGACTCGAACCCGGGACACCCTGATTAAGAGTCAGGTGCTCTACCAACTGAGCTAATGGCCCATGGAAAACCATTTGGTGGAGAGAGGTGGATTCGAACCACCGAAGGCATCGCCAGCAGATTTACAGTCTGCCCCCTTTGGCCAGCTCGGGAATCTCTCCATATTTTCTAAATTATCTGGAGCCGACGATGGGACTCGAACCCGCAACCTGCTGATTACAAATCAGCTGCTCTGCCATTGAGCTACGTCGGCAAAATTGGTGGGCCCACTAGGACTCGAACCTAGGACCAGCCGGTTATGAGCCGGCTGCTCTAACCAACTGAGCTATGGGCCCTTATCCCTGAACGCAATTAATAGTATACAATAAAAATTTTTTTTCGTCAAGGCCCTGGTGATATTAAAAAAATCACGATGTTTCAAAACATATTTATATTTTAATGTAATTTAACTTTTTTATAAAAAAAACTCTTTATTCCAACAAATCCATATTTCTGCGGTGTTATTATCTGTTCGGTGCTCCCCACAAAGAGTATACCTTCATCAAGCATTGCATCATAAAACTTTTTATATAATTTGTCTTTTGCTTCTTCAGTAAAATATATCATTACATTTCTGCATATAATAAGATCACAATCCCTGGGAAATTTATCGTTCAGCAAATTCAATACACTAAAACTTACTCTTTTTTTTATTTCTTCTTTTAAAATAAAAATATCATCTTTTCTTATGAAATATCTATCAAGTAATTGTGCAGGTATATTAACCACGCTTTTTATGGGATATACCCCCGCACGAGCGTCTTCAAGAGCTCTTGTATCAATGTCTGTTGCTATAACATCTGCATTAGTAAGTATACCCATTTTAGCAAGCAATAGGGCCACAGAATAGGGTTCTTCTCCGGAAGCGCAAGCAGAACTCCATATTTTTAATTTTTTTTTCTTTGAAATAAGCGTTGGCAATATTTCATTTTCCAGAACAATCCATTGCGTTGGATTTCTAAAAAATTCAGAAACATTTATGGTGATGTAATCCAAAAATTCTTTAAGATGGTTGTCACTATTTTTTAAAAGGTTAAAATATGAATTATAGTCGCTAAGACCATTTCTTTTTATTAGTGATTCAATACGTCTTTTCATCTGTTTTTCCTTGTATTCAGACAGGTCAATTTTACAAAGATCTTTTATTTGCCCAGTGAAGTCTTTGTATCCATCCAAAGCAAACCCTCCCAAACATTTTCCCTGAGATATAATTATAACATAAATTTTAATAAAAAAAATCCATGATACACATTTCGTGTATCATGGGGGCTAAATGTAAAGGGGGTCTTCGATATTTTAATATAACCATAATCCTTCTTTTTATTCAAACAAAAACATATAAAAACAGAAAAATGCGCGATTTACGTTCACGCATTTTTCCTGCTAAACATATTCAAATTTGAAGGATTTTTTAAAACTCAAAAAAAATCCCCTTTCTTTAAAAATTAACCACTTTTACAGGTTTTTCAAAGATACCCCTTTTTACTTCAGTAGCAGTCATATGGCCGGCATTAAATTTTTCTGAGATATAGTTACATGCATCCCAAGGGTTAACTCTTTCACCGCATGTAAATACGTCTACTGCGGCATATCCCAGTTCTGGCCAGGTGTGTATGGCAAGATGAGATTCAGAAATAACCACGACTCCGCTAACGCCCTGGGGACTAAATTTATGAAATGCAACTTCTCTTACTTCCGCTCCGGCTTCCAATGCTGCTTTAACCAGAATTTCTTCGATTAATTCTCTGTCGTTTAAAACATTTGAATCGCAATCATAAATCTCAGCCAAAATATGACGCCCCAAAGATTTCATTTTTCCATCAATACCCCCTCATTTAAAAATTAAATTCAATCAAATTACATTTTAGCAGATTATCCTTGTTTGTCAATAGATTCTCTAAAAATCTTTTGTATTTTATGATAGACAAGGATTTATATTAGTTTATATGCTGATACCTCTGTTTTTCACCCAATTATATGTTTTTCCTTCAATTATTATTGGTCTTTTTCTAAGATCGCTAATGTTATTAGCTCCCAGCATAGCCATACATAAAATAAGTTCGTTTTTTATTTCTAAAATACGTTTTTTTAAAGCTTCTGACCCTTTTTCTAAAAGTATATAAAGAAACAATCCAGCAAAAGCAGCGGCTTTTGCGCCAATCGCAAGAGATTTTGCCACATCAAGGCCGTTTTTAAGTCCCCCTGAACAGATTATATCAGCCTTATTTCCCACTTTATATACTACTTCCAATAAACTTGCAGGCGTTGGGATTCCCCAGTTCTGCAAATTATTTGATTTTTTTCTCCTTCTTTTGTTTTCAATGGTTATAAAATTTGTGCCTCCATATCCTCCAATATCTATGATTTTTACGCCGTTTGCTACTAAAATCTCTGCCTCTTCCATGGCTATTCCAAAACCTACTTCTTTTAAGATAACAGGTACATTTAAATATCGAATAATTTTTCTTATATTGTCCAGAGTTCCTTCGAAATTTTTTCGCCCTTCCCGCATTACGATTTCTTGTGGTGCATTTAAATGTATTTGCAATGCATCTGCCTTTATCATTTCAACAGCTTTAAGTGCATCTTCTACTGAAGCATTAGACCCTATATTGGCAAAGATTATGCCATTAGGATTTATCTTTCTTACAATTTTAAAACTTGAAGCACTGACTGGGTCATTTAGTGCTATTTTTTGCGAGCCTACGGCCATGGCCAGATCAAGATCACGAGCAATCTCTGCGAGTTTGCTATTTATAATATTTGCCTTATAAAAACCTCCGGTTATAGCATTTATTATTATTGGAGCAGTTAATTTTATATTGCCTAATTCGGTGGACAAATCGATTTTATTAATATCAACTTGTGTTAAACAATTATGCACCAATGTTATATCATCGAACACATTTCTAGTCATGTTTTTTTCCAGGAGAAGACTGTATTTTATATGCTCTCTTTTTCTTTTTTTTCTGATATCGTCACTCATGCCAGAACCCTTTAAAAAAAAGGGCGTTTAAACCCCCTTTTTTTCATTGTTATCTTCGCTTTTTTCGAAGACATTGCCCAACATATCTCCAATGGTAACAACCTCGTCGTTTGTAGCTTGAAAATCTTCCCTGTTCACCGGTTTTTCATTTGCTTCTTTTATACTAAGGCTTATTTTTCTACCCTTGGCATTAATGTCCATTATTTTTACATTAACTGAATCTCCAATTTTTAAAATTGCATCAGGGCTCGGTATATGTTCTTTTGAAATCTGCGATATGTGCACAAGACCTTCCACACCGGGTTCAAGTTCAACAAAAGCGCCGAAACTTACTAGATTCACTACTTTTCCTTCAACCACAGAACCTACCTTGTATTTTTCTTCTAAGTTATCCCATGGATTTGGCATAATCTGTTTTAGACCCAGGGAAATCCGACCACGTTCTCGATCAATTTTCAGAACTTTTACTTCAACCTCCTGATCTTCTTTTAAAATTTCATTAGGATGCTTTACCTTTTGCCAAGACAGATCCGAAACATGTATAAGGCCATCTACGCCACCGATATCTACAAAGGCGCCAAAATCAGTCAGTCTTTTTACCTTGCCCTTTATAATCTGACCTTCTTCTATGGCAGCCCAGGTTTTTTCTTTCAATCTTTCCCTCTCTTCTTCAAGCAAGATTTTATGAGATAGTACTACACGGTTTTTATTCTTATCAATTTCTATAATTTTTAATTTTAAGTTCTTGCCTACATATACTGATAAATCGGGTACAAATTTTAAGTCAACATGAGAAGCTGGAATAAATCCGGTAATTCCGTTGACATTTGCCAGAAGGCCGCCTTTAACAGCTTCTGTAACCACACCTTCAACGGCATAATTTTTTTCAAATGATTCTTCTATGTTAGTCCATGCATTGATGGCATCGGCTTTCTTTTTTGATAAAATAAGGTTCCCTTCTTTATCTTCAGTTTTTAATACATAAACTTTAATAGTATCTCCAACCTTTACAATTTCTCCAGGGTTTTCAACGGGCTTATTTGAAAGTTCATTTAACGGTATAATTCCATCGGATTTATATCCCACATTGACGAGCACTTCATTATTGCTGACCTTTACCACTGTACCATCTATTACAGTATTTTCTATAATATCTGCAAAGGTTTCTTCATATTCAATTCCCCCTTCCTCCTGAATTTCATTTTTCATGTTACCTATTTCCTTGTTGATTTCTTCCATTTTAGATATAACCTCCTTTATAATCCAATCAGGTGTTGAAGCACCTGCGGTAATCCCTACTTTATAAGCATAATCAAACCAATTTTTTTGAATTTCTTCTGCGGTTTCTATATGATAAACCACTGCTCCGGCATTCCTGCATATATTTACCAATTTATTAGTATTAGAACTGTTTCGGCCTCCTATTACAAGCATTATATCTGCTTGCTTCGCTACTTTTTCGGATGCTTCTTGCCTTTGTCGCGTTGCATTGCATATGGTATTAAAAAAAACTGCTATATTTAGCTTTGCCTTAAGAATATTCATTATCCTATTAACATTTTCTTCGGTTTGAGTTGTTTGAACAACCACACCGACTTTTTTGGTTGTAAAAAAATTTTCTGCATCTTCTATGTTTTCTATAACTTTCACATTGCCTTTACACCAACTTTTGATACCCGCAACTTCAGGATGACGAGGATCGCCTATTATGATGACCATGTAATCTTTTTCCGATAAATAAGCCGCTTTGTCCTGAACCATTTTAACAAAAGGACAGGTTGCGTCAATAATATTAAAACCTCGGTTTAAAGCCATGTTTATTAAATGCGGCCCTACTCCATGAGTCCTTATTATTAAATTGCATTTTTCCTTTATTTCATCAATATTTGCGGGAATAATACCCCTTTTTTTGAGTTCGCCCACAACCTGAGGGTTATGAATTATGGGGCCGAGAGTATAAGCTTTTTCGCCTTTTTTTATAAGGTTTTCTGCGATTTCTATCGCTCTTTTTACACCAAAACAAAAACCTGCATGTTCTGCTATAAGTAATTGCAATTGGTTCACTTCCCAATCTTAGTATTAGCAACATGAAATATTTGATACAAGCAGTTATTCTATAAATATATGCACAATTCCTGCTAAAGTAAGATAATTTATGCGGATAATAATTTATATAGACATTAATTTGGATACTTCTTTGAAGATAGTAATACTAATTTCTTTTAATTTGCGGGAATTAATAGCATCTTCGGTTATTTCAATATCTATGGGTTTCCCTATTGCCACCTCAACCCGGGAAAACCATCTGTAATTCCCTTTTATCGCAACGGGTACCATTACGGCATTCTTGCATTTGGTATAAATCATAGCAATACCTGGTTCAGGGTCCAACAGTACACCCGTCCTGCTTCTTGTCCCTTCCGGAAAAATACCAAGCACTTTGTTTTCTTTCAGTACCTGAATACATCTTTTTATAGCGTTCCTATCAGCAGACCCCCGCTTTACTGGAAAAGCATTTATATTTTTTAATATAAATCCTAAAATAGGTATTTTAAACAACTCTTCTTTTGCCATGAAATATACCGGTCTTTTCAAGATACAGCCAATAATTACAGGATCCCACATGCTTCTATGATTTGAATAAACTATGACAGGGCCCTTTTCCGGAAAATGCTCCATTCCTGTTGTTCTTATTTTAAAAAGAACTGATATTGCTATAGTGCATAAAAATTTAGCAATACTGTAAAGCATACTATCCTCCCCTTCTGACATGTGATATAATTTCATTCGCTACTTCAGGTATGGACTTATAGGTTGTGTCTATTATAATGGCATCTTGCGCAGCTGAAAGAGGAGAATGCTCCCTCTGGCTATCTTGCAGGTCTCTCTCTCTGATTTCCTTTTCGATTTGGCGAACATCCACAATCTGCCCTTTGCTTTTAAGCTCCTTAAAACGTCTTCTCGCCCTTTCTTTTATTTCTGCTGTTAAAAAAAATTTATACTCCGCATCGGGCAGTACTATAGTTCCAATATCCCGGCCATCCATAACTACACCTTTTTTTTCAGCCATTTTTTTTTGTATTTCCACTAAAAAAAATCTAACTTCCGGAATTTGGGCAATTTTGGATACGTTTTGGGAAATTTGTCTGTCCCTAATTTTATCGGTTACATCATTTCCATCTAGAAATACTTTATTGTTCTTCATTTCAATACTCGTATTTTTAATCGTTTCAATTATTTGATGAGCACTTTTTATATTATTCATCACAGTCTTTAGCGTAAAAGCTCTATACATTGCTCCGGTATCGATATATGTCATATTCAGTTTTTCCGCCACAATTCTTGCTATAGTGCTCTTACCCGCTCCCGCCGGCCCGTCAATTGCAATATTAAAACGCATATGTTCACTCCCTTATACCGCAAGATAGATTTTCGAAAATTAAAGCGCCAGGCATCCCACGTAAACAGACAAATTTACCGCCGCGTTATGACATCAGATCCGGTCTTAATTTTGCAGCATCTTCTAAATATACATGCTTTATATCTTCAATATTTTTTTCAGTATTGAATACGATTAATACTCTTATACATTTATTTAAACTGTTGTCCACTTCCGGTTGTGACACATCCAGCAAAGGAACCATGTCAAGCCCTATTTCTCTTGCAGCCCGGGCAGGAAAAACAGCGTTTAAATCAGATGTGATGCTGAAAATAATAAAACATATGTCATCTTTTTTTATGCCGTTTCTTATTATTATTTCATTGAGGAGCTTTTTTGTAGCTTCCAAAATCTCCTCCGAATTATTTTTAGCAACCGTTATAGCTCCTCTTACTCCTCTGGTTTTCATTAATATCACCTCGATAAAAGTAAAAAACGTTTTCAAATTCATTTTATTAATTTCCTGCAGCATTCATCCCCGCAAGCCAACCTGTTGAAAAAGCTGCCTGCAAATTATAGCCCCCTGTTAAACCATCCACATCTATAACTTCACCTGCAAAAAACAACCCTTTAATTAATTTTGACTCCATGGTTTTGGGATCTATTTCCTTCACCGACACCCCACCCCTTGTGACAATAGCTTCATTTCGCCTGCATCCTATAATCGATATTCTCAAGTCAGAAAGGTTTTTTAAAATCCTCTGTTTTTCTTCACGTGTTATTTGATTCACGGTCTTTTCCGGATTAATTTGGCAGAGATTTATAAATACTGGAATCATTTTTTGGGGTAAAAGATCATCAAGAGAATTTTTAAATTTTTTTCTTGCATGTCGTTTAAGTTCCCTTTCCAGCCTCGCACTTAGTTTATCCCAATCTAAAGCCGGCTTTAAATTTATCGAGAGTTGTATCTGTTTGCCAAGATGCTCCACCACATCCCGGCTGAGTGTCAATATGGCAGGACCCGATACTCCAAAATGAGTAAATATCATTTCGCCAAAAATAGATTTCTTTTTTTTACTATTTAAATAAAATGCAACTTCTATGTTCTTCAAATTCAATCCTTGAAGTTGTTTTATCCATTCTTCACCAGTTATCAGCGGTACCAGTGAAGGCATAAGAGGGGTAACAGTATGGCCCGCCTGACGTGCCAATTCATATCCATCACCGGTTGAGCCGGTTGAGGGATATGAAAGACCCCCGGTAGCAACTACCACACTGTCACAATAAAAAATATCTTCATCATTAAAAAGTTTTATAGCTCTAATGCAGTCTTTCTCTATAATCAATTGCTTTACCCGGTTATTATATCTTATTGATACACCTGCATCAAGAATTGCCCTTTCTAACATCTTTACAACATCTAGAGATTTGTCTGTTACTGGAAAAACTCTACCGCCCCGTTCAACTTTTGTTTTCAATCCTATGTTGTCAAAAAAAGCAATTAAATCGGTATTCGAAAACCTCGAAAGAGCTTTATATAAAAACTTACCGTTGCCAGGAATGTTTTCGATAAAACCTTCGATATTTTTTATATTGGTAAGATTGCAACGACCTTTGCCCGATATTAAAATTTTTCGTGCCAGATTTGGATTCCTTTCAAAAAGCCATACCCTAGCACCATTTCGTGCTGCTTGATATGCAGCCATCAAGCCTGCGGCTCCGCCTCCTATTATTGCAACAGTCTTATTCATAACATCATCCTGCTACTTTTTTATCTTTTTAGAAAAAAGCAATAGCTGATTTTTAAATTCCTCATTCATTTTAAATAGTATTCTCTCTAAATCTTTGTTGGTTATTAACATTTGAGGAGGTTCAATTATTTCAAGCTTTCTGAACTCTTCCCTCATAATAAATTTTACCATATCTTCTATTGAATCTGCATTAACCGTCAGAAAGGCAGGAGCAAAAGCCACTCTCTCATTTAAGTTTTCGTCAAAGATTATGTAAGGTTCGGCAGAAATATCATAGTCTTCAAAATATATGCCCTGCAACGGAATATTTTTTAGCAGTGTTATCTGTTCATCACGGGTGTCTTGAGCTGATTGCTCCATGGATTTGCCTCCAAAGAGAAACCTTCCGGGTTTGTATTCTCCCCTGAAATCAAATCTAACTTTAAACTTAATTTTACTCTGGACCACTTCATCTCCCAATTTAACTTTAACCATAATTTGGTCCTCCGCTTTTATAAAAAACTTTTTATTTCATCAAAGCAATGCAAAATCACCGCATCTTTCCTGATGTCGTAATAAAACTGTAAGGCTTCACCGTTGGTATAATCTCTCGATTCAATGTTTGTTTCTTCAACAAAAAAAATCTTCTTTCTTAAATGCAATATCTTTTTTAGACATATGAGATTTTTTAAATTGCCAAATCCAAAAGGTACATTCGTTAGAATTATTGCATCGGCATTTGAAATGTATTTTATATTTTCAGCAATTTTGTCGTCAGAGATGGGGGAAAAAGGCGCTTCTTCAATCACAGAAAAACCCAGCATTTTGGCGGTCAGCCAATCGGTATCCCCTTTATTAAGTACACCAGCGGAAACTTCATATCCTCTATTCTTAAGATAATTGAGAACCCTTTTCCCTTCTCCACCCCCACAGATAACATGGACCCTATTAAATTGTTTTGGCGAATTTAAATTTCCCCGTTGACCTAAAAACTCAATTAAAGGTCGTTTGAAATCTTCTTGAATACGTATTTTTACATCGATATTAAAAACTTCTCTAATGTTTTTTTCATTTATGACATCGATTAAAGGCCCCATTTCATATATTTTATGGTCTTTTAACAGTATAATTTTATCGCAAAACATTGAAGCAAGATTTATATCATGCAAAACAGCAATAACTGTTATGCTCCGTTTTAGACAAAGGTTTTTAAGCAATCCCAGAAGTTCCCACTGATAACTTATATCAAGATGGGAAGTCGGTTCGTCTAAAAGAAGTAGTTCCGGTTCTTGTGCTAGAGCTCTGGCTATAAAGACCCTTTGTCTTTCTCCCCCGCTCAATTCAAGCACGTTTTTTTGCCTTAAATGCCAGATATCCATGTATTTCATATACTCTTCAGCAATGGCAAAATCCCTTTCCTTTTCTGCTTCAAAAATGGTAAGGTGAGGATTCCGCCCCATCAAAACTACCTGCTCAACCGTAAAATTCGTTTCTAAAGATGTATCTTGCGGCACAGTAGCAACATATTTTGCCAGAATCCCTGGTTTAAATGTTTTTATGTCAATGCTGTTTAAATATATAGTTCCGCTTTGGGGTGTTAACCATTTATTGATATTCTTTAATAGAGTTGTTTTGCCGCAACCGTTAGGTCCAAGAATGCCCACAAAATCCCTGGCAAATATATCCATATCAATATCGCGCAAAACTTCTGTATCATGGTATTTATAATTAAGTCTTTCAATTTTTAACAGCAATGACATATTATATTCACCTGTTAGCATACTGCTATCAAAACTTCTCTGAGTATTTTAGCTGCAAGAATAGAAGTCCTTTCCGATAAGTCGCTAGGAGGCGATACTTCTACCAGATCAAAACCAACAATGTTGATATTTTTAAAACAAGAAACCACATCGAGAATATCCTGAGAACTGCAGCCTCCAGGTTCTGGAGTTCCTGTGCCTGGGGCGAAAGCCGGATCGATCACATCTATGTCAAGCGTGACATAAACAGGTCTTTGCTTTAATTCTTGCATAGTTTCCAAAAATGGTTTTTTTACATTCACTGGATTCATACGGGTATGTTCTTTTGCAAAAACAAATTCTTCTTTGATTCCTGATCTTATTCCAAACTGGTAAAGATGCTTTTCATTCAAATGTTCACATACTCTTCTTAAGACTGTGGCGTGAGAAAATCTTTCTCCAAAAAAGGTGTCTCTTAAGTCTGCATGAGCGTCAAAATGCAAGACGACCAGGTCTTTATACTTCTTTGAAACTTGTTTTATGATGGGGTATGTTATAAGATGTTCGCCTCCAAGATAAACCGGTATTTTGCCGTCATCAAGCAATTTTGCCGTAACCTGCTCAATTATCTCAAGGCTTTTTTTAACATTTCCAAAGGGGATGTCCACATCACCAGCATCAAAATAATCCTTCTCGTTCAACGAGTCATCGGCATATATGCTATAATCTTCAAGACCGTATGATACTTCCCTAATCTTTCTCGGCCCCATGCGGGTTCCTGGTCTGAAACTTACCGTAAAATCCATCGGAACCCCTATCAAGACCGCTTTAGCTTTATCATAGTTGGCCTTTGCCCTAAGAAACTTTCCCTGATCAATCAAATATTTCATAAGCTCTATTTTCTCCTTATATTTATGCAAAAATATGGATGAATTTTATTGCTCATTGCATGCTGTTTGCATAGGCTTTTTGTGCCGGGCTTGCCAGGCGTAGAGGTTAGTTAGAAATAGCCTTTTTAACGAATGGCGGCAATGCAAAACAGCCCTTATGTATTTCACGGGAGTAATATTTAGTGTCAATGCCCGGGATTGCCTCAAAATCTATGGATGCAGGTTCTATGGTTTTGGAACCCAGCGTAAATGTCCAGTAAGCTCCTGGGTAAGTAGGGATTACTGCCGTGTAAATGCTAGTATATTTAAATAATGAAGAAATATCACTGCTTACACGTTTTAAAAACTCACCGTAGAAAAACGGGGATTCTGTTTGAGCTACCATTATTCCATCTTCATTCAAGGCATTAAAAACATTTTCATAGAAATCCTTTGAAAACAGCCCAACTGCTGGACCTAATGGATCTGTGGAATCAATAATAATGACATCATATCCCGCATTCATTTTAACAAATTCAATACCATCTTCGAAAAATATTTTGGTACGGGGATCCGAAAAACCCGAACTCAAAGTGGGGAAGAATTTTTTTGAGGCTTCCACTACCTGTTCATCTATTTCAACAAGATGCACTTCTTTTACAGGATGTTTAAGAATTTCCCGTACGGTCCCACCATCACCCCCACCTATAACAAGCACTTTTTTAGGAGATTTGTGTGTAAAAAGCGGGACATGGGATATCATCTCATGGTAAATAAATTCGTCTTTTGTCGTAAGCTGTACCACATCATCCAAAGTCATTACCATGCCCATATCTTCGTTTTCAAAAACGGAAAGTGATTGATATGGCGTTTTTATAGAATATAGCATATTTTTTATTCTTAGTGAGAATTTAACGTTTTTAGATTGATACTCAGAAAACCACAATTCCATTTTTAACACCTCTTTGTACAGTTTTCATTCGCAAAAATTATATCAGATATATATAAAATATTCAAATGCACCGCATTCATCTTAATAAAATTATGCTGGTTTTGTGCTTTTATGGTTTGCAATGTATATTGTTAAAAAACTCTTTTACATCGAGTTCCATTACGCTTGACTCTTTGGGACACATACCCTTGAACTGTTTTGAAGATTTACATCTTTCATCAATGTTTTCTCTTGAAATGGGTCTAAATCCGATTTTTTTAAAAAATTCTCCGGCAGTTTGAGTAAATAAAAACAACTTTCTTATGTCCCTGCGATCGGCAAAATTTATCACAGCCCTTACAAGACCGTTGCCCAGGTTCTGGCGCTGATATTCCGGCAGTACGGCTACCGATCGCAAAACGGCAACATCTTTATAGACTTCAAGCCCTGCTGTTGCTACAAGTGAGCCATCCATTTCCATTACCATAAAATAATCAACATAATCCTCAATGTCTGTTGATAGATTGACTCTGGATAATATTTGTTTTATTCGTGGTACATCTGTGGTTGAAGCCCTGCGTATAAATACCAAAAAGACCCCTCCTTATATTCAAAGGTTTTTTATATATTCTATTTCTTTGGGTGTCATAAATCTCCATTGCCCGGGCTTGAGACCTTTTAGCGAAAGCATGCCTATTTGCGTTCTCCTAAGATAAATGACCGGATTGCCAACAGCTTTGCACATCCGCCTGATCTGTCTTTTTTTGCCCTCGTGGATTTTTATCTCTATAATCGTATATTCATCTTCGAATTTTATTATTCTAACACTTGCAGGCGCCGCAAATCCATCTTCCAGTTTTATGCCTTTCTCGAACAAACGTATTTGTTGATTGCCTATCCTTCCTTTAACAAAAGCTAAATATGTTTTTTCTATTTCATGTTTTGGATGGGTCAGTTTATAAGTCAATTCTCCATCGTTGGTAAGTATTAGAAGACCTTCAGTGTCCTTATCAAGGCGGCCCACAGGGTAGACCCTTTCTTTGAGGCCCTTCAAAAGATCGATTACAGCAGGCCTGCCGAAAGGGTCTTTTACTGTGGTTACAATTCCAATGGGCTTGTTCATCAGAATATATAAATGGTGTTGCTTTATACTACATATATTTCCATCCAATTTTATTTCATCTACGTCCGAATCTATTTTAACGCCCAGTTCTTTTACTACTTTGCCATTAACTTGAACCCTACCGTCCAGTATTAACTTTTCACTTGCTCTCCGGGATGCGATTCCGGCATATGCTAAAAATTTTTGCAACCTTATTTTCAATTAAAAACTCTCCCTTAAAATCTATTATTATACATTCCCACTGCTTTTTCCTGCTTGAACATAAGGTTTTCGTTAAAAATTCCTGCCAAACCTAATTTTGCAACTCTATCCTTTATGATTTCAGGCGATGTTTCATAGATGCCTAATTGTTTCATCCTTTCAAAATATATTGAGCCCGCAAATGTAAATCTTTTATAAAGCCCGTTTTCCGTCTTTAACTGCTCATTTACATATGAAATTATATCTCCAATGGCCAAAGCTCGAGGCAATTTAATAAGTTCCATATTTAATGCCTTTCTGACGCTGTTGTTCCCTGCTAGAATTCCTGTGCATATCGCTTCTGTATGTCCGATAAATGGTCCCGATTTTTCACCTGCACAAAAGAGGTTATTAAGCCCTAATACCTGCAGATAATCATTTCTTGGAGCCATGGCCATATATCTTATAGAATTTCCTTTTCCTGCGGCATATGGATCCTCAAACCTGGCATTTTCAAATCCTTCGATTTTTCTAAGTTCTTCCAACGGGAAAAAAGGTGTCATCAATTTGGCATATCCAGTGTCCAGAAGGATAATGTTTTGCGCGTATTCTTCTAGCGCATATTGTTGGCAAACTTTCATGGATAATTTTTCTCTATTAATAAATCTTTCCGGTAACTTGACTACAACAACTCCTTTTTCATCCAACTGACTTTTTATATTATCTCCCAAAGTATCTTTATTTAATTTGCAAGACCCGCTCATAGCTCCAAAAATGTCAACAGAACGCCTTCCTACCAAGTCTTCCACACCTGCTTTCTTGCTTATGCTTACTCTCGGGCCATATGCAGGGCATCTTTGTATGCACATGGAACAACCATTGCCGTATTTCAAACAGTTCCCCATAGGTCCGGACGAGCCGGTTGTTTCAATAAATACATCTCCTTCTATTATATCATCGTTTGCAAGTATAATCCCCTGTATAATATTATCCCTGATTTTTACATCTACTGCGCGTGACTTAAATTTAATATTTACGCCTATATCCTCTAAAAATTTTCTAATTTTAGGTTCTATTTTTGTGACATCATACAGAGTAGCGTGCTTATGCCCGGGAAAATCTACATTTTTATGTTTTGCCGTACTGTCGCATATCTGGAAAAGCTCGCCAGCTCCCAAAGCAATTGCCTCTTCTGCTGCGGTAAATCTACCGTTGTTGCGTATTATGCCTCCAACAAGGCCACATCCCAAAAGCATATCAGTTTTTTCTAGTATGGTTACATTTGCGCCGGCTTTTTTTGCTGCCAGAGCGGCTCCACAACCGGCCCACCCTCCACCTATGATTATTACTTCAACCATTTTTCACCCTCCCAACACTTGTTCGCTCCCGAGCTGAATTTTGCATAGATGTATCAATTCTCCGTCAATCATAGACTCGCAACTTCCGCAAATTCCTTCTCCACAGCACAATTGATAATTGTTTGAGATTACCAGAGGTATTTTATAGCCGACTTTATTTAGAACATTCTGTATAAATTTGTGTTGAGCATCAGAACCGCAACTGTATATGAAATCCGTTTCGCTTTTTTCAATTATTTCTTTTAGACGAATCTTGTGGAATGAACTGTTTAAATCAAAAACTTGAAACTCAATTCCCAATTTGTTTATTTCTTTTTCGACTAGATTTACTTTTAGATTTCCGGGGTCCAATAAAACGGTAATTCTGTTGTTTCCTCTTAAAAGGTTCTTTACTACTGGTAGTAGAGATGCCTGACCTATTCCCCTTCCGATTACAATCCAATTTTTATTGTAACTTGATTTTATATGCTTCAAACCAAAAAGTCCGTTCCAATACGGGCCTCTGATGAGAATAGCGTTTTCAGATATAGCAAGGGCCTTGGATTTAGGACCTATTATATTTATAGCAAAAGTCAGATGTTTTTTCGATTCATCCACATCCATTACGCAAAGCGGCACATCATAATATTCTAAGAAATTTGCTGGTCTTAAAAAAGCAAAGGCTCCCGGTTGATTATAAGCTCTGATAAGAGAATCGGAAGGAATTTCGATTGTGAGTGTAAAGAGTCTGTCATTAATATATTTTTTCTCGGCAATTGTAACACATAACGATTTTCTTTCTTCTATTTTACCATTTGCCCATATATATTCCTGATATACACAAATCCCCTGCCATTTACAATCACAATATTCCTTCCCCTGCAGAATGGAACAAATAAGGCAATTATCTGTTTTAGCCAGATAGCAAGGACAATATTGAGAACCGGCATCTATGCAATAATAGTTGAAAGCCATTTCGCCCACCTCTTGTTAAAAAGATAAAGTTCATTAATAATCTATTCAAATAGTGCAAAATAGGTGAATAGCAAAATTGATATATAGCAAAAAACTGATCCCAATTGGAATCAGTTTTGATTTTCCTCAAGCTTGGCAATGATTTCCATTGCAAATGGTCCCGCATCTCCTATGGCATAAGCATTCATGGTGCCACAAGCCACATTTCTGACGGCAAAGCCGAAATATTCCTCAGGTATATCAAGTTGTTTTAGCCTGTTTTGAATATTATATGCTGCTTTTATTCCTTCTTCGCTGGCAATGCGATTTATTTCCTTCACAATCTTTTCCGGGCCGAATTTGACGGGTCCCAAATTGCCGAAGATTTGTGCGGTTTTTTTACGGGCATCTCCATCTCCTCCATCTATAAGAATAAGCGGAAGTTCGCCAGAATCTATCTGAATAGCATGGCCGACGATTTTTGCCGAAACAAGTTTGCAACAACCACTTAGAGAATTAAAGGCTTCTAATGGTGTATCGGTGGATATGTTAATTAAAATATGATCTTTTCTTAAAAAAGGTTTAACTTCATTTACGAATTTAGGAATTGCTGCGGCCGGTAGAGCCACTATTATAAAATCAACGTCTGGAATAAGAGAGTATTCAGAAGTACTTTCCACTCCCAGTTTAGAAGCCAATAATCCGCATCTGCGCAAATCTCTGTCAATAAGTATAAGCTTATATTTTCCAGAAAATTTTTTTGCAAGAAGCGAACCCATCCTGCCGGTTCCGATAATGGTTATTGTTTCCATTCAACATTTGCCTCCTTTTAGGTTGGCTTTTATTAAAGATAACAGCAAATCTGTACCTTCCATTTTTACATCGACAACGGGAATCGGAATTGCTTGCCTCATACTGGCGAGAAGTTCCTTTGCATCAACAAAACCGGCTTCATAATTATTTCTTTCAAAATTGTATATAGGGTAAAAAGGATTGACACTTACTGCTAAAATAGGCAGTTTTTTTATAACATTTATCCTTCCGCCGCAATTTATAAGTATTTTAATTTCATACAATATGTTTTCAGGATTTCCGCCTGCTATTATCTTTATGGGGTCTTTTATTATCAATGTCCTGTTTTGCCATGTATTTCTCATATTTCTGTTTAGTTCACTGAGCATATTTTCCGAAATTAATGCAGGAATATACAGTAAATCAAATTCTTCCAAATGCCATAATATTTTTTCTACATCTTTCTTATCCAGCAATGAACCATATTCTAACGTTTTTACTATACTTCTGCCCTTTTTAAGAAGACAGATTCTTGTCTGCTCGCTCAACAATCTCTTTTCTTCAATTTTTGCTTCGGATAAATTGAAAAGCTCATAATACGCTCTGGTTTCATTTACCAATTCTTTGATGTTGGTATTCCTTGCAGCTCCAGTAGCTAGTATTATGCAGTCAGTTACCACCATGGGGGCTATCCTATTTAACGCTCCATCAACAATTACAATATTTACACCAAATTTTTTTGTCAGCAAATCTAAAACCGATTTAAGTTCCCCGCTCTTATTAGGACCCGCTATAACCGCAAGACCGTCTTTTATAATTTTTATAATAACGATTCGTCCCAAAGGAGTTATGATATCCGTTGATTCAAGTATTTGAAATTCTGCAGTGCCGGAATCAAGACATTTTTTTGCCGTAGCCGCAATTGAACCTTTTTTTAACAAGAGGCGAGGTTTGGGGAGGCCTGTTATATTGTCAATTTCTTCTCCGTCATAACCTATACTGGTTATACCGACAGAAACTTTGTTTTTGTACAATTCTTCCAATATTGCAGAGGTAGTGGTTGTTTTGCCGGTATTCTTAGCAGTACCTGCTGCTCCGATTATAAAAGCCATTTTTATAGTCCTCCGAAGCTACTTTTTTATTACCGTACCTCTTCCTGCCCGTCCCGGATAAGCTCCTTCTTCCCTGCTGCCCAGCAATCCCTTGTATAGCGCGTCAATAAAATTGCCGTTTTGGACAATAGATTCAAGTACATTTTCAATACCTCTTTCTATTTCATAAGCCCATTTTTCTGCTGAATCCGTGGGAACAATTCCTGATTTGCCAAAGAACCTAAAGGCGGATTGTGTGGCTTTCAATGTATCTATTCTTGCAGCGACTGAAATCGGACCACCGGAAAATGCTTCGTCCGCCGACGCAATTGAAATGCCGTCAACACCGAGCGAAGAAGCCAGAGATGCATGCAGTGCTGTCATTAAAGACGACTGGACACGATCTTCCGTTTGGGTTAAAAATCCTATAGGTGCACCGCACCAAATAGGTGCATTTACTATATTTCTAAGGCAAAGAATTTTTGCAGCATTAAAATCAACATAATTATCCTGCATCTGGCCACTGACCATAACTTCAGGAGAATAGCAGAACAGGGGCTGCAAAATTGGTTTCCCACCCAGTCTCAATCCCAGTTTGGAAACTATCAGCATGCCTGCAAAGGCTTTATAAGCTGGAACACCGCAGAGTTCCTCGTTTGTGACCACGTCAAATGGCATGTTGAATTCTGCAGCGTATTTTATGGCACAAACTGCATCTACAGTAAGCCGCTCCGGGTCTGTACCACCTCCCAGAGAACCGTAAGCAATATTTATTTTTGTGAGATCTGCTCCGATTATGCCTGCCAGCAGCACCGTCTCTGGCGTGTTTAAGCCTCGATGGGCTCTTACCTGCCATAAAGTGAATGGACTTAAGGAATCTTTTATCCGTTTTAGGTTTTCATAGGTTATGACAGAGCCGTCTTCTTCATGGGTGATATAACCTTCAAAAAAACCTTCTGTTCTGGCTCCCCATGATGGATCAAAATGTACAGCTCCATCAGCACCCCATGCCTCGCAGGATTTTATATGAGCTATATCCATGAAAGGGCAGCCGGTGCCGTATTGAATAAAAACTAATGGATTTTTATCGGCATGTTGCAGTTTCAAAGGATTCATCCTTGAATTGGTTTCATTTACATATGTCTCAAGAGCTTTTAATTCCTCAGGCAGGAGAGGTCTTGTTTTTTCTCTGTATTTACCTGCCTCATAAAAATCCTTTACAATTTTGTCGCACAGTTTGGCATATTCCAGCCGCAGACTTTGTCTTTCCGATTCGTTCGATGTTTTTAATATTTGTCTCCTCAGCTCAGCCCTTTGTATGGCTGATGTAGTTTTATCGCTAACATAATCAATTATTCCATCAACTATCTTATCCAGAAGTTGTTCAATTGATTTATTTTTAAAAGAATAGTCGTATCCTCGAGTGATATCTTTTTTTGCCTTTTTACCTCTTATTTCATCAGGTACATACTCACGGCCTTCCACAAATGCTACAGCCTCTTCTACTGTTGTACCGGGGCCAAAACCTGCGTCAAATCCAAGTTCTGCAGCAAGTTCAGGTCGTATTGCCATGCCGCCGATCCCGATTTTCACCTTATCTCGTATACCCGCTGCTTCAGCAAGGTCGACAAATCTTCCAAGAATTTCTGCAACTCCATAGCCTAGAGTTCTGCTTATTAAAACTACATCGACATTGTTATCTATAATTGCCTTTATGATTTCTTCCTGAGAATAATCCGGAGGCAAAAGTAAAGCATCATGCCCTGCTCGCTCCAGCCCCCTTTTTATCATTTTCAATCCTATATCATGTACTGGATCAAGAGGTGCTAAAAGAACTTTTTTTCTTTCAAATGACATTTATTTTCCTCCCCGAATTAATTTTTTAACCAGCCGTAACGATCACCGGGCTTATAAACATAACCCCTTAGCCTGACCCTGGCGCCGGGGCCTTGATGCTGACAAAAAACAATATTTACATCTTTAAATCCCAATTCATCCATAAGCTGAATTGATAGTTTTTTCCCTTCTTCTTCATCTTTGCATACAATGAATGTCTCCAGATCTACAGCATCCATTATTCTTTCCATAGCTTTTGACATTATTAAGCCTCCTTTGCTCATCATAGATGAGGAGTATAATTTAAATAAAAATTAGCTTATCACGCAGCCAATACTTTCAAATTATATTTTAACAAATTAAAAGCTGTTAATCAATTATCGCTATTAAAATTTTCATCATTATATACTATTTCCCAATATTTTTTCACATCTTTTGCAAGATTTTCAATATGGCGCACCATTGCTTTTTCCGCCATATCGGCATTTCTGGAAACAATAGCTTGAAAAATATTTTTATGATCCAGAAGCACGGTGCTCCTTACTTCTTTTCTTATATATTCTAAAATCGGAGATATTTGTCCATGCTGTCGTATTAAATCCATTGCAGCATCAAGAACTCTATTTTTTGCGGCCTGGGATATGGCTTTATGAAATTTAATATCATCGTCCGCAATAGATAAGCCCTTATCTACATGCTCTTGCTGAATATTTATTATTTCTTCCATCTCCTCTATTTCTTTTGCAGTTATAAACTGCGCGGCAAGTTTTGCCAGCTGGCTTTCTATTGCTTTTCGCGCAATTAATATATCCAATAGTTCCTGTTTACCGGTGACTTTTATAGCGTTTACCAGTTCATTACCATAATGATTTATGCGGTATTCCTGCTCCAATTCCTTTAATTTTTTTTGACCGACTGAAGTTAAATTTCTTCCCTTGAATCCGACTTTTTCAGTATATCCCTTATTATCGAGTTCTCTCAATATTCTTCCAGTTGTAGCTTCGCTTATATTAAACCCCTGCATTATTAAATTGTCGCGTATAAAACCGGAGCCTACGGGTATTTGTGAATTTGCAATTATTTTCATGATGATATATATTAGTCGCTGCTTCTCCAGTAACATTTTCTCCCCCCAAATGTCATTAAATTTAATTTTCAACTTTATTATACATTACTTTTTGTTTAAAAAAAATATTTTTTTACAATCCGGCAACCTTATTTTGTTTTAGTAAAGCTTTCCTAAAAAGATTAATAGTCACAACAAATCCCACCATGTTATAATTTAACAAAGGAGTTATTTCTTTAATCGGATGGGAATTGTGTGACTAATTTTATGCCAATTTTTTATATTGTTTTCATGTATTTATATTTTAGAGAATAAAAATCGCTGCGATGGTAGTTATTATCAAACCAACAACAACAGGTATGAAATTCTTTCTGGCGAGGTCATTCGGATCAACCCCGGCAATTGCTGCTACCGGAATAATTCCCCATGGTATTATTGTTCCGCCTCCGACCCATACTGCAGAAATCTGTCCTAATGCCCCCAGCGTAGCTTTATCGACATGTATTGCTGTACTGAAAGTTTGAGCTAAAGATCCTACTAAAGGAAGACCAGAAAAACCTGAACCATCCAATCCGGTGATGCCTCCTATTATCATTTGAATAAATGCTACAGGAATTTTGCTTAGAGGGACTGCCTGTGAAAGCGCAATTCCCAAATCTGATAAGAGACCCGTTGCCTGAGGACCTAAAATGGCTTTTGCTGTAGATTCGGAACCAAGAAAGAAAAATCCTCCAATGATTATAACCGGTGCAAAAACTTTCATTCCAAATAAAAACCCTTCTCTGATGTAATCGGTAATTTTTTCAAGTGAATCGGCGCCAAATCCAAGCAATGAAATAACAGAAGTAATGACCAGGGCGGTTCCACCGATTAGCGCAGTGGCATCTCCTCCTCTTAATTTATACTTTAAAAGCAGAATAACGTCAATTAAAAATAAGATTATAAATAATGCTGCACCAATATATGATACAGAAGTAAATTTTGCGTTTTTTTGTTTTTCATCGGCTTTTTCGTATACTAGCCTGTGAGTTTCATTTTCGGTTTTTTGCCGAGTCAAATCCCTTTTGACAAATATATAAGATAAAACGCTTGTAGTTATTGCCATGGTGAGCCATAATGGGAAACTGGCACTCATTACAGGAGTGGCTGAAGCAAAACCTGCAGCTTTTGCAGTTATGGCGGGAGCTCCCTGGATTACATAATCTCCTGATAATCCGATACCGTGGCCAAATATGTTCATTGCTACTGCAGCTCCCATAACTGAAAGACCGGCCCTGACTGCTATAGGTAGCATAATGGCGCCAATCAAAGCAACCGCAGGTGAAGGCCATATGAACAGTGTAACAATAAGCATGACAAAACCCAAAACCCAAAACGCTATATCCGGATTAATCATTATCCTTGCTGCAGGTCTCATAATAATATAATCGCTGCCCACATCACCCATAGCTTTGGACATTGCCACCACCAGTCCGATTACAGTTATCAATCCCAGAAATTCTGTGCCTGCAGCAATTAAAGCATTGAATAGAACCTGGACTGATTTCCATATATTACCTGTTGATACAAAACCTACTAGCAAAATTCCTATTACACAAGGTAAAACAGTATCTCTTCTTAGAGCCATAGTTGCTATTATAACGATCACCATTCCAAAATATACCCAGTGTATAGCAGAAAGTTGAACCATTATTTCCCCTCCAAAAAATAAAATAAAAATATAAACAAAAAAGGGTCAAATTTATGACCCCTTTATTATTATTATTTTCATATATCCTGTTTATTATACTATTTGCTGATTGAAAAAGTTTATCATACCCACTTTTTCCACTCTCTGTCGAATAGTGTCAACATCTGTGGTGTAAAGACCAAGCTGCTTCATTCTCTCAAAATACACTGAACCCGAAAAAGTGTATTTTTTGGATATTCCTTCTTCTGTTTTCATTTGTTCCTTTACATATGCAATAGCATCACCGACAGCCAGTTCGGTAGGTATTTGCACCAATTCTTTACCTATCGCAAATCTTACAGCGTTTGTTCCTGCAAGTGTACCGGTGCAAATTGCTTCTGTATGACCTACCAGCGGACCCGCTTTTTCTCCACCGCAGAAAAGATTGTCTACTCCCTCTGTTTTTAAATAATTATCTCTTGGAGAAATAGCCAAATATCTCATAGAATTACCTTTATTACCGGCATATGGATCTTCATACCTTGCATTTTCAAATCCCGGAATTCTGCGCAAATTTTCCAGAGGGAAAAATGGCGTCATCAATTTTGCATGACCGGTATCCAGCAATACAACGTTTTCGATGAATTCCTTTAAAGCATATTGCTGACAGGCTTTTTTATTTAAAATGTCCGCTCCTTCTCTCACTTCTTCCGGAACAGGTACAACCGCTACACCGGTCGAGTTTAGCCTATCCACGATTTCTTTGGATAGTGAATCCTTATGGAGTTTACATGAACCGCTCATGGCGCCGTAAGTTCCATCGGCCTTTTTTGCCATCATTTCTTTAACACCCATTTTGCCAGCCACACTTATCCGGGGACCGTAGCTCGGGCATCTGATAATACACATGGCGCATCCATTCCCATATTTCGCACAGTTGCCCTGCGGGCCCGCCGTACCGGTGCATTCCACAAAAACATCGCCTTCAAATATTTCTTCCTCGTCTGTAATCACGGCTAAAATTTTACTGCCTTGAGCTTCCACATCTTTTACCCTGGCTTCTGTATGAATTTCAACCCCCGCATTCAATAAAACCTTTTTTACAGCGGGTTCTACCCTTGCCACATCATAAAGGGTCGCATGCTTATGACCGGGGAATTCAATATTCTTATGGCGGGCTACTTCATCTGTCACATGGAATAATTCTCCCGCACCCATTGCTATCATTTCTTCCGTCGCGGTAAATCTTCCGTTGTTTCTCATTATCCCGCCTACCAAACCAGTTCCCAGCAACATATCCGTTCTTTCTAGCAAAACTACATCAGCACCAGCTTTTTTTGCAGCCAGTGCTGCAGCACAACCGGACCATCCACCACCGATTACTACTACTTTTGGCATTATTTTCCCTCCCTGTTATTTTAGGAAAATGCCAAAGGGCCTTCCCTTTGGCATCAAAACTTTTACTCAATAAAACCGCTATATTTAGCGACAATTTCCATCAATTTGACCAGAGCTTTCACAGCATATCTGAAATTCTGTTCTATTATTTGACCGTTCTCGTCGGTAGTTCCGAGACCCGGTGAAATCATAATATTTGCATCATAGGCTACAGTCGGAATTACACCCATTGAGCCCATTCCGCTCTGGAATATGTTGGTTCCGGAATACATGTCTTCTATGGAGAAGATGGGCAGCCCCATTTCATTGCCGTTCCAAGTGTTTTCATAGTTCACTTCAACAGCTCTTGAATTGTATGATTTTGTGATGATCAAACCCTTTTTAATCTTTGGATGAATCTGATCAAATTCCTCTTTAACAATATTGTACATATCGTCTACAGGTTTTGTTAATTCTTCAGGATTATCCCGCAATTCCTTTAAGGCAGCAATTATTCCCAGTAGAGCTTCCTTCCCTGGATCATTTGTAACATAAGCTGCTTTGCCATAAGACGCCGTGGTGCCATATCTGTCGCCGTGCATGCCCAGGGCCCGCCTGATTGGAACCATAAATTCTTCCTTGCCAACAATCAAGCCAGCTGTAGTAGATTCACTAGCTTTATCAAGGCTGTATATAATTACATCTGCACCACTTTTTCTTATATCGTGACCTATGAAAGGAACACCCCAAGCATTGTCAATTACATATGGCACATCATAATCATGAGCGATTTGTGCAAGTTTTTTCTGCAGCATCGGGGTACCATCAGTATCTTTTACGCCATACCCATAGCCGGGAGTATCATAACCCAGCGAAGTGATACCGGTCAGCATGGCGGCATGTCTTTCTGCAATAGTATTTATCTTATTTGCGGAAGCTTCAGGGTCAACTTTTGTTAATTGTATCGTTGGATGGTATTTAATCCCGTGAACTGAATAATCTGCACCAACCAATGGAACCATATACACGCTGGTGTTGTTCTGACGCTTACCGTAAAATCCCAATTCGCCTGCTGTAGATCCTCTATCTGCAAGAATATCTTTAAATCTGCCGGGGAAAGGCCTGCCATACCCTCCGTGATGGTGCAGATGCTTTTCGTACGGAATGATATAACGCGCCTGGTAACTGTCACCTCTGCCTTGCATTGGTGGTGTAAACAAAGCATCAAAAGTAACCCATAATCCCGCCTCGCATGTGTTTACAGGTGCAACGTCGTAATCATCCCCATAAACATCTTTGACTATAGAACGAATTTCATCTACCAATTTTGCCAGTGGAATAACCTCTGTACTGCCTTTATCTAAAGCTTCTCTGACTTTTTTTGTAAGAGGAGAAGGGCAACCAGAAATAGCTCCTGTCAAACCAAATTTTCCTCTCAATTCAGCAGGAATACCTATTTCATCGGCCGCTTTTTTTGCTTCGGCATAAATATTGGGGATATTGGCTTGTAAGAATCTGTACATCTCAAATTTCTTTGTGAACTTAGCCATTTTGAAATTCCTCCCGATTATTTTATTTTTACAATAATTTCCACTTCGCAGGTTGCATCCATAGGAAGTTCGCTAACACCCACTGCGGACCGCGCATGAGTTCCGGCGTCGCCAAAAATCTGGCTTAGCAATTCAGAAGCACCATTTATGACTTTGGGCTGCTGGTTGAAGCCATCGGCACTGTTTACAAATCCGACCACTTTTATTATTTTTTCAACATTATCAAGACTTCCGGCCAGGGATTTAACAATGCTCAGGCAGTTTAGTGCACAGATTTTGGCCGCATCATAGGCGTCTTCAATTGTAACTTCTCTGCCGACTTTTCCCTTGTACTTCAGCTCACCATTTACAAAAGGAATCTGACCAGCTGTATAGATATACTTTTCAACTTTTACCCCCGGAACATAGGCTGCTACCGGCTTTGGCGGCTCAGGCAAATTGATTCCCAATTCCTGAAGTTTCTTTTCAAATGACAATTATATACACCTCCCTTCGATAAATATTATTAATTTATTTTTTTCCATAATAACTCTTTTATTCTTTTTATCCAATTATTATTTCGTCATCCAGTTGCAAGTTTCTTTCTTTGCCGGAAATGCGCTCGTTACAGTATACAATAATATTATAATGATTTGGCATATGAGTTTCATCAAAACCCGCTATTTTTCCCACAATATTTCCCGCTATTTTTACTTCGTCTCCAACTACGATTACGCTGCTTTCTTTTACGGCAAAAAAACCTATATAGGCAATTTTATTTACTATATCGCCTGGTTTCTTGGATTCGTCGGTAATAATCACTTCATGCACTTCATGTTTTAAAAGGCATCGCGAAGGTTGAGTTATGAGTTTCAAGCCGCGTTCTTCGTATTTCCCATCAAGGACCACTACAAGATTTCCTTTTAAAGGTTTTTTTCTAAAATAGGGGTTTGTTTTAAACATCCCTGTCTTGTATGGATCATTCATATTAGTCCTCCTCATCAATGATGAGCTATATTGTTTATTAAAGTATTCTACATTTTTATTGAATATCCTTCTCGTAAAAAAAATTTTTTTCGACATGCGTGATGCAAAACGCATCATCATCAGATGAATGAAAATATTTATCTATATTTTGGGATAGCTTTCTATGATGGAACATAAGATGTTTCTGTCATCTTGAGCCATTCTCTAATCATTTTATAAAAAATATCTAATAATGTTTTTTCACGTATGTCCTGCGCGGATATCAGATTGGTTTTATATACATATTTTCCGTTTATATAAATATAAATTTCACCTATGGATTGATTTTTAATTATCGGAGCAGAAACGCTATCCGGGACTGATATCTTTAGTTCTACAACCTCTTTTTCCGCAATAGGCAGAAAAACATCCTCAGCAGCCGCCAGCGGAGCTCTATCGAGCATTCCGTTCTTTACTTTAACCGTGGCGTACAGTTCGCTTTTTGTAACGACTTTCATATATTTAAAATGTGAAAACCCATAGTTTAATAAAGCATAAGAATCTCCAAAATGATCTTTGCTGCCTAAAACTACTGATATCAATTGATAACCATTTTTCATAGCAGATGCGACAAGACATCTGCCTGCATTCCCAGTGTATCCGGTTTTAATGCCAACTATTTCTGAGTTTTTCCATAAAAGCCTGTTGGTATTGTAAATATGCCTTGTATAGCTGCCATCATTTATAACTTTGTCTCTTGTTTTTACTATTTCACGAAATACAGGGATCCTCCAAGCATATTTTGCAATAATCGCCAGATCCCTTGCTGTAGTATAGTGTCCCGGTTCATCAAGACCGTGGGGATTCATAAAATGTGTATTGAATGCCCCGATTTCTCTAGCTTTTAAATTCATTAAATATACAAAATTTTTTTCGCTGCCGCTAATATGTTCAGCAATTGCTATTGCAGCATCATTTCCAGATGGTAAAAGAAGCCCATAAAGCATATTCTCTAAAGACATTGCTTCCCCCACTCTAAGGTAAAATGATGAACCACCAATTGAGGAGGCTTTGCTGCTTACTTTGACTTTTGAACTGAGAACTCCTTTTTCAATAGCCACTATTGCCGTCATAATTTTGGTTGTACTGGCCATAGCCCTTCTTTCTTCAGAATTCTTTTCAATCAATATTCTTCCGGTAACAGGTTCGAGCAAAACATATGATTGTGCCTCTATATTTGGTATTGTGCTGGCTTTTGCATAGCAAGAAAATAATGCAGTAAAAACAAGCCAAAAAATAAAGATTTTTTTAAGCACAAAAAATCCCTCCAGCTAAACTTATTCTTGGTTCATTATCTTAAATTCATTCACAATAATAGTTGGAGGGATTACCAATATTGTTTATTCATAGAAAATATTGCATCCGAATTCCTTTGCAATTTTTTCTGCTTCCTTCACGTCTTCCTCACTCCATATGGACCATCCCCCTTTTAATATGCCATTTACGTATATTTCAACCTTATCCTTTTTAAATATCATAAGTTTTTCATGTCTCTGCTTCATTTGAGCCACCTGGCGCTTTACGGCCTCTTCAGGATCGATCTCTAGTACTTTCAAGGCAATGAATATGCAGGACAATGCATCTTCCAATTCCCTTTTTGCCTTATCCCGTTCATTTTTTAAAAGCGCTTTCAAAGATTCTGCAACTTCTTCATTTAAATGACTTACAGCTTCTTTTGGATCGGTTGTTTGATATTTCCGATTTTCCCAAATTAACTCTACGGCTTTTCTCAGTTCCATCAGCATCACCTCTCCCGAATTTTTCTATAATAATAGCATTATTTATTATAATAAACATTAAGCACCGTTTTTGCAATAAAAAATCAGGCTACCTCGCCTGAACAGTAATTGTTTCATTATTTTTTTTTAATACACTCTTCAATTGATCCAAAATTTGCGGTGCTATATCTATAATTCTTTCAATCATCGCATTCTGAGTCACCGGTAAAAGCCTTATCTGGCCCTGACCTACAACCATGAACGCTACAGGCTGTACAGACACCCCCGCACCGCTACCTCCGCCGAAAGGATAACTTTGCTGACTGCCTTTGTCGTTATCTTGTGAAGTTTTTAAATTAAATTCTCCTCCCCCCGCGGCAAAACCAAAAGTGACTTTTGATACAGGTATTATAACACTTCCATCTGGTGTTTCTACCGCATCTCCCACTATTGTATTCACATCTACCATTTCTTTTATACTTTCCATTGAGGTTTTTATTAAACTTTCAATGGGATGACCATCCATACTCCTTCGCTCTCCTTAGTTTAATATTACTTCGCCGAGAGAACATCCAAATTGCAGAAAAAAATAAACCTGCAATAATAATATGAGCGATTCTCGCTTCAAATATACCTGTGAATAATATTTGAATTGATTTTGATCTCTTATAGTCCGTGATTACTTTTATTGAAGCAGAAGATTTTTTGAAATCAAGATAATATGACATCATGCTTAAAACAAAATATATGAAACCCCATATTCCACCGGCGATTATTCCAGAAATTGCAGGATCTTCCATGCCAAATTTAATATCGATACGTATATTTATAAGCTTTACGGTTCTTAAAAATAGCTTGGCAGCGTATTTAAACCTTTTAATCTGTTGAAACAATTCTTTTATAAAATTTGCTAACATAGCCAATCTTAGCTTTAAAGGCAAGACTACATTTTTTTTGTTTAGTTTATTTTTTGATAAATTCACTTCAAAAGCCACAAAAGGAATAAAATTTCTTATATAAAATATCATCTCTGGAATCTTAAAATTCATCTTTATTATTTTTAAATAAACAATAGAAATTTCAATATGTTCGTCTGAATCGTCCTTGTTAAACAATAAATAGAATTTAACAGGAGAAAAAATAAAAAGAGAAAAAATCAAGGCAAATAATATGTAAATCAATCGCAATCCCCTTCGACTTTTTCTCTTATTTTATGGAAAATGATGCAAAAAATACATGTTAACTTTTTTTAATGTCTTCGATGGATGTTAATCCAAAATATTCCATGCAATAATCCGTCGCACCGTATAAAATAGGGCGTCCTGGCGTATCGCGACGACCGATTTCGCGAATTAGGTTTTTATCCTGAAGACTGCTTAAAGCTTTTTCAACATTGACGCCTCTTATGGCTTCAATTTCAGTTCTTGTTATAGGCTGTTTGAAAAGGATTATAGCAAGAGTTTCTAGTGCAGCCTTTGATAGCTGCGAATTTATTTTCGGCTTAAAAATTTTTTCTATAAAACAAAAAATCTCCGGTTTCGTTGTGAGCCTTATACTGTTTCCTACACGCGATAACATAATACCTCTTGAAGGTGAAGCGTATTCTTCCTGCAGCTTTTGTATTGCGCACAAAAACTCCTCTTCCGATACTTCTAGATGCCTGCATAATTCTCCAATATTGAAAGGATCGCCCGATACAAATAATATTCCTTCTATCACTGCCATCAGCTTATTTTTTTCCATTTCGGGCCTCCTTTTCTTACAACCAAAATATCATCAAAAATATTTTTCTGGGCTGCAAATATCTTGTTCATTTTAATCAATTCCAATATTGCCAGGAACGTAACAATAAGCTCCATCTTAGAATAATTTTTATTAATCAATCTGCTGAAAAAAATTTTTGATTTTACTGCAACAATTTTATATATTTCTTTTATTCTTTTTGACAGGGGATATGGGTCTTTTGATAAGATCTGCGTGGTATTTTGTTGTTTCTTCTTTGACGTTAAATTTAAAAAAATCGATTTTATATAGTCTATATTTATATCAGATATTTTGAATGATTCTCCATTCCATAAATATGAAAGATCTTCAGGAGTCCTTTTGAATATTTTCCTCTGCTCTTCTTCGCGAGTTTTTAGAATTTCTGCTATATCCTTATATTTTTTATATTCCACCAGCATGTCAACCAGTTCTTTTCTCGGATCAATTTCGTCAACTCCAACCGCTAGTTCCATCTGCATCTGATTGTTTTTTGCCCCAGGAAGCAACATTTTGGATTTGATACTCAGTAAAGTAGCAGCCATTACCAAAAACTCACTGGCGAGGTCCAATTGATTTTCTTTCATTTCTTTCAGGCATTCCATATATTGATCAGTCAACCGAGCAATTGGAATATCATAAATATCAATTTGGTTTTTTTCTATAAGATGAAAAAGCAAATCAAAAGGACCTTCGAAAGCTGCCAATTTTATGTTCAGTGCCATAATCGCTCACCCGCAAATATGCTTAAAACCTAAGAAGTACTATATTTGCCAACGTATCCAATCCAGCATGGACGAAAGAGATTAAAGGATTAAGGATAACACTCAAAATTCCAAAGTACGCCAGAATAATGAGAATAAATGGACCATAGACTTCCAAATTCGAAAAGATATATGCCTCTCTCCCTGGCAGAATACTTATTATAATTTTGGAACCGTCGAGAGGAGGAATGGGTATGAGATTAAAAACAGCCAGAACAAGATTATAAATAAAAAGTACTTGTAAAAATGCTGAAAAGATTCCACTCGATAATGAACCTGTCTTTATAAAAATCAGTGTGATAAAGGCCAGAAGCAGGTTGGAAAGAGGGCCAGCCAGCGATACGAGCAATATGCCCTTTCTTGGATTTGTATAATATGAAGGATTTATTTGAACCGGTTTTGCCCATCCAAAACGAAAAATCCAAAGCATCAATAACCCGACAGGATCAAGATGCGCCATTGGATTCAACGACAGCCGACCGGTCCATCTAGGCGTGGGATCTCCCAATGCATCCGACACTTTAGCATGAGCATATTCATGAAAAGTAATTGCCATTAATAATGCAGGAATCCTTAAAAGCATTTCCGCACCGAAAAGATTTGTCATGAATTCTTCTTCCTTTCTTTTTCTGTATGATATCCCTATAGCATTATATCATTTAAGTCAAAATGAAAAAAGTGCGCTTTTTATACGCACATTAAAATTAAGCAAAAGAAATGGATTTGTTACTTGCTTTAAATATTTCTTTTCTCAACAGGTCTTCATAGGTTTCTCTCTGGACCATCAAATCGGCGCATGAATTTTTTACAAATACCACAGCAGGCCTCGGGAGCATATTATAATTACTGGACATTGTAAAATGATATGCTCCAGTGCAAAAAACAGCAAGGATATCTCCCGGTGAAACCCGTGGCAGCTCCACATCCCATACAAGCATATCGCCGGACTCGCAGCACTTACCTGCGACTGAGACCCTCTCTTCTGGAGCTTTTCCTGCTTTATTTGCAATTATGGCACTGTACTTGGCTCCATATAATGCAGGTCTGATATTATCATTCATGCCTCCATCAACGCTTATATATTTCCTTATACCCGGTATATTTTTAATTGAGCCTACAGTATAAAGTGTGGTCCCTGCCGCCCCCACTATAGCTCTTCCGGGTTCGATCAAAATCTTAGGAATCTTTATGTTTAGTTTTTCACACCATGTTTTTACCGAATATACCAGAGTTCCCAAATAATCTTCGACAGAAAGGGGGTTATCACTTTCAACATATTTAATGCCAAATCCGCCTCCAAAATCTATTTCTCTAATCTCAACGCCAAACTTTTCCCGTACATCACTGATGAATTTAAGCATTACTTCCGCCGTCATATTAAACGGTTCTCTTTCAAATATTTGAGATCCTATATGGCAGTGGAATCCCATGAGTTTGATGCCTTTCAAACTGAGAGCATGTTCTACCGCCATCACTGCATGGCCATTTTCAAGACCGAATCCGAATTTTGAATCTATCTGACCGGTTTTGATGTAATCATGCGTATGTGCCTCTATACCCGGTGTAATCCTTAAAAGAATCTTTATCCTGTTGCGCCATTTCTTTGCAAGGTCTTTCAACATTTCCAGTTCGTAAAAGTTGTCTACTATAATTCTGGCCACACCATACTCCACAGCCATTTTGAGTTCTTCATAGGATTTATTGTTGCCGTGGAAATAAATCCTGTTAGCTGGAAAACCTGCTCTGATGGCACAGTAGAGTTCACCGCCAGATACTACATCCAGACTGAGGCCTTCTTCTTCGATAATTTTGCACATGCCCATTGTCAGAAAGGCTTTGCCGGCATAGATTACTTCGCTGTCTCTGTGAAGTCGTTGCAATGTCTGTTTATATAAACGGCAGTTTTGCCTAATATATTCTTCGTCCATTAAATAAAGGGGTGTGCCAAATTCTTTTGCCAGGTCTACTGTGTCGCAGCCACCAATCTCCAAATGATTTAATTCATTAATTCTCGCAGTGCCAAATAGCATTAATATTCTCCTTTCAATTAAAAATCTTTTTATTATTTAATTTCATACTCTACCAGCCATAGTTTTTTAATTGTTTAAATAAGATGTGTGAAGACCTAAATTAAGGAATATATTTGCCCTTCTGCATATTCAAAAATAAAAAAGCAACCGCAGATATTTGCCGGTTGCAAACAAAAAGACAACCGTAGATATTTGCCGGTTGTCATAAACTTTTTAAGGCAAATACCTCCTCTCTTTCCCTAAACTGAAGTAGCGCTCCACCAAAAAAATCGGGATTTTTCTGGTGACAGTCTCATACCTATTCGATATGAGCCCAGCACAGTTTTCTGGAAAAAACTGCACTTCGGCGGTGACCCCTTTTTCTATGCTTCATAGGCTTCCGGCCTTTGCAAAGATACTCTTGATGCACCGCGCCTCTACCTCAACTCTTTTCGAGATGAGGTTCTTTATTAAATTTGTATAAATATTACATGATATATTATGTTTTGTCAAGTATAATTTTTAATTAATAATAATTGTAAATTATTTCAAACGGCGATCGATGAGGACCATTTTCCGCATTTATCTCCCCATCTCGCCATTATCTTGTCATCCCGGTATATTTGAATTATTTCACAGCAGTTCGCACAACCTTTGCATTCAAAACTTTTTACCTTGTAATCTTTAAGCGCGACATTAAATCCATAGAAATTTGTCTTTTTGCTTTTGCTTTGCATTATATATCTCCTCGCCAGTATGGCTGCTCCTATAGCACCCATTACATTATAGTGTTGTGGCACTGTAATACTCATGCCCAGTTCTTCTTCAAAAGCCTTTTTAATGCCTAAATTGGTAGCAACGCCCCCCTGGAACAGCACCGGAGGTCTTATTTCCTTCCCCTTCGCTACATTAGACAGATAATTTCTAACCAAAGCCTGACACAAACCATAAATCACATCTTCAATTTTATAACCCATCTGTTGTTTATGAATCATATCTGATTCTGCGAAAACTGCACATCGACCTGCTATCCTCGTAGGAACTGTAGAAGTAAGAGCCATTTTACCGAATTCTTCTATAGGAATTCCCAATCTTTGAGCTTGTCTATCCAGAAAGGAGCCTGTACCAGCTGCGCATACTGTATTCATTGCGAAATCTGCAACTATTTTATTTCTTATTAGAATAATTTTTGAATCCTGACCGCCTATTTCTAGGATGGTCTGTGTATCGGGGTATTCCTCAAGTGATGCCACGGCATGTGTAGTTATTTCATTTTTAACTATGTCCGCTCCCACCAGAACCGACGCCAGTTGTCTCCCGCTTCCTGTAGTACCAACGGCTAATATTTCTATTGAGCTGTTAAATTCGTCATTCAATATTTTTAATCCTTTTACAATAACGTCAATGGGTTTTCCCGCGGTATTTAAGTATAATTTTTCTATAACATCATTTTCTTCATTAATTAAAACAAGTTTTGTGCTTACTGAACCTACATCAATGCCCAATGAACATTTCATTTTCATTTTGTACCTCCGATTTGTATTTAATCATGTCAACAAATGCCTCAATTCGAGTTCTCAAACCAGCTTCAGCAGCATGTTCATCGAGCACTAGCGTCATTGCAGGCATCAAATATTTTCTGCTTGCGCTGGGGAGAACACTCTTAGCCACTATTTCGGGCATACAAGTGAAAGGCAAAAGTTGTATTATTCCGTTAAAACCTTCTTTTGCGCATTTTGCCACATATGCTATGCTCTCTTGCCCATGACCCCCTATAAAGCAATTTATAAAAGGTTTTGACGAGTCAAGAAATTCTTTGTGTTCTCTGGGCTTTAAAAACGCTGGAAAAAGATTGTGTCTCACCCAATCCGTAATATATATACTTCTGTGAACTTCAACTCCAATTTCACCGAGCTGTTTTTCAATATTGAGGTTCGCAAATGGTTCTAAAATTGTGTAAATCTCACCCGTTAAACCAATTCTGGGCGAATCTGAATTAGTAAGAATTAAATCGCGAAACATTATTTCTATCTGCTTTTGTATATTTTTTATTCCTGTCAGAGTCATCACATCTCCAATCAGCTTTATCGACTTTTTATAAAACTTGTCCGTTTCACCTTCAAATTTTTCGCGTGGTCTTGCTCTGCAAGCCATCATATCCAGTTCATCAAGCAACTTAGCTTTTTGCCAGGCAAGTCTTGCGGCATATATCAAATTATTATAAGAATAAATTTTTTTATTTGTAATCATTTCTAACTTTTTAAACAATTCCCATAGGTGACCTTTGGGAGGATCAAATACAACCATATTGAATTTATAACCCGCATCTTTCAATATTTCTCTTTGAACTTCGGCATAGTATCCAAATCTGCATGGCCCGATTCCTCCGGCCATGATTATAGTGTCTGCTCCTTTTTCCAAAGCTTCTATATAGTTTCCTATATTTATTTTCAGAGGAAGGCATGCAAATTCAGGTGAGTATTTTATACCAAGCTCGAGTGTTCTTTTACTGCAAGCAGGCGGCACCACCACATCCACTTCCAGACACTCGAAAAAACTTTTTAAAGGGATATACATATTACCTAAGTGAGGAAAAGTTACTTTCACTTGTCAATCTCCCTTCGAGTATATCAAAAAATGCCTCCAGTCTCGTATTAAACCCCGCTTCTCCCGAATGTTCATCCAGATTCAAATATAAAAAAGGCAATTTATATTCCTTTTCAACTCTGCGTTCAAGAAGTTCTCCCACTAAAGAGTCAGGGCCGCATCCAAAAGATGCTACGCTTATTATGCCATCAACCTTTTCATTATCCAAAAAATAAAAGGCACTTCCGAGAATATTTCTGCCAAGAGTCCAGAACATTTCTTTTGATAATTTTTTTGCCCCCTGGAATATTTTTTTTTCGCTTAACATTTCATAAGTAATTATCTTTACATTATATAATTTTAATTTTTTTATCAGATTCATGCTTATATAGTCGTCATACAGATTATAAGGATGTCCCAGCAACAATACTTTAAAACATGGTTTTGATTGATTTGTTATAGTTTTGAAATTATTATCATCATAATTTAAAATCTCATTATTAAATACCTCGGTCGGAATCTTCCGGTATAGCCGAATATAATTTTTGTAGAAAGCAAAATTTTTTATTGCCACGAAATATGCTTTTAAAACTTCTGCCCTAGATTTATTCAAAAATTTACCTATTTTAAAAAAGTGTTCAAGTATGCTGGCTTTTTTGTTGTATAGGTCAAGTTTTATATCTATTATTGGAGGCAAATCATTCAAATTGAATTTTATCATTTCAGGTAAACCCAGAAATTTTGGACATATATACCTTCCCGGCTCAATACTGACTATTCTCGGGATAAAAATAGCGTCAACCTTTTCTGCAAGATCCATTACATGACCGTGAAATACTTTCACCGGAAGGCATGCATCGTCCACTGCGGCTTCTACACCCATTTTTATTGTTACTTTATTTGTAGGATTTGATAAAATGACTTCTTGCTCCAGCTCTTTAAAAAATTTTTCCCATAACGGAAAATAATAATAATAAAATAGTGCTCTTGGGATTCCTATTTTCATAATTTTATTAATACACCTCATAACCGTTTTATTACCTACTATTTCCATATTGTTAAAGACTATACAAATTACAAATAATATTACTTTTCCGCCCAAAAAAGAGAGAAAATTAGCAGTCTAAAAATTGATATTTTGATCATTATTACTGGCCACGGTTTTTTAAAACAGGCAAAAGGATTAACTGCATCTATCCAGGAAACTTTATCATGCTTCAAAAGACCAAAACCAATAGTAAATAAAAAAAGAGGATCAATTAAATATAAAATATCTTTACCTGACGAATTCCATGTAATAGAGGAAAAAATTCCTCCAGCAATTACTTCTGTTACTTTTAAACTCAGTGCCGTAGAAATTGAAACAAAAAGCCCTAATTCTACTGCGGAAATGGCCATAACTATAAACCAATAGCGCGGACTTACAATCAATATTGATAGAAGAATCCCGGTTATGTCTAAAAACATTTTGTTCTCCTTACTTTGATTTTGGATTAAATAGTAAAGACATTAAATATCCAAATACCACTGCGGCCGTTATTCCGGCTGCAGCAGAAGTGAGGCCTCCTGTGAATATCCCGAGAAAACCGCGTTTGTCTACATCTTCAATTACTCCTCTTACAAGCGTGTGTCCAAAACCGGTAAGCGGTATGGTCGCTCCAGCCTTGCCTATTTCTACCAAGGGTTCATAAAGCCCCAAACCGCTCAATACCGCTCCAAGAGTAACAAATAATACCAGAACATGCGCGGGAGACAATTTAGTCGCATCCATCAGAACCTGACCGATAGCGCAAATTGCGCCTCCAACAATGAAAGCCATAACATAATCCATTTATAAAACTCCTCCGGTTTAAAGGTTTTCAATTGCAACCGCATGAGCTATGCATGGTATTGTTTCACCCTGTTGTATACTTGTAGTGCTCAAAAGCGCTCCTGTAGCCACCAATAAAACGCTATTGTATTTGCCATTTATCATCTCTTTGTAAAGATAACCACAGGTCACTACTGCAGCGCATGCACAACCACTACCACCTGAATGTACATCCTGCTCCGGGTGGAATATCATTAGGCCGCAATCCGAATATTTATTTGTAACGTCAAAACCTTTCCATTTCATAAGTTCTTCTGCGATATCTTTTCCCACACTGGCTAAATCTCCGGTAATAATTAAATCATAGTCGTCGGGAGTTCTTTTGGTGTCATTAAAATGCTGCAATATAACATCAACTGCGGCTGGTGCCATCGCAGAACCCATATCATTAGAATTCGTCTGGCCCATATCTATTACTTTACCGGTCGTGGCATATGTTATCCTTGGATTTTTCGGTTTTGATGAAATCACCACCGCCCCTGCCCCCGTGACAGTCCATTGAGCCGAAGGCGGTCTTTGATTGCCTAGTTCTAAAGGATACCTGTACTGTCTTTCAGCAGTGCAGTAATGACTTGAAGTCGCTACTACGAGGTTGTCTGCAAACCCTCCATCAATGATTTTTGCCCCCAAACTCATTCCTTCTGATATTGTCGAACAGGCCCCATATATTCCATAAAATGGCAACCCCAATTCTCTCGCGGCAAAACCTGCTGAAATAATCTGGTTTAAAAGATCTCCCGCTATAAAGTACTCAATATTAGAATATGGAACCTTGCTGTTCTTGATAGCCATTTCTACTGCTTCTTTTAGCATTTTTCTTTCAGATTTTTCCCAACTTTTTTCTTGATACATATTATCATTTAAAATGATGTCAAAATAATCTTTCAGCGGTCCCTGGCCTTCTTTCGGTCCGACAATTGATGCTGTAGCCAGGATTGAAGGAGGGTTCTGAAATTTTACTGTCTGCAAACCCATTTTTTTTGCTGCCAAACTATGTTTACCTCCTATAGCTTGAATAAATAATAAATTAATCCTATAATGAACGCCGAAGTCATACCATAAACCAGAACAGGCCCCGCTACTACAAACATTTTAGATGCTACTCCGAAGACATAACCCTCCCTTTTAAATTCCATGGCGGGTGAAACTATTGAATTGGCAAAGCCGGTTATAGGAATAATTGAACCTGCTCCAGCCTTTTTGCCAATTTTATCATAAATACCCAGGCCGGTAAGAAAAGCCCCCAAGAAAACCATTGTAGCAGATGTTGGAGCACCTGCTTCTTTTATACTAAAACCTCTTGAAACAAAAAAGTTCATTATACCCTGACCTATGACGCAAATCAGGCCGCCTACCAAAAAAGCCATAAATATATTTTTAATATAGGGAGGTTTTGGCTTTTTTAGATTAACTAAATTTTGATAATCTTGCTGTTCTTTTGTTAGTTTCTGCATATATTCCCTTCTTTTTACGGTTTAAAAACGAGCACTTTAGTGCCCGTTTTTTTAGGATTCTGTTGAACCATCTACCTTGAACGCAATTGCTACATCGGCTTTATACTCAATAATTTTTCCGTTTTGAACATTTGCTGTGTTATTTAATACTTCTACTCCGGAAATATTTCTTATAGTCTTGCTGGCATCTTTTACTGCATTTTCTACAGCTTCTTGCCAGCTGTTTTTTGACTCTCCCACTACTTCTACAATTTTAACAGTCATAAAAATTCTCCTCCTTTGTATGAAGTTACGATTTTATTTTTTCCCTTCAACTGACTGTTATTCTTTAAATAGAATACAAGTTTGGCGCTTTTTGGCATTCTGTAATAATATATATTCTTCGTAATTAAAAGTCCAGAAACCGCAAACAATATTAATATTGTTATTATAAGAGCAATTCTTCTTCGAATCATATTCACAAGTGATTCACCTCTTGTTTATTATTGTTTTTAATAAAAATTTTTATTCAAAAAAAAAGCCGTTCTTCGGCTACAATATATTCAAAAAAGTAATTCCCTTATTTTATTTAATATTTTTTTTTCCATTCTTGATACCTGTACTTGAGTTATTCCCAAAGCTGCGGCAACTTCCATCTGCGTTTTGTCTTGAAAATATCTTAATATTATAATCTGCCTTTCTTCCTTTTTTAATTTTGACAATGCTTCTTTCAAAGCTATTCTATCCAACCATTGATTTTGATTCACTTCACTATAGGAGAGCTGATCAATATAATAAAGCGGAGCTCCTTCATCTTGAAAAGCCACATCATTTAATGAAATCGGCATTTGAGAAGATTCCATAGCCATTACCAATTCTTCAGGAGATATATTAATTTCTTTTGCCAATTCATTTACAGTCGGTTCTCTATCCAGTAATTTCGACAGTGTTTCTCTGGCTTTTTGTACTTTTACTGACAGTTCCTTTAAAGATCTGGAAACTTTAACAGGTCTATCGTCTCTTAAAAATCTGCGAATTTCCCCCATTATCATGGGAACTGCATATGTAGAAAACTTTACATTGTATGAAAAATCGAATTTTTCAATCGCTTTGAGCAATCCTATGCTGCCTATCTGAAATAAGTCTTCCAATTCATAACCACGGTTATTAAACCTTTTTACTATACTCCAAACAAGGCCAAGGTTTAAGGCCACAAAATCATCTTTTGCTTTGCTATCTCCCTGTTTGGCTTTTTTTAATAACTCCATGGAATCATTCGAATTCATAGATATTACCTCTGAATCCTGTCAGTAATATTTTTAGCCATTTTTACCACAGTCCCGACCCCGGGAGCAGATTCTACTTCGAGTTCATCCATAAAGTTTTCCATGATGGTAAAACCCATACCCGACCTGTCCTGTTCCGGTTTAGAAGTCCACAGCGGTTGTCGTGCCATTTCTATGTCTTCTATGCCTTTTCCCCAATCCTGTATTACAATTTCTATCCTGTCTTTATAAAGCCTTGCCTGTATCCTGATTATCCCCGACTTATCTTCATATCCATGAATTATTGAATTAGTTACAGCCTCAGATACAGCAGTTTTTATATCAGAGAGATGGTCCAGCGTTAGATCCAGCTGAGATGCAAAAGCAGCTATGACCACTCTTGCAAAAGCTACATTTTCTGATTTGCTTAGAAAATCAAGCTGTATTTCATTTAATAATTCCATAATATCAACTCCCTACATTTTTTCTGTTGCATCTTTCTCTTCATTGTAGTAATGAAGTATGTTAAAAATACCAGACATTTCAAATATTTTCCTTATCTTCGCATTAACATTTGATACTCCAACAGTACCTCCGATTTTTCGCAGAGTCTTGTAATAACCTATTATCATCCCAACACCCGAGCTATCCATAAATGTAACATTTTTAAAATTAAATAACATTTTTTTAATATATTTTTTTTGGAAATAATCATCAATCTGTGTTTTCACTAAATTAGATGTGTGATGATCTATTTCTCCTTTTAAATTAACTGTCATCATATCACCCGAAATTTTAATGATTGAGTTCAAGCTGCTCCCCTCCCCCTATGTATATGATAATAATATTCTACAATCTTAAGGAAAATCCTGCTAATCATAAAAAAGCACAGCTTGCGCTTTTTTAATGAAGCTGTGCGTCGAAGAAATAATGTTAAAAGCTGAACCATCTTTCAAGAATTCTTTTAACCATATCCATCATGCTTGCTTTTTTAACGTTCTGAGAAACGACAAGCATGACCTCAGCAATTTTTTTGCCATTTTGTTCAGCCATGAGTTTGCCAACTACCTGCCCTTTATTAAGTGGCGCAACTAATTTATTTGGAGCTTCAATCCTTGTATTTATTCCACTTTCTTTACCTTTCTCCGTTAAAATACTCAAATCGTTTTCTGCTATTAAGTTCACTTCTTTTATTAAACCTTTTTCTACAGGCAATATTTTCTGCACGGAACCTTTTTTTGCTATCAAAATGGAATTGAAATGACCAAAACCGTAATCTAGCAATTTAACCGTATCTTCAAACCGCTGGCTTGAATTTTCTCCGCCCATTACGACAGAAATCAACCTGAAATCCCCTCTTTTTGCAGTACCGGCAAAACAATAACCCGCCTTTTGATGAAAACCGGTCTTTATTCCATCGAGGCCTTCATATTTGCCCAACAATTTATTGGTGTTTGCCAGCATTGTGGCATCTCGCTTTTTGTCTGTATGTTCAAGATAATCCATCCACATTGTGGACCAGGTGAAAAATTTGGGGTATTTCAATAGCTCCCTTGACATCATTGCTATGTCGTATGCGCTGGAATAATGATTTTGCTCCGAAAGCCCATGCGGATTCATAAAATTGGTATTTTTAAGGCCAAGAGCTTTGGCTTTGTCATTCATCATTTTCACAAAGCCTTCAACACTGCCACCGATGTATTCAGCTACGGCTACTGAAGCATCATTAGCGGAAGCTATGGTAATACACTTCAAAAGTGTTTCAAGAGTTTGCTCTTCACCCGGACCTAAAAATACCTGACTGCCCCCAGTTCTCCATGCTCTTTCACTGATTTTTATTTTATCTTCCAATTTAACTTTGCCTTGATCAAGGGCTTCAAATGCTAGTAGTAGTGTCATAATTTTTGTAATACTGGCGGGTTCAAGCATCTGATGAGAATTCTTGTCAAAAATGACGGTTCCGGTACCAGCATCAATTAAAACGGCTGAAGGTGATTTTATTTCAGGCTGAGTTTGAGCAAGAGCCAAACTGCTAACGTCAAAAATAATTAGATTAATTATTATTAAAAATATTACCAGCCTTTTTTTTGCAAATAAAACCATAATAAACATTCCTCCCTTTGTATATAGATTTTCCAATGGGAGGGAATGTTATTCAGAGCATTTACAGCCTAATTATAATTACAAGTTTAAATGCGTTTTATAATTTCTTTCAAAAGCATTGCAAGCATTTCTTCTGATTTTTTTGCAACTTCAATTACTTCTTTATGGCTCAGTTCATGAGGATAAATGCCTGCAGCCATATTTGTAATGCATGAGATAGCTAGCACCTTCATTCCGCATTGCCTCGCGATAATAACTTCCGGAACGGTTGACATTCCTACAGCATCAGCACCAATTGTTTTTAACATTCTTATTTCCGCTGGAGTTTCGTAGCTGGGGCCGGTTAAACATGCATACACTCCTTCACGCAGAGGCAAGTTTAGGCTTTGAGCTGCTGATTTTGCAATTTCCCTTAATTCCGGGCTGTAAGCTTGACTCATATCAACAAATCGTGGGCCCATATCCTCAGGTCCAATTAAAGGGTTGTTGCCCAAGAGATTTATATGGTCGCATATTATCATAAGGTCGCCGGGCTTAAAATCATTATTGATACCTCCAGAAGCATTGGTTATTATCAAATTCTTAATTCCAAGTTGATTTAATACATATACAGGAAAAACTACCTTCTTTAAATTATATCCTTCGTAGTAATGTATTCGACCCTGCATTACTGCAGCAGTTACACCTTCGATTTTGCCAAAAACCAGTTTCCCGGCATGCCCGCTGACAGTTGAAACAGGGAAATTAGGAATATCGCAAAAATTAATTTCTATGGAATCCTTAATCAAATCTACTATACCACCCAAGCCAGACCCCAGGATTAAACCTATATCAGGCCGAAGGTTTAATCGAATTTTAATGGCATTAACGGCTTCTTCAATCATTTTTTTCACGTTATCCTGCCTCCTCGCTAGTATAAAAATTAGTTAAAAGAGTCTGTTTATTTCATAAAAATTTCTCCAGCGAAACTTTGGCCAAAAGTTAATTTTCCAAGATTGAATATATCAGAAATTGTGGCTCCAATATCTGCGAAAGTTTTCCTAACACCGAGGTTTTTCCCGGAAATAAAACGTTCATTTTTACTGAATACTACAAGCGGTGTATATTCCCTTGAATGGTCAGTGCTCTTGGTGGTGGGATCACAACCGTGATCAGCAGTTATAATCAGTAAATCCCGTGAATTTAAGTTTGAGAGAATTTCCAAAAGATTTTTGTCAAAAAACTCTAATGCGTTTTTATATCCGCGAACATCGTTGCGGTGACCGTATAAAGTATCAAAGTCTCCAAGGTTTGCAAATAATATGCCTTTAAAACTTTTTTTTGCATAATTTATTATCACTTTTATTCCTTCATCATTACGCGTTGTATGAATATAATCGGTAATACCTCGACCGCTAAATATATCATTAATTTTTCCTACACCGATTACTTTAAAGCCATATTCAACAGCTTTATCCAGCACTGTATCACGAGGAGGAGGAAGAGAAAAATCTTTCCTTCTTTCAGTCCTTGAAAAATTCTCCGGGGATGTTCCTATAAAGGGCCTCGCAATTACCCTTCCCACAGCATGCCTACCGGTTAAAATATTTCGAGCAGTTTGGCAAATTCGATAAAGCTCTTCCACGGGTATAATATTTTCATGGGCTGCAATTTGAAATACGCTATCAGCAGAAGTATATACAATAGGCATTCCTGTTTTCATATGTTCCATACCTAATTTTTTTATTATTTCAGTCCCCGAAGCTGCAACATTTCCAATTACTTTTTTGCCTATAGCTTTTTCAAACCTCTCTATCACTTCATCCGGAAAGCCATTGGGATAAGTTGGAAATGGATTTTTTGATATTATGCCCATCATTTCCCAATGGCCTGTGGTGGTATCTTTTCCTCTGGATATCTCCGCACATTTTCCAAAACAACCCACCGGATTCTTTACCGGTTCGACTCCTTCGATGGGGAAAATATTTCCTAAACCCAATTTTCCGAGGTTTGGCAGTTTAAGACCGCCAACAGCTTTAGCCGTATTTGCAAGAGTATTGCTCCCCTCGTCTCCAAAATCATGAGCATCCGGTAATTCTCCAATGCCTACACTGTCCAGCACAATAAGCAAAATTTTTTCAATCATGCATCCATGCCTCCTCTTATGCTCTGGGGTGGGTCTTATCATACACTTCCTTTATTTTGCTCTTTGTTATATGTGTATATATCTGTGTGGTGGATATATCAGCATGTCCCAACATTTCCTGAACGGACCTCAAATCAGCGCCATTTTCCAGAAGATGCGTAGCAAACGAATGGCGCAAAGTGTGAGGTGTAATTTTTTTTAAAATACCGGCTTCTTGTGCGTATTTCCTGATGATTTTCCAGAAACCCTGCCTTGTCAATGCTTTTCCCCGGTGATTCAGAAATAGGGTTTTTTCGTCCTGCTCTTTCAATATCTTTGGTCTGACATCATTAATATATTTTTTTAGATATTTCAAAGCCACAGAACCAACGGGGACAATTCTTTCTTTGGCACCTTTTCCAAAACACCGTAAATATCCCATTTCAATGTTTATATCTTCAACTTTGATACATATCAATTCAGATACTCTTATACCTGTAGCATATAAGAGCTCAAGCATGGTTTTATCTCTCACCCCCCATACATTGGAAATATCAGGCTGATTCAAAAGCTGTTCCACTTCAGTAAAAGTTAAAACTCTCGGAAGACGATGTTCGAGTTTGGGCGCATCCAGATTTATAGTTGGATCTTTTTCAGCAAAACGCTCCATCACAAGAAAGTGGTGAAAAGACTTTATGGCAGCACAGGCCCTGGATATACTGGCACTGGCTTTGCCTTTTTTTTGCATTAAAATTAAATACGACACTATGACCGTCCTTGTAATAAAATTAATATCAGTCATGTTATGCATTTTTAAATAAGTTATGTAACTTTTCAAATCTCTTCTATATGAATTTATAGTATTTTTCGATAACCCTCTTTCTACCGAAATAAACTCAATATATTTTCTCAATAGTTCATCCATAATATTCCTCCCCTCGTTATCATTATTAAATATTCAATAAAAACCACTTGATTCCTTCTCAAATAAAAAAGCTCCAAAACTATTTTTTTGGAGTATTTATTCCACAGCAATAATATAATCGCATTAAAAATATATATAAATAAATAATAATTATAATTAATATGTAATTATATATAAGACGTTATAAATCTGATAAATACCGGTGAAATATATCCTTCTATCAATCCTGCCAACACTAGAATGGTACAGAAAATAAAGTTATATAAGAAATAACCTAACAAAAGATGTGAAAAATTTTCAGAATAATGCCATAGCCTGCTTCTTACAATCGTTAAAGAAAGGACCATTGCTGCCACTCCTATAGAAATAATAGAAGGTATTATAAGAATATTTTGAGGAAGAATGGATAAAACCGAAAATAGAATGCCTTTAATTCCCATGCTTCTGATAAAAAAGCCCACTGTATATCCCAGTATGAAACCCCTGAAAAAAATGATAATCAGAATTAGCGGCAGCCCAATTATTGTCAAGCCGAGCACACACAACATTGCAGCAGTTTTTAAATTGTTTGAGATTGATAGATAAAATATTGCAGTTGAATCTACATCAATATTTTTTGCGTTAGCAAAAAAACTGTTTATAAAATTCAACACAGTCTGTGTTTGCACATCAGACATCATATTGACTGCTATGCTTCCACCAAGAATGCCCCCGATGAAAAAAATAGTTATGCTAACATAAAGCGTTAAATTTTTTTTAAAATAATTCATAAAGATTCTGGGGAAATAATTCAATAATATCCCTCCCCCGTCCATTTCATAAAAAATATTATGCTGGCCGGAAGAAGAATATGATTTTTATATATATTTCATTCTATTTTTTCTATTTTATTCTATTTTTCCCAATTTTAATATATTATAAACCAGCAACAAACCAGAAATTGTTTTGGCATCCTTTATTTCTCCATGATATATCTTTTTTAATGCTTGTTCTATAGGAATCACTTTCAGCTCGATAAATTCATCTTCGTCTGCAAGCTTTTTTTTATTCTCAAGATTCCTGGCGAGATATAAATACATTTTTTCACTCGAAAAACCGGGTGAGGTGTAAAAAGCCGTGATATAACGCAAACTGCCGGCAAAAAATCCGGTTTCCTCCATGAGTTCCCTTTGAGCACAAATTTCCGGACATTCCCCCTTTTCCAGTTTTCCTGCTGGGATTTCAAGAAGCTCTTCTTCCACAGGTTTTCTGAATTGTTTAACCATCAATACCTCTTTTTTTTCATTTAATGCTACAACGGCAACGGCTCCAGGGTGTTCTACTATTTCCCTTGAAGATGTTTTTCCGTTGGGAAGTTTTACCTCATCGAGACGGAGATTCAAAATCTTGCCTGAATAGATTAGTCTGGAATCTATTGTATTCTCATAAAATTGCATTCCAACATCTCCCAAAAAACATATTTATTATTTTTATGCATATAATATTGTAAAACAAATTAGAGAGGCGGTAAAGATGGAATATATAATTTTTAAACATGGTATTTATCTTATAGGAAAATCAAGTGATATATTATCTTTTTTAAGACAAAAAGCACGGTTGTACAAAACCATATCTGAAATGCTTGCTGATGAATTAAATTAAAATTGAAAAGCGCGTAACTACGCGCTTAAACCGTTTTTTCTTTCCATCCGAAGCTTATCGGAAATCATTGCTATGAATTCGGAATTTGTCGGTTTGCCTTTGTCCTTGGGTATCGTGTACCCAAAAAGGTTATTTATAGTTTCTATGCAGCCCCTATTCCATGCTACTTCTATAGCGTGTCTTATAGCCCTTTCAACCCTGCTCGGCGTTGTATTAAACTTGCTGGCAATAGTTGGATAAAGAACTTTTGTAACAGCAGAAAGAAGTTCTACGTTGTTTATAACCATGTATATGGCTTCTCTGAGGTAAAAATAGCCTTTTATATGAGCTGGCACACCAATTTCATGGATTATATTGGTTATATCTATTTCTAAAGTATCCTTTCGCTCACCGTAACTGGTTGTATTTCTTTGCTTTTTTGTATTAAAACTATTTTCCGTGATTTCCCTGACTCTTTCTACAAGAATATTCAGATCGAATGGTTTTACAATGTAATACGCAGCTCCCAGATTAATTGCTTTCTGGGTAATTTTATCCTGTCCAACTGCTGAAAGCACTACAATATTTGGTTTTTTAGGATTATTAGCCAGTTTTTCTATAACTCCCAACCCGTCAAGATTTGGCATTATGAGGTCAAGTATAAGTACATCGGGTGATAATTCTTCTACTTTGTCCAGAACATCCAAGCCGTCATAAGCAATACCGATTACATCCATATCGTTTTCATTTTGGAAAAATTCCTGAAGCATACTGCAGAATTCTTTGTTGTCATCTGCAATTAATAACCTAATTTTTTTTGTATCTTTCAAGAAAAACCCCCCTTATTTTGTAAATTATATTTTTTAATATTCGACAAACTATGGAATATTCCTCCTATAATACCAAATAATGTTTAAAAATTTTTCATTACCTGTGTTTCTGATTCTAATTTTGATACCTCATCCATCATCCATTCAGCAAATATTCCATATCCTCTTGTAGGATCATTGACAAAAACGTGAGTTACAGCTCCAACAAGATATCCATCCTGAATAATCGGACTTCCGCTCATTCCTTGAATTATGCCACCAGTTTTTTCCAGTAATTTAGGATCCGTGATTTTTACTATCATGCCTTTACCATCCGGATAAGTTTGCCGCATAATTTTTTGAATTTCTATTTCATATTTCTCTATTTTTTCCCCGTAAATTACAGTTAAAATACTGGCTTTCCCTTCATGAACCTGTGATATGGGTGCTACCGGCAGTGAGTTGTAAAATGGATTTTGAAAATTAATGTATGATTTGCCGAAAATTCCATAAGGAGTGTTTGCCAGGATATTTCCTATTATCTTATCTTCTTGGACAAACATGCCTTTTTTTTCACCCGGTTGATTTTTCCTGCCAGGGTCTATTGATGTCACTTTAGCTCTTATTATTTCACCTTCACCTATTTCAATGATTTTTCCCGTATCAGCGTCCGAAATAATATGCCCGAGCGCACCGTAATATCCGGTTCGTGGATCGTAAAACGTTAATGTTCCTACACCCGCAGCTATATCCCTCACCCACAATCCAATTTGAAAAACTCCAGATGAGCTTTTTACTGCATTCAAATTTATATTAAAAATTTTGTCGTTTCTCTTGATGGAAAGAATCATGGTTTTTTCTTGATTTTCATTCGCTATCCTTGACAACTCCTCTGCCTGAAATATTCTTTGGTGATTTACCATGAAAATAGTGTCTCCTATTTCTATGCCTGCCTCTCTGGCAGGATTGTGCCTTTTGCCATTTTCGTCTATAACCGAAGCAAATCCAACTACTATAACTCCGTTCGGCCTTAACTTTACGCCCAAAGAATGTCCTCCTGGAATGATTCTAGTCTCAGGTAAAACATGGACTTTCATTTTTTTTACAGGAATTACACCAAAAAGCCTGAATTCCAAATTATATGTCCCAAGTTTTGACGATTGAATGACAACAGGATTTTTCAAATTTAAATATAATCTATCTTTTACTTGAGAACCATTTATTGTCAAAAAATTGTTTTCGTTACAAAATAATTGAAGACTCATAGGAATATTGAGTTTGATTTCCTGTTTTTTACCCTCAATTATTCTGATTTCGTTCGGTAAATCATAATAACCGTAATAATTTAGAACAAACGCAAAGAATATAATGATCAAAGCTATAAAAATACCTAAATTTTTTTTTGATATTTCTTTTTGCAAAATATCACTCCTTATTGCGGCATAAATATAGGGTCTGAAAAATAACATAACCTTTAAAAAATCTTTTTATACCGCAACAAAAAAGTAATTTTTGCAAAAAAATAAGCCTTTCATTCAGGCTTTTTTAAGGATTTTGTTTTTTTTGCCATTTCTAACATTTCTTTGGCATGAGTTAATGTATTTTCGGTAATTTTTGCTCCACCGAGCATCCTTGCTAGTTCTTTAACCCTTTCGGAACCGCTTAACTCCAACACTTGCGTGAAAGTCGCTCCGTTCTCAGTTTGTTTTCTTATTAAAAAATGATTGTCTCCAAGACTTGCTATCTGAGGCGAATGGGTCACGCATAAAACCTGATGGCTTCTGGCTACCATTGAAAGTTTTTCTCCGACTACTTGCGCTGCCCTACCTCCGATGCCCGTATCAATTTCATCAAAAATAAGGCAAGGAATATTATCCACTTTTGCCATAATGTTTTTTAATGCTAGCATGATGCGTGATGTTTCTCCGCCGGAAATAATCTTTGACAGAGGTTTTAACGGTTCCCCCGGATTGGTGGAAATCATGAATTCCACCCGGTCGAAACCCTCTTCAGTGATATTAACTCTTGTTTTGTCTATTTCAATACCGTCATCATCAGGGTCTTTAGTGAAATTTACAGAGAACTTGACATCTTTCATTCCGAGTTCTTTAAGTTCCTCTGAAATATCATGCTCAAGCTTTTGTGCAGTTTGCACTCTTAGCATGTGAAGGCACATGGCTTTTTCTATAAGTTTGGATGTTATATCTTTCAATTTTGAATGTAAATTATTGATTTCCTCATCGATGTTATATACTTCTTCCAACCGTGCGGCGGCTTGCTCTTTATAACTTATGAGTTCGCTTATAGTCATATTATATTTTGATTTAAGCCGGTCTATCAGTTCGAGTCTCAACTGTAATTCATTAAGTCTTTGTGGATCAAATTCTATAGAGTCGCGTAAAGCTCTAACGTTGGAAGCCAGATCTTCAAATTCATACAGCATATTTTTTAAAAAATCAAGGAATGAGTCAACAGCCCTGTAATAGCTCCTTATTTCTTCAAAGCCAGTTATTATTTTATTAATACCATCCACTATAGATGGAACATCTTCTCCACGGTACAGAATATTGTAACTTGATTCCAAAACATGAAATATCTTTTCTGAATTCTGTAAGATTTGTTTTTCTTCCTCAAGCAATTCATCTTCATTCGGTTGTAAAGAAGCTTTTTCTATTTCGTCAACTTCGAACTTCAATCTGTCCTTTTGCTTGATAAATTCAGATCTTTTTTTATTCATCTCTTGAATCATCCCGATAAGATGTCGGTATTCTCTGTAATATTCCGATACTTGTTTTTTTGCCTGGGAAATATCTTCATATCCGAGCAAATCCAGCAATTTTATGTGATTCTGGCTGTCAAGGAGAGATTGATGTTGATGTTGACCATGTATATCTATTAAATGCTTGCCTACTCTCTTTAAAACGGAGGTAGGAACTAGCTTCCCATTTATATGGCAGAAGTTTCTCCCCTGACATGTTATCTCTCTATCTATAAAAAGCAGTTCATCTTCTTTTTCTATTCCGTACTCTTTAAGTATTTTCGCTATATTATCATTGTTGCAGTCAAAAACAGCTTCAATTGTGGAACTTTGTTTACCCGTTCTGATATATTCAATGGATGCCCTTTCTCCAATAAGCATACTTATTGCATCAATAATAATTGATTTTCCGGCTCCCGTCTCACCCGTTAGAATATTTAAACCAGTTTTAAAATTTATCTCAATATCATCTATCAATGCAAAGTTTTTTATATGGAGCTTAAGGAGCATTCAAATGCCTCCTTATTTTATAATGTTTTCAAATTTCTCGACAATATCTTTTACCACCGATTTTGAACTTGCAACAACCAAAATGGTATTGTCTCCAGCGATAGTGCCAATGATTTCATTCCAGTTTAAACCGTCTATGGCTTCAGCTGCAGCTGAAGCTGTGCCTGAAAGGGTTTTGATGACGATAAGGTTTTCGGAAGATACTATGCTGATAATAGATTCTCTCAACATTCTGAGAAGTTTGTCAGAAATATATGCAGTCCTATCCGGTTCGGCATAACAGTAATGTTCCTTATCCCGTAATACCTTTATTAATCGCAATTCCTTAATATCCCGGGAAACCGTGGCTTGAGTGACATTGAAACCCTGTTTTCTCAATTCTTCCGCCAATTCCTCTTGGGTTTCAATTGGTTTTTCTTTAATTATTTCCCTTATCTTCATGTGTCTTTTAGCTTTCAAAAGGATACCTCCTACTCTCTAAAATTGACCTCTGTCAATTTTTTTCTTAAAATATCGTAAAAACATCTTTTCTTAATTCTTATAAGCCTTGTGTGGTAATCGGACCTTTTCACGATTACCTCATCCCCCGGCAGAAGTCTATAGCCCTGTTGTCCGTCCACGGTTAGCATTGTTTCGGGGTGTTCGGCAATTACTTGAATTTTTATGATATCATCTTTTGAAATTACTATCGACCTGCTTCGAAGAGTATGTGGGCATATGGGCGTTAGCAATATAAGTTCCATATTCGGATTAATTATAGGCCCGCCTGCGGAAAGAGAATAAGCTGTAGAGCCAGTAGGCGTAGAAACTATAAGACCATCTGAAGGATATGTGTCAATATATGCTTCGTTGGAAAAAACCTTTAATCTAATTAATCTAGCAAAAGGTCCTTTTGTTATCACTGCATCATTCAAGGTTATAAATCTTTCCAACACACGATTTTTTCTGACAACCTGTGCCTCCAGCATCATCCTCGTATCAATAAAAAATTTGCTTGCAATAAATTTTTCCAGATCTTTATATAAATCTGGAAGTTCTATTTCCGTCAAAAAACCCATATGTCCCATGTTTATGCCAAGTATGGGAACTTCATACGGTGCAAGCTGCCTCGCAAGGTTAAGCAGGGTTCCGTCACCTCCAAGTGTAACGGCGCAATCGATTTCATTAAAGATTTTATTGCTTGCAATACGAATAAAAGTCCCCTCCAAATGTTCTGAAACATTTTCGGGCAATAAAACCCTGTACCCTTTTTCATGTAGCCAGCTAATTATAGCGTTCGTAACTCGAACAGAATTTTTTTTTGAGAGATTCGGAAATAAACCAATTGTTTTCATGGTTAACCACTCCTGGATAAAAAACCTATGACAAATCCTGCAAAGAGAAAAACAGCACACCATACCAAATTGCATATGTTAAAAGGATGTTCATCGTTTGCAATAGAATACTCTACCTTTCTTATTTTATTTTTTTCCATATCAATCAGAAGAAGACCACCGGGTTTATAAACCAGATAATATTCTAGAAGCTGCCTTCGTGTATCTATTGATTTAAGCGACGGAGCAGATTCACCTGATTTTACTTCTGCAACAAACGTTTTATTGCCTTTTTTTACAATCATATCAGCTTTAACAGTAGCTTTATACGGTTTATCATCAACAAAAACCGTATAAGTATTTTCCTTTTGAATATCAATAATTTCAAAACCGTTTTTTTTCAATAACTCCACTGCTTTAATTTCGCTTTTTTTAGCCCTGTTAATTCTTTTGTTTGTTTTTAATTTTTTAATGTACCTTAAATACGATACCGTAATTATGGCACCGATAATTATCCCGGAAATAATATAATAGATATAGCTCATTAAATTACCCTCTTTACAATAATTCTACAAAAAAATCAGTTTTCCTTTCGATGGAATAATTGTAAATGAGCGTTTTCAACAACTTTTTCTATATTTATTATTCCATTCTGTCTTGGAATTTTTTTAAACCATCCTAAAAACTCAATATTTCCACGCGGGCCGGTAATAGGTGAAAAATCTATACCCCATTCGAAAAAATTGTTTTGATTGGCGCTTTTTATGACTCTAGCAATTGCTTTTTTATGCAAGTCCCGCTTCCTTACCACACCGTTCTTGCCGACATCTTTTCTCTCGACTTCAAACTGAGGTTTTATTAATACCACTAAATCCCCTTCAATTTTTAATAAATTATAAAATGTATTAAAAACTACAGAAAGAGATATGAAAGAAAGATCGGCAGTTATAATGTCCACTACCTGTCCTATATCCTCAAGCTTTAAATAACGTACATTGGTTTTTTCCATTACTACTACTCTTGGGTCGTTTCTTAACCGGTAATCAAGTTGACCATAACCCACATCTACAGCAAAAACTCTTTTGGCGCCGTTTTTTAAAAGGCAGTCTGTAAAACCTCCAGTGGAAGCCCCGGCATCTATAATGACTTTATCTTTGGGCTTTACGTCAAAAACTGAAAGAGCTTTTTCCAGTTTCAATCCACCTCTACTGACAAAAGGCATTGCCTTGCCTTTTACTTCGATATCAACATCCATGCTTACCATGGTTCCAGGTTTATCAATCATCCTGCCATTTATATAAATCTTGCCTGACATAATTTCTGCTTTTGCTCTTTCTCTGCTGGGAAAGCATCCTCTTTGAACTAAAAGCATATCCAGTCTTTCTTTTGGGCTGCGCATCATTACCATCCCCAAATATTACTTGCTACTATAGTTGCCTGAAAAAAAATCAATTCCTAATTCTTTTTTCAATATATATAAAAAGAAAGCTACATTGTAAACTATTCTTTTTGAATTTTTTAAGGCAATTCCTTTCCCTATAGCTTTGCCACCTATAGTCAAAGTTGAGATGGCCGCTGCTACAAGAATACTTACAACCGTTTCATTTATGCTCTTTGCTGCAACAAGTGTTTTTATCACAATGGCAGCACCTGCTGTGCCGCTTATTATACCACAAATGTCTCCAACTACATCATTACAAAAATTTGATACAATATCTGCGTTGCGTATCAATTTTACTGCTTCTTTTCCACCGGGAACTTTATCTGCAGCCATGGCATGAAAAGGAGTTTCACTGGCTGAAGTAACGGAAATGCCTATAATGTCAAATAAAATACCTATTATTATTATTAAGAGCAGTAGAAAAACAGAAAATATTGTATTTGCCTTATTCAAAATGGTTTCCGATATAAAACTAAAAAAAACGGACAACGCAAAAGCTAGGAAAAAAACCCGATATACCCATTTTGCTTTTGTGTTTCCGCCAATTTCAATATTCTTTCCTTTTCTTTTTGTTTTCCCGGAACTATTCTTTTTTGAGCAAGGACTCAACTTTAAACCTCCTGCGCATTTACCGAAACAGGTGGCAGTGAATTGAGTAAATTTTGCGGCTTAGGTCCAGCTGGATTTCCCAGGAAGGCATCTCGTCGTCGCCGACAAGACGGTTCCCCTTTAAGCCCGCCTTTGCCATGTCGCCATAAGCAATGCTAGATTACCACTTAGTCCACACTGTAATCCTCAATTCACTTCCATATGGAACAGTCTAGGGGTTTTCCCCACCAAAATCCATCTTCCCTTAGCCTCTTTTGCAAAAAGGGTTTCAAAGGGTATCCCCTAAGACTCAAATTGGCCAATTTAAGTCTTAGCCTAAATGCCTTTTTCCACCCTTTTCGCTTCAAGGCAGGCTACACTGCACCCAACATGTAATCGAATGCAGGTTCACACCCCAAGCCATAACTACTAAAAATTATCAGTTACAAACTTGGGTCTCCACGGAAGTAGGGTCAACGCCCACATGCCATTGCAGATCGCCCCATCTTCCTTACTCCCAGCACCAACCCCCGACTGGGCGTCGGCAGCCAGCACCAGGAACTTCATCGATGTGCCCTTGACGGATTTTTAGCCCCGCCTTCAGGGAAGCGATTTTGACTAGAATACTGTACCACCTGTTTTTCGATTCGAAATTTATTATATCATAAAAAAAAATCACCTTCAAACCGATAATAAGCTCCTATTAGCCAAAAAGAAAGGCTTAAAAACATATAACCTGTTTATTATCAATGCTGAACTATGATTAGCCCAATACCTAATATCGTCTTTCTTTCAAAAACTCAATCAGCTGGATAAAAAACCAATTGTTATCAAACGATGATATTAAATCTTTGGCTTCCTTACAAAGTTTTTCGACCATTTGAAGCGATTCATCATAACCGAATAAGGAAGGAAATGTGTTCTTATTATTCTTAGCATCACTACCAACTCGTTTTCCAATTAATTTTTCATCGCCATTTATATCCAGTATGTCATCAATTATCTGGAACAATAAACCAATTCTTTCCCCGTAATCATCAATTGTTTTTAAATCTGACTCTGAAGCTTCAGCCAGCCTGGCGCCCGACCATAGTGACGCACTTATCAGGCAACCGGTTTTATGCCTGTCAATATATAGCAGGGTTTGTTCATCTATATCTTTGCCAGAAGCATCAATATCAACAGCCTGACCTCCTACCATCCCAAGACTTCCTGCTGCTTTCGAAATTCTGTCAATAACATCGAGTACAGCTTGCAAAGATATGCCGCTTATTGCAGAGTTTCTTGCAATAATGGAAAAGGCATCGGTCAATAAAGCATCCCCTGCAAGAAGTGCCATAGCTTCTCCAAAAACCTTATGACACGTGGGTTTTCCTCGCCGTAAATCGTCATTATCCATAACCGGCAGATCGTCATGGATAAGGGAATATGTATGTATCATTTCTATACCGCAGGCTGTGGGAATTACTTTTTCGAATGATAATCCAAAAAGTTTTGCACTCTCCATGACTAATATCGGTCTTATTCTTTTTCCCCCGGCCATAACACTGTAACGTAATGCCTGATGCAATCTTTTCGGAAAAGCTTCTCGGGGTAAATAAAAGTCAAGAGCTGCATCCACTATTTCTGCTTTCTGTTTAAGTAATTTTTGAAATTCATCCAATTTCTCCCAAGCCTCCGTTAAATTCTTTTAATGAGATATTTCCGTTCAAGTCTTTAACAAGCACTTCTATTTTACCTTCGGCTTCATCCAGTATCTTCGAACAAATTTTTGTAAGTTTGATTCCTTCTTCAAAGAGAGCCAAAGCTTCCTCCAGCGTTAGATCGCCCTTTTCAAGTCTTGCTGTGATTGTTTCCAGTTTGTTTATAGCTTCTTCATATCTATAATCCGTCATTTTAATCACTTTTCCTTTCCTTACCTTTGATCTTGCATATAAGTCTTCCATCGGAAAGCGTTATTAAAACCATATCATCAAGATTAACATCGTCTATTTTTTTAATTACTTTAAAACCATCTGCATTCTGGCAGATGCTGTATCCTCTTTGAAGCACAGAAAGAGGATTTAAAGCCTGAAGTTTGTCTATATTAGTTTTAAATTTCACTTTTTTATCTTCCAATAGGATTTCCATATTTCTAAAAAAATTTCTTAACTGCCTGTCCATTTCCATTCTATAATTTAATATTATATTCTGGGCTTTTGTAAAGGTTGAAGATTTTCGTAGATATTCCAGCTTTTGTCTTTTTAAATTAATGCTATGGATAGTCGCATTAATTATACGGTTCTTTACCTGCCTCATTTCGTCCCGCAAAATATTTCTTTCGGGGACCACCATCTCTCCTGCAGCGGACGGTGTGGGAGCCCTTTTATCGGCTACAAAATCAGCTATAGTAAAATCAGTTTCATGGCCAACAGCCGATATTATCGGAATTTTTGAGCCGTATATAGATCTAGCTACTTTCTCCTCGTTAAAAGCCCAAAGCTCCTCAATAGATCCCCCGCCCCGCGCCACTATAATAACCTCAACTCCTTCGATGTTATTTAAATCGCTAATGGCGGAACATATACTATTGGCTGCATCTTTTCCCTGGACGAGAGTAGGTGCAATAACAATGTTTGCACTTGGAAACCTTCTTCTTATGACAGTTAGCATATCCCTGACTGCAGCTCCAGTTAGCGAAGTAACCAAACCTATTTTATGAGGCATGAATGGAATGGGTCTTTTTCTTTCGGCATCAAAAAGTCCTTCTTTTTCTAGTTTGTTTTTTAACTTTTCAAAAGCAACATGCAATTCTCCAATACCATCAGGTTCCATATCTTCAACATACAGTTGATACTCACCAGTTTTATCAAAAACGCTAATTCTCCCGAAAGCTATGACTTTAATACCATTCTCCGGGGTGAAGCCAAGCAATATATTGCTGCTTTTGAACATAATACAACGGATTTGTGACTTTTCATCTTTTAGAGTAAAATACATATGGCCTGATATGTGATGCTTAAAATTGGAAATTTCACCTCTTATATATATCTTTTGAAGCAAATCATTGGATTCTATCATGTTTTTTATTATCTGAGTTACTTCGCTGACGCAAAAAACCGGTTCCAATCTTTTCCCCCCGAAATCTATTTCCTGTTTCTTCTTTTATCACTCTGCCTAGCAATCCATTAATATATTTATACGACTTTTCATCGCAGTATTTTTTTGACATATCAACAGCTTCGTTTATGGAAACACTGTTAGGAATATCATCGCAAAATAGTATTTCATAAATTGCCAGCCTGAGAATATTCCTATCGGTACTGGAAATTCTATCCAGAGACCAAGCGGATGAATATTTTTGAATGATATTATCTATTACATTGATATTATCAATAGTACCCCTTACCTCTTTAAATACAAAATCATACTGTTCCTTATCGAGATTCTTTGACAGCACTATTTCTGCTGCCTCATCAATAGAGTTCCCGCCTTCATGGATAGCATATAACATTTTAAACGCCATCTCTCGCGCCTTTCTTCTGCTCAAAAAAAACACTCTCCTATTTGGCACCCGGAGGCAAAATTTTATCCAGGTAATCTCTTATACTCATCTTATTTTCAAATAATTCGCCTGTAAAATATCCGACTGCGGCTGAAAATACTATAAATAATGTTTTAAAAAAACCGAAGACTAATATTATTATGCCTATTAAAAGACCCAGCATAGCTCCCAAAATTTTCCCCTTATGCTTCCAAAAATCATCATTAGAAAAATAATCCACTTTATTTCCCCCCCTATTTTACCATACGTTGTTTAATGTTGGGATTAAAAATATTATCCACCCTCACATTAATATCATTCACTGTTATTCCAGCTGTAGTCTCTATATAATTTTTTATAGATTTTTGAAGCGTAGAGGATAATTCTGGAATAACGATATCATAATTTACCACTAGATTCAGCAGAACCGAAATGCCATTTGCCTTTTTTTTGATTCGCACCTTTACATCCTTAACATTTTCTACATCATGGGTAATTTTCGATATAAGATTTTCTATGGCATTTAGGGAAACGCTGACATTACCAAGGTCGCCTGTATGTATCATTGCCTCAGTAAAATGCCTTGACTTTATTCCGGATAAAAGCAACTTTAAGCTTATCAGCATTACAGCCAAGCCAACTGCCCCAATCTCCCACCGCCCATAAAAAACAGCAAGTCTTGCCCAAAGAACATCCAATGAAATCATTCTTGCGGAAAAAAGAATGAGCAATATCGATGCTAATGCCACACATGCGGTATAGATAGTTAAAATAATTCTGTCTAATATATTCATTTTCGAACTCCTTTCTAAGGAAATTAACCCCCTGAACCATCAGGGGGCATTAATCATTTTACCCTGCTTTCTTCCTCTTTCACCGGCTGACCGAAATTTACTCCTTGGACATGAATATTTACTTCAACAACTGAAAGACCCGTCATGTTTTCTATGGCTTTTTTTACATTTTCTTGGACATTCCAGGCCACTTCAGGTATACGCACGCCATAATTTACTATGATGTATAAATCTACTGCAGCCTCCTTTTCTCCAACCTCGACTTTAACTCCTTTTGAAAGATTTTTTCGACCTAAAATTTCCGCTATGCCACCTACGATACCACCGCTCATACCTGCTACCCCTTCCACTTCAGTGGCAGCAAGACCAGCGATAATACCAACCACTTCATCTGCTATTTTTATAGAACCTTTATCGCTGCTACTTTCAATTTTATCATTTTCCATTCTATTCCCCTCCAAGTAATCTCTACCTTTTTGCTTTTATTATAACAGATATAACAGAAAAAAAAAAGCATTACATAATTGCTTATAAACTTTCATTTTCTCTCAATGATTGTAATTTTATCTATAGGTATATTTGTTGCTTTTGTTACTATATCTGTAATTTGAGCGATTTGCTTGGGTAAAAGCCCCGATGCCTTTATAACCACATTAGCATTATCGTTTGACACAAATATTACAGCATCCTCGAAGCCTTTAGCCTTAATCAGGTTTTCAACCATCATTTCTTTCTCCACTCTTTGAGATAAAGCTATAAGATCTTTTTGAGCCTGATCTCTTGATTCGCTGGAAGCATTGGCATTGTTTATTAATTCCCTTAAGTAATCTGCTTCCTGGCTTCTAAGGCGATCTCTTTCAAGTTTATAATCTATAAAAAAATCACTTTGATTTCCTTTTTTAGCCATTTCAGGGTCGTTTTTTTGCGTTAATTGTGTTTGAGATATTGCTTTTTCCGAATCATTTGATATGGGATTTTTTTCATAAACCACTTTTGGGAGATTTCCTGAAAACATCATGTAAACAGAAAGCAGAAAAATAGAGGCAAAAAATATTATCAGAAGCGTTCTCTTTCTCAATAAAAATGCCATTTTTCTTCCTCCTCCAAATTATTTTTGCAATACTTTAATTTTATATACGGGAATATCCAGCACCGTAGACGTGGCTCTTGTTATTTGGTCGATAATTCTTGATGACGAAGCTCCTTCGGCTACGATAAGCACGCCTTTAATGGCGGGAGTGGACTTTTTTACCAGCAGAGGTTCATCATCTCCCCCCTTTTGCAGCAGAACTACCTGTCTGTTTGATTGCGTTTCGATTGTCGATCTAATCCCTCCTTCACCGTCTTTTTCTTCTGATGTTTTTTGATTGTTAATTGTGTTATAAGCCGGTTCTACCATTACCTCGTTTTCCAGAGTAATCATTACATTTACATCGCCGACATCAATAACTTTCTTCAGAACATCAGCCAGGTGTTTCTCCAACTTTTCCTCATATGATTGTTCTGATGCATTTTGAACAGGAGTAACGTTAATGTTCTGTATATCGCCGGATTGAGAACGCCTTGGCGACTCAGTAAATTTAGAGAGTGATAAAAATAAAAAGCCAATTGCAAAAATAATTATGAGGTTGAAAATTGCTTTGTTCCTTGGGTTTTTAAGAAAGTTGAGAATAGCTTCAATATTTTGCCGTTCAACCATTATTCTCCCTCCAATTGTAATTTGATAATATTTTCTGGAATACCTAATTCTGTCTGTAAATATTTTTTCAACTCAATAAGGTCATCTTTATAATCTAATGAATTTCTATTATTGGATTCATTTTTATCAATTTTATCGAATTTTACAGAAACTTTCTGAATGTTATTTTTATCTTGCACATTGCTTTTTATTTTAGATATGGGTTTCAAAGATAACGATATGTTGACAATTCTTCCAAAATCACTTCTTTCATTTTGTTCTACAATTTCCAAGTTAATATTTTTAACTTCAAATATGTTTTTTTCATTTATGTGATTCTTTATCAATGATATAAGGTTGTCTTTGTATTGTTTTATAATAAGCTCATTATTAATTTTTTTTATATTATCGGCTTTTTTTGTGATTTCTGCCTGGCTTATCAATTGAGTATTGAAATTAATATTATATCCGCTGAAAAAGTTTTCTTTATGAAATAGACCCAGCAGTGGATTTATAATTGATATCATAACGACAAGACCCAACAGAACCCTGGCGTACCGTAAATACTTATCGCCGGGTAGAAGAAAGTCTACGACAGTAGTAAATATTACTACTAGAATTATTTGCTTGATCCATGAACTCAGAACGCTAAGCATGCCTCGTCACCTCATCATAACTGCAATATTGCCTGCGGCCAATATGACTGTTATTGCTACAAAAAACATTATGGCTACAGAAGCCACAGAAATGAAAATCAACATCAATGAATTTGCCATATCGTTTAAACATCTTACCATTGATTCCTCTCCCAGTGGTTGTATAATTGCTCCTGACATTTTATATATAATAACTAAGGAAAGTATTTTTAAAACTGGAAAAATTGTAATCAAAAATACGATGAGCATGCCGACAAATCCAATGGCATTTTTTAAAATCAAAGAGCAACCAACTATTGTATCCACTGTATCCGAGAAAATTCCACCAACAATCGGGATGAAATTTTTTGAAGCAAACTTTGCCGTCCTTACAGCCACACCATCAATAGTAGCCGAAGCTGCTCCATTAACAACTAAAATACCGAGAAAAACGCTCAGGAAAAGCCCCAATAAAAAAATACAAATTTGCTTTAAAAATGAAGCCAATAAAGAAACATGAAATCTATCAGAAAAACTGTTGACAAGACCAAGAACTGCAGTGAAAAAAATAACAGGCAAGAGGACATCCTTTATCCAGGTACTTGCTGCCGATACCCCTATGAAAATTAAAGGATTTAACACAGCCACCGAGGTAATTCCGCCTGTTGATGCCAACAAAGCTAATATAGTAGGGAGCAATGCTTGTATAAAACTCACCATTTCTTCTATAGTTTCCTTGCCAACTCTAATAGCCGCAGAAAAACTTTGAATAGCTATAATTGCTAGAATTAGATATATTACACTGTATGTAACTTTTCCTACATTGTCGTTTTCAAAGGCACTGTTTATATTTCTCAAAACTGCACAGATTATTGAAAGGGCAATCAACTGGCTTAAGAGTACATAATTTAAAGAAATCTCTCTTAAAATAAATCTTGCAGAACCGTTTATAATTTTCCTAAAATCATATCCCCTTCCGCTACGCATAATTTTTATCATATCCTTTAACTCATATTGGGGAATATAATTTTCATAGGTTTTATTGATTCTCTCAATAAATGCATCAATATCACTGAGATCCATTTTTTGTAATTGTTCATCTATTAATTCTTCATTCATGTCATCAGCTAGAGTCGAATGTGAAAAACAAAACATTGTAAATATCAAAATCGCAATAATAAAAATACATTTTTTCACTAAATTTCTCCCCTTTCAGGGAAGTATTTTAATAATAAGGTCCAAAACCGCCATTAAAATAGGCAGTGATAGTAGCAATATCATTATTTTTGCTGCAAATTCAATTTTAGAAGCTGTAGAAGAAGACCCAGCATCTCTGCATATCTGAGCTCCAAACTCCGCTACATAAGCTATGCCGATTATTTTTAACACTGATGACATGTATATCATGTCAATATTTGCTTTCTGTGCTAGGGTCTTTAAAACGTCAACTACTGATATGATCTTTCCGAGCATGAGCAAAAATATGATGGCACCTATTGCGATACTGATTTGGATTCCTATTTCCGGCTTGTCTTCCTTAAGAAGAACTATAAGAATTGTAGCAACAAGGCCTATGCTAACAATTTGGACAATTTCCATTCAAGAATCCTCCTAATATAACTGGAACATTGTCTTTACGTTTGAAAACAGCTGGCTTATCAGCTGAATTACCATCATCAAAACAATTACTACTCCAACAAGCGTAGTCATCTGAGCCTGCTCTTTTCTTCCAGCTTCATCCAATACCTTGCTCAATATGGATATTACAATTCCTATCCCTGCAATCTTAAACAAAATATCAACGTCCAATTTCAACACTCCTTCAAGCCTAGCATAATAATAAGAACACCATTATTCCCGATAAAACTCCAAGATATTTCCACATCTTCTCATTTTTTTGCTTTTCTTCCACAGCAGCAGTTTCCTGTTGATGGAGCCGAGTTAGGGTCATTTTTATATTTTTTATTTGGTCCTGTAGATCTGTAGCCCCTAAATATTTTCCAAAGTTTGTTAATATTTTAATATCCTCATTGTTTAAGTTTGAATCAAAGATAAAGCCTTTCAAAGCTTTTTCCCACGCCTCATCTGCTGTATAACCGGACCCATCGGAAATATATTTCATTGTATTCAAAAAAAGCTTTGAAACTTCCTTATCACCTTTTTGTACAATATTTCTCAGAGCTTCTGGCAGCGGGGAATGACCATAATTAATCTCAGTTTCCAACATGGATATTGTTGCTTGAAGGCTCTTCAATATTTGGAGCCTTTTTTGATAATATCCAGCTATTATGAAGCCTATCATGCTGCAAGAAATAATAACCATCAAACCTCCTGAAAACTTAAAAAACATATGAAGCCACCCTTTCATTCTTATTGAAATAAATATCGTTTAAACTATCGCCATCAATAACTTTTTCCAGGCTTCCAACACCGGCACTGAAACCCAGAATAATGTATCTTTTAAAAAAACGACCGTATATTAATTTCTTTATAGTAGGTCTTTTCTTTAAATCTTCAATATCATTTCCATGGATTGTAGTTATTATTGAAACTCCAGCATTAATTGTATCTTCAATGGCTTTAACATCCTCCGGTCTTCCAATTTCATCCGTAGCTATTATTTCCGGAGACATTGACCTTAAAAGCATCATTATGCCTTGAGCCTTGGGACAACCCTCTAGAACATCCGTTCTAAGACCGATATCGTTTTGCGGGACTCCATTATGGCAACAGGCAATTTCACATCTTTCATCCACAAGACCGACTTTGAACCCTTTTATGTCAAGCTTTTCTATCCCTGAGCTCAACTGCCTTATCAAATCTCTCAACAAAGTGGTCTTACCCGCGCCAGGCGGAGATAAAATGAGGGTATTATATATTCCGAATTTTCCATCGACAATGAAGGGCAACGCTTTGTCTGCCGCTCCAATTATTTCCCGAGCTATTCTGATATTAAATGAAGTTATTGATTTTATGGTTTTTACTGTACCACCTTCGAGAATCACTTTCCCTGCGATTCCTACCCTGTGCCCTCCTGGAAGAGTGATGTATCCGCTTTTCAACTCTTCTTCAACTGCATAAATTGATCCCTGACAAATTAATTGAAATGTTTTATCCATATCATCATTTGATACAATATAAACATTTTCATATTTATCCGTTAATTTTCCGTCAACGGTTACCATAAAATCCTTTCCACCGAAGCAAAGCATAAGGGGTTTCAAACGCCTTAATCTTATCTCTTCAGGATAATCTGGGAAATTGTGTGCAATACTATTCAATAATTGTCTTAAAGGGAAATAAAGAAATGGATAAATTTCCAATTCGAGAAGTTCTCTTATTTTTTTATCTTTAGTATTTTTTCCCATATTCTTGTCCTCCCTTTTTATAAATTTATATTTAATAGTCTTCTTTATTATGACATGGTACAAAAAATAAAAAAGAGAGTTTTTGCAAACCCTCTTTTTAAAGTTAATCTAAATCCTTTTGTGCTCGATGTACATCAATAATAACTTTACAGTTTGGACATTCAGCCTTCCCATCTTTGCCCACTAGATTTTCATCGATATAAACCGTTTCTTTGCATTCGGGGCATTCCACCTCTAAGAAATCATCATCGTCAAAAACTAGGTCATCTTCATCATCTTCATCATAAAACTCTTCATCATCATCTTCATCATAATACTCTTCATCATCCTCGTCTTCATCACCATAATAATCCTCTTCCAACTCGCCTAAATCCTCATCGATGCTTTCAAGATACTCTTGATTTTCCATTACTTTGTCTTCAAGGTCATCAAGCGCTTCACCCATCTCCATCAAGACATTTATGATTTCCATCATCAGTTTCTTTTCTCTAGAATCAGAAAGTTCCATACCATCTGCAAGACCTTTCACATAGGAAATTTTTGACTTAAAATCACTCATTTTGCTTACCTCCTCTTGAATTATACTCTGCTTAAATACTCACCTGTTCGGGTATCTACTCTTATGATATCGCCTTTATTGATAAAAAGGGGAACCTGCACTACCGCACCTGTTTCCAGGGTGGCGGGTTTTGAACCTCCAGTTGCAGTATCGCCCTTGAAGCCCGGTTCTGTTTCAACGATCTGAAGTTCTACAAAAGTAGGAAGTTCAATTCCAATGGTCACGCCTTCGTAAAACATGACCATAACTTCCATATTTTCTTTTAAATATTTTATAGAATCCCCTAATTGCTCTTTATTTAAAGGTATCTGTTCAAAAGTTTGGGTATCCATAAAATAATAAGTGTCCCCGCTTTCATACAGATACTGCATGGTCTTTCGCTCTATTACTGCGCGGCTGAGTTTTTCACCGGCTCTAAAGTTTCTTTCAAAAACCTGCCCGGTTTTAACATTCTTTATCTTGGTTCTTACAAAAGCTGCCCCCTTACCGGGTTTTACATGCTGAAAATCCACTACCATGAATACATCTCCATCAATTTCTACGGTTATACCTGTCCTTAAATCATTTGTAGAAATCATTCCAAAATACCTCCTAAAATGCTAATTGAAATAATAATTGTTAGCCTTATTGGGTTTAAATATCAACCATTTCGATTTATAACAACCATATCCTCTATCATTCATTAAAACCGCCGTGATTTTCTATGTATATGACCTGTTTTTTAACAAACTTTCTAAGCTGCTCTATTTACATCTTTCCCTAAAAGCCTTGATTTTATATATTCTGATGCTTCTTTCTGAGCTCGAAGAACGATATAAAAATTCAGATCCCCTCCTTATTATTTACAATACTATTTAAACCCAAAAGCGCAAGGACATATCCTTCAGGCCCCAAACCCGCAATGATGCCTCTCGCGCCCTGGCCTGTTAATGTTTTTTTTCTAAAATCTTCTCTTGCAAAAATATTGCTCAGATGGACTTCTATGGTAGGTATCTGAACCGCTTCTAGAGCATCCCTTATGGCCACGCTATAGTGAGTATATCCTCCGGGATTTATTATTATTCCGTCATATTTGCCGAAGCATTTTTGAATTTCATCTATTATTTCACCTTCACAATTAGACTGAAAAAAATCCACTGTAGAACCTATTTCAGCGGCTTTATTTTTTATTTTTTCATTTATTTGATCAAGGGAAGTTTCTCCGTAAATCTTTTTATCTCTAATGCCTAGGAGGTTCAAATTCGGACCGTTAATAACTTTTATCTTCATGTTCTACCTCCATAAAAAACTCTCAAATAATATTACCATATTTTCCACTTTTTGAACAGGGATAAAATATTTTTCTCCGGCATAAAATTCATTTAAATAAATTAATAATAATTAACAGTTTTTATAATAATCAACAATTTGAAATGCCACTGTCTCAATCGATTTGCCGGAAACATCTATGCAAAAATCACAATATTCTTTATAAAGCTTGTGCCTTTTAAAATAAATATTCATTATATCTTCAATGCTTTTATTATACGAAAGAGGCCTGTTTATGTCAGACTTTATCCTTTCATAAATCAATTCCAATGGAGCATTTAACCATACTATCTTCCCAATGTTGCTTAAAACCTTGACATTTATAGGATTTAAAACAATTCCCCCGCCAGTAGCCACCACTGTATTTTTTATATTTGCCAGACCATTCACAACCCGGCTTTCTTTTTCCCTGAAAAAGACTTCTCCATACTTTTTAAAAATATCCGGAGCATTCATTCCCAAGGATTTTTCTATAAGTAAATCAGTATCTATAAATTCCATATTCAAGATTTGAGCAACCTTCTTACCGATGGATGTTTTCCCGACGCCCATAAAACCAATTAATACAATGTTAGACTTTTTCACACTAGTTCCTCCTCGGAGATTTTATATTATTATCCAATCGTCATTCGTTTAACTTAAATCATTTGATGAAATCTATTCATTATCTGGATTTTTGATTTTATGGCGATTTGGGTGGATTTATAATTGGTTGCTGATTCAATAAATTTTGTGAGTTGGATTCAGACGAAGATTTTTGATCAAATTTTACAGCATAAGCGCTTATATAAAGTTGCATGTCAAGCGTATCTCCAGGTTTTTTGTTCAAAGTAATAATTTTCATAATGAATAGCCTCTCGAATTTTTCCAGATCATTTAAAAATGAAATTATATTGTCATATGAACCTTCTATATTCAACTTTATTGGTATCTCTGTATAATCATTTTTATTTGTATCATTTTGTGTTTCCTGTGGTTTTGACTGATCTTTTCCTAATTGTGATGCAACATGATTATTTTCGTGAAATTCCTCATTCCTATTATTCTCCTGTGAATTTATTTCAAAAATAATCCCCTTTAATTTCACGCCTGCGCTTTTTGAAATGCTTTCAAGCTGAGTAATGATTTCGGGTTCTTTTTTGTCGGATGGAATTATAATTTCCAGGTGTTCTATTTGTTTTTTAATTTCATCAATTTCTTTAATTATAGAATACATATTGTCTTTATCTTTTTGTAGGCTCATAAGCTGCTGTTGATTTACACTTATTTCTTTTTTAAGAAAACGGTATTGTTCGAAGACATTTGAAAGAAAAAAAATATAATAGACATAAACAGCCACCCAAATCATAGCAATCACTAAAAGGCTGCTCTCCCTTTTACTCAGTTTCATACTTTTCACTTCCATTTTCGATAACGCATATGATTTCAAAACCATATAATCCGTTTTCCTGCTGGGTTATACTTACGGGTTTAACTTCAGATATAATATCCATTTTCAGCAAATTAACCATGAATTGAGCTACAAGATTGTAATTTTGGGCTTCGCCAGATATTTTCAAGTTTTCACCATCTGTAAAGTAAACTGATATCAATGTCATTCCGTCTGGTAGGTTTTGGAATGTTTCGTTTATAATTTTTGACCATTCATTGCTTTTTGACTTTAAAGCCTCTATAATCTTTTGCCGTCTGAATAAATCCCTTTCCAGTTGCTGCCTTATAATTCTGTATTCCGATATATCTTTCATTTTCATCAATTTGTCTTTTATATTTACATTCTCATTTGACAATGTATTTATTATAAAATGAGGCACATATATAATAGCAATAATAAAAATTGCCATTATTATCATTCCCGTGATTTTCAATATTTTTAGCCTATTTTGTTGCCTCATTTTTCTATACTTTTCGGGCAAAAGATTTATTTCCTTTTTCAATTTTATCTCTCCTCCCGAAAAGCAAGGCCAAAAACGTTGCAAAATAGATTAATCATATCTATCGGCATATCATTTTTCATTTTCATAGGAAAAATTCCTTTAAAGGGCATGTTATGAATATTTAACTGCTGGGCAATATATTTCCCGATATTTTTTAATTTGCTGCCTCCTCCGATAAACAAAATATTATTCATCGGCTTTTGAGTCAATGTTTGATAATAAAACTCCATAGATTGATAGATGTCTTTTAAAAGTAGTTCAATTGTTTTCATTTCGTCCCACTTCATATTATCTTCAGGATTCTCATCACCTATAATAACTTTTTCGCACTTTTTTGTATATTTTCGCACGTTTTCCTGCGTATTTTTAAGTGTACGCAAGATATCATCGCTTCCTATTTGAATAATTCTAGAAATAATCGGTTCTCCATGTTCTACTATGGTAATAATTGTGTTTGATGATCCTAAATCTATTAGAATATAATTTTTTTCTCCTAAATTATTCATAAATCTATTAATGAAACGACAAGCACTGTTGCTGTGAAAATCCACCGAAAGGGGTTTTATATTTAGTTCTTCAATAAGTTCTATATAATTTTCTATAATTTTAGAAGGAACAGCTACTATGAGAACTTTTAATAACACAATTTTGTTCTCTCCGTTTTCTTTTGCGAGAATTCTGTAATCTATTATATAATTCTCCATGCTGCCTGGGATATATTGTTCAGCCTCATATTCTACCACTTTTTGAAGTTCTTTTTGATTTAATTTTGGTAAATTTACGGTTCTGACAATCATCTCGGGACAAGCAAGACTGATAGTTGCAAAGCTTGCTTTTATCGAATTTTTTTTTAAAACTTCATTGAGACTATTTAAGAGCTTGTCTTTATTTAAAATTCTACCGTTTATTATGCAATCTGCTGGTATTTTTTCCATGCCCCATGCATGTATTATGGGTCTGCTTTTATTTCTGGTATATATTATCCATTTTAAATTATGGCTTCCTATATCTAAACCCAATACTTTATTTTGCCAACCAAACATTTTGTACCTCTTTATCATCTATTATGTCTTGGATTTTTTGTTATCTGTTTGACAGATTCCATTATTGCGGTAATGACATCCACCCTGAATTGGGTATACATTTCTTCCAATTTTGTGTAAAGTTCGCCTTTCTCCGAATTTACATAATGTGGCTTCAATTTGTTTAAAGTCAATGCTGCTATGTCTTTCTGGCATTCTTCACATTTACATATGCCATCTACATCCCTTAACACAATCGGTAAATAATAATATACTACATCTTCCATATAATTTTTTAGTTTCATTGTGTCACACCCTCCTATTTTTTTTGACGCCAGTACATTATCTGAACTTTATTCTCTTTTCCTTGAGCCTCGTAATCTTCCACCTTGATTTGCGCTTCTATTTCCCTATTCATTCCCTCCACTGATGCATTTGATTTTAAAATCACGCTATAAATTCTTTTATAAACCATTGTGCGTTCCTCATCTGCATAAATTGTATCTTCGAGCTGCACATTTTCCACTGAAACCGTATAATCAGCTCTAATTCCAGATTTCAAAAGATCTCTGTCATCATCTTCCATCTTCCATGTTTTAGAAACAATTCCGGGATATATATTTTCAAGTTCTGCTAATTTGTATATAGCTTTTTCCATCCCTGCTTCTGCAAGATAATTTGCCATTAAACTTTCTCTGTATGCCTTTTCAATACGATATTCATTCAAAGTCACTGTCATCAAGGAAGTTCCCAGAATTATAAGAACGATAGTATATACAATCACCGTTACCAGGACGAAGCCGCTGTCATTAAGTTTAGTTAACAACATTCACTTTTTTCCCCCTGGCATTTATTCGAAAAAAATAATTTCTGCTTGCCACTCCCTCTTTAGTCTCTGTTGTCACAGATATTAATATCAAATTGTTGTAATATTGAAAACGTAGGTCTTCTATATACATGGCTACTGTGCTGCTACTATCTTGCAACTTTATTTCTTTGGAGAATGGATCAAAAATATAAGATTTTTCGCTTAAATTTATATCAGAATAATGTAATTTTATTTTCCTTCCGCTGGAGTAAATGTCTATCGTATCAGCAATTCGAATTTCGTTATATAATGTATTCATGGCGATTCTTAAGTTTTGTTGGACTTCAATTTGGTTTTCTCCTTTAATCCAGGCCTTTACTCCCGAGATATACACGAAGCCGGCAGTAGTAATAATCAGGCTTGCAAATGCCAAAGCTATCAACATTTCCACCAGAGAAAATCCTTTTTTGTAATTTGGAAACGCCACGGAATACACCGCCTGCAATTTAATTTACGGAGTTGTATCTGGAGATGTATCTATGCACTGTATAAACACATTAGTAGAGTATGAAGCCAACATAACACCATGGATTATCGCATCCATCCCTTTTCTGGGAGCCACATAAACTTTTACTTTGCTTAAGCTGTTTTTATTGACAGTTTCAAAAGGAATTACAATTACAGCTATCTCAACTCCGAACCTTTCTTTATAATTATAGAGCTCTTGTTCGATATTTGATTGATTTATGTCTCCAGCTTTGATTCTGTCCATAATATCTCTGGCTACCGTGATGGCCATAATATCTCGGCTTGTATTAAGCCTAATCTCCAATGAAGATGAAAAAAGCCCCATCACCGGGATAATTACCACTCCCATTACGGCAAGGGCTACCATGATTTCTATAAGAGTAAATCCACCTTTAAACACTTTTTTCCCTTTACACAAACAATTCATATTAATAATAAACTTTAATCCTCCCAGTTGCTGGCAGAATGGTTATGGTACAAGCCCTAGCCGATTTGTCTTTTATGTTTATAGTACCACCTATGGATGGAGCTCCTAAAGATGTAAAATGAAAACTATTTTCTGGAAAATTGGTAATAACATCAATTCTTTTGTCAAGATTAACCCACTTCAATGTTTTTGGAAGAGGATTATCATCAATCCTTATTCTGTAATATTTATTCTTGTTGTCGAAAACCATATAACAGTTTATTCTTTTACCGATAGCGATTTGTTGAGCATACCTTATATCTGAGACAAGTTCCATTATAGTAACATTCATCCGAGCCTTTGATAGGATAGTGCTAAAATTCTGAGCAGCCACAGCGAATAATATCGATAAAATTATTAGAACAGCTAGCAATTCAATAGAAATAAAACCCTTGCACTTTTTGTCCAACTATAATTCTCCTTAATTATTTAGAATAATACAGAAATACATAATGACCGCAAAATACCGCCACCAATGCTCCTATTCCAAGAAATGGAGCGAATGCTAACGAATCTTTCATGCTTTTTTTTCGAGTAATCAACAATACAAATGCAAACATACCTCCCAAAATAAATGAAGAAAATAAAGTCAATATCGTATTCTGCCATCCTAAAAAAAAGCCTATTTCCGCCATTAACTTCACATCTCCCCCTCCCATTCCTCCTTTTGAAAGAATAACGATTAACAATAAAATACCACTACCAATCAATGCTCCGTAAAAATAATTCCAGAAATTTTGCCTATCCAAGAATGAAAAGATTATTCCAACCAGCAAACCTGCGACGACCATCTCATCCGGAATATTTTGCTTTTCTATATCTATAAAACAAATGACAATCAAAATTGAAAAAAGCAATATATATTTCAAAAATAAAAATCCAATACCAAACCTGCAATATAGCAATGAATATAATACCCCCGTCACCAATTCTACTACGAGATACATCGCAGAAATTCTCTTTTTGCAGTATGCACATCTACCTCCAAGCAAAATGAAGCTTAAAACCGGCAACATATGAATTGGTTTCAATCTCCTGCCGCAAGCAGGGCAAGATGATGGCGGAAAAATTATTGACTGCTTTCTGGGTATTCTGTAGATGCATACATTCAGAAAGCTGCCTATTATTAGGCCGGCAAAGAAAAAAATTATATAAGTCAAAAAAATCATTCACTTCCATAAAAAATGAGTTTATAGCAAATAACTATCCCAAAAACATGAGGTAAAATTTTCGTTATCTGTTGGTGACGCATTTTGCATCATGTGTGTCTATTTATATATATTAACTCTATTGTAATAAATTAGTTCCGCTTGCACTATCTCCATAATATACGCCTGTACATTTTCCGTCTTCAACCTTTGCACTCCAAGTCGTTTCCGAACTGTTCTGTGCCTTGGGAACTTCTTTCAGATAATCAGGCACTAAATTATTCTGAATGTTGGTATCGCTTTTTACAACATATGTTTGATAACCTGTAGATTGATCATCTAAATATTTCTGCTCTGCAGCTCTTGCTATTATTTGTGCTGAAGCTTTATCAGCACTCTTTTTTGCTGCACTTATAGTCCCTGTAAATCTTGGCACCGCAATCGCCGCTATAATGGCCAGCACTGAAAGCACCGCCAACAACTCCACCAGCGTAAAACCCCTTTTGTCCTTTTCTATCTTCCTGAAGACCATCGCTATTATTCGCATTGCTTGCTTCCCCCCTCGGCTATGTTTGGTAATTTGAGACAAAAGAAATATCACTATGCACCATTTTGTCTAAAAATTCATTTTGGTCATAAAATCAAACATCGGCATTACTACTGATACCACTATAAAACCCACTATCAATGCCATCCCCATGATTATCAATGGTTCCAGCAGAGTTGTCATTCTTGTGACGGCGCTTTCTACTTCATTATCATAAAAATCTGCAGCCATTTTCAGCATATAATCCAGAGAGCCCGTATTTTCACCTACTTTTACCATGTGAATGAGCATAGGAGGAAAGAATTCACTGTTTTTTAAAGGTGCAGCAAGACCTCTGCCTTTTTTGATTTCGTCTTCTACTTGGGATAAGTATTTTTGTACTACTGTATTTCCAATAACTTTTTTTATTATATTAATGCTTTGGATAATCGATATTCCGCTGGCCAGCAAAACACTTAAAGTCCTGGCGAACTGTGCGATAATTATTTTTTTGTTTGTCTCCCCAATTACGGGTAGGTTTAACTTTGCCTTATCGAAAAACTTTTTCCCCGCTTCTGTGGATATGTATATTTTCACGCCCAAAAATAAACCTGTCACAAAAATGAGCAGTAAAAGCCAGTTGTTCTTTATAATAGTGCTTATTCCCATCATAATTCTTGTAGAAAGTGGAAGAACGGCTCCCATCTGTTGGAACATTGATGCAAAGGTAGGCAAGATTACCGTCACAAGAAATGCTACTACTAATGCCGCTACTATTAAGATGAATATAGGATAAAGTAGTGCATTTTTTACTTTTTGGTTCAAGCGATATTCTTTTTCATAGTGTAGAGCCATTCTGTCCATAACTATATCCAAGGCCCCGCTTATTTCACCTGTTTCAACCATGTTTACCAAAAGTTCCGGAAATATATCTTTATATAATCCCATTGCTCGAGATAGATTTTTTCCTTTCTGAACTTCTTCAAATACTCCATCTACAGTTTCACGGAGTTTTGAATTTTCGGTCTGTTTTCTGAGTATATCCAGGCTATCAAGAACAGTAATACCGGCATTTATCATCGTCGAAAATTGCCTGCAAAAAATAGACAGATCCCTAGCCGCAATCCTGCCGAACAGTATGTTTAAAGGCAGAGAGCCGAATTCTTTTTTACTTTCCTTGATATCAACTGGAAAAAAGTTTTTCCCCTTGAGCATATAGATAACCCCAACCCTGTTAGGGGCCTCAAATAATCCTTCAATTGTATGACCATAATAATTTTTGGCTATATATTGGTATACTGGCATATCTCCACCTCCAGCAGCTAGCAGGCGCTTTTAATTTCCAATAAACCTTAGCAAAGATTCTTCGCTGCTGCAGTTTGAAAGAGCATTTTCATAGGATATTACTCCCTGCTTGTAAAGTTGCGCTAATGAAAAATCCATGGTTTGCATTCCGTATTTACAGCCTGTTTCCATAGCAGCGATGATTTGATGAGATTTGCCCTCTCTTATTAAATTTCTTATAGCCGTCGTGGCAAGCATTATTTCCACTGCTGCCACTCTGCCATTGTTATCCTTTTGAACTATGAGGTTCTGGCAAATTACGCCCTGCAACACCGCGGAAAGCTGTGTCCTTATTTGCTGCTGTTGATGTGGAGGAAAAACATCTATTATCCTGTCTATAGTCTTGTCCGCTCTGATTGTATGCAAAGTTGACATTACCAAATGGCCTGTTTCGGCTGCAGTGATGGCTATTGATATGGTTTCCAGATCCCTCATTTCTCCAACCAGTATAACATCCGGATCCTGTCGGAGGGCTGCACGAAGAGCAGAAGAAAAGCTCATGGAATCATGACCAATCTCGCGCTGGTTAACTATGCTTTTCTTATGTTCGTGAAGATACTCAATAGGATCCTCAAGAGTAATTATGTGGCAGCTTCGTTCATTATTTATCAAATCTATCATGGATGCCAATGTGGTTGATTTGCCGCTGCCAGCTGGCCCGGCAACCAAAACCAGGCCCGTGCTTTTTCTAGCCAGATCTTTTATAATCTGCGGTAAACCAAGTTTTTCGATGGTGGGAATTTTGAGGGCTAGTGCTCTTGCAACAAGACCATAACTTCCCCTCTGTCGGAATACATTGATGCGGAAATTTCCTATACCTTTTGCGCAATAAGAAAAATCAAGTTCCCCTGCTTTTTTTAACATTTCAATGCGTTCATCATCCAATATTTCTTTCACCATTTTTAACGTGTCTTCAGGAAATAATTTTTTATGGTTTAATGCAACAAGTTTGCCGTTTATTCTGAAAATAGGGGGTGCGCCAACTGTAATGTGAATATCGGATGCAGAATTTTTTACCGCAAACTCCATTATTTCTCCAAGAGTCAAAATGCTCTCTCCCTATTCCTGGACATATACTGCTTTCAGCATTTCTTCTACCGTTGTAATTCCATTAATTACCATTTCGGCGCAATTTTCTTTTAATGTTTGCATTCCCTGTTGTTTGGATAATTCCTGCAGCCTGTCCGTTGTTGATATTTGAGCTATTAGCTCGCGAAGTTTACGTGTTACCACCATTATCTCGTTTACGGCAGTCCTTCCATAATATCCGGTTCCGTTACATGTGCTGCAGCCTTTTCCTCTATAAAGCACCAATTCGGATTCAGTGGTCAGCCCTAGAATTTTTAACTCCTGTGTTGATGCTTTATATGCCGACCTGCACTCGGGACAAATTTTCCTTACAAGTCTCTGCGCTATAACCCCCACAATGGCGGATGCTACCAGATAAGGTTCTATCCCCATATCTAAAAGTCTAATCACTGAACTCGTGGCATCATTGGTATGAAGTGTACTTAAAACAAGATGCCCTGTTATAGCAGCCCTTACTGCCAGATTTGCGGTCTCCTCGTCTCTTATCTCTCCTATCATGATTACATTTGGATCCTGTCTAAGTATTGCTCTAAGGCCGTTAGCAAAATTAAGCCCTATTTTAGGGTTTACCTGTATCTGATTTATTCCATCAAGTCTATATTCTACCGGGTCTTCGAGAGTGATGATATTTATTTCGGGACGGTTTATTTCTCTGAGTGCGGCATAAAGGGTAGTAGTCTTTCCGCTCCCAGTTGGGCCTGCAACAAGAATTATCCCGCATGGCGCTTTTAAAAGTTTTTCGTATTTTTCAATATTCTTTTCGTTAAAACCCAATTGCTTTTTTGTCATCAGAAAATTTTCCCTGTCTAATATCCTTATAACAACTTTTTCACCATAAACAGTTGGTATAATAGAAATTCGAAGGTCCAAATTCTTCCCAGCTGCTTCCAATTCCACTCTTCCGTCCTGAGGGAGCCTTCTTTCGGCTATATCGAGATTGCTCATAATTTTTATTCTTGCCACTACAGCCCCATGAGTCTGCATAGACGTACTCATTATTTCAATTAAATCTCCGTCTACTCTGAACCTAATTCGTAGTTTTCTTTCTCCGGGTTCTATGTGTATATCGCTAGCTCTGTTGGCAACCGCTTGTTCAATTATTGAGTTGACAAATCTGACTACCGGAGCGTTATTTACCTGTTCAATCAATTCCTTATCCAAAGCTATATTATCTTCAATATCATATTCTTTTTTAAAATCCTCAATAGCTTTTTCCGCTGTCTGCTTTCCATAATAATATTCAATCGCATTCTTTATATCGCTTTCTGAAGCTATTGCCGGTTGAACATCCATGCCTGAAACGAGTTTAATTTCATCAATGGCAAATATATTCAGCGGATCGCTCATAGCTACAGTTAGCAACATGCCGGTTTTATTTATGGGTATAATATTATATTTTCTCGCAATAGTTTCAGGTAAAATCCCGACCACTTTTGAATCAATGAAGTATTTATCGAATTTAATATGAGGAATATCAAGCTGGTACTCAAGTATTTCTATTATATCATCCTCAGAAACAATTCCTTCTTCGACCAGAATTTTGCCGAGCTTGTTCCCTCTTTTTTTCTGTAGGTCAATTGCATATTCCAATTGTTTTTTTGTGATTTTCCCCGATTCAACCAATATGTCTCCCAAGCTTTTTCTATTTCTATGAAGCATAAGGCTACTTCTCCTAAAATAAAAAGAATAATTCTAATTATTCCTCGCATCATATTTTATTAAATCTATTCAAAAATGAACAACAAGAATTTACCGAATTTTACTTAGTTGTTCTGATATCGAGTTATATTTATTTTGAAACCTTATTCAGGAAATTCGACCAGATTTTGCTTTATTTATTTATTATTCTATACTAAAAATAAAATTCCTTCTGTCTTGGATAAAAAAAGGGATAATATTTGACAATAATTCATATAATGTGAGGCTAACCGACAAAACGGCCCATTATTGTACGATTTTTTAGAGAGTATAAATTTATCGACCTAAATGTTTAGGCTAAATCCGAAGGATTTGACCCCATTATTACAGACATTAAAAAAGCCTAACGGCTTTTTACAAAATACAAACTCATATGCGGTATTTTTTGATTTTTATTGGGTAAACCCACATCCAATAATTTATAGTTTAAGAGAATCGGATTTTTTTCTTTTAACTCTCTGACTATTTTTTTCAATTCATAAACAATGGCTTCAGATTCGTGTATATTTATCTGAAAATGTCGGGGTACTTTTTTACTTATTGTCAGTAATTCCATATTTATTTCCTCCCGTCGAAAAAGATAAAATAAAATTTTTACAGTAACGTTCTATTTAATTTTTAATTGTTTCAAAACAATGTTCTCAACTATGCGCATTAATTTAGTCCATATGAATTCTTTTTTGCTCGCCGGTTTAACCATTATAGCCAACATTCCCATCCTTTTTGCTCCAAAAACATCCGTAAATATCTGGTCGCCAATTACAGCTACCTGGTCATTGTTAATTCCTAGGATGTTTAATCCTTTTAAAAAAGCTTTTTTGCAAGGTTTTATTGCCCTGGTGACTGCTGGAATACCCATTCGGCTGGCACACTCGTTTATTCGTCGTGCCCTGTTATTTGAGACAATGCATAATGATAAACCCCAATCCTTACATTTTTTGATCCAGTCCATCAAATCCTGGCTGATATCCGAACAGTCCCACGGCAATAGGGTATTATCCAGGTCGATTAAAAGCCCTTTAATATTATTCTTCTTTAAATATTCAAAATCCAGATTATATATATTGTCTAAATAAAGATCGGGAAGCAATAATTTTAGCATTTTTTACCTCGGTTATATTTTATATTTTTATCTTATACCAAAAACTCCTTATTTACAACCGTCTGTATTTAATTCACCGAACAGTTTTTTTATAGCCCTTTTCTCTATCCGCGATACATATGACCTTGAAATTCCTAATAATTTTGCTATTTCCCTTTGAGTTTTTCCAACGCCGTTCAAAAGGCCATACCTAAGTTCAATCACTTTTTGTTCTCTTCCTTTCAATACGGTTTTTATTTTCTCATGGAGTTTTTGTTGCTGGAACTTATCTGCAATTCGATCCGTAATGGCATCTGAATCCGTTCCAAGGACATCCATCAATGATATTTCGTTGCCTTCCTTGTCGACACCTATAGGGTCCTGCAGATATACTTCTGCTTTTATTTTTTTTGTAGCCCTGAGATTCATTAAAATTTCGTTTTCAATGCATCTTGCCGCATATGTGGCAAGGCGATTGCCCTTGTTGTTGTTAAAGGTTGTTATTGATTTTATTAGACCAATGGTGCCTATGGATATAAGGTCGTCCATGTCTTCTCCTGTGCTGGCAAATTTCTTGACAATATGCGCTACCAGCCGCAGATTCCTTTCTATTAATATATTTCTCGCCTCTTCACTCCCATTTTTATACAGTTCCAGATATCTTTCCTCCTCTTCTGGAGAAAGAGGTTGCGGGAAAGTAGTGTTGTTGGTGATGAATGCCAGCCAGGTTAAAAATTCTTTGAAAAATAAAATACCCAAAGTCACTAGGACTGCAAGGGCATTTTCCATTACATCACACCTCCCTGTGCGGTACCTATAATATATGACTCGGGTATTAAAAATGTGCATGTATCATTTATTGATGTTTAATTTTTCAACGATTTCCCGAAATACTGGAGCGGCTTTAGCTGGCCCTGAACCACCGTTTTCTATGAACACTGAAATGATATAGCGTGGCGATTCCGTAGGAAAATACCCCACAAACCATGCATGGTATTTTTTGTTTCCGAACTCTGCTGTTCCGGTTTTTCCGGCGGTTTTTCCAATAGGAAGCAAAGGCATGGCATTTACACCGGTTCCGTATTTTGTCACTTCTTCGAGAGCTTCTTTGACTTTACTTGCTGTTTCTTCTGAAATGACTCTAACGGCATCCTTGCCATGATCAAAAGGTATTGTGTTTCCATCAGATTCAACCACACCCGTTGTCAAATGAGGTTTTATCAAAATACCTCCATTAGCAATTATAGACACCATCTGCGCTGCCTGCAAAGGGGTTATCAGAATCGGCCCCTGTCCGATGGAAATATTGCCAATATCCTGATAATACACTTTTTGTATCTCGGGAATAAACCCTGTTTTTTCTTCGGGTAAATCCATAAGTACTTTTTGTCCTAATCCAAATTTTTTTGCATATTCAATGAGCTTCTGTTTTCCCAATGAAAGTCCCAGCTGGATGAAAACCGTATTGCATGACCTGGCAACGGCTTCTTTCAGAGTGATTTCACCATGACCTCCCTTATCATAACTTCCACATTTGAATAAAATGCCGCCTACTTTTATAAAACCCGGGCAGTAAAATCTATCATCCAAACTCGCGAGGTTTTCCTCTAAAGCAGCCGAAAGCACCACTATCTTAAATATGGAGCCGGGCGAAAAGGCTTCCACAGCGCGGTTTATCAACGGCGCATCTTCTCTGTTCAAATAATCTTCAATACAATATTGCTTATAATTTGGTCGGCTGGCCATAGAAAGAATATCGCCTGTTTTTGCATCCAGAATAACCACAGCTCCCCTTGGAACTTCATCATCCATTATCTGTTCCACTATTTCCTGAATCTTGCTGTCGATTGCAAGTTGTATCCCGCTTGAAGATTCATTCTTTTTTTGTGAAATCCCAGGTATAGGTTGCCCGAAACCATCGTATAAAATAGTATTTTTCGTTCCAGTGCTGCTCAATACCTTTTCAAATGTTTTTTCTATGCCGGTCTTGCTTTTATATCCTACGACATGCGTCGCAAGAGCGGAAGGGCCATATTCGATCTTTTTTTTATATAAAAAGATCCCGGGAGTCTTTCCTTCAAGGTCTCTTATTATACCTGTGTTTTCGGGGGTAATTCTTACAATTTGGGGTTTTTCGCCATCCATAGAATTAATGACATGTTTTTCAAATAAGCTTTTTTTCTGCAAAGGTGTAAGCCATCGGGGTGATATAATTGCATAACTTTCATAATATGAACCTGTTAAAGATTTGCCATATCTATCATATATGTCGCCATTCGCGGTGTCAATCAAACTGCCGTTCCACTGAGATTCAGCCTTTTTTAAATAAAAAGATCTGTCTAGAACTTGAATATAAAATAATCGCAACAAAAGAACCAAAATTAGAACAGATACTATGATATGAATTAAAAATATCCGCATTTCTTTCATCTTTATATTCACCGACAGGTATAATTCCCCATCCTAGAGAATGTTATGCCTCTCACTCAAAAAATTATCATAAATTTAGGGAGTCTTCATTATTTTATTTAACTCGTAATTTAACCGGTTGTTTAACTCCTATTTTATAAGGTTGCCATTCTTTTTCTAACTTTTTTGCCACTGCCGATCAATGAAAAATATATTTGCAGAAAAATAATTATTTACCCAAACTCTCAATTTTTGTGACCGTGGATTTGGAATCAATAATTCTTTTGCTTTTTAAGTGTTCTGCGTACGTCTTGCTGAAGGTATGACTACCGTCCCCGTTGGAAACAAAGTATAAAAAATCCGAGTCAGCTGGTTTTAATGCCGCTTCAATGGAAGATAGGCCCGGAGCTCCGATGGGGCCCGGAGGCAATCCGGCATATTTATATGTATTATATGGCGAATCAACCTCGAGATCTTTTAATGTAAGAAATTCCTTATGCTCCTTTAACAAGTATTCTATTGTGGCGCAGGACTGAAGTGCCATATTTTTCTTGAGACGATTATGGAAAACTGAAGATATCAATGGTCTATCCTCCGGCAGTTTGGCTTCCGCTTCGATAATAGAAGCTAGAGTTATTACCTGCAAAGTTGTAAATCCATATTTCTCCTGCATTAAATCATATCCTCTTCCAAAGTACACGTTACTGAATCTTTTTAGTAAAACATCTATGTAATAGTCAGCGGATTTACCGTATGAAAAAATATATGTATCAGGGAACAAAAATCCTTCAAGGTTAGCTCCTTCCGGCAAAGACTCAAGGAATTTGTATTTATTTTTGAAATTAGCTGCTTTTGCTGACCGTAAAAATTCATCTTTTGATAAAAGATTATGCTCTTGAAAAATTACAGCTATTTTTTCTAGAGTATAGCCTTCTGGTATAGTTATTTTTTGCTCTCTTTGTAGCGCATCGCCTTTAATCAATTTTTCCAATATTTCGTCAGTCGACATCGAAGGCCCCAGTAAGTATGTACCTGATTTTATCTTTGTATCGTATCCCTTCATTTTTGCATATATATTGAAAATGATAGGGTGTTTTATAAGACCGATTTCATACATATTTTGAGCCACTTCTTTTGCTGTTATACCGTTTCTGACTTCAAACTCTATAAATACTTCACTTGCCATGTCTCTTGGATTTAGCATCAATTTAAACCATAACAAAAAAAGCTCCGCAGCAACAAAAACCAACAGAAAAAATATAAATATTTTTCTGTTGCTTTTAATGCATAAGTATAATTTACTTTCTATGAACCGCTGCCATATTGTTTTAAAATTCACTGAAACTTCACCTTCTGAATTATTTTTTAAAAAAACGCTCTAGACCTTTTCTTTTAACAAAGTAGTATAATGGAATCCCGAGACCAGCCACTGCTATAAATTCCCCCGCACCAATGTATAATACAGTCATCCAGTACGGCATATCATACAAGAAACTCAGATAATATGACACTCCGAAAGCATTTAGCAACACGGGAGGCAAAGCTCCAAAAAATGGGCTTCTCGTTTTGCTCGTTATATAAGCAGCCACAAGAGTTATGAGGCTCCCACCATATATATCCCACGGTCCCAATCCTCCCAGCATGTTTGCAAGGAAACACCCTACAAAAAGACCTGGAACAGCTGAACTTTCAAGCATTGGCAATATCGTGAGAGATTCAGAAATTCTCACTTGAATGGGGCCATAACTTATAGGTTTTAAAATATATGTAACAGAGGCATAAACAGCAGCTATAACGGCGGCTCTTGCCAGATATCGCACTTTATTCATAAGCATACCCCTTCCCGCTTTTTTATGGTTATGGTTCAGGCCTTAAATTTCTTTACAGAACTACTTTTAGTTTATCTTTCCTATTTAATTCAGTCAATATTAAACTAAAATCTTATTTACAAACCTTTTCTTTTATTATATAATAATCTCAATTAAGAGATTAAGTTAGACATCCAAAATTACCATACATCAGGCAGATAAGTGAATTTTTCATCATAAGCGTATATATAATAAAATATTAAGAATAAAAATTAAGAAAAATATTTCCCGTTAAAGGGGAGTAGCCAATTTGATAAAGCCACCATCACGGTATTTCATACCTGGCTTTATCCTCCAATAAGCTGGAGGGCAAGACCTTTAACATAATTCTCGAGAATTATGTTAAAGGTCTTTTTGCTTTCAGAATTCAGAAAAGGGGTGATGATGCTTACTAAAATTATTATTTCTCCGCATAATATTTATATAAACTTTGTAAGGGAGGATATTTGTTGGAAAATTACAAATGGTATTCTCTTGAAAAAAAAGACATTTCAAGGGTCTTGAAAACTCACCTTGAACATGGTCTTACATCCGAAGAAGCTAAAGAAAAATTGAATTCACACGGCTACAATGAATTGATTGCCAAGAAAAGCCGGCCCCTGTGGGGAATGCTTTTGGAACAGTTCAAAGATTTTCTTGTCCTCATTTTAATTGCGGCAAGCATTGTCTCCATAGCTGTAGGGGAAATTACCGACTCTGCCGTAATCATTCTTATCGTCGTTTTAAATGCCATTCTAGGCGTAGTTCAGGAATCCCGAGCAAACAAAGCACTCGAAGCATTAAAAAAAATGGCTGCTCCCGAAGCAAAGGTTATTCGCGATGGCAATATTATGCAAATTCCTTCACGGGAGCTGGTTCCTGGGGACATTGTGCTGCTAGAGGCAGGAAATTATGTGCCTGCGGATTTGCGCCTGGTGGAGAGTTTGAATTTAAAAATTGATGAGGCATCCCTCACTGGTGAATCTGTTCCTGTTGAAAAAAATGCAGATATAGTATTCCAGGAGGAAGTGTCTCTGGGAGATAGAATAAATTCAGCCTTTATGGGTACTGTAGTTGCTTACGGCAGGGGAAAGGGCATAGTAGTCGCTACGGGCATGAATACTGAAATCGGTATGATAGCAGAAATGCTTGAATCTTATCAGGAGGAAGACACGCCGCTTCAGAAAAAGCTCGAAGAACTCGGCAAAATACTGGGCATTGCAAGCCTTGCCATTTGCGGTGTTGTGTTTTTGCTAGGACTTGCAAGAGGAATCCCTGCTCTGGAAATGTTTATGACCGCGGTCAGTTTAGCAGTAGCTGCAATACCCGAAGGACTACCGGCTATTGTGACAATTGTCCTCGCTCTGGGGATGCAACGAATGGTTAAACGTCACTCCATTATAAAAAAACTTCATGCTGTTGAAACCCTGGGCAGCACTACTGTTATTTGTACCGATAAAACCGGAACCCTTACTCAAAATGAAATGACAGCCACCAAGATTTATACCGACGGCAAAATTTATACAATTTCCGGTGAAGGCTATAGACCTTATGGAGATTTTACTTTTGAAAACAAGGTAATAGACCCAAGAGCTGACATCAATCTAAACCTTTTGCTAACGATAGGTGCTCTTTGTAATGACGCAAGCCTGGAAGAGAGCGGTACCGAAAAAGGCAACGAGAAATCATGGCGAATCTTGGGAGATCCCACCGAAGGCGCTCTAGTAGTAGCTGCAGCAAAGGCAGGCATTAATTTGCAAAACCTGGAAAAAATCTTCCCGCGCCTTCAAGAAATACCTTTCGATTCTGACAGAAAACGCATGACAACTTTTCATCCGACTGACAAGGGCTATGTGGCTTATATAAAGGGAGCTCCCGATGTTATACTGAATTTATCATCGAACATTTTCAAATCAGGCAAAGCAGTTTCCATTACTGATAATGATAGAAAGAGTATTTTGGAAGCAAATCATCAAATGGCTACACAGGCGTTAAGGGTGCTAGCCTTAGCTTATAAAGACATAAACTCGATTCCTCAGGAGCCAGATCCGGAGGATATAGAAAAAGATATGACTTTCGTAGGTTTAATTGGAATGATAGACCCGGCAAGGCCTGAGGCAAAGGAAGCTATTATGGTCTGCAAAAGCGCCGGTATTCGCCCAGTGATGATAACAGGCGATTACAAAGATACTGCTGTAGCAATTGCAAAGGAATTAAATATGATTGAAGATGAGACAAAAGTTCTTACGGGATCAGAACTCGATGCTTTAAGCGAAGAAGAACTTGCCAGAGCCTCAAAAGATATATCGGTTTATGCCAGGGTTTCACCTGTACACAAACTTAAAATAGTGGATGCAATAAAGAGAAACGGCCAAATTGCCGCAATGACCGGTGATGGTGTAAACGATGCACCGGCATTGAAAAAAGCCGACATTGGTATAGCTATGGGTATTACAGGCACTGATGTGGCAAAAGAAACCGCAGATATGATTCTGACGGATGACAATTTCGCAAGTATTGTTTCAGCCGTTGAAGAAGGAAGAGTTATATACTCCAATATACGTAAATTTATTTTCTTTTTACTATCCTGCAATATAGCGGAAATATTGATTATCTTCGCGGCTATGCTTGCCGGCCTTCCGGTGCCTTTGAAACCCATACAGCTATTATGGTTGAATCTGCTGACCGATGCATTTCCTGCACTGGCTTTAGGCATGGAATCAAAAGAGCCCAATATCATGAATAAGCCTCCTCGCAAGCCTGATGAACCGATAATGGATACCCATATGAAGTGGCAGATAGGTATTCAAAGCATTTTTATGACAGCGTCGATTCTAGGAGTTTTCATTTATGCCTTGCATTTTAAGGGCGATATAGATGTCGCTCGAACGTACGCTTTTGCAACTCTCATTTTCAGTGAGCTTTTACGCGCATATACATCCCGCTCCGAGACATACTCGGTATTCAGTATTGGCTTTTTTAAAAATAAATTTATGGTTCTAGGCACAGTCATATCTTTTGTATTGCTTTTATCCGTTTTATATATTCCATATTTAAGAACGGTATTTGACACTACTTTTCTGTCATTTTACGATTGGGATATTATGATAGCCTTCGGCTTGATACCGTTTATTGCGGCAGAAGTCAGCAAGATGTTTCTTAGAAAAAATTGAATTTAATCTTTGCCTTGCAGATTAAATACTAAACCTGGCAATACTTTATAAAAATATAAATATTAATTGAAAGGCCTGTCATTTGACAGGCCTTTTCAATTATCATATGATTGCAGGCATTCATTGCAGTATCCAAGAAATTTGACCACATGGTCCACCACTTTAAAATCATTATTTCTTTCGATTTTCTGTTCAAGTTCGCCCAGAAGGTCATCATCAAATTCTTGAACTTTGCCGCATTTAATACATATAAGATGATGATGCTGATGTTTTTGTTCTTCGCTTAATTCATATCTGTAACATCCATCGCCAAAATTAAGTTTTTTTATTATATCGAAGTTGTCAAATAGCTGTAAAGTCCTGTAAATTGTGGCAAGACCGACATCGGGAAACTTAGTTTTGACAAGCCCATATATCTCTTCGGTGCTTAAATGCTTCGACTGATTTTCTAAAAGCACGTCTAGCGTGGCTCTCCGCTGAGGAGTAAGTTTGCAATCTTTTCCTTTCAGTTTTTCCTCAATCAATTTTATGCGACGACTTTTTTCGTCTTGTTTTTCTATTATTTCCACTTTTGTCCCCCCAGATTTGTCTTACCACAAGTATAGTGCAAACAAAAATCGCTGTCAAGAATTTATAGTTTTATTAACACTGCATTCTCCAAACCGTCAATCTTTCTGATTTCGCTCAAGATATCATCAGGCAGGTTCTCGTCGATACCGAGAGCCATTAATGCCTCTCCTCTGTAAGCCTTTCTGCCAAGCTGCATGTATGCGATATTTATATCATTTTTTCCTAATAGTGTACCCACTTTCCCTACTATACCTGGTCTATCTCTATGGAATGTTAGAAGAATATTTCCTCTTGGAATTAAATCGATTTTGTATTCGTCAATGGCAATTATCCTTTCATCAGTTCCAGCCAGGACCTGGCCTGTGACAGATCCAACTCCTTTATCCGTCGTAATCTTCATTGTTACTATACCCGGCATATCCTGGCCTTGACTTACTTTTTTCTCAATAATTTTTATTCCCCGCTCGCGGGCTAATAGAGGAGCGTTTACAAGATTTGCCGGAGTCTGAAGAATATTTGAAAGTATTCCCTTTATACCTGCTGTGGTAATCATTTTTACGTCCATTTTTTCAATTTTTCCCGTATAAATCATTTCCATTTCACTTATTCTTCCATTTCTAAGCTGGGTATAGAGCGACCCCATTTTTTCAGCGAGATCAACATACGGTCTAATTTCACTGTATTCTTCAGGTCGAATATGAACCATATTAACAGGATTTTTGACCATATCTCCTTTTAAAGCTCTTATGACATCCTTAGCAACATCTATAGCCACACATATCTGAGCTTCCTGTGTGGAAGCGCCCAGATGAGGCGTTGCGATTAAATTGGGCAGATCAATTAATGGGCTTTCCACAGGAGGCTCGTTTTCAAAAACATCTAAAGCGCATCCTGCCACTTTGCCAGACTTCATCGCTTTATATAAAGCTTTTTCATCAATTATGCCTCCCCTCGCACAGTTGATGAGCATCACTCCGTCCTTCATCATTGAAAACTGCTTTTCGCCAATCATATGGTATGTGCTTTTTGTCAGAGGCACATGAAATGTTATAAAATCCGCTTCTTTTAATACTGTATCAAGATCGGTCACTGTTATATTCATATTTTCTACTTGTTGTTTGATAATATAGGGGTCATAGGCAATAATGTTCATGCCAAGACCAATAGCCTTTTTTGCCACTTCTCTGCCTATTCGCCCGAGTCCTACTATGCCAATGGTCTTCCCGTTTAATTCAAGCCCGATAAACTTTTTCCGATCCCAAATTCGATTTTTTAAACTATGCACTGCTTCAGGAATTTTCCTGGCAAGAGCCATTAACAAAGCTATAGTGTGTTCGCTGGCGGCTATGGTATTCCCTTCCGGTGCATTAACCACCAGAACTCCCTTCTTTGTGGCGGCATCCAAATCTATGTTATCTACTCCGACACCGGCTCGCCCGATTACTTTCAAATTGCTGTTCTCAATTATTTTAGCCGTTACTTTTGTGGCGCTCCTGACCACAAGTGCGTCATATTCTGCGATTATATCCGCCAGCATTTCTTCGCTTAATTTTGTTTTTACATCCGTCTGGTATTCCTGCTTTAAGATATTTATGCCTTCCTGCGCAATATCATCGCTTACAAGAATTTTCACCGTGATTTTTCTCCCCTTTCAAAGTACAACTCCGCTTCCTTTACGCCCTTTCCGTAAAGGTTTGGATCTTCTAAAACCATTTCCAATCCCGCTAGAATGCAAATTATATCCATCTCATCAACATAACCCAGATGTCCTATTCTCAGAATTTTGTTTTTTAATTTTTCCTGACCGCCAGCAACTGTAATATTAAATTTGTTTTTCAGCAATTTCGATAGATTTAATGCTTCATACCCCATTATATCGATAGAGGTGACGGTCGGGGAAGCCCAGCGTTCATCAACGAAGAGCTTCATGCCCAGAGCTTTGATGCCTGCCCTCAATGCCCTCGAAATGGTTATGTGCCTTTGAAAAATATTTGTCAGCCCTTCTTTTTTTATTAATTCCAACGATTGTTTAAGCGCAAAAACGAGAGAAACTGCAGGTGTGTAAGGTGTTTGCCCTTTTTCAAGGCTTTTTTTTGCAGCCTTGAAATCCCAATAATATTTTGGCATTCTGGACTGTTCGATTCTGGCCCATGCTTTGGGGCTTATGGAAACAAAGCCAAGGCCCGGCGGAAGCATTAAAGCTTTCTGGGAACCGGTGACCACTATATCCAGATTCCATTCATCGGTTTTTAAATCAACTGCTCCCAAAGAGCTGATTGCATCCACAACTGTAACTGCAGGATGGTCTTCCATAGCATCCCTGAGGGCTTTTACATCGTTCAGAACTCCTGTGGAAGTTTCATTGTGAGTAAACAGGATCCCTTTTATTTCATGTTTCTTATCTTTAGCGAGTCTTTCGCGAACGATTTCCGGCGATACAGCCTGGCCCCATTCCACGGGAATCCTTTCCACAATGGCTCCAAATGATTCCGCTATTTGAGCAAATCTTTCACTGAATACTCCATTAGGGAAAGATACTATGCGGTCTTTTGGAGAGAACAAATTCACTATAGCTGCTTCCATAACCCCGGTTCCTGCCGAAGGAAATATAAGCACATCATTTTTTGTTTGAAAAACTTCTTTTATTCCTTCAGAAACTTCTTTAAACAACTGTATGAATTCTTCTCCCCTATGGTTCAACATAGAGGTATGCATGGCACTGAGGACTTTTTCAGGAACTTCCGTAGGGCCGGGAATTCTTAAGTGATGTTTTTTCATAATTATACACTCTCCCTTCAAGATATAAAAAAACCGCCCTGATCAAGGGGCGGTTTTTACCGCGGTGCCACCCTATTCGGATTTTACCATATTTGTTCTCATTGAAAGTAACGGTTTTCCCGTTCGGCTCATCGCCAACTGCTCCAAGGCGGAAATGAAGATTCCCTGCTGGTTTCCACCACCCACCAGCTCTCTTATAAGGATATTCTCCAATTTTCCTCTTCATCGCTTTAACCCATTAAATTAGCTTATATTATAAACATCAAATTACATTCTGTCAAGATTATTAATCAAAGGCATATTTTATTCTTCTTCATCATCTATGTCTTCCTCATCATCTATATCTTCTTCATATACATCTTCAATATCATAATCTCCTTCGCTGATAGCTTCCCATGCTTCTCTTACTGCTTCAAACTCATTATCGTCTTCGACTTCTGTAAGAACTTCATCACCGTTTTCATCAGTGTCAATGCGGAAGATATAAGCCTCTTCACCTTCATTTTCATCTTCATCCAGAGGGACTAAAATTGCATAATCATTTTCTTCTACATTTACTATTCCCAAAACTTCAAACTCGGTTTCCTGACCTTCTTCATCGTAAAGAGTTATGGTTTCCTTTTCCTCCATTTTTTTCACTCCAATCTATTAAATTACAAATATTGTATAGTACATTTCAATCGGTGTCAACATTTGAACGGTAATTAAGATAACCTTGCAATATCAATACAGCAGCGATCTTATCAATAACACCCCTGCGCTTTTTTCTCGACATATCTCCCTCAATTAAAGAACGTTCAGCCTCTATAGTTGTCAATCTTTCATCCCAGTATGAAATCTCAATTTTTATATTCCTTTTCAGCAATTCGCCAAAACTTTTTACAAGTTGGCTCTGTGGCCCAAAGGTACCATTCATATTTCTGGGCAGACCCAATACGATTTTATCTATATTGTATTGTCTTACCAAATTTTCAATCTGCTTTAAATCCTGTTCTAAAGTCTGCCTAGCTATCACACCAATTCCTTGTGCTGTAAATCCTAGTTCGTCAGAAATAGCTACGCCGATTTTTTTTTCTCCTATGTCTAGCCCCAATATTCTCATGAGTTGTGTGCGCCTCTTGTTATATAATTTTAATACAGAAATCCGGGCAATATCCAGCGCAATAACCGCATAAAATGCATTTCTTTTCGTCAACCAACGATTTGCCGTTGACGATGGACAGCGCTTTATATTTACAATGCTGTGCACATTGGCCACATCCCCGGCACCAATCTTCAATGATAAGTTTTCTCTTCTGAACATTAATTTCATGCGCTAGATATTCAGGTACGGTTTTACCTTCAAAAATAAGGCAGTCGGCTTTCACCTCTGCGTATGTCTTCATCCCTACAGCTACAGAATGAATATATGGAAATTTCAGGATATAGTTAAAAGCACTTTCTTTCATATTTATTAAGTTGCCGCCCCCAAGGCATTTCATTCCATATATTCCCTTTCCATTCCTATAAGCCTTTTCAATTGCTTTCTCCATCTGTTTTATGTTGCCGTCTTTAATGCCTATTCCTCTTATGTTTATTATTGGATGAATTACGTCGATTTCATTCATTTCAGACACAGCATCAACAACTTCCACTGTATGTGTAGAAACACCGACAGCATTAATTATGCCTTTCGCTTTTGCATCCAATAAGCATTCTAAAGCTTCCCTGTGACCTTTTAATGTAAGTCTTGATTCCTGTTCATGGAGCATGAAAATATCTACAACATCTAAATCCATTTCTCTTCTTGCACGGTCAACACTTGCTCGCATCCCTTCATATGTGTACGCATAAGATTTTGATGCCACAACAATTTTAGATTTAGCAAACTTCAATGCCCGCTTAATATAGGCGTAATTATTGTAAAACTCTGCCGTATCAATAAAGTTTACTCCAGACTTAAAGGCTTCCATCATAATTTGGGCGCCTTCATCTATAGATAATTGAGACTGCAGAGGGCTTATCCCCAGGCTTCCAAAACAAAGCCTCGAAACCGGCATTCCTGTTTTTCCCAAAGTGTTATATTCCATAAAAAGCCTTCCAAAAAAGTAATTTATATCGCTTACGATTCTTCTATATAATATTTTAACAACTCCTCTAGGAGTTCATCCCTTTCTAACTTTCTAATAAGATTTCTTGCATTGTTAAAGCTCGTTATATAAGCAGGATCTCCTGATAAGAGATAACCGACAATCTGACTTACCGGATTATATCCTTTTTGTTTAAGGGCTTCATAAACCGTCTGCAATACTTCCCTGGTATTTATGGCTTTGTCCTTTTCCACATTAAATCTCATCGTTTCCTGGAAGTTTTGCCCCATTACATTTCCCTCTCTTTCTATATTTCTATTTAGATATATTCTATATACTTGCTTAAAATCCTTTTTTTAATTTAAAAGCGTGGAAAATTCCACGCTTTTCCTCTATATTATTACATTCATATGAGTTTTTATTCCAGACTCAGTATTATAAATTATTTAATAAATGTGGCACATAATTCAGAGCTTCTTCGAGTTTATCCGGATTTTTACCTCCTGCTTGCGCAAAGTCGCTTCTGCCTCCGCCGCTTCCTTCCGCTATTAAAGCGATTTGTTTTATAATCTTTCCGGCATGGTAGCCCTTTTTCACAAGGTCATCGGAAACTGAAGCCACAAAATTTGCCCTACCCCCAATTACACTGCCGAGAATTATAACACCGCTCTTTATCCTCTGCTTCAAGGCATCGCTCATCTTCCTCAAATCATCCATCTCTCTGGCTTTCACTCTAGAACAAACAACGGTGATACCATTAGCATCTATTTTTTTTCCATATATATCTTCCAATTGAGCATTTATAGCCTGTTGACTCAAAGATTCGATTTCTCTCTCGCAAATTTTTAATCTTTCCAACAGCTCATTTACTTTTTGTTTAATTTCTTCAGGAGAAGTTTTCAGCAAAATGGCCGCATCGTTTAAAGTTTGAAGCGTCACATTAAGGAAATTTAGCAGGTTTTTGCCAGTTACTGCTTCTATGCGTCTTAAACCAGACCCCACGCTGTTTTCGGATATTATCTTGAATAAGCCTATTTCTGAAGTTGATTTCACATGTGTGCCTCCGCAAAGTTCCTTGCTATAATCGCCCATAGAAACCAAGCGTACTTTTTCGCCATACTTCTCGCCAAATAAAGCTATGGCTCCACGTTTCTGTGCTTCCTGCACTGTAGTTATATTAACCGTTACTGGAAGATTGCTTAAAATTACCTCATTTACTTTTTCTTCGGTCTTTTTCAATTCATCAGGTGTCATCGCAGAGTGATGTGAAAAATCAAATCTCAATCCTGTTTCATTTACTAAAGAGCCTGCCTGGTTCACATGTTCGCCAAGAATTTGTTTTAAGGCCATGTGTAAAAGATGAGTGGCACTGTGATTGCGAGCAATACTCATTCTTCTGTCGATGTCAACCCTTGCCGTAACCTTATCTTTTACCTTCACTTCGCCTCTCACAATCTTGCCTATGTGATAAAACTTTCCATCAGGAGTTTTTTGGGTATCAGTTACCTTAAATATAAAATCTTCATTTTCTATAATGCCTGTATCCCCGATCTGACCACCGGATTCTCCATAGAATGGTGTTCTGTCCAACACTATTGCAATATCCTGATTTTTATCGCTAAAGTTTTCAACAGAAATTTGATTTGCTATAATACATTGCACAAAGCTTTCAGACTCCAGGTGCTCATAACCCAAAAATTCTGTAGGCGGCAAAGGCGATAGTATATCGAACAATTCATCTATTTTGTAGCTTTCTTTTCTTGCTGCTTTTGCTTTCTCTCTCTGTCTTTCCATTAGCTCTTCGAAAGATTTAACATCGACAGAAAATCCTTTTTCCAAGGCTATATCGCGCGTCAAATCCATGGGAAAACCAAAAGTATCGTAGAGCATGAAAGCAACTTCGCCTGGAATTATATTTTTTTGTTGCTGCATAAGCCTATTTATTTCTTCTGAAAGCATTTTAAGCCCGTCGCTTAATGTCTCATTAAATCGTTCTTCTTCGGATTTTATCACCTTTTGAATATAGTCCAAATTCTTTCGCAGCTCAGGATAAGCATCTTCCATCAGGGATGCCACACAGGGTGCTATTTTATATAGAAATGGTTCATTCAAGTCCAATTCTCTTCCGTACCGCGCAGCCCGTCTTAAAATTCTTCTCAATACATAATTCCTGCCTTCATTGCCGGGAATAACTCCGTCGGAAATCAAAAATGTAACAGCTCTGGAATGGTCTGCTATCACTCTAAACGGAAAACCTCTATCGTCTTCATAATATTTCTTACCCGTCATATTTTCAACAAATGCTATGATGGGTCTCAGCAAATCTGTATCATAATTGCTGTAAACGTTTTGCATCACTGTGGCGATTCTCTCAAGCCCCATCCCGGTATCTATGCTAGGTTTTGGCAATGGTGTCAAGTTGCCGTTTTCATCACGGTTATACTGCATAAAAACAAGGTTCCACAATTCTCGCCATCTGTCGCAATCACATTTGCCGATTTTGCATTCGCCGGCAGTACATCGATGTTCCTCTCCTCTATCGATATATATTTCGCTGCAGGGACCGCAAGGACCCGTGTCACCCATGCTCCAAAAGTTGTCTTTTTCATCCATTCGCACTATTCTTTCAACCGGGATATCGGCCACTTCCCGCCACAATTCGAATGCTTCATCGTCTTCCTTATATATGCTCACCCACAATCTGTCTTTCGGAAGACCCAAAACCTCCGTCAAAAATTCCCAAGCATATGCTATTGCTTCTCTTTTAAAATAATCCCCAAAGGAGAAATTTCCAAGCATTTCAAAAAAAGTATGATGTCTGGCCGTTCTTCCTACGCTTTCCAGATCATTGTGTTTGCCACCTGCCCGTACACATTTTTGGGATGTAGTCGCTCTTTTAAAAGGCAAGCTCTTTAAACCCAAAAAAACCTCTTTGAACTGGTTCATGCCAGCATTGGAAAAGAGGAGAGTTGGGTCATTGTGAGGCACTAGAGAAGAGCTGGCTACCCTAGTATGGCCCTTGCTTTCAAAAAATTCGAGGAATTTTTCTCTTATTTCATTACTGGTCATCATATGAAAAAACCTCCATAAATTAGCACTCGAATGAATTATATTGAAAAATGCCCATATTGTCAATACGAACGGCTTATTTTTCCAAAATACTTACTATGTTTGAAAAATATTTTTTTGTTTTTTCAGCTTTTTTATTATAAAAATAAATTCCTAAATAACTTATACCCATAAAAACCAAACCGAACAACAGAGAAACCGATTCCGTTGATTTTATATGAAAGAAGGCCGCTCCGCTGTAACCCATGCTTATACCAATGATAAATGCAACTAGAGGTATCATATAAACTATTAATGCTGCAAAAAGCACTGTTGATGCCTGCGTTTCCACTTCAACCACCTGACCAACGCTGGCCTTTAAAGGGTTTTTAGCCCAAATAAAAAGAGGCTTGCCTTCCGTGCCTACCGAACATGCTCTGCAATGCCCACAGGCAGATGACCTTAATATCTCCACCCTTGTCTCATTTCCCTTATTTTCCACTACCAAAGCTTTCTCCTTCAAGATATTTCACTCTCCCGGATTATTTAATAAATTTTAATATCACATCTACCAATTCGTTTATTTTTTCATTCCCTTGTTCATTGTTCAACGCTTGAGCCACACAACCTCTAGTATGGTCTTTGAAAACAATCAATCCCACCTTGTTTAAAGCTGCTCTCACCGCTGCAATCTGAACCAAAATATCGACACAGTATTTTTCATTGTCTACCATCTTCTGTATCCCTTTTACCTGGCCTTCAATTTTCTTCAAACGCTTTAGAATATTGTCTTTGTCATGTATATATGAGCAACTGTTTTCACGCTGCATGAAAAAACCTCCAATACCATATAGGGGTATCATAATTATATAACTTAACTATATGATTGTCAAATATCTAATAAGTCTTTTATTACTTCCCCTGCCATTATTAATCCGGCAACGGATGGAACAAAAGAAATGCTTCCGGGAATGCTTTTGGAAATGTAGCAGCGTTTTACTGAATATTCGGGACATACACATACGTTGTTATATATATTTTCATTTTTTATTTTGATTGGATGTTCGGTTGAAAATACAACCTTGACACCCTTATTTATGCCCGATTTTCTTAATTCTCTCCGGATTATCCTTGCTACAGGGCACACAGATGTATTAGATATATCGGCTACTCTGAACAATGTCGGGTCAAGCTTATTGCCGGCACCCATAGAGGATATTATGGGAATGTTCAAACTCTTGCACCTGATAATTAAATCTACTTTGGATTTTATGGTATCAATGGCATCTACCACATAATTTAAATTGTCTGACAATATCTTCGCGGCTGTTTCTTCTGAATAAAATTCTTGGAAACAGACGACTTTGGCTTCAGGGTTTATGTCCATAATTCTTTTTTTCATTACTTCCACTTTGGGTAGTCCCACTGTAGACTGTAATGCATGAATTTGTCGGTTTATATTAGTTATGCATACCACATCGTTATCTACTAGAGTCAATTCCCCAATTCCTGACCTCGCTAGTGCTTCTGCGGCAAAAGATCCTACCCCTCCGATGCCGATAATAGCTACTTTTGATTTTTTCAATTTATTGAGTCTTTCACTTCCAATAAGGAGTTGTGTTCTAGAAAACCTGTGCTGCAAATTTTTCACCCCAAAAAAATACCCCACCATGCCGTACAACTGACAGTAAATAGAGACCCGGCTCAATCCAGGTGGGTGTCCTCCTAAATGCTTTATATTTCCCTGACACCAGGGCATATATGCCACATTTAGAGACCGGACTCCCTATGTCATAGTGTTGGCTCTTTACTATGTCAGTTAGTACGCACACAGCAGGGATGTTTTTGTTTTTTCTATTATTATAATACCACAAACACCGGTTTAAATCAAGTTTACGGGTGTACAGTTCTCGTAAAGTTCAAATTTTTACCTGTATATGGAGCTCTCTCAATTGCCTGTCTTCAACTTCAGCAGGAGCACCCGTCATAAGGCACATTGCATTCTGGGTTTTGGGAAATGCGATGCAATCCCTTATGCTATCAAGGCCCAACAGAAGCATTACCATACGGTCCAGACCATAAGCTATACCGCCGTGCGGAGGCGTACCGTATTCAAAAGCCTGCAGTAAAAATCCGAAATTGCTTTTTGCCCTTTCTTCGGTGAATCCCAGAACTTTAAACATTTTCTGCTGAATCATGGAGCTGTGTATTCTTATACTGCCTCCACCGAGTTCAGTGCCGTTCAAAACTATATCGTAAGCTTTTGCTCTAACGCTGATAGGATCTGTTTCAAGAAGAGGAATATCTTCATCCATAGGCGAAGTAAAAGGATGATGCATTGCCACAAATCTCTTTTCTTCTTCGTCGTATTCCAGCAATGGAAACTCTGTGACCCAGACAAATTCCATTGCGTCTTTTTTCAATAAACCAAGGGTTTTGCCGAGATAAAGCCTCATCTGCCCCATGAGCGACAGTGCATTCGATTTTTCTTTATCTGAAATAAATATCAACAAATCGCCGGTTTTCGCATTCATTCTTTGTAATAATTCATTCATCGTATCTTCAGCAAAAAATTTGGCAATAGGTGATTTTACACCTTCAGGAGAAATGCTTATCCATGCCAGCCCTTTAGCTCCGAATTCTTTGGCCTTTTCCACCAATTCATCTATTTGCCTGCGGCTGAATATTTCCCCTCCTTTTTCAATATTTATACCTTTAACAATTCCTCCGCCTTTTACCGCGTCTGTAAACACTTTAAATTCACTCTTTGAGGCTATATCGGATACTTCCACCATCTCCATGCCGAATCTCAAATCTGGTTTATCCGAACCGAACCTGTCCATTGCTTCTTTATAAGTTAGCCTTCTGAAAGGTATATCCACTTTTCTTTGCGTTGCCTGTTCCACTATATATTTTATCAATTTTTCATTTAACTCAATAATATCATCAACATCCACAAAAGACATTTCAATGTCCAATTGAGTGAATTCGGGCTGCCTGTCCGCCCTTAAGTCCTCATCCCTGAAGCATCTGGCAATTTGATAATAGCGTTCAAGACCGGACACCATCAACAGTTGTTTAAAAAGTTGTGGAGATTGAGGAAGCGCGTAAAAGCAACCCGGGTTTACCCTACTGGGCACCAGATAGTCCCTTGCACCTTCCGGAGTGCTTCTGGTAAGCATAGGAGTTTCAACTTCTATAAATCCATTTTCCGATAAAAAGTCTCTTATAGCCTTGTTTACGCGGCTTCGGAAAAGTATATTATTCAACATCTTTGGCCGTCTCAAGTCCAAATACCGGTATTTGAGTCTTACGCTCTCATCCACATTTATGTTGTCTTCAATTGGAAAGGGAGGAGTTTTTGACCTGCTCAAAATATCAAGCCCTTCGCATAACACCTCCACGAATCCTGTGGAAATTTTAGGATTGACATTTTCTTCAGGCCTCAAACACACCCTGCCTTTTATTGCAATTACGTATTCGCTCCTTATTTCTTCCGCTTTTTTAAATGCTTCAAGACGATCAGGATTGATTACCACCTGACATATGCCACTGCGGTCCCTTATGTCTACAAAAATTATTCCTCCCAGATCACGTCTTGTCTGTACCCACCCCATCAATACAACTTCTTCCCCTACATTGCTCTCGCTCAATTGGCCGCAATAGTGAGTCCTTTTATTTTTTTCATTCATATTCGCCACAACCTTTCCGTATACGATTTGATATATAATCGATGATTTTTTTGCAATCGACTTTGTATTGCTTCCCATTCGTCAGATCTTTTACGGTTAAAACTCCTGAATTCATTTCTTCCTCGCCTATAATCAAGACAAATCTTGCCAAGATTTTGTCGGCGTATTTCATCTGTGCCTTTAAGCTCCTTTTCAAGTAATCGGTTTCCGCTGCAATCCCTTTTTCTCTAAAGTCGTATAAAAGCTTGAGCGCAGTATTCAAATATTCATCTTTCATTGTTGCTATAAATACATCTGCCGTTTCTTCGGGCAGTTCAACTAAATTATTTTTTTCAAGGATTGCCGCAAGGCGTTCTATCCCCATTCCAAATCCCGCTGCAGGAGTTGGCGGACCGCCGCATTCTTCAATGAGGTCGTCGTATCTTCCACCTCCGCATACGGTGCTCTGGGCCCCCAGATCGTCCGAAATAATTTCAAAGACCGTTTTTGTATAATAATCAAGACCCCTTACAATCCTCGAATTAACCATATAATCGATATTTATTAACGATAGAGCATTTTTAACCATCTCAAAGTGGGATTTACACTCATCGCATAGATAGTCCAGCACAATTGGAGCTCCTTCGAGCACCTTTATGCATTCATGATTTTTGCAATCAAGAATCCTCAATGGATTTCTATCCAGCCTTGAACTGCAAGTCTCACAAAGCTTCTGCCTGCTTTCAACAAGAAAATCTTTTAATGCCTTTCTATATCCTTGCCTGCATAGTTTACAGCCGATGGAATTTATATGAAGAACAACATCCTCTAGACCTATCTCTTTCAAAAACTGCATAGCAAGCGCCATTACCTCCGCATCGAGGAGTGGGTTTTGTGATCCAAAAGCTTCCACTCCAAATTGATGAAATTCCCTCAGCCTCCCTGCTTGTGGCCTTTCGTATCTGAAACCCGGCGTTATATAAAATAGCTTGACGGGCAGAGGTTGATTGTACAATTTGTGTTCGATATAAGCTCTGGCGACAGGTGCTGTTCCTTCGGGCTTTAAAGTTATGCTCCTCCCGGATTTATCCTGGAATGTATACATTTCTTTTTCAACTATATCCGTCGTTTCGCCCACGCCTCTTCTGAATAGTTCCGTGTGTTCGAAGACCGGTGTCCTTATTTCTCTATAAGAAAATCTGCGGCATATTTCCCTGAATTTATTCTCAAGGAAAACCCACTTGACGGCTTCCTCAGGCAAAATATCCTTAGTTCCTCTTGGAGCCTGTGTAAGCATTGCCATCTCCTCCTCATGACATAATAAAAACTCCCGTCGCTGAAATAATCAGGGACGGAAGCTTTTTCCGCGGTGCCACCCTGTTTGGTAAAAACCCACTTTATAAACTCTAACGCGTTTTTCGTATACCCCTACTGTTATTCGGAGTATAGGCTCCGGGGTGTTTTTCGGTATAAATTGCTCAAAAAGCGCTCTCAATCACGGCGCTTTTTCCCTGTTGAGTTTTATGCCTTCTGCCCCTTCTTTGCCTTTTGCTTTTTGTTTTTAATTAATTATATGAAATCTTTTTTTGCATGTCAACACATTATTTACTCATTACATTGCTTATCTCATTGTCTTAATTTATAATAATTTGATTAGATCGAGCAATAAACCGAGTTAAAATATATTCACAAATTCCTAACAAATTCAACATAAACTCAATAAAATCACAGGATAAAATAATAATAGAAATTATAAAAAAAAACATTTTCGGGAGGTTTTAATATGATTATCTTCAATAAACACAAATACTTGATTGCAGTATTGCTGGGGCTCGCCCTCGGTGCCGCACTGGTGGTCGGCGGCATATCGGCATATAACATGATTTACCCTTCAAATTCCGCAAAAGCCGGTATACAGGGCACTGCTCTTGTGAATACTTCAGCTCCTGAAACGGCTCTTCCCACAAGCATACCAGATATTGTAGACAATGTCAGCAATGCGGTGGTATACATCGAAACTACCGTAGAAAGCAATGCTGCATCAAACCCTTTTTTAAACGATCCTTTTTTTAGACAATTTTTTGGAGATGACTTTGGCTTACAACCCAAGTCAAGAGTAAGCAAAGGGGTTGGCTCGGGATTCATTATTAATGCAGACGGTTACATTTTAACAAATGAACATGTCATAGATAACGCCAAAGAAGTAAATGTAACAGTAAAGGGATTCGAAAATCCTTTCAAAGCCACAGTAGTTGGAAAAGACTTTGACCTTGACTTGGCGGTGTTGAAAATCAATTCTTCTAAAAAATTGCCTTACTTAAACCTGGGTAATTCTGACAGCATGAGGGTTGGCGAATGGGTAATCGCCATAGGCAATCCATATAGACTCGATCATACAGTAACGGTTGGAGTCATCAGCGCTAAGGGCAGACCGGTTACTATCTCGGATGAAAGTTCCGGAAAAGATCGCGTTTATAAAAATCTCATACAGACAGATGCTGCTATAAACCCGGGTAACAGTGGCGGGCCTTTGATTTCTCTTAACGGCGATGTGATAGGCATAAACACAGCTATCAATGCTCAGGCTCAGGGAATCGGTTTTGCCATACCAATAAACACTGCAAAGGAAGTATTAAATGACCTTATTAAAAACGGTTCGATAACAAGGCCGTATATAGGTGTGGGACTTCAGGATCTGACAAAGGACCTGGTTGATTACTTCAAATTAAAAGACCAAAACGGCGCCATAATAACATACGTATACCCTGACAGTCCTGCTGAAAAAGCTGGTCTTCAACAAGGGGATGTAATAATAAAAATAAATGAAACCACCATCAAAAACTCCAATGATGTGGTTGAAACAGTCAGCAAGGCAAAGGTAAACGATAAGATGGTGCTGGTAGTTTATAGAAATGGGCAAACTCTATACATTTCTCTTGTGGTAGGCAAAAAACCTCAATAAAAACATTTTCGGCGGAAATTATGTTTTCCGCCGGTTTTTTTTATTTTTTAATGTTTTAAAGAAAACGGAGGGACCATCTGCGGCTTCTTCATCCTGCAAATCCTTTTTTATACTTCTTACGGTTTCGATATCGACATTCATGTCTCTGGCTATTTCCTCATCCATGACATCTTCTTCAAAAAGTTCAACAAAATCCTGATAATCGTCTATACCGGGATTAAGGCTCTTTGTCAGTCTGTTTTTTTTCACCATGATTTCCCTCCCGCTCCAATATAGTATTAGTTTTCCCTAAAAAATAATAAATATTAACGCAGGAAAGGGTTAGTGGCTTTTTCCTGTTTAATTGTAGATTTAACGCCATGACCGGGGTATATTACCGAACTTTCATCCTGTACTAATAATTTTTCTTTTATGGAAGATATTAACTGATTAAAGGAACCCCCTGGAAAATCACTTCTCCCAATAGATCCTGCAAACAGCGTATCTCCAGTAAATATTATATTATCTACTTTAATAGAAATGCTCCCGGGAGTGTGACCAGGAGTATGAATAATATCCAAAGCCAAACTGCCCACGCTAAATTTATCATCACCTTTCAATTCTATTTCCGCCGGTGAAAAGCTAATGCTGGACCCCATAAATGCAGAAAGGTTCTGTTCCGGATTTTGCAGCATGGATGCATCTTTTTCATGAATTGCAACTCTTGCTCCCGTAAACAGCCTCACCTCCTCTAGGCCTGCAATATGGTCTGCATGACCGTGAGTAAGCAATATCAAATCCACTGCTAATTTTTCTTTTGATATTGTATTTAAAATATCTTTCGCATTTCCCCCGGGGTCAATGACAACAGCCTTTTTGCTGTTTTCATCCCAAAGAATATAACAGTTTGACAACATTATGCCAACCTGAAGACATTTCAAAAACATTGGCAATCCTCCTAAAAAAGCTTTTTGCTGTCGAGCAAAATAGTCACAGGGCCATCGTTAAATATTTTGACCAGCATTTCCGCCTGAAATCTGCCAGTAGCTACCTTTGCTATCTTGCCTTGGCATATATTTACAAAGTCATTATATAATTTTTCCGCTTCTTCAGGCGGGGCAGCTAGTGTGAAGCTGGGCCTTTTGCCTTTCCTCGCATCTCCCATAATAGTAAACTGTGAGACGATCAACAGCTCTCCGCCGATATCGAGAAGAGATTTGTTCATTTTTCCTGCTTCGTCTTCAAATATCCTTAAATTAATAACTTTTTCCGCCATATAACTCGCATCAGATATATCATCTCCGATTTCCACTCCCAAAAATATTGCCAGACCTTTATCTATAGCTGCAATCTCTTCTGATCCTATCGTTACAGATGCAGTTTTTACCCTCTGTACTACAGCTCGCATTCGTATTCCTCCCATTACTGATTCATGACTCTTCGAACATCGTAAATTCCATGAACTCTTCGTATTTTTTGCATTATATTTTCAAGATGCTGCTTGTCATTTATTTCCAGAACGAGATCTATTACCGCGACGCCATTTTTGGATGCTCTGGCATTTACGGCATCAATTGTGGTTTTCATATCTCCAATAACATTTATAATGTCCGAAAGCACCCCTGGCCTGTCAAAGGCTGAGGCTTCAATTTCCACCGGGTATGACGACTCCTGAAATCCTTCCCATTTTACTTCAATTAAGCGCTCTCTGTCATAAATATTATTAATCACGTTAGGACAATCAGCCCTATGGATTGAGACACCCCGCCCTCTCGTTATATATCCAACTATTTTGTCGCCAGGTACCGGATTGCAGCATCTAGAAAATTTTATCAGAAGATTGTCCATCCCATCTACTTTAATACCCTGATCAACCTTTTTTCTGCCTTTCACTCTTGCTTCGGTTTTATCGGATATTATTTCCGTTTTTTCTGCTTTTACATTTTTTCTGTATTCGTCAAGTATCTTTTGAAAAGCAAGATTGGAAGTCAAGCCACCATACCCGATAGCTGCATATAAATCTTCCAGATTCAAAAAGCTCATTTTTTTAAGAAGGTTTGGAATAAAGTCATATTTCAACAGTTGATATATGTCGTATCCCTGTCTCCTGGCCTCTTTTTCGAGCATGTCCTTCCCGCGGGCAATGTTTTCTTCGCGCCGCTCTTTTTTAAACCATTGCCTGATTTTATTCTTAGCCTGAGTAGATTTGACTATATTTAGCCAGTCCCTGCTTGGTCCGTTGCTATGCGCAGATGTTATTATTTCGATAATATCGCCGTTGGCCAGCTTATAATCAAGGGGCACCATTTTGCCATTAACTTTCGCTCCAGTGCATCTGTTGCCTACATCGGTATGAATTCTGTATGCAAAATCTATTGGACATGAACCCATAGGAAGATCGATTACATCTCCTTTGGGAGTAAAAACATAAACTTCATCCGTAAATAAATCGATTTTCAATGATTCCATGAATTCCCGGGCATCCTTCAGCTCACGCTGCCAGTCCAGAATCTCTCTGAGCCATGACAACTTTTTATCAAATTCCCTGTCTCCCTTATCGCCCTCTTTGTATCTCCAGTGGGCTGCAATACCGTATTCTGCAGTCCTGTGCATTTCGTAAGTTCTTATTTGAATCTCAAGAGGATCACCCAATGTATCTATCACTGTTGTATGAAGGGATTGATACATATTTGGCTTCGGCATTGCAATATAATCTTTGAAACGCCCGGGAATCGGCTTCCATAAAGTATGGACCACTCCGAGGGCTGCATAGCAATCCCTGATATTGTCCACAATAACCCTTACTGCAGTAAGATCATATATTTGTTCAAAAGTTTTATTTTGCTCTTTCATTTTTTTGTAAATGCTGTAAAAATGCTTCGGACGGCCTTGTATATCTGCAGATATGCCCGAAGATGCCAATTTCTCTCTCAATAAATTTATCATTCTATTTATATGTTCTTCCCGCTCTTTTCTCTTTTTTGCGACCTTGTCCACCAGTTCATAATAGTGTTCAGGCTCTAAAAATCTAAATGCAAGATCCTCCAATTCCCATTTTATTTTTGAAATTCCCAAACGGTGAGCGAGTGGCGCAAAGATTTCAATCGTTTCAATAGCTTTTTCCTTTTGTTTTTCCTCGGGAAGATATTTTAAAGTCCTCATATTGTGAAGGCGGTCGGCAAGCTTTATAAGGATTATACGAATATCTTTGGCCATGGCTAAAAACATTTTTCTCAGATTTTCCGCCTGCTGTTCCTCTTTCGTCCTGTATTCCAGCTTTCCAAGCTTTGTCACTCCATCAACAAGCAACGCAATTTCTGTACCGAAATTTTTTTCTATATCCTCTACTGTATATTGCGTATCTTCAACAACATCATGTAGCAAACCTGCCGCAATAGTAGCAATGTCAAGTTCCAAATCTGCAAGAATAATGGCCACTTCCAGGGGGTGGAATATGAAAAGTTCGCCCGAAACCCGATGCTGACCGCTATGAGCGTTCTTTGCGAATTCGTAAGCTCTCCTAACCATTGACATGTCAGCAGAGGGGTTGTAAGACAATATGTGTTTCTCAAGCAAAGAAAAATTCAAATCTTCCACCCCTGCTCCACTTAATATTTTATCAATGAAATTACATCATAATCGGCAAGATTGTCCCTACCGTTTAAGTCAGTAAGTTCAATCAAAAAAACTACTGCCGAAACAACTCCTCCCATTTTTTCTACCAGTTCTATAGTAGAAAAAATGGTACCCCCCGTTGCTAACAAGTCATCTGCTACAATGACTTTTTGATCCTTTTTAATCGCATCTACATGCATTTCCAGGACATCAGAACCATATTCAAGCTTATATTCAGCCTGCATTGTTTTTCCAGGCAGCTTACCCCTTTTTCTCGCCGGGACGAATCCCACTCCCAATTCATAAGCCAGTGGAGCACCGATAATGAATCCCCTTGCTTCGGGACCTGCTATAAGGTCAAATTCTTTATGCCTTATCAAATCCGCCAGACACTTAATTGAATATCTGTAAGCTTCACCATCTTTCAACAAAGTAGTAATATCTTTAAAACTTATACCTTTTTTGGGGAAATCCTCAATTACTCTTATTTTTTGTTTTAAATCCATCTGCATTATATTCCCTCCACATTTTTTCAAATTCAATTAGCTTTTGTTTTATGAAAAAATATTCGCGGTATGTATCAGATTTCTCAAGACTCGTGCTTTGATTCAAGCCGATATGATTTTTGATTTGAATAAAGCCGTTTTTCATCCTGAAATCAACAATACCGATTTCCTTAAAAATATTGAAAACATTTACCAAGCCTAAGTCATGAATATCAGCATCATAACTCCTGCTTAATGCAAGCTTAAAATCATTCATGCTAAATATACATTTTGATTTATTAAAAGATAATTTTTTAATAAGGCCGTATATCTTTCGAATAGCTCCTATGTCCGGCAGCATCTTCTGACAAACTATATGATTGAAACGAAAGTCAGAATTCTTAAAGAGAACATGTATTGTTGAACTGCAAGACATATTTTTTAGTCTTAACTCAAAAATTTTTTCACTGAACGGTGCATCATAAAAAACTATGTCATCTGCACCTTTTTTACACGATAAATCCACCGGATTTATCAATATTACATTCTTTTTTTCCCAAACATCTGCCTCAAAACTGAAAAAAACGCCCGTTTCATTTTTTATCGCTTCCATATTCTTAAAATAGGCAAGCAATCTCCACGCCTGATATGGAGTATTCGTTAAAACAAGCACATTGCGTTCCTGTTGAAATAATTTTTTAACATACTCATTTTTTTCAAAATAGGTATCATTATTCACAAAATCAATATTGCTTATATCCGAAAAGATTTCAGAAGAAGCAGTGCAAATCATTCGATTTTTAAAATCGGAATAAAACCTCTTATAATATCCCTCCTCGATGTTTATCATTAGTTCATCCATTAAATATGGTATTTTGATATCCTTTATTTTTAATTGCAATTCCGTAATCCCTTGCCATTGATTTAACTCCAGAAAAAAAGCCATATCCACTATTGGTGCCCTATTTAATTCTTCTTTATATAATCCGAAATTAAAACCTATTGCAGTCAACTCTTTTTGTTTTGTCTTGAGATTGAGCCTTAAATGCTTGTCATCATTTCCCACTGTACGTATGTTTTTAACATAAAAGTTTTCACAAGCAAAAATAGGTCTGGGATTACCGTATCCAAAAGGTTCCAGTAGTTCGAGCTGCATGGCAAGATCGGCAGTTAAGTTTTCTTCGGACAACTCCATATCTATATTTAATTCAGGAAAAAAATTGCCGGTCATCGTTTTTTCTGCAATTCTGTTTATCTCTTTTTTAAAGATCTCTATTTTATCCACATCTATAGAAAGGCCTGCAGCCTGTTCATGTCCGCCGTATTTTGCAAGCAAGTGGGAAACCTGGCTTAATGCTTCAAATATATTAAATCCCGGTATGCTTCTTGCAGAGCCTTTGCCTTCTTCGCCTTCCTGGGCAATCAATATACAGGGTCTATTATAAATTTCCACAAGCTTTGATGCAACTATTCCTATAACACCTGGATGCCATTTGCTGCTTGCTGCTACTATTACCTTTGTTCTATCAAGATCCATTTCATGTTCAATCATATTTCTGGCCTGATTCAATATCTCGGATTCAATATTCTGCCTTTCACGATTTACGCGCTCAAGATTTTGAGCCAGCTCATATGCCTTATCCTCATCTTCTGTGAGAAGAAGTTCTACAGCCATTTCAGCATTTGATATTCTACCGGCTGCATTAAGCCTTGGCGCAAGCAAAAAACTTATTTTTGATGTATCCAGCTGAATTTCAGATAAATTCAAGAGCGATTTTATTGCTATCAAACCTTTATTGCTAGTCTTCGTCAAGTGTTCAAGCCCGAGCTTTACTATTATTCGGTTTTCATCCAAAAGAGGAACTATATCAGCAACAGTCCCCAGTGCAGCCAGATCCAAATATTCTTCCACCGCATGCTGTTTTAAATCCAACAGAGCATGTGCCAGTTTTAAAACCACTCCTACCCCTGCCAAATTCTTAAAAGGATAAATACAACTCTTTTGTTTTGGATTAATAACAGCAAATGAGTGCGGAATCAAATCCTGGGGTTCGTGGTGATCAGTTATGATAATGTCAATACCAAGTTTTTTAGCATAATCTACTTCTTCAAAACAGCTTATTCCATTGTCAACAGTTATTATAAGTTTAGTGCCGCTATTGTGAAGTTTTTCAATAGAATTCATATTCAAACCATAACCTTCATCAAGCCTCGAAGGTATATAGTAATCGACATGCCCGCCCAATTTTTTCAAGGTTTTCACCATTATGCAAGTGCTCGTTATGCCATCGACGTCATAATCTCCGTAAACAGTCATTTTCTCGTGATTATTTATGGCTTTTTTAATTCGTTCTACGGCTTTATCCATATCTTTCATCAGCATCGGATTATGCATATATTCTATACACGGATTAAGAAACCTTTCGATTTGTTCAGAAGACTCTATGCCTCTTTTTTTCAGTAATTGCAAAATTACAGGATTTAAGTCGGGCGAGTTTAATATATCAACTTCTTTTTCTTTTGAAATTATCTTCCATATGGCACTTTTCATCATAAAAGTTTCCTCTTGTCTCACTAAAACTATTTCCAAACAATATTAATTATAAACTATATAATTTATTATATCAATAAAAAACACAACCAGTAAGAACGAGGTTGTGTTCTCATTATCTTCATTGCATTATGATGAAACATCGGCATCTCGGGGTATGCCTTTATCATCGATATCTTCCGCGCTCTGGTCTTCCATTGCTATTCTCAAGGTTTCATATTGTTTCTTCACTTCTTCGAGCTCTTTCTCTAATTTTTTTATTTTTCCCTGGTACTCCCAAATTTTTATTTTCGATTTAATCTGAGAAAATATTCCCAGTATCATTATTACCACCGAACCGATCGCTGCGGATCCTAGAATGACTATAGCCTGGGAAACAGGATAATCTCCCCAAGGGAATCGGATTATAACCTCATTGGCATTGGATAAGGCAAAAATAGCAACCAGAAGCGCAAATATCAATGTCAATACCAGAACTAACTGCATAATAGACCCCCTATCTTTTCTGGGTTTTATATTGTTTATTCTATTTTTTTTGCTAATATCCTTCTCATTTCATAATAACTGTCTGCTTTTCCTGGTGACTTCCAGAAGTACATCTCGGTTCAATTCATCCACCACAAACAGTTTTCCTTTTGCAGCTTTAGTAATATTAATAAGACAGTCTTTATTGGGCTGAAGACCTATACAGCAAAAATCTATTTTCTTTCGAGCTATTTTGGCAGCCGCATTTATGGCATCTTTTATTGGATCTGCAGTCCACAGGGAAACAGTGGGAATTCCATCGGTTATAAGTATTATTAGAGGATTTTTTACAGGTCGAACACTCATGTAAGAAAGGCCCTTTTCTATCGCCAAGGCAAGTGGCGTAAGACCCGTGGAAGTGATTTCATCAAGGCCTGCGTCAAGATTGCTGAAATTTTTAGTAAAAGGAACGCAAACTCTAACATCTCTTTCCTGAAAAGCCATTACACTTAATCTTCTGTGCGAGTTAAGTATCAAGTGTTTTGCCAAAAATTTTGCATTTCTAAGCCTTTGACCCGCCATGCTGGCACTGGCGTCTATGATTAGACATATATCTTGATTCATTTTAGGAATATGTTTAAAAAAAACAAAATCCTGCTCGTCTATATTGAAGTGTTCCCTTTCACTGAAACATCTCACAAGTGCGTTTTTAACGGTTCCATTTATATCAAGCTCCTCAATCCAATCTTTATTGTTATTTTTATCGATAATAATTGGCCCCTTTTTTAACAATCCCGTTTTTTTTGCGGTATAGACTTTGCTTATATTTCCGAATTTATTTAATTTAGGAAAATGTTTAATAGACTTTTTAAGTATTAGTTCCAATTCTTTTCGAGTTATTTTAAAATAATTCTTTAATTTAACTCCATCTTCCGTGAGAAAATATCGATTGGAAATTTTTTCTATTAAATTGTTTTGCTCCATGTGTTTAAATATATATTCCATCTCTCCATGCTTTTTCTTAAAACTGTTTAGATCATCATCTGATAATTTATTTTCAAGAAAGTCGAAAATATTCTCCACTTCTTTTATACTGTTAAAATGTTCAATCAAAGATACGGCTTGCCGAAACAGTTTATCCTCCGAAATATTTGATTTTGATTCATTCTGTCTGAGATAAGAATCTGAATCTGAATAATAAGGAGATAAATCCAAAGGAGTATTTCCATCTTCATTGATGATTCTTTCTACTTTTCTCAGTTCTACTCTTTGTTGTTGCAAAATTTCTTCCACTTTTTCCACAAGAAAAAAAACAATTTCTAGCTTATCATCGGGAATTAAACCTGCCAAATGTACATGATTCATATGGTCTTTTTTTAAGCTTTCACTCATACCATAATTCAAACTTCCGGAAAGCCTGCCTCCTCCACTTCCCGTTTGAATATCAATATAATCGGCTAATTCTTTCCAATTACTCGCCAAAATGTTTTTTTTTAAGTATTCAGCAGTTTTTTTTACATCTACGGCGGCTATCTCATGAAACAAATCGATATGGATTATTTCGTTTTCATTTAAACGATTATAAAAACTTCGTCCGGCATCAGAATTCATTATAATATGAATTTCTTCTGGTTTGTCGGCCATAACCGTATGGACCTTTCTGCTTGCCACTGCGGTTTCCCCTATCCTCGCACCTTTTTGTTGTATAATTTCCGATCTCAGTTTTTCTACATGTATCACTTGCGGAGTTCCTCCTCTTTTTTTACATAATCTTTTAATTCCAATTGTTTTATTGATTGGGCCTTTTTTGATGGAGCTTTTATATCTATCTTTTTCGGATCAATTGTAATTCTGCTGTCGCCAGGTGAAGCGGAAGACTTTTTTGTTAAATATGATAATAGCTTTTCAATAGGATTTAAAAATCTGTTTTGCAATAACCCGGAATCCCCAATCGTGTTTTTTTTACTTTGTTGCGGTGATTCTTTTTCTGATTCTACTATTGCCATATTAATCAAAGATTCCTGCTTTTTTTCTATATGATGTCTTCTTTGTTCCAGATATTTAATAATATCGTTCAAATTTTTAGAGTCTATTCTGTGACGTAGAGCACATTTCGCAAGAAAAACAATATCTTCAATATCAGGAGATTTCTCCATTAGAGCTCCTTTTATTATTGCTCCTCTCGTAATTGCTTCAATACTTCTTAAACTTTCCAATCCAAAATCCACATATACAGAAGCAAGTATCGATTTGATTTCTTCGGATAATATAACTTCGCTTATCTTTTTTTTTGTTTGTTCGAACTTATCTTTTTTAACTTCAATTAATTTATTGTCAAAGCTTGACTCACTGTTCCCATCCAATATCCTTTTTAAAACGGCAATTTCCATAGGCCTTTCCACTTTTACAGCGAAATCAAATCTATCAGAGAGCTGTCTTCTTATATCCTCAAGTGGACCAGGTTCTTCATCGGGATTTGAAGCCGCCCAGACACTCGCTTGAATGGGTAGCACAACCGTTGGCAATCCTACTTCCTCTATTTGAATCCTTCCAGGCTTTGTTCCCATTACATCCAAAAGAATATCGGCAATTTCCGGAGATATGTCCGCGATTCGGTTTATTTCATCCACAAAAATAATCCCCCTGTGGGCCCTTGGAATGGTCCCCAATAGCAGCGCAGCTTCGGGATTATCTTTTGATGTAATTTTTTTGAGATCAATGCTTCCAACTATCGTACCTTTTTTTGCCGACGGAGATATCTCCAAAAACGGCATATCAATAAGCTCAACACCCAACTTTTCAATTTCTATTGCCGAGAGATGTCTGTGGTGGGGACAATGAGGTCTTTGAGGATCGCAGTTATACTCGCAACCCTTTATTCTTTCAATTTTAGGCAAAATTTGTTTTGCCGCTCTAATAATTGTAGTTTTGCCCGTGCCTCGAAAGCCTTCTGCATGAAAATGTACCGGCATACTTGCCATGGTTCCAAGAATCGAAATATCAATAATTTCAAATAAAGAATCGTTCCCCTGATGACGAACAACTTGTGCGAAATTTTTCATAACATCACCCTCTCGAAAACCCTTCTGCTATATGAATATTTTCTCCGAAAAGCGTGTTTTTAATTAAAAAAAAGAGGTTTCAAACCTCTTTTTCTTGGATGATTTTGTTTACTTTTTCTTCAAGAATTTCCAACCGCTTTTTCAGTTCGTCAAGGTCTGATTTCCTGACGATATTCATTGAAGATATTGCGTTCTCCACCTGTTCCTGTATTCTTTGCTTCAATTTATCCTTTTCTTCCTGCATCCTGATCATTAAATTATTTAGTGCATCTTTCCCGTCGTCTTTTGACAATTCTCCTTTTTTAATCAGCTCTGTAACAATTTCTTCGGCTTTCTCTTTAGTTAGGGTAGCAAGACCTATACCAGCATACAGCAATTCCTTAAACACGGATTTCACCTCTTTCAAGCTTTTGCAGCTTTTGGTTTTTGCCTCCACATTGCCCAGAGCGGGCTAGCAATAAATATAGAAGAATAAGTTCCGCTGGCAATTCCGACGATTAGCGCTAAAGTAAAGTCTTTAATGGTCTCTCCCCCAAACAGGAAAAGTGCAATAATAGTCAAAAGCGTAGTCAAAGATGTATTTATTGACCTCGATAGAGTCTGGACTATACTTAAATTGGCCACGTCGTTGAATGATGCTTTCCTCATCAGTCTCAAATTTTCTCTAATCCTGTCAAATACAACAATGGTATCGTTTATTGAATAACCTACTATTGTAAGTATTACAGCAATAAAAGTGCTGTCTACAGGAATCCTCAAAACGGCATATAAGCTTATAACCATCAACACATCGTGGATCAGTGCCAGTATGGCAGCCACAGCCGATTTAAACTCAAACCTGAAGGTAATATAAATAAGCATTCCTATATTCGCTATAATCAACCCTATGATTGCTTGCCTCTGGAGCTCTTTTCCTATCACGGCATCAACCTTTTCGGCCCTTATTAATTCCAGTTTACCCCATTTTTGTTTAAGGGCATCGGTTATATCACCTTGTTGTTCTTTCGTCAGCACCACAGTTCTTATAATAAGCTCCTGACCCGTATCACCGGCTTTTTTAACATCATAATCCTTCAAATTGAACCTGGCTAAAATATTTCTTACATCCTGCAAATTATATGATTCATGAATGTTGTACTGAAGTATATTTCCACCTGTAAAATCTATGCCCCAATTAAGACTGTATAAAAAAATATTTACCAAACCCACAGCTATTATTGCAAGAGACAACCCAAACCAGAGCCATTTTTTCTCCATTATTTTATATGTTTTCACGTTTTTCACCTCTTATACACCGTATAGTTTTTTATTGGTGAATAGCTTCGCGTTTATTAGATTTACCAGAATCATTCTTGTAACTGTAATTGCAGTAAACATACTTGTGATGATACCAATTATCAGCGTTACTGCAAAACCCTTAATTGGACCGGAACCAAAGTATAGAAGCACAACTGCTGCTATTATAGTTGTTACATTGGAGTCGATTATCGTGGTTAAGGCTCTGTGAAATCCCGAATCTATGGCTGCTCTCAGAGTTTTGCCATTGCGCAATTCCTCTTTAAGCCTTTCAAAAATCAATACATTGGCATCCACCGCCATTCCTATAGAAAGAATGAATCCAGCAATACCCGGCAGGGTCAACGTAGCCCCTATGGATATAAATATAATCAGGACAAGCATAACATATATAATCAGTGCTAAATCTGCCACCAGACCGGGAATACGGTAATAAATCAACATGAATAATAATACCAGAACAACGCCGATCTCACCCGCTCTAATGCTCTTGTTCAGAGAATCCGCTCCGAGCGTTGGACCTACCGCTGTTACCTGTCTCTGTTCCAGATCCACCGGGAGTGCACCGGCGCGAATTAGAGTAGCCAGTTCCCCTGCTTTGTCTATGCTGGGCAAGTTGGTAATCACCGCATCTCCACCGGTTATTACATCCTGAACTGTTGGAGCCGAAATAACCTGATTGTCTAATTTTATTGCAATCTGTTGATGTAAAAATTTAGATGTAGCATCAGCAAATTTTTTTGCTCCAGCCGAATTCAGCTTCAGGCTCACCATAGGTTCACTCTTATTGCCATATACAGCCTTTGCGTCTTTTACATCATCACCTGTTAGTATGACCTTGCCATCGGGCCCGACAAACTCCAAGGAAGCTGTCTTTCCAATTATATCCAACGCCTTCTGGGAATCTTTAACACCAGGCAATTCAACTCTGATTCTTACATCACCCTGCCTGGCGATTAATGGTTCAGCTACACCCAGTTGATCCACTCTTCCTCTTATAACTTCCACAGCTCCATTCATTTTTTCATTAGTTACCGTTTCACCGGGTTTGGGTTTTGCCTCGAGCAGCACTGAAACTCCGCCCTGTAAATCAAGGCCGAGTTTAATCGCTTTTTTAATCGGTACAACTTTATAGCCAGCCACCTGAAATCCCACTAGAAGAGAATAAGCTAAAAAGGCCGCTATAACAACTAAAGCTGCGATTTTAAGTATGCTTTTTGTTTTTGGATCCATTTAGTCACTTCCCCCAATCTAAGCTTAATGCAGCTTTAATTATATCCCTGTATTTTGGGGCTGTCAATAATTTCGAAAGCTGCAATCTTTCCCCTATTTGCCAGGTTATAGGATGAATAAACAAATGAAAAAGGGCCTTTTCGCGGGGCCCTATTTATTTTCCTTTTGACACACCTGATTTGATACGGTGCAGGAAGTTTTGCATGCCGATTGGCATGATGACTGGCACTCGCTACACCCCTTTTTCTCGGTGCTTTCAATAATATTCAAATTCCCTTTATGTATTGATATTATATGACGCAAAGCAATTTCCTCCTTTTTATTATTCTAGAAAAATTATAGCATAAAAAAGCACTGATGCAATATAAATTTTATATCTAGAATATTCTAGAGATTTGTCCCTATTGCTCCCGCCATCATCCCCACGGTAAAACCCATGACTAAATCTACTACAGTGGTCAAACCGTAAGATGCAGAAGGTATTAAAAAAAATCCCAAAATCAGGAGTATAGTTACATATAATAAACCTATCAAACCTCCATGGAGCCAACCGTACCGATCAATATCTCTTGTTGCATGAATACCGCTAATTGCAATGCTCAATGCACTGACTGCCACAACAAATTTTGGAATCATATCTTCGGATATCTTTGTATAATACAATATTCCGCCAATTGCAAGAAATAAAACCAAAGTAAGTATGAAAGCATTAAAAACTCCGCTAAGTATTTTAAAGTAATTCAGACTTTTTCCCGACCCGGAAGATTTCATAATAAATCAACCTCCTTTATACTAATACTTTATTTAGCAAAGGAGGCCGAATATGACAAAAATTATTCACTTTTTTCAGCTTTTTTCAAAACATTTCCTATAGCCGAACGCGTAACCTTTATTTTTAGTTTATCGCCTACCTCTAGGGTAATAACATCTTCCTTGATATTAAGAATCCTGCCGTAGATTCCGCCTATGGTTATTATATCATCCCCCTCTTTTAGGCCGGCTAGCATATTTTTACGCTCTTTTTCCCTTTTTTGCTGCGGTCTGATTATCAAGAAATAAAAGATCGCAAAAATTAATATCAACGGGCCAAACTGCTGCAGAAATATTGCCGGGTTCAAAGTATAATCCCGTCCTTTCTATTAAATTTATAGTACTTAATTCTATACAAAAGTAAAAAATCCTTTTAAAAATCGTCTTTTACATATTAAAATTCTTGGTTATAACCAAATTTTTCAAAAAACTCTTGTTTGAAATCAATCAAATAATCCCCCTCAATAGCCAGACGAATCTCCCTCATAAGATTTAACAAAAAATACAGATTATGCATTGTTGTAAGCCTTATGCCCAATACCTCTCTCGCATTGATGAGGTGTCGGATATATGCCCTAGTATAATTTCTGCATACATAGCAATCACATTCGGAATCCAGGGGTGAGAAGTCTCTAGCGTATGCAGCATTTCTCACTACCAGCTTTCCTTTTCTGGTAAATACCGTACCGTTTCTTGCTATTCTTGTGGGGAGTACACAGTCAAACATATCCACCCCTCTGAGAACCCCTTCAAAAATTGCATCAGGAGAACCAACTCCCATCAAATACCTGGGTTTATCCTCTGGAAGAATCGGTACAGTATAATCCAATACCTCATACATTTTTTCCTTGGGTTCTCCCACGCTCAAACCTCCTATTGAATACCCATCAAAATCCAGAGAAATCAGATCCTTAACGCTTATTTCACGCAAATCTTTGTAGACCCCTCCCTGAACGATTCCAAACAGCGTTTGTTCCGGGTTGGCATGAGCCTTTTTGCAGCGCTCAGCCCAGCGAGAAGTTCTATCTACAGAGTTTTTTACATAATCGTAAGTAGCGGGATATTGAATACATTCATCAAAACACATAATAATATCCGCCCCAAGAGCATTTTGAATTTCTATTGATGTTTCCGGCCCTATGAAATGTAAGGACCCATTTAAATGAGATCTGAAAGTAACTCCTTCTTCTTTTATCTCCCGCAACTCTCCTAGACTGAACACCTGATAGCCGCCGCTATCTGTGAGAATAGAGCCTTTCCAGTTCATAAATTTATGTAGACCGCCAGCTTCCTCTACCACTTTATGCCCTGGCCTCAAATAAAGGTGATAGGTATTGCTTAGAATGATTTTAGCGCCAATTTGCTCCAGTTCTTCAGGAGTCATGGTTTTGACCGTAGCCTGGGTCCCAACCGGCATAAAGACAGGTGTTTCGAAAGCCCCATGGCGAGTTTGCAGCAAACCAGATCTTGCCCTGCTGTCTTTTGTTTTTGTTATTATCTTAAACTTCAAAGCATATCATCCTTTTTCCCAGTTTTAATTACTTTTATTTTTTGAATTAATTCACCCTCCATGGAAACAATAGAAATTTCTGCATCGGATACATGAAATCTTTTGCCTATGACAGGCTTTTCTTCATGCTCCATACATAACCTCGCTACCACGCCGCCTATAGTATTGCCAAGATTTTCAGGAATATTTACATCTACAAGTTCATTTACTTCCCTTGTAGACATTGCCGAATTTACTATAGTGCCCTCCTGCACAAAAAATTTTCCTGGAGCAAATACTTTGTTTATGGCAAACAATCCTGCGATGGCCATGATACCAAGCAAAATATCCAGCATGGTCTTTGACTCTATTATCATCTTTCTTGCAATGGCATAGAGCAAAACTTCAATAACACTCGAAGGAGTATGCTTTACCAGCATTATTACTAGCTCCAGACCAATAACCAATGTCAAAGTGTGACCTAAAAATGTTTGTAAAACCTGAAATGTCTGCAATGGAGGCGTATCATATATTATTTTGAAGTATCTAAATAAATCATACGAACCGACAATTACTCCTGCAATAAGGAATAGCGCCAGCGCTGCTTCTAGAATAAAAACTCCTTTTACGATTTTCTCCGATACCTTCCCCTTCATAAAACACCCCCTATTTTATGAGCATTGCATCCCCGAAGCTGTAAAACTTATATCTTTTTTTTACGGCTTCTTCATATGCTTTAAATACCTTGTCTTTGCCCGCAAAGGCGCAAACCAGCATAATCAGAGTTGATTCGGGGAGATGAAAATTGGTTATGAGCCCATCTATTACTTTAAACTTATACCCCGGATAAATAAAAATTCCCGACCATCCGCTCTGCGGTTTCACCCTTCCATAAATATCGCCCACTGTTTCCAATGTTCTGGTGGATGTGGTGCCTACAGCTATTATTTTGTTCCCTTTTAGTTTTGTCTTGTTTATCATTTCAGCAGCTTCAGCGCTGACCTCGTAGTACTCTTCATGCATCCTGTGATCCTCTATCCTACTGGCCTTTACCGGCCTAAAAGTCCCCAATCCCACATGAAGGGTTACAAATGCCGTATTGACTTTTTTTTGCCTTATTTTTTCAAGCAATTCGTTTGTAAAATGAAGCCCTGCTGTTGGAGCCGCCGCAGATCCCGGTTCTGTGGAGTATACAGTCTGATATCGTTCCCTGTCTTCCAATTTTGTCTTTATGTAAGGCGGCAGCGGCATCTGACCCAATTCATCCAGCAATTGTTCAAAAATACCTTCATAAAAAAATTCTACGATTCTGCTTCCTTCATCAGTAATACTCATTACCTTTGCCCTGAGGCGATCATTGCCAAAAACAAATTCCGAACCTAATCTTGCTCTTTTCCCGGGCTTAACAAGAACCTCCCAAATATTTATTCCTATCCGTTTCAATAAAACAAACTCTATCTTTCCTCCCGTATCTTTCCTTGCGCCTATCAGTCTCGCAGGAATAACTCGAGTATTGTTTAAAACAAGACAGTCGCCAGGATTTAGATAATCAACAATATCTTCAAAAATTCTGTGTTCTATACGACCTGTATTCCTATTCAGTACCAAAAGGCGCGATTGAGATCTATTTTTTATTGGTTCCTGAGCGATAAGTTCCTGAGGCAAATAATAATAAAATTCCTTTAAATCCATGATTGCACTTCTTTCTATTACTTAATCTCGACATTTTTGTAATAGTGTTGCAAAATCTGCATATAATTATACCCTTCCTCTGCCATATACTTGGCTCCCCACTGACTCATGCCTACGCCGTGACCGCATCCGCGGCCGTAAAAATTGAAACCATCGCCACCTGCCGATGAAATTTCTTCTATACCGCTCAAACACATTACAAAAGCATTCTTGGATGATATGCTGGAAAGACTTGTCGCAGATACTGCCATACGGTTTTCAAAAGATACTTTATGAATAGCATCACCAATTGATATTGCGTAAATGTTTGCATTTTTGCTCTGTATATCAAATAATAAGCTCTTTAACTGAAGTATATTTCTAATTTCTGAACCTGAAAAAACCTTATTCCCTTTTGTTCCCGAAATCAAAATCTTTTTTACCCTCCCTGTAGATGTTTTCTCAATTATTGAAATGTTTTCAACCTCGCCCACTGAAGCATCTGTCTTGCTGATTTTTTCGCTGATGTCATTTGGAGAAAAACATGCCCCCCATTCCGCATAAGGAGAATTGCTATCGAATGAATCTTCCACCGATTTCAAATAGGGCAAATCAGAGCCGAATACATTTTTGCCGTCTTCCGTAATGCCTCCGCTGTCAGCATGAAAAAGAGCCATAATAGGCCTGCCTTCATATGTAATATACCGGCCTTTTGTTTGTTCCACAGCCTTGTTAGACATGATTTGTTCAGCATCATAGCCTCCGTAGGCCTGGTCTGCTGTGTTTGCGCTGACATCAAACCCGTATTTTTCCCATTTTGAAAGATTATATATTGCATACGTTCTGGAGGCAACAGCCTGCGCTTTCAATGCTTCAAAAGGCCAATTCGGAGGCATCTCCAGAGGCAGCACTCCATAAAGGTAATCTTCAATTTCGAGTTCATTTACCACATTGATTTTTTTATCCTGTGATGGCAAAACTTCAATTAATCCTCGATATCTGTGTCCATTAATCGAGATTATATCCTTTTCATCTCGATGAAAAAAATAAATCGGAACTTCACTGTTGAGTGGGAGAATAAGCTGAAAGGTCTGCGTATTTATTTTTATGAAATCTCCAGTATTGTCAGAATATGCAGCCTTATCTTTTATCCATACAGACCAATTTCCATTATAAAAAATAAAACCATTCTCCTTTTTTAATGACAGGTTCTCTAGGATTCTCTCGGCTTCTTGAATGCTTTTCAAGTTTTCTTTTGCAGGCAAAAAACTCCCATTGCTTACTTTCGAAACTTCTATATGTTTATCGTCGATTTCAACGATTCGTTCATAGTTTTTACCATTTTTAAATCCTACAATAAATCCGCTCTCACAATTTAGGTCAAACTCTTCAGGTGCGGTTTCATTGTAAAACAAACCCACTCTTATAGGCGACTCAAAAATAATATCTTCATAGCCATACACGGGATCTGAATACACAATAAAACAACATAATAAAAATAGGATTAAAGCAATTTTTTTCAAAAATATCATTCCTCCTGGTTTTTGCAATCTATGCTTAATGTTATATAATGCTATTGCATTCCGGATAGATTGACCCAATTTTAAATTCAATCATCGCAATGCGGCTTAACCCTTCCGAGATGCTCATACGCTTTATCCGAAACCATTCTGCCTCTAGACGTCCTAAAGATGTAACCTTTCTGAATAAGATAAGGTTCATATATGTCTTCTATTGTTGAAGCTTCTTCATTAAGCACTGCCGCCAATGAATCAATTCCCACGGGCCCTCCGTTAAACTTGTCGATTATAGCCAGCAGCAGTCTTCGGTCATTCTGATCAAGACCATATGAATCAATGTCCAGAAGCTTCAAACCTTCTTCTGCCACCTCTGATGTAATTACACCGTCAGCTTTTACCTGAGCATAATCCCTTATGCGTTTTAGAATTCTATTAGCTATTCTCGGTGTACCTCTCGAACATATTGCTATTTTTTCCGCCGCTTTGGTTTCGATACTCACATTCATAATTCTAGCCGATCTCATTAAAATATCCATTATATCTTCTTTGTCGTAAAATTCCAACCTGAGATTTACTCCAAATCTGTCACGCAATGGAGATGTAAGTTGTCCAGCTTTCGTGGTAGCACCCACCAGAGTGAAAGGATTGAGATTAAGTCTCATAGACCTTGCGCTGGGGCCTTTTCCTATCATTATATCAAGCGCAAAATCTTCCATGGCTGGATATAAAATTTCCTCTATGCTCGGATGTAGGCGGTGTATTTCATCAATAAAAAGCAAATCCCTATCGCCGAGATTCGTTAAAATCGCTGCCAAATCACCGGGGCGTTCAATAGCTGGCCCAGATGTTATTTTGATGTTTACTCCCAGTTCATGAGCGATAATATGTGCCAGAGTAGTCTTTCCAAGGCCCGGAGGGCCATATAAAAGCACATGATCTAGAGCTTCGTGTCTCATCATAGCGGCTTTTACAAAAATCTTCAGATTCTCTTTTGCCTTTCTTTGACCGATATACTCATCAAAAGTAAGCGGTCTCAAATCCTTTTCAAATTCCAATTCTTCACAGCTTTTTATAGCGGGGGATAACAACCTCTCATTCACCAGATATCATTCCTTTATTTTGAAAGTTTTTTTAGGGTTTTTTTCAAGATTTCTTCAGCGCTTTCACCAGATATACCGCTAACGGAATATTCATTCAGCACTGCCTGAATTTCATTAGATTTAAAACCCAGAGATTCCAATGCTCGCTTAACTTCGTAAAGCGCATCAGATTCAACATCTTTTTGGGAGTCGATCGGCAAATCCTTAATCCTGTCTTTTAATTCTATGATGATTTTTTGGGCCGTTTTTTTCCCAACACCTGGAACAGATGCAAGAACACTGGAATTGTCCGATAAAATTGCCGATTTCAACTTAGATACATTCAGCAAAGACAGCATCGACATGCTAACTTTTAAACCGATTCCCGGAACTCTAATCAAAAGAAGAAAAGTTTCTCGCTCCATCTTATCGTAGAATCCTACCAGTTCGATCGCATCTTCTTTTATTAATAAATGGGTATAAAGTTTAACCTGTTCGTGAAGATAGGACTTAATACTGTTATATGTATTAAAAGAAATATTTAATTTGAATCCCCATCCTCCCGTATCAATAACTGCATAGTTTGGTTCGGCAGCCACAAGCATGCCTTTAACATAATCTAACATTTCATTACCTCTCAATATAAATTATCAATTGCGCTATTAAATTTCGATGAATTAATATGGCATAAAGCTACCGCTAAAGCATCTGCCGCATCATCTGGCCTGGGAATCTCCTTCAAACCCAGAATAATTCTTGTCATTTCCTGAATCTGCAATTTGTCAGCCCTTCCATAGCCAACTACAGCTTGTTTTACCTGTAATGGGGTATACTCAAAAACTCTGACATTCATCAACGAAGCTGCTAGAAGCGCCGCTCCCCGTGCCTGCCCTACAGCTATTATGGTTTTGGCATTTTTATTGAAAAAAAGTTCTTCTATTGCAATAGCTTCTGGATTGAATTTTTTTATTAGCTCGATATATCCATTGAATATATGTTCCAATCTTTTAGCCATGGAAAGGTTTGAATCTGTTTTTAATACTCCGTATTCTACTGCGGTTTTACTATCATTGTTGGTTTCTCTCACAAGGCCATAGCCGCTTACAGCTATGCCTGGATCTATTCCCATAATCAACATAAAATCACCCTTAAATGTAATTCTACATTAAAGGGTGATTTCCTTTTTTTATTATTGCTATTGATGGTTAATTCGTTAAACCTTCACGGATTTCGAGGAATTCTTCTCTACTATTTATTATGATTCCCCTTTCTAGCATGGTTCGGTCCTCTTCCCGCAGGGTATCTGCCAATATATCGGTTTTTTCTACGACTTCGGATTGTACTCCGGGCAAACCTCTGAAAAGGGTTACATAACCGTCATTCAAGCCAATATAATAGTGATCGCCGCAAATTCCATCAATCTGTTTTTTTAATACGACTTCATCCGGTGTAAAACTTTCTATTTCCCAACCTTCTACCTCTTTTTCAAGCTGTTTTTTTGTGAAACCTGCGAATCTTTCTTCCGCAGTTTTCTCCTCCCTGTTTTCATGACCGCATCCGGAATAATAAGTAATATAAATCATCTTTGCTCCGGGTTTTAATTTTATTTCTTCCAAATTGCTCACATCATGATTTTCAATATTTTCTGCGTAATTATTGCCTGCATGATTTTCTCGCAAGGAAATAAAAGTTTTTAAATATCCTATACTGAAACCTGTTACCATTAAAATTATAAAAAGTATCAAAAACCTGATTAATTTATTGGGCATACTTATTCCTCCTCAATTGCCCTTTGGAAATTTAGTATGCCCGAATTATTGTAATAATATACAAATTTTATCTAATTTTTATTCTTCGCTATCACTGGATTCATAATTTGTATATACATTTTGCACATCATCGTGATCCTCAAGAGCTTCAAGCAGCCGTTCCATGCTTTCGCTTTCCTTAGTCGATAAAGTTAAGGTTGTTTTTGGCAATAAAGTAACTTCGGCTGAAGAGATTCTGATATTATTCTGCTCCAGTGCTTTTTTAACAGTTTCAAACTGTTCCGGGCTTGTAGTTATTTCAATGGAATCATCCTGCTCTTCCACATCATCAGCTCCGGAATCAATTGCTACCATCATGATATTATCCACATCGGTATTCTCATTCTTTTCGATTATAAACAAACCCTTCTTATCAAACATCCATGCCACGCAACCCGCCTCTCCAAGGTTACCTCCATGTTTATCAAATATGTGTCTCATTTCCGCAGCCGTCCTGTTCCTGTTGTCTGTCATTACATCAAGCAATATTGCCGCGCCTCCCGGGCCGTAACCTTCATACGTTATTTCCTCGTAATCTGCACCGCCCAATTCTCCGCTGCCCCTTTTAATGGCTCTCATTATATTCTCATTCGGCATGTTTGCTTCTTTAGCCTTTTCAATTATGTCTTTCAACCTGGAGTTGGCGTTGGGGTCTGGACCGCCTTCCCGGGTTGCTACGATAATCATCTTGCTAAATTTCGTATAGAGTTTCCCTTTTTGAGCATCAACTTTTGCCTTTTTATGTTTAATATTTGCCCATTTAGAGTGTCCTGACATCTTTTCTCTCCCCCGATTCTAATAATCCCATATATAAAATTTACGAAATAATTGTAGCATAAAAAGCGATTATTGAAAAGAAGCTTTACATGTAAACTTGATATAGCCATTTTATTTTCGCGCAACCCGAAGTAATATTCATGATGAAATCTTTGAAATTCAGTGCAGAGTTTGCCGGAACACATACATTAAGTAAAACATGCTGGCTGAAATCAATGTCTCTGATAATCATCCCATTCCTACTTATTTCTCTTTGAAGCCTGCCTAACTGGTTATAATCCACCTTCACTTCATATATATCATACATAATTTTTTTAATAATTTCAGCTTGGTTTATACCTTCAGCAGCACTTTCGCTATAAGCTCTTATTAAACCATTTGCGCCAAGAAGAACCCCTCCAAAGTAACGGGTTACAACTATCAGAATATTTTTTAGCCTTTTATTTTTTATAATTTCGAGGATTGGTTTTCCAGCAGTACCTGATGGCTCGCCGTCATCGCTGAATTTTTGAATTTCCTCATCAATGCCAATAGTATATGCATAAACATTATGAGTAGCGTCCCAATATTTTTTGCGAAGAGAATCCAAATACTCTTCCGCTTTCTGAAAACTGTCAACAGGCAACACATTTGATATGAATTTTGATTTTTTTATTATAAGAACACGCTGAGCCGGTGCCTTTACTGTAAAATACTCATCATACATCGCAAAACCTCTTTAATAAGTAATATAAACCATTTATCTAAAATATTAATTGCATCAATATAATATGTCAAGGTAAATATGTCAAAAACCCAGTATGATATATTTCTGAGCATAAACATAAAAATATATTAAATCCTTTAAAAATTATAGTGGCATTAATTCCTTAATATTATTTGGAATCAATGCCACATTTGTTCATTAATTCAGTTTTATTATGATAATCTTCTATTGTGAAAATATGTGGTTGCCGATAGTGGTAATATATGACCTTGATCGCACCCATTGATCATTGGTTTTTTGGGGGTTGTAAAATGTTGTCGCCCCGCCGGTAGGGTCATACCCGGCTATAGCATCCATAACGGCTCTTCTCGCAGTCTCATCGGGTATCAGGTAGATTTGACCGTCTTCTACCGGGCTGTACTGATAATAACCGTCAACTACTTGAAAAATTATTCCCGGTATGGTCTTCGGATATTTTGGGTCCTTCAGCCTATTCAATACTGTTGCTGCCACCGCTACTTGACCTGCATACGGTTCGCCCCTGGCTTCAGCATAAACCAATCTTGCCAGAAGTTCTATATCTCTTTGAGAAAACCTGCCTGTATTTCCCCGAAAAGAAGCATTAACATTCAACGCTCTAAATGTCTGCTGACCCACAATCCCGTCTGCCCTCAAACCTCTAGAACTCTGAAACCTTTTAACGGCGGCTTCTGTCTTAGGCCCGAAAATCCCATCAACAAAACCTGCCCAAAATCCTAATGTATTTAGTTGTTGCTGTAGTTGGGCAACATCATCTCCTGCTGAGCGCATCATCAGTGTTCGATCTCCGAGGCTGGCAGCCATGGCAACTGGTGTAAGTGTTGATAACAACACAAGAATCAATAAAATATTTGCAACAGTTTTTCTCATGGTTTCCCCTCCTTTAGTTTCAGAGACCGAAGAAGAGTTGAAAATATTATACCATGATCTCTTTGGATTAACAAAATGCGTGTTCCGACATATGCATCCGTATTATGTTTACAATAATTATATTATGTTATTATTTATTTCGCCCATATTTAAACATGGTTTTGCTAATTAATTTATTATAATGGTTTGTACTTCATTTTAATCTAGTATTAACCTTTTTAACCATAAAAAAGCAACATTAAAGGAGAAACCACCTGTTATAAGGCAATCAAATACTTTTTTATAGCGCATACTCTCCGGCGTTTGGGTCATTATCATGCAAATCGCTTTTAAAAATCTTTCCTGCATACCTTTTTGAAATACATGCTTCTTATTTCCAAAATATACACTCAAAAAAGCCGATAATCTAAATTCACCCAAAAAAGTTTCATAACATCTTTTTTCATATTCCCTGCCATCTTTATTTTGATTTATCACATCTGACAGTATTTCTGCACTACGCAGGGCATAATAAATACCTTCCCCTGAAAATGCATCCACGAAACCCGCAGCATCCCCCAGTAAAAATATACGTTTATCAGATATTTTTCTAAACCGGCCTCCTGCAGGCAAAAATGCTGCATTGTATTTTAAATTTGATAAACTTTTTTTATCTTTCATATTTTTTTCTAGCAAAAGTTTAAAAGCAGAAATGATTCGTTTACTATCGAATACTGTTCCTCCAACGCCTATATTATAATAATTGTTCCCCGGGAAGCACCATCCAATACCGGCTAAGACATCAGGAAAGCAAAACTCTACTGCATTTACTCTTTTTTGAACTACATATTCATCTGGTACATGAGCACATAATGCGATGCCTTTCTCCCATTTGCTCCATCGTTTTCTGATATTTGATGCTCTGGCGACTTTACTGAAACATCCATCGGCTCCTATAAGATAATCCGCGTAAAAGTTGCCTCTTGCAGTTTGAATTTTATAACCTGCGGATTCCAATATGCAGCTTTCAAATCTGCAATTATCTATAAAATCCGCACCGGCTTCAACCGCTTTTCTAGCTAAAAATTGATCGAATTCTTTACGCTTAACAATTATTCCAAGAGGCGTTCTACTTTCTATAACTGCTTGCTCTTCGTTCTTTCCTATTAAACATATTTTGTTTATAATATTATGATTTATATCAATCGTTAAAGTATGTCTTTTGAGTAAATCCATGGCATTTTTTGAAATTAACCCACCGCACGCTTTTTCCCTAGGAAAACTACATTTATCTATAATGAGCACTTTTATTCCCTTTCTTGCTAGATTCAATGCGCAAAAAGATCCAGAAGGACCAGCACCTATTATAACAGCATCATATTTCAAGATCTCACCTTCGATAAATTCTATAGTTAACTAATATTTTGCAGTATTATTTTTAACAGGCTATGCCTTAAGTTATACCATTTAAGCAATCTGCCCGTTAAACAACAAAAAAGAGCCTTCAGGCTCAGTAAAAAAGTTATATAACTTTTTCGATACTTTTAAGTTTATCATAAAGCAATTCTAAATCGTTCTTTTCCATGTTTGTTTTGTATATCTGGTTTAATTTGCTTAACACCGTATTATACAATAATTCTAAGTCCCTGTCAGTCAATTTTTCGGAAGCAGACACCTGTTTTTCCGGCAGTTCGAAGCTCTGCTTCCACTCTGGAACAATTACATCCAGTGCTAGGGTTTTTTCAAGCAACTCTTTAAGCTTTTCAATGCCTTCAATTTCACCATGAACCAGAAATACTTTTCGGGGAAGTTTATTGAAAGAACTCACCCATTTCAGCAGAGCCGGCTGGTCAGCATGAGCAGAAAACCCTTCAATGTTATATATTTTCGCTTTTACGGCAATTTCTTCACCGTGTATCTTTACCGTTTTTTTGCCGTCTATTATTTGCCTTCCGAGAGTGCCTTCCGCTTGATAGCCTACAAACAATACTGAAGATTCGGGTCTCCATAGATTATGCTTTAAATGATGTTTTATCCTGCCCGCTTCACACATCCCGCTCGCTGAAATTATTATTGCATGTCCTCTGACTTCGTTCAATCTCATTGACTCTTCCTGAGTTCTGGCCATTTTTAGTTTTTGCAATATAATTGGCGACTGCCCAGAAATTTCATATGCTTTTCTAGTTTCCTCATCATAATATTGCACACTTGACTTGAAAATTTCACTGGCGGATATAGCAAGAGGACTGTCTATGTAAATATCGCAATCAGGCAATTTGCCTTCTTTTTCCAATATTCCTAGATAATATAGAATATCTTGGGTTCTTTCAACAGCAAAAGCCGGAATAATGAGGTTCCCGCCCCTCTCAAAAGTTTCTTCGATGATTCTTAATAAAATTTCTTTTTTATCTCCTATCTTTTCATGAATTCTATTTCCATAGGTCGATTCCATTATTAGATAATCCGCATAATCTATATTTGTTGGATCGTTTACAATAGGTTGATTATAATTACCCAAATCACCTGAAAATACAATCTTAATTTTCTCTTCATCTTTTTTTATCCACATTTCAACAATAGCTGAACCCAGTATATGCCCGGCATCCCGCAATCTTATAGATACTGTGGGCGATAATTCTGTAAGCAGTTCATAATCCAACCCTTTAAACTGCAACATTACTTTGCCAGCATCTATGTGGTCATAAATAGGCTGTAAAATTTCTTTCCCGGCTCTTAATAGCTTTCTATTTTTCCTTTCAACTTCCAGTTCTTGTATATGCCCACTGTCCGGCAGCATTATCGAACATAATTCCATCGTTGGCTTAGTAGTAATTATAGGCCCCTTAAATCCCTTTTTCATAAGCTTTGGCAGTAATCCGCTGTGATCTATGTGTGCATGGGTAAGAACAACATAATCTATTTCAGCAGGGTTAAATAAAAATTCTCCATAATTCCTTTCTTTTAATTCTTTTGGTCCTTGATACATTCCGCAATCTACTAATATTTTTATATCTTCTGTCTCTATTAAGTAACATGAACCCGTTACCGTTTTGCATGCACCGTAAAATGTTAATTTCATGACTTCCTTCCTTTCATAAAAAAAATGGCTCCCCGAGTAGGATTCGAACCTACGACCCTCCGGTTAACAGCCGGATGCTCTACCGCTGAGCTATCGAGGAACACATCTTCTTAATATATATTTTTTATTCCCGGCAGCGACCTACTCTCCCGGGGGAAATCCCCAAGTACCATCGGCGCTGGAGGGCTTAACCTGTGTGTTCGGCATGGGAACCGGTGTTTCCCCTCCGCTATGACCACCGGGAAAATCGGATATCGGATTTCAGATGTCGGATGTCAGATTAAGTTGGATTTGCTGAAGGCAAATCCTTCTATTCTGACTTCTCATTTCTGGCCTCTGACTTCTGCTTTTTTGTTGCACCTTCAAAATTGCACAGTGAAAAGTTTTTTGTTTTTGGTCAAGCCCTCGACCTATTAGT